>CAVUKE010000003.1:2942500-4280396 GCA_963742045.1 uncultured Pseudomonadota bacterium
CGCCATATTCCGTCAACTGAATGACTGGCCCGCACACTTACCACCCCCGCCGCATTGCGGCCGGGGCTGCAAGGGGCGCGCAGTATAGCCCCGATTAAGAGCTTGTCAACGCGTTGTCATAAACCCGCCGGGGCCCCTATTTCAGGGGGTTGGCCCAGCCGGGCTGGGAGGCGGCTTATTCCGGAAGGAAAGTCGCGCCGTCCTCCTTATATAGGGGCGGATCGTCCCCTTTAAAGGGAAGCTTAAGCTTAGCTTTTAGCCTCGAGCCTGAGCCTGGCAAAGCGCCGGCTCCCCACCTGGAAGACGTGCTCGGCGCCTGCGGCGAGGGTCAGGGCGCGGTCGGTGATTTTGGTTCCGTCGATCTTCACCGCGCCTTCCTCAATCTTGCGGTTCGCTTCCGAGGTGCTCGCGGCCAGTCCGGCCTCTTTGAGAATGTTCGCCACGCGCAGCCCCGCCGCCTCGACCCGGATCACCTGCAGCGGCAGATCCTCGGGCACGGCCTTCTCGCTCACGCGCGCGGTGAAGTTCTTCTGCGCGCGCGTCGCAGCGAGCGCATCGTGAAAGCGCGCGACGAGCTCGCGCGCGAGCTCGAACTTGATGTCGCGCGGATTACGTCCCTCGTGCGCGGCGCGCCTGAGGGCAGCAATCTCCGGCAGCGGGCGAAACGAGAGCAGCTCGAAGTAACGCCACATGAGCTCATCGGAGATCGACATGAGCTTCCCGAACATGCTGTCGGGTTCTTCGGTGATGCCGATGTAGTTGCCGAGGGACTTGGACATCTTGTTGACGCCGTCGGTGCCCTCGAGCAGCGGGGTGGTGATGACCACCTGCGGCTCCTGGCCGTAGGCCTCCTGCAGCGAGCGGCCCACCAGCAGATTGAATTTCTGATCCGTGCCACCGAGCTCAACGTCCGCCTTCATCGCCACCGAGTCGTAGCCCTGGGCGAGCGGGTAGAGAAACTCGTGGATGGAGATCGGCTGTCCGGCCTTGTAGCGTTTGGCGAAGTCATCGCGCTCGAGCATGCGCGCGACCGTGTAGTGCGCGGTGAGCTTCACCATCTCGGCCGAGGTGAGCTTGCCGAGCCAGCGGGAATTGAAATCGACCCGGGTGCGCTCGCGGTCGAGGATCTTGAACACCTGGGTTTCGTAGGTGCGCGCGTTGGCCTGGATCTCCTCGGGCGTGAGCGCCGGGCGCGTGGCGTTGCGTCCGCTCGGATCGCCGATCATGCCGGTGAAGTCGCCGATGAGGAAGGTGACCTCATGCCCGAGCTGCTGGAACTGGCGCATCTTGTTCAGGAGCACCGTGTGCCCGAGGTGCAGGTCGGGGGCGGTCGGATCGAAGCCTGCCTTCACGTGCAGTGGCGTAGCGCGCCTGAGCTTCTTGACGAGGTCCGCCTCCGTGAGCACCTCGCTCGCGCCGCGATGGAGCTCTGCGATCTGTTCATCGAAATTCATCGTATTCCCGTGAAGCCGGTCCTGAAAAAATGAGCGCGCCGGAGATAACGTAACCCGTAAGCTCCCGGGTCGCGCACTTAACATACATTGACCCGCGCGTCCTGGCCCGGTACGTTGCGCCCTTTTAAACAATCCCTCTAAGTGTAATCGATGGATCCCAACACTCAGCCGGCGCCGAAAAAATCCTGGATTCGCTGGCCCTCGGCGGCTTTCTGGCTGCAGACCGGAGCCTGCGCGGTGGTCGCCTGGTCCCTGATACACGGGTCCCTGACCCCCACCCCTGCCCCTTCCCCCGCCGCTGCGCCGGCCACCCCGGGCGCTGCGACTGCCCCGCCGAGCATGGCCCCCGGCGCATCGCTCGCCGCCGTGCCCTCCCTCGGCAGCGCCGCGCTCTCAACGATCGATGTGATCGTGGCGCGCAACGATACGCTCGATCACATCTTCCGGCGCCTGAAGCTGAACCTGGCCGACCTCGCCTCCCTGCGCAGCCTGCCGAACGTGCGCCGGGCGCTCGATTCGCTGCAGCCCGGGGAATCGCTGCACTTTGAGCACAAGGACGGCTCGCTGTACGGGCTCGAGCGGCGGCTGAATGAGAGCGAGACGCTCAGGGTTTCGCGCGATCCGGCCGCCGGACTGAAGGCGGACGTGCTGCAAAGCCCGCTCGAGATGCGCACGCGCACCGTGCGCGGGGTGATCAGCAGCTCCCTCTTTGAAGCGGTGGAAGCGGCCGGCGCCCATGACCAGACCGCGGTGGCGCTCGCGGATATCTTTGCCTGGGACGTCGATTTCGTCCTCGACGTGCGCCCCGGGGATGCCTTCGTCGTCACCTATCCGGAGATCTGGCGCGAGGGCGTGTACGTGAAGGACGGCCCCATCCAGGCGGCCGAGTTCGTCAACCAGGGGCGCGATTTCCGGGCCGTGCGCTACACCGATGCGGATGGCGGCTCGCACTATTACACCCCCGACGGCAAGAGCCTGCACAAGGCGTTCCTGCGGGCACCGGTGGAGTTCACACGCGTGAGCTCACGCTTTAACTCCGCCCGCTACCACCCGATCCTGAACCTGATCCGTGCCCACAAGGGCGTCGACTACGCCGCCCCGATGGGCACCCCGGTCAAGGCCGCCGGTGACGGGCGCATCCGCTTCGCCGGGGTCAGGGGCGGCTACGGCAACGTGGTGGAGATCGAGCACTCCTCGAGCGTCGTGACCGTCTATGGGCACCTGTCACGCTTCGCCCGCGGCACGCATGTCGGGGCTCACGTGACCCAGGGGGTCGTGATCGCTTATGTCGGCATGACCGGACTTGCCACCGGTCCGCACCTGCATTACGAGTACCGGGTCAACGGGGTGTTCAAGAACCCCCAGACCGTGAGCCTGCCGGGCGCCGATCCGATCGAGGCCCGCTGGCGCGAGGACTTTCTGGCCAAGTCCGCACCCCTGCTGGTTACGCTCGAGCCTGCCTCCGGCCCCATGCTCGTTTCGCGCTGAAGGCGCCTTAACTGTCCCGTCGCCTTCGCGCTGGTACCATGGCGGATCCGATCAGCCGCCGTCCGTGCGGCGAGGCCCGTTCTCATGGATTCGCCGGATCTCAAGGCGCCCCAGCACTACATCAACCGCGAGCTCTCGTTTCTGGAGTTCAACCAGCGGGTCCTGGATCAGGCCTTCGATGAATCCGTGCCGCTGCTCGAGCGGCTGAAATTCCTGTGCATCTCCTGCAGCAACCTGGATGAGTTCTTCGAGATCCGGGTCTCGGGCCTGAAGCAGTTGCAGGAACTGGGCGGCGGGCAGCTGGCGGCCGACGGCATGTCGATCGCCGAGCAGCTGACGGCGATCCACGAGCGCACCACGCGACTGGTGGATGAGCAGTACCGCTGCCTCAACGATCTGCTGCTGCCGGCTTTGGCGTACCAGGGGGTGCCGCTCCTGGGTCCCACGGAGTGGAGTCCCCACTCGCGCGAGTGGCTCGAGCAGTACTTCGAGCAGGAGGTCGAGCCGGTCCTGAGCCCCCTGGGGCTCGATCCGGCGCGTCCCTTCCCGCGCATCCAGAACAAGAGTCTGAACTTCATCGTGCGTCTGGAGGGCAAGGATGCCTTCAACCGCGACAGCGAGCTCGCCATCGTGCAGGCGCCGCGTTCGCTGCCGCGCGTGGTGCCGCTGCCGGGCGCCGGCGCGAGCCGCGGCTGCGTGCTCCTGTCGGCGATCGTGCAGACGTTCGTGCACAAACTCTTCACCGGCATCCAGGTGATCGGCTGCTACCAGTTTCGTGTCACGCGCAACAGCGACCTGTTCGTCGATGAGGAAGAAATCGATGACCTGCGCCGCGCGCTCGAAGGCGAGCTGCAGCACCGCCGCTATGGCGCGGCGGTGCGCCTTGAGACCGCGAGCGACTGCCCCGAGGACATGGTGAGGTTCCTGCAGGCCCAGTTCGCCTCCGCCTCCCTGGACACCTACCCCGTCAACGGGCCGGTAAACCTGAACCGCCTCTCGGCGATGTACGACCTCGTGCAGCGGCCGGATCTGAAGTACCCGATCTTCACCCCCGGGATGCCCAAGCGTCTCGTGGGCGGCACGGACATGTTCGCCGCCATCCGCCACAAGGACATCCTGCTCGAGCATCCCTACCAGAGCTTCGTGCCGGTCATGGATTTCCTGCGCCAGGCGGCTGCCGATCCGCAGGTGCTCGCGATCAAGCAGACGCTCTATCGCTCCGGGCACGGCTCACCGCTCGTGGACGCGCTGGTGGCGGCGGCCAATGCCGGCAAGGACGTCACGGTGATCGTGGAGCTGCGGGCGCGCTTTGACGAGGAGGCGAACATCGAGCTCTCGAACCGCCTGCAGGAAGCCGGCGCGCACGTCATGTACGGCGTGGTGGGCTACAAGACGCACGCGAAGCTGCTGCTGGTCGTGCGCCGCGAGCCAGGCGGCATCCGCCGCTACTGTCATCTCGGCACCGGCAACTATCACCCGCGCACCGCGCGCCAGTACACCGACTACGGGCTCTTCACCTGTGATGATGACATCGGGCATGACGTGCATGAGCTGTTCCTGCAGCTGACGAGTCTCACCCAGACCCCGAAGCTCAAGCGCCTGGTGCAGTCACCGTTCAGCATGCACGAGATGGTGCTCTCCAAGCTCGCGCGCGAAACCGAGCACGCCCGCGCCGGACGCCCGGCGCGGGTCATCGCCAAGATGAATGCGCTGGTGGACCCGCAGGCGATCGAGGCGCTCTACCGCGCGTCGCATGCGGGGGTGAAGATCGATCTGATCGTGCGCGGGGTGTGCGCGCTGCGGCCCGGGATTCCGGGGGTGTCGGAGAACATCACGGTGCGCTCGATCGTCGGGCGCTTCCTCGAGCACTCGCGTGCGTTCTACTTCGAGAATGGCGGCGAGGCGGAGCTGTACTGCGCGAGCGCCGACTGGATGGAACGTAACTTCTTCCGGCGCGTGGAAGTGGCCTTCCCGGTGCGCCGGGCGAACCACCGGGAGCGCATCCTGCGCGATCTGGACTTGTGCCTGAGCGATAACTGCCAGGCGTGGACCTTGTTGCCCGACGGCAGCTACGAGCGCATCGAGCGCGGCTCTGCCAAGGCGGTAAGTGTGCAGGCGGAACTGCTCGCGACGTACGCGGCCGGACCGGTCGCTGCGGTCGGCACTGCCGCCCGAGCGGACGTTCAGCCGCGGCCGCTGAAGACGCGCAGCCGAAAACCGCTGGCGCGCAAGTAGTCCACTTCCTGCTGCAGGTCCGCAAGCGTCAGCGGATGTTCGTTGAGCCAGCGTGCCGGGAAGCGCACCTCAAGTGACCTGGGTGTCGCCGCAAGCTCCAGCGGCGGCAGCGCCGTGGTGCTGCGGCCGCGGTGCAAGAGCACCGCAAGGCGCAGGAGCACGATCAGGTAGACCGCGCTGCGATCCCAGGGGGGCACGAGCTCCTCCACGCGATCGAGCGTGAACTTGCGCCGGTGCGCGCCGACCACGCGCGCGAGCAGGCGCTGCTCCTCGCGCGGGAAGCCCGGCATGTCGGCGTTCTCCAGCAGGTACGCGCCGTGACGGTGGTAGCCGCTGTGGGAGACGTCGAGGCCGATCTCGTGCAGCCGTGCGGCCCACTTGAGCGCCAGGTGCGCCAGCGGCTCCTCGAGCTTCCAGGTATCGCGTATCTGTTCCAGAAAGTTGCGCGCACTCGCCTCGACGCGCTCGGCCTGCTCGGTGTCCACGTGGTAGCGCTGCTGCATGGCACGCACGGTGCGCTCGCGCGCATCCTCGCGCTTGTAGCGGCCGAGCATGTCGTAGAGCAGGCCCTCGCGCATCGCCCCGTCGGCGACCTGCATCTCCTTCACGTCGAGCACGCTGAAGATCTCCGCGAGGATCGCAAGTCCCCCCGGGAACACCGGGCGGCGGTCCTCGGTGATCGGCTCAAGGTTCAGTTCGCGCGTGTGCCCGGCCTCCACGCTGTACTCGATCGCGCGCTGCAGCCCCGCGGGGGTGATCGTGAGCGCCTGCGGATCGAGCGCGTGGATGGCATCGCCGATGGCGCGCACGGTGCCGGAGCTGCCGGCGGCGAAGTCCCAGCCGCGGCGCCGGAACGCGGCCTGCACCGGCTCAAGCTCCATGCGCGCCGCAAGACGCGCGCGCTCCATGCGCCGGGCGGAGATCTTGCCGTCGCGGAAGAAGCGCTCGCTCAAGGCGACGCAGCCCATCTGCAGACTCTCAAGCTCGAGCGGCGTGAGAGCGTCGCCGATGATGAGCTCGGTGCTGCCGCCGCCGATGTCCACGACCAGGCGCCGGCCGGTGACGTTGGGCATCGTGTGCGCGACGCCCAGGTAAATGAGGCGGGCCTCTTCCATGCCGGCGATGATCTCGATCGGGTGGCCGAGTGCCTCGCGCGCGCGCTCGAGGAAGGCCTGCTTGCGGTGCGCGAGCCGCAGGGCATTCGTGCCCACGACCCGCACGCTGTCGGCGTGCATGTCGCGCAGGCGCTGTCCGAAGCGCTCGAGACAGGCGAGTGCCCGTGCCGCCACGTCCTTGTCGATGCGGCCGTTCTCGGCGACGCCGGCGGCGAGGCGCACCATCTCGCGCAGCCGATCGATGATGACGAGCTGGCCGTGCTGGTGGCGCGCCACCACCATATGGAAACTGTTGGAGCCTAAGTCCACCGCCGCCATGACGTCGGGGACCGGGCGGGGTGCAGGTCGGGCGGAGGGTCTGAGGTCGGCGGAGCGGGCGGTAGCTGCCGAGGCCACGAGGGGCGTCAGGCAGCGGAGAAGGAGGAGCCGCAGCCGCAGGTGGTGGCCGCGTTCGGATTACGGATCACGAACTGCGCCCCCTCGAGTCCCTCGCGGTAGTCGATCTCGGCCCCGCTGAGGTACTGCACGCTCATCGGATCCACGATGAGCTTGACCCCCAAGGTCTCGACGCAGGTGTCTCCATCCTGGATCTCTTCGTCGAACTCAAAGCCGTACTGCAGACCCGAGCAGCCGCCCCCCTGCACGAACACGCGCAGCATGAGCTTGGGGTTACCTTCGCCACGGATCAGATCGCCGACCTTGCGGGCGGCCGCATCGGTGAATAGGAGCGCAGGTGCGTCCTGCAGCGCTTCGGGGGTACTCATTCGGTCCTCTTGAGGATCAGTCTAGAAGGGGGCTCACCTGAGGTCAAAGCCGTACTTCACAGGCGGCGGGCCTTTTCAGCTCGGGACGCTCTGGGAGGCCATAACCTGCCCGTTGGGCTCAAGCCGTACCAGCTTTCCGACTATCTGGGCGCCCAGGGTCATTTCAATGACCCCGTAGTAAACGTTCCCCTCCACCCGGGCGGTGGCGCCCAGCACGACGCGCTGCGTGGCGTGGATATCGCCCTTGATCGTGCCGTGCAGGATCACGTTCGGCACCTGCACCGGGCCTTCGATGGCGCCGCTCTCGCTCACCGTCAGGCTCGAGTCGGGGGCCTCATCCGAGCGCACGCCGCCGAAGATGTGCCCGTCCAGATGCATCCCCCCCTCAAAAGCGATGTCGCCCTGTACGCGCGCGGCCTTGCCGATCAGCGTGTCGATGCGGGGCTGCCTGGAATCGCGCGTGAACATGTTGGGCTCCGAAAGGTGCGGATGAGTGAAAAAAGGGGATTTAGCGGGACTCGACCGTCCACAGGAACGACTGCGACAGGGGCGCCACGTCCTTCTTGTTCGTGCGCACCTCGATCAGCAGCTGCTCGGGTTTGAAACTCGGCGGCACGGCGATTTCCTGGTCGAAGTCCTGAAAGTAGCGAAACGCGTAGCGCAGCTCGCGTGTGTGGGCGTCGCTGAGCACGTAGAAATCCAGGGACTTCGGCTCCGCGCCGACGGTGCCATCGAGGCTGAGAGTGAGGGTGCCGGCCGCCTCGCCTTCCGCGTGCCCCGAGCGCATGAGCGAGAAGTGCACCAGGTAGGCGTTGGGCGTGGTGCCGGCCGTGATGCGCAGTTGCTCGATCTGCAGCCCGATGCTCGTGGCTCCCTGCGCGACGACGCCGCGGTAGAAGGCGAGCTCCTGGGACTGCCGCGCCACCTGCGCCTGCAGTTCCCCCATGGCGCGCGCCACTTCCGCCTGCTCTTGTGCGCGCCCGACGCGAAAGGTATCCAGCTCCGCCATCTGGGTGCGCATCTCGCGGTTCTCCTTCTCCAGGTGCTCGATCCTCACCTCAAGCTCGGTGCGCTGCTGCGCCACCGCCTGGCGGTCGTAGCCGGCGTTGAAGCGGCCGAGCTCATAGACGACGTACAGGGCGAAGAGCGCCACGAGCAGCGCTGCGATCAGGAGCGCCGTGCGCAGCGCCGGCGCCCGCGCGCGCACGACCTGGGGCGCACCGCCGTGCTTGCCGAACAAAAACGCGAGCGCGCGCAAGATCGTCAGTCGGTCGGGTCGGTCACGCCGGCCTTCGGATCCGGCTGCGTGTACTGCAACCACCACTCCGGAAACGGCGGCTGCTTGCCGCGGGGAAAGGCGAGCGGTGCAAGCTCGGTGAGCGCGCGGATGTAGACCGGGCGCTTGAAGTAGATGACCTCGCGCACCGGCTCCCAGAAATCCACCCAGCGCCACTCATCGAACTCCGGTTCGCTGGTGCGGCCAAAGTCGAAGACGACTTCCTGCTTCAGTCGCAGCAGGAACCAGCGCTGCTTCTGCCCGGTGCACAGCGGCTGCTGTTTACGGCGCACATAGCGCGGCGGCAGGCGGTAGCGCAGCCAGCGCTCGGTCTGCCCGATGAGCTGCACGTCTGACTGGGCGACACCGATTTCCTCGTTGAGTTCCCGATAAAGCGCCTGCTCGAGGGACTCCCCGCTCCTTAAGCCACCCTGCGGGAACTGCCAGCCCTTACCGCCCGTGCGGCGGCCGAGAAACACCTGCGCGCCGTGCATCAGGACGATGCCGACGTTGGCGCGAAAGCCGTCCGGGTCAATAACATCATTCATGTTGGCCGGGCGAGAGTCTGCCACAGAGCGCGGCCGTCCGAGAGGGCGCAGGCCTCATCCTCAGGGGATGGCGTTTTCCAACAAATTCGATGAGGCTAGCGGGCCTTCTTTCTTGAGGATGCGCGTGGGCCAAGCCACAACACTGGACCGCCTCGCAGCCCGGGGCACCCCCTGGCGCAGTCTGCTGATCCTGCTCGTGCTCGCAGCCGTGGTGTTTGCGGTGGGGCTGCTCAGCGGCAGCTCCGGTATCGGGCTGCGCGCGGCGCTCGCAGCGCTCGGCGGCTCGGGCGATGAGACCACCCGCAACGTGCTCATCGCCGTGCGCCTGCCCCGGGTGCTCGCCGCCTTCAGCGTCGGCAGTCTCCTCGCCCTCTCCGGGGTGCTGCTGCAGGCCCTGTTCCGCAACCCGCTCGCCGATCCGTACGTGCTCGGGGTCTCCGGCGGCGCGGCGGTCGGGGCGCTGCTCGCCATGATCGGCGGCGCCGCCGCCCTGCTCGTGCAGTCCGCCGCGGTCGCAGGCGCCCTCGCGGCCGTGGCCCTCGTGTACCTGCTCGCCCGCGGCGGGGGCACCCCGCGCCTGTTGCTCACCGGCGTTGTGCTCGCGAGCGCCTGCGGGGCGCTCGTGAGCGTGCTGCTCGCGCTCGCCGACTCCTCGCGGGTGCGCGGCATGGTGTTCTGGCTCGCCGGGGATCTTGAGTGGGCGGTGCGCCCGTGGCTGAGCGCGGGGGCGGCGCTGTTGGCGGTCGCCGTGGCGATCGCGCTCGCCCGCCCGCTGAACGTGCTCGCCTCCGGGGAGCTGCGGGCGCGCACCGTGGGACTGGCCCTCGAGGGCTGGCGCACGGTGCTGTTCGTCGTCTGCGCCACGCTCACCGCGCTTGCGGTGGTGAGCGCCGGCACCGTCGGTTTCGTCGGGCTCATCACCCCGCACGCCGTGCGCCTGAGCTTCCGCACGAGCGATCACCGCCTGGTGGCGCCCGCGGCGGCCCTGAGCGGCGGCATGCTGCTGACCGCCGCGGATCTGGTGGCGCGCACCATCGCCGCCCCGCGCCAGCTGCCGGTGGGCGCGATCATGGCGCTCGTTGGGGCGCCGATGTTCGTGATCCTGCTGCGGCAGCGTCGCTGAGGGCATGCGCGGCGGAGGCATCAGCGGCGCGGTGGCGTGTCGTCCCTGTGCTTCGAGTCTCGGCTGCAAAGATGCACCGGGCCGCTGCGGCGCATCGGGGCGCCCAGGGTGGCGGGGCCTTTTAGCTGACAACGTTCGGTGAGGCCGCCAGGCGGTTACGCCCGGCGCTCTTGGCCCGATAAAGCGCAGCATCGGCTTCTGCGATCAGCCGTTCGGCGAGCACCTTGTAGTCGCGCGTGCCCGGCCCCGGATGCGCGGCCGCGACGCCGATGGAGAGCGTCACGGTTTCATTGGTCTGCGGGGAGATCGCAATCGGGTGGTTGCGCACCGTGTGCAGCACGCGTGCGCCGACCTTCTCCCCTTCCGCCAGGTCCGCCTGCGCCAGCACGATCGCGAATTCGTCCCCGCCGAAGCGCGCTCCGGTGTCGCTGATGCGCATCTCCGCATCGATGCGCTGCGCCACCTCGCGCAGCACCGCATCCCCGGCGAGATGGCCGTACTGGTCGTTGATGCGCTTGAAGTGATCCACGTCGATCATGAGGCAGGCGAGGGACTGCTTGGCGCGCTGGGCGCGCGCCAGCTCCTCGCGCAGGCGCGCGTGCAGGTATCGGCGGTTGTGAAAGCCGGTGAGAAAATCGGTCAGCCCGCTGCGCAACAGCCGTGCGCGATTGACCGCGTTCTCGATGCAGATCGCGGCCACGACGCCCAGGTGCGCCAGGAAGTCGCTCGCCAGGTCCTGGGTGAAGCGAAACGGATCGGTGCTCGAGAACACCAGCACCCCATCAAGCTGCTCGTGGCGGCGCAGCGGGATCAGGGCGATGCTGCCGGGCCGCAGGGAGGGACCGACGAGCAGCTCGTGGTCCGCCTTGTGAAACGGCCCGAGCCAGGGGCGCTCGAGGTGCGGCAGCTGCGGTGCCACCGTGATGAGCGCATCCACAAAGGAGACCCCCTGCACCTCCTGCAGGCCATCCCCGGAGAGCAGATGGCGGATCTCGTGCTGCGGGTCGTTGATGATGAGGGTAACGGCATCGAGCTGGTAGGAGCTCTTGAGTCCGCTGATGAGCCGCTCGAAAAGCTGCGTCAGGGAGCCGGCACGCAGCAGCTCGAGCTCGCGGTCCTGGGTCTTGCGCAACAGCGCCTCGTTGCGGCTCACCTCCTCGGTGAGCGCGGCGAGGCGTGCCTGCAGCAGGCGATGTTCGGCCTCAAGGCCACCGGGGTCGGCAGAGGCGGCGTCCGTCACCGGCTCGGGTTGGCTTCGGCGCATCGCGCGGTCCTTTGGCGCTTGAGAGTCAGGCGCGGCGCTCCGCATCGCTGCGCCGGTCCGCCAGATAATCGCGGCCGCGGCGCATCAAAGCAACAAATGTCGCACGGTCCTGGGAGAGCACCGCCGTGCGCAGCCGCTCGACGGCCTGGGAGAGGGCTTCGAGGGATTCGGCGCCGTAGTCGTTGAGACTCTGTATTTCATAATACAGCTCCGGACTGTCCTGGGCGACGCGGCTGGCCACGTCCAGCTGCGCATCAAAGGTCGTGCTCGACATGCGTGCGAGCTTCGGCGCGTCCTCGCCGCTCTCGGCGAGCGCGGTGAAGAAGGCGATGTTGAGCGCGTGTGACAGGCCGAGCACGTAGGCGATCAGGCGGTCGTGATCATCGAGGCTCATGACCACCTGCTCGGCCATGGTGGGCGCGAACAGCTCGCGCGCGCTCGAGAGCGCCCCCGCATGCCCGAGATCCACGAACACCACGTGCCGTCCGGAGAGCAGCTCCGTGTCCGGGCCAAACATCGGGTGCACCGAGGTCACCCGGCAGCCGTGGGACTTGAGCGCCAGGAGGCCGGCGCGCAGCGGGGACTTCAGGGACCCCACATCAAAAATCACCCCCGGCGGACGCCGCAGCGCAAGATCCTTGAGGATTGCATCAGTGACGCCCAGGGGCGTTGCCAGGATGATGTAGTCGTGCCGGAGATCGCTCGCGCGCCAATCCTCCACGCGCCTCACCCCTTCCGCGGTCGCCGACGGATCGGCGACTTCCACGGCGAATCCCTGCGAGCCTAAGAAGCTCACGAACCAGCTGCCCATCTTGCCCGCCCCGCCGATGACGAGCGCCCGCCGCCCGGTGCCGGCCCCGGCGGCCACGACGCTCGCATGCTCCTGGGTGGTGAGGGAGGAGCGGATCAGGAGGCGCAGGAGCTGTTCGGCCAGCTGCGGGGAGACCCCGCGCTCACTCGCCTGGGCCCGCACCCCGAGAATCACGTCGCGCTCGCGCTGATAATCACGCGTCGGGGCGCCCGTGGCGCGCTTGACGCGCGCCACCTCCTCGCTCACGGCCTTGCGTTCGGCCACCAAACCGATCAGCTGGCGGTCGATCTCGGTGACGCGCTGGCGCAGCTCATCCAGCGTTACGGTGCCCTGGGTCATGGGAAACAGTCTCCTGAGACTGCCTCCTTTCTATCGGGGCCACCGCGGGGCCGCAAGCCGAAAGCCCGAAAGTGCTACGAAGCGCAAGAGCGGCCGGCGATGGCGCCGGCGCTATCATCCGGGGGTCACCGCAAGCGCCGCACGCTTCGGAAAAACGCTCTACCATTACACGATCATGGCTGAAATCACCGAATTCCTCCCCGATCCGCTGCCCGCCGATCCGCTCGCGATGACCGAGCGCTGGCTCGAGGAGGCGTGGGCGAGGCGCACGCAGCCCAACCCCAACGCCATGGTGCTCGCGACCAGCACGCCCGACGGCCACCCCTCCGCCCGCGTGGTGCTGTGCAAGGACATCGTGCCGCAGCCGGGCTATCTCGTGTTCTTCACCAACTACCTGTCGATGAAGGGCAAGCAGCTGAAGGACAACCCGCGCGCCGCGGCGGTGATGCACTGGGATGCGCTGCACCGTCAGGTGCGCATCGAAGGGCCGATCTCGTTCGCGCCGGCGGCCGAGAATGACCTGTATTTTGCCTCGCGCACGTGGCCGAAGCGCATCGGCGCCTGGGCAAGTGCCCAGAGCCAGCCCGTGGCCTCGCGCGAGGCGCTGCTGCAGTCCCTGGCCGAGACGGCCGCACGCTTCGGCACGCCCGTGCCGGGCTCGCCTGAGGCGCAGGACGCGACGGATTTTGATGTGCCGCGGCCGCCGCACTGGGGCGGCTATCGCTTGTGGGCGCAGAGCGTGGAGCTGTGGGTCGAGGGCGATGCGCGCGTGCACGACCGCGCGCGCTGGGGGCGCTCGCTGAGCCGCCAGACGGACGGCGCGTTCAAGCCCGGCGCCTGGTCCGTGACGCGCCTGCAGCCGTAGCACCCGCTCGCGCCGCGCCCGCCTGTGTGGAAGACCCTGCGCATCACTTTGCTGCTCCTCGTGCTGCTCGTCGTGGCGGCCCAGCAGCTGCTCGACCGGGTCGCCACGCAGAGCTGGAAGGAGACGCTGTGGGTGGGCCTCTTTCCTCTGGATGCCGACCACTCCCCCGCCGCGCAGCACTACCTCTCGGGGCTGACGGCCGAGGATTTCGCCGACATCGAGGCGTTTTTTGCGCGCGAAGGGCAGCGCTACGGGGTGAGCGCCGCAACCCCGATACACATCGAGCTTTACCCGCAGGGGACGGTGCTGCCGCCGGCGCTGCCGCCCGAGCCGGGAGTCCTCTCGATCGCCTGGTGGTCGCTCAAGCTGCGCTGGTTCGCGTGGCGACACACGCAGTTCCCCGGCCACGCGCCCTCACGCATCCGGCTCTTCGTTCTGTATCACGATCCGCAGGCCCTCGATCGGCTGCCCGACTCGCACGGGCTGCAGAAAGGACTGGTGGGTGTGGTGCACGCCTTTGCCGATGATTCCATGACCGGCAGCAACGCCGTGGTGATCGCGCACGAGCTGCTGCACACGGTCGGCGCGAGCGACAAGTACGACCTCACGAGCGGGATGCCGCTCTTTCCGGCCGGCTACGCGGACCCGGAGCAGCAGCCGCGTTACCCGCAGGCTGAGACCGAGATCATGGCCGGGCGGCGCCCGCTGTCGGCGAGCGAAGCGCAGATGCCCCCGAACCTGCGTCACGTGATCGTCGGCCCGGCGACGGCGCTCGAGATCCGCTGGAGCCGCCCGTGAACGCTGCCGGCGCGCGGGGTCTGAACGCGCGCGCCCTCACGGTGCGCGCCGGCGTGCGCGAGCTCGTGCGCGAACTGAGCGTGCACTTCGTGCCCGGGGAGGTACTCGCGATCCTCGGGCGCAACGGCTCGGGCAAGACCCTCACCCTGCACACCCTCGCCGGTCTGCGCCGCGCGGCCGCGGGCGAGGTCACGATCGACGGCGCGCCGCTGGGCACGCTGACGCGCCGCGCGGTGGCGCAGCGCCTCGGGCTTCTGCCACAGGACCTGGAGGATGCCTTCGTCACGACGGCGCTCGAGACGGTGCTGATCGGGCGCCATCCGCACCTTGCGCTGTGGCAATGGGAGACGGCCGAGGATGAGCGCATCGCGCACGCGGCGCTGGGGGCGGTGCAGATGAGCGAGTTCGCGCAGCGCCGCACCGACACGCTCTCCGGCGGCGAGCAGCGCCGCGTGGCCGTCGCAGCGCTGCTCGCGCAACAGGTGCAGACCTATCTTCTGGATGAGCCCACCAATCACCTGGACCCGCACCACCAGCTCGCCGTGCTCAGTCTCTTTCGCGCCCGGGCGAGCGCCGGCAGCACCGTCATCACCACGCTGCACGATCCGACGCTCGCCGCGCGCTTCGCCGACCGGGTGCTGCTGCTCTTTGGCGACGGGCGCTGGCATCTGGGCCCGGTGAGCAGCGCGCTCACCGCATCGACCCTGAGTGAGCTTTATCTGGCGCCGATGATCGAGCTCGGCCAGGACGGCCGGCGGGTGTTCGTCACGGCCTGAGCGCCTCGAGCACCGCATCGTGCAGCAGGCCGTTGCTGGCGAGGACGCTCGTCGTCTTCAGTCCCACCGGCGCCCCCGCAAGATCGGTAAACGTGCCGCCCGCCTCGCGCACGATCACCGTGAGCGCGGCGATGTCGAGGATATTCACATCCGACTCGATGACGACGTCGAGCGCGGCGCGCGCCAGCAGATGGTAGTGCACGAAATCCCCGTAGCCGCGAACGCGGCTCACGGTGCGCACCAGCTCGCCGAAGCGCTGCCAGCGCTCCTGCTGCGTGAGGCTCTTCAGGTTGCCGGTGGAGAGGAACGCATCCTTGAGGTCCGCGACCGCGCTCACGCGCACCAGACGTTCATTGAGGAAGGCCCCGCCGCCCTCTTCCGCCCAGGCGAGCTCGTTGTAGACCGGGGCGCTGGACACCCCGAGCACGAGCTCCCCGGCGCGCATCAGCGCAATCTGCGTCGAGAAGTACGGCATCTCACGCACGAAGGACCTGGTGCCGTCGATCGGATCGACCAGCCACAGGTTCTGCGCCTCCAGGGCGTGCGGGCCGCTTTCCTCCCCGTAGAAGCCGTACCTCGGGAAATGCCGCTCGAGGATGGCGCGGATGAGCTGCTCGGCGCGCACGTCCGCTTCGGTGACCGGCGAGGCGTCTTCCTTGGTGTGCACGGTGAGGTGGGTCTGATAGAGCGAACGGATGAGTGCGGCCGCTGCCTGCGCCGCCTCGATCGCCGCCATGAGTTCCCGGGAGGCCATGAGTGTGCGGCCGGCGCGCTCAGGAGCGTGCGGGCATGCCCGCGGGCGCCGCAGCGGGTGGCGGATTTTTCAGCAGGCGAAGCCGCACCAGGCTCTCGGCGGCCGCGACGATCGCCTCCTCGTTCGAGCGCGGCGTCCAGCCGAGCAGCTGCCGCGCCTTCGCGTGGCTCGCGTTCTTCACCTTGCCGAGCTCGGGCAGGATCTCGCGCGCCGGCCGGTTGCGCAGCGCCGCAAGTCGCACCATCCAGTTGGGCAGCTCGCGTGTCGAGACGCGCGCGGCCGCCTCACCCAGGCGTGCCTTGAGTACCTGGGCAATCGCGCCGAGCGACATGCACTCCCCGCCGATGCCGATGAAGCGCTCGCCGCGCGCGGCCGGGTGCGTCATGGCGCGCAGGTGCAGGTCGGCGACGTCGCGCACATCGACCACGCCGAAGTACAGGCGCGGCAGGGCGGGCATGCCCCCATCGAGCATGGTCTTGAGGATCAGGATCGAGGTGGAATAGTCCGCCCCCAGTACCGGGCCAAAGACGGCGGTGGGGTTCACCACGGCGAGCTCGAGAGCGCCGCCCTCGCGGGCGATAAAGTCCCAGGCGGCGCGCTCGGCCAGGGTCTTGGACCTGACGTAGGCGGGCAGCCGGCCGCTCGTGTCGGTCCAGTCGTGCTCATCAAAGGGCGCGGTGCGCGCGGGATGTCCGTAACCGATCGCCGCGAACGAAGAGGTCAGCACCACCCGCTTCACGCCCGCGGCGCGCGCGGCGCGCAGCACCCGCAGCGCCCCCTCGCGCGCCGGGACGATGAGCTCATCCTCGTGCTGCGGCGCGCCGGCCGGAAAGGGTGAGGCCACGTGCAGCACGTACTCGCACCCGGCAACCGCCGCGCTCCAGCCGGCATCCTGTTCCAGGTCCGCCGCAAAGACGGACAGTCCCTCACCGGGCTCGGCGCCGCCCTCGCGCAGCAGCGCGCGCAGCTGCGGCTCGCGCGCAAGGCTCCTCACTGTCGCGCGCACGTGATGACCCGCCGCCAGCAGCTGCAGGATGGCGTGACTGCCGATGAAGCCCGACCCGCCCGTCACCAGAACTGTACTCATCCTGCCCCCGGCAGCTGATCGTGACAGTGTCTAGCCTACCTCGGCGTCGCTGCGCAAGCTTCGACTTCAGCCGCGGCGATTCTGCGGTAGAGTTGTTAAGGCATGGGCAACCGACTGAGCAAGATCTACACCCGCACCGGAGATGACGGCACCACCGGCCTCGGCGACGGCAGCCGCGTGCCCAAGGACAGCCCGCGTGTGGAGGCTTATGGCACGGTGGATGAGCTCAACAGCACGCTCGGCGTGCTGCTCGCCGTCCCCGACCTGCCCGAGGCGGTCAGGGGCTGTCTCACCGAGGTGCAGCACGAGCTCTTCGACATGGGAGGCGAGCTGTGCATCCCGGGACACACCGCCATCAAGGCGCACCACATCACGCGCCTGGAGCAAGAGCTCGATGCCTTCAACGACGCCCTGCCACCCTTGAAGGAATTCATCCTGCCCGGCGGTGGCAGCGCCGCGGCCGCCTGTCACCTCTCGCGCACCGTGGCGCGACGCGCCGAGCGGCGCGTGTGGACGCTCGCGCGCGCAGAGTCGGTGAGCCCGCAGGTGCTGAAGTACCTCAATCGTCTTTCGGATCTTTTGTTCGTAATCGCGCGCGTGCTCGCCCGCCACGAGCGCGGCACGGAAGTGCTCTGGCGCCACGAGCGCCCGAAGTAGCCTTCAGCCCTTAAGCCTCTCGTTAAGCTGCGCGCGCAGTCGCGGCCACTCGAAGCTCGGCCAGGGATCGCTTTTGCGCCCGGGGGCGACGTCGCTGTGCCCGACGATGTGCTCGGGGGCGAGCGACGGATAGGCCGCGAGGAGCGATGCGATGAGCTCGACGAGTTGCCCGTACTGGGCATCGGTGTAGGGGACCTGATCTGCGCCTTCCAGCTCCACCCCGATCGAGAAATCGTTGCAGCCGCTTCGCGTGCGGTACTGCGAAAGACCGGCGTGCCAGGCGCGCTCACCGAAGGGCACGTACTGCGTGAGCTGCCCGTCGCGGCGGATGAGGACGTGCGCCGAGGCGCGCAGGCCTTCGATCTCACGAAAATACGGATGCGCGTCCCAGGGGAGCGTGCCGGTGAAGAGCCGGTCGATCCACGGGCCGCCGAACTCGTTGGGCGGCAGGCTGATGCCGTGCACGATGATCAGTTCGGGCAGCATCTGGGGGGGGCGCGCGTCGCAGTGCGGCGAGAGGACCTGGCGGACCCCGAGGAGCAGACCGGTCGTCGCCTCAACCTTAAGTGCTGTCGCAGGAAGAGCTGACCCGGTGTTCATGCCCCCACCCCAAGTGCGCCGGTCCCTGCCTTGCATCGGTGAGATACCTGGCTCGGCAGACGCCCTTGCGGTAGCGACTCGTTCCCGCGCACGGAGGTCAGGCACCTTGACCCGACAGCAAGAATATTCCGAGCCGCGTTCACGTCCCGGTCGTGCACGGTTGCACAGTCCGCGCATTCCCACTGCCTTACAACGAGCCTGCTCGCTCCTGTCGGTCCCGTGAGGGACCCACAGCGGCTGCAGGCCCGCGTCGTGTTTCTCTCGCAGACGACGGTCACAGACCTGCCGGCGTGCTCGCCCTTGTACAGCAGCATCTGCCTGAGCAGTCCCCAGCCGCTATCGAGCACGGACTTTGCCATCCGCGTCTTCGCCAGCTTAAGACTGCTCACATCGCCCACCACGATGTTCTGATACGTATCGACCATCCTCCTCGAAAACTTATGCAGCGCATCCTTACGGCGCCGTGCCGCCTTGCGATGAATCCTCCTGGCCTGCCGCTGGTGCCCGCGGCGCTGCGCCCTCGCGAGCTTCACGGCGAGGTGTTGCGTCCAGCGGCCCGCCTCCAGGCGCTCGCCCTCGCTCGTGACGGCGATCTCCCTGAGGCCAAGGTCGATACCCACCGCTTCCCGAGGCGCGATCGCCGTCTCGGCGGTCAGCTGCACCGGCAAGCACAGCCACCAGTCGCCCACCGCATCCTGCGCAAAGCAGCCGTCGCGCCACTTCACACCCTCGAGCCGATCCGGCTCAAAGACGCGGAATACTTTTCCGCAAAAGCGCAGGGCATGGCCCTTACGCTTCAGACTCGCCGCCTTAAAAGGCACCCACCCGAGGGAGCGCCGGGAGCCGCGGCTCACCCGCCAGCGCAGCCTCAGGCGCTTCGCGGCGCATCGTTTGGCGGCATACTCACAGCAGATCCGCTGGATCGTGTCCGCACCGATGTGCTCGAAGAACTCCGTAGCCCCGGCGCTGAGGTTGCAGAGCTCAAAACCGGACAGGAACTTCGCGTTCGCGCGGCGGTTGCGATCCGCTGCATCCAGGCTTGTGGCATTCGCCCAGTTGAAAACCTGGTTCACCTCGACCGCCGCAGCGGCAAGCCACGGATAGCCTTCCGCCTTCACCTTCAGGCGAAGCGTGCGGGTGAACGAGGCGGCAGGAACGGGCTCATACATCTGCGGGAAAGATGCCCAAGGAGGCGGTACGACGCAATAGGCGTGCGCGTGAGCGAGGCGGCAGGAACGGCCTCACTCATCTACCGCTCGCTCCTCTGCGTACGCAACCCGGCGCGGCGGGGTCGCAACTTCCTGTCATCGCGTAAGGCTTTTAGGTGTAGCGGCGCCCCGCAAGGCCCCCTCGTGTCGATCATGACACAATTGCCGCATGAGCTCCGCCAACGCGCCCTACATCACGCGTGACCTTGCGCACGTGTGGCACCCGTGCACGCAGATGAAGGATCACGAGGCGGAGCTGCCGCTCATTCCCGATCCGCCGCGGGGCCGGGGCGTGGCTCGAGGACTTCGAGGGCAAGCGCTACCTGGATGCGGTGAGCTCCTGGTGGGTGAACCTCTTCGGGCACGCCCACCCGAAGATCAATGCGGCGGTGCGCGCGCAGCTGGAGTCCCTCGAGCAGGTGATCCTCGCCGGCTTCACGCACGAGCCGGTGATCGCCCTCTCCGAGGAGCTCGCAGCGCTCGCCCCCCCGGGGCTTACGCGCTGTTTCTACGCCGACAACGGCTCCTCGGCGGTGGAAGTGGCCGTGAAGATGAGCTTCCACTACTGGCGCAACGTCGGCCGCACCGAAAAACGCCGCTTCATCACCCTCGCCAACAGCTACCACGGGGAGACCCTGGGTGCGCTCGCGGTCGGCAACGTCGAGCTGTACAAAGAGATCTACCGCCCGCTGCTCATGGACGTGATCACCGTAGCCCTCCCCGGACTGCTACCACCGCGCGCCGGGGGTGAGCTGGGAGGCGCACAGCCGCGCGCAGTTCGCGCACATGGAGGCCGCCCTCGGCGCCCATGCGCAGGAGAGCTGCGCGGTGATCGTCGAGCCGCTCGTGCAGTGCGCGGGCGGGCATGCGCATGTACGACCCGGTGTACCTCACGCTGCTGCGCGAGGCCTGCGACCGCCACCAGGTGCACCTCATCGCCGATGAGATTGCGGTCGGGTTCGGGCGTACCGGCACGTTCTTCGCCTGCGAGCAGGCGGGCATCCGCCCGGACTTCATGTGCCTGTCCAAGGGCCTCACGGCGGCTACCTGCCACTGTCGGCGGTGCTGACGACGGATGAGATCTACGCGGCCTTCTACGATGAATACGTGAAGCTCAACGCCTTCCTGCACTCGCACAGTTTCACCGGTAACCCGCTCGCCTGCGCCGCCGCGCGCGCCTGTCTGGCCCTCTTCCGTGAAGAGGACGTGCTCGAGAAAAATCGCGCGCTCGCCGCGCACCTGGGGGCCCGCGCGCGCGAGTTCGAGGATCACCCGCACGTGGCGGAGGTGCGCCAGCGCGGCATGATCGTCGCGCTCGAGCTCGTGCAGGATCGGGCGACACGCACGCCCTACCCCTGGCAGGAGCGTCGGGGCCTTATCCTCTACCGCCATGCGCTCGCGCGCGGGGTGCTGCTGCGACCGGTCGGCAACGTCGTTTACTTCATGCCCCCGTACGTCGTCACGCCGGCCGAGATCGATCTCATGGTCGAGGTCGCCCGCGAGGGGATCGAGCGGGCGACATGCGACTGAGCCGCGTGTTCGTCGACGCCGCGCTCGTGAGCGGCGCGCGCGTGATGCTGCGCGGCAGCGCCGCGGGTCACGTGACGCGCGTACTGCGCCTGCGGCCGGGCGCAGCGCTGACGCTCTTTAACGGCACCGGTGGTGAGTTCGCGGGCCGCATCGAAGCTGCGCACGGGGATGCCGTGACGGTCGCGCTCGGGCAAGCGAGCGCCACGGAGCGCGAGTCCCCGCTCGCTCTCACGCTCGCCCAGGGCATCTCGCGCGGTGAGCGGATGGATCTTGTCGTCCAGAAGGCCACCGAGCTGGGTGTCGTGCGCCTGCTGCCGCTGCTCACCGAGCGCAGCGTGGTGCGCCTGGATGCCCGCCAGGCCGCGCGCAAGCTCGCGCACTGGCGCGGCATCACCATCGCCGCCTGTGAGCAAAGCGGCCGCAATCGCCTGCCGCAGGTGGCCGAGCCACTCGAGCTGCGCGAGTTCCTGCAGGCGAAGAGTGAGGGCACGCGGCTGCTGCTGTCCCCGGGGGCTGCGCTTGGCGTTGCCGACGTGCCGCCGCCGGCGGGCCCCGTCACGGTGCTCATCGGCCCTGAGGGCGGACTCACCGCCGAGGAACAGGAGCGCGCCTTGGGCGTCGGGTTTCTCGGCGTGCGCTTAGGCCCGCGGGTGCTGCGCACCGAGACCGCCGCCATCGCCGCGCTCACCCTGCTGCAGGGGCAGTTCGGGGATCTGTAAGGCCGTCGCGGCGGGGCGAGCGGTCGGGCATTCGTGCTGCAAGCCTCACTTCCGCACGCGAGTCGACGCCGCGTGAGTCTTGCTCCGGGAGTTCCACATGCTGTCCTACGTCTACTTTGGCACCAACGATCTTGAGCGGGCCATTCGTTTTTATAGCGCGCTGCTCGAGCCGCTCGGGATGCCGCGCTGCATCACCGGCGATCCGCAGTGGGATCGCGTCGCGGCCGGCTGGGGTATCTATGAAAACGCAGGCGCGCGGGAGCTGGGCTTCTGGATCGGCAAACCCTTCGACCAGCGAGCGGCTACGCCAGGCAACGGCACCATGGTGGCCTTCAGCGCACGCTCCTGGAACGCGGTCGATGATTTTCACGCGGCAGCGCTGGCCCACCGCGGCACCTGTGATGGGCCGCCGGGCCTGCGCCTGCACTACGGCCCCGATTTCTATGCGGCGTACGTGCGCGATCCGGAGGGCAACAAGCTCGCGGCCGTGTGTCGTGGATTCACAGAGCAACCGCGACCGCCTTAACAACCTGCGGGAAAGATAAAACATAATGGCCCCGGGGCACTTTACGCGAGCACCCAGTGGAGAGCTAAGGCATGAACGGACGTGTGGCGCTGGTTACGGGGGGCGGCCGGGGTATCGGGCGCGAGGTCGCGCTGCTTTTATCGGCCGCCGGAGCGCGCGTGATGATCGTGTCGCGCAGCGCCACGGAACTTGCGGCTGTGGGCCTCGAATATGTGGCCGCCGACCTTGGCACCCCCGAGGGCTGCGCCCGGGCGGTTGAGGGGACCGAGCAGCGACTGGGGCCGATTGACGTACTGGTCGTGAACCACGGGATCGGCTCGGCCCACGAGCGGCTCGTATGGGAGCAGGATCCGAAAGTGTGGCGCGAAACGATGCGCGTGAACCTCGATGGTCCGTTCGAGCTGGCGCGGCTGACGGTCGGCGGCATGTGTCAGCGCGGCTTCGGGCGGCTGGCATTTACCAGCTCAACCGCGGGCGAGAAAGCCGAGCGCTCCGGCAGCGCTTACACCGCTTCCAAGCATGGCCTCATCGGGCTCGCCCGCGCGATTGCCCAGGATGCCGGGCCGTTC
The DNA here is from genome assembly GCA_963742045.1 of uncultured Pseudomonadota bacterium. Taxonomy (GTDB): domain Bacteria; phylum Pseudomonadota; class Gammaproteobacteria; order Steroidobacterales; family Steroidobacteraceae; genus 13-2-20CM-66-19. Next base: position 2,965,007 of record CAVUKE010000003.1, read on the forward strand.
GGCGTCACGTCCAATGCTGTGCTGCCCGGGTGGGTGCGCACGGCCATGGCCGAGCGCTCGGCGCAAACCGAAGCCGAGCGGCGCGGCATCAGCACCGAGCAGGTGTGGCGCGAGCGCGCTGCCATCTACCCGCAGAACCGGGTGCTGGAGCCGCTCGAGGTCGCGCAGGTGATCGCATTCCTGTGCAGCGACGCGGCCGGGGGCGTGAACGGCGAGGCGATCACGGTGGCACTCGGGGGCATCTGGTAGGCGTTCGGAGCCTCTTGCATCGAGCCACCGGAGTCTTGCCCTTAGTGCGTCCCGCTAACCTCAGGATTCCCGAGTCTGGATTGAGAATGATTGGCACCAGACCGCTCTGGGTCACGCAGCGACCGTCGGCGAGTCGGTCGCAATCGACAGTCGCAGACCGGCCCACTTTGAGTCATTCGACCACCGGAAATGCGCGCCAGTAAGCTGTCATTCACGGCGCGCGGTAGACTGATCGGATCCGGAACCAAAAAGGATGCCGGGGCTTTCCCATTTCTGAACAAAAATGGGCGTCTCCGCTGATTTAAATCAGATCGGCGACGAATTCTGTTTGCATTGCCGCACGGGACATCTCTATCAAGTTAGAGCAGAAGATACGAAACAGAATTTAAAGCACGATAACGTTTTCAGCAGCCCGGGCACCCTGTTTACTTGGGGTCAAACGCTGATTAAATCTTTCGTTCAGGCGGCCAAGCCGCCTGAACGTCCTTAAAATCGCGAATCGTGCGGTGACCTCACTTAAGCCTTGGCGCCCTTCTGTGCGCCCGCAAACACATCGCGCGCGGACGTCGTACCCGCTACGTGCTCCGTACCCTTGACTCCGAGGCCCATCCATCCTGAGTTCACAGCCTCAAACATTTCTTCGGCAGCGCCAGTGTGGCCCTGCGGTATGCCGGTCTGCTCGAACGCGCCCGCCCACCCGGCCCGCGGGACCGCAAAGGCTCTGACGTTGAGCTGCAGGACTTCCCCCAATTGGGCGGCGACTTCATCCGCGCTGATCATCGAACCGAGCTCGATGACTCGCTGCCCCGACCACGCCGGCCCGGTCAGCAGCGTCGCCACCTCGGCGCCGATGTCGTTTGTCGCGACCATTGTCGATTTCCTGTCGGTGGGATTGTAGAAGACCGGTAGTGTTCCGCTCTGGGCAGCCTGTAAGCCGTAAAGAAAGTTTTCGAAGAATCCGCCTGCGCGCACAAATGCGACAGGAGATGCCAGGTTGCGAAAACTTTGCTCAAAAAGCGATAAGGCCGTGATCATCCCCAGCCCGCTGGTTCTATTCGCACCCATCGACGAGAGCGCGACCACCCGCGGCGGCGCTACCTTGGTAAGCGCTTCAACATAGTTCCCAATCACGTCCTTTGCTTCTTTGAAATCAGGCGAGGGCGCCCATACAGCCGGCAACATAACAAACGCACCTTCAACGCCTTTGAGTGCCCGCTCAATGGCTGCCGAATCACTCCAATCTCCGTTTACCAGTTCCACGCCTTGGTCCGCCCAGTTTGCCGCCTTCTCGCGATTGCGGACCAACGCGCGTACTTTCTTGCCTTGCGCCAACAGATGTTTTGCCGTGGCGCCGCCCACTTTTCCTGTAATTCCCATCACTAAGAACATACGTTTTCTCCTGATCTCAAGATTGCCGCTAAACACCAAACTAGCGATCCGGAGATTCATCCTGATGCGCTGTAGTTTGGAATAAATGATGTCGGACAGATCAGTTCGCTCGAGATGGTGTCAGTCGTGCTGAGTCGTAGAACCGCTGGCGCCAGGTGATCCAGCCGACGACGATCGCCAGTCCTGCCGCGACCAGTGGCGGCGCGGCGTGCGCGTATTCGCCGTGGATGATGACGGTCCCGAGCGCCGCGCACATGACAGTGCAGCCGAGCGCGGCGCCCCATAGGCGGGTTGGTGGCCGGGCGAGTAGAACGGCGGTAGTGAGTTCCAGCGCTCCGGTTACGAAATGGAACCAGTGCGGATATCCCCACCGCACGTATTCCTCAATGATTGATCGCGGGGCGAAGATGTTGCCGAGTGATCCCGCGACGAAGAAAGCGGCAAGAGCCCAGGCTAAGACTTGGCGCCAGGAAATTTTTGACATGTGTTCGACCTCGTATGACGAGGGCGCTGCCGCGGAAGGGGGTGACCGGCTGGTCGACGAGCCGGCCGATCTCCGCCGATTGCTCGGTTCCGCCCGTTGCACCCAACACAAGAACCTTCATATTCGACTTGGTGTGAACGCCGAAGTTCACAAGAAAAAACGAGCGGAAACAGAGCCTGGGGCGTTAGCAGTGCTTCAGCGAGCTTCACCGAGCCGTCCGCGACATCTCCAAGCGCATGCCTCACCCAGACACTGCGCGATCTGGAGCGCGACGGACTGATCACCCGCCATGTATTTGCGAGCAAGCCGCGGACCGTTGAATACCGACTGGCTGTAAATCGAGGGCACTATCAGCACGTCGGGGTTTGCGATTGAATGTTCGATCGTGCGTCAGCGCCAATGCTCGTTTTTGGGAAAGTTCGAAATTTTCGTTGCTCGGAAGCACGGTGGGCCGCAAAATTGGAGGTACCCCGATGAAAACGACGAAGACCACGGGCCAGCAACGGCTTCTGCTCGGACTGGCGGCAACCATTGGGATGCAGGCAGGGGCATACGCCGCTTCCGCTCCGGACCTGCCCGATCAGATCAAGGTGCCCGCGGGCGAGAGGCTCGTGTTTCGGGCGCACGCCGCCGGCGTGCAGATCTACGTTTGTCAGCAGGCAGCTGATGGTAACTCGCAGTGGACGTTCAAGGCTCCCGAAGCGCAGCTGCACGACCGGAACGGAGCTGTCGTCGGCCATCACTATGCGGGCCCGACGTGGAAGCATAACGACGGTAGCGAAGTGACGGGAAAGGCCTCAGCCAAAGTGGATTCGCCCGATCCCGACTCGATTCCGTGGCTGCTCGTAACCGCCACTGGACACTCCGGGGCGGGCGTGTTCGCACCGGTGACGAGCATTCAAAGGATACACACCAAGGGCGGCCAGGCTCCCGCAGCGGCCGGCTGTGACAGCTCGAAACTCGGCACCGAGGCAAAGATCCGGTATACGGCCGACTATTACTTCTACGCTCCGGCGATGTAGCACCCGCGACACGACATCACCCGGCCCGCGGCAATCAGACCAACTGGTAATTTCCGGGGGAAACCAGTCCCTCCGTTTCCACGATCAGACGAGTGTATATCCCGAAAGCCAACGGCAACTTGAGGCCGCTGGGCATCTCGACTCTGCGTGACCGGGTGTGCATGACAGCAGCGATGCTGGTGCTCGACCCGATCTTCGAAGCCGACCTTCCACCTGAGGGGTGATCGAGGTGGAAGAGACGCTGTTCTACGACCACCCGGAAGTGGTCGACGCCGACCTCGCGGACTACTTCGGCAGCATCCCGCACGCTGACCTCATGCGCTCGCTTGCGCGGCGCATCGTGGACGGCCGTGTGCTGCATCTGATCAAGATGTGGCTGGAATGCGCCGTGGAAGAAACCGACGATCGAGGGCGGAAGACGCGCACGACCGTGGCCAAGGACAGTGGTCGCGGCATCCCGCAGGGTTCTCCGATCTCACCGCTGCTGGCGAATCTTTATATGCGCCGGCCGAGCCGCAGCGCGAACTAGAGCTTGTCGACCTTGCCGTCCTTGATGACCCTAACAGGCCGCACCCGGGCCAAAACCTGCCACACAGCTCGCTCCGAAAAGACTTCCAGTTAGAGCTCCCAGTATGAGGAGAACCACTACTGCTCCCACGCGAAGATGCGCTTCCAGTCATTCTTCATGCTGATAACCACCCAGCCGCGCTGCTTCGCCTCGCTCATGAGGGCGGCCGCAAAGCCGCCGTTCTCGTAGATCAGCGAAGGGTCAAAGGGCGGCCACGCCCTTCAGGCAGCGCTGATGCTGGTCTCTTCGGCGATCATCTCTTCGAGGCGCTCGCAGGTCCGGCACCAGCGGGGTCTCATTCACCATGCGGATCTGGCAGATGCACCGGCGCGCGCTCGGGGAAGACGCGCGAGTTGTCGGGCCGCACGACATCGGAGCTCACCCGCACCAGCTGCGGGAACCCCTGCGAGACGAGCGCGAAGTTGCCGCCTTCGACCTGGGTGCCGAGCGCGTGCAGGATGACGATGCGCGTGCGGCCGCTTGCCGGGGGGATCATCTGCCCACAGGCGCCCTCGAAGGACACCAGCGGCACCGCCTTGCCGTTCCAGGGCACCGTGCCGATGTACCAGGGCGGAGCGCCGGTCATCTCCGAGGGTGTCTGAAAGCCGATCACTTCGGCGACGCAGGCGCGCGGAATGATGAGACGGCCGTCGACCAGCGGCACGAGCAGGCTGTAGATCTCGGCGACGCGCTCGGCCATCGGCCTAGCTCCCCGCCGCGCCCGCGTAGCGCGCGGCCGCGCGGCGTCGCTCGACCAGCGGCGCGATCGCATCGAGCAGCTGCGCCTCCTGGTAGGGCTTGCCAAGATAATCATCGACGCCGAGCTCGATCGCCCGCGCGCGATGCTTCTCGCCCGACGCGCGAGGTGATCATGATGATCGGCACATCGTTCAGGCGCGGATCGTTGCGCACGTGGGCGGCGACCTCGTAGCCGTCCATGCGCGGCATCTCGATGTCGAGCAGGATCACGTCCGGCACGTTGTCCTGCAGCAGCGCCACCGCATCCATGCCGTCGCGCGCGGTGAGCACGCGCATGCCGTTGCGCTCGAGCAGGCGCTGCGTCACGCGCCGCACGGTGATCGAGTCATCGACCACCATGGCGAAGGTGCGCCGGTCGCCACGCTCGCGCGGCGGCGCGGGCGCCTGCGCGCGCGCGCGCCACTCGGCGCGCACCAGCGCACCGATGTCGAGGATGATGACGATGCGGCCGTCGCCGAGGATGGTGGCGCCGGAGATGCCGCGGATGCCCGAGATCTGCGGACCGACCGGACTTGACCACGATCTCGCGGCTGCCGATCGAGCTCATCGGCCACAAGTCCGGTGGAGTGCTCACCGGCGCGCACCAGCACGACCGGGATGGTGACGTCCTGCCCGGGCAGCTGGCGAGGGCTCCAGGCCGACGAAGTTCGCCAGGTGCTGGAAGCGGTACTTCTGGCCGCCGTAATCGAAGCACGGCCGCATCGCGCCCGAGGTGCGCGGTGACTTCTGACTTGGACAGGCGCAGCACGCCCTCGACCGTCGGCAGCGGCAGCGCGTAGTACTCCTCGTCGGTGCGCACCACCAGCGCGTGGCTGATCGCGAGCGTGAACGGCAGGCGGATGGTGAACACGCGTGCCCTCGCCCGGCTTGGTCTCCATGTGCAGCGCCCCGCCGAGGCGTCTTGATCTCGGTGGCCACCACGTCCATGCCGACGCCGCGGCCGGCCTGCTGCGTGATGGCGCCGGCGGTGGAGAACCCCGGCTCGAGGATCAGCTGCATCGCATCCTCATCGCTCAGGGTGCTGCCGGGGCTGATCAGCCCGAGGGCGAGCGCCTTGTCGCGGATGGCCTTGAGGTTCATGCCCCCGCCATCGTCGGTGAGCGCGCACCATGACCTCGGCGCCCTCGCGCTGCAGGCTCGAGGAGGATGCGTCCGGTGTCGGGCTTGCCGCGCGCGATGCGCTCCTCGGGCTTCTCGATGCCGTGAACGACGGCGTTGCGCAGCATGTGCTCGAACGGCGGCAGCATGCGCTCGAGCACCTGCCGGTCAAGCTCGCCCGAGGCGCCCTCGACGATGAGTTCGGCGCGCTTGCCGGTGTCGGCGGCCGCCTGGCGCACGATGCGCGCCAGACGCTGCACGTGACGCTGGAAGGGCACCATGCGCGTGCGCATCAGGCCGTTCTGCAGCTCGGTGACCGTGCGCGCCTGCTGCTGCAGCAGGTTCTGCGTGTCCTTGGCGAGGTTCTCGAGCAGCTGCTGGATGCTCGCCACGTCGTTGGCGGTCTCGGCGAGCGCGCGCGAGAACTGCTGGATGGAGGAGTAGCGATCGAGCTCGAGCGGATCGAATTCGCTGCGGTGCGCGCCCTCGTCCTCGTGCCTGTGCAGGATCTGCGCCTCGGTCTCGATCTCGAGGTTGCGCAGCTGCTCCTTCAGACGCGTCACCGTGCGCGACAGCTCGCCTAGGTTGAAATCGATCGAGCCGAGCTGCTGCTCGAGCCGGGCGCGCGCGATGCTCGACTTCGCCGGAGATGTTGAGCAGCTGATCGAGCAGATCCGCATCCACGCGCGCCATTTCCTGGCGCTCGCCGCCCGTGACGGGCTCGCGGCCCGGGGGCACGGGCAGCGGTGCGGCGAGTCCTTCCTCGGTTTCCGCGCGCAGACGTGCAAACGGTGACGGGGCTGACACAGGACCCGCCGCCGACCAGCCCCCTTCTGCGGCCGCGGCCGGTGGCACCGGTGCCGCAGGTGCGGCCGCTGTCCTGATCGGCGGGGCCGGAGCAACCGGTTCGCTCTTCGGTATCTGCGGTGCCGGGGCGGCGGGGGTCGCAGCGGCGCCCCGCGCAGGGGCGGCGGCGGGCTCACCCGCCAGCAGCAGCTCCGCGTTGAGCTTGGCGAGCTGGGTCACCGAGCCGGTGTCATCGGTCAGGGTAAGCGCCGGCGTCGGCGCAGGCGCCCTGGGGGCAGGCGCCGTCGGCGCGGCTGCCGCGGCGGCCGGCGCTGCCGGTGGCGCGGCCGCAGGGGACACGGCCGCAGGCGCCGGCGCAGGTGCAGCGGCCGCAGCGCCGCTCGGGCGTGAGAAAGTCTGCAGGCGCTCGATGATCGCGCGCGCCGGGGGCACGCGGCGGCCGTTCACGACCTGCTCGCGCATGCGCGCAAGCTCATCGAGGCTCGCCTGGATGGCATCAAAGAGGGGGGCGTCGGCGGTGACCGTGCCGTTGTCGACCAGCATCACGAGGTTTTCCAGCTCGTGGCTGAGATCCCCCATCGGCATGATGCCCGCCATGCGGGCGCCGCCCTTGAGAGTGTGCAGCGGGCGCTTGAGCCCGAGGCGCAGGTCCTGGCTGTTCGGCTGCGCGCGCCAGTCCGCCAGCGCCCGCTCGGAGGCCTCGATGAGCTCGGTGGCCTCGTCGGTGAAAATGGCCGCGACTTCCGGATCAAAGTCGACCGGCTCATCGGGGGCTTCGTCGGTGGCGGCGGGTGCGGCCGCCGCGTTCAGCCTGCGCGCTGGCCGCGGCGATGCGCTGGTCCAGGCTCTTGTCGGCGCGCTCGATGCGCTCGAGCAGCTGCCAGTGGTTGACGAAGTAGCCGGTGGATTCATCCAGGTGCGTGGCCACCGACTCCATCGCCGACATGCAGTCCCCGAGGAGCCCAGGTCCTCCTCCGTCAAGTCCCACGCCGCTGCCGAAGCCGTGGCGCAGCCAGTGATCGAGCGGCTCGGCGAGGCGGATGCCGTGGCGCGCCTGCGCCATCTTGGAGCTGCCCGAGAGCGTATGACAGGCGCGATAGATCTCCTCGGGCAGCGCGTGCGGGCCGGGCAGCTTCGCCTCGCGCGCCAGGTACGCGCGCACGGTGGCGACGTGCGTGGCGGTCTCGCGTGCGTAGATGTCGCGCAGCGTGTCATCCGGGACCTGGGATTTGGGTGGCGGCGGCGCACTCGCAGCGGCTGCGGCCGAGCCGGCCGGTGTGAGGGTACGCGCCGGCGCAGCGGCGGGGGCCGGCGGGACCGGCGTGCGGCGCGTGCCGGTGGCACCGGGCCCGATGGAGGTCTCAGAGGTCTCATCCTCCGTGACGCGCGCGTGGCTCGGGCGGCCGGCCGCGAGCGCGTGGGCGCGCGAGGCGATCGCCACGAGATCGGTACGCACGGCGGGCACCGCTCTCCAGCTGCCTGATGAGCTCGGGGAGCGCGGCCACTGCGGAGCGCAGGTCTCGAGGATCGCCGGCGAGCGGGTGCAGCGTGTTGTCGAGCACCCGGTTCAGCAGGTTCTCGATCGACCAGGCGAACTCGCCCAGGTCGCGCGCGCCGACCATGCGGCCGCTGCCCTTGAGCGTATGGAACGAGCGGCGCACGGTGAGCAGCGCATCGCGCTCGAGCGGGTTCTGGTCCCACACCGGAAAACCGCGCTGGATCTTCGCCAGCTCCTCGTGCGCTTCCTCGATGAAGAGCTTCATCAGCTCCGGATCCGCATGCTCGGCGAGTGCCGGGCGCTCTGCGCGTGCCGGGGATGCCGGCAAGCGTCGGGGCTGCGGCATCGAGGCCGGCCAGCGTCGCTGGCGTCCGGCGGTCGGCGGCGCGCGCGAGATCTGCACGGTCTTCGCGTAGCGCCCGGCTCGAGCGGCGGCACGGTCGGCACGGCGGGTGTCGGCTGCTGCTTCGAGCGCCTGCACGCAGGTCTGCGCGTTGTCGAGCATGTACCAGGGATCGCTGCGCCCGGCCTGCAGCGTCTCCATGTAGTACTCGAGGCTGACGATCGCATCGGCCAGCCGATCGAGGAAGCCCGGCGGCAGCACGTGCCGCCCGGCTGCATCACGCGCTTCAGCTGCGTCGTGATCTCCTCGATGATCTCCACCGCGCGCGACTTGCCGAGCATCAGCAGGCCCGGCCTTGATGCCGCGCATCAGGTCCTGCCAGCTGTCGAAGCCCGGCCGCATCGAGCGTGCCGCCGACGTTCTGCGTCGACGGCTTCCTTGATGCGCGCCAGATTGACGATGCACTCGCGCAGCACCGCGGCCTGCACCTGCTGGAACTCGGTGTCGCTCGACTCGCCTGCGGCAGGTCCTTGTCCTTGCGGCAGGATCATGCCCGACCAGCTGTCGTCGAGCTTGTCCTCGACCCTGATCAGGGTCGCGGCGATCTGCACCAGCGTGGCCTCGTCGGCCTTGAGCGTGCCGGCCACGATCTTGCCGAGCCGCTCGGTCTCGCTCCTGCACGCTGGCGCGCAGCTCGCCCAGGCCCGAGCACGCCCGAGCGTGTCGCCGATCTTGCGCAGCAGCTCGACCTGCGGCGCGAGCTCCTGCGGCTGGCCGGCGCCGCGGCGCACGAAGATATCCAGCACGTCCTTGACCTTGGCAGATCCTCGCGGATCGCCGCGGCCACGGTCTGCATGAGCTTGATCGAGGGCGCGGAGAGGTTCTCGCGCTCCTGCTCGATCGCACTCATCCACCGGCAGCAGCTCGGTCAGCCGGAACGAGGCGCGCACCGCCGCCACGCGCGGGCCGCGCGGACTCGGCGCGCGCCGACGTAATAGAGCAGGTTGTTCAGCAGCTCGACCGGCGGGTGCTGCGCGTAGCGCGCCTCGCCCTGCTCGTAGAGCCGCTTGATCTCGCGATCGGCCGAGTCCGAGCAGGCGCTTGACCGACATGCTGCCCTCGAGCGCCGTTCTCGCTGCAGCGCCTCGATCACCGCGCCGATCACCCACCACAGCTGGAACACCGGCTGGCGGCGTGGCGATCTGCTCGAGCTTGCGTGGCGACCGCGGCGAGGATCTCGAGGTTCTGCTCGACGCGCTCGCCGCGGATCCAGCCGATCAGACCGATCTGGAAGCGCGCGCGCAGCCGCCGCGCCCACTGCTCGACCGTCAGCGGCGGCTCGCCCGGGCGCCGGCGGCCGTCGGCTGCGCCTGCGGTCGGACTTCAGATTCAGCAGCAGCAGCGTGCCTTCCGACAGCAGCGCGCTGCCGCGCACCGCGCGCAGGTCATTCAGCAGCGGCAGCAGCACCAGCGCCAGATCGCGGCCGCCGGCGAGCACGCGCTCCAGGTAGCCGGGCAGCTGCACCATGGCGCGCATCAGCGCATCGAGGCTCTCGGCCTGGTTCTTGCGCTCGCGTGGCGTGGCCGATCAGGTAGCGCGCGACCTGCTCCATCTCCTCGGCCAGCAGCGCCGCGCCGTAGATCTCCAGCACGCCGCAGCACGCCCTGCACCTGGTGCAGCTCCGCGGCGCAGCGCTCGAGCAGCTGCGACGTTGTCGGGCTGCTCGACGTGCGCCTCGAGCGCGGCGCGCGCCTCGCCGAGCGTGGCGTTGATCTCGCGGCCGACGAGATCGCAATGTCTGCGAGGCGAGTTCAGGCATGCGAGCTGACTTCCTCGCAGGACGCTCAAGAGCCGCCGAGCGCCGAGATCTGGCGCACCGTGGCGGTGGTCAGCGCGCGCGTCCTCGGCACGGCGCGTCTGGCGCGCTGCCGGTGCGCTCCGGTCGCAGCCGCTGCCCGGGCAGGCGGAAGCCGGCGACCGACTTGCGCAGCGCCGGCCGACAGATCGGCCAGCTTCGCGATCGCCGCCGAGGTGGCGCTGGTGGAATCGGCCGTCTGGGCGCTGATCTCCTTGAGCACCTGCATGTTGCGCGCGATGTTCTGCGCCGCGCCGGTCTGGCTGGCGGGCGCTGCCGGAGATGTTCTGCACCAGGCTTGCGATCTGGTTGGACACCTGCTCGATCTCCTCGCAGCGCCGCGCCGGCGTTCTCCGCCAGCAGCGCGCCGCCGACCACATCGGTGGTGCTGCGCTCCATCGACACGACCGCCTCGTTGGTGTCGGTCTGGATGGTGCGCACCAGCACCTCGATCTGCTTGGTCGCGTTGGCGGCGCGCTCGGCCAGGCGCTGCACCTCATCGGCCACCACCGCAAAGCCGCGGCCGGCCTCGCCCGCCATCGAGGCCTGGATCGAGGCATTGAGCGCCAGGATGTTGGTCTGCTCGGCGATATCGTTGATCAGCTCGACGATGTTGCCGATCTCCTGCGAGCTCTCGCCCAGGCGCTTGATGCGCTTGGAGGTCTCCTGGATCGTCTCGCGGATGGTGTTCATGCCATCGATCGTGCGGCGCACGGCATCGCCGCCCTTGTGCGCGACATCCACCGAATGGCGCGCGACATCGGCGGCGCGCTCGGCGTTGCCCGAGACCTCCTCGATCGAGGCGGCCATGCTGCCGGCCGACTCGGTCGCCGAGGCGATCTGCTTGGACTGCGCGCCGCTGGCCTTGGCCAGGTGCTGGGCCAGCGCCTGGGTCTGGCGGGTGGCGCCAGTCGAGCTGGATCGCCGGACTGGCTTGATGGTGGTGACCAGCCCGCGCAGCGCATCGACCGCGTAGTTGATCGAGTCGGCGATGGCGCCGGTGATGTCCTCGGTGACGGTCGCCTGCACCGTCAGATCGCCGTCGGCGAGGCTGGACAGCTCATCGAGCAGCCGCAGGATCGCCTGCTGGTTGCGGTCGGTCTCCTTGCGCTGCGCATCCGCGCTGAGTCTCTGGCGCTCGACGGTGCGGTGCATGCGCAGTGCCGACATGAGCGCCGCGATGAGGAAGCCAAGTCCGCCGGCGAGCAGCAGCAGCGGCAGGTAGCTCAGGAGGCCGGGGCTGGCGGCCACGGCGGGCGCGGGGGCGGTGGCCGCCAGATCGCGCGCATCCGCCGCGATGGCGCGCGCGGCGGTCTGCGCGGCCGGCAGCGCCGGGGCTGCGGCCACGGCGCGTTTCACGGCCGCGGACAGCTCCTGGTAGGTCGAATCGAGGTTCTTCAGGTGCTTGAGGCCATCGGGCGTCGTCACCTTCGGCAGCGCGAGCGCGGAAGTCCCGCCGGCGAGGGCGGAGATGACCTGGCTGAGGTAGTCGCTGCTCTCGGCGATATGCTGCGCGGCCTGCCCGGGATCGGCCGTTCCCTGCGTGAGCGCGGCCACGTCCAGCTGCAGGCGCTGGGCGCGTGCCTCGAAGCGCTCGAGTGCACCGGCTGCGGGGGCAGCGCTCGCCGGCGGCAGCGTCTGGGCGAGCGCGCCCGCCTCGGCCACCAGTCGCGGCACGAGGGTGCTCGTGTCGTGCGCCGCGGCGCCCGCATCGGCGAGCGCACTGCGCGCGCGCAGCACGGCGGTGGCGTTGTTCATCAGGCGCGTGAAGCGCGCATCCGTGGCAAAGGGTGCCGCGGAATCGCGGGCGGCGGCATCCTCGAGCGCTTTCTGGCGCTCCTGGAAGCGCGCGAGCGCGGCCGCATCCCCGGCCACGGCGCCGGGTGCATCGAGCGCAAGTCCGTAGAGCGCCTCGACCGGCACGCTGTGACTCTTCTCGACCGGGCGGCTCTGGGCGAACCAGTACGCCACGCCACTCGCAACGCTCAGCAGCGCCGAGAGACTCAAGAGCAGCGCAAGCCCGCTCGGCGAACGGGTGGGGGGGCCGCACTCATGCGGCGGCATCCGCAAACGCGGCGCTCTCGAGCACGGTGCGCAGGCTCAGCACCGGCCACTGCTCCTGGGCGCGGCGGAAGGCGCCGGCGAGGTAGCGCTCGCAGCGCGCCACCGTCGGCGGGGCCTCGCCGGAGAACTCACTCTCCGCAAAGCGCCGAAAGCCGAGCACTTCGTCCACGATGAGCCCGGCGGGGATCTCACGGTGATTGACGACCACGATGCGCGTGTTGCGCGTCACGGGGGTGACCCCGCAGCCCAGGAACTGGCGCAGGTCGATGATCGGCAGCAGCTGCCCGCGCACATTGGCGAGGCCCCTGATCCAGGGCTTGGCGCCGGGCACGCGCGTGCTGCTGGCGGGCACGCCGAGCACTTCGCGCGTCTCCTCGCGCGCCACCAGATACAGATCCCCCGCCATGCGCAGCGCCACCCCGACCCACTCGCGTCCGGCGGTGCTCTCCTGGCTCAGCTGCGCGGACACGGCGCGGCCGCGCCGGTCGAGCTCGGCGAGCAGCTCGAACGGCCGGTCCCGCAGGGACTTCAGTTCAATCTCCGGTGCCGGGGTCGGTTCGCTCATGACGTCGGGGCGGGCTTTTTAAAGCGCACGTGCGTGCGGTCCCTCACGAGGACAGGGTCGCCTGAGCTTTGGCGACCAGCTGGTCCGGAGAGACCGGTTTGACCATGTAGTCGATCGCGCCCTGGCGCAGTCCCCAGATGCGATCGGTCTCCTGACCCTTGGAAGTGACCATGATGATCGGAATGGAGCTCGTGCGCGGATCATTCGCGAGCGCGCGTGTGGCCTGGTAGCCGTTCATGCCCGGCATCACGATGTCCATGAAGATCAGATCCGGGTTGATTTCCCGCGCAAGACGCACGCCCTCGGCGCCATCCACCGCCGCGGCGGTCTGGAAGCCGTGCTTCTCGAGCGCCTTCTGCATGACGTGCACCTCGGTCGGAGAGTCATCGACGATCAGGATCAGCGCCATTGCCATCATCTCCCGATATGCGTCTCGATCGCCGACAGCAGCTCATCCTTGGTGAACGGCTTGGTGAGGTAGTGTTCGGAGCCGACGATGCGCCCGCGCGCGCGGTCGAACAGGCCGTCCTTGGAGGACAGCATGATCACCGGGATCGAGCGGAAAACCTTGTTGTGCTTGATGAGCGAGCAGGTCTGGTAGCCGTCCAGTCGCGGCATCATGATGTCGACGAACACGATGTCGGGCTGATGGTCGGCGATCTTGGCGAGGGCATCGAAACCGTCGATCGCCGTGAACACCTCGCAACCTTCCTTCGCCAGCAGCGTCTCGGCCGTGCGGCGGATGGTCTTGCTGTCATCGATGACGAGAACCTTCAGACCCTGGAGCTTGGTGTTGCTGCCGGTCACGGTCGAGTGACTCCTTCCTTTAGGCCAAGCGGCGAAAAGACCCCACGGCCCTCAACGAGCCACGCAGCCGGGCAGGCTCCCAGGTGCGCCCGCAAGACTCTCCACACGGCCACAACGCCCAGGGCGCGCACCGTCCACACAAGCGATATCGTCTCACGGGCCCTGCAAACCTTTGCGGCCCAAGCGCAGCGCGGTTTTAACATATCGGCACACCCCCGGCTATGCCATGCACGTCACGTTTTTCAAAGGTCACGGCACGCGTGAGGCCCCTGAGATCCCCGGGGCAGACATATTCGCGCAGCACTCGCCATAATCGACGTTTCTCAGGTGCGCTTCCTTGAAGGATACGATGACGCGGCACTAAGCGACTGGCCGTGGTGATGGACCCGATCGGTGCCATCAAGTACGCCAAGGACACAACCCTGGCGATGCTGCTGGCCGCCCAGGCGCGCGGCTTTGCGCTCGCGTACCTGGAGATGCAGGACCTGCGGCTGCGCGATGGGGTGGCCTTCGGGCGCATGCGTGCGCTGACGGTCAGAGCCGACCCCGGGGGCTGGTTCAGCCTCGAAGCGGCGGTGCTCGAGCCGCTGAGCGCGCTTGACTGCCTCTTGATGCGCAAGGACCCGCCCTTTGACATGGAGTACATCTACAGCACCTACATCCTGGAGCGCGCCGAGGAGGCGGGCGCGCTGGTGGTCAACCGGCCCCAGGGCCTGCGCGACATGAACGAGAAGGTCTACACGGCCTGGTTCCCGCAGTGCTGCGCGCCGACCCTGATCACGCGCGACATGAACGACATGGCGCGCGTTTCTGCAAGCGAACACGGCAGGATCGTGTGCAAGCCGCTGCACGGCATGGGCGGGCGCTCGATTTTCGTGCTCGAGCCGAGCACGATCTGAACGCTCACGTCGTGTTCGAGACCCTGACCGAGTACGGCGAGCGCTTCGCCATCGTGCAGCGCTACCTGCCCGAGATCGCCACGAGCGGGGATGCGCGCGTGCTGCTCATCGATGGCGAGCCGGTACCCTACGCCCTCGCCCGCATGCCCTCGGCCGAAGACCACCGCGGCAATCTTGCCGCCGGCGCCAGGGGCGTGGGCCGGCGGCTTAACGACCGCGACCGCTGGCTCGCGGCCGAGATCGGCCCGAAGCTGGCCGCCAAAGGCATGCTGTTCGTGGGGCTGGATGTCATCGGCGGCTTCGTCACCGAGATCAACGTCACGAGCCCGACCGGCATCCGTGAACTTGAGAAGCAGTTCCCGATCCATATCGGGGACCAATTGATGTCGGCCCTCGAGCGGCGGCTGCTCGCCCGCGGCCGCTGAGGATTGCCCCATGGCGCGTCGCGCGCTGATGCTGAAGGAAGGCGTCGCTCCGGTCTGGGACCGGCTGCTGACCATGGTGTTCTTCGTCGCCCTGCTGCACGGGCTCATCATCGTCGGGCTCACCTTCAATGCCGCCGCCAGCGACAAAGCGAGCGCTCCGGGGCTGGAAGTGCTGCTGGTCTCGGATGAGCTGCCCGACGCGGACAAGAACCCGACTGCGACCTATCTGGCGCAGCGCACCCAGATCGGCTCGGGCAACACGAGAAAGGCCGTCGCGCCGCGCAACCGCACCGCCTCGCTCCCGACGCTCAAGCACGCCGGCACCGCCGAGGGTAACTCCCTCACGGATGAGGGCGAGCGCGCCGGCAGCACCCAGGATGAACGGGTGCTGAGCACCATGGCCTGGAGCACCAGCATCCGCTACCTCGCCCCGGAAGGCGGCGAGGGGAGCCAGCACGACAAGCCCCTCCTGATCGATCAGCCCGAGAACGCCGAGCCCGGCCCGGACGAGGCGGGTCCGGCGCAGCTGCGGGGACCTAAGCGCGATGAGCTGTGGGTCACCCCGGACACGCGCGCGGCAACGCTCGCGCCGTACCTGGATGCCTGGCGGCGCAAGGTCGAGCGCATCGGCACGATCAACTACCCGACCGTGGCACGGGTCGCGAGCGCTGCGGCGAGCCCGATTGTGGAGGTCGGGATCGACGCGGACGGCAAGCTTGACCGGGCGCTCATCCACCGTTCAAGCGGTAATGCGGAGCTTGACCAGGCGGCGCTGGCCATCCTGAAACTCGCCAGCCCCTTCGACCCCTTCCCGCCCGAACTCGCCCGCCAGTACCGGGTGTTGCGCTTTTCCTACGAGTGGCAGTTCACGGGCGGTCAGGCTGCCAGTGGTGCCGTATCAGTTCCTTGAGACTGCTCCGTCCGATGCCCATACTGTGAGTCATGGGCGGCAAGCACAGCGCGGGAGGGGCTGAGGAGCCGGCGAGCGAGGCCGCGGCGGAGGAGCCGACGTTTGCCGAAAGCCCCCCGGGCAGCCTCACCAACCACCTCCTGATCGCGATGCCGCAGCTGTCGGATCCGAATTTTGCGCAGACCGTGGCGCTCATTTGCGAGCACACCGACAAGGGCGCGCTCGGGATCGTGCTCAACAAACCCCTGC
Organism: uncultured Pseudomonadota bacterium; assembly: GCA_963742045.1. GTDB lineage: Bacteria > Pseudomonadota > Gammaproteobacteria > Steroidobacterales > Steroidobacteraceae > 13-2-20CM-66-19. The sequence continues at coordinate 2,980,999 of CAVUKE010000003.1, forward strand.
CGATGAAGCTCTCGGATGTGCTCTCGCAGATGAAGCTCGAGCCCTCCACCGAGGACATCGGCGCGCAGCCGGTGCTGCGCGGCGGACCGGTGCATACCGACCGCGGTTTCGTGCTGCACCGCCCGGGCGGCCAGTGGGATCACACCCACAAGGTCTCCGACACCATCCAGGTGACCACCTCGCGCGATGTCCTCGCGGCCATGGCCAAGCGGCGAAGGTCCCTCGGATGCCTTCATCGCCCTCGGCTACGCCGGCTGGGAATCCGGGCAGCTGGAGCGGGAATGAAGGACAACGCCTGGGCCTCCGTGCCGGTCGATCCGCGCGTGGTGTTCGAGCTGCCCTTCGAGGAGCGCTGGACGGGCGCCTGGCGGCTGCTCGGGGTGGACGTGGATCGCCTGAGTCCCGAAGCCGGCCATGCGTAAGCACGCACGCTTCGGGGCATGAGCGCACCTGAAACTGTCCTCGCCTTCGATTTCGGTCTCAAGCGCATTGGCATCGCCTCGGGCGATTCGCTGACGCGCTCGGCCTCGCCGCGACCGGCCGCGCTGAGCGGGGCCCAGGGTCCGGACTGGGAGCTGATCGGCCGCGAGGTGCGCACCCTCGCCCCCGCACGTCTCATCGTCGGCGCCCCGTATAATGCCGATGGCAGCGACGGCAGCATGACGGCGCATGCGCGCGACTTCGCCGCCGAGCTCGAACGCCGCTTCGCACTCCCCGTACACCTGGTGGATGAGCGCTTCTCCTCGCTCGAGGCGACCGCTGCGCTGAAGGACCGGCGCGCGAGCGGCGCGCGCAAGCGGCGCGTGCAGCGCGCCGACATCGACAGCGCGGCCGCGGCGGTGATACTCGGACGCTGGTTTGCCGGGGAGGGGACGATGACTGAGCAGCTGCGTCTGGATGGCTCGCTGCGGCACCTCGTAACACTTGAGGGCCTGCCGAAGAACCTGCTCGAGCGGCTCCTCGAGCGCGCCCAGAGCTTCGTGCGCCCCCTGGGGGCACGCCCCGCCATGAGCCAGGTGCTGGCCGGCAACACCGTCGCCAATCTCTTCACCGAGCCCTCCACGCGCACGCGCGTGAGCTTCGAGCTCGCCGCCAAGCGCCTGGGCGCGCAGGTCGTGAACCTTGAAGTGCAGCTCTCCTCGCGCGTCAAGGGCGAGAGCATGCTCGACACGGTCTACACGCTCGAAGCACTGCACGTGGATGCCTTCGTGATCCGCGACGCGGAGGTGGGGGTGCCCGAGCTCGTCGCGGCGAATGTCGCCCCGCACGTAAGCGTGCTTGTCAGCCGGCGAGGCCCACGTCGCGCACCCGACCCAGGGCCTGCTCGATGCGCTCACGATCTATCAGAACAAACAGCGCTTCGCGGGACTCTCCGTGGCCATCGTCGGGGACATCCGCCACTCGCGCGTGGCGCGCTCCTCCTGGCAGGCACTGCGCACGCTCGGGGCGACGGACCTGCGACTCCTCGCCCCGCCCGCGCTCATGCCCGAGGCGCACGAATTCCCCGGTGCCACGCGCTATACGGATTTCGCCGCCGGCCTTGAAGCGGCGGACGTCATCATGATGCTGCGCATCCAGAAGCGAGCGCATCCGCGAGGCCGAGCTGCCCGCCGGCGCTGAGTACTTCGCCGCCTGGGGTCTGACGAGCGAGCGCCTGGCCGGCGCCCGCGCGGATGCGATCGTCATGCATCCACAGCCGATGAACCGCGGCATCGAGATCGCCTCCGAGGTCGCCGACGGCCCCCAGTCGGTGATCCGCGATCAGGTCAGAAACGGCGTCGCGGTGCGCATGGCAGTGCTCGCCGAGGTGCTCGGCACGCGCGGCGGTCACCCGTGAGCCCGGCGCATCGCGGTACGATCTTCCTCGAGGAGGCGCGGGTGCTCAGCCACCTCGCCTACGACGCGGAGCAGTTCGTGATCCGCCTCGCCGCGCCCAAGTGCGCCGCGCACGCGCAGCCGGGCAGCTTTGCGCACCTCACCTGCGATGTGAGCATCCCGATGCGCCGGCCGCTGTCGATCATGCGCGCCGATGCCAGGGCCGGCTGGATCGAGATCCTCTACAAGGTGCTCGGCGCGGGGCTGCACGCGCTCGCCGCCAAGAAGGCCGGCGAGCCGCTGAGCGTGCTCGGCCCGATCGGTAAGCCCTTCACCGTGCACCCGGAGCGGCCGCGGGTGCTGCTCCTCGGCGGCGGGGTCGGCATTCCACCCGTGGTGTTCCTCGCCGAGCGACTGAAGGAGCACCGCTCCTACAAGCCCCTCGTGCTCATGGGCTCGGAGGTGCCGTTTCCGTTTCGCACGCGCCCGTCCGCGACCGTCGTCGCCGGCATGCCGGTGGGCACCCTCGCCTGCATGCCGCTCCTGGAGGAATGGGGCGTGCCCAGTCGTCTGGCGAGCCGCGCGGATTTTTCCGGCTGTTATTCCGGGTTCGTGACCGAGCTCGCCGCCGAGTGGCTCGCCTCGCTCGGTCCACAGGAGCTCGCCGAGGTGGAGATCTTCGCCTGCGGGCCGACCCCGATGCTCAAAGCCACCGCGCAGCTCGCGCGCCGCTTCAAGGTTGCCTGTCAGGTGTCGCTGGAGGAGTTCATGGCGTGCGCGGTCGGCGGCTGCGCCGGCTGCACGGTCGAAGTACGCACGCCGGACGGGCCGGCCATGAAGCGCGTGTGCGTTGATGGGCCCGTGTTCGATGCGTACGCGGTGTTCTAGCGGCGCTTTCCCCGTCTGCCGGGTGCTGCGGGCGGCGCTTTCCGGCCGCCGCCGCACAGCGCCGCCCGCGCCGGCCCTCGATCTGCGGCCCCGCGGAGCCACTCCGGGGAGGCCGGCGCCCCGAGTGCGGGTGGCTACCGCCGCATCGCCCGCGCCGAGCGCTGTCATGCGCAGCGCCGGGCGGGCGGCGAGAGGGTACGTCTGAGCAATCGGATCCAGAACAGGAGGATCGCATGAGAGTCTTCTTCGGTATGACTAGCACACGATTCACGCTGCTCGTACTCGCGGCACTCACCGCCTCGTGCGCGAGCATGCACGGCGGGCAGCCGACGCGTCAGCAGTGCCTGCTCGAGCTCGTGGGCGATGCCAACGTGGAGGGCGCGATCCAGCGTGCGCACGCTGAGTCCCTGGCTGAGGCACATCGCAGCATTGAGCGTATCAAGGTTGAGTTCGCGGACCAGCTCGCTGGCATGGATACGCAGCAGCGGGAGAGATTCGAAGCGGCCACAGACCGCTTCGCCATCGCCTCGCGCGCCTCCCCGGACGTCGAGCAGGCCGCCTCCGTATGGGCACAGAGCTTCGCCGCTGACTTCACCGACGAGGACCTGCGCAGGGTCGTCGAGTTTGCGCGCACGCCGCCCGGGCGCCAGGCGATGGCGAGCAGTCTGAGCGCGGCGACCCAGCTGGAGGCCTACCTCGCCCAGAAGCACGGCGCCATCCTCCAGAAAGCAACCCAGCAGTACGTCGCCGAGATCAAGGCGATTACCGGCGCAGCGGCTCACTGAGGGGGGAAGGCATGAGCTTCCTCAGCCCCAATTCCCGGAAGTGGTCCGTTACGGCGCGCCAGCGCTAACCGAAGTTGATCTTGGCTTCCAGATTCGCGCGCGAGTCGGCGTTGAGCGAGCGCCTCCTCGAGCCCGATGCGGCCCTGCTTGTACAGCTCGTGCAGCGCGGAGTCGAAGCTCTGGATGCCCCGCTCGCCGCTGAGGATGATCGCTTCCTTGATCGACACCACGTCGCCTTTCTTGACCAGGGTGCCGATGTGCGGGGTGTTGATCATGACCTCGACCGCTGCCAGGCGACGGTTGTCCTTACCCATCACCAGGCGCTGCGCCATGATGGCGCGCAGGTACTGCGAGAGGTCAAGGAAGATCTGCGCGTGCTGCTCGCGCGGGAACATGTTGATGATGCGATCGAGCGACTCGGCGCAGTTGTTGGCGTGCAGCGTGGCAAGTACCAGATGCCCGGTGCCGGAGAGGTTGATGGCCGCCTCCATGCTGTCCTTGTCGCGGATCTCACCGATGAGAATGACGTCGGGCGCTGCGCGCATCACGCCGCGCAGCGCGCGCGCGTAGCTCTTGGTGTCGAGCCCCACCTCGCGCTGGTTGACGATCGAGCGCTTGTTGGTGTGCAGGAACTCGATCGGATCCTCGATGGTGACGATGTGGTCGGAGGAGTTCTCGTTGCGGTGAGTTGATCATCGCCGCAAGCGTCGTCGACTTGCCCGAGCCGGTGGCGCCGACCATGCAGCAGCAGTCCGCGCTTGCGCATCAGCACAAGATCCGTGATCACGCTCCGGCAGGCCGAGTGAGTCCAGGCGCGGCATGTCGGCGGTGATGTAGCGCAGCACCATGGCCGGATAGCCGCGCTGCATGAAGATGTTGACGCGAAAGCGCCCGAGACCCGGCTCGGAGATCGCGAAGTCGATCTCCAGCTCCTTCATGAAGTGCTCGCGCTGCTCGTTCGTCATGAGCGCAAAGGCAGGTCTGACGCACCGTCTCGGGCGTGCAGCACCTGCTTGTTGACGGGAGGATCTGGCCCTCGATCTTGATCTTGATGGGCGCGTTGGAGGTGAAGAACAGGTCCGACGCCTTCTTCTCCACCATCAGCTTGAACAGCGGCTTGGTGTTGAGCGTCGGATGGCGCCCGGTGACCGCGGCGGCGACCGCCTCCGCGGCAACCGCCGCCACCCCGCCGGTCGTCTCGGCGGCGGCCAGCTGCTCTTTGGCCGCCTTCACAGGCTGCGGCCCTGCTCTTCCTCGACGATCTTGAGTGAGCCTCCATCGTCGATCTTTTTCTGTTCGCGCTTGCTCTCGAGCTTGATGCGCAGCCGCAGCTCGTTCTTCGAGTCCGCGTTGCGCAGCGCGTCCTCGTAGGAGATGAAGCCGGTCTCGTACAGCTCGAACAGCGCCTGGTCGAAGGTCTTCATGCCGAGGCGGTTGGAGCGCGACATGACTTCTTTGATCTTGGCGACCTCGCCCTTGAAGATCAGGTCCTGGATGAGCGGCGAGTTGAGCATGATCTCCATCGCCGCGATGCGCCCGGTGCCGGACTCGCGCGGAATCAGGCGCTGCGAGATCAGCGCGCGGATGTTGAGCGACAGGTCCATCAGCAGCTGCTCGCGGCGCTCGTCGGGAAAGAAGTTGATGATGCGATCGAGCGCCTGGTTGGAGCTGTTGGCGTGCAGGGTTGCGAGCACCAGGTGGCCGGTCTCGGCGAACTGGATGCCGTATTCCATGGTCTCGCGGTCGCGGATCTCACCGATCAGGATCACGTCGGGCGCCTGGCGCAGGGTGTTCTTGAGCGCATTCTGCCACGAGTCGGTATCGACCCCCACCTCGCGGTGCGTGATCACGCAGCCCTTGTGCGGTGTGCACGTACTCGACCGGGTCCTCGATGGTGACGATGTGGCCGCGGGTCTTCTCGTTGCGGTAGCCGACCATGGCGGCGAGCGAGGTGGACTTACCCGAGCCGGTGCCGCCGACCATCAGCACCAGGCCGCGCTTGGAGAGCACGACTTCCTTGAGGACCGGCGGCAGCTCGAGCTCCTCGAAGGTCGGGATCTTGGCGTTGATGAGGCGGATGACGCAGCCGACCGCGCCCTGCTGCACGAAGGCGCTGACGCGGAAGCGGCCGATGCCCGGCGGGGCGATCGCGAAATTGCATTCCTTGGTGGCGTCGAATTCCTTGGTCTGCCGGTCGTTCATGATGGCGCGCACCAGCGTCGCGGACTGCTCGGCGGTCAGCGCGCGCTCGCTCTGCGGGCGGATCTCGCCATCGATCTTGATCGCCGGCGGGAAGCCGGCCGTGATGAACAGGTCCGAGGCCTTCTTCTCCGTGACCCGCCGCAGCAGGTCCTGCATGAGCTTGATGGCTTGATCGCGATCCATGGTCGTTGCCTTCGCCGTGCGCCCTTACAGCGCGTCCTTGTTCTGCGCCTTGTAGCGCGCCTCTTCCTTGCTGACCACGCCCTTGGCGACCAGCTCGGTCAGGCACTGATCCAGGGTCTGCATGCCCTGCGCGCCGCCGGTCTGGATCGAGGAGTACATCTGCGCGATCTTGCCCTCGCGGATCAGGTTACGGATCGCCGGCGTGCCGATCATGATCTCGTGCGCGGCGACGCGGCCGCCGCCGTTCTTCTTCAGCAGGGTCTGCGAGATGACCGCGCGCAGCGATTCGGACAGCATCGAGCGCACCATGTCCTTCTCCTCGCCCGGAAACACGTCGACGATGCGGTCGATGGTCTTGGCGGCGGAGCTGGTGTGCAGCGTGCCGAACACCAGGTGACCGGTTTCCGCGGCGGTCAGGGCCAGGCGGATGGTCTCGAGGTCACGCATTTCGCCGACCAGGATGACGTCCGGGTCCTCGCGCAGCGCCGAGCGCAGCGCCTCGCTGAAGCCAAGCGTGTCGCGGTGCACTTCGCGCTGGTTGATCAGGCAGCGCTTGGACTCGTGCACGAACTCGATCGGGTCCTCGATGGTGATGATGTGATCGGGGCGGTTGTCGTTACAGTGATTGACCATGCCCGCCAGCGTCGTCGACTTGCCCGAGCCGGTGGGGCCGGTGACCAGCACCAGGCCGCGCGGCAGCATGCACAGGTCGCGGAAAATCTTCGGCGCGGCCAGGTCATCCAGGCTGAGAGAATGGCCGAGGGGATGTTGCGGAACACGGCGCCCGCGCCGCGGTTCTGGTTGAAGGCGTTGACGCGAAAGCGCGCCAGCTTCGGAATCTCGAAGGAAAAGTCGGTCTCGAAGAACTCTTCGTACGCCTTGCGCTGCTTGTCGTTCATGATGTCGTACACCATGGAGTGCACTTCCTTGTGCGACAGCGGCGGCATGTTGATGCGCTTCATGTCGCCGTCGACACGGATCATCGGCGGCACGCCCGAGCGACAGATGCAGGTCCGATGCGTTGTTCTTGACGGCGAATGCCAGCAGTTGCGCGATATCGACAGCCATTGATGCTCCCTGGAACGGCGCGAATTGGGCAGGAAAAAGCGACGTGCAAGCCTGCGCCTCAAACGCGCAGGCAGTATAGCGGAGGGGTCACACGTCCAATATGTTAATGGGTCCGCAGAATTTACCCCTGCGCCTCGCCGAGGTGCGCGACGCGCATGGCGCAGGCGGCCGCCGCCGCCGGCCGGAGTGCGCAGTCGGTCACACTCCTGGCGGTGGGCAAGGCGCAGCCCCTGGAACTGCTCGCCGCCGCCGCGACGGCGGGCGTTCAGGACTTCGGTGAGAATTACCTCGAGGAGGCGCTCCCGAAGATTGCGGCACTGCAGGATCGCACGCTCACCTGGCATTTCATCGGCCGCGTGCAGTCCAACAAGACGCGCGCCGATCGCCGAGCACTTCGCCTGGGTGCACGCCCTGGATCGGCTGAAGGTGGCCGAACGCCTCGCCGCGCAGCGCCCCTACCACGCGCCGCCGCTGAACGTGTGCCTGCAGGTGAATCTGGCGGGCGAAGCGCGCAAGGGGGGCGTGACGCCCGAGGCGCTGCCGGCGCTCGCCGCCGCGGTCGCGGCACTGCCGCGGCTCAGGCTGCGCGGCCTCATGTGCCTGCCGCCGGCGGAGCAGGAGCGCGCGCGCCAGCGCCACTGGTTCGCGCTGCTGCGCACGCATCTGGAGCAACTGAATGGCGCCGGCGCTGCGCTCGATACGCTCTCGATGGGCATGAGCGATGACTTTGAGGCGGCGATCCTGGAGGGCGCGACCATCGTGCGCCTCGGCACCGTGTTGTTCGGCCCAAGATCCGTACAATAGCGCCCAGGCTCATGAGCACCAGACGTTTGTGCATACTCGGCGCCGGCAACATGGGGCGCGCACTCATCAGCGGGCTGCTGCGCGCGGGCACGCGCGCCGAACTGATCAGCGTGGGAGAAAGCCTGCCGGCCGCGCGCGCCACGCTCGCGCGCGAACTTGGCATCAGCGCAAGCGCGGAGAACGAGGCGGCCGTGCACGGCGCAAGCGTCGTGGTGCTCGCCGTGAAGCCCCAGGACGCCCAGGCGGTGATCCGACCCCTCGCAGCGGCCCTGGCGGCGGCGCGTGCGCTGCTCATCTCGGTGTGTGCCGGCACCCGCGTCACGGATCTGGAAGCCTGGGCGGGTGAGGCCGTGCCGGTGGTGCGCGCCATGCCCAACCGCCCGGCGCTCCTCGGCGCGGGCATCACCGGCGTGTACGCGCCCCTGAAGGTGCTGCCCGCGCAGCGCACCACGGCGGAGGAGATCCTGCAAGGCCCTGGGGGAAGTCGTGTGGGTGCCCACCGAAGACACGCTCGATGTGGTGACGGCGCTCTCGGGCAGCGGGCCGGCGTACTTCTTCCTCCTGAGCGAGTGCATGGCGGAGGCGGCGACACAGCTCGGTCTCGAGCACGCAACCGCGCAGCGCCTGGCCGTGGCGACGCTCTACGGCTCCGGCCTCATGGCCCACGCCGGGGAGCAGGACCTGGCGCGGCTGCGCGCCGAGGTGACCTCCCGCGGCGGCACCACGGAGGCGGCGCTGCGGGTCTTTGAGAGCGGCGGACTGCGCGCCCTCGTCGCCCAGGCGCTCGGGGCCGCGGCGGCGCGCGGCCGCGAACTCGCCGCCCCTCCCAAGAGCTGATTGTGCAGGCGAAACTCCTATGAGCGCGATCACTTACATCATCGACACCCTGCTGTGGCTGGCGCTGTTCGTGGTGATGGTGCGGCTGTTGTTGCAGCTCACCCGTGCGGACTTCCGCAACCCGCTGTGCCAGGCGGTGGTGCGCCTCACCAATCCGCTGATCCTGCCGCTGCGGCGCGTGCTGCCACCGGTCGGCAAGATCGATACCGCCTCGGTGGTCGCGGTGATCCTCGTGGCCAGCGTCAAGGTCGCCTCCCTCCTCGCGCTCAACGGCATCCCCCTGGCCGAAGCCCCGCTCGTGTGGCTGAGCGCGGTGCTCACCGAGATCGCGCGCACGCTCCTGTGGACCTATTTCTACGCGATCGTGCTGTATGCGCTCTTGAGCCTCATCGCCCCGGGCGGCTACTCACCGCTGCAGTCGCTCCTGAGCTCGCTGTGCGAACCGGTGCTGCGGCCGATCCGGCGCATCCTTCCGGCGGTGGCGGGACTGGACCTCTCGCCGTTGTGGGCGGGCATCATCATCCAGGCGCTGCTCATCCTGCTGCGCTGAAAAGGCCGCAAAACACCACACCCGCCGGCGCCGCCGGCGCGGCAGCGCCGCATTGATGTGTGTGCCGAAACACACGCTTAGCGCTGACTTCACAACGAGAATCGCAGCATTGCTGCACGTGGAACATCCGCATGCCTGTCACGTTCGCGCCCCGGATGCAAGACTCGTGCAGCGCGAAAACTCTGAAAAAAAGGGCACTTTCGCAACACCCGCTTGACAAAATAGCTGTTGCGAAAACGTGCGCATGTGCTATTTTCCGCGCCGATTCTCATCGCGCGGCTGCTGACACCGCGCTAAACGCAAACTAAATTTTCGAGGAGTAGCGCAAAATGGCGAAAAAGGGTGGCGCACCGACCAAGTCGGAAGTCCTGACACACATCTCTAAGGACACGGGGCTCTCCCGCAAGCAAGTCGGCAGCGTCTTCGATTCGCTGGGCGGCGTTATCAAGAAGAGCCTGCGCGGCAACGGTCTGTTCACGATGCCGGGGCTGCTGAAGATGAAGGTCGTGAAGAAGCCTGCGACCAAGGCCCGCGAAGGCGTCAACCCGTTCACCGGCGAGAAGATGATGTTCAAGGCGAAGCCGGCGAGCAAGAAGGTCCGCGTCATGCCGCTTAAGAGCCTCAAGGCGATGGTCAACTCTTAAGATTCGGTCTAACACGCTTTCCAAGCACACGAAGGCCCGGCCGGGACACATGCTCCCTGCCGGGCCTTTCTGTTGGCGCCGCCCGGGTGCGGCAAGCGTCCGGATTTCAGCCCGCCATGAAGCGAAGCACCGCATCGCGCAGCTCGTGGATGCGGCCGTGGAAGAAGTGTCCCGCTCCGGGCAGCACCGTGATCTGCGGCGCAGGTCTTAAGGTGGCGGCCCAGCCGAGCACCAGGTCCGCGGGCACGACATCATCCGCATCACCCTGCACGATGAGCCAGGGGCACTGCGGCGCCGGCGCGCGCGTGAGGTCGATCTTGGTGATGCCGGGGGCGACCAGCACCAGGCGCTCGGCGGCGCTCGGGCTCGCCGCCAGGAGCGCCACCGCACCCCCGAAGGAGAAGCCCGCAAGCCACAGCGCCGCCTGTGGCCAGCGCGAGCGTCCGTAGGCGATCACGGCGAGCACATCCTCGGTTTCCCCGCGCCCCTCATCGTAAGCGCCCTCGCTCGCGCCGACGCCGCGGAAGTTGAAACGGATGGCCGGAGCATGCAACTGCTCGAACGCACGCGCCACGGTGTACACGACCTTGTTGTCCATCGTGCCGCCAAAGAGCGGGTGCGGATGACACACCACCGCGAAGGCGCTCACGGGCAAGCCCGCGCCCCCCTCGGGCAGGGGCGTCTCGATGAGCGCCTGCAGGGCGCCGGCGGGACCTGGGATGCTCAGGCGCTCGGCCCGGGGAGCGTGCACGTTCAGGCCGGTGGGCCGCGGGTGCCGGCAAGGCGCACGAGCAGGCGGTTGAGACGCGCCACGTACTCGGGAGGATTGCTGAGCTGGGTGCCTTCGGCGAGGGCGGCCTGCTGGTACATCAGCTGCGCAAGCTCGGCGAACTCGCCGCCATCGGTGATGCCATCGAGGTACCTCACGAGCGGGTGCGTGACGTTGAGCTCGAGCACCGGGTGCGTCTCGGGGGCCTTCTGGCCTGCGGCCGCGAGCAGACGGCGCATCTGCTCACCGATGTCGCGCTCGCCGATGACCAGGCAGCGCCGGTGAGTCCTTCAGGCGCTCGCTGACCCGCACTTCGCTCACGCGCTCGCCCCAGGGCGTCCTTGACGCGCTTGAGCAGCCCCTTGCTCTCCTTGAGCTGCGCGTCGTGCTGCGTGCTTGTCGGCCTCGCTCGCTTAAGCCCCCGAGCTCCAGGTCGCCGCGCGAGGCGTCCTTGAAGCGCTTGCCCTCGAACTCGCTCAGCTGGCCCATGACCCACTCATCGATGCGCTCGGACAGCAGCAGCACCTCGAGTCCGCGCTCCTTGAGCCGCTCGATGGCCGGGCTGGCCGCGCGCCGCCGCCACGCTCTCGGCGATCACGTAATAGATGCGCTCCTGCCCGGCGCTGCATGCGCGCGACGTACTCGGCGAGGCTCACCGTCGGGGTCGTCCTCGGCCTGGTGGGTGCTGGCAAAGCGCAGCAGGCGGCAGGATCGCTCGCTGATTGGCCTGATCCTGCACCAGGCCCTCCTTGAGCACCGCGCCGAATTCCTTCCAGAAGGTGCGCGTACTTTTCCGGCTCCTCCTTGGCCAGACGCGCCAGCAGATCCAGCACGCGCTTGGCAAGACCGCTGCGGATCGCCTCGACCTCGCGGCTCCTGCTGCAGCAGCTCGCGCGAGACGTTCAGCGGCAGGTCGCTCGAGTCGACCACGCCCTTGACGAACCGCAGGTACAGCGGCAGGAACTGCTCGGCGTCGTCCATGATGAACACGCGCCGCACGTACAGCTTCAGTCCCCGGGCGGCATCGCGCTGCCACAGGTCAAAGGGCGCCCGCGCCGGGCACGTACAGCAGGCTCGTGTACTCGCGCTTGCCCTCGACGCGGTTGTGGCTCCAGGCCAAGCGGGTCGGTGAAGTCGTGCGCGATGTACTGGTAGAACTCGCTTGTACTCCTCGTCCTTGATCTCGCGTGCGCGGCAGCGTCCACAGCGCCTTCGCCTGATTGACCACCTCGTACTCGAGCGATGCCTCGCCTTCCTTGCGCATGCGCACCGGGAAGCCGATGTGATCCGAATAGCGGCGGATGAGTGCGCGCAGCCGGAAGCGGGTCGGCGAACTCCCTGGCATCCTCCTTCAGGTGCAGCGTCACGCGAGGTGCCGCGCGTTGCGCTGCTTGACGGTCTCGACGGTGAACTCCCCGTCGGCCCCGGACTCCCAGCGCACCCCCGCCGTGGCGGGCTGCCCGGCCTTGCGCGAGCGCACCTCGACGCGCTCGGCCACGATGAAGGCCGAGTAGAAGCCCACACCGAACTGGCCGATGAGCTGCGGAGTCCTTCTGCTGATCCCCGGAGAGGGAACGGAAGAACTCGGCGGTCCCCGAGCGCGCGATGGTGCCCAGATTGGCGATCGCCTCCTCGCGGCTCATGCCGATGCCGTTGTCGCGTGATGGTCACCGTGGCAGCGGCGGGGTCCGCATCGATGCGGATCGAGAGTTCCGGGTCCTCCGCGAGCAGCTGCGGCTGCGCGATCGCAGCGAAACGCAGCCGGTCGCAGGCATCGGAGGCGTTGGAGATCAGCTCACGCAGGAAGATCTCCCGGTGGCTGTAGAGCGAGTGGATCATGAGCTTCAAGAGCTCACGCACTTCGGCCTGGAAGCCGTGGGTCTCGCGCGCGCTCGCGCCGGGGGCGCTTTGGAGGGTTTCTTCAGCCATGGCTCGCTTAAATCCTGTGGGCTGCCCGGAAAAGGGCTCGCAAGGATCAGCGATCTTGGGAATCCGCGCGCGATTTTCAAGCGCCGCGTGTGCCGGGGCGCGCTTTTGGGGCGCCCTCAGCCGGCGAGGCTCAGGAGCCTAGGGGTGCGCGAGCAAGAGTGTGGCCGCCCCGCCCAGCAGGGCCGCGATGAAGGGGGCGGCGCTGGCGAGTGTCTCCGCGACCGCCCAGGTCGCCAGGTGGCGACAGGCGCACAGGACATCGTCCAATTCATCCCACAGCTGCAGAAATGATTCTTCCATCGCGGTGAGAACTTTACGGGCACGCGCGCCGAGGCGGCGTGCGCATCCTCACACTCGCGCTTTGGCTTGCAGGACTTAATGAGCGTGCGTAGGCTTGGCTGCGACCCGCGTCACGCAGGCGCGACAGCACAAGGCAATCATGCAGCGCATTGTCGTCCTGAACCCCAAGGGCGGGTCCGGCAAGACGACCATCGCGATCAATCTGGCGAGCTACCTGGCCTCGCGCGGACATACTCCCGTTCTCATGGATTATGACCCTCAGGGGTCCTCGGTGCGCTGGGTGCGCAAACGCAAGCCCACCCAGGCGCCCATTCACGTCATCGCCGCGTTTGAGAAAGACACCCGCACGACGCGGGCGTTTCAATTGCGGCCCCCGGACAATTCCTCGCACCTGATCGTGGACACGCCCGCCGCCTTAACGCCGGGACAGTTACCGGACATGGTGCGCGATGCCGCCAAGATCATCGTGCCGGTGCTGCCCTCGGACATCGACATCCACACCTGCTCGCGCTGCATCCGCGACCTGCTGCTGGTGGCGAAGATCCGCCGCGAGGATGACCGCATCGGCGTCATCGCGAACCGCGTGCGCCGCAATACCCTCACCTATCAGTCCCTCATCCGCTTCCTGCACACGCTCGGCATCCCGATCGTGGCGACGCTGAGGGATTCACAGAACTATGTGCGCGCCGCCGAACTGGGCGTCGGCGTGCACGAGATGAAGAGCTACGTCGCCCACGATGACACCGAGCAGTGGGCGCCGCTGGTGGAGTGGCTGGCGCGGCCGCGACCGCTCGCGAAGCCCCCGGGGACGGCCCCGCAGGGCGGCGGGGAGACTCCCGCGCCGGCGGCGGATGGCGCAGGCACCGGCACCCAGCCGGCGCTGCAGAAGGCGCTGGCGGAGCTGCCGCCGCTGCCGGCAGCCGTGTCCAACGCCTGACCGCCTGTGCGGTCGCGTAACTGCCGGGATCTGGGTGGGGGGCGCTGGCGCGCCCGAGGGTCTCGAGGCCTGGGGCCTCGAGCGCGAACACGCTACTTCTTCGGCTTATTCGAGGCGCCTGTGCTGCCGCTGGTGTCGTTGGCGTCCCAGGAGCCGCGCACCTGTTCGGCCCAGCTCTTGTAGTTTGACCAGGTGTACAGATTGCGCGTGATCGCGGCCTGTCGGGCCCGCGCCCGCTGCATGCGGTCCAGCCAGTTGGCGTACGCATCCGCCCCACCCGGCCCGTTGGCGGTGGGTGCCGGTTCGCGTGGCGCACCGGGCACGTCGTCTCGCCCCCTGTCACTCGAGCTCATTGCGAAGCTCCTGATGTCTGCCAACGAGCGTACGTGTTCGCTCATGCCGCCGCAGGAACTGGTTCACAGGCATGTCGCCTATCGCGTGACGGCGCAAGCCATCTTGTGCGAGGCGCGCGCAAAGTGTGCAGCGCGCCGGAGCGTTATGTCACCGCGCCGGCCCTCAGGCGACCAGACGGTAGACCGGGCGGTAGAGGCTGCCGGGCAAACGCATGCGCTGCTGCGCGACGAAGGCGGCGAGCAGCTCATCCAGCGGCGCCCATGATCTCCGCGTCACCGGCGAGTTCGTACGGGCCGAGCGCCTCGATCGCCTGGATGCCGTCCGCCTTGACGTTGCCGGTCACGATCCCGGAGAAAGCGCGCCGCAGGTTGGCGGCGAGTTCGTGCACCGGCTGCCCGCGCCTGAGGTTCAGCGCCCGCATCGAGGCGTGCGTCACCTCGAAGGGCCGCTGGAACTCCGGCGGCACCGAGAGCAGCCAGTTGAAGTTGTACGAGTCGCTCGCCCTGCGGCGGAACTCGCGCACCGCGTCCATGCCGCGCACCATGCGCCGCGCGACCTCGGCGGGATCATCGATGATCACCGTGAGGTGACGCAGCGCCTCGGATCCTAAGGTGCCGGCGATAAAGCGCGCGATGTGCTCGAAATAGGCCGCGCTCTCCTGCGGACCGGTGAGCACGATCGGGAAGGGCTGCTCGCGCGTTGGCCGGGTCCAGCAGGACCCCGGCGAGATAGAGGATCTCCTCGGCTGTGCCCGCGCCGCCGGGGAAGACCACGATGCCGTGCGCCAGGCGCACGAACGCTTCCAGGCGCTTTTCGATGTCCGGCATGATCACCAGCTGCGTCACGATCGGATTGGGCGGCTCGGCGGCGATGATGCCCGGCTCGGTGATGCCGATGTAGCGGCCGTGCTGGATGCGCTGCTTGGCGTGGCCGATGGTGGCGCCCTTCATCGGCCCCTTCATGGCCCCCGGCCCGCAGCCGGTGCACACATCGAGCCCGCGCAGGCCCAGCTCGTAGCCCACGTTCTTGGTGTACTGGTACTCGCGCGGCGCTGATCGAATGCCCGCCCCAGCACACCACCAGATTCGGGCGCGCCTTGTAGTCGAGCAGGCGCGCGTTGCGCAGGATGTGGAACACCGCGTTCGTGATCGAGGCGGAGTCGGTGAGGTCGAAGCGGCCGCTCTCGATGATCTCGTTGGAGATGAACACCACGTCGCGCAGCACCGCGAACAGGTGCTCCTTGATGCCGCGGATCATCTGCCCGTCGACGAAGGCGGCCGCCGGCGCGTTCTGGATCTCGAGCTTGATGCCCCAGGCGTGACGCAGGATCGGATCTCGAAGTCGCGGTAGCGGTCGAAGATCTCCTTGGCGTTGTCGGTGGGCGCCCCGGAGTTGAGCACCGCGAGCGCGCAGCTGCGAAACAGCGGGTACAGGCCCCCCTGGCTGGTGTCGAGCAGCTTGTCGATCTCGCTCTGGGAGAGATTCTCGAGACTGCCGCGCGGCCCGACGCGCGCGTCGACGAATTCTGAAAACTCGCTGGCCACGCAGCGGCGCTACGGCAGGATGTCGATCGGAACGTCGTCCGGCACCAGCATCCAGATCTCGACCATGTCGGCGTTGGTGACGGCGATGCAGCCGTCGGTCCAGTCGTGCGACTCGTAGTAATCCGGCTCGTGCCTGAGCGAGTTCGGCAGCCCGTGAATCATGATCGAGCCGCCGGTGTCCCAGTGATGCACATGCGCGCGACGCAGGTCGTCCGGATTCGGATACGAGACCTTGATCGAGAGAAAGAAGTCGCTGCGCGGATTGCGCCGCTCGAGGCGGTAGCTGCCTTCGGGGGTGCGAAAGTCGCCCGCGCGCTCTTTCTGGCCGACGGGATTGAGTCCGAGCTGCACGTGGTAGGAGCGCACGATGTTGCCGCCGTGCATGAGAATGAGGCGCCGCTGGGACTTGCGCACGATGACCCGATCGACACTCGGCAGCTGCTCGCTCGCGGGCGCGGTGAGCATCGCCGGCTGCGTGTCCGGCAGCCCGTCGCCGCGCACGGTGCCTGCGAGCCCGGCCAGCCCGAGGAGTAACGCTAAGATCCTGAAAGACATGATGTTCCGCATCAGCGTTCGCATTATAGTCATCAATGACGTCCCCGGGCATGTGCGCCCGTCACACGCCTGCGGTCAGTGACGCCTGACGCACCCTCAGCCATTGGCGGCCACCTCCTCGACGCGCGGCATCACGATCTGCGTACCGGGGCGCAGATCCGCGAAATCCACTTGCGGGTTGTACTGCTGCAGCAGCCACAGTGGCAGTTGTGCCTTGGCGCGCTGCGTGAGCGTCCACAAAGAATCCCCGGAGCGGGCGATGTACACCTCGGTGCCGACGATGCGGTGGGAAGCGAAGTAGCCGGCCTGCAGCGCGCGGTGAAACTCGCGGCGGCGGCTCTCGAACGCCTCGGCGCTCACCTTGGTGAAGTCAAGATGCAGCCGCTCGCCGATCCTCAACGCCCGCCTGACGCCGAGGTGATTCAGCTCGCGCAGGTGTGGCGTCCCCACCGCGAGCCAGTCGGCGTAGTGGCCGAGGGTTTCATCGGCTGCGATGCGGATGGTGCCGTCCCTGGCCACGGTGTAATCGGTGGGGTCGGCGCTTTGCTCGGCCTCGGCTCCCGGACCCAGGGACGGACCGATGGCGTCCGCCTGGGCCGCCGAAACCGGTTCGATCGTAATCGTGGCGTAGCGTTTCGGTCGCCTCGCGGCCGCGACGGCCGCCGCATCCTCGGCGCTCTCGCGCACGGCGACGTCCGCCGTGACAGCGCCGCCTGAGGAGGGGGGCGCCACGGTGGCGGCCACCTGCGCGGCGGCCGGCGCCACGGGAGCAGGTGCGCTCTCGGGCAACGCCGCGGCCGCGGCGAGCGTCGGCGCGGAGGGCTCCGGCAGCGTCAGCACACGTCCCGGGGACAGGTGCGCACTGGTGCGCAGGTGATTGGTGCGCGCGAGCACCTCGACCGACACGCCGTAGAGCTCGGCGACGCTCACCAGCGTGTCACCTTTCTGCGCTTTGTAGCGGCGCGGTCCGCGCTGGCCGCTGAACATGTCGCCCGGGCTCAGGCGCTGCGCCAGAAGGTCGCTCGTCCAGGGCTGCGCCGCGAGCGGCAGGCGCAGGCGATAGTCTTTGGGCACGCGCTGCTGTCCACTCCACACCGGCGGCAGGAGCGCCGGATTAAGGGCGTGCAGCTCGCCGCTGTCGATCTTCAGCGCGTGCTCGAGCGCGGACACCGAGACGTAGGCCGGCAGCGCCACCTCGCGGAAGCGCGCCTCGCTCTCCTTCTGCAGCGCGCCGAAGTACTTCTCCGGATTGCGATCGATGTCGAGCGCGGCGAGGAAGGAGACGTAGAAGTTGCGCGAAGCAAAGCCGAAGGTGCGGCCGTTGTAGCTGCGCACGATCGTCACGATGTCATCGGTGCCCAGACTGTCCTTGGCGCGCAGCATGCCGGCGGTGCCGTGGTTGTAGGCGGTGAGTGCCAGTGGCCAGGTGCCGAGCAGGCGGTAGTTGTAGGCGAGCAGCTGCGCGGCTGCCTCGGTGGAGCGAAACGGATCGAGGCGGTCATCGACCGCACCGTCAATGCGCATGTAGCGTCGCCCGGTCGAGCGCATGAACTGCCACAGGCCCGCCGCGCCGACCTTTGAATAGGCGGCCGGGTTGAAGGAGGATTCCACGTGCGGCAGCACCGCCAGCTGCGCGGGCAGGCCGAGATTGGCGAGCGTCTCGGCGATATGCGTCTCCCAGGCGCCCGAGCGGATGAGCCCGGCGCGGAAGCGGTCCGCCTGTCCGAGCTGGAAGCGGATGTCATCGACCGCGGCGCGCAGCCGTGCGGGGGTGCCTTCTGCGCCCCACAGCTCCCTGATGTGCTGATCCTCGGGCGACAGCGGCGCCTCGCCCGCATCGGCAATCCGATGCAACGCCGCCCCCAGCGCTTCGCGGGCGGCGTCCACTTCGTGCTGCCGCTCGTGCGGTGGGGTGTCGGGGGCGAAGTGCAAGGTCTGGTACACGACCCCGAGGTTGTACTGGTCATGCAGGAAGCCGGAGTTGGTGTCGATCTGCGTATAGACGCGGATCCAGAACTGCACGTCGCGCTCAAGCTCTGGCGGCCGCGGCATCGGGTCGTCGGCGGCCAATAGGGGGGAAAAGGCCAATGCGCTGATTAAGGTGAAGGCCCAGAGGGCCCACGGGCGTGCAATGTGCCTGAGACGTCCTGTCGGGTTCATTTACACCTGGGGAAAGATCCGGGTTCCTGCATCAGTTCAAGGGCTTGCGGAACATTGCCCCTGCCAGCGAGGGCGAGCGCGGCAAAGGTTTGCGTCGAGTATTTTGACACTATGACTGAAAAGTCCGGCTGAGAGGGTTTCTGCGACCGCACCCGGATGCCCCGGAAACGACCCCAGGCCATGCAGAAATGCGCACTGCGTCACAGTTGCGGGGGGTCGGGACGCAAACCGGTGCCCGGCCCCGGAGGGGCTCAGATCTTGGCATGAGTGTTGCTCATATCTGTGTCACCGACGGCATTACCGCCGGGAAGGAAGCCAGAGCACGGGAATGACCGAAACAAGAGCGCAAACGTCGGATGAGGCCTCGCAAGGCTCATCGGGCACCGCGCCACCCAGATAACAATAACGAGAAGACACTCCTCCACACACAAGCAAGCGACCGACACCCCGCCTCCCGCGGGGTTTTTTTTGCCCGCGCCAAGGCCACGGCAATCCTCAGCCAACGGCGGCGCTCAGACAAGTGGCAAAATCACCGCCATGCAGCGCAGCCGGGCGAGGCCACTTGAGCAGCCGCGCTCGCGCCGCCACAGCGACACTTGCTTTGCTGATCAGCACGAGCAGTGCCGCGCAAAGCCCGAGCGGACTTCAGGAGGGCGTCGCCTTCGGCGAATACTCGCCCCTGGCGTCCGAGACGGAAGTGGTGCAGCGGCTGCTCTGCCCGCTCGCAGCCGGGCAAATCGAGCGCACGCTGCAGCAGTCGCACCATCAGTTGCGCGAGCAGTCGATCGATCTTGCGACTGAAGCCTATCGAATTCGGCGGCGTGGCGGCGCCTGCAAGCCTCGAGCCCGAGTCGGCGCTCGGCTGGCAGCTCCCGGCTCACTAAGTGCCTGCACGGCACCAGCGCAGAACAAAAGAGGCAGCCCCGGGGGCCGCCTCAAGGATTACACCAGAGTCTGTCAGTTCGCGTTGGTCATCAAATCAGGACTTACCCACACTTCGAATCGCCACAGTTCAGACACGTCATGCAGCCATCCAGCATCACCACCGCCGCGGTGCTGCAGCGGCCACACAGCTGCGCCCCTTCCGGGAAATGCGACTTCGCAAAGGCATCCGCCTGCTTGGCGCGTGCCTCGTACTCGGCGCGCTTCTCATCGACCATCTTCTGCTGGTGGATATCGAGCTGGGTCTTGCGGATCAGTCCGATGGTCTGCAGGTGCTTCTCGATCACGTGGCCGAGCTCGGCGATGATCGAGGGCATGAACTTGCCGCCCGGCTGCCAGTAACCGCCGCGCGGGTCGAACACCGCCTTCAGCTCATCCACCAGGAAGGTGACGTCACCGCCCTTCCTGAACACGGCCGAGATGATGCGCGTCAGTGCCACGATCCACTGGAAGTGATCGAGGTTCTTGGAGTTGATGAAGATCTCGAACGGACGGCGCTGTTCGTACTCGGTGCCCTCATTCAGCACGATGTCGTTGATGGTCACGTACATCGCGTGATCGGAGATCGGTGTCTTGATCTTGTAGGTCGAGCCGATCAGAACTTCCGGGCGCTCGAGCTTCTCGTGCATCCGGATGACTTTGGCCATATGCCCGTTGCGGTCGCGTACCGTTTGCTCCGGCTCGCCCGACTGCGACTGTGACTTAAGATCCGGTGCCTTCTCCGCCGGCTTCTCGTCCGGCTTCTGCACCGCGTACTTGACGATTTTTCGATCAATCTTGATGGTCATAACTAAAATTCCTGCTCTCAGCCCGCCGCGTAGCTCAGTAGCGCCCGTAATACCCGTCCTTCATCGCATCAAAAAGATTTGCCGCAGTATGGATCTCACCGTCGTAGTCGATTTCCTCATCACCGCGTGCTTCGACCACCGAGCCATCCTCGAGCGTGAACTTGTAGAGCGTGTTCTTCAGGTCCTGTTCTTTCACCAGCACGCCCTGGAACGCATCCGGGTTGAAGCGGAACGTCGTGCAGCCCTTCAGGCCCTGCTCGTGTGCATACAGATAGATGTCTTTGAATTTCGCGTAGGGGAAATCCGTAGGCACGTTCGCCGTCTTAGAAATCGATGAATCGACCCACTTCTGGGCCGCAGCCTGCACTTCGACATGCTCTTTGGGGGCGACGACGTCCGAGGCGATGAAGTAATCCGGCAGTCTTTCATCATCGTTCGTGGCTCCAGGTTTGGCTTTGGGATTCACGAGCTCCCGATACGCCAGCAGCTCGAAGGAAAAAACGTCGATCTTTTCCTTGGACTTCTTGCCTTCCCGGATCACGTTTCTGAAGTAGTGGTGTGCAAATGACGGCTCGATTCCGTTCGAAGCATTGTTAGCGAGCGACAGTGAGATCGTGCCCGTGGGCGCGATCGAGGTGTGATGCGTGAAGCGCGCGCCGACCTCAGCGAGCTCGTGCACCAGCTGCGGGGCCACCTGCGCGATGCGCTGCATGTAGCGGCTGTACTTGGCGTGCAGCAGACGTCCCGCGATCTTCGATCCGGGCCGCCAGCCATCGCTCGCCATCTCCGGGCGCTTGCGCAGCATCTCCTTCGTGACCGTGAACTCCTCGTTCATGATCGGCGCCGGACCCTTCTCGCGCGCCAGCTCGAGCGCTGCCTCCCAGCCCGCGATCGCCATCTCGCGCGATACATCCTCGGTGAACTGCACCGACTCGGGCGAACCGTACTTCATGCGCAGGAGCGTCATGGTGCTGCCCAGACCTAAGAACCCCATGCCGTGGCGGCGCTTGCGCAGAATTTCGTCGCGCTGCTGCTCCAGCGGCAGTCCGTTCACCTCCACGACGTTATCCAGCATGCGCGTGAACACGCGGACGACCTCGCGGTACTCATTCCAGTCGAACTCCGCGAAATCACCGAACGGATGCTTCACGAAGCGCGTGAGATTCACCGAACCTAACAGGCAGGATCCGTACGGCGGAAGCGGTTGCTCTCCGCATTGTCCAGTCACCAGTCCATTGAAGATGACACTGTTGTGATCGGCCTGTGTGGTATCAAACACGGGCTCCTTTCCAACAAACGAAATCTCGGCCACGCAACTCACGAAACGTTGTGTCTGGCGCAATGCCTTGTCGGCAGCCCAATTCGTATACTTCTCGTTTTTGCCCTGCGTTATGAAACCGATCTCTGACATGAAACGCTCGCGCGATTCTCCGTCGATGATCAGCTCGTAATCCGCCTTGCAATCGTAGCTCTGCATGCCGCCAGCGCCGTCGGGCAGCAATCGCTGGCCCGCTTCACGTCGCTTCAACACGCGCGCGAAGACTCCGAAATTGGCCAGCAACACCTGCACATCCTTGAGGAGCGACGGCTGGCTCGAGGCAAGCCGCACCGAGCAACTGGTGCTGTCGTTACCGGAGACATTAACCGTACCGTCGCATTGGAACAGTGCGCGCAGGTACGCCGCGTACGCAGGCCTCGCTGCCGCGCCAGATGATCTCCGGGATTTGTGTCTTCGCCTTGGCAGTAAAGCCGAAGTTTTCGAGAACCCGTGCCAGGATCACGGAGCGAATCATGACCAGATTGCGCTGCGGCACCGCTACTGCGCTCACGCAATAGTCTCGCGGAGCACTGGCATCCGCAGCGCTAGTGATCAACGAGTTGACGTAAGTGACGACTTGCTGCGCGTAGTCGCGATCTTCGCCCCACAGATTCACGACCGCCGCGTTCTTCCCCTTCCCGCGGTTGGTGAAATGTCCATCGCCGGTGAGAAGTCCCAGCAGGCTCCCGAACTCCTCGCTGCCGAAGCCGCCGAACTGACCCTTGCCGGATTGCACAAGCAGCTCATCGCCGAGCTTTAGGTCCTTCAGCTTGATCTTGCCCCGGGTGGTGTAGAAGTCATGCCACTCGGTCGCTTTGATCTCATAGCCATCCTTGGTCAGCACACGATAGACATCGGCAGACGGTGCCGTCATGAATGCAGGTACTGCCTCGCGCACTGCTACGCCCTTACCCTCGCCAAACGCACGCGTGTCGACCGTCGCTTGTATGTCCACGCCCGCTTCATACAGATCCCCGATACTGACCAAGCCGTAGCGGGTGGCGAGACGCGTGTCAGCGGTGACGCACGGATTGGTGGCGCGGATGTTCTCGCACCACCAGTTGTTGTTCATCTCATTGACGCGATCAACGAGAATGAACCCCGGCTCAGCAAAGTCGTAGGTGGACGTCATGATGACGTCCCACATGCGCCGCGCCGGCAGCGTCTTGTAGATCTTGCAGGCGACCAAGCCCTCGTCGTTGACAACATAGCCCTCGTGCACCGGCCACTCACGCCATACGAACTTCGTCGCATCGGTGAGGTCGGGCTGCTCCGCCTCGTATTCTCGGAGTGACAGGGGGAAGGCGAGCTTCCACTCATGATCCTCGCGCACCGCCTGCATGAACTCATCGGTGATGAGCAGCGACAGGTTGAACTGCCGCAGGCGTCCGTTCTCGCGCTTGGCGCGGATGAACTCCATGGCGTCCGGATGTCCGACATCGAAGGTACCCATCTGCGCGCCGCGGCGTCCGCCGGCGGAGGAGACGGTGAAACACATCTTGTCGAAGATATCCATGAAGGACAGCGGTCCGGACGTGTAGGCCCCCGCGCCCGAGACGTAGGCACCACGCGGACGCAGCGTCGAGTGCTCGTAGCCGATGCCGCAACCGGCCTTCAGCGTAAGCCCCGCCTCGTGGACCTTCTTCAGGATGTCGTCCATCGAGTCACGGATCGTTCCGGACACCGTGCAGTTGATGGTCGAAGTCGCGGGCTTGTGCTCGAGCGCGCCCGCGTTGGAGGTCACGCGGCCTGCGGGAATCGCGCCACGGCGCAGCGCCCACAGGAAACGCTCGTACCAGTGCTCGCGCACTTCCTCGCGCTCAACATCAGCGAGTGCGCGCGCGACGCGCTGATACGTCTCGTCCATCGTCTTGTCGATGGGCGTACCGTCCTTCGCGACGAGGCGATACTTCTTGTCCCAGATATCGAGCGATGCTTCCTGGAAAGGAATCGCATCGACGTCATTGGGTTCGATCTTCACGACTGTGTTCATTAATCCGCGGCGCTCCAAAATGCTTTACGCCTGTTCAACGGATTGCAGGGAATGCCGACGGAACGCATAGAGCTCAGCAAGCCTCGCGCGCCTGACCGGTACCTTCTGTCTTCTTCTCGACGACAGTCAGGTCCCTGAAACCTCCCCCCGACCGCGTGACCGTGATCGCTCGCGCGAACACAAGATCTTGTGTCGGGGTCAAGAGCCTAATGACGGTGCCCGGGAGCGTCAAGCGTCGCAGCCAGATTTAGTAACGTCACTTTTTTTATTATTTTTCTTAAGCTTACGACGTTATCGGCCGCAAGATGCCCGCGAATTTTTATAAAAACGCGTCGCTTTCTCCGCACCCCCCAAAACCCAATATCTTGTGCCCAGGTCGAGCACAGGTTTTGCACAGGCTGCGCACAGGCGTAAGGAGGCCTCCCGGGCCCAAAAGGGCCGACTGGTCACTTTTTGACCAGCCTCCTGTTCCCGTCTCACCGCCCCTTTAATGCGGGCGCCACAGGGCCCGCGCAACCCCCGGGGGCCGCAAGACCGTCCGCCCCGAAGCGCCCGACTGGACACCTTTTGAGCAGCCATGCGCCCCCGCCGCAGGGCCTTTAATGCGGCCCCCGCAGGCCCCATGGGAAGGCACAACCGCAGCGTCTGGCGGCACGCGAGGCCTTGAAACTGAAAAACCCGAACACACATCCGGACTAAGCGCGCGACGAGCGCCACCGATTTTGCAAGCTCATTTCAACTTCACTTTATCTTTGAGGAGATTTCTCATGACGATTCTGCGATACGAGCCCTGGGCGCTCGTGAGCCGCTTTCAACAGCAGCTCGATCAGGCCCTGAACACTGCGACCGACAGCGCCGATGCGCCTAAAGTCAGCTGGATCCCGCGCGTGGACATCCACGAAGAGGCCGAACGCTTCGTCGTGGTCGCTGATCTGCCGGGTGTTGAAGGCAAGGACATCGAGATCACCGCCGAGAAGGGCGTACTCACGGTGCGCGGCGAGCGCCGTTCCGAGAAGAAGAGCTCGAACGACGGCTTTGCGCGCGTGGAGCGTGCCAGCGGCAGCTTCCTGCGCCGCTTCACCCTGCCCGAGAGCGCCGTTGCGGAGGCGATCAAGGCCACGCACACCAATGGCGTGCTGGAGATCTCCATCCCGAAGCGTCCGCAGGAACAGCCGCGGCGCATCGAGATTCAGGCTGCCTGAGGGCCTGGTGCGATCAGGTGAGCCGGCAGTGCGTTAAGCGCTGCCGGCTTTCCGCCGTTCAATACCGCCGCGGCAGGACGCCGTGGGCTAGAATTCCCTGGGCATGAAACGCGCCGCCATCGCCCTGTGGCTTCTTTTCGCGCTGGCTTGCGCCCCGCTGCCGGCCGCCCTGCCCCCCATCCTCGGGGACGCCCCGATGCCGACGCTGGCACCGATGATCAAGAAGGTGTCTCCGGCGGTGGTGAACATCGCCACGCGTGGCACCATCCGCGACCGCGGCCAGCAGAACCCGCTGCTCGATGATCCTTTCTTCCGCCGCTTCTTTGACGTCCCGCCGGACACCGGTCCGCGCGAGCGCCCGTTCCAGAGTGCAGGCTCGGGTGTCATCTTCGACGCCAAGGCCGGCTACATCCTCACCAACGCGCACGTCGTGGAGAACGCAAGCGAGATCACGGTGACGCTGCAGGACGGACGGGACCTGAAAGCCGAGGTGGTCGGGAGCGATGCGCCCTCGGACGTTGCGGTGCTCAAGGTCAAACCCGACGGCCTGTCGCAGATCTCCCTCGGCGACTCGGCCCGGGTTGAGGTCGGGGACTTTGTCGTGGCGATCGGCAATCCCTTCGGGCTGCAGCACACCGTCACCTCCGGGATCATCAGCGGGCTGTCGCGCTCGGGGATCAACCCGGATGGCTACGAGGACTTCATCCAGACGGACGCCTCGATCAACCCGGGCAACTCGGGCGGCGCGCTCGTGAACCTTCGCGGGGAGCTCATCGGCATCAATACGGCAATTCTCTCGCGCAGCGGCGGCAACATCGGCATCGGCTTTGCCATCCCGGTGAACATGGCGCGCAGCGTGATGGAGCAGCTCATCAGGTTCGGCTCGGTCAAGCGCGGGCAGCTCGGCGTCAGCATGTACACCGTCACGGCCGACATCGCGCATTCGCTCGGCCTGAACAGCGCCGTGGGCGCTCTGGTCTCGCAGGTGGTGGAAGGCTCGCCCGCCGAGAAGGCCGGCATCCGCACCGGTGATGTCATCACCTCCGTGAACGGCCAGCCGGTCAAGTCCAACAGCGAGCTGCGCAACACCATCGGCCTGCGACGCGTCGGCGACAAGGTCGAGATCGGGCTGGTGCGCGATGGCAAGCCGCTGCGCGTCACCGCGGTGATCGCCGACACTGCCGCCGAGCTCAGCGGTGGTCCGAGCACCATCCACAAAAGCTTCGACGGTGCGAAGCTCGAGGATGCCCCCGAGGCCGGTGGCGCCCTGGTGCGCAGTGTCGAGGCGGGCAGCGCTGCCGCGCAGGCGGGCCTGCGGGCCGATGATCTCATCGTCGGCGCCAACCGCGGCCGCGTCGGCAGCGTGCGCGAGCTGCACGAGCGTGCCAAGGGGGCCGCCGTCCTGGTGCTCGAGGTGCGCCGCGGCACCACCGTGCTCCTCATCCCGCTGCGCTGAGGCGGCGGCCGCAGCGCCTTTTCAGTCCTCTTCCGCATCCGCCGCGGCTGCTGCCGAGCCGCACAGGCGCGCGTGGCGCTCGGCGCGCGAGCGGTGCGCGAGCTCGCGCGCCGCCGCGTAGAAACGCGGCAGATCGTTGTCTTCCTCGGCGAGCAGGCGCTTAAAACCCGGCACACAGTCGTAGTACGTCGCCACGGAGGCCAGCCGCGCGTTGTTGAGGCCCTCCTTGATCCACTCATCGTAGAGCGGGTAGCTCACCCCCTCGCGGTGCTCGAACGCGTGGATCTCCGCGCCCAGGGCGCTCAGGATCGCCGTCTTCTGCTCGCGCATGGCATCGGGCGCGAGTCCGGAGGCGTAGAGGGTCGCAAGGCGCGCGTGCGCCTGTCCCAGCAGTTTCACGAAAGCCGCTTCGCGCACCTGCTCTGTGCGGAACTCCTGCACGCGCGCCGGGGTGCCCTGGTGCGCAAGCCAGCGTTCCAGTCCTGCATCCTCCACCGTGGTGGCGAAGGCCTCGTTGAACGCTGAATCATCCTTCACGTACAAGAGCTGGTGTGCCAGCTCGTGGAAGATCGTCGCCGCCAGCTCATCGTCGCCGTAGCGCATCATGGAGGAGAGCACCGGATCGGCGAACTTGCCGAGGGTCGAGTAGGCCGGCACGCCGTCGACGGCCACATCGAAGCCTTCTGCCCTCATGCCGGCGGCGAACTTAGTCGCACTCGCCTCATGAAAGTAGCCGCGGTAAGCGACGCAGCCGGCCACGGGGAAGCACCAGTGGTGCGGGACGACCGAGAACTCGGGCGTCGCCACGACGTTCCACACCACGTAAGGGCGACCGATGTCGGCGTAGCTGCGGTAGCTCTTGTTATCCGGCAGCCCGAGGTCACTGCTGGCGAACTGTCGTGCCGCGCGCACCACCTCGAGGCGCGTGCGCAGCTCCTGGGACGTGCCCGGATCGGCGATCACCTGATCGATCGGCACGCGCGCATGCATCACGTGCCACTCCCCGGAGGCGGCCTGCAGCAGATACGGCGTGCCGCAGCCGCTCAGCGAGGCACACAGCGCGGTGATGAGAACCGCGCGCCGCAGGCGCGAGCCTGCCCGCGCTGCGCCGTGCGGGACGGTCTCGGTTAACATGCACACCATGCGAGTCTACTTGGTCGGTGGTGCGGTACGGGACCGGCTGCTCGGGCTACCCGTGCACGAGCGCGACTGGGTGGTGGTTGGCGCAACGCCCGAGGAGTTGCTGCGACTGGGCTACGAGCCGGTGGGACGGGAATTCCCGGTGTTCCTGCATCCGGTGACCCACGAGGAGCACGCACTGGCGCGCCTGGAGCGCAAGGTGGGCCCCGGTTACCGCGGCTTCACGACCCAGTTCGCGCCGAGCGTGACACTCGAAGAGGATCTGAAGCGCCGCGATCTCACCATCAACGCGATGGCGCAGGATGAGAGCGAGGCGATCATCGATCCGCACGGCGGGCAGCGTGATCTTGAGGCGCGCGTGCTGCGACACGTGTCCGAGGCTTTCGTCGAGGATCCGGTGCGCATCCTGCGCGTGGCGCGCTTTGCTGCGCGCTATGCCAGCCTCGGCTTCCGCGTGGCGGACGAGACACTCGACCTGATGCGCCGCATGACGCAGGAGGGGGAAGCGCGCACGCTCGTGCCCGAGCGCGTGTGGGCCGAAACCGAGCGCGCCCTCGGGGAGAGCCGGCCGGAAGTCTACTTTGAGACGCTGCGCGCCTGCGGCGCCCTCGCGGTGATCTTCCCCGAGATCGATGCACTCTTTGGCGTGCCGCAGCCGCCGCGCTGGCATCCGGAGATCGACACCGGCGTGCACGTCATGCTGGCGCTGCGCTATGCGGCCGATCATGCCGCGCCGAGCACCGTGCGCTTCGCGGTACTGACCCACGATCTGGGCAAGGCCGCGACGCCCAAGGCCGGCTGGCCGAGTCACCCGGGGCACGAGGAATTCGGCGTGCCGCTCATCGAGGACCTGTGTGAGCGGCTGAGGATTCCGAACGCGCACCGCGAGCTGGCGGTGCTCGGCGCGCGCCACCACACCCTCGTGCACCGCGCGCTCGAGCTCAAACCGGCGACCGTCCTCAAGCTGCTCGAGAACTGCGATGCCCTGCGCCGCCCCGAGCGCTTCGGTGAGTTGTTGTTCACGTGCGAGGCGGATGCACGCGGTCGCACCGGGCGCGAGCATGAGCCTTATCCGCAGGCGCAGTATCTGCGTGCGGCGCTTGATGCCGCGGCCGCGGTATCGCTGAATGCCGAGGAGCGTCACGGCCTGCCCGGACCTGCGATCGGTGAGGAACTTAGAAGGCGGCGCCTCGAGGTGCTCAGCGCCCTGAAGGCGGCTGCCGCGTCCCCGCAGAAGCGTGAGCCGCCGGGCTCAGCCCCTCTTTAGCGCATCGCACCGGTCATGACGGCGCCGAGCAGCACGGTGCCGAGCACAATCCGATACCAGGCGAAGACGGTGAAGCGGTGCGACTGCACGTAGCGCAGCAGCCACTTGACCGCGATGAAGGCGACCACGCCGGAAACCACAAACCCGATGAGCAGCGCATTCCAGTCCTCGTTCTGGCTGTGGCCGCGGATCTTGAGGAACTCGTAGCCGGTGGCGGCAAACATCGTGGGGATGCCGACCAGGAATGCGAACTCGGTGGCCGCGGGTCGAAAGGTCAGCCCGACCAGCATGGCCGCGAAGATGGTCGCCGCCGAGCGCGAGGTGCCCGGAAAGATGGCCGCGAGGATCTGACAGCCGCCCACGCAGAAAGCCACCTTCCACGTCACCACCGATGAAGGCGGCCGCCCGGCGACGTGGTGCTCGATCAGGAGGATCAGGATCCCGCCGATGAGGAAGGCGAGCGCGACCGGCAGCACCGTCTCGGGCAGCTTCCATCCGAGGCGCGTGGCGATCAGCCCGAGCACCGAGGTGATGAGGAAGGCCACGATCAGCTTCGCCAGGTAGTCCCGGTTCTGCGGGTCATCGAAGCGCGTCAGCAGATTCACGATCCGCCGCCAGTAGATGAGGACGATCGCCAGGATCGCGCCCGCCTGGATGGCGACGTTGAACAGTTCCGAGCGCTCTCCGAGCCAGCGCTCGGCGACCAGCAGGTGCCCGGTACTCGAGATGGGCAGGAACTCGGTGATGCCTTCGATGATGCCGAGGAGGACGGTGTTCAGGGTGTCAGACACGAGCGCTGCGCTTTCACAAGAGAGGGGGGCGCCATCTTACCGATCCGCGCGCGCCGCGGCCGGAAGCCTTCGCCGTGCCCTTCACAGAAGGTGACGCAGGTCCTGCAGTGCAAAGCCTTCCAGGGGCGCCGCGAGGTCCCGGGTGAGCGCCATCACCTTGAACGCCTCGCCCATCTCCTCGGGCATGATGAGCCGCCGTGCCTCACCGGCCAGGCGCGCGCGCGCCACCTCGCTCGGGGCGGCGGCCACGGCTTCCTCAAGCCCCGTGGCGAGCAAAAATGCCGCCTGGGTGGCAAAGCCGGTCACGCTCAGTCCGGCCTCGAGCGCCGCCTCCGCCGCGCGCGTGAACTCCACCCACGCGGTGATGTCCTGCACCCCGAGGTTGATGTACGGGTCGTCATGGACGCGCTGCTTGAAGTGGCAGCGCAGCGTGCCGCCGGTACGCTGCGGGTGATAGTAGTGGCGGCGCGGCAGGCCGTAGTCAAAGAGCAGGAGCGCGCCGGCGCCGAGGACGTCGCCGAGGCTTGCGATCCACGGCCTCACCCGCAGGCACACTTCCGAGACGTAGCCCTCCGGCAGCGGCGCCGGCAGCTGCGCGAACAGCGCCGCGCACGCGCACTCAAGCGCGGCGCCGGGCGCGGCGGCCGCCTCACGCAGGGCGCCGTGTTCATCAAGCGCAACCCCGAGCTCGCGCAGCGCGCCGCCGCGGCAGGTAAAGCGCGCGCACGGCAAGGCATCCGCGACCTCGTTGGCCAGGATCACACCCCGAAATCCGGGCGGCGGCAGCCGCGTGAGCCACACCACCCGCTCGCGCAGCTGCGGCGGCAGCCCGCCAAGCAGTGCCCGTTGGCGCTCGGCAAGGTCCGCGCTCACCTCGAGGATCGCGTAGCGATCCGGCAGGGTGTCCGCTTCGGCCAGAGCGCGCAGCACGGCCGCGGCCATCCGTCCGGTGCCGGCGCCGAGCTCGAGGATCCCGCCGCCCGTCGTCGCGAGCACCGCGGCACACTGGCGCGCGACGCAGCGGCTGAAAAGATCCGACACCTCCGGAGCGGTGACGAAATCGCCCCCGCGACCTAACTTTACGGCCCCGGCGCTGTAATAGCCGAGAGTGGGGGCGTAAAGCGCGAGCTCCATGAAGCGCTCGAAGGACAGCCACCCCCCCGCCTGCCTCACCTGCGCGCTGATCAGGGCGGTGAGTGCCTGGCTGTGACGCGCCTCCTCGACGCTCAGCGCGGGCAGCATTGAGTGCGCGGCGGATGCCGTCATAATCCGCACCCATGACCGACACACCCCGCCCGATTCCCGTGTGCCTCACGGGCAAGACCGTCCTCATCACCGGCGCCGCGCGACGCGTGGGCGCTGAGATCACCCGCGTGCTGCACGCGGCCGGCGCGAACGTGCTGCTGCACTACCGCAGCTCCGCGGAGTACGCGGTCGCCCTGGCAGGTGAACTGAACGCGCTGCGGCCCGGGTCGGCCAGGAGCGCCGAGTGCGATCTTCTGGATGTGACGCAATTTCCGGCGCTCATCGATGCGGCGCTGCAGGCCTTCGGCGGTCTGGACGTGCTCATCAACAACGCCTCGACGTTCTATCCGACCCCGGTAGGGGACATCACCGAGATCGACTGGGACGATCTTCTCGGCACGAATCTGAAGGCGCCGCTGTTTCTGGCGCAGGCGGCGAATGCGGCGTTGCGGCTGCGGGCCGGTCTGGTACTCAACATCGCAGACATCCATGGGCTGCGGCCCCTGCGTCGCTACCCGGTGTACAGCATCGCCAAGGCAGGGCTCATCATGCTCACCAAGTCCCTGGCACGCGAGTTGGGTCCGCACGTTCGCGTCAACGCGGTGGCGCCCGGGCCGGTGATGTGGCCGGCGGACGGCCTGGACAAGGAACTGCAGGAGAAGATCATCCGGCGCACGGCGCTCAAGCGGCCCGGCTCGGCGCTGGAAGTGGCGCACGCCTGCCTGTACTTCGTGAGCGATGCCCCCTACGTTACCGGCCAGGTTCTGGCCGTCGACGGCGGCCGCAGCATCGGTTGGTGACACGGGTGCGCTTCCGTGCGCCCTGTCAGCGCGGCAGCGCCTCGAGCGGATGCGCGGCGCGATCGAAGCGCCGCCACAGCTCCCCGACCGTTACGTGCTCGCTCGGGTGCATGACCTCGGGCGCGAGCGCCGCCAGCGGACCTAACATGTAGGCCCGCTTCAAAAGATCCGGCCGTGGCAGCTTCACCCCCGGCTCATCGCACACCAGATCCCCGTAGAGCAGCACGTCCAGGTCCATCGAGCGCGGCGCCCAGCGCGGCGCGCCGCGCGGCCGGCCGCACAGGGTCTCGATCGCGTGCAGCCTCTGCAGCACCTCGCTCAGGGGCAGCGCGGTGCTGAAGCCGGCGACGAGATTGATGAAGTCCTCGCCGCTGAATCCGACCGCACGGTTCTTGTACCAGGGCGAGAAGCGCACGCCGGGGAAGGCTGCCTTCAGTTCCTCCACCGCGCGCGCAAGATTCTCCTCGGGCGCAACGTTGCTGCCGGCGGCGACGTAGACCTCCGGCACGACGTTAAGTCCGGGCGGCGGACTCAAGGTCCGCGCGGGTGCGTTCGATCAACACGCCCACATCGCGCGAATGACGGATGGCGCCGGGCTTGTTGAGCGAGATGCGTACCCAGGGCAGCTGAAACTCCTCCAGGATCACGAGCGCCAGGCGATGCGCGAGGGTTTCGACCAGCTGAAAGCTCGAACCCTCGACGAACTCGAGTACGCGCTTGGCAACCCTCTTGTAGTCAAGTGTATCTGCCACGTCATCGCTCACGGCGGCGCGCCGACAATCCACCGGCAGCTCGATGTCGAGCTCCACGGTCTGTTTGACGCGCCGCTCCCAGTCGATGAAGCCGATGATGCACTCGGTGGTGAGCCCGTGCAGAAAGATCCGGTCGCCTGTCGGGCGGCTGTCGCTCATAGGGTCCATGGTCTTAAGTTCAGGCGGAGCTGATCGGTGGGACCGCGGGCAGCGACTCGAGCGGCCACTGCGCGCGCGCCTCGATCGCGAGGGAGTCGTGCTCACCCGCCCTAAGGCGCGCCAGGCCCGCCACGGCAATCATCGCCGCATTGTCGGTGGAGAATTCGATGCGCGGATAGTACACGCGCGCGCCGCGCGCGCCGACCGCCTCGGTGAGTCGCGCGCGCAGCGTGCGATTGGCGCTGACGCCGCCGGAGACGACGAGCACCGAGAGCTGCGTCTGCTCAAGTGCCCGCAGTGCCTTGATGGTGAGCGTCTCGACGATCGCGTCCTCGACTGCGCACGCGACGTCCGCGCGTAGCTGCGCGGTGAGCTCGCGCCCCTGCACGGCATGCCGCACCGCGGTCTTCAGTCCGGAGAAACTGAACTCGAGCCCCGGCCGATCGAGCATCGGTCGCGGAAAGCTGAACTTGCCGGGGCAACCCCGCCTCGCAAGCTGCGCCAGCTCCGGGCCACCCGGATAAGGCAGTCCCAGGAGTTTCGCCGTCTTGTCGAACGCCTCCCCCGCCGCATCATCGCGGCTCGCCCCCAGCACCCGGTAGCGTCCGATCCCGGACACCTCTATTAAGAGGGTGTGGCCGCCGGAGACCAGGAGCGCCACGTGCGGGAAAGGGGGCGGCTCGGGCTCGAGCAACGGCGCGAGCAGGTGTCCCTCGAGATGGTGCACGCCGAGCGCGGGCACGCCCCAGGCGAAAGCGAGACTGCGCGCGAGCGCGGCACCCGTGAGCAGCGCGCCGATGAGCCCGGGTCCGGCGGTGTAGGCAACCCCGCTGATGGCTCCGGGGACACGGCGGGCGGCCTCCTCGAGAATGCCGCGCACCAGGGGCAGAAGCTTCTTCACGTGATCGCGGGAGGCAAGTTCCGGGACGACGCCGCCGAAGACCCGGTGCAGGTCCACCTGGCTGAAGAGCTCGTGCGCGATGAGCCCGGCGTGCTCATCCAGCACCGCCACGGCACTCTCATCGCAGGAGGATTCGATGGCCAGCACGCGCATAAGAGCGGAACTCTACCGTAGTTGACATGCAGCTATTTACCTGCCGAACGGCGGCGGTCGGTGCGGCAGGCCCAATGCTATAGTCAGCGCTCAAGATGTTTCGGGGGTGCAGGCGATTTTGGGCGTCGTCAGGGTCGTTAGTGGCCGCACGCGTGTTGGGTTGACGAGCGCGCGCACGGTGGGCCGCTGCCTGCTGGCGCTGCTTCTCGCGGGGGCAGATCTTCG
Source organism: uncultured Pseudomonadota bacterium (assembly GCA_963742045.1). Classification (GTDB taxonomy): domain Bacteria; phylum Pseudomonadota; class Gammaproteobacteria; order Steroidobacterales; family Steroidobacteraceae; genus 13-2-20CM-66-19. The sequence continues at coordinate 3,014,455 of CAVUKE010000003.1, forward strand.
CGGGTCGCCAGCGTACGCCGCCGGTTGCACTCTGGGGCGACTCGCGGAACTACCGGTCACCATGAGCGGTTTGGTGCCCCTGGTGCACGCGAAGATCAACGGCGCCGATGCTGTGTTCGTTGCCGACAGTGGTGCGTTCTACAGTTCGCTCACCCCTGCGGCCGCCGCCGAATTCAAACTGAGCCTGAGCCCGGCGCCGTTTAACTTCATCGTGCGGGGGGTCGGCGGGGAGACGCGCAGCGTCTATCTGACCAAGGTCAAAACCTTCACCATCTTTGGTCTGCCGGTACCCAACGTTGATTTTCTCGTCATGGGAAATGATATGGGCGAAGGCGTGGCGGGACTGCTCGGGCAGAACGTGTTCCGCGTCGCGGATGTCGAGTATGACCTGGCACAAGGCGCCATACGGCTCGTACGACCGAACGATTGCAAGAACGCCAACCTAGCCTACTGGGTCGCGAATTCTCAGCCGTATTCGGTCATCGACATTGACCTTGCGACACCGACCGAGCCACATACGGTGGGCGTGGCGTACCTGAACGGCAGCAAGATCCATGTCACCTTCGACACGGGCGCAGCAACCTCAGCACTCACACCGGAGGCCGCCAAGCGTGCTGGCGTGAGCCTCGATAGTCCCGGCGTGGTTTCCGCAGGATATGCGTATGGCGTTGGCCGCCAAGTGGTCAAGGCCTGGATTGCTCCTTTTGCCAGCTTCAAGATCGGTGACGAGGAGATCCGTAACACGCGACTGCGCATCGCAGAGCTTGGCATGTACGGTACCGACATGCTGATCGGGGCGGACTTCTTTCTCTCGCACCGCGTTTACGTCGCCAGCAGCCAGCGCAAGCTCTACTTCACCTACAACGGTGGCCCGGTATTCAATCTTGCACAAGCCCCCGCCACGCAGAGCGCCGCGTCCGCAGTGGCGGACACCGCCGGGGAGCCGACCGATGCCGCGGGCTTCGCCCGGCGCGGCGCCGCCTCCGCTGCCCGGCACGACTACGAGCACGCGATTGCCGATCTCACCCGTGCCTGCGAACTCGCTCCCACGGAGGCGAGTTACTTCTACGAACGCGGGCTGGCTCACGGGCAGAACAAGGAACCCGACCTGGCGCTCGCCGATTTTGACGCGGCCATCAAGCTCAAGCCCGATGACGTGGCCGCACTCGTTGCGCGCGCCAGCGTGCACGCCGCCCGGCATCACCCGGAAGCCGCGATCGTGGGGGATCTGGAGCAGGCCGACCGTGCGGCGCCGAAGGAGGATCCGGTGCGCATGCGCATGGGTTACTTGTACGAGTACATCGGGCAACCCCAGGCCGCTATCGTCCAATACTCGAAGTGGATCGAGGTGCGCGAACTCGGCGACGTGCATATGAGCAGCGCCCTGAATGCGCGCTGCTGGGCCAGAGCATGGTGGGGACAGCAGCTCGAGCAGGCGCTCGCCGACTGCAACGCGGCACTCAAGCTCAGCCCCAATACGGCGGCATATCTGGACAGCCGCGGACTGGTGTACCTACGACAAGCTCAGTACGACAAGGCGATCGCGGACTACGATGTCTCCCTGCGCCTGCGGCCGAACAACGCCTCTTCCCTCTACGGCCGCGGCGTCGCCCGGGTGCACAGGGGCCAGAGCGCACAGGGAAGCGCAGATCTTTCTGCCGCCACCGCCCTGCAACCGCAGATAGCCGCGGAAATGAGCAAGCACGGGATCAGCCCCTAAAGAGCCATCCGGGGCGCGGCGGCCGTGCAACGGACGGCCGGCGCCGCCCCTCCCGCCCATGGGTTTTTGCCTTATGCCCGGCGCTCCTTTAGAATCCCCCGCCCCCGAGCGGCTGCAGGATTTTGGGCTACGCCCGGGCAGGACGAGATTCCTAACCCGATCAATGATTTGAGGTTTCGATGCCGAGCGTTCGTGTGCGTGAGAACGAGTACTTCGATGCCGCCCTGCGGCGTTTCAAGCGCGCCTGCGAGAAGGCCGGCATCCTGACCGAGCTGCGGCGGCGCGAGTTCTACGAGAAGCCGACGCAGGAGCGCAAGCGCAAGAAGGCTGCGGCCATCAAGCGGCACATGAAGCGCGTCTCACGCGACGGCATCCGCAGCGCCCGCTAGGGCGGGTGCCTGCAGAGGCGCCATGGCGCTCAAGGATCGAATCACCGAGGACATGAAGACTGCGATGCGGGCCGGCGAAAAAGAGCGGCTCGGCACGGTCCGCCTGGCGCTGGCCGCGATCAAACAGCGCGAAGTCGACGAGCGCATCAGCCTCGATGACACCCAGGTGCTCGCCGTGCTCGAGAAGATGATCAAGCAGCGGCGCGAGGCGATCACCCAGTTCCAAAGCGGCGGCCGCGCCGATCTTGTCGCCAAGGAAAGCGCCGAGATCAGCGTGCTGCAGCAGTACCTGCCGGCGCAGCTGAGCGAGGCGGAGATCGCTACCCTCATCCAGGAGGCGATCCAGTCCACCGGCGCCGCCTCGATCAAGGACATGGGCAAGGTCATGGCGGCCGTGAAACCCAAAGCCCAGGGCCGCGCGGACATGGGCGCCCTGAGCGCGCAGATTAAGCAGAAACTCGGCTGATTTTCCCGGCTGCCACGGCGCGCGCGCCGTGGCAGGCTTGCCTTGAAGTTGACACGCCGCACAGCACGCAAGGCGCCAGCACTTGGGACGCATCCCGCAGCACTTCATCGACGAACTCATCGCCCGCGCGGACATCGTGGAAGTCATCGGGCTGCGCGTGCAGCTGAAGAAGGCCGGCCGCGAGTACAAGGCCTGCTGCCCGTTCCACGCTGAGAAGACGCCCTCCTTCTGGGTGAGCCCGGACAAGCAGTTCTATCACTGCTTCGGCTGCGGCAAGCACGGCACGGTGCTCGGCTTTCTCATGGACCATGACCACATGGCCTTTCCTGAAGCGGTCGAGGAGCTCGCCACGCGTCTGGGCCTGGAGGTGCCGCACGAGGGCGGCAGCGACAATGCGCCGCGCCGGGCGGATGAGCCGCTCTATGAGGTGATGCAGGACGTGGCGCGCTTTTACGCCGAGGCGCTCTCGCGTGAGCCGCGCCCCCTGGACTACCTCACCCGTCGCGGGCTGACCCCCGAGACGCGCGAGCGCTTCCAGATCGGCTACGCGCCCAACTCCTGGAACGAGGTCCTGCGCCGTTTCGGGGCCACGGACGGGGCGCGCAAGACGCTGCTCGAGGGTGGGCTCATCGTCGAGCGCGAGCGCGGCCAGATGCGCGAGGGCGAGCGCCACTACGATCGTTTCCGCGACCGCATCATGTTCCCCATCCGGGATGCGCGCGGGCGCGTCATCGCCTTCGGCGGCCGCATCATCGATCAGGGCGAGCCGAAGTACCTCAATTCCCCGGAGACGGTGCTGTTTCACAAGGGGCGCGAGCTCTACGGGCTCTACGAGACGCGCCGGGCGCGTACCAACCTGACGCGCCTTCTCATCGTCGAAGGCTATATGGACGTGGTACGCCTGCATCAGGCCGGTGTCGATTACGCGGTCGCAACCCTCGGCACGGCCACCACGGCGGAGCATTTCCGGCGCCTGTTCCGCCTTGTGCCGGCGGTCGTCTTCGCCTTCGACGGCGACCGCGCCGGGCGCGCCGCCGCCTGGCGAGCACTGCAGCAGGCGCTGCCGGAGGCGCGCGAGGGGCGCGAGATCCGCTTCCTGTTCCTGCCCGACGGGCACGATCCGGACACACTGGTGGGCGCGGAGGGCCGCGAGGCCTTCGAAGCGCGCCTCGGTGGCGCGCTGCCCCTGTCCGAGTACCTGGTGCGCGAGCTTGCGCAGCACAGTGATCTGTCGCACGCGGACGGACGTGCCGCTTTCGCCGAGGCCGCGCGGCCGCTCTTTCTGAAGGTGCCCCCGGGGGTGTATCGCGAGCTTCTGCTCGAGCGACTTGCCGAAGTGATCGGGCTCGCCCCGCAGCGCCTCGCGGAGCTGTGGGCGCCGGGTGCGGGGCCGGGCGCCGCCGCGCAGGCGCCCGTGCCGCTGCGGCGGCCGCCGGCGCGCACCGCGATCGGAGGCGGCCGGGGGAGCCTCGTGCGCCAGGCGATCGTACGGCTGTTACACCACCCGCAGATCGCCGCCGAGGTGAGCACGAGCGAGCGAGCGGGGCTGGAGGCGAGCGAGGAGCCCGGTGTCCCACTCCTGCGCGAGCTCCTCGATGAGCTGCGCGCGCGCCCCGCCCAGATCCCCGCCCAGGTCGTGCAGCGCTGGGCGGGCCGCGAAGGCGGCGAGGCGCTGCAGAAACTCCTGGAGCGCGAGGAAGTCTTTACAGACGCGCCCGGGGCGGCCGGAGAGCTTCGTGGCGCGCTCGTGAAGCTCGCCGAGCAGGCCACCGGCCGTCGCCTGGAGGCGCTCGAGGCTAGAAGCCGGACCGCCAGCCTGACAGCGAGTGAACTTGAGGAATTTCAGGAACTTATCGTCAAACTACGGACCCGTGACGCGCGTGGCGCCTAAGTTTGATTTGGCGATTGACCCGCCGTCTAATAATATTGCGCGCTTTGCCTTCGCCCCCCTTGAGCTGCCTGCTTCTGGGCAGCACATAGGGGGAAACCACCTTTACGCCGCCACTACATGACACGTAAGCACAAGCCCCCAACGGCCCATAAAAAGCGCCCCGCAGACAAGCCCACCAAGCCCGTGAAAGCGGCCGCCACCGAGAAGGCGGTCGCCGCGGCGGCGAGCCTGCGTGTCGCGCCGGTGCCGAAGAAGGGTGCGCCCGCTGCTCGCCCGGCAGCGCCGCACGCGAAGGGTGCCCCCGCGAGCGAGGCGCGCCCCGCAGGCGGCAAGCACGCAGCCGATAAGCGTCCGCTCGGCATCGAGCGGCGCGTGCCGGCCATGCCCGAGGATCGCCAGTCGCAGCTGAAGCTGCTGATTGCGCGCGGCAAGGAGCAGGGCTACCTCACGTACGCACAGGTGAATGATCATCTGCCGTCCGAGATCGTCGATCCGGAGCAGATCGAAGACATCGTCAACACCATCAACGACATGGGCATTCCGGTGTACGAGAAGGCACCGGATACCGAGTCGCTGCTCGCCACCGAGCCCTCCGCGCCCGCGGACGAGGAGGCGATCGAAGAGGCCGCCGCGGCGCTGGCGGCGCTCGACGCCGAGCTCGGCCGCACCACCGATCCGGTGCGCATGTACATGCGCGAGATGGGCACGGTGGAACTGCTGACGCGCGAGGGCGAGATCCGCATCGCCAAGCGCATCGAGGAGGGCCTGGATGCGGTACGGCGCGCGCTCGCGATGTATCCGCCCACGTATGATTTTCTGCTGCGCGCCTACGAGCCGGTCAAGGCCGGCCAGGCGCGCCTGGTGGATGTGATCGTCGGCTTCATCGATCCGAACGCTCCGGATGTCATCGCGCAGCCGCAGAACCCGACCAAGCTGGAAGTGGTCGCGGCGCCGGAGAAAGCAGACGAGGAGGAAGAGGCCGAGGAGGCGGACGATAGCGAAGAGGAGGCCGTCGACACCGGTCCGGATCCGATCGAGGCGCGCGACACGCTTCGCCTCGATCGCCAAGATCCACGCCCAGGTGCTCGGCTCGATCGCCAAGCTCGGCGCCAAGGATCCGAAGACCCTGCGCCAGCGCAAGCGCCTGTCGGACGAGTTCATGGAGCTGCGGCTCTCGCCGCGCATGTTCGATGCGCTGATCCTGAACCTGCGCACGCACGTCTCGGAGGTGCGTCAGCTCGAGAAGGAAATCATGGTCATCGCCGTGCGCGATGCCGGCATGCCGCGCAAGGATTTCATCGCCTCGCTTCCCGAAGAACGAGACCAATCGCGCGCTGGCTCGCGCAAGCACGTCAAGGGCGGCAAGAAGTACTCCGCGCCGCTCGCGAAGTTCAAGGACGAGATCGAGCGGCGCCAGAAGAAGCTCGAGCAGCTCGAGGTGATCTATCACCTCACGATCAACGACATCAAGGAGATCAACCGCGAGGTCTCGATCGGCGAGGCCAAGGCGCGGCGCGCCAAGAAGGAAATGGTCGAGGCCAACCTGCGTCTGGTGATCTCGATCGCCAAGAAGTACACCAACCGCGGCCTGCAGTTCCTGGATCTGATCCAGGAGGGCAACATCGGCCTGATGAAGGCGGTGGACAAGTTCGAATACCGCCGCGGCTACAAGTTCAGTACCTACGCGACCTGGTGGATCCGCCAGGCCATCACGCGCTCGATCGCCGACCAGGCGCGCACCATCCGCATTCCCGGTGCACATGATCGAGACCATCAACAAGCTCAACCGCATCTCGCGCCAGATGCTGCAGGAGATGGGCCGCGAGCCGACGCCCGAGGAGCTGGCGGTGCGCATGGAGATGCCCGAGGACAAGGTGCGCAAGGTCCTGAAGATCGCCAAGGAGCCGATCTCGATGGAGACGCCGATCGGCGATGATGAGGATTCGCACCTCGGGGACTTCATCGAGGACACCTCCGTCGCCTCGCCGATCGACCAGGCGACCATGGAGTCGCTGCGCGAGACCACCCATTCGGTGCTGGCGCAGCTGACGCCGCGCGAGGCCAAGGTGCTGCGCATGCGCTTCGGCATCGACATGAACACCGACCACACCCTCGAGGAAGTCGGCAAGCAGTTCGACGTCACGCGCGAGCGCATCCGCCAGATCGAGGCCAAGGCGCTGCGCAAGCTGCGCCATCCGAGCCGCAGCGAGCAGCTGCGCAGCTTCCTGATGGATGACTGACCGCTCCTCGCAGGCTGAGCGCCCAAATAAAAGGCCCGGTGTTGACAGCAACACCGGGCCTTTTGGCTTTTCCGACCCCCTCTAGATGCCAGCCTTGCCGAGCGCGTCGATGACCTCGCGCAGCGTCTCGGCGAGGGCCGGATGGCTGGCTTCGAACTTCACCGCCAGCCTCTCCAGGCGCGGTGCCGCAGTCGCGGCGGTGTCCGCGCCAGCACCCAGCGTTCGCTCGATATCGCGCATCACGGTGCCGAGCTGCGCGCGCACGTCCGCCTCGACACGGCCGCCCGCACTCAGGTGCTCATGCACCCGGGCGAGCAGTTCCCGCAGGCTCTCCTCGCTCATAAGCGCGCGCTTCGCCTCTAGGTTGCGCCTCCGAGCGGCAGCCCGGTGGGCGATGCGGCCGCGCTGCCGCCGAGGAGCTCCTTCCAGGTCACTTCCTTGCCGAGGCGTTTGCCCTTCTCGGTAAGTTTGAGGCCCTCAGGCGCCAGCGTAACCATGTAGGGCTTGCCGTCGATCTCGATCTCGCGCTTCAGTTGCTTGTTGAGTTTAGTAGCCATTCGCGTCCTCTCACGTGCAAACCCTGCACGCAGTTGATGGTAACAGTAAACCGCCGGCGGGCTTGCGGCAGCGCGTGCTGCAGGTGTTGATGCATCATTTGAGCAGCCCTTCGGCCTTGAGCGCCTCCACGACGTGCGGGCGGGTCTGGACGCGGTCTACGTAGCGCTTAAGCTCCGGCCACTTGCCCAGATCGAGCTTGACGTGTCCGGACCAGTTCAGGACGACGCCCAGATAGCAGTCCGCGATGGTGAACTGCTCACCCGTGAGGAAGGTCCGCGAGCCAAGCGCCCCCTGCAGGTAATCGAGTCGTTTGCAGAGGTTGCCGAGCACGAACTGGCGGGCGTCCTCGGAGGCGTCCGCCCGGAACAGCGGCGAGAAGTTCTTGTGGATCTCCGAGCTGATGAAGGCCAGCCACTCGATCAGCCGGTAGCGTTCCATGGTGCCGTTGGGCGGCGCGAGCTTGGCACCGGGGTTGCGATCGGCGATGTACTGCAGCACGCAGATGTTCTCGGTGAGCGTCTCGCCGCTGTCGAGCGTGAGCGCAGGAACATAACCCTTCGGATTTACCTCGTTGAAATCAAGTCCGTCGGCGGCCTTCTTGGTGTGCCGGTCGACCTTGACCAGCTCGAACTTAAGGCCCGCTTCCCGCAGCGCAATGTTGGAGGCCAGTGAACAGGCCCCGGGTAAATAGTAGAGCTTCATAGCGTTGACTCCTAGAGCTGACGCCGCCGGAGGAGGCACATATCCTGCGCGGGAGGGCCATGCTAACGTTGCCGGCAGCGATGGCAAGAGGGGTGCGCCATGAGGTCGCTTTTCATCACGGCCGCGGTCGTTACTGCTGCGATCGCGCTCTGCGGCTGCCCGTATCATCGCCAGCAACCCGTGCCCGGCCCGCAATCCGCCGCAGCCCCCGGCAACGCCCCGGGCGCTGCGGTGCACCGTGAGGTGCCGCACGGGCCCGCGAGTGCGCATGCCGCGAGGCAAATCAGCTGCTTCCAGGGCACACTCGAGGAGGCGTTCGCGCGTCGCCCGTGCCCGGGCGCTCATGCGCAGTTTCGCTCCTAGCGCGGAGCCTCGCTGTTACAATCCGCCGCGGTTGGGCCTGTAGCACAGCGGTTAGTGCAGGGGACTCATCGACAAACGGTGCCTTCGCGCGGAAACGCACGAAGTGGACGGGATGAATTCAGGGAAACCTTCGGGAGCCGATCCCATGGCAACCCTGAGCCGAGCCGCCGGTACACCGGCGGAAGGTGCAGAGACTACCTGAGGGCTTGAGTGCCCTTGATGACAGGCTGGAGCATCCCGCACCCACACGCACAGCGGCTGTGCACGGGTGAAGAGATAGTCCACTCCCGCCGGAAACGACGGGGCAAGTGAATCCCTTGGTCGTAGGTTCGAATCCTACCGGGCCCATTCCTTTCGCAGTGGGTCTGTTGCGGTCAGATAGGCAACAGATTATTCCGAGGACAGAAGGTAACACTTCAGCAGCGCACCGGTTCGGCGCACATTCGAAGCGCCCGCCCGTCAGCCGCGCGGCTCGCAGTGCATAAGGCCGCATCGTGACGAACCGATTCCTTCCGCTGCTGCGCATGGCTTTCTACCAGCTGCGCGGCGGATTTCTGGTGCGGCCGCTGCTGATCTGCATCGCGCTCGGAGTGCTCGGCGCCGCCGTTTCATCGCTCGAAGAGAGCTTCCCGGTGCTGAGCGCCTGGGTTCCCAGCGTCCTGTTCCCCTCCCGCGCCGACCCCCAGGTCGCTCAGATCGTCCTCGCCACGATCGCCGCATCGATCATGACGGTGGTGTCGATCGTCTTTGCGCTGCTGCTGATGTCGCTGACGCTCGCGTCGATGCAGTTCTCGCCGCGGATTCTCTTGAGCTTCGTCAAGGATCGCGTCACCCAGTGGACGTTAGGTATCTTCCTCGGGACATTTGCCTTTTGCGTTGCGGCACTGCCGACAGCGCACTCGCGGCCCCACCCTTTTGCGCCGATCGCCACGGTCACGTGCGCCATGCTGCTCGCGGTGGCCTGCCTCGCCTGGCTGATCTTCTTCGTCAATCACATCTCGCAGGCCATCAGCGTCAATCACATGGTCGATCGGATCGCGCGCGAGACCGAGGAGGTAATCGATGACACGATGCCCGATGCCCGACGCCACAGGTACGAGCAGCAAGAGGTTCCGTTCGATCACAACGGGCAGGAGGCTTCGGTCGAGAGCGCGGTCTCCGGTTACATCCGCTATATCGACGCCGCACGACTGCTTCATCTTGCGAAGGCATTCAGGGTGCGCGTGCGGGTGCTGCACCGGGTCGGGCATTTCGTGCCCGCAGGCGTCGCGCTGTTCATCGCATCCCCCGCAGAGCGCCTTGATGCCGGACGCGCCGGCGAACTACGCACCGCATTCGATATCGGGCCGTCGCGCACCATGCAGCAGGACGTCGAGTTTGGCGTCATCCAGATCGTCGACATCGCGCTCAAGGCCCTGTCGCCGGCCGTCAACGACCCGAGCACCGCGATCACCTGCGTCGATCAGCTCGGACGGATCATGATCCGCTTTGTGAATCGCCACGCTCCGGTCTCGCTGCTTTGTGAGCCCCCGCATGTCGTGCGGGTCATCATTCCCTGGATCCTGAGTGAGGGCCTGCTCGATACGGCCTTCGAGCAAATCCGTCATTACTCGATGTCGGATATCGCGGTCAGCCTGCGGATCCTGCGCGTGTTCGACAACATTGCCTCATCGTGTCACGAGCGACGCATCGTGGAATCGCTCGTTGTCCGTGGCCAGCGGATCCTGGCCGGCTGTACCGTGCGGGTGCGTGCGGACCAACTGGAAAAGCTTCGGCAACGACTGAGCCGGCTGGAAGCTCGCCTGCAGCCCTTCCAGACCGCCGAGGGCAGCTCGGGCGTCGTGTGACCCGCCGCTGGGCTGCGGTTACTGCATCAGCCGCCCCACGAAATCGGGCGAGCCCTGCCGCATCACTCCCCGGGCGGCACGTAGATCGCAATTCCCTGGGTCACCTTGTTGGTGAGCCCGAAGGAGCCGCCGACGCCAACCCCGGTCGCGCTGCTGCCGCTGTAGCTCGTGTTGCCGCCCCCCAGGCCGATCGCGCCGGTCTGCGCATCCTGCACACCCTGGAGCAGCACACCGTTGGCGCCGAGCTTCGCGGCCTCGTTCTTCATGCGCTCGATCGCCTTGTCCATGTTCTGCTGACTGGTCAGGGCGAGCGAGCCCTGGCTGGAGGCGTTGATGGTGGCGACCTGCTCGTAGTGCGGCGGCGGCTGCAGATAGACGCGCACACTTTCGGGGGCGATCGGCGGACGCGCTGTCCCGACCAGCACATGCGATGAGGTCGAACAGGCCGTCAGCAGCACGGCGCAGCAAGCGAGCGTCTTGAGCCCTCGAATGCGTCCCATGGCAGGTCTCCTTGCAGTGCCAGCACCTTCCGAGAGGTTATGCGCACGCTGTGCCGCAATCAAACCCTTGTGGATACGCGGTGCGGGCGAGCGGCCCTCATCGCGGGCGACGCTACTCAGACCGGCTGATAGGCCCTCACGCCCGTGCGCCACAGGAGAAATGCGTAAGTGTCCGCCGCCTCGCGATCCTGCTGCGCGCGGGTCGAGCCGATGCCGTGGCCTGCATCGAAGTCGACCCGCAGCAGAACCGGCTTGCCCGAGGAGCTGCACGCCTGCAGCCGCGCGGCCATCTTCGCGACGTGAAAGGGCGCGACGCGTGGATCGGTGACGCCGGTCGTGAGCAGCACCGCAGGGTATGCCACGCCCGGCTGCACGGCCTGGTAGCTGTCGATCCCCTTCAGTGCCCGGTAGCCGGCCTCCTCGTCGATCCGGCCCCACTCGGGCTCCTCGCCGTAGCCGTTCTGTTCGGCGACGTAGCGCAGCGGATTTGACCAGCCGACGCCGTCAATCACCGCCGCGAACAGCTCCGGGCGCTCGGTCAGTGCGCGGCCGACCGTGATGCCGCCGGCCGAACGACCGAAAATCGCCAGCCGCGCGGGGGCGGTGTAGTTCTTCGCGCACAGATCCAGGCACACGTCGATCAGATCACGCCAGGTGTTGGGTTTGTTGGCGAGCTGGCCGGCCTTGTGCCAGTCGCGGCCGTATTCACCGCCGCCGCGCACGTAGGCGTAGCCGACGATGAAGCCCGCATCCACCAGCGCCAGCGTGCGCGCGTTAAACGAGGGCGTGTACGCCACCGCGCCGTAGGAGCCGTACGCCCAGATCCAGGCCGGCGTGCTGCCGTCGAGTTTCAGGCCCCTGCGGTAGATGAGCGAGTACGGCACCTTCGTGCCATCGCGCGCGGTGGCGAACAGGCGCTGCGCCTCATAGGGGCTGACATCAATCCGCGGCTTGGGCGTCAGACCGGTCGCGGCCACGCGCCCGGCGGCATCCACCGACCAGATGTCGGCCGGGGTGAGCCAGCCGGTGAAGGCAAAGAGGCCGCCCTCGTGCTCGGTGTCGGTCGCGAGCGCAGAGAGGGTGCCATCGAAGGGCAGCGCGATCTCGCTCAGGCGCCCGTCGCGCCCGAGACGCCGGAGGCGCGCCAGGCCGCCATCGAGCATCCGCAGGTACAGCCCGTCGCGCGCGAGGTGCAGGTCCTCGATCACCCAGTCACTTTGCGGGATGACCTCGACTGCGGCGCCAACGGCCGGGGACTGCAGCGATGCGCGCACGAGCCGGCCGCGCGGATATCCCTTGTTGGCGAGCAGATACAGCGCTTCGCCGTCGATCTGCGCGTCCGTGACTTCATCGGCGAAGTCCGCCACCACGACCCAGTGGGCCTTGAGGGCGAGTACATCCGCGAGCGGGGCGATGAGAATCCGCATCTCGCTGCGCACGTCCTGCAGCAGCAGCAGCGCATAGCGGGAGCCCTGGAAGGTGAGGATGTGGGGAGCCTGGATGCGCTCGAACTGCACGCGGGTGTCGAGGCCGCGCTGCATGAGGATCGGATCTGAGGCGGCGTCCGTGCCCAGACGGTGCAAACGCGCCTGGCTGTCCAGATAGCGCTCCGGCGTGTCCACCTTGCCGGTCAGCTGGTTGTAGAAGAAGCCCGTGCCGTCATCGAGCCAGTGCGGGCTGGCGCTCTCGGTATTGGGGATCTGCTCAGGAAGATCGCGCCCGTCGGCCACGTTCAGGATGTGCAGGACTGAGTCCTCACTGCCGTCCCTGGAGAGGCCGTAGACGACGCGCGCGCCATCGTTGGAGGCCAGCCACCAGTCGAGCGACAGATGAGAGTGGGTACCGGACCTGAGTGTCGGGTCGATGAGCACGCGGCGGCGGCCAGCTTCCTCGACGAACAGCTTGAAGTTATCGGCGCCGACCGGGCGCTGCTCGAAAAAGAGCCTGGCGCCGGCGCGCTGCACGTCGCGCGTGACGGCGGTGTCCCCGGAGAGCTGCTCGATGCGTTTCAGCAGTGCCGCGCGCCTGGGGATCCGGTCGAGCACGGCACGGGCGTGGGCGTTCTGGCCCTTGAGGAACGGCAGCCACTGCGGATCCTTGTCGTTCTCCATCCAGCGGTACGGATCGCTCAGGGTCTCACCAAAGTAGGTGTCCCTGACGAGCGCGATGCGCGCCACGGGTGCCGGTGGGATGGGGCCCGGGGCGCTCATGGCGCGAGGCGCCAGCAGCGTGCCGAGGAGACCCCCGGTCCCGAGAAGCAGCTCGCGACGATTGATGTCCGCCATCCCAACTCCTAGTCCTCGACGAGCGTGCCCTGATGAAAGAGGATTTTCCAACCCGCTGCGCTGCGCCGCCAGAGCGTGGCGCGGCGCGTACGGCGCTCGCCCTGCAGCAGGGTGTAGGTGAGAAGGTACACGTCCGGGGCGAGCGCACGGCAGTGAAAGTCGCTCGTTTCCCAGTGATCCTCCGGCGGGGCAGCGGCGCGCGCGGCGAGGGTCTTGAGCACGTACTGGCGGCTGTAGCGGCGCCCGGAGGCGCCGATTTCCCAGAAATCCTCATCCACCAGGTCTTCCAGTGCGGTGCGCGTGCCCCGATAGAGGGACCCGTGGAAAATGGGCTCGCGCGCACGCAGTTCCTCAAGAACGGCCCGCTCCGCGGGGGGCGTGATGAGTTTCGGTTCCATGCCGCGCTGCTGCGAGCCGAAGGGAGGCGGCTACTGCGGTTCGGGCAGCCAGCGCACGTCCTGCTGCATCTGCCGCGCCACAAGATTCACGTTACCACCGCGTGCCAGGACCGCGATGCTGCCGCTCTGGGCCGGCACGATGACTCCGTTCATGCCGGCCTCGCGGAAGCTGCGCGGGCCCTTCACCTGTTCGTGTCGCAGGATGAGCACGGTCGCCGGGCCCTGCGCGGTCTGCACCACCAGGTGGGGCACGTAGTGGCCGTGAAACCAGCAACTCTGCGCATAGGTGATCTGGTCGGAGGTCACATCGAGCGCCACGCCCGCCGCGTGCAGCGCGTGGCCGATGTCCTCGGCGCTCGGCTGCTGGGAGCTCACCCAGCTTTCCGGCTCCGCCTGCACGTGCGCGACCACATCGTGTGCCAGCGTATCCGTCGGCCGCAGCAGCCACACGGCGAAGAGGGCGACAGTGGCGAACAGCACGCTGGCGGCGAGCGCCCACTGCCGCACCGCCGGCGGGCGCCAGCGCCCGCCCCCGCCGCGCTTCGCGGCACTCTCCGGCGGCCGCTGCAGGGCACGCTGGATGTTGGCCTCGAGCGCGAGCATCTCCTCGCGAAACTGTGCGCACGCGGCACACGAGTGCAGGTGCTGCGCGAGCTCGGGCGCGCTGCCGCGTGGCTCCGCGCCGATCAGGAGCCGGACGCGCTCGCAGTTCACGCCGCGCCCCCGCCGTCGCTCACATCCGGCGCCCCCGGCAGGCCACAGATGACCCGCAGCTTGTTGCGCGCCCGGAACAGGCGCGTCAGGACCGCGCTCGGGGACAGTGACAGTTCCTGCGCGATCTCTTCCGTGGAGAAGCCCCCCAGCACCTGCAACACCAGGGGCTCCCGATACTCGAGCGGTAATCTCATGATCCCATGGCGCAGCGCAAACAAATCATCCTCGGTGTCCGCGGAGACCGGCCCCGCGTGGGTGTCGACAACCTCCTCCAGCGGCACGAGCTCCAGGCGCTTGCGCTCGTAGAGCCGTGCATGCTCGCGCCGCACGATGGTGAGCAGCCACGGCCGGGCGGCGCTGGCATCCTTCAGCGCCTCGCGGGAGCGCCAGGCGCGCAGCAGCGACTCCTGCACGATGTCCTCCGCGATCGCCCGATCGCGCGCCAGCCACTGGGCAAAACGCAACAGATCCGGGCGCAGTGACTCGAACAGCCGCGTGAGGGGCGCGCCCGAATCGGCTCCGGGCAGCCGCCCGCCTACTGACAAGACCGGGGATTCAGGCTGGGGATTGCGCATGGCGTTGCGGCGGGCCGCGCGCGATTATACCCATGCGCCGGGGGCGACCCCGGCAATATCGCGTCCGGCCGACCGGTCTAGTCGGCCAGGCGTTGAATCAAATGCGACAGGAGCACCCGTGAAGTTTCTCGTGCAATGGCTGATCGAATGGCCCCGGCGCATCGCCGGACACCTCTCCTGGCTTGCCCCCCTGTTCGCGCGCATCACCGTCGGCTGGGTGTTTCTGTGGAGCGGCTGGGGCAAGCTGAACGCCCTGCCGCAGGTCACGGAGAACTTCGTCGGCTGGGGCATCCCCGCCCCGCACCTGCTCGCGCCGTTCGTCTCCGGGGTCGAGTTCTTCGGCGGCCTGTTTCTGCTTATCGGGCTGCTCACGCGTATCTCTGCCGGCGCCCTGGGCATCACCATGATCGTCGCCATTCGCTCGGCCAAGTGGGCCGATGTCGACTCGCTCGAGACGCTGCTCGGCTTTGATGAGACCGAGTACCTCGCACTGTTTCTGTGGCTCGCCATCGCCGGCGCCGGCGCGGTATCCGTCGATCACTGGATCGAGGGATGGCTGCACCGCCAGCCCGCGGGAACGCCGGCCGCACGAGTGCACTGACGCAGTTGCACCGGCAATCCCGGTCTACTTGCTTACCCGGGCCTTACCCGGGGCAACTGAACGAGGGAAACATCCATGCGCTTGAAAAACTCCGGCGTGGCCGTCGCCACCGCCGCCGCCATGCTCTTCGGGACCGGACTCATCAGCACCGCTGTTGCGGGCACCGACGGCCAGATTCACTGCACCGGTGTCAATTCCTGCAAGGGCCAGTCCGCCTGCAAGAGTGCCAACAATGCCTGCAAGGGCCAGAACGCCTGCAAGGGTCAGGGCTTTCTTGAGATGAGCAAGGCGGACTGCGACGCCGCCAAGGCCAAGGCGGGCAAGTAACCCCCGGGTTCCCCCGCGGCGCGCGCACGGATCTTCAGCTTTGCGCGCGGCCACCCCCGGTGCGACGGCCCCGCAGCCGCCGCACCGGGTTCTTCACGGGTGCGGCGGCACGCCGTCGAAGAAATCTACGACTCCGCTGTCGACCGAGTACTCCGCGCCGACGACCAGCAGGCCCTCGTTGCGGATGAGCTGCTCGAGCACCTGCGAACCGTGGCGCAGGTGATTGGCCGACATGCGGATGTTGGCCCGCACGGCGCGGTGCTCAAGCTCAGCGCGATCCTGCGAGGTACCCTCGAGGAGGTCCTCGACCGCCGGGCGGATGCGATCGACGATGGAGCTTAAGTTACGCGACTGCTCGCGCCACGGGCGCGCCAACTGCTCGAGCGTGGTGTGGATCGCGCCGCAGTTGGAGTGACCGAGCACCACCACGAGGCGGGTGCCGAAGGCCTCCGCGGCAAACTCGACGCTCCCCACCTGCGAGGGCGCAACGATATTGCCGGCGACGCGGATGACGAACAGGTCCCCCAGGCCCTGATCAAACACGAGCTCGGCCGGCACGCGCGCGTCCGAGCAGCCGAGGATGATGGCGAAGGGCGCCTGCCCGGCAGCCAGCGCACGCCGCCGCGCGCTGGTATCGCCGTCATCGCGACGCTGCTCGCTCACGAAGCGGTGATTGCCCTCACGCAGTGCCTGCAGCGCCTCGTGTGCCGAGATCATGCGGCGGTGTCTTTCGGTGGCGGAACTTGCGCGCGAATATACCCGATCCTCCGTCCGCAGCGGGGCCGCTAGGGCCGCCGGCGCCGGTCCCGCGTCGGCTGCGCCTGCAGCGGATCCTCGGGCCAGTAGTGCTTCGGGTAGCGTCCGCGCATGTCCTTGCGCACTTCGGCGTAGGCACCGCGCCAGAAGCTGGCCAGATCGCGCGTCACCTGCAGCGGCCGCTGCGCGGGCGAGAGCAGCTTGAAGGTCACCGCCACGCCCCCGCGCCCCAGACGCGGGGTCGCTGCGAGTCCGAACACCTCCTGCAGCCGTACCGCCACCATCGGCGCGCTCTCATCGAGGTAGTCGACGCGCACGCGCGTGCCGCCGGGGAGCGTGAGGTGAGTGGGCGCCCACTCCTCGAGCTCGCGCTGCTGCGGCCAGCTCAGCTGCGCGCGCAGCGCCTCCCCGAGTGCAATGCGGGCGAGGTGCTCGCGCCGCGTCACGCCCTCGAGCCAGGGCGCGAGCCAGCTCTCAAGGTGCGCGGTGAGCGCCTCATCGGCGAAGTCCGGCCATGTTGCCCGTGACTCCTGCGCAAGAGATGCGCGCACCAGGCCCACGCGCGCCTGCAGCTCGCGCGTTTCGCGCTCCCAGGGCAGCGCCCCGAGGCCCAGCTCCCGCACGCCGACGAGCATCGCCTCGCGCGCCAGTTGCGAGGGGATCTCCGGCAGCGGCTGCTCCTCGAGCATGAGCTCATCGAGCATGACGGTACGACGCGCCTTCACCGCCGCTTCGCGCGAATTCCAGGCAACGCTGTCGCGGCGCACCAGCTGCGCGGCGAAATGCTGATACAGGTCCGCGCGCGCCAGGGGCGCGGCGAGGAGTATGCGCGCATCACGCTCGGCGTCATCCAGGTCCACCGCGACGATGAACTCCTGGCGTGCGAGCCCCTGCGCGCTCGCGAAGTGCGCACCGCGTCCGCTCGTGAGCGCGTAGCGACTCTCCCCGCCCGCGCGGCGCCGGCCGATGCGATCCGGGTACGCGAACGCGAGCAGCAGCCCGGGCGTGACTGGCTGCGCCCCGGCGGGTGCAGCGCCCGCGCCGGCGCGCACCTGTCGCTCAAGCTCGCGGGCGATGCGGCGCGCGCGCTCGAGCGTGCCCCGATCGACGCCCGCGCCGGGCGCCTCCCCACGCAGCAGTTCCAGGCGCGTGCGCACGTCGGCATCGGGCGCGCCGGCGCCGGCGCGCACCAGGTCGCGCTCGGACAGCACGGCGGCGAGCTGCGCGGCGAGCGTGCCTGAGCCGAGCTCGCGGGCGCGCAGCAGCATATGCGCCAGACGCGGGTGCAGCGCGAGCCGCGAGAGCTCGCGCCCGTGTGCGCTGACACGCTCCCCGGCATCGAGCGCACCCAGTCGCTGCAGCAGGGCGCGCGCGCTGGCGAGGAGCGCGGCGCGCGGCGGATCAAGCCAGCGCAGCGCCGCAGCGTCGCGTGCGCCCCAGCAGGCGAGCTCGAGGGCGAGCGGCGCAAGATCGGCCTCGAGAATCTCCGCCGGGGTGAACGGGGCGAGTGTCGCGTGCGCGCCAGCGCCCCAGGCGCGATAGCACACGCCCGGGGCGCTGCGGCCGGCGCGCCCCTGGCGCTGCTCCGCGGAGGCGCGCGAGATGCGCTGCGTTTCCAGCCGGCTCATGCCGGTGACCGGATCAAAGCGCGCGCGGCGCACGAGCCCCGAATCGACCACCACGCGCACGCCGGGGATCGTAAGACTGGTCTCGGCGATGTTGGTGGCGAGCACGACCTTGCGCTGCCCGGGTGCGGCCGGGGCGAGCGCCGCGTCCTGGGCGTCGCCGGAGAGCTCGCCGTACAGGGGCCGCACCTGCACGGCAGCCTCGGGCGCGGCGGCCAGCGCGGCCTGCACGCGCCGGATCTCGCGCGCCCCGGGCAGAAACACCAGCACGTCACCGCGCTCCTCGCGCAGCGCGCGGCCGATCAGCTGCACCACGCGCCGCTCGGGTGTCTCGCCCGCCCGCGCCCCTGCAGTGTCGGGCAGCAGCGGCAGCCCCGCATCCAGATAGCGCGTGGTCACGGGGAAGAGGCGCCCCGGGGCGCTGATGAGCGGCGCATCGCCGATCAGGCGCGCGACCGCCGCGCCGTCCAGGGTGGCGGACATGACGAGCACACGCAGCTCGGGGTTTAAGTGATCGCGCGCATCCAGGGTGAGGGCAAGTCCGAGATCAGCCTGCAGGCTGCGCTCGTGGAACTCATCGAAGATGACCAGTGCGACGTCTTCGAGCGCCGGATCCTCCTGTAAAAACCGCGTGAGGATGCCCTCGGTCAGCACCTCGATGCGCGTGGCGCGCGAGACCTGGGTGTCGAGGCGCATGCGGTAGCCCACCGTGCGCCCTACCGGCTCGCCCAGGCTGTGCGCCATGCGCCCCGCCACGGCACGCGTCGCCAGCCGCCGCGGCTCGAGCATGAGGATGCGGCCACCGCGCGCCCACGCTTCCTCTAGCAGCGCGAGCGGCACCACGGTGCTCTTGCCGGCCCCCGGGGGTGCCTCGAGCACCGCCGCGCGCTGCGTTGCCAGGGCGGCACGCAGCGGCGCGAGCGCCGCCTCGATGGGCAGCCCCGAGTTCACCAGATCCGGACGCGCTCGGCGGGCGGCAGGTAGAGCTTGTCCGTCGGCTGCACCGCGAAGGCGCTGTACCAGGGATCCATGTTGCGCACCACCCCGTTCACGCGGAACTGCGGCGGGCTGTGCGGGTTGCTGAGCACCTGCGAGCGCATCGCCTCATCGCGATTGATGCTGCGCCAGATCTGGGCGAAGGCGAGGAAGAAGCGCTGATCGCCCGTGAGACCATCGCGCAGCGGCGCGGGCTGACCGTGCAGCGAGCGGTGATAGGCGTCATACGCCACGGTAAGTCCGCCGAGATCGCCAATGTTCTCACCGAGGGTGAGACGGCCGTTCACCTTCAGCCCGGGCAACACCGTGAACTGATCGTACTGCGCGGCGAGCGCATCCGTGCGCTGCTTGAACGCCTCGGTATCGGCCGGCTCCCACCAGGTGTGCAATACGCCACGTGCATCGGACTTCGCCCCCTGATCATCAAAGCCGTGGCCCATCTCATGCCCGATCACCGCGCCGATGCCGCCGTAGTTGACTGCCGCATCCGCGTGCGGATCAAAGAACGGCGCCTGCAGGATGGCGGCCGGGAACACCACCTCGTTGAAGGTCGGGTTGTAGTAGGCGTTGATGGTCTGCGGCGTCATGCCCCATTCGGCGCGATCGGTCGGGTCGTTCAGGCGCTGCACCTGGCGGTGCCACTCGAACACGGAGGCGCGCACGTCGTTGCCGAAGGCATCGCCCTTGACGATCGAGAGGCCCGAGTAGTCGCGCCACTTGTCCGGGTAGCCGAGCTTGGGATGGAACGCGGCGAGCTTCTCGAGCGCCACCTTCCTGGTGGCCGGCGTCATCCAGGTGAGCTGCTCGATGCGCTGCGCGTACGAGGCGCGCAGATTCTCCACCAGGGCCCGCACCTGCTCCTTGGAGGAGGCCGGGAAGAAGCGCTCGACGTACAACGCCCCGACCGCTTCGCCGAGGTCGTTATCGAGCGCCATCACCGCGCGCTTGGGGCGCGGGCGCTGCTGTTGCTGGCCTTTGAGCGTGCGGCCATAAAAGTCGAACACTTCCTCATCAAACGCCTGCGGCAGCACCGCCGCCATGCTCACAAGGTAGTGGTACTTGAAGTACGGGCGCCAGGTATCGGGGGGCACCTCAAGGAACAGCTGCCCCAGGGCCTGCACCGCATCCAGTTCGTGCACGATGAACTGCGGCTGCGCATCCACCCCCTGCGCTGCCAGCAGCGTCTCCCAGTAAAAGCCCGGTACCAGCTGCTCGAGCTGCTCGCGGGTGCGCGGGTTATAGGTGAGGTCGCGCTCGCGGCGCTTGGCCGCGGCCCAGTGGATCTTGGCGATGCGCGTCTCGACCTCAAGGATCCCCTGCGCCTCGGCGGCGGGGTTCACTTCGCCCGCAAGGCCGAGCAGGCGCGCGATGTGCGCCTGGTACTTCTCGCGCAGCGCGGTGTAGACCGCGTCGTTCTTCAGGTAATAGTCACGGTCGGGCAGACCGAGTCCGCTTTGCGTGATGATCACCGCATAGCGGTCGGGATTTTTCTGATCGATCGTGATCCCGACGCGCAGCGGCGCCTTGAGGGCAAGATCCGGCCGCCCCATGAGGCGCGTGAGATCGTGGTGATTCTTGGCCGCCGAGATCGCATCGATGCCGGCGCGCGCCGGTTCGATGCCCCTCAGGTCGATGGCCGCGGTGTCGATGAAGGCGCGGTAGTAGTCGCCCACCTTCTGTGCGTTGCTGCCTTCGGGGGCGTTGGCGGGCAGCTTCTGCACGATGCTGAGCACCTGCTCCTGCGAGCGCTCGTCGAGCTCATCGAAGGAGCCCCAGCGCGTGCGATCCGCCGGGATGGTATGTGCTTCCAGCCAGTGCCCGTCGGCGTAATGATAAAAATCATCCCCCGGCTTCACCGCCAGATCGCGCGCCGTAAGATCGAGTCCCCAGGGGGGAATCTGCGCCGGTCCGGCCGGCGCGGCGGCCGACTGCGCCGGGGCGTGGGTGCAGGCTGCAAGCATGAGGGCCGCGGCCGTCAGCGCGGCCGCAGTAAACCGACTCGACATGTGGGGTGACTCCTGTCCGATGAATTCAGTGCCGCCAGGCGCCGTAGGCAAACATGAGCCAGGCGCCGATCCAGGCGAGCCCGCCGAGCGGCGTCAGCGCCCCGATCGGACGTGGTGCCCCGAAACTCAGCGCATACAGGCTGCCGCAGAAGAGCACCACGCCCGTCACGAGAAGCCCCGCCGCGGCGCGCCACGCGGGGAGGGGAATGGCGCGCAACGCGAGTCCCACCCCGAGCAGTCCGAGGGACTGAAGGAACTGATAGCGCACCGCCGTCTCCCACAGCTGCAGCCGCTCGGGCGCGAGCTGGGACTTCAGGGCGTGCGCGCCAAAGGCGCCGCAGGCGGTCGCGAGCGCGAGCAGCACGCCGGCGGCGGCGAGCGTGCGCGCGCTATTCACCGTGCGGACCGAGGAACGGCCTGATCAGATCAAGGGGCAGCGGAAAGATGATGATCTGGGTCTTCTCGTGCGAGATGTCGGCGAGGGTCTGCAGGTAGCGCAGCTGCAGCGCGCTCGGCGCCCGCGCGAGCGACTGCGCCGCCTCGACCAGCTGCTGGGCGGCCTGGGCTTCGCCTTCGGCATGGATGATCTTGGCGCGCCGCGTGCGTTCGGCTTCCGCCTGCTTCGCCATGGCGCGGATCATGCTCTCATCCAGATCAACGTCCTTGATCTCCACGTTCGAGACCTTGATGCCCCAGTTCTCGGTGGCCTGATCGAGGATGCGCGCCAGGTCGGCGTTGAGCTTGTCGCGTTGCGACAGAAGATCATCCATCTCGTGCTGGCCGACCACCGAGCGCAGCGTGGTCTGTGCCACCTGACTGGTGGCATCGAACGCGTTGGCGACCTGGATGATGGCGCGGCCGGCGTCCACGACGCGGAAGTAGACGACGGCATTCACTTTCACCGACACGTTGTCGCGGGTGATCACGTCCTGCTTGGGCACGTTGAGCACGATGACGCGCAGATCCATCTTGCGCATCTGCTGCGCGATCGGCCACACGAAGATGATGCCCGGCCCCTTCACCCCCGTGAAGCGCCCGAAGGTGAACATCACACCGCGCTCGTATTCATTCAGTACCCGCAGCGCGCTAAAGAGCAGCACCACCAGCAGCACGATCAGGGCAATTCCGAAGGGCATGTCAGTCTCCGTGAATATCAGGTAATGCTCATTGCGGCTCGACCCACAATGTTAGCCCTTCCACCCGGGTGATGCGCGCCTGCTGGCCGGCAACGAGCGGCACGGCGCTGTGGGCACTCCACAGCTCCCCGCCGTAGCGCACGCGCCCGCGGCCGCTGAAGTCCGCGACCACCTCTGCGCTCGCACCGATCATGCCGCGCGTGCCGGTCACGACCGGGCGGCGCTGCGAGCGGCCGGCAAGGTAGACGATCCCGGCGATCGTGAGGCCGCCGGCGGTCGCGATCGCCCCGATCACCGGTCGAGCGACGCTCAGGCCCGGGACATCCGAGTCAAAGAGGATCAGGGAGCCGACGACGAAGGCGATCAGACCCCCGATGCCGAGGGAGCCGTAGGTCGGAAAGAAGAACTCCGCCACGATCATGCCGCTGCCGAGCGCCACAAGTGCGAGTCCGGCGTAATTCACCGACAGGATCTGGAAGGCGAAGAGCGCGATCAAAAGACACACGCAGCCGACCACCCCGGGCAGCACGGCGCCGGGGTTGTAACCTTCCAGCAGCAGCCCCCAGATGCCGATCAGCATGAGGCCGTAGGCCACCGTCGGATGGGTGATGACGGCGAGCAGCTGCGTGCGCCAGTCGGGCTTGGCGTATACCAGTGTCAGCGCGCGCGTGGCGAGTTTTACGGAGTGATCGCCGATACGCACCTCGCGACCGTCGATGCGCGCCAGAAGATCCGGCAAATCGCTTGCGATCAGGTCGATAACGTGATCCTTGAGCGCGGCGGTGGCCGACAGGCTCGCCGCGCCACGCACGGCGCTCTCGGCCCATTCGGCGTTGCGGCCGCGCAGCTCCGCCAGGCTGCGGATATAGGCGACCGCATCGTTGATCACCTTGTGCTCAAGCGTGCTGCCGGGGGCCTCGGGCTTGCCCTCTTCCTTGGGCTTCGGGGCGCCAGGCGGATTCGCCGGCGGCAGCGGTGCCGCCGGCGTTGACTCCCCGCCGATGGAGACCGGGGTCGCGGCCCCAAGGTTGGTGGCCGGCGCCATAGCGGCGATGTGGCTCGCGTACAGGATGTAGGTGCCGGCACTTGCGGCGCGGGCACCGGGAGGGCTCACATAACTCACCACCGGGATGGGTGAGGCCAGGATCGCGCGGATGATGTCGCGCATGGCGCTGTCAAGTCCGCCGGGGGTGTCGAGCTCGAGCACGACGAGACGAGCGCCGGCGGTACGCGCCGTATCGAGCCCGTGCACCACGTAGTGCGAGGTCGCAGGACCGATGGCCCCCTGGATCTCGAGTACGGTGGCGGTGCCCGGTGCTGGCAGCGGCAGGGGCAGCGGCTCGCCGGAAACATCGGCACGCACGCTGAGCGCCAGCGCAAGAGCCGCGGCGGCGAGCAAGCCGCCAAGACGGGGGCGTTTCATGCGCAACACCCTACTCTTGCGCCGGTCGCGTCCGCAATTGCGGCACGGCTGAAGGATGTTATGTGAGGCCGCTGCGGCCCCGGAACAGCGCCACCGGCTCGGTGGCCTCAGGAGGGCTTGGGGGCACGGCGCGCGGACGGCGGCCGCGGTGTTTTCGGCAGACCGGTGTGCTGCGTGCGAAACGGCCGCGGCCCGCGGGACGTGCGCCGCGCCGGCGGCGTACCCGCGCCGGCGCCGGCAGGCTGGTAGGCCGGCACCAGCTGCGCTCGGGCGCTGCCGATCAGGTCCGCGCGCCCCATACGGCGCAGCGCCTCGCGCAGCAGCGGCCAGTTGTTCGGATCGTGGTAGCGCAGGAAGGCCTTGTGCAGGCGGCGGATCTTCAGGCCCTTGGGAATCATCACATCCTCGCTGCTGCGCGTGATGCGCCTGAGCGGATTCTTGCCCGAGTGATACATGGCGGTGGCGGTGGCCATCGGACCGGGCAGAAAGGCCTGCACCTGGTCGGCGCGAAAGCCATGCCGCTTCAGCCACAGCGCCAGCTGCAGCATGTCCTCGTCGCTCGTGCCCGGGTGCGCGGCGATGAAGTAGGGGATCAGGTACTGCTTCTTGCCCGCTTCCTTGGAGTAGCGGTCGAAGAGTTCCTTGAAGCGATCGTACGCACCCACTCCGGGCTTCATCATCTTCGACAGCGGGCCCTCCGCGAGCGCCTCGGGAGCGATCTTGAGGTAGCCGCCGGTGTGATGCTGGGCGAGCTCCTTCACGTATTCGGGTGATTCGATGGCAAGGTCATAACGCACCCCCGAGGCGATCAGTACCTTCTTGATGCCCGGCAGCGCGCGGGCGCGCCGGTAGAGGCGGATGAGCGGGGCGTGATCGGTGTTCAGGTTCGGGCAGATACCCGGATACACACACGAGGGGCGGCGGCAGGCGCTCTCGATCTCGCGGCTCTTGCAGGCGAGGCGGTACATGTTGGCGGTGGGACCGCCCAGATCGGAGATGACGCCCGTGAAGCCGGGCACCTTGTCGCGCACCTCCTCGATCTCGCGCAGCACCGAGTCCTCCGAGCGACTCTGGATGATGCGGCCCTCGTGCTCGGTGATGGAACAGAAGGTGCAGCCGCCGAAGCAGCCGCGCTGGATCGCGACCGAGAAGCGGATCATCTTGTAGGCGGGGATCTGCGCGTCGCCGTAGAAAGGATGCGGGGCGCGCTGGTACGGCAGTTCATACACCCAGTCCATCTCGCGGGTGCTGAGCGGAATCGGCGGCGGGTTCAGCCACACATCCGTGTCCCCGTGACGCTGCACCAGCGCGCGCGCGTTACCAGGGTTTGACTCAAGGTGCAGGATGCGCGAAGCGTGCGCGTAGAGCACCGGATCGGCGGCGACCGCCTCGTGCGCGGGCATGCGGATGACGCTGCGCTCGCGGTCGCCGTTCTTCACCCCGCGCACGAAGCGCACGACCTTCTCTGCCGCGGGGAGCGCGCCGGGGCTCGCGGCGGGGGCCGCCGCGGTGCGCTGCATCGCATAAGGGTCAACGGGCGGATTGAGCGGCCCGGGCGCATCCAGGTGCGTGGAGTCGATCTCGATCCACTGCGCCGGCGTTCCCTTGCGCGCGAACACGGTGCCACGCAAGTCCGTAAGCGCACCGATCCCTTCTCCGGCGGCCAGGCGGTGCGCGATCTCGCAGATCTGCCGCTCGCCGTTGCCGTACACGAGCAGGTCCGCCTTCGCATCGAGCAGCACCGAGCGGCGCACCTTCTCCGACCAGTAGTCAAAGTGCGCGATGCGACGCAAGGAGGCCTCGATGCCGCCGATGACGATGGGCACGTCGCGAAAGGCCTCGCGCGCGCGCTGCGCATAGACGATGACGGAGCGGTCGGGTCGACGCCCGCCGGCCCCGGCGGGCGTATAGGCGTCATCGCTGCGCACGCGCCGTTCGGCGGTGTAGCGATTGACCATCGAATCCATGTTACCGGCGGTGATGCCGAAGAACAGGTTCGGGCGGCCGAGGGCGGCGAAATCCGCCGCGCTGTGCCAGTCCGGCTGCGCGATGATGCCCACGCGAAAGCCCTGCGCTTCGAGCACGCGCCCGATGATGGCCATGCCAAAGCTCGGGTGATCGACGTAGGCATCCCCGCTGACGATGATGACATCGCAGCTGTCCCAGCCCAGCAGATCCATCTCCGCGCGCGACATGGGCAGGAACGGGGCCGTACCGAAACGCGCCGCCCAGTGCTTGTGATAGCCGTAGATGTCGCGTGCCTGCTGCATTCAGCCGCAAATTAGACCAGATCCGCCCACGCCCGGGGATCCTTTCGCCCATGGGCGAGGCGCTTTTCTTCGGGCGGCCCGCGCGGGAGACCTCCCGCGCCACGGGAGGCTCGAGCGTGGCCGGCAGCCCGCACGGGTGGGTGCCGCGCCCGCGGTGGCTACGGGCGGCGGCGACTTGTGTTACCAAGTTACCGTGGTAACATACGGCCATGAAAGTCGTCACCCGCACCCAGACCGGCGTGCGCCTGGAGAGCCGCCTGCTGAAGGTGCTCAAGGCGCTTGCGACCGAGCTCGACCTGTCCCTCGGTGATCTGCTCGAAGGGGTGGTGCTGCACGCCTTCGAGGGCAAGGCGCCCTTCTCCGCCGGCACCCTGAAGAAGATCCGGGCACTCAAGGCGGTGTACGGCCTGGATCTTGCGGCACGCGATGCGCACCAGCTGCGCGAGGCGGATGAGGATGGACGCTAGCGAGGATCTTCGGCGTTTCCTGCGTGGGGAGATTACCGCGGCCGAGTTTCCGCACCGCGAACACGTGCGCATGGCGTTCGAGCTGCTCCGAGCCCATGAGTTCGCCGAGGCGACGCTGCACTACTGCAACGCGCTGCGAGTCATCACCCGCAACGCGGGCCATCCCGAGGCCTTCAATCTCACCATCACCCTCGCATTCCTCGCTCTCATCGCTGAGCGCATGGCAGCCGGCGCTGCGGAGGACTTCGCGAGCTTCGCGAGCGCCCATCCGGAGCTTTTCGACAAGGGGCTGCTGGCGCGCTGGTATCGTCCGGAGTAGCTGGCCTCACCCCTCGCGCGGCGCACGTTTCTGCTGCCGGATCCGCACGCGTGAACCTCGCGCGGATCGTGGTCACCTAGCGACTGTTCTTTTGCGCGCTGCCGCCGCGCATCAGGGGGCCTGGCCCGCGCGCTTTCTGCAGTACGCGGGCAACGCCCTTCTCATTGTGCGGCTCGAGCGTGCACTGCGCGCCACAACGCCTGTCTAATAAAGGAGAGACCCCGCGCGCTCCTGGCTCCAGGCCCGCTCGTCGGCCAGCGCGAGTCGGTCAAGGTCAGCAGGGGTTGCGGCCGGATCGTCGACCCACTGGCGCAGCAGTTCGCTGCCGTTGATGACGTCGATGGCGAGCCGCCCTTCTTCGTACTCGTAGGGAAAGTCGCGCCACAACGGATAGTCGGGGCGCAGTTTGCGCAGCGCCTTGAAAGCGAGCGCGAAGAGCCGCCAGGGCCGGAACCGCTCGTGATCGTAGTAAGCAGGATCCTCCACGTGCACCTGCAGGCCCGCGCACAGCTTGCCGGCGTGCTTGTGAAAGGTGGGCTCGAACCAGCACGCACGCAGGCGGCAGCCGGCGAGCCATTGCGGCGCGAGTGCGTGCATCTGGGAGAGGAGTGCGGGCACGTCCAGGTCCGGTGCGCCGAAAAGCTCCAGCGGCCGCGTCGTACCGCGCCCTTCCGAGAGCGTCGTGCCCTCGAGCAGCACCGACCCGGCATAGCAGCGCGCCATCCACAGGTTCGGCGCGTTCGGACTCGGATTGATCCAGGTGCGCTCACCGAGTGGCCAGCCGTAGCCGGGCGCTGCGAGCGGTGCCCACCCCTGCATGGGCACCACCTGACAGTCGACGTTCAGTCGCAGCGAACTGACAAACCAGCGCGCGAGCTCCGCCATGGTGCAACCGTGCCGCATGGGCAGCGGGCCGGCGCCGACGAAGCTCTCCCATCCGGCTCGCAGCGCGAGCCCTTCCACCACGCGCCCGGCGGGATTGGGGCGATCGAGCACCCACACGCTCTTGCCGGTGTGCGCCGCCGCCTCGAGCACGTAGCGCAGCGTGGTAATGAAGGTGTAGATGCGGCAGCCCAGATCCTGCAGGTCGACGAGCAGCACGTCGAACGTCTCGAGCATCGCAGCGCTCGGGCGACGCACCGGGCCGTAGAGGCTGAACACCGGCACACCGTGCACGGGGTCCAGGTAGTCGGGCGACTCGATCATGTTGTCCTGCTTGTCCCCGCGCAGCCCGTGCTGCGGACCGAGCGCGGCGCCGACGTGCAGCCCGGGCAGCCCGGCGAGCGCATCAAGCGAGTGCCTCAGGTCGCGGGTCACGGACGCCGGGTGCGCCAGGAGCGCCACGCGCCGTCCGCCCAGGGCCTCTCGCAGTGCCGCCTCCTCGAGCAGGCAGTCGAGTCCGGTCTTCACGGTGCGCACACTTTCAGCGTGAACCCATCGCGGTGATGAAAGTCCGGCTTGCCCGGCGCATGGCGCAGCGCCCAGTACGAGAGGCGGCCGGCCTCATCTTCGACCACCGCTGCGAGTGCCAGCTTAAGCCGCGGCGCGCCGGCAAGATCCGCTACGCCCGCAAGATCCAGCGTCGCTACGAGCTCAAAGCCGGTGGTGCTGCCTTGCACGCGCAGCCCCGGCGCCTGGGTCAACCGCAGCGGCGCCATCCCACGGCGGTAACCCTCGAAGCGGTACGCCGCCCAGGCGAGCGCGGGTGAAAAGTTGAATTCGTAATAGCCGGGCACATCCGCCGCCGCCACAAAGACCTCAAAACAGGTGTGCCGCCACAGCCCGTCCGCGCGCTCCCCGCGAGGCGAGTCGGGCAGGCGCACCCGATCCATCTGAGCCTGTAGTGCGTAATGGCACACGAGCTGCGCCGGGGCGGTGAGCCGCGCCTCCACGGCGATGGCTGCAACGGCCGGACAGGCGCTGTCGGGGTGCGCCAGGAGCACGGAGCGCTGTGCGCCCTGCGCAGCCTCGGGCGCGCTCGACTTCAGCTCTGCAGCCATGCGCGCAGCGCATCCGTAACCGCCTGCGGGCACTCGAGCGTCGAGAAATGCCCGCAGTCGGGGACGACGACGAGGCGCGCGCCGGTTATGGCATCAGCGATCTCGACTGCCCGCTCCGGAGGTGTCAGCCGGTCACCCTCACCCACCAGCACCAGCGTAGGACAGCGGATGCCGGCCAGCGTCGGGCGTGAGTCGATGCGGGTCATGTTGGCGGTCTGCTGCCTAAGATATCCGCTGACACCGACCTCGGCGCCCATGAGGCGCATCAGCTCGCGCAGCGCCGCATCGTGCTGGCGGCTCGGGTGCACCACGCGCGCAAACAGTGCATCGATCACCTCGGTGAAACGCCCGCTGGCTGCGAGGTCCATCTGCGTGCGCCGCGCGGCGCTTGCATCCGGGGTGTCGGCGCGTGCCGCGGTGTCGAGCAGCGCCACGCGGGCGACCCGCTCGGGCGCCTGCCGCAGAATCTCGAACGCGACGTAGCCTCCCATCGAGAGACCGACGAGCGCAAAGCGCGGGGGCGCTTCGGCCAGGATGCGCCGCGCGAGCGCCGCCATGCTGTCATCGCGCGTGTGATTGGCGACCTGCACCGCCCCGCTCGACCAGAGCGCAGCGAGCTGCGGCGCGTACAGGCGCGCCGAGGCCAGCAATCCGGGAACCAGGACGACGGGCAGAAACTCACTCACGCCCGGCAGCGTAACATGCGCGCATGAGACATCGCAGCGCGCCTGTTTTCAGCGTCCTCATGAGCACACTCGCCTGCGCCGCGCCGCCCGCGCCGTCGGTACATTCGACCTTGACCGATGCCGCCGCCGCCCGCTTTGCGGGCCTGGCGCTCAGGTGTCTGCACCAGGAATATCCCAATCACGTCTCGCACACGCTCAACAGCGATGCGGATGTGCGCCCGCCGCGAAAGCTCACGCCCGCCTTCTACGGTTGCCTCGACTGGCACTCCGACGTGCACGGGCACTGGCTGCTGGTGCGGCTGCTGCGCCTCATGCCGCAGGCGCCGTTCGCCGCGCAGGCGCGCAGCGAACTTGCACTCAGCTTCACACCCGAAAATATCGCCGCGGAAGTCGCCTACCTCAAGGGCGCGGGTCGCGCCTCCTTCGAGCGCCCGTACGGACTTGCGTGGCTGCTGCAACTGGCGGCGGAGCTGCACGCCTGGGACGATCCGGACGCCCGCCGCTGGTCAGGGACGCTCGCGCCGCTTGAGACGCAAGCTGCCGCACGCATCGAGAGCTGGGTGCCCAAGCTGCACTATCCGATCCGCATCGGCGAACACGATCAGACCGCCTTTGCCTTCGGTCTGGTCTGGGACTGGGCCGATGTTGTTAACGATGAGCCCATGCGCGCCGTGCTGCGTGATGCAGCGCAGCGTTTCTACCGACAGGACCGCAGCTGCCCACTGGCCTATGAGCCCTCGGGCGAGGACTTTCTCTCCCCGTGTCTCGCTGAAGCGGATTTCATGCGCCGCGTGCTCGGTCCCCCGGCATTCGCCCGCTGGCTGTCGGCATTTCTGCCGCAGATCCCAAGAGGATCGGTGGGCACTCGTGCCCACGCGTGGCTCGCCCCCGGCGTGGTCACCGATCGTGCGGATCCGAAACTGGCCCACGTCGATGGGCTCAACCTCAGTCGTGCCTGGATGCTCGAAGGTATCGCCCATGGCCTGCCCGCGGGCGACCCTCGCAGCGCAGCGCTGCTCAGCGCTGCCGACGCGCATGCCGCGGCGGCGCTGCCGGCCGTGACCGGGGAGTACTACGAGGGCGGACACTGGCTCGGGACCTTCGCGGTCTATCTCACCAGCCATGCGGGATTGCCGTCTAAACGCTAGGGAGACACGCTTACGGCCCGTGCGGATACAACGTAAACAACTCCGAGGGCCGTGCCGAGGGCGGCTGTCGCGATGCGACGCGCCGCTTCGGTCCTGTAAAGGCGCGCCTGAGCTTCCCGGTTGGATCGCACTGGCAGAGGACGCTCCACCCTGAACGGTCAAATCGATACTGGTTCCGCGCCAAGCGTTACGGGTGGGGTTGGGGCCTCCCCTCTTCTCCGGCCGGCTGGGCGTTCTTTCTGCCTTGGCTTGCCGTGCTTGTGGTGGGCGTCGCTTGGTTGCGGAGGTACCACCCCCTTGCCCCAGCCGCGTTCCTCGCCCTGATGACGGGTGTGCTGGTCCTGGTTTGCTATAAAAAAGGCGAGCCGCCCTCTTGCCGGTGGGGGGATCGCGACGCGTAAGTCATGTGCGTTCTCAGCACCGCGCGAAGCGCCCTTCGCATGCGCAGTACACGCGCGATTAACCTGCGCGTAGAGTGCACCAGCACTTGGACCAAAGGATCGCAAGGGCATGTCTGTTCCGCCCTCCGTGGACGCTTACATTGCATCCTCGCCCCCTCAGGTACAGCCCATCCTGGAGGCGATCCGGATGACCGTGCGCAAGGCTGCCCCGACCGCCGAGGAGCGAATCAGCTATCGCATGCCGGCATACTTTCTGGGTGGAGGTGGAGTGCTCGTTTACTTTGCCGCATTCAAAAAGCACATCGGTCTTTATCCACCGGTACACGAGCGGTCATTGAAGCCACTCGTCGCCCGATACGCGGGACCCAAAGGAAATTTGCAGTTTCCGCTCTCTGAGCCCATACCCCACGCGCTAATTACGAAGATCGTCAAGGCTCGCGTTAAGCAACGCAGCAAGGCCGTGAGCAGCGCGAAGTAACCCGGGAGGCCAGTGACATGGTTAAAGCGACGTTCAGTGTGGTTGTGGGATTTGTTCTCTGGTTTATTGCGGCTACGCTCGCGAATCTGCTTCTCCGGGCTCTGATCCCGACCTACACTGCGGCGGAAACTACCATGAGCTTCACACTGGCGATGCTCCTGGCACGCCTGGCGGTGGGAGCTTTTGCATCGCTCGTCGCAGGGTTTGCGTGCTCGTATATCGCGAGGCGATCGCGCAAACCCATTGTTGTCCTTGCGGTGATCATGGTGGTGTTCTTTCTTCCCGTGCATTACAAGCTGTTGGCCAAGTTCCCGATCTGGTACCACCTTGTGTTTCTCGTAACGCTCGCCCCTCTCATAATTCTTGGCGGAGTACTGCACGCGCGGCTGCAGACGGCAGCGGCGGTCGCGGTGCGCTGACAGAGGCCGGGCGGGCGCAGTTGGTGCTGCTTGGCCTCTGTAAGTTCACCGTTGCCGCTCACGATGCATCCCTTAGCGCTTTGTGCCAGATCGTAAAGCCATCCCAACGATGAATCGAAAGGCGAACTGACCATGCCCACCGGGACCATCACACTTCAGCGCGTGCTGCAGGCGAATCCCGAACGCGTCTATCGCGCGTTCCTGGATGCCGACGCCATGGCCAAGTGGCTTCCGCCCTACGGCTTCACCTGCAAGGTGCACCACATGGATGCCAAAGTCGGCGGCACCCACCAGATGTCATTCACGAACTTCACGACCGGCGGTGGTCACTCCTTTGGCGGTGAGTATCGTGAATTGGTGCCCTTCGAGAGAATTCGCTACACGGACCGGTTCGACGACCCGAACCTTCCCGGGGAAATGCAGACAACGGTGACCCTGAAGCCGGTGTCGTGCGGAACTGAGCTCAACATCGTGCAAGAAGGGGTGCCTGAAGCGATTCCGGTCGAGATGTGCTATCTCGGCTGGCAGGAGTCGCTCGCACAACTTGCGAAGCTCGTCGAACCTGAGATTCCAGGCTAGTGCGA
Source organism: uncultured Pseudomonadota bacterium (assembly GCA_963742045.1). Taxonomy (GTDB): domain Bacteria; phylum Pseudomonadota; class Gammaproteobacteria; order Steroidobacterales; family Steroidobacteraceae; genus 13-2-20CM-66-19. The sequence goes on from CAVUKE010000003.1 coordinate 3,046,745, forward strand.
TGAGGCCGACTCTTTCCCGTTCTGCAGGCCCCGCCCCGCTGAGCGGCTCAAGTCTCTGCTGTCAAAGGCCAGGAGAGATTTGCTCTGAAGGCCACCACGGGTGCTGTGCGGGGTGCTTGACCGTGCGCAGCGGAAGACACATTTATAACGACGCACCGTCGTCGCTCTGGCGCAAGGAGAACAGATATGTACCATCATGGGTGGGGTCCGGGCTGGCTGATCGTAGCGGCTATTGCAGTCGTGCCCTTCTGGCGCATTTGCAAGAGAGTTGGCTTTTCCCCTTGGCTGAGTCTGCTGGTGCTCGTGCCTCTGGCGAATTTAATCTTCGTCTACTACCTTGCGTTCGCGGAATGGCCGTCGGAGAAGAAGCCCACCGCTGGCTGAGCGGCACCGCCGTTTAACGCGCACGTGGTGGTGCCGTGACAGCCAGGCGGAGCGTGCCGCGGGTGCGGGGCAAGGTGGTGCGCCGGCGCGCTCCTGATGCGGCGAAGGGGCGCCGCTCACGCCCGGCATTGGGCGCGCCGCCCCTCGCGCCATCGACGCTCAGCGCCACGTGTCACTGCGGTCGCGTCCGCATTGTCGTTCGGCGCGCACCGCGCACGGTCACCTGCTGCAACTGCTCGCTCTGCCGACGCTACGGCGCAGTCTGGGCGTACTACGCGGCCGGTTCGGTGCAGATTCAGGCGCGCAAAGGCGGTCTGTCCAGTTACAGCTGGCGCCGCAGGATTCGCGCCTACTTTCGTTGCAGCACCTGCGGGTGCATCACGCATTATCAGCACAGGAAAAAATGGGGCCACGGCACGCTCGGCATAAATGCGACCAACTTCGAACCCGAGGTACTGAAGGCCGTGCGGGTGCGCAAGCTTGATGGTGCCTCCACCTGGACCTGGAAGTATCTGAAGTGATGCACGAGTACAGCCGCACCTCAACCATACATGCCACGGCGGAGGCGGTGTGGCGACCCTGACCGCGGGTGAAACCTATCAGGATTGGAACCCCGAGATTATCCGGGTCGAGGGACGCATCGCACTCGGGGAGCGCATCAGCGCGCGGGTACGCCTCGGCGACGGCGCGGTGCGAGCGGTGTCACTTCGCGTGACCGCGCTCGAGCCGCCCAGGCGCATGGAGTGGACGGGGGGTTTGCCGCTCGGCCTGTTCGTCGGCCGACGCACGTTCGCGTTGACCCCGTGCGCGGCGGGGGTGGAATTGCGGCTGCATCTGCACATGAGCGGTCTGCTGGCACCGCTGATCCTCAGATCGGTCGTCGATCGGCAGCCGGAGCTCGACAGCTTCACTGTCGCCCTCAAGCTGCACTGCGAAAAGACTCGTCCTTAAGGTAACGGAGGAACTCATGAAGATGAGTGCATTGACCGGCACGCTCGTGGGCGTCTTCCTGTTCGGCCTGGGCGTCGCCACGGCGCAGCTTGCGCAAAAGGTGTCCGATTCGCCACAGCGCGTGGAGCAAAAGAGAACGGACCTCACGGGCGCGCCGGGCATGGAGGTCATTGCGTCGGTGGCTGAATACAAGCCCGGTGAATCCCTGGCGCTGCACACCCACCACGGCGTGGAAGCGGCGTACGTGCTGCAGGGTGCCAAAGTGCAGTACGCCGGCAAGGACCCGGTCACGCTGTCCACCGGCGCTACGGTGTTGAACCTGCGCGATGTGCAGCATGCGGGCTTTACGGTCATCGGGGACACCCCGCTCAAGCTCTTCTCGGTTCACATCGTCGACAGGGGCAAACCGCTCTATGAGTTCGCACGGTGAGGCAGCCCGGACACGGCGCGGCGGCAGATCGAGAACCAGCGCGGCCGGGGCCAAGCGATGAGTGAGGCTGACTTTCGACTGGTGGCGATCCTGCGTGTTGCCCATCACGTCTCAGCGAGCGCGGGCGGGCTTGCGCTGCGCGATGCCATCGCACGCACCGACTATGCCGCCTACCGTTCGAGTTTCGGCGTGCCGCAGGTGCAGGCGCTGCTGGCTGCCCATCCGGCGCTGCTCGAGGAGTGGCTCACCTACTCGGAAGATAAACGTACCGAGGCCGGCTGGTACGTGTTGAGGGACGGTGAGATTGGCCAGCTGCAGAACCCCACCGCACAGCGTTCCTACGCCTCGACCGAGGAAGCGGTCGCACAATTCATCGTGCGCGAATTGGACTACTGGGCGCAGCCTTGAGCATCTGACACGTCGCTCGGCTCAAAAGCGCAGGCACGAACTTCGCCTGCGTCTTGCGGGCGCGAGCGGCCGCGGTTGACGCCGGGTGCCCCTCAGCGCCATCGTTACCTTCCTCGGCCACCCCATGAGAACGAGGGATGCTGTGTCGAAACTGCGTGTCCTGAGCTTCGCGATTTCCATCGACGGCTATGGCGCCGGGCCGAACCAGGATCTGCAGAATCCGCTCGGCGCGCGCGGCCCCGAGTTGATGGAGTGGTTCTTCCACACGCGCGCGTGGCGCAAGATGCACGGCCACGATGATGGCGAGACGGGGGTCGATGACACCCTCGCCCAGCAGGGTTTTGACGGCATCGGTGCGTGGATTCTCGGGCGCAACATGTTCGGGCCGGTCCGGGGGGCCTGGCCGGACGAGAGCTGGAAGGGCTGGTGGGGCGAGGAGCCCCCGTATCACACACCCGTGTTCGTGCTGACCCATCACGCGCGAGCACCTCTTAAGATGGCGGGGGGCACGGAGTTTCGCTTTGTCACGGGGGGAATTCACGCTGCCCTGGCGGAAGCCACCGCCGCTGCGGGTGGCCGCGACGTGCGCCTCGGGGGTGGCGTATCCACCATCCGGCAGTATCTGCGCGCCGGCCTGATCGATGATCTGCACCTCGCCCTGCGCCCGGTGTTACTCGGATCCGGAGAGCATCTCTTGCACGACATCGATCTGCCGGCACTGGGCTATGAATTCACGAAGTCCGTCGCGGGCGAGCGTGCGACCCATTTGTTTTTGCGCAAGCGCGCGTGAGCCGCGTGTCCCGCTTCGGTGCGCGCACGAGGGCTGCCACGATCAGCCCGTCTGGGTTATCAGGGATCGCGCCTGCACTGCCGGCACCGTAAAGCAGAACCGCGCCCCGGGTCCGGGGTGGCTTGCGGCCCACATGCGCCCGCCGTGAGAGGAAATGATCGACCGACTCACCGACAGCCCCACACCGAGGCCGTTGGTCTTGGTCGAGAAAAATGCATCGAACACACTCTCCAGATTCTGCGGTGAAATACCCGGGCCGCCATCGGTGACGCAAACAAGAGTTGCCCCCTCAGCATTCATCTCGCTGCTCACCTGCAGCTGGCGGTTCTTCGGTGCGACCGCCGCCATCGCTTCGCAGGCGTTGATGATCAGGTTCAGCAGCACCTGCTGCAGCTGCACGCGGTTACCCCTGATCGCGGGCAGACCGGATGCGAGTGTAGTGGTGACCACGACGCCTGCCTGGCGCAGCTCGCCATTGACCAGTCTCAGAACATCACGCACGAGGTCATTGACGTCGAGTGATTCGAAGCGCGCTTCGCCTTTCTTCAGCAGCGCGCGCAACCCCCGGATCACTTCACTGCCACGCTCCCCGTCTTGCACCAGCGCTTGCAGAATCTCACGGATCTGCTCAAGGTTCGGATTCTCATTTCCGAGCAGGCGCTGGGCGACCTGCGCGTTGGTGAGGATGGCCTGCATCGGCTGACTCAGTTCGTGTCCGATGGAAACGGAGAGCACGTTGAGCATACTGATGCGCGACAGATGCGCCAGTTCGTGGCGCTGCCGAGCGATCTCCTGGGTCGTGCGTACGCGCTCGCTGACATCGAACGACACCCCGCGCACGACCCTCGGTCTGCCGCTGGCATCACTCTCAATGCGACAGCGCGTCGCAATCCAGCGCGTACCGCCCCCGGGCAGCACCACCTGGCATTCGCGTTGATAGGTGCCCCTGAAATCGCGCGCGTGCGCAAACGCCGCCCGCACCGCCTCGCAGTCCTCGGGGCGCAGCCGCGCCGCGACGTTCGCAGGATCAATGCGCTGCCCGGGAGCGAAGCCGAGCAGCGTGCGGCCCCGGTCCGTCATCCAGATCTCCTCCTCGGGGAGGTTCCACTCCCAGGTGCCGACACCGGCGGCCTCGGCCGCCTGCTCGTAGCGCCACTCGCTCTGGCGCAGCGCGCCTTCGCTCTTTTCCAGATGCGTGGCGAGCTGCGTGGCCCGTCCGACCTCGCGACTCATCTCGTAGGCCATCGCCCCGACCGCCAGGATGAAGAACAGCGACGGCGTGAGCGGCCCGCTCACCACCCCCCACAGCACCAGCACGCTCTGCAGCGAGGCCCCGAAGATGCACAGCAGGATGCCGCCCGCCATCACCAGCGCCAGCCGCCGCTCGCCGCGCCGCCAGACCGTGTGGGCCGCGTCGGCGATAAAGACCACGAGCAGCACCAAACCCAACTGGTTGACCAGCATCCATGGGCTCTTCACGCCCACGGCGACCGCCACGGGCTGCCCGAGGAAGCCCACGTGCTGCAGCGCCGTGACCTGGCGGAAGTTGATGTTTGGCCCACTCAGAAAATTCGGCAGCAGCGCAAACGTGCGCAGCGCACAGAAGGTCCAGGCGAGCCAGGGACGACCGGCGCGCAGGTAAAGCCGTGCGAAGCCCACCATCGAGAGGACGGTGGCCCACCCGGCTACATGCAGCCAGCGCAGCGCCGTGCCGAACTCTGCCGGCGTCGCGGCCCGCATCATCCAAAGCTCGCACACCGCCAGGCCGACCACGGCGCTCGCCATCAGGGAAAAGGACAGGTTGGCCCAGGCGCTGCGGTCCCTGCACCACACCAGAAAATGAATGCCCGCCAGCATGAGGCTCGCCGATGCGGCCATGGACCAGACGATGAGTACCCAGTTCAGTGACATTTATGAGTTGTTATTCGGGTTGTGAGGGGCCGACGACGCCCGCGGCGGTCCGGGCATGATCGGTAACAAAGCATAAGGGAGCCGGGCCGAAAAAGCCCACAAAACGCTGCGCCTCTCTCGAAAGAGTGGCCCTTTTGCTCTTGCCCCAATAAAGTGCCAACCCCCTGCGAGGGGAGCCGCGAGAGGACCTTCTCGGCGCGTGTAATGCAGCCGCAACCCTGAGAGCACACCATGCCGACAGCTCCCCCTAAGCACACTGCCGGGTCGCTGCGCCAGATGAAGTCGCTGACCCCGATCCCGATGCTGACGGCCTACACGACCCCCGTCGCCCGCTGTCTGGAGAGGGCCGGAGTACCGGTGATTCTGGTCGGTGACACGGTCGGGATGGTGGAGATGGGATTCGACAGTACCCGTCATGTGACGCTCGAGCACATGCGATATCACATCGGCGCCGTGCGCCGCGGGGCTGCGCATACACACATCATCGGCGACCTGCCATACCAGAGCGATTCGGACCCGCGCACGGCGCTGCGCAGCGCAAGGCTGCTGCTCGAGGCCGGAGCCGACAGCGTGAAACTGGAAGGTCCCAAGTACGATGTAATCCGTCATGGGTGGCGAGCGGCATCGAGGTCGTCGGCCATACGGGGCTGACGCCGCAAACGTCCGCGGACTTCAAGCAGGTGGGGCGCGCGGCGCGCGATGCCCGACGCGTGCGCGAGGAAGCCGAGGGGATTACTGCCGCGGGGGCATATCTTCTGGTGCTCGAGCACATTCCGGACGCGCTCGCGCAAACCGTGACGCGCGCTGTCGCCATACCCACGATCGGTATCGGTGCCGGGGCCGGCTGCGATGGACAGGTGCTGGTCATCAACGATGCCATCGGACTCGGTGAGCGCTGGCCGCCGTTCTCGCCCCAGTATGTCCACGCCGCTGAGCTGATCGTCGAGGCCGCGCAGAGGTTTGTCGAGCAGATGCAGACCAGGACTTATTAGCCGCCGGCGCGCCCCGCCACGGCGCCTACTCCAGCGCGGCGCGCAGCTCGGCCTTCAGATCCTCGACATCCTCAACACCCACCGAGAGGCGGATCAGGCCCGCACCGATCCCGAGCGCGTCGCGCATGGCCGGCGGGAGCGAAGCGTGCGTCATGATCGCCGGATGCTCGATCAGGCTCTCGACCCCACCCAGGCTCTCCGCCAGTGAGAACAGCCGACAGCGCTCGAGCGCGCGACGCGCCGCCTCCAGGCCCCCGCGCAGCACCGCGGTAACGATGCCGCCGTAGCCGCCGATCATCTGTCGCTGCGCGAGCGCATGCTGCGGGTGGCTGGCAAGTCCCGGGTAGTACACCCGCTCGATGGCGCGATGGTCCTCGAGGAACCGGGCAATCGCGAGCGCATTGGCACAGTGGCGTTCCATGCGCAGCGCCAGGGTCTTGATGCCGCGCAGCGTCAGGAACGAATCAAACGGGCCGGGCACGGCGCCGAGTGCGTTCTGCAAATAGCCGATACGCTCGATCAGATCGGAGCCGGAGCGCACCACGGCGGCCCCGCCGATCGAATCGGAGTGTCCGTTGAGGAACTTGGTCGTCGAGTGCATGACGACGTCGAACCCGTGCTCGAGCGGGCGCTGCAGGTACGGCGTCGCAAAGGTGTTGTCGCACACCGTCAGGATCCGCCGGCCTCGCCCGATCGCTGCCACCGCCGACAGGTCCACGAGCTTCAGCAGCGGGTTGGTGGGGCTCTCCACCCAGATGAGGCGCGTGTCCGGTCGCAGCGCCGCCTCGAGCGCCTTGGGGTCAGACAGATCCACGAACGAGACGCTGTGGCCGGCGGAGCGCTTGCGCACGTTCTCGAACAGGCGGTAGCTGCCCCCGTACAGATCGTGCATCGCGACGATGTGCGAGCCGGCATCGAGCAGCTCGAGCAGCGTCGCGCTCGCGGCCATACCCGAGGCGAACGCAAAGCCGGCGCCGCCGCTCTCGAGATTGGCGAGCGACGCCTGCAGCGCATCGCGCGTGGGATTGTGCGTGCGCGAGTACTCGTAACCTTTGTGCACGCCGGGGCTCGACTGCACGTAGGTCGAGGTTGCGTAGATCGGCGGCATCACCGCGCCGGTGAGCGGATCGGGCCGCTGGCCGCCGTGGATCACGCGCGTGGCAAAGCCGGCGGCCCTGGTCTCGTCACTCATGCGGTAGGCACCTTTGAAGAATCACTGCTTGCGGCGCAGCCAGTTGAGCAGGTCGATGCGCGTGATGAGCCCCTGGAACTCGGAGCCGTGCATGACGATCGCCACCATGCCGCGCTTGAAGATCTCCATGAGCTGCGTCACCGAGGCATCCACGGGCACCGTCACCAGGTGGCTCGCCATGGCGCGCGTCACCGGCTCGTTGAAGTGCTCGGGATTGGCGATGACCTCGAGCAGGATGTCTTCCTCATCGACGATGCCGATGATGCGCCCGTCCTGCATCACCGGCACCTGCGAGACGTCGTAGAGCTTCATGCGCCGGTAGGCCGCCATCACCGTCTCGGTGCTGTTCAGGGTGATCGCCGCGCGCTCGGTGTGGCGCCGCGCGATGAGGTCGCGCAGGTCGCCGAGGTGTTCGCGTTCGAAGAACCCCTGATCGAGCATCCAGTAATCGTTGTAGACCTTGGAGAGGTACTTGTTGCCGCTGTCGCACACGAAGCTCACGACGCGCTTGGGTTGCTGCTGCTCGCGGCAGTAGCGCAGCGCCGCCGCGAGCAGCGTGCCGGTCGAGGTGCCGGCGATGATGCCCTCCTTCTTAAGCAGTTCGCGGCAGGTGCGAAACGCTTCCGCATCGGCGATGGAGTAGGCCTGAGAGACACGCGAGAAATCCCCGACCGGCGGCACCGAGTCCCCGCCGATGCCCTCCACCAGCCACGGCGTCATCTTCTCGGGGAGCGTGCCGGTGGTCGCGTAGCTCGCCAGTCCCGAGCCGAGCGGATCCGCCAGCACCATGCTCCACATGCGGCGCGGTGCGCGCGAAGAAATGCGACAGCCCCGCGAGCGTGCCGCCGGTGCCCGCGCCGCACACCACCGCATCGAGCATCGTGTCCCATCTGCGCCCAGATCTCCGGCGCGGTGGTCTCCTCGTGCGCCAGCGCATTGGCGGGGTTGCCGAACTGGTTGACGAAGTAGGAGTCCGGGGATCTCGCGCCGCCAGACGCTCGGCGACGTCGCGGTAGTACTCCGGATGTCCCTTGCTCACATCCGAGCGCGTCATCATCACTTCGCGCGCCCATGGCCCTGCAGGTGAAAGATCTTCTCCTGGCTCATCTTGTCCGGAATCACGAGCAGCAGCCGGTAGCCTTTCTGCGCGGCCACCAGCGCCAGTCCCAGGCCGGTATTGCCGGCGGTCGCCTCGATCAGCGTGCCGCCGGGCTTGAGCTGCCCCGCGCGCTCCGCCGCCTCGATGAGGTACAGCCCGACGCGATCCTTGATGGAGCCGCCGGGGTTCTGGTTCTCCAGCTTCAGAAAGAGCTGGCACGGCCCGGTGTCGATGCGCCGCACGGCCATGAGCGGCGTGTTGCCGATCATCTGCAGCACGTTGGTATAGGTCGATGGGGGCCGCTCTGGGGCAGTCACGGGCGCAATTGTACGCCGCGCCGGCCGGGTGCCGCGCCGTCGCGTGTGCGTCGCTTCAGGCGGTGTCGCTGATGAGGCCGGAGTCGACCCAGCCGCGCAGGAGCGTCGCCGCCTGCACCGGCGCCTGAGCCTCACCGACCTCATCACACAGGAGCGCGCACAGCTCCCCGAAGGGCCAGCCGCTGCGGGCGGCATCGAGCACCGCCGCCTCGGTCGGCGGCAGCGAGCGAAAGTAGCTGGTGAGCTCCTGGCGCCACAGCAGCCACTGCGTCGGGGTGTGGCTGAAGGCGGTCGGCGGCCGCTCGGCCTCATCGCTGAGCGCGCGCCAGATCTGCGGCACGTTCCAGTGCAGCCCGAGGCGCTGCACGCTCGGATGCCACTGAAAGCGCAGCTGCGCCCACTGCTCGGGCGCCACGCACGCAAGCTGCGCGTGCGTGAGCGGCTGCGCATCGGCGGCATCAAAGACGTGCATCATGGCCCATTCCCAGCGGGCGAGTTCCGCGAGCAGCGGGGCGCCCGCGTAGTCCTCCTGCGTCGCGAGGAAGCGCGCGAGTTCATCTCCGTAGTAGCGGATGGAGAAGAACGGCGAGTCGTGCGTACCCACGTACTCGGCGGCGAGCGTGTCAAAGTCCGCATCGAGCAGCCGCGCGAGCGCCGGGTAATTCGCCGCCAGCGCCTCAGCAAGGCGGCTGCGATAGGCGCCGGCGTAGATCCCGAGGCGCCTCTCAAGCGGCACCCGCGCCGTACCGATGACCTGGGGAATGAGGGCCTCGCTGCCGCGCAGCAGGTAGGCCTGAAAATCCCCCTGCACCTTCGCAAGGGTGCTCATGAGAGGGCCGCGGCGCGGCGGGTTCGGGCGGCTCCTGCCGGCAGCGCGCTCAGCGTGCGCGCGCTGAGCGTGCGCGCTTGCTCAAGCTCCGCGCACAGCTCCGCCAGCGGCGGGATGTGATCGTCGCGCTCGATCATCGTGGACACCGCGCCGCAGTGGCGCAGCGCCGCCGCGTACAGCTCCCACACCGGATCGCTCACCGGATGATCGTGCGTATCCACCAGGTACTCGCCGTGATTCTCATGACCGGCGAGGTGGATCTGCTGCACGCGCTCGGCGGGGATGGCCTTGAGGTAGGTGAGCGCCTCGAACTCGTGATTCACGGCGCTCACGTAGATGTTGTTCACGTCAAGGAGTATCAGGCAGTCGGCGCGCATCGCCACCTCGCGCAGGAACTCCCACTCGGTGAGGGGCGAGTCGCGGAACGTGACGTAGCTGGAGACGTTTTCAAGCAGGATGCGGCGAGCGAGGATGTCCTGCACCGTGCGCACGCGCTCGACCACGTGCGCCAGGGCTTCTTCCGTGTACGGCAGCGGCAGCAGGTCATGGGTGTTGGCCCCGGCGATGCCGGTCCAGCACAGATGATCGGACACCCACGCAGGCTCCAGGCGCTGCGCGAGCGCCTTCACCTGGGCGAGGTACTCACGGTTCAAGGGCGCGGTGCTGCCGATCGAGAGCGACACCCCGTGCATCGCGAGCGGATAACGCTCGCGAAAGCGCATGAGGTAGTTCAGCGGCTTACCGCCGGGGACGAGGTAGTTCTCGGTGAGCACCTCGAACCAGTCCACGTGCGGGCGATCCGCGAGGATCGCGTCATAGTGATCGACCCTGAGACCTAAGCCGAATCCGAGCGAGGGGCGCGTCAGCATGGCAGGTAAAAGCAGGCCGGGCGCGAGGCCCGGCCCGCTACCGCTTACTTGGCTTTCGCCTTGGCAGCGTCGCAGTCAGCCTGCGTCATCTGCACGAACCCCTTGCCCTTGCAGGAGTTCTGTCCCTTGCAGGCGTTGTTGGCGCTCTTGCAGGCCGACTGACCCTTGCAGGAATTCACGCCCTGACATTTCACTTTTGCGTTATCGGCATGGGCGGTGGTCACTACCGCGGTCGAGAACATCACCGCAGCGGCCGCGGCCAATGCAACACTGGACAGCATTTTTGAAGTCATTCGCAGTCTCCTCTAGAGGCAACATGGATCGCCGCGGATTGTACGCCTAGTACCCTGTAGGGGCCCGTGTCGCAGGTGAACGACGTAAGTGCTTCCGCGCCCACACAATTCCCCTGCAAAGCACGGTACCGGCAATGCGGCCGTACAGTAGACCGGCGCTTGCGCTACTGGATTGCAGCAGTCCCGCGAACCGGTGTTGGCGGCGTGGCGCGCAGCTGCACCGCGGCAAAATCGAGTAGAATTCCTTTACCTGCGCCTGCCTCCCATTTGCGCGCTCCACCAGCGGCCCTGAATACGGTGACGGAATGACCGACGCCTCACGTGATGCCATTTCCCTGCGTGGCGCACGCCAGAACAATCTGAAGAATATCGACCTCGACCTGCCGCTCGGGGAGCTGATCGTCGTGACCGGTGTGTCCGGCTCGGGCAAATCCTCACTGGTGTTTGACACGCTGTATGCGGAAGGCCAGCGCCGCTACGTCGAGACCTTCTCGCCCTACGCGCGCCAGTTTCTCGATCGCATGGACAAGCCCCAGGTCGACTCGATCAGCGGCATTCCGCCGGCGATCGCCATCGACCAGACGAACCCGGTGCGCACCTCACGCTCCACGGTCGGCACGATGACCGAACTGAACGATCACCTGAAGCTGCTCTTTGCCCGCGTGGCCACGCTCTACTGCCAGCACTGCGGTCGGCCCGTACGCCAGGACACGGCCGAGAGCATCTACCTCGATCTGCGCGCGCGCGCCGCAGCGCAGGGTGACCCGCGGCTGCTGCTCAGCTTTCCGGTGACGGTACCGGCCAACTTCAGCGCCGAGGAAGTGCGCGAGCTGCTCGCGCGGCAGGGCTATACGCGCTACTTCGGGCCGCCAGTCACCACCGCGGCAACACCGGCCTCACCGGCACCTGCGCGGCGCGGCAAGAAGCGCGCGTCCGCGAAGGCCGCCCCTGTAGTCACGCTCGAGGTCGTGCAGGACCGGCTGCGCGCCGGCACGACCGAGCGCGGGCGTGTGCTTGAGTCGCTCGAGGCGGCGCTGCGCGTCGGGCGCGGGCGCGTCAACGTGCAGCTGGTCGATGAGTCGGACCCGCCGCAGAGCCTGGACACGTGGCGCTACTCAAGCGAGCTGCACTGCGCGGAGTGCGATCGGGCGTACCGCGCCCCAAGCCCGAGCCAGTTCTCCTTCAATTCCCCGCTCGGGGCATGTGACACCTGTCGGGGCTTTGGTCGCACGATCGGCATCGACTACGGGCTCGTGATCCCGGATGAGACCAAGTCGCTGCGCGCCGGAGCGATCAAGCCGTGGCAGACCAAGTCCTACACGGAGTGCCAGGAGGATCTGGAAAAGTTCGCCAAGCTGCGTGGCATTCCTCTGGATACGCCGTGGCGCGAGCTCGGCAGTGAGGCACGCCGGTGGGTGATCGAGGGCGAAGGCGCCTGGACGAAAAAGGTCTGGTACGGGGTGAAGCGCTTCTTCGCGTGGCTCGAAACCCGTGCCTACAAGATGCACGTGCGCGTGCTGCTGTCGCGCTACCGGGCCTACACGCCCTGTGCGGCCTGCGCGGGCGCGCGCCTGAAGACCGAGGCGCTGCTCTGGCGCATCGGGGACGCGGCGCTGGCGCGCACGGCACTGGGTGGGCGGGCGCCGTTTCGGCCCCAGGGTGTGGCCTGGAGTGCGCACACCCTGGAGGGTCTGCCCGGCCTCTCGATCCATGACGTCGTGCTTCTGCCGCTTGAGCGCAGCCACCAGTTCTTCCTGCAGCTGCGCCTGCCCGCACCGCTCGATGAAGCCACGGAGCTGCTGCTCGGGGAGATCCGCGGGCGCTTCCGTTATCTGGTGGATGTCGGCTTGGGCTACCTCACCCTCGACCGCCAGTCGCGTACGCTCTCCGGGCGGTGAGGTGCAGCGCATCAACCTCACCACCGCACTCGGCACCTCGCTCGTCAACACGCTGTTCGTGCTGGATGAGCCCTCGATCGGCCTGCACCCGCGCGACATGCTGCGCGTTATCGGGGTGATGAAACGCCTGCGCGATGCGGGCAACTCGCTCGTCGTCGTGGAGCATGATCCGCAGATCATGCTCGAGGCGGACCGGATTCTCGATCTGGGACCCGGCGCCGGCGAGCGTGGCGGCCACATTGTCTTCTTCGGAACCGCGGCGGCGATCCGCGCCGAACCCCGTTCACTCACCGGCCAGTACCTCAGCGGTGCGAAGCAGGTCACCGGGGCGGCCGCGCCACGGGTGCGCACGCCCGCCGCCGCTGGCGTGGTGGCCGAGGCGCGCTCGAACCGCTGGCTCGAGCTCAAAGGCGCCTGCGAGCACAACCTGAAGAACGTCGATGTGCGCATCCCGCTCAAGCGCCTGGTGTGCGTCACCGGGGTCTCCGGCTCGGGCAAATCCACGCTCGTGGAGGATGTGCTTTATCCGGCGCTGCTGAAGTATCGCGGCCGGCCGACGGAGGCGCCGGGGCAGTTCGCCGGTCTTGCGGGCGCTGAGCTCATCGACGATGTGGTCATGGTCGATCAGAACCCGATCGGGCGCACCACCCGCTCCAATCCGGCAAGCTACGTCGGTGCCTTCGATGCGATCCGCGCCCTGTTCGCGGCCGAGCCGGCCGCCCAGGAGCGCAAGTACACCCCGGGCACCTTCAGCTTCAACTCCGGCAACGGCCGCTGTCCGACCTGCAGCGGCAACGGCTTCGAGCACGTGGAGATGCAGTTCCTCTCCGACGTCTACCTGCGCTGCCCCGACTGCGACGGTCGGCGCTACCGCGGCGAGGTGCTCGACATCCGCCGCGAGGGAGCGGACGGGCGGCGCCTGAACATCGCGGAGGTGCTCGAGCTCACCGTGATCGCAGGCCGGCGCATTCTTTGCGGATGCGCCCGAGGTCGCGCTGCGCCTGGGTCCGCTGGCGGATGTGGGACTGGAGTATCTGAAACTCGGGCAGCCCGTGCCCACGCTCTCCGGCGGTGAGGCGCAGCGCCTGAAGCTCGCCGGGCACCTGGCGGACGCCGGCTCGGTGCTCTCGAGCACCACGCATCGCGGCAAGCTGTTCCTGTTCGATGAGCCGACCACGGGGCTGCACTTCGAGGATGTGGCGAAGCTGCTGAGGGCGTTCCGCAAGCTGCTGGTCGCCGGACACTCTTTACTCGTCATCGAGCACAACCTCGACGTGATCCGCGCCGCCGACTGGATCATCGACCTCGGTCCCGAGGGGGGCGAGCATGGCGGGGAGATCGTGTGCCGCCGGCACACCCGCGCAGGTGCGCGCCGCGCCGCGCTCCTTCACCGGCCAGGCGCTCGGCGCCTACGAGCAGGCGCTCTCCCCTGCCGCCGGGGCGCCCCTGCTTGCCGCAGTCGCCGCGCCGAGCGCTCCCGAGGCCGCCGCCGGCCGCGGCCGGCACGCGATCGTCATCCACAACGCGCGCGAGCACAACCTGAAGAACATCGACGTGGAGATCCCCCGCGATCGCTTCACGGTCATCACGGGCGTCTCGGGCTCGGGAAAATCAACGCTCGCCTTCGACATCCTCTTCAACGAGGGGCAACGGCGTTACCTGGAGTCGCTGAACGCCTATGCACGGCAGTTCGTGCAGCCGGCGGCGCGCCCGGATGTGGATGCCATCTTCGGCATCCCACCGACGGTTGCGATCGAGCAGCGCACCAGCCGCGGCGGGCGCAAGAGCACCGTGGCGACGCTCACCGAGATCTACCACTTCCTGCGCCTGCTGTACGTCAAGCTCGGCACCCAGTACTGCCCGGACTGCAGCGTGGCGATCGAGCCGCAGAGCCCGGCCTCCATTGCCGCGCGGCTGCTGCGTGACTACAAGGGCAAGCGCATCACGCTGCTGGCGCCGCTCGTCATCGCCCGCAAGGGCTACTACACCGATCTTGCCAAGTGGGCGGCGAAGAAGGGCTTCCGGAGCCTGCGCGTGGATGGCGGAGCTGCTGCCGACGGCCCCCTGGCCACGCCTGTCGCGCTTCCGCGAGCACACCATCGAGCTGCCGGTGGCCGAGGTGGACGTGAGCGTGAAGAACGAGGCGGCGCTGCGCGCCGGTCTCGCCCGCGCGCTCGACTTCGGCAAGGGGCTGGTGCACGTGCTCGCGCCCAAGGCGGCGCGCGTCACGGTGTTCTCCACCAAGCGCGCCTGTCCGGACTGCGGCAGGAGTTTCGCGGAACTGGATCCGCGGCTGTTCTCCTTCAACTCCAAGCACGGCTGGTGCGAGGGCTGCTACGGCACGGGGGTGGAGATGCCGGGCTTCGATGAGCAGCAAAGCGGCGAGGAGCGCTGGTGGAACGAGTGGTACGCGCACGAGCCGCAGTCCTGCTGCGCACTGCCACGGGGAGCGGCTGAATCCCACGGCGCTCAACGTGCGCTTCCGCGAGCGCTCGATCGCTGCGCTTGCGGGGGAATCGGTCACCGCGAGCCAGGAGTTCTTCGCCCGGCTGCGCCTCGGAGCGCGCGAGCGCGCGATCGCCCGCGACCTGCTCGCCGAGATCCGCGCGCGCCTGAAGTTCCTCGAGCGCGTGGGACTGGGGTACCTGCAGCTTGATCGGGCGGCGCCCGACGCTCTCGGGCGGTGAGGCGCAGCGCATCCGGCTCGCCGCGCAGCTCGGCTCGAACCTGCAGGGTGTGTGCTACGTGCTCGATGAGCCCACGATCGGCCTGCACCCGCGCGACAACGAGATCCTGCTCGAGTCGCTCACCGAGCTTGCCGGGCAGCGCAATACCCTCGTCGTGGTCGAGCACGACGAGGAGACCATCCGGCGCGCCGATTACGTGCTCGACCTGGGCCCGCAGGCGGGCGTGCGCGGCGGCGAGGTGGTCGGCTGCGGCACGGTCGCGGGACCTCATCGCGCAACCCGCGCTCTACGACGGGCCGCTTCCTGCGCGCCCCGCTGCTGCATCCGGCGCAGCCGCACCGTGCCGTGAACGCCGCCACCGCGCTCCTGACACTCGAGCGCGTCGCGCTGCACAACGTGAAAGGCAGCGACGTGCGCATCCCGCTCGCGCGCCTCGTCGTGATCACCGGCGTCTCCGGCTCTGGCAAGTCGACCGTGGCGCGCGACGTGCTGTACGCGAACCTCAAGCGCCTGCTGAGCGAGCAGGCCGCGCGCGGCAAGGCACGCCGCCGTGCTGCGGGCGCACCAATGCCCGGCTGCGCGGCGGTACGCGGTCTTGAGCACCTCGACCGCGTGCTGGAGGTGGATCAGACGCCCATCGGCAAGACACCGCGCTCCTGCCCTGCGACCTACATCGGCTTCTGGGACGAGATCCGGCGCATTTACGCCGGCACCACCGAGGCGCGCATCCGCGGCTACAGCACCAGTCGCTTCTCCTTCAACACCGCCGGCGGGCGCTGCGAGGCGTGCGAAGGCCAGGGCGTGAAGACCATCGAGATGAGCTTCCTCCCCGATGTGAAGGTGCTGTGCGATGTGTGCGGCGGCCGGCGCTTCAACTCGGAGACGCTCGCGGTGCTGTGGCGCGAGAAGAGCATCGGCGATGTGCTGGCGATGGACGTGGATGACGCGGTGGACTTCTTCGCCGCCCATGCGCGCGTACATCACGCCCTGAAGCTGCTGCAGGATGTCGGGCTCGGCTACCTCACGCTCGGGCAGCCGAGCCCGACGCTCTCGGGCGGCGAAGCGCAGCGCATCAAGCTCGTCACCGAACTCTCCAAGGTGCGCGACGAGCTGCGACGGCCGCGACATCGGCCCAAACGCACCCTCTACGTCCTCGATGAGCCGACCGTCGGGCTGCACATGGCGGATGTCGAGAAGCTCATCCACGTCCTGCACCGCCTGGTCGCAGCGGGCAACACCGCCGTGGTGGTCGAGCACAACCTTGACGTCATGGCCGAAGCGGACTGGATCATCGACCTCGGGCCGGAGGCGGGCGAGGCGGGCGGGCGCATCGTGGCGCAGGGAACCCCGGCGCACATCGCGCGCCAGCGCAAGCACTCGCACACCGGGCGGGTGCTCGCTAATTTCCTGGGCGAGCGTACGCTGCCGATCGCGGCGACCGGATAATGAGCTCAAGGAGGCCCCACGGCATGAGAACCCTGAAGCCCTGCGCTGCGCTGCTGCTTGCGCTGCTCGTGACCGCCGCGGCGGCCGCCGGCCCGCGCCTCGCCTCGCCCTACCTCGACGGGCTTACCGGTGCGTGGGAACTTGCCGGCACCGTGCAGGGCAAGCCCGCCCACTACCGCGCTCAGGGGACCTGGGTGCTCAACGGCGGCTGGCTCGAATTTTCCATGCGCGACGTGGCCACGCCCCCTGCGTACGAGGCACACGTCTACATCGGCTACGACCCGGGCGCGGATGACTACATCGCGCACTGGCTCGATAAGTTTGGCGCCGCGGGCGCCCGCGTACTCGCCACCGGTCGCCTCAACGAGCGCACGCTGGTGCTGAACTTCCCCTACGCGGCGGGCGCCTTCCGCGACACCCTGACGCTCGGGGATGCCGGGCGGGGCACGCTCCTGATCGAGTCGCAGGAAAAGGACGGCAGCTGGTCGACCTTTGCCCGCTATGAGATGAAACGCCTCAGTCCCCCGCCCCCTGCCCGCGCAGCGGGTGCGGCGGATTCGCATTAGGAGCCGCGCACCATGGCCCACGATCTGGTGTGCTGGAAATGCGGCGCCTCCCTCGCCGCGCTGACCCTGCCGCTGCGGCGCCTCGAGGAGTGTCCCGCCTGTCACGCGGAGCTGCACGTGTGCCGCATGTGCGTCGAATACGATACACGCCTAGCCAAGCACTGCCGCGAGCCGACCGCGGAGGAAGTTAACGATAAGGCGCACGCGAACTTCTGCGATCACTTCAAACCACGTCCCGCCGCCTACCTGCCTCCCAACACCGCCGAGGTCGACAAGGCACGCGCGCAACTGGACAAACTCTTCGGCAAGCGCTGAACAAGCCTCGCCCTGCCGCACGCGGGCGCCGGGCGGGCGCAACCCCCGTGTCCTTCAGGCTAAACTCGCCCGGATAATGAACGCGTGCGCCGGGGCACCTCCCCCCAGGGCAGCATGACATCAGGGGTGACTGCATGATCCGATCGAACCGCCCGCGCCTGCTGCGCTGCGCGCTCGCCAGCGTCGCGGCCCTGTTACCGGCGCTCGCACTGGCGGCACCGGCGCCGCCCGCCACGCCGGCACCGGCCGCCCGTGCCTGGGAAGGCGGTGACAATCCGGCCGCCCTCGAGAGCTGGGTGAAGGAGAAACTCAAGCACGCCGATGCTGCGATCGCACGGTTGCTCGCGGTCAAGGGCGCGCGCACCGTGGACAACACGCTCGCCGTCTATGACGAAGCCTTCGGCACGCTCCTGGATGCGCAATCGCAGGCGCAGGTGCTCTATGGGGTCGGGGCCACCAAGGAGCTGCGCGACAAGGCCCAGGCGCTCACCCAGACCGCGAGCGCGGCCATGACCGCGCTCGGCCTGAACCCGGCCGTGTACCAGGCCCTGAGCGCGGTGCCGACCCCTGCGGAGGCGGGCACGCGCCACTACCTGGAGCACGCGCTCCTCGAGTACCGTCTGGCCGGCGTCGACAAGGACGAGGCCACGCGCGCCAAGATCAAGGTGTTGCAGGACCAGATCACCGAACAGGGACTCGCGTTCGAGCGCACCGTGCACGATGACGTGCGCACCATCAGCGTGGACAAGTCGCAGCTGGAGGGCCTGCCGCCGGATTACCTCGCCTCGCACAAGCCTGATGCGCACGGCCAGGTGAAGATCACGACCGATCCGCCGGATGCCTACCCGGCGCTGAAGTTCGCCGACAACGCGGACCTGCGGCACCAGCTGTGGCTCGCAGACCATGCGGTGGGCTACCCGGCCAACACGAAGATCCTGCGCGCGCTGCTCGCAGCGCGCGAGGAGCTCGCGCATCTGCTCGGCTACGGCACCTGGGCCGATTACGCGATGGCCGACCAGATGATCGGCTCACCGGCAAAGCTCGCACAATTCCTCAAGCAGGTCGATGAGGCCTCGCGCGAGCCGGGCGCGCGCGAGGATGCGGCGCTCCTGGCCTTCGTGCAGAAGAAGGACCCGAGCGTCAGGAAGATCTCCGCCGCGGATGCGCGCTACTGGCAGGAGCAGTACCGGCGCGCGACGTTCAACTTCGACTCACAGAGCGTGCGCCCGTACTTGCCGTACGCGGCGGCCGAGCGCGGGGTGATCGACACCGCCTCGAGACTCTTTCACGTGCAGATCAAACCGGTGTCGGGACTGCGCACCTGGCACCCCTCGGTCACCACCTACGCGGTGTTCGACGGCGCACGACAGCTCGGCACCATCTACCTTGACATGCATCCGCGCGAGGGCAAGGACAAGTGGTTCTCGACGCAACCGCTCACCGTCGGCATGCACGGCCGGCAGCTTCCCGAGGGCGCGCTGGTGTGTAACTTCCCCGGCGGCACGCCCGGAGACCCGGGTCTCATGCAGTACGGGGACGTCGTCACCTTCCTGCACGAGTTCGGTCACCTCATGCACCACGTCATCGGCGGCCAGAACCGCTTCGCCGGCGAAGGGGCCTTCAGCGTCGAGGGGGACTTCGTCGAGGCGCCCTCGCAGATGCTCGAGGAGTTCTTCCACGACTACGGCGTGCTCAGCTCCTTCGCGCACCACTACCAGACAGGTGCCGTGCTGCCACAGGAGCTGTACGCGCGCATGACGCGCGCGGATACCTACGGCCGCGCAAGCGATCAGCAGCGGCAGCTGGAGTTCACCGCCATCTCGCTCGACTTCCACACGATGAAGCCTGCGACGCTCGACTTCGATCAGGTGTACGAGCACGACTTCGAGCACTACAACAGCACCGCCTACGTGCCCGGGGATCACTTCTGGGCCTCGTTCACGCACCTGAACGGCTACAGCTCCAACTACTACACCTACGTGCTGGATAAGGTGATCGCGCTGGATTTCTTCGCGCAGTTTGATGAGAAGAATCTGATCGGCGGCCCGACGGGGATGCGTTACCGGCGCACGGTGCTCGCGCCGGGCTCTTCACGCCCGGCGGCACAGCTGGTGCGGGATTTCCTCGGCCGCGAGATGAACCTGGATGCCTATCGGCGCTGGATGCTCGCCGAGTTTGACAGCTCCGTTACGGCTTCTTCATCCGCTCACTGAGTCGTTCGAGGAGCTTGGAGAAGGGCGAGTTCTTCTGCACTTCCACGCGCAGGTGGCGCACGCCGCTCTCGTTGAGCGTCGCGCCGTTGCCGTTGTCGATCGACAGCTGGCTTGCGCCCAGGATCTCGAGCGTCTCCTCGAGCGACTGCGGGCCGCGCTTCTCGCGCGCCCCGACCTTGCCGGCCACGCGCGCGCGCTCCTTGGGTTGCACGGGTGCGCGTGCCACAGGGGCAGGCCCCGGCGCGGGGCTCGCCGCCGGCTGCGTCACGGCACGGCCGACCGCAACCTTCGGGATCGGCCGGCCCGGGAGCTTGCGCCCGTTGGCATCGGCGATGCTCGCTGAGGGGGCGGGGGTCGGTGAGCGTGCCGAAAGCTTGGCCACTTCCGCCTGCGCCGGATCGTCGTCGATCAGCTTGAACTCATCGACCGGTTCGGCGGGCGTCGCGACCGGTCCACCGAGGGTGGCGGCCTGCTTGTCCTGCTCGGTCGCGCGCGCCTTCTCCTGCGGGCTCACCGGCACCACGGCGACGGAGGCGAACTCCGAGCGCACGTAGTGCGCCACCTGCTTGGCGGAGATCGCGTCGGTGAAGAATCCCAGCCGCAGCCCGAACCACTTGCGTCCGTCGCGACTGCCCTCGACCGTGTAGAGCGTGTAGGCGCTGAAGATCGCCAGCGGCGGTACCTTGTCAAGTTCGACCGCCTGGACCGACCACTGCAGCTGCACGGCGAACAGTACCGGCGCATTGTGCGTGACGGCTTCCTTGAGCGCCTCGCGCGTGCCGGTGTCATCGGGCTTGAGCAGCGGGATTGCGCCGTGCGCCGGATCGGCGGCCGGGGGCGGCTCGTTGCCTTCCGGGCGGCGCGCCTCGAGCATTTTCAGCACCTGCGTGTCGCTGAGATTGTTCTTCGGCGCCGGGGCGTCCTTCGGCGGCGGCGGCGCGCGCATCAGGCGCGTCTCACCGGTCGCGCTCGCATCGCCCAGCGCCTGCAGCACTTCACGCACGTTCGAATCGCCGAAGACGCCCTTGGACGTCTTCTCACTCTTCTCGATGGCGGGCACTGTGCGCGCGGCCGGTGTAGCCACCCTCGCGGGGGCGGGCATCGCAGCCCTGGCGGGCGGCGGTGGCGCAGGTGTTGCCGGGGTTGCAGGTGCCGCGGCTCGCGGCGGCGCGACCCGTGCGGGAGCCATCGGGGCGTTCATCGCCGGCGTCGGCGCCGCCGGGGGCGGGCGGCGCGGTGGACTCTGGGGCACCACCGCCGCGGGCGCGGCGGGTTTGGCGACCGGCTTTGCCACCGCGGCCCGGGCGGGCGGTGCGGGGGGTGCGCGTACGCTGCCGGCGGGCGCCGCCTTCAGCACCGGCGCCCGCAGCGCCAGTGACTCCATCGGCAGCGGTTGCGGCGGCGGAAACGGCGCCGGCGGTGGCGGGGCCACCGCGACGGGCGCGGGCGCTGCACGCGGCGTGCTCACCTGTTGCTGCGGACCGGCGGCGTGCTGCGCCTGCGCGGCCTGGGCGGCCGTGGCGCGCTCGCGCAGCTTGCGCCCCGGAGCCTCACCGGCCCACGCGCCCGGATAAATCTCGCGCACGACGCTCAGCCATTCCTCGGCTTCCGCGAGCGTGGCGAAATAACCCATGTGCAGACGGAAGCGTTCGCGGCCTTCCTCGAAGCGGCGGCTGACGAAGAAATTGAAGCGCTTCAGTTCCGGCAGATCCGTCTGCGCGAGCGCCATGGGCGTAGTCGAAGAGCAAAGATTGAGAACGAACGGCCCCGCGTTGCCCGCGGACACCGCCGCATCCCCTGCTCCGACGCGCGCAGCGTCAGAAGCGAAGTTGGGCGTTGCTGTCATAAAAAACTTCCCCGGACCGAAACCCTCAACGGCCACGGTCTTTGCGGACACTGCGAGTTCGCGCGACGGGAGTGGGAGTGCGAGCGTTCGCGCCTCGTGCGCGATCGTGGCAGCCCCGCCGTCATAGGAACCCGTCCTTTAGACCGGTGGCTTTGCGTCCCCGTCTTTCGACGGGTTTGCCCTTGTCACTGAACTCAGAGTGTCGAAGCGTCGCGGTTTGGAGTCAAGTACTGAAATGTGCGAAGCCTCTCAAGTGCTGTGACGCATGCGCAACGCGCGCGCCTTTGCCTCGTCTTATGTCTCAAGGTGACGACACCACCGCACCCCAGAAGCGCCCGGCATTTACCAGATGACGGGCAAAGAAGGCCTCACTCAGATCCGCGGACGAAACCGCAACACCGCGATGCGGCGCGTGCACGAAGCGGCCACGGCCGAGGTAGATGCCCACATGGTCGATGCCGCCGGATCCCATGCGGAAAAAAACCAGGTCCCCGGGCAGCAGCTGCGTGAGCGGCACCGCCTGCGCGGCGCGCTGCTGCGCCGCCGCTGTGCGCGGGATGCTGATGCCGACGCGCTCGTGCACGAAGAGGGCGAGCCCGCTGCAGTCAAAGCCCTTGAGGTCCGCACCGCCGAATTCGTAGGAAGTGCCGATGAGCGAGGCGGCAATGTCTGCGATCGCAGCGCCGGACTCGGGCGCCGGGGAAGTGCTCGTGGGGAGCGGCGGGGGCGCCGGGCGCGAGGTGAGGAGGCTACAGCTGCTGAGCAGGAGCGTGCTGAGCAGGAGCGCGGCGCGCAGGCGCGGGCGGCTCACCGCGCGCACCGTGCAGGCTAACGCGCGCGCGCGGGCGCCTTCGGTTGCGGCAGCGCGCGGGCGCGCGCAGCGCTCAGGCGCGCGAGCGCCTCGATGCCGGCGTGGGTATAGCGCTGCACGCCGCGCCGTGCGGAGCGCGTCGCACCGAGCATCGCCGCGCCGACGGTGGACGCGGAGATGCCACGATAGATCGCGTACTTGCCCCCCAGCAACGGATTCACGAGCGGCATCAGGCTCACCCCGAGAAGTTCCAGCGGGCGCATCTCGGCGCGCCAGCCGAGCAGCATCGAGGGCTGCAGGATGTCGAGGGACTCGAAGCCCAGCGCCTCGAGTCCCTCCTCCATCTCGCCCTTGGTGCGCAGGTAGAAATTGCGCGACCCAGGATTGGCCCCGACGCTGGAGATCACGACGAAGCGGCGCGCGTTCGCCGTCTTCGCCGCGCGCGCGAAGCTGAGCACGGCCTCCACGTCCACCGCGCGGAAGCGCTCCTGCGAGCCCGCCTGGCGGATCGTCGTGCCCAGGCAGCACAGCGCCGCCTCGCAGCTGATGCCCTTCAGCTGCGCCTCGATGTTCTCGAATTGCACGATGCGATTGGCCAGACGCGAGTGCTCGCGCCCGAGCGGGCGGCGCGTGACCGCAAGCACGCGCGCAATGTCCGGTGCCTCAAGCAGCGCATCCAGCGCGCGTGCGCCGGTCAGTCCGGTCGCCCCGGCCAGCAATACGATCCTTGGATCCCCGTCGGCCATCGTCGCCCTGCCCGCGCACGAGTGTTGAGTTGCAGCACAAGCTTAGGAGTGCGCGGGTTCCACGGCAAGGGTGCTGCGAAGCTGCCGGCGGCGGCGCTCAGATCGGCTCGTAGCAACTCACGCTGATGGTCTGCGTCTGACCCGGGCTCACGCTGATGTCGCGGCGCACGTCGCGGTAGCCCTCGCGTGAACCGATCACCGTATAGCGGCCGGGTTTGAGCTCGACATCCCGATGCGTGAAGCTGCCAAAGGCGCCGACATTCGTGATGGTCACCTGCGTGAAGCCATCGGACACCAGCGACAGACGCACCGGCCGCTCAAACTCGGGCAGGAGCGCCGAAACGCGCGCCATCTGCAGCCGCAGCACCGGACCGGGGGAGCTGATCTGCTGCGCACTCTGCAGCAGCGTCGCCGCCTGCGCACGCGCGTCCGCGGAGGCCAGAAGGTCAGGACGATCGATGATCGCCTGCAGGGAATCATTGAGCTGCAGTCGCTCCCGGGCGCGATCCCGGCCCTCCTGGGCGAAGGCCTGCGAGGGATCCGCGCGCAAAATCGAGCCATAGGCAGTGATCGCATCGTCCCAGCGCTCGTCCGCCTCGGCATCCTCCGCGCGCGTGCGCAGCGTGCCAAAGCCCCGCGCGCGCGTGGCCGCATCGACCCGCTTGAGTCCGTCGGCCGCCTCCGCGCCCTTCGGGCGCAGCGCCCGGGCGCGCTCGAACGCGGCTCGCGCCTCCTCGAGCCGGCCGGCACCCAGCGCCGCGAACCCCTCCCCCGCCGCCTTCGCGTAGCGGTCATCGCCGAAGGCGTCCGTGGAGGCCGCCGGCACGGCGGCCCCCTTCGGCGAGGCCTGACTGGCCGTGGCGGCAGACCCCGCGGCTGCCGGACCCGCCGCAAGCTCGCGCGCGCGGGCCTCTCCGGCGAGCGCGCGTTCATCGTGGGGCGCGATCCGCACGGCGAGGTCATAGGCCTGCAGTGCGAGCGTGCGCTCGTGCTCGCCAAGCGCGCGCTCCCCGGCGGCAAGCTCCGAAGCCAGTGCCGCCGGTGCCGCCTGCTCGATGTTGTCCAGCAGCTGATTGGCCTCGACCAGCTGCGTCTGTGCGCTCGCAAGGCTGCCCGCATCGTGGGCACCGTCGGCCGCTGCAGCCCGGGCTTTGGCGGCAGCGAAGTCCGCTGCGGCCCAGATGCTGGCGCCGCGCGCCTCGAGCGCCGTGATGCGCTGCTCGAGCAGGATATGGTCCGCCTTCAGTTGCGCCAGCGCGCTCGCCTGCAAGGTGGCCGCCGCGCTCGGCGGCGGCGCCTGCGTTGCGGTGCCGGCACCGGCCGGGGCGCCACCGGGCAACCAGCGTGGCAGCCACAGGTAGGCGGCGGCCCCGACGGCCGCAATCACCGCCAGCACCAACAGCGCGCGCGGCAGGCCGCTGGCCATCGGTTCGGGTCTTGAACGCGGGATTGGGGCCTGGCGCACCTCTTCCCAGATCCCCGCCCCATCGAGTTCCCCCGCGGGCGCAGGTGGCACCGGGGGCAGCACTTCGACGGATACGGGCGGCGGGGAGGTGTGCGGCGAAATCGCAGGCAGCGTGAGCCGATCCTGCGGGGGCACCGTCTCGTTCGCTGCTCCCTCGGGCGCGTCGGAGTCAAAGTCGAAGGTCAGGGTGTCGTTGAGCGAGGCGTCGAGCTCGTCGATCACGTCGCGCATGGTCGCCGGACGGCGCTTCGGATCCTTCTCCAGCATGGCGCCCACGAGCGTCGCAAGCTGCGGGGGGATCTGCTGCGCCGGTACGAGCGGCGGTACCGCCTCTTCCTGCACGCGCCTGGCATCAAAGTGCGGATAGTGCGGCGGGTAGCGTGAGAGCAGCTCGTACGCGAGCGCGCCGAGTCCGTAGATGTCGTCCGCAGGCGTCGGCGGCTCACCGCGCAACTGCTCGGGGCTTGCGGTAAAGGGCGACAGGCCCCGCACCATCGAGTCGGTGCCCGGATCGAGCGAATTACCCGAGACGCCGAAGTCGCCGAGCTTCACGCGGCCGCGTTCGTCGAAGAGCACATTGCCTGGCTTAAGGTCGCGGTGGATGACACCGCGCTCGTGGGCGTGCTCGAGCGCGCGCGCGACTTCCATCAGCACCGGCATGATCGTGAGATAGCCCGCGCCGCGCAGGCGCTTCAGGTCCCCGCCCGTGGCGAGCTCCATGGGCAGCAGGAACGTGGTGCCTTCGCGCTCGGGCGCGAACACCTTGAGGATCCCCGGATGATCCAGGCGGCTGGCGCTCTCGTGCTCGTGCACGAGCGCGACCCACGCGGCTGCACTGCGGCCGGCGGACGGATGCAGGATCTTGAGCGCGATATCCGCACCACGTTGCGGATCGAACGCGCGCCACACCTCGCCCTGCCCGCCAACGCCGAGTCGCTCGCGCAGGACGTAGCGGCTCTTCAGGGGCTGCCCGTTGTTTGCTGTCGCCGCCTCGTTCATATCCCATCCGGCGCAGGCGGCCGCGCCGCCCGTGCACCTGTGACAATTGTCATCCCGCTGGATCACGAAAGTGATGCGGGAGACAGCTTTCTAGTATGCCACCGTCGCACGCAGCGGGCCGCGCGTTCGGCCGTAGGACGTGCCCGGCAGCCCCTTAAAGGCCCAGGGACAGCTGTGCGCCGGGCGGTGTCGGGGGGCGGAACAGCGTTGTGTTTAATTCACCGCGCCGGGAGGCGTTCAGACCGAGTCTGCGACAGGCGAGCTGGAAGCGGTTGCGCAGGAGTTCCGCGAACGGCCCCGTGCCGCGCATGCGTGTGCCGAAGCGCGGGTCGTTGTCGCGCCCGCCGCGCAAGTCCCGGATGAGCGACATGACGTGGCTGGCGCGCTGCGGGTAGTGCTCCTGCAGCCACTCGCGAAAGAGATCCTTGATTTCATGCGGCAGGCGCAGCAGCACATACCCGGCCCAGCTGGCGCCGGCTGCGGCGCACGCTTCCAGGATCGCCTCGATCTCATGATCGTTCAGTGCCGGAATGACCGGAGCCACGAGTGCGCCGCTCGGAACTCCGGCGGCATTCAATTCGCGCAGCGCGCGCAATCGCGCCTGCGGCGCCGCCGCACGCGGCTCAAGCGTGCGCTTCAGCTCCGAGTCGAGCGTGGTCACGCTCACCGCGACGCTCGCCAACCCTTGGCCGGCCAGCTCCGCGAGAAGATCCAGATCGCGCATCACGAGCGCGCCCTTCGTGATCACGGTGACCGGGTGGCGCGCGCGCACCAGCACTTCCAGGATCGAGCGCGTCACCTTCATGCGCCGCTCGACCGGTTGATACGGATCCGTGTTGGCCCCGAGCGTGATGGGCTTGCACACATACCCCGGGCGTGCGAGCTGCTTCTCGAGCACAGCGGCCGCATCGGCCTTGTAGAAAAGCCGGGTCTCAAAATCGAGACCCGGGGAGAGCCCCATGTATGCATGGCTGGGGCGGGCATAGCAGTTGTGACTCACCACGCCGTTGGCGATGAAGTCCTCGGTGCCCGTGGTGATGTCGTAGAGGCGCATCGTCTTGCCCAGAGGCTCGATGCTCACGACGCTAAGTTTGGCGGTGCTCTTGACGGCCTGGCCCGAGATGTCGCGTTTGCGCGTGATCGCAGGGTTCGTCGTATGAAAGAAGCGCAGATGTTCTCGCAATCCGCCCACGATGCGCACGTAATCAATAGGCTTGCTCTGCGCGCACGACCGATGCTCCACGACGAATCTAAAATTGAGGTTCGTTAGCGCCTCACAAAGACGCCTGACGATCTCGCAGTCCGTATTTGGGATGCGCAAGATCCCACCGCTGTAGCTGCCCTCCGCGTCAAAGATCCCCGCGAGGTAGCCGGCCTGCCAGGCGCGGGGTGGCGAGTTTGGCCAAGCGATCAACTCGCGAATCCGATTTATTTTATCGCGGCTTTGAGCCCTGATGGCCTGCATCGGACGCACCGTGCCGGCGAAAGCAAACTGCTGGGTCTCAATGTATCGGTATGACAGCCAGGTTCTCGCACGCTCCAGCGCCTCGAGATCACACAGCGCGAGGCGAAAGTGATTTGTCTCGCCGCGATTTCCGCCAGCGGCCAGATAAGGGTATGTGCCGTTTGTTCCATCGCCACGGATCAGGCCGCACAAATACCCCGTCCGATAATCGGCATCCTGATACACGGGAGCCGCGAATGCGCCCGTTCCCATGAGCGTGTTGTTAGTCGTGAGATGCGGTCGGCGCGCTCGCCCGAATTCGGTGCCGGTGATGAATTTCCAGCCCCGCTCTGTGAGAAAACGATGGTCAGGGCCGACGGTCAGCTGCGTACCATCCTCTAGCGTGATGCGGTACGCGGGCTTGATGACACCCCAGCGTGCGAGCACCTGAGTTCGCACGTAGCGACGGTCGGCGCCCCGGCGCTGCGTCCCGTAGATCCAGTCGCCCATTCGCAGTTTCGCCAGCTCTCGCGTTGAGCCGTCCCCCATGAGGACAGGCGTATCGCCCTGTACGCAGTAGGCACAACCGTGGGCGCATCCCCTGTACGGATTGATGGATTGCTCGAACGGAATGTCCGGTGAATCGTTGGTGCTGATGATCTCGCGGGCGCGTTCGGGCTCAAGGGTCGTGGCAATGCTCTCGGGCGCCTCCTCGAGGTACCACCCATCATCCACGGGCGCGAGCCGCTGCCGCTCGAAGCGCCCCGGCGGGTTCGAAAGGGCACCCCGTCCCTTGAACGACTGCTTCCCCGTGATCGTGCGGCGCATTGCCGAGACTGTACATTTATACAGTATCGCGGGCAAGGGCCACGTCTGCGGCAAAAGCGCGGAAATACTCCTATTTCACGAGGCGCAGCGAGAACGGATAGCGGTAGTGCTCACCCTCGCTCGCCTTGATGGCGGCGATGAGCGTGAACACGAGCCAGACGACAAAAAGTGCCGTCCCGAGAATGAATCCCACGAACACCATCATTAGAACCATGCACGCCAGGGCGGCGAGCACTACGGTGATGTTGAAGTTCAGCGCCTCGCGCGCGTGCTCGGCGACGAAAGCCGATTGATCGCGCCGCACGATCCACACGATGAGCGGTCCGATGATGCATCCGAGCAGCCACACCACGACCCCCGTGAGCGCGGACAGGTGCGCGAGCATTCCCCAGGTGCGCTCGTTCTCGGTGGGCGCCGTGCCGGGTGCCGGAGTATCGCTCGGGTCGCTCATGAGGAGCCGAAGCGTATCACTTCGACTGCGCGTGATCCTCCTAAGGTGTGAGCTTCACCTTGATGCCCGCATAGACCGCAAAGCCGGGTTGCTGGAAACCCACAGGATTTTCGTAGCGCCGGTCCAACAGGTTGTCGATGCGCCCAAACACCGCGAAGCGCGGGCTCAAATCGTAGCTCGTGGCGAGATTGACGGTCGTGTAGCCGGGCGCATCCAGGCGCGGGATCGAAAAGTCGCGGTTGCCGTCCACCCAGGTGCTGATCCACAGGACGTTCAGGTTAACGAGCCACACGTCGCTCGCCTGCCAGGTCGCGTTCAGGGTGCCCTTATTTTTCGGGCGCCGCAGCAGCTCCTGATGCAGCACGTCATCGCTCGCTTCGGTGTAGGTGTAGTCGGCCCGCAGGGTGAGGGTGGGCAGCGCCTGGTAGGCGATGAAGCTCTCGATGCCCTGGGTGGTGGCCTGCCCGATGTTGGCATAGGTCGTGCCGGTCACGTCGGTGGTGATCAGGTCGTGAATGCGGTTGTAGTAGAGCGTCACGCCCACGCGCAGCACGTTGTGCGCGAAGCCCTGCTCTATTCCCGCGTCATAGCCGGTGCTGGTCTCGGGCTGAAGGTTCGGATTGGCAAAGAAAAACGGCGGGAAATTCTGGTAGAGCTCGCTTAAGGTCGGCGCCTTGAAGCCGCTGCCGACCGAGGCCTTCAGTTTCGTGTCGGTTTCGGAGATCACCCACGTCGGCGCGAACCGGTAGGTCACCTTGCTACCGAAGCGGCTGTTGTCGTCATAGCGCACGTTGGCCGCGGAGAACCAGTGCTCGCCGATCTGGGACTGCAGCTCGGTGTACGCGGAGCTGATGTGCACGTCCGCCGTGAGCGGCTCGCTGATCTCATCGCGCTCGTACTCGGCGCCGAGCACCACCATCTCGGTGCTCGCAACCTTGAGGTTGCCCTGCCAGTCCGCTTTGCGGCGCTCGCCGGTGTTGAGCGCCGCCGGGGTTTGCGGCACGACGGTATCGGTGCGTTCGTGCGTGTAGGCGAGTCCGAGGGTCTGATCGAGGAGTCCGTCGAGGCTTGTGGCATGCGCGAAGAGGCGCGTGAAGTACTCATCGGTCGCGGCCGTGGTCTGCTCGGGCGCCGGATAGCCGGCGTAAGGGGGGGCGTCGCTGTAGTTCTCGCCGGTGGTATGCAGGTGAACGTCGGTGTAGCGCGCCACGAGCCCCAGATCGAAGTTCTGCGTGACATCCAGCCCGAGCTTGGTCGAGAAGGTCAGATTGTCATCGTAATCATCGTTGCGCGCTTCGCCCGGCTGCAGCAGGTCAAGCGGAGTCACCGGCACCGCCCCGGCGTGAAAGTGCATCACGTTGGCACTGTAGTGAAAGGCATCCTGCGAGCCGCTGATGCTGCCGCTCTGATTGAACGTGTCGAAGGAGCCGCCTTCGAGCAGCCCGGCGAGCTGCGCCGGGCCGGCACCGGATTTGGTGATGATGTTGATCACCCCGCCGATGGCGTCGGAGCCGTACAGGCCGCTTTGCGGGCCGCGCAGCACCTCGACGCGTTCGATGTCCTGGGTGAGCAGCTGCCCGAAGTCGAACGCTCCGGTGGAGTTACTCGGGTCGCTGATGTCGACGCCGTCCACGAACACCTTGGTGTGATTGGAGTTGGTGCCGCGTATGAATACCGAGGTGACCCCGCCGGGCCCGCCGGTCTGCACCACGTTCAGGCCCGGGATGTCCTTGAGAACATCCGCAAACGTGCGCTCCTGCCGCGCCTCGATGTCCGCGGCGCTGACGAGCGTGACGCTGCTCGCGATCTCAAGCTGCGGGGTGGGAATACGCGTCGCCGTGAGCACGACGGCCTGCAGCTCCTCAGGGTCAGCCGCGCCTGCCGCGCCGGCGGCCGCCGCGAGCGCAAAAGCGACGCCCCAGGGCAGCACTCCCGAGGGCGTTGCCCGCTGAACGCCTACCGAAAGAGCGGTTGTCATGGATTTAAGCTCCGCAAAAAAGCACACACCCGTGCCCGTGGGCGCGTGGCTTTGCGGAAGCTCAAGGGGTGCGGTCCGCGCATGCGTACCGCCCACCCGCACCGCCCGCCGCGACGCCCATCGGTGATACGCGAGGCCGGTCTCCGGGCTCCCGAGCTGGAGGAACTCTCCGGCGGATCGCCTTCCCGCCCCCTCCGGGGGCAGTGGCATATGTGATCCGCTTGATCTCGGTTACCGTTGCGGGGGCAGCGCCGGGCTTGGACGAATCCTCACCGGACTTCCCGTTTTTTCGTCCTGCCGCCTGCGGTCCCAGCCTGGGGCCGCCGCGCGCTCGAACGAACACCTCACGAGGCGCGAAGCGTGCCTGTCACGACTCGTCCGCGTCAAGAGCCGCGCGGCCGCTCACGCGCGTGGCATGATCCGCCCCCTGATGGGAAGCGAACAAAACCCGGTCACGTCGGGCTGGCCGCGCGCCAACGGCGCCGCCGAATGGGCGGGGTATCTGTGCGTTGTGCCCCTGGTGCTGGGGCTGGCCGCGGTGGGCCTGCTCGCGGATTACCCGGCGCGGGAGCTGGCGCAGCGCGCCACGATCGCCTGGGGAGCCGCGCTGCTCGCCTTCACCGGCGCGGTGCACTGGGGGCTCGCACTCGCCGGGCGCCTGCCGTGGCAGACGCAGCGCATGGCCGGCGCACTCGTGCCCCTGCTCACCGCCGCCGTGGCAAGCGTACTTGGCGGTCAGCGCGCGCTTGCGCTGCTCGTCGTCGGCTTTGGTGGCCTGTGGCTCTACGAGCACCGCGTGCTCGGCACCCGGCTGCCACCGGACTACCTCCACCTGCGCCGTCAGCTCTCGATCGCCATCTGCCTGCTGCTCGCGCTCACGATGTTCGTGTCGGACGCCGCCGGTCTCGCCTGACGAGGAAGCCGCCGATGGAAGACTTCGACTCCGCCCCCTGGCTGCGCCGGCTGATCACCGTGGTACTCCTCGGCGGACTCGTGCTGCTCGGGTTCCGCGTCATCGACCCCTTCATCGTGCCGATCGTCTGGGCGACGATCCTCGCCTACGTGAGCTGGCCGGCCTATGAGTGGATGGCGCGCAAACTCGGCGGCCGCGCGACGCTCTCGGCGCTCATCATGACGGCGCTCGTCTCGGCCGCCGTCATCCTGCCGATCGCCTGGCTCGCCGTGGTGCTGCGCATCGAGTTGGTGCGCGGTTACCACGACACGCTGGCGCTGTTCTCCGGGGGCCTGCAACTGCCGCCGGCGGTGCTGAAGATTCCCTGGCTCGGTGATCAGCTGCGCGATCTCACGGCCAGCATCGCCCAGGACCCGCACGCCCTCGGACTTGAACTGCGCAAGCTCACCGACCACTCGTTCGAGCAGATCGCCCACGTCATCGGCGACATCAGCCGCAACGCGCTCAAGCTCGGCCTTGCGGTGCTGAGCCTCTTCTTCGTCTACCGCGGCGGCGAGGCCTTCGCGAGCCAGGTGGCGCGGGCGCTCGAGCAGCTGCTCGGGCCGCGTGTGGACAACTATCTTGCGGCCATCGGCCAGACCGTCAAAGCGGTGGTCTACGGACTCGGGCTCTCGGCCCTGGTGCAGGGCGTGCTCGCGGGCATCGGCTACTGGCTGGCGGGCCTCTCGACGCCGCTCTTCCTCGCCGCGCTCACCACGGTGTGCGGCATCATCCCCTTTGCCGTGGTGCCGCTGCTGTGGGGCGGGATCAGCGTGTGGCTGGTGATCACCGGGCACACGGTGCCCGGGGTCGCGTTATTCGTGTGGATGGTGATTGTCGTTGCGAGCGTCGATCACTTCGTGCGGCCGCTGCTCATCAGCCGCGGCGCCCAGATCCCCTTCATCATCGTGTTGTTCGGAGTCTTAGGTGGACTGGCCGCCTTCGGACTCGTCGGGCTTTTCCTCGGCCCGGTGATTCTGGCCGTGCTGCTCGCGGTGTGGCGCGAGTGGCTGGCCGGGGGGGTCCGCCGCGCACGTGAGCTGCGCGCTTGGATGCACCTTCAGGTACCCAGGAACATGCGGTACGCGGGGTTGGCGCTCTCCTCGACGTACACGTAGTGCAGCTCGTTCAGGTGCAAGAGGAAGTCGGCGCGCTCGGCGGGAGGCACCTGGATGCCCGCGAGCACCCGCCCGTAGTCGGTGCCGTGGTTGCGGTAGTGGAACAGCGTGATGTTCCAGCGCGAGCCGATCGACTGCAGAAAGCGGTGCAGGGCGCCCGGGCGCTCCGGGAATTCGAAGCGGTAGAGCACCTCATGCGCGATGCCCCGTGCGTGGCCGCCGACCATGTAGCGCACGTGCAGTTTCGCCATCTCATCATCGCTCATGTCGGTGACCGCGAAGTCCGCCGCGCGCAGGCTGTGCAGGACGGCGTGCTTCTCCTCGCGCCCCTGGGTGAGGGCGAGACCGACGAAGATCTGCGCGCTGTCCACCCCCGCGTAGCGGTAGTTGAACTCGGTGACGCTGCGCTGGCCGATCACCTCGCAGAAGTGCAGGAAGCTGCCGGGGCGCTCGGGGATCACGACCGCGAGCAGCGCCTCGCGCTCGCCGCCGAGGTCGGCACGCTCGGCCACGTGACGCAGGCGGTCGAAATTCATGTTGGCGCCGCTGTTGATGGCGATCAGTCGCTTACCGCGCCAGCCCTCGCGCGCCACGTACTTCTTCAGTCCCGCCACTGCGAGCGCGCCGGCCGGTTCGACGATCGAGCGGGTGTCCTCGAAGACATCCTGGATGCCGGCGCAGATCTCATCCGCGTTGGTGAGCACGATCTCATCGACCTGCCCGCGACACAGCGCAAAGGTCTCCTCGCCCACGCGCTTCACCGCGACGCCGTCGGCGAAGAGCCCGACGCGCTCGAGCGTGACGCGGCGCCCGGCGCGCAGCGAGTCGTGCATGCTGGCCGCATCCTGGGGCTCAACGCCGATGATCTTCACCGCCGGGTACAGGTATTTCACGTACACGGCGATGCCGGCGAGCAGTCCTCCGCCGCCGACCGGTACGAAGATCGCATCGAGGTGGCCGCCGCACTGGCGCAGGATCTCCACCGCAATGGTGCCCTGGCCGGCGATCACGTCCGGATCGTCAAAGGGATGCACGAACACCAGCGAGCGCTCGCGCGCGAGCGTGAGGGCCTGCTCGAATGCACTGTCGTAGTCATCCCCGTGCAGCACCAGCTCAGCGCCCAGATCGAGCACCGCCTGCACCTTGATGTGCGGGGTGGTCTGCGGCATCACGATGACCGCAGGGATTCCCCGGCGACGGGCCGCGAGCGCTACACCCTGGGCGTGATTGCCGGCCGAGGCGCACACCACCCCGCGCCGGGCGCTCGCCTCCGAGAGGTGCGCGATGCGGTTATAGGCGCCGCGCAGCTTGAAAGAGAACACCGGCTGCAGGTCCTCGCGCTTGAGCAGCACCTCGTTGCCGAGGCGCCGTGACAGGCGTGGCGCCGCCTCGAGCGGTGACTCGATCGCCACGTCATAGACGCGCGCCTTGAGAATCCTCTCGATGTAGGGACTGGCCACTATGATCGTCCGCCCACGGCTTCTGTGACAGCCGAGAGCTTAGCGGTGGCCGCGCAGCCTGTCAGCGCTTGTCGTTGCTCTTGCGCACCAGGAAGCGGTACTGCTGGCGCCCGATCGACACGGTGTCCCCGTCCTTGAGCACCTGGCGGGTGACGCGCCGGCCGTTGACCTGCACGCCGTTGGTGCTGTTCAGATCCTCGATGAGCGTCTGCACGGGGCCGGCCAGGATCACCGCGTGATGGCGGCTGATGTACCTCGCATCGATCTGCAAATCGTTGTCGGGTGTGCGCCCGACGCTCGTCTTGCGCCCGAGCACGTGCACGATCTCGCGCCCGTCCTGCTGATAGATGAGCAGCCGCGTCGCCCCTTCCGGCAACGGCGCCCCGGGCGGCTCAGCATCGTCGGACTCGCGCAGCAGCGGGTGAGCGCTGGTATCGGCGATACCCGGGCGCCCGTCCGCGGCCGCGGCGCGCCACCGCTGGTTGGCGTGCTCGAGTTCCTCCACGCGCGTGGCGTGCTTGCGCGCCTCCGACTCCAGCCGATGCACGGCCTCCTCGGCCGCGGCGAGATCCGCCTCCAGTTCCCCCACGCGCACCGCGTGGGCGAGGCCTTCGGTCCTGGCCTGCGCCAGGTCTCCGCCGTGCTCGGCGGCGAGCCGCTCGGCCTCCCGGGCGCGCGCTTCGGCGGCGGCGAGTGTGCTCTGGTAGGTGCCGCGCTCCTGGTGCACGCTCTTGAGCGTACTGCCCCAGTCATCCATCTCGCGGCGCAGCGTGGTGAGCTCTTCCTCAAGCTCCTTGGTGTGCTTGCGCTCCTCGGCGAGCGCGTTCTCCAGTTCAACCATTCGCGCGCGGCGCTGATTGAGCGCCGCCTCGTGCTCGGCCGCCTGGGCGGAGGCCGCGCTCGCGCTGGCATGCGCCGCCTCGACCGCGGTGGTCAGACTCACCCGCTCGCTCAGCAGGCGGCTCAGCTCGCTCTTGCGCTGCGATTCGGTGGTGTTGTGCTGTTCGGTGACCGCGGTCAGCGCACGGATACGCTCCCCGCTGGCCTCCAGCTGCGCCTGCAGGCGCGCGATGTTGCCGTGCAGCCCCTGCGCCTCGCGCCGCCCGTCGCGCAGCTGCGCGTCGCGCTCGGCGAGAGCTGCGCCCAAGGCGCTCACCTGCTGCTCGAGCTGCTCGAGGCGCGCGGCGCGGCGCGCGAGCTCCGCGTCCTGCTCGCGCAGCCGCCCCTGGGCGGTGACGAGCTCGTGCGCGAGCCGCGTGAGGTCGGTTTCGCGCCCGTGCGCCTCCTCGTGCATGTCCGTCACGAGATTCTCGAACAGCGCGCGGCGGCTCTCCACGCTCTGCAGCGACTCGAAGTAGCTCATCGCGCGGGCCCGCTCGCCGTGCAGGTCCGCCATGACACTGGCCGTGTGCGCGGCCTGTGCCTGCTCGTGCGCGGCGCGCTCCTGCTCATTCTGCAGCTCGCGGGCGCGCCCGGCCTGCGCCGCCTGTGCCTGTTCCTGCAGGCGCTGCTCAAGCTGCGCAGACTGCGCGGTGGCGCCGCGCAGCTGCTCGCGTGCGGTGGCGAGCTCGGCGTCCAGCTGCACGATGCGCTGATCGGCGAGGGTGCGCGCCTGGGTGAGTTCGCTGAACTGCGCGGCGTGCTGGGTGGCGGCGCTTTGCAGGCGCACGAGTTCCGCATCCAGCTGCACGGCGCGCTGCTCGGCAGCGGCGCGCAGTTCCACGAGCGTGCTCGCGGTCGCATCCCCGCCGGCGCGCAGGTGGGCAAGTTCGGCGGCCAGTCCTGCCGCGCGCTGTTCGGCGCCGAGGCGTGCTTGGGTGAGTTCGGCGAGCTGGGCGGCGTGTTGGGTAGCGTGCTGGGTGGCGGCCACTTCCAGCCGCGCGACGGCCGCGGCGGACTCGACGGCGCGTTCTTCAGCCGCCGCGTGCGCGGCGCGTGCCTCTTCGCGCTCGCGCTCAAGCTCGCTCAGCCGGTCGGCCTTGCTGTTGAGCAGCTGTTGCGCGACCCGCAGCTCCGCGGACATCACCTCGAGCGTCTTCTCCAGGTGCTGCTCGCGATCGGGGCGCAGCTGCGGGAGCGAGGCCCACGTGTCCGTGCGCGCATGCTCCTCCGCCACCGCAGGCGGGACCGGATCGAGCACCGGCAGTTCCGCTGTGCTCTCCAGGTCGGCCTGAGAGGCGGCCGGCGGTGGCGAGGTCGAACGCGAATTCATCGACTTATCCCGGATTCCCCGTAACTTGCGGCGAAAAAGTGTAGCGCCGCTTCCCCGGATGCCCCCGGGTGCCGCTATAAATGTGTGAGAAGAATCCCGAAAATCTCTCTCAACCGCGAAGGAAGTCGCGAACTGCGTCGAACAGCCGCGCAGGGAAGTGGGCCAGGAGTTCCTGCCCGCTCAGCTCCAGATCCATCACCCGGGCGGCCGGCAGCAGCTCACGAACGCGCGCCGTAGGTTCCCACAGGTCATCCTTCGGGCGCAGGACGAGGAGCTTCTGGGTGAGGCGGGCGAGCCGCTCGCGCACGGCGCCCTCCGCCAGCGCCTCAAGCACCCAGCGCTCGACCTTGGGCACATCCGGTGCCCCCCCGCCCATCGGGTGCTGTCCGGCGACGGGCAGTGGCACCGACACCATGACGACGCGGCCGATCTGCCCGGTGCGGGCGATGGCCAGTTCGGCGGCGAGCAGCGAACCGGTGCGTACGCCGAGCACGTCGAGCTTGCGCAGCCGCATGGCATCCAGAAAATCCCCGAGCGCCCCGACGTAGTCCGCCAGTGACGGGCGCTGCGTGGGGCCGTCGGATTCGCCGAAACCGGGCAGGTCGGGCGCGTAGACCGAGCGCTCCTGGGCGGCCAGAGCCAGGAACGGCGTGAAGCTGCGGCCGGATCCGGGGCAGTCGTGCAGGCACAAAAGCGCAGTGCCCTCCTCGAATCCGCCTCCCCGCGGCATGGCATGGTGCAGGTGCAGCTGGCCGTAACGGCATTCGAAGTAGCCGCGCCGTACGCGCGCCGGGGCGGTGACCGCCACCTTCGGGGTCGCTTTGGACATGGCAACATAGTGCCACGATCGCGGCTTTTGTTGCGTTGCGGGTGGCCTGCGTCGAAGGGTGCTCGGGAGGTTCAGAAAAATGCGAGGCCTGTTGGGATTGGTTGCACTCGGGAGTGCGCTCGCGGGCTGCGGCGTCGCCGGCACCGGCGCGGCAGGCGCGAGCGGGGCGGCCACGGAGGCCGCTCAGGCAAAGAAGATTGAGGCGCGGGTGCCGGAGCAGGTGCAGGCCGCCGAGGACGCCGCCGCCCAACAGCGCAGCGACGCGGAGAAACAGGGACAGTAAGGCGCCCGGGCCGCCGCCGCGCAGGATCCGGGCGCGGCGGCGGGTGTTGCCGTGTGGCTAGCGCCTGCGAGCGCGCTTCTTCGGACTTGCACGCCGCGCACTCTTGCGCGCGGGCTTCTTGCGCGCCACCTTGCGCTTGGCGGCCTTGGCCTTCTTGCGCACCACTTTTTTCTTCGCCACTTTTTTCTTCGCCGCTTTCTTCTTGGGTGCTTTCTTCTTGGGTGCTTTCGTCCTGGTGGCCGGCTGGGCCGTTTTCGCGGGGGCCTCCGCGCGGACCGGTTTCGTCGCAGTCGCCGCGGGCGTCGCCTTCGGCGTCGTCGCCGGCTTCGGCGTAGCCGCCGGCTTCGGCGCGCTCACCGCGCGCGGGGCTTCCTGAACCGCGAACGCGCCCCCCTGCGGATCCAGGAACAAGGCGATCCAGCTGCCGCCGGGCACCTCGATGGGTCCGTGCAGGAGACGCCCGCCGGCCGCCTTAGCGGACGCGACGGCCCGATTGGCGTCGGCGACGTGCACATAGCTGAGCCACGAGGGTGGCGTCGAGGGTCCTTGCGTATTGCACATGCCACCGACGCTCGCGCCGCCGTGCTCGAACAGCTGGTACACGCCCATGGCGCCCATGTCGTGTCCGACGCCTTTGCTCCAGCCAAAGAGCTGGCCGTAGAAGCGCAGCGCCGCGGGGACATCCGTGGTCTGCAGTTCATGCCAGGAAAAGGCCCCCTGCTCGGGGGCGGGGCCCGGGGGCGCACCGCTCGGGGTGAAGACGGCGAAGGTGGCGCCCTGCGGATCGGCGAGCACCGCAAAACGGCCGACGTTCGGGATGTCGGTGGCCGCCTTGCAGATCCGCCCGCCCAGACCCTGGGCCTGGGTGCAGGTGGCGTCCACGTTAGGCGTACCCACATACACCAGCCAGTGCGCGGGCGTTGAGCTGGCATCGGCCGGTAGCGCCATCAGGCCCCCGACCTGCATCCCGCCGGCCATGAATATCGTGTAGCCGGGCATGTTGGAAGGTTGCGTCCGCCACGGCACCACCTTCGGGTAGAAAGCGGCGGCAGCGGCTGTGTCAGTCGTCAACAGCTCGTGCCAGATGAATCGTCCACGGACCTCGGCGTTGCTCATGATGAGTCTTCCTCTTGTTGGCGAGCGACCGCTTCTACGGTCGACGATCGGCGCGACATTCTGCCTTGCCCCGCGCGTCACTTCCATGACTCGTGCGCCGGTTCGTGCACGGCGCGCGTCCGCTCGCGCCAGATGAGGTACAAACCGCTCGCGATCACGACCGCGCCGCCGATACACACCCGCGCGGAGGGCAGCGTATGCCAGACCACACGATCGATGAGGATGCCCCAGAGGAGCGCGGTGTACTCCAGCGGCGCCACGACCGCCGCCGGCGCGGCGCGGAAGGCTTCGGTCAGAAGATAGGAGCCCACGGCGGCCAGCCCCCCGAGCGCGATCAGCCAGCGGTAATGCTCCGGCTGCAGGTGCACCCAG
This sequence comes from uncultured Pseudomonadota bacterium, assembly GCA_963742045.1. Lineage (GTDB taxonomy): Bacteria > Pseudomonadota > Gammaproteobacteria > Steroidobacterales > Steroidobacteraceae > 13-2-20CM-66-19. The sequence goes on from CAVUKE010000003.1 coordinate 3,085,245, forward strand.
TGCGGCAGGGCGAGCGCGGCGCAAAAGAGGGTCATCAGCCCGATGGTCCACACCACGACGCTCGCGGTGGTGTCGGTGCGCGTCAGCACCCGCACCAGGATGCCGCTTACGGCATAGGCGACGGCCGAGATCAGGGCCGCAACGGCCCCCAGGGACACCAGTCCCGAGACGCTCGGACGCAGCATGATGAGCACGCCCGCAAGCCCGATGCCGATCGCGAGCCAGCCGCGCACATCGGTGCGCTCCTTCAACAGCGGTACGGCGAGCGCCGTCATGATCAGGGGGGCGGACAAAAACACCGCATAGGCGTTCGCCAGCGTGAGGGTGCGCACCGCGTAGATGAAGCCGCCGAGGACCACGACCGCGAGCGCCCCGCGGGCCAGGTGCATCGGGAAGCGCTGGGGCTTGAGGGTGCGCCAGCCGCCGGTGAGCAGGACCGGCAGCAGCATGAAAGGCATGGAGGCGGCCCCGCGCAGCACCGCCACCTCAAGCGGCGGGTAGCTCGCGGAGAGCAGCTTCAGCAGCGCGTCCATCCCGGAGAACATCGCCACCGCCACGATCATCGAGACGATCGCGCGACGCCTGCCCTGGACCATGCGAATCAGCCGGCCGCGTCCGCCTCCGGGGGCTTGCTCGCGACCGCCGGCGCGGGCTTGCCGGGCGAGCTCAGCGGACGGTAGTGGGTGCCGAGCAGGCGCGCCGGCAGCGGGAAGGCGCTGGCGAGGGAGACCACGAGTGAGGAGGAGTACGGCACCGACTGCACCAGCAGCACGATGATCCACGCAAGCCGGTCGGGGCCGGCGTTCTGCGGGGTGCCGGTGTGGGAGACCGCCCAGGCCGAGACCAGAAGGCCGATCATCATGAGCGTCTCCTCGCGCGCGGCGGCCAGCGCGTGCCCCAGGCCCGAGCTCATGCCCCGCTTGGGCGTGCGGAAGAACGGCTCGCTCTTGGTGAGCAGGCCCTTGATGGCGGCCGTGCCGATCGTGTGCGTGAGCGCAAGTCCGGCGATGGCCGCGGCGAGGGTCTGGCGCAGGTTCGCGCCGACGCGTACGCGGTACAGGTGCACGAGCTTGGCGAGCTTGAAGGTGAAGAGCGACAGGGGGAGCACCGAGTACATGAGCAGCGGCGGATCGACGCTCCCGGGGGCCCAGACCATCGCCGCCGACCAGCCGAGCGCTGCGAGGTTGAAGAGCATGTTGCAGCCATCGGCGATCCAGGGGAGCCAGCCGGCGATGAAGTGATAGCGCTGACCCGGCGAGAGCGGGCCGCCTTCAAGAAACAGCGTACGCGCGTGCGCCTTGAGGATCTGCATCGCCCCGTAGGCCCAGCGGAAGCGCTGCTTCTTGAAGTCGATGAAGGTGTCGGGCATGAGGCCGCGGCCATAGGTCTCGGGAACGTAGCTTGCATCGAAGCCGTGCTCGAAGATGCGCAACCCCAGCTCCGCATCCTCGGTGATGCACCACTCCGCCCAGCGGCACTCCTGCAGCTGTGCGCGCCGCACCATGGTCATGGTGCCGTGCTGGATGATGGCGTTGCGCTCGTTGCGCGTGATCATGCCGATGTGGAAGAAGCCGCGGTACTCCGCGTAACACATCGCCTTGAAGGCGCTCTGATCCGCGTCGCGATAATCCTGCGGCGCCTGCACGATGGCGATGCGCTGATCGTGAAAGGCCGGCGTCAGGTCGCGCAGCCAGGCAGGATCGACCACGTAGTCGCTGTCGATCGCGGCGATGATCGTGGCATCTTCTGCGGTGCGCGCGAGCGCGTAGTTGAGCGCGCCGGCCTTGAAGCCCTCGAGCGGCGCGACGTGGAAGAAGCGGAAGCGCGGCCCGAGTTTCAGGCAATGCGCCTCCACCGGGCGCCAGACGCTCTCGTCGCGGGTGTTGTTATCGATGACCAGCACCTCGAAGTCCGGGTACTCCAGGCGCGCGAGCGCATCGAGCGTCTCGATGAGCATCCCCGCCGGCTCGTTGTAGGCCGGCACGTGCACCGAGACCTTCGGTGGCGTGACGCTCGGTGCGTAAATGGGCGCGCCCAGGCGGCGCCGATAGGAAACCCAGTGCGCCTCGGCCCACTCGTGCGCCTCAGCGAGCAGCACGAGCAGCACCCCGAGCATGCCCAGCAGCAAGAGCACGCCTGCGATCACGCTCGAGACGGTCATGTACTGCTGCGTGAAGTCGTAGATGACCCAGACCGCGAGCGTTGCGGCCGCGTACACCACGAGCGCGAGGAAACTGCGGCCGCGATTGCGCAGCGCGTCGGAGTTCAGGTACAGGAGCCCTAGCAGGAGCAGCGACACCGCCACGGAGACCGCCGCGAGGATGTGCCACTCAGGCACGCGCACGATCGGCGCGGTGAACTCGAATTTCGGCTTGCGGTTCACATCGTACACGCCCCAGTAGGAGCCGACGGCACCCTCCAGGAACGCCTTCCACGGCTGATCGAACGCTTCCATCACGTAGTAGGTGATCTGCTCCTTCTGCGCGCGCGCCAGGAAGCGGCGCAGGAACAAGGCCTCGTTCGCCTCTGAGGCGACCGCCGACTCGTGCGTGCGTCCGCGGCTCGGCCAGCCGATCTCAGCCACCACGATCGGTTTGTGCGGGAAGGCCTTCTGCAGGCGCTTGAACTGCGCGAGTGAGTAATCGACCGCCTGATCCACCGGCACTCCCTCCCAGTAGGGCAGCAGGTGCACGCCGATAAAGTCCACGTGCTGTGCGAGCTCCGGGTGCGTGAGCCAGGTGTTCCAGGTCTCCGCCGTCCCCACCGGCTGCTCGATCGCCGCGCGCGCGCGGTCGAGGAGTTTCTCGAGCTCCCCGATCGACAGGTCGCCGCGCAGCAGCACCTCGTTGCCGACAAACACGCGCACCACGTTCATGTGATTTTCGGCGAGGCGGATGGCGGTCTGCAGCTCCTGCTCGTTCTTGTCGTGGTGATCATCGAGCCAGACGCCGATCGCGACGTTCATGTCACGGGCCTCGGCAAGCTCGGGGACATCCGCCAGCGTTCCTTGCACGCTGTAGGTACGCACCGCGTGCACCTTGCCCTGCAGCAGTTGCAGGTCCGAGTCGATCTCCTCATCCGTCGGCAGGATGTTGTGCGTCGGATCCTCGTTGGCGCGAAAGGGCGAGAAGGCGAAGCCCCAGATGACTTTCGGCCACGGCGGCTCGCTCGTCGGACGGTTAAGGTAGGCCCAGGCGGCGAACGTGAGCAAGGCGAACACCGCCGCAATCAGCAGGCTTGGAATCGTTTTCATCCAGGTGCGCGCGCGCCCTGCTCTACCAGCTGCCGCTGTTGGGCATCGACTTCCAGGGCTCGGCGGGCGCGAGCGACTCGCCCTTCTGCAGCAGCTCGATGGAGATGTTGTCCGGGGAGCGTACGAACGCCATGTGGCCGTCGCGCGGCGGGCGCAGGATCGTGACGCCGTGTTCGGCGAGCCGCCGGCAGGTGGCGTAGATGTCATCGACCGCGTACGCGAGGTGACCGAAGTTGCGACCGCCGCCGTACCCTTCCGGATCCCAGTTGTAGGTGAGTTCCACCTGCGCGCTCTCATCACCGGGTGCGGCGAGGAACACGAGCGTGAAACGCCCGCGCGGGTTCTCCTGGCGCGCGAGCTCCTTCAGTCCGAGCGCGTCGCAGTAAAAACGCAGCGAGGCGTCGATGTCGGTGACGCGAACCATGGTGTGCAGATACTTCATGGGAGCCTCGGGAGATGCCGGATCGGTGCTCAGTTACTGGCGCGCGCGGTGATGCCCAGCGCCTGTTCGATGCGCGCCGGCTCATAAAGCTCTCCGCCCTTCATCACCAGCTCGACGTTGCGGATATCAGCAATGCGCGTGCTCGGATCGCCGTCCACCAGGATCAGGTCCGCAAGCTTGCCCGGGGCGATCACACCGCGCTCGCCGCTCGCCCCGATCACCTGCGCGGAGGTGAGCGTCGCCATGCGCAGCACCTCGGCAGGCGCGATGCCGGCGCGCACGTACAGCTCCAGCTCGTGGTGCAGCTCGTAGCCGGCCATGGAATCGGTGCCCGGGATCAGCGTGATGCCGCCCTCGTGCAGCGCCTTGAGCAGCGCGAGGAGCGCGGGCAGCGCCGCCCGATAGGCGGCCTCCTCGCCCGGAGGGACCGTGAGGGCTCCCGAGAGCATGCCGCGGCGCACCTGAGGGGGCATGCGCGCGGCGACGCTCTCCAGGCCCGGCGTGACGGCCGTCGGGTCCCCGCAGAAGAGTCCTTCGAAGACATTCACGGTCGGGTCGAGCACGGTGTGCTTGCGGTGCAGGTAGGCGATGAAGGCCCGCACCTGGGGTTGTTCGGGTCCGAACTCGCGCGCGTGCGCGGCGACCGCCGTGAAGCGGTTCATGTTGCGGGTTTCCTTGACGGTGTCGAAGAGGAAGTCGAGCACGATGAAGTTGATGTGTTGGATCTCATCGGCCCCACCGGCGACGAACTGCTCAGCGCTCATGAACGCGGGCACGTGACCGCTGACGCGCAAGCCGCGCGCATGGGCTTCATCGGCGATGACGGGCACCAGGGCGGGGGGTACCGAGGAGTAGATCTTGATCTGCCCGTAGCCGTGCTCGGCATACCAGTCGACGTCCTTGAGCGCATCCGCCGCAGACTCGACGCGCATCTTGGTGGGCGCAGCGTACGGTCCGGTGCCATCGATGACGCCCGCCTTCCATACGCGCGGCCCAAGCTCCGTACCGGCATCAAAGCGCGCCACGCGCTCGAGGAACTCGTCGGTGTCGTTCGCCATGTCGCGGGCGCTCGTTACCCCGTTGGCAATATCGAGCACGCCGACGTTCTCGCCGAAGTGCTGGTGGTTGTCCCACAGTCCCGGCATCAGGAAGCGCCCGCGCGCCTCGATCACTTCCGCGCCTTCGGGCACCGCGATCTCAGCGTCCGCGCCGACGCGCACGATGTGTGCCTCGCGCACCAGTACGCTCGTGCCGGGCGTCACGCTCAGATCGCGTGGATCAAAGAGGCGCGCGTTGCGGATCAGGACAGGGGCACTCGGCACATGCGTCTGCTCGCGCGCCAGCCGCGCCGACCAGGCGCTGCTCGCCTGCGACTGCGCCGCGAGCAGCCGCGGCAGCAGCGCGTGCGTGCCCGGGGCAAGCACCGAGAACCAGTCCGAGGCGATCGCCGCGGTTGTGCCGTCGCGTCGCAGCCAGATCGGCGTCGGCGAGAAATCAAGGCCGGTGATCTGGTACTGGATGAGCTCGGCGGCGGCACCTTCCGGTGCGAGCGGCCCGAGCTCCGCGATCGTCGCCTCACCCGCCGGCAACAGCGCGAGGCGATGCTGCGGAGACTTCAGAAGTGCGCGCGCGAGCACGCCGAGGAACTCCGGCGGCGCGTTGGCCGGTACGTAAAAGGCGCCCGCGGCCGCCGTCTCCCCATGTTCCACGCGGTTGTGCCAGGAGGCGCGGCCGCCGCTCACGCGGAAGGTCTCGCTCACGGGCGTCTTCATATAATCGTTGCCGCTGCCCGTATACGCGCTCGGCAGGCCGGCCGCATCGAGCGTCCAGTGCGCGACGATGTGATCCCCGCGACCGCGATCGTTGAAGGAAAACTCCGCGCTCGCCGCCGCGCTTCCCGCGGAGGTGAGGGTTTGCGAGCCTGACGGGTTGCCAAGGATCAGGATCTCATCGGTGCGCACGGCGGCGATGCCCGCGCCAGCACCGAGCAGGCCCGCCAGCAGCAGCGCGGGGCGCAAGAGCGCGGAGGGCATCAGAACATCTCCGAGGGTCCGGGGGGCTTGATGTCAACCTTGGTGCGTGAGGGGATAAATTCGCCGGTGATCATCTCATCGTAGCTTTGCCCGGGACCGACCATCGGGTATACCCCGGCATCCGGGTCGATCATCACCTCGAGGAAGGCGGGGCCCTTGAAGCTGAGGAACTCCGCGATCACCCGCGGCACGTCCTCTTTACGCTCGAGCCGCGTCGCGTAGCGAAAGCCATCCGCCTGCGCTGCGCGGATGAAGTCCTTCTTGTGCAGCGAGCGGTCACTCGCCGAGAGGCGCCCCTTGAAGAAGAGCTTCTGCCACTGCTTGACCATGCCGTCGCCGAAGTTGTTGAGCACCACCACCTTCACCGGCAGGTCATAGGTGCGTCACGGTCTCCAGCTCCCCGATGTTCATGCGGATGCTCGAGTCGCCGTCGATGTCGATGACGAGCCGCGCGGGGCAAGCGATCTGCGCGCCGATCGCCGCCGGCAGTCCAAAACCCATGGTGCCCATGCTGCCGGAGGTGAGCCACAGACGCGGTGCGACGAAGTCGCAGTACTGCGCCGCCCACATCTGGTGCTGGCCGACACCGGTGGAGATGATGGCTTCCCCGCGCGTGTGCCGGTTGATCTCCTCGATCACGTAGTAGGGCTGGATCAGGGGGCTCGCGCGATCGTAGTTCATGGCGTACACGCGCTTCAGTTCCGCCAGCTCGGCCGCCCAGACGCCAAAGTCGCGGCGGAACTGAAGCGCGCGCCCGTGCGCGCTCAAGGCCTGCAGCGCCGCGGCCACCTCGCCCACGTGGCTCCACTGCACGCGCTTCACCTTGTTGACCTCGGCGCGGTCGACGTCCAGGTGCGCGATGCGCACGGCGTTCCTGGCGAACTTCTCCGGCACGCCCGCGACGCGGTCATCGAAGCGCGCCCCGACCGCGATGAGAAAGTCGCAGTCATCGACCGCGTAGTTGGCGAACGCGGCGCCGTGCATGCCGAGCATGCGCAGCGCCAGCGGGCGCGTGGTGTCATAGGCGCCGATCCCCATGAGCGTGGTGACGACCGGGATACCGAAGGAGTTCGCAAAGTCACTGAGCGCGGCGGCCGCGTTGGCGTTGATCACCCCGCCGCCGGCGTAGATCAGCGGCCGGCTGGACGCTTCGAGCATGGCGAAGAAATGCGTCGCGGCGCTCGCCTCGAGCGCACTCTCGACCAGCTCGCGCATGCGGCGCCGGTAGCCGGGGATCGGCAGCAGGCCCTCCCCGCGAAAGCTCCCCTCCCAGTTCTGCACGTCCTTGGGGATATCAATGACGACCGGACCCGGACGCCCCGTGCGGGCGATCTCGAAGGCCGTGCGCACGGTCGACTCGAGCTTCTCCGGGTCGGTCACCAGGAAGATGTGCTTGGCGACCGAGCCCATGATCGAGGGGACCGGAGCCTCCTGAAACGCGTCCGTACCGATGGAGGCACGGGCGACTTGGCCGCATATTACGACAATAGGTATCGAATCAGCCATGCAGTCGCGCACCGGTGTAACAGTGTTGGTCGCACCGGGCCCGGAAGTGACCAGGCACACCCCGACCCCGCCACTGGCGCGGGCGTAGCCGGCGGCCATGAAGCCGGCCCCCTGCTCGTTCGCCGGGACGATGAGGGGGATCTGGGACTGCCCGAGGCGCCCGGCGGCCTCGTTATAGAGGAAGACGGCATCGTAGGTCGGCAGGATCGCCCCACCGCTGTAGCCGAAGATGGCGCGCACGCCCTCATCCGCGAGCACCTGCATGATCATGCGGGCGCCGCTCATGCGCTCACCTGCGAGCGGGTGGGCCGCCGGGGGCCGGGGCTGGATCACGGTGTCGGTCATGGGCGCGCTTTTGGCCTCAAACGCTAAAGCCGTTCGAAAAAAACTCGAAGGGATCGGCGAGCCTAGCAGCTTGGCTTCTGGGTGCAAACTTGCCGCGATGCTTTATTCTGCAGCAGTTTCCCACGCCTGCACCTCACCCATGCGCCACATCATCGCCATCCTCCTGCAGAACGAGGCCGGGGCCCTCACCCGCGTCGCGGGCCTCTTCTCCACGCGCGGCTACAACATCGAGTCGCTCTCGGTCGCCCCGACCGATGACCCGACCGTCTCGCGCCTGACGCTCGTCACGAGCGGCTCCGATTCGGTCATCCAGCAGATCGCCAACCAGCTGAACAAGCTCGTGGACGTGGTGAACGTGCTCGACATGACCCGCGGGGAGCATCTGGAGCGCGAGCTCGTGCTCCTGAAGCTGCGCGTGGCGGCCGGTGAGACCGATGCGGTGCGGGGCCAGGTGGTGCGCAGCGGCGGCCGGGTGCTCGATCCGGCCATGGAGGGGTTCATCGTTGAGCTGACCGCGAGCGAGGCGGAGGTGAACGGCTTCGTCGCCGAACTCGCACGGCGCGCGGAGCTGCTCGAGGTGGTGCGCAGCGGCGCGCTCGGGATCAGCCGCAGCGCGCGCCCTCTGCGGGTGCGCCCGGCGCCCGCGAGCCTCTAGGGCAGGAGCACCGTAGAGCCGGTGGTGCGGCGGCCTTCCAGGTCGCGCTGTGCCTCGGCGGCCTGGGCGAGCGGGTACTTCTGGCCGATCAGCACGCGCACCTTCTTCGCCCGCACGGCCGCGAACAGCTCACGCGCCGCGGAGGTGAGCTCCGCGCGCGTCGCGATATAGTTGAAGAGCGAGGGACGGGTGAGAAAGAGCGAGCCGCGCCTGGCAAGCTCGAGCGGACTCACCGCCGGCGGCGGCCCCGAGGCGTTGCCGTAGCTCACCATGATGCCCAGGCGCCGCACGCAGTCAAGGGAGTCCATGAAGGTGTCCTTGCCGACCGCATCGTACACGGCCGCAACACCGGTGCCGCGGGTGAGCGCCTTGACGCTCGCGACCAGCTCGTCGCGCCCGGAGATGAGCACGTGCCGGCAGCCGTGCTTCTTGGCAATCTCCGCTTTCGCCTCGCTGCCGACGACCCCGATCACCTTTGCGCCGAGGGCCTTCGCCCACTGGCACAGGATGAGACCTACGCCACCGGCGGCGGCATGCACCAGGATCGTGTCGCCGCGCTGGACCTTGTAGGTGCGACGGATGAGAAAGTGTGCGGTGAGACCTTTGAGCATGAGCGCGGCGGCCTGTTCATCGGAAACCCCGCGCGGCACCTTCACCAGGCGCTCGGCCGGCACGTTGCGCAGGTCGCTGTACGCCCCCGGGGTGGGCATGACGTAGGCGACGCGCTCGCCGCTGCGAAAGCCGCGCACGCCGCGGCCGAGGCTCGTGACGATGCCTGCGGCCTCGCGCCCGAGGCCGCTCGGCAGCTGCACCGCGTAAAGCCCGGTGCGGTCGTAGACATCGATGTAATTGAGGCCGATCGCGGTGTGCCGCACCTGCACCTCGCGGGGGCCGGGCTTGCCCGGATGGAACTCCTCGACCCGCAGGACTTCCGGTCCGCCGTACTCGTGGAAACGGATCGCGACTGGCATAGGAGGCGCAGGATAGCGCGCCGCGCGGGTCGCGGCCTATGGCGCCTCAGCTAGAGCGCGGCATCATCGGTCTCGCCCGTGCGGATGCGGATGACGCGCTCGATGTCGGTGATGAAGATCTTGCCGTCCCCGACTTTGCCGGTCTTGGCGGACTTGATGATCGCCTCGATCACCTGGTCCACCAGGTCCCCGCGCACGGCGACCTCGATGCGGGTCTTGGGTACGAAGTCCACCACGTACTCGGCCCCCCGGTACAGCTCGGTGTGCCCGCGCTGGCGCCCGAACCCCTTCACCTCCGTCACCGTCATGCCCGAGACGCCGATGTCCGAGAGCGCGGCGCGGACGTCGTCGAGCTTGAAGGGCTTGATGATGGCGGTGACCAGTTTCATGGGACTCTCCGTCTGGGGGGCGGGACTCACGGCGCGAGGGATTTTGCAGTTTTCATGCCACGCAGTCGAATGCAGCCAAAACGCAGCGCCGGCGCTGCGGCCGCCGCGCCGCGCCCCCGCTCGGCGCACCATCCTGGGGCGACCCTGAGCGCGCGCCGCGCTGGGCTGGTGCGCCGGGGGCGCCCGATCATGGGCTATTCTTCGTGCGAATGTACGAACAGATCGTGATCGTCGGGGCCGGGCAGGCGGCAGTGCAGACCGTGGATACCCTACGCCGCAAGGGCTTCACGGGGAAGCTCACCCTGCTCGGGGAGGAGCCGTGGCTGCCTTACCAGCGACCGCCGCTCTCCAAGAAGTATCTGGCAGGCGCGCTCGAGCGCGAGCGGCTGCTCATCCGTCCCGCCCCGTTCTACGCCGAGCACCAGGTCATCACGCACCTGGGCCGGCGCGTCACCGAGATCGCCCCGCGCGCGCGCCAGGTGCTGTTGGAGGACGGGCTCGCGCTGCCCTACGACGCGCTGCTGCTCGCCACCGGCAGCCGTCCGCGCCGCCTGCCCGTACCCGGGGCGCAGCTTGCCGGCGTGCACACCCTGCGCACGATCGCCGACGTCGATCGGATCCGCGCCGAGGCGGGCGCGGGTCGGCGCCTGGTGATCATCGGCGGCGGCTACATCGGGCTCGAAGTGGCCGCGACCGCACGCGAGCGGGGCCTGGAGGTGACCGTGCTCGAGATGGCCGAGCGCGTCATGGCGCGCGTCACCTGCGCGGAAGTCTCCGCCTTCTATCAGGCCGAGCACGCGCGTGCGGGGGTGCGCATCCACTGCAACGCGCGCGTGCGCGCGCTGCGCGCGGATGCGCACGGGCGCGTGAGCTGCGTGCTCACTGAGGAGGGCGCTGAGCACCCGGCTGACCTGGTGCTCGTCGGCGTCGGCGTCGCCCCCGCCGATGAACTGGCCCGGGCGGCCGGACTTGAGTGCGAGAACGGCGTGCTCACGGATGCATACTGCCGCACGAGTCGAGGAAGGCATCTGGGCCGCCGGGGACTGCGCGAGTCACCTGAACCGCCAGTACGGCAAGCACCTGCGGCTGGAATCGGTGGACAACGCATTCGAGCAGGGCACGACCGTGGCACTGAACATGCTCGGCACCCCGACGCCGCACGACAAGGTGCCCTGGTTCTGGTCGGATCAGTTTGACCTGAAGCTCATCATCGTCGGGGTCGGCCACGGCTACGACACGCTCATCCTGCGCGGCGCGCCTGCGAGCCGCAGCTTCAGCGCCTGCTACCTGCGCGGCGGGGAGCTCGTTGCGATCGACAGCATCAACGCCCCCAAGGACCAGATGGCGGCCCGCAAACTCATCGCCGCGCACGCGCGCCCGGATCTGGCGAAGCTCGCAGATCCTGCGATCGCACTGAAGGACAGCGTCTAAGCTGCACTTGCCTCCGGCTGCAGCAGCACCAGCAGGTCACGCGCATCGACCGCCTGACCGGCGCGCGCGAGCACCTCGAGCACTTCCCCGGCGCACGGGGCGCGCACGGCGGTTTCCATCTTCATCGCCTCGAGCGTGAGCAGCAGATCCCCGCGCGCCACCTGCGCGCCCGGCTCAACCGCCACACTGGCTACGACACCGGGCATCGGCGCGCCCACCTGTGCTGGGTTGCCCGGCTCGATCTTGCGCGGCGGGGGGTGGCGGGCGACCTGGGCCTCATCGGGCACGCGCACCGAGCGCGGCTGGCCGTTGAGTTCGAAGAACACCGTGCGCGTGCCATCCTCGTGCGGCTCGCTGCTCGCCACGATAGCGCACGATGAGCGTCTTGCCGCGCTCGAGGTCAATGGTGATCTCCTGCCCCGGCTCCATGCCGTAGAAAAACACCGGGGTGGGCAGAATCGCCGGGTCTCCGTAGAGCGCGCGCGTGCGCGCGTAGTCGAGCCAGACGCGCGGGTACATAAGATAGGAGGCGAGGTCCTCATCGGTCACCGGCCGCGGCAGCTGCTGCTGGATGCGGGCGCGCTCGGCGGACAGATCCGCCGGTGGCAGCAACGCGCCGAGGCGCTGTGTGAGCGCGGCGGCCCCCTTGAGCACCTTTTTCTGCAGCGCCGCTGGAAAGCCGCCGTAGGGCTGGCCAAGATCACCGCGGAAGAACTGCACCACCGATTCGGGGAATGCGACTTCGACCTGCGGATCGAGCACCTTCTCGCGGGTGAGGCCGGAGCTGACCATGAGCAGCGCAAGATCCCCGACCACCTTGGAGGTCGGCGTCACCTTGATGATGTCGCCAAACATGGCGTTGACGTCGGCGTAGGCGGCGCGCCACTTCCGGCCAGCGCGTCTCATCGATGCCGAGCGCGCGCGCCTGCTCACGCAGGTTCGTGTACTGCCCGCCGGGCATGCCGTGCACGTACACCTCCGAGGCGCTCGGCGCGCAGGTCGCTCTCGAAGGCCCCGTAGTAGCGGCGCACCTGCTCCCAGTAGGCGGAGATCGCGCCGCAGCTTGTCCGGATCGATGCCGGCGTCGCGCGCGCCAAAGCGCAGCGCCTCGACGATCGAGCCCAGGTTCGGCTGCGAGGTAAGCCCGCTCATGGCATCGATGGCCGCATCGACCGCATCGGCGCCGGCGGCGACGGCCGCGAGCACGCTCGCCGCGCCGATGCCGCTCGTGTCGTGGGTATGAAAGTGCACCGGCAGCCCGATCTCCTCCTTGAGCGCCTTCACGAGCGCATAGGCGGCCCGCGGCCGGCACAGCCCCGCCATGTCCTTGATGCCGAGCACGTGCGTGCCGGCGGCTTTGAGCTCGCGCGCGAGCGAGAGGTAGTAGTCGAGCGTGTATTTCTTCTCGCGCGGGTCGCTTAGATTTCCGGTGTAGCAGATGCGCCGCCTCGCACAGTTTGCCGCTCTCGGCCACCGCATCGATGGCCACGCGCATGTTCTCGACCCAGTTGAGCGAGTCGAAGATGCGAAAGACGTCGACGCCGGCCGCGGCGGCGCGCGCGACGAAGAAGCGCACCACGTTGTCGGGGTAATTGGCGTAACCGACCGCGTTGGCCGAGCGCAGCAGCATCTGCAGCAAGAGGTTCGGCATCAGCTCGCGCAGCTGCGCGAGGCGCTGCCAGGGGTCCTCGCGCAGAAAGCGCAGCGCGACATCGAAGGTCGCCCCACCCCAGCATTCCACCGAGAACAGCTGCGGCAGGAGCGCCGCGTAGTACGGGGCGATCGCCGCCATGTCGACGCGTGCGCAGGCGCGTAGCCAGCAGTGACTGGTGCGCATCGCGCATGCGTGGTGTCGGTGAAGAGCACGCGCTCCTCGGCGAGCATCCATTGCGCGAACCTGGCAGGTCCGAGCTCCTCGAGCTTCTGCTTGGTGCCGGGCGCGGGCGCGGGCAGCGGGCCGGGCGGCAGGCGCACGCTCGCAAAGCCGCCCGGGCGCACGCGGGTGCGGGTTTCGGCGTTGCCGTTGACGATGGTGCTGCCGATGAAGCTGAGGATGCGGCGTCGCGCGGTCGCGCTTGCGCGGGGAGTGCAGCAGCTCGGGCGTCTCCTCGATGAAGCGCGTGGTGTACTCGCCCTGCGCGAAGCGCGGATGCGTGATGAGCTGATCAAGGAAGCGCAGGTTGGTCACGACGCCGCGGATGCGAAACTCCCACAGCGCCCGGTGCATGCGCGCGATGGTCTCTTCCGCGGTCGGGGACCAGGCGGTTACCTTCACCAGCAGCGAGTCGTAGGAGCGCGTGATGATGGCGCCGGTGTAGGCGGTGCCGGCATCCAGGCGCACGCCGAAGCCGGCGGGACTGCTGTAGGCGGTGATCTTGCCGTAGTCGGGGATGAAGTTGTTTTCCGGATCCTCGGTGGTGATGCGGCATTGCAGTGCGTGGGCGCTGATACGGATCTGTTGCTGGGGCGGCACGCCGCTTTCCGGCGTACCGATGCGCGCGCCGGCGGCGATGCGGATCTGTGCCTTGACCAGATCGATGCCGGTCGCGCACTCGGTCACGGTGTGTTCCACCTGGATGCGCGGATTGACCTCGATGAAGTAGAAACGGCCGCTGTCGGCGTCCTGCAGGAACTCCACCGTGCCGGCATTGCGGTAGGCGGCGGCGCGCCCGATCCTGAGCGCCGCGGCGCACAGCTCCTCGCGCTGCGCCTCATCGAGAAACACCGCCGGAGCGCGCTCCACCACTTTCTGGTTGCGCCGCTGCACGGTGCAGTCGCGTTCGTACAGGTGCACGAGCGTGCCGTACTCGTCCCCGAGGATCTGCACCTCGATGTGGCGCGCGCGGCGCACCAGCTTCTCAAGATACACCTCGTCGTTGCCGAAGGCCGCGTGCGCCTCACGCCGCGCGAGCGGCAGCGAGCTCGGCGAGCTGCGCCTCCTCCTCCACCACGCGCATGCCGCGCCCGCCTCCACCCCAGCTCGCCTTGAGCATCAGCGGATAGCCGACCGCCTGCGCAAGCTGCGCCCACGTGGCCGCCGCGCGCGGCAGCGCCGGGGTGGCCGGCATCACCGCAACGCCGGCGGACACGGCGAGCTCGCGCGCGGAGACCTTGTTGCCGAGCAGCCGCAAGGTGGCAGGCCCGGGCCCTACGAAGTTCACGCCGGCCGCCGCACAGGCCTGCGCGAACTCGGGGTTCTCGGCCAGAAAGCCGTAACCGGGGTGAATCGCATCGACGCCTGCCTCGCGCGCGATGCGCAGGATGTCGGCGATGTCGAGGTACGCCTCGACCGGTCCTTTGTCGCGGCCGACGAGGTAGGCCTCGTCGGCCTTGGTCCGGTGCAGGGAAAAACGATCCTCGTGCGAGTAGACCGCCACCGTGCGCAGCCCCAGCTCGCTGGCCGCGCGCATCACCCGAATGGCGATTTCGCCCCGATTGGCGACCAAGAGACTGCGGATCCGCTGCGGGGGGGCGGTTTTCACTTTAAGATTCACCGTCAGAACGAGGAGCGAGCCTGGCGGACCCCGTGTGTGTGTCGGCCGGGTGCGGCTTCGATCATAGCCGCGTGGAGAACAAAATGTCGCGCCCCCAGCTGCCTGCAATTGCCACTCTTTTGCTGCTGATCGCGCCCGTTCACGGCGCGGTGCCACCCCCGCCGCCGCCGGGCATCGCGATCGCGATCCATGGTGGTGCGGGCGTCATCGCGCGCGCGAAGATGACGCCCGAAAAAGAGGCGTCCTACCGCGCCGGTCTCGCGGCAGCGCTGGATGCCGGCTACGCCGTCCTCGAGCGCGGCGGCACAAGCCTGGATGCGGTGACCGCGGCGGTGCGCCTGATGGAGGATGATCCGCAGTTCAACGCCGGCCGCGGTGCGGTCCTGAACCAGGACGGGGATGCGGAGCTGGATGCGGCGATCATGGACGGGCACGGAGCGCGTGCCGGGGCGGTGGCTGCCGTGCGTCACGTGAAGAATCCGATCGAGCTGGCGCGCCTCGTCATGGAGCGCAGCCCGCACGTGCTGCTGGTCTCTGACGGCGCGGAGGAGTTCGCGCTCGAGCAGGGCGTGATACTGGTGCCGCGCGGCTACTTTCGCACGCGCGCCCGCAGCGCCGAACTCGAGGAGGCACGGCACGCCGAGGAGACGCGGCCCGCGGCAGGTCCCGGCAGCGGCACCGTGGGCGCGGTGGCCCTTGATCGGGCCGGCAATCTCGCCGCGGCCACCTCCACCGGCGGTCTGACCAACAAGCACCGCGGCCGCGTCGGGGACAGCCCGCTTATCGGCGCGGGCACCTACGCGGATAACGCCACTTGCGCGGTCTCCGGCACCGGCCAGGGCGAGTACTTCATCCGCCAGGTGGTGGCGCACGACATCTGCGCGCTCATCTCGTACAAGCACCTGACGCTCGCGCAGGCGGTGACCGAGGTGATCCAGAAGCTCAGCGCCGCCGGCGGTGAAGGCGGCGTGATCGCGCTCGACCCCGCCGGCAATATCGTCATGGATTTCAACAGCGTCGGCATGTTCCGCGGGGCGCGCGATGCGCACGGCCGCCGCGAGATCGCCATGTACCGCGACACCCCCTAGGAAGCCGCCTATGCATGCCATCGCCATTCACGGCGGCGCCGGCGCCGTACCGCGCGCCACGCTGTCCGCCGAGCGCGAGCAGCGCTTCCGCGCAGGATTAGCCGCCGCCCTTGATGCGGGCTACGCGCTGCTCGAGCAGGGCGGCACGAGTCTGGATGCGGTCGCCACCGCGGTGCGCATCCTCGAGGATGATCCGTTGTTCAACGCCGGGCGTGGCGCGGCGCTCACCCGCGACGGCGCCGCTGAGCTGGATGCCGCCATCATGGACGGCCAGCAGATGCGCGCCGGTGCGGTCGCCTCCGTGCGCCACGTGAAGAACCCGGTGGAACTGGCGCGCCACGTGATGGAGAAGTCACGCCACGTGCTGCTCGTGGGTGCCGGGGCGGAGGAGTTCGCGCTCGAGGAGGGCCTGGCGCTCGTGCCCAACCGCTACTTCCGCACCGCCGAGCGCCTGGAGCAGCTGCAGTTCGAGCAGCGCGGCGAGCGCGTCTCGGACCTGGTGCCGCCGAGCACCCAGGGCACGGTCGGCGCGGTGGCGCGCGATGCCGCCGGCAATCTCGCCGCCGCCACCTCCACCGGCGGCATGACCAACAAACGTCCGGGACGCGTCGGGGATTCCCCGATCATCGGTGCGGGCACCTACGCCAAGAACGGCGTGTGCGCGGTATCTGCAACCGGGCACGGGGAGTATTTCATCCGCGCCGTGGCGGCCCACCACGTGTGCGCGGCGGTCGAGTATCGCGGTATCGGTCTTGAGCTTGCGGTGCGCGAGATGCTGCACGAAATCCTGCGCGGCCTCGGCGGCGACGGCGGCCTGATCGGTGTCGATCACGCCGGGCGCATCGTCATGGATTTCAGCACCGAGGGGATGTTTCGCGGGGCACGCGACTCAAACGGCCGCCGCGACATCGCCATCTACTGAAGCGCAGCGCAAGGGTGCGCGCCGGTGCGTTCAGGTCAGCGCGCCGGCGCTGGAAACGACCTGCGCGAAACGCCCCTCGAGGACCATCTCCGTGCGCTCGCAAATTTCCGCAGGCGACACCTCCCGACCCGCACGCGTGTGCATGGGGAAGGTGAGCGTCGCATCGCTCACGAAGCGCACCTGGAAACCGAGATCCGATGCATGGCGCGCGGTGGTCTCGCAGCACTGCTCGGTGCGGATGCCGCTGATCAGCACCTCCCCGATCCCGTGCGCGCGCAGCCAGCTCTCAAGCGTCGCCCCCGCCTCGGCCGTACCGAACAGCGCCGAGTGCACGTGCTTGTAGATGACGACATCCGGCTTGACCGCAAGCTCGGGCATCGCCCGAACCTGCCCCGAGGCGAGCGTGAAGGAATTCGCCGGGTTCTCATCGAGCTCGCGGTGGAACACCTGGACCACCTCGATGCCGCGCGCCTGGCAGCGATTGATCAGCGACTGCACGTTGCCCAGAAACCGCGGCAGCTCATCGGCACGGAAATACGGCCGGCTGCGGAAGGATTCCTGCACGTCCACCACGAGGAGCGCCTGCTTCATGATCCTGGGCCTGCGAGGGTGATACGGGTCCTCATCTTCGGGCAGCCGGCGCATCACGGCCAGCGCTTGCCGGGACGCAAAGCCGTCAAAAACGGACACTCTGGCGCCACCGCCGCGCCGCTCGCCACTTCAGGCACCGCGCGCGTGGCCCAGGACGAATTCCGCGGCGCATTCGGGGGCGTTGCGAGCCACGCGGCTGAGCGGCGCCGGCCGGCGCGCCTCGGCCGCGAGCAGGGTCTGTCCGCGCAGGCGTGCACGCTCGAGCGCGGTGGCCTCGCCCGCGGCGGCCGCGCCGAGGAACTGTCGCCACATGTCCGGGTGCGCGTCCCAGCGCGGCCTGAGCCAGCGCGGATGGCGGGCAGCGAGCGTGCGCACCTGCCCGAGCGTGTGGCGCGCCAGCCCCGCAACACAGGCCGCGGGCATCCCGAGCAGCAGGCGCGCCGCGGCGGACTGACAGCGCGTGAGATGCCAGGCGAAGGTGAACACCGCCTGCGCCACGTCTGCGGCGGCCGGCACGGTAAAGAACGGCGCGTAAGGGCCGCCGTCAGCGTCCGCAACCTCCCGCGCCGTGTGCGTGTGCCAGTGCTGCGGAGCGGCGAAGCCGGCATCGAGGAGCAGATAAAGACAGCCCGCGGCGCGCTGCCGCGCCGGCGGATCGAGTAGCGCCCAGCCGCGCGCGAATTCTGCCAGCAGCACACTGCCGGGCGTTGCGCGCGCTTGCTGCGCGATTAACTCCAGGCACTCTGCATTCAACTCGCTCAAGGATGCGAGCGTCGCGCCGCGCAGCCAGCCCTCGTGTGCTTCGCCGCCCGCATATTCCATCTCGCACTGCAGCACCATGACACGCCTCCGGCAGGACCGCTTGCGCCATGGTAGCCGCCGGAGCGCAAAATGCCATCCACGGATTTGTGTATTTTTTACCAAATTTGTGAGTGGGAAATTTGGATGACTGCTCCCAAAATGGCACACTGGTCCGCGCAAGAGCCTCCGCCATGCGTATCACCGACGATCGTTATCATCGCGAGCGCCTGCGCATGGAACTCGCGCTGCGCTTCCTGCGCCACGAGGCGCGCACCCAGACCATCCGCGCCTGGACCGGCCTCACGGATGACCGCATCCGCAAGCTCTACCGCTCCTATCTCGGGGACGCACGCCGCGAGATGCCGCGCCATCGCGGCAAGTCGCCACACCAGATCGCCTACTTCACCCGGTCGCTGCGCCTGCAGGAGGAAACCGTGGCGCTCGCGACCGCGCTGTGGCTGCTCGGGGTGCTCGGCTACGCGCCCGAGCCGGAGGCACCCGGCTCGCTCCCGGGGCTCGCGCGCGGGGCGCTGCTGTGCACGGCGTTCGAAGCCTACCGCCTGGCGCGGCCGGCGGCCCTCATCTCCTTCGAGCACGCGGTGTTTCTCGCCGCCGCGCTCACGCGCGGTGAGCAGCTGCGCATTGGCTGGTGCGGCGGCTGCGGCGCGCTCGTGGTGAGCGAGCCCTTTGCGCTGCGCGCCAAGCGCTGTTACCACTGTACCGGGCTCACCGAGTCGCGCTGCTAGAATCCGCCGCCGGGGCCGAAAAAACGGCGGGCGCCTCTTCATGGATCCCTATCGGGCTAACTTCTTCTCCGGTCCGTATCTTGAGCGGCGTGCTGAGGCACGCGAGGACCCGAACTGGATTGCCGTGGCCCGCGCGGACCCGAACACCCGCTTCCTGATCGGGCAGCGCAGCGCGCAGCTGCTCAAGCTCGAGCCCGAACCGGCGCTGGCGCTGCTGGGGACGGAGGCCCCGCTGGTGCGCGCCGCGTCCGATGCGGAGCTTCTCTGGCTCGGCAGCTTTCGGGGCGCGCCGGTCGTCATGGTTGATCTGCCCCCGGAACGCGCGGTGCAGCTACCGCCGGGGACGCGCTTTGAGGAGCTGCGGCCCCTCGCACCGATGCTGGCGGCGGATGAGGCGGCGCTGGTGGCCTATGCACGGGCGCTCGGGATCTGGCGGGCGCGGCAACGGCACTGCGGCGTCTGCGGCGCCGCCACCGTGTCCGTCCGTGCGGGGCACGTGCTCCTGTGCTCCAATCCGGCCTGTGCGCAGGAATTCTTCCCGCGCCTCGACCCGGCGATGATCGTGCTGGTGAGCGATGGCGAACGGGCACTGCTTGGGCGGCAGGCGAGCTGGCCCGCACGCCGCTACTCGACCATCGCCGGCTTCGTCGAGCCGGGCGAGAGCCTCGAGGATGCGGTCGTGCGTGAAGTGCTGGAGGAAACCGGCGTCGCGGCGAGCAACGTGCGTTACCACTCCTCGCAGCCCTGGCCCTTCCCGGCCTCGCTCATGGTGGGCTTCTTCGCCAGCGCCGCACCCGGCAGCACGGTGCACGTCGGCGGGGAACTCGAGGACGCGCGCTGGTTCACGCGCGCGCAGATCGCTTCCGGCGAAGCGCTGGCGCCGCCGACGCAATCGATCTCGTGGCACCTGATTGAGACCTGGCTGAAGGGTGCGGCCTAAGGCATGTGTCTGCTGGTGCTCGCGTGGCGCGCGCATCCGCGCTACCGCCTGGTCGTCGCCGCCAACCGCGACGAGTATCACGAGCGCCCGGCCGCCGCGCTCGGCAAGTGGCCCGCGCCGCAGGAGATCCTCGCGGGGCGCGATCTGCGCGCCGGGGGCACCTGGCTCGGACTCGATCGCACCCGCCGCTTCGGCGTTGTAACCAACTTCCGCGACCTGCAGCCCCCGCAGCCCGGGGCGCCCTCGCGCGGGGAGCTGATCCTGCAGTTTCTGAGCTCGCCCGGCAGTGCGGCGCGGTTCTTCCCCGCCCTGGCAGCGCAGGCGAGCGGCTACTCCGGTTTCAACCTGCTGCTCGCCGATGAGCACTCGCTCTGGTACGGGTGCAACCGCGCCACGCCGTTCGCCCACGAGCTGCCCCCGGGCGTGTACGGACTGTCCAACGAGTTCCTCGATACCCCCTGGCCGAAACTGGCGCGCGTACGCGCAGGCTTTGCGCACTGGCTGCGGCAGGCTCGGCACAGCCCGGAGGAGCTGTTCACGTTACTGAATGATCGGGCGCGCGTGGCCGAGGATGCCCTCTTGCCGCAGACCGGACTCACACGCGAGTGGGAGCGGGTTCTCTCGGCGCCCTTCGTACAGCACCCCGACTACGGCACGCGTTCCTCGACGGTGCTGCTGCTTGAGCCGCAGGGCCGGCTCTACCTGGCCGAGCGGCGCTTCGATTCGCGGGGCGAGCGCTGCGGCGAAACTGAATTTCAGCTGAATCCCGGCGAGTGGCCGTGAGGGTGCCGCGGAACCTGTACGCCCCGCGCCGACTCTGATTGCTGCAAGCGCCTTCGCTCGCAAGGCTCTAGAATTCCGGGAATTTCTTAAGAACACACGCTTTAGATGGCGCAGCGCAACCACTTGCCGCGGGCTCGTCGACGGCACAGGCGGACCCCGGCGGTCATCCTGTGTCTGCTCGCCGCCCCTCTTGCGCAGGCTGCCAGCAGTGTTGAGGTGGAGATCCGCGGTGTCGATGAGGAATTGCGCAACAATGTGGTCGCGTACCTGAGCTTCGAGCGCTACAAGAAGGGCGGAGCGGAGCTCTCCCCCGACGTGGTCGAGCGGCTGCACAACCGCGTCGAGCGCGAGGTGGACGCAGCATTGCGGCCGTTCGGGTACTACGAGCCGCAGGTGGAGTCGAGCGTGAACCAGGAGAATGGAATCTGGCACGTCACCGTGAACATCACGCCCGGCGCCCCCGTGCTGATCGATCATCTGGACGTGCGCGTCGATGGTCCGGGCGGCAGCGACCCGCTGTTCCAGCGCATCCTGCGCCATCTGCCGCTCAAGAGCGGCGCGCGTCTGAACCACAAGGCCTACGAGGACATCAAGAGCGACCTGCAGCGCACGGCGGCCACCTACGGGTACCTGGATGCCCGCCTGATCCGCAACGAGCTCGTCGTGGATCCCCCCTCTCACAAGGCGGACATTGCCCTGGAGCTCGATACCGGGGTGCGCTATCGCTTCGGTGCGACGAGCATCAAGCAGGCGGTGGTGAAGGAGAGCCTGGTACGCCGCTACCTGCGCTATCACGAGGGTGACCCGTTCGACCTCACGGAAGTATTGCGCACCCAGTTCGCGCTCGATGATTCCCAGTACTTCGCCAACCTCGAGGTGCTGCCGGGTGACCCGGACCGCGAGAACCACACCGTCCCGGTGAGCATCCGTGCCGATGCCAGCCGCCGTCACCGCTACTCGATCGGCGCCGGCTACGCCACCGACACCGGCCCGCGCGGCACGGTCGGCTTCGAGGATCACCGCCTCAATGACAGCGGCCATACCTTCTCCGTCGCGGTGCAGGCCGCGCAGGTCACCAAATACAGCCTGCAGAGCCGCTATACCATTCCCATCGGCGATCCGGCGGTGGAGAGCTTCAGCATGCGCGGCAGCATCGAGCAGCGCGACTGGGGCGATGTGACCACCATCACGCAGTCTATCGGTCCGGCCGTTACGGCGGTGACCAACGGCTGGCAGCACGTGTGGACGGTAAACGCCGTACACACCACGAGTGAATCGATCGCCGGGGATCAAACCGACACCCTGCTCGTGCCGGAAGTGGACCTCGCCTCCGTGCCCAAGGGCTACCTCGGCGAGCCGCTCTTCGAGCACCCGCTGTTCCTCGAGATCAAAGGCTCGCACAGCTCCCTTGGCTCCAACTCCAACTGGGTCCAGGCCCACCTGCAGGCGGAGCGGGTGTTTCCGATCGCGAAAAAATGGCACCTGCTGCTGCGCGCCGAAGCCGGTGCCACGCTCGTATCGGAGTTCAGCGATCTGCCGACCGTGTTTCGCTTCTTCGCCGGTGGCGACAACAGCGTGCGCGGCTTCGCCTACAACGACCTCTCGCCCCTGCAGGCGGTCTGCACCACCGGGCCGAACGGCCAGTTCCTGAAAAATCCCAACGGCAGCTGCCAGGCGGTGCAGACCTACATCAAGGTCGGCGGCAAGGATGTGATCACCGGCACGGCCGAGGTCATCCGGGATCTGCCGAATAACCTCGGTATTGCCACCTTCTTCGACTACGGCAACGCCTTTGATCACTTCGGCACGCACCTCGCCTACTCGGTCGGGATCGGCCTGCGGGTGCGCCTGCCGGTGCTCACCCTCGGCGTCGACATCGCGCAGGCGCTGTACGAGCCGTGCCAGCCGCCGGCCAACTTCGGCAACTGCACGCCCAGCAGCCCGCGGCTGCACATCAATTTCTCCCCGAAGCTGTGATGCGCAAACCCACCCTGCGCCAGGGAGTTCTCGCGCTGGCGAGCGCACTGATCGTGACGCTGATCCTCGGGCCGCTGGTGCTCGTGTGGTGCGCGCTCTACACCACGAGCGGCGCGCAGTTCATCGTGCGGCACCTGCCACGCCAGATCGCCGGCGTGCAGCTGCAGATCGCAGGCCTCAGCGGCACCGTCGCGCATGGCCTGCACGTCGAGCGCGTCGAGATCGATCAGGAACTGGTGCACCTGAGGTTCGAGGACATCGACGCGCGCGTGGCGCTCGCACCGCTTCTGCTGCAGACCATCCGCGCCACTTACGGCAGCGTCGGGCGCGCGACGATCGAGGTGAAGCGCCGCGTGCACCCACCCACCCCTTCCCCGCCGCTGTTCCTGCCCTCGTGGCTGCTGATCAGCGCCGAGGAGGCGCACGTGAAGCGGGCGGACCTGAGCCTCTACAACGGCTTTAAGCTCTCGGTCACGCAGATCAACGGCGCGGCCGTCATTCGTCACAAGAGCATCCGGCTCTTCCAGGCGGAGGGGCTGCTCGAAGGCGCGCACGTGAGTGCCATCGGTGAGCTGCTCGCCACCGATCCGCTCGGGCTGAACGTCAGCGGCCACCTCGACTGGCAGCCGCCGGGGCAGCCGGCGTACGTGCTCGATGGCAGCGCGCGCGGGGATCTGAACCGGCTGCAGGTGATGGCGCGCATCGAGAGCCCCTTCCGCGGCGACCTCAACGGGCAGCTGCTTGAGCTGACCAACCACTTTCACTGGGTGGCCAACGCCATCGTGCACCGCTTTGAGCTCAGCGCCTGGGGGGTGGCGGGTCCGCTCGGCAGCATCACCGGCAACCTCGCCGGCTCCGGCGACAGCGCCCTCTTCCGCGCGCAGGGCGCCGTCAACCCCACCGGGCTGCATGCCGGGATGTTTGACGTGCAGTTTGAGGGCGGCTTCGCGAACCGTGTGCTCAGCGCGAAGCGCATGGAGGCGCGTCACATCGACTCCGGAGCCCGTGCGAGCGGCGCGGGCACGATCGCGATCGTGGACAACGGCCCGCGGCTGGACCTCAAGGGCAGCTGGAACGAGTTCCGCTGGCCGCTCATCGGCCGCGACGTCGTGGTGCGCAGCGGCGCAGGTACCTTCGCCCTCGAGGGGGTGATGCCGTACCGCGTGCACGTCAGCGGCGATGCGCGCGCGCTGGATCTGCCGGTGATGCCGGTGGACATCACCGGCATGCTCGATAAGGACGGCTTTGCCTTTGAGCGCGCGGAAGTGGATCTCTACGGCGGCCACATGAGCGCCAGCGGCAAGGTCACCTGGGCGCCGCAGGACACCTGGTCGGTGAGCGGTCACGCCAGCGGCATCGATCCGGCGCAGCTGCGTGCCGATCTGCCCGGCAGCGTCACGTTCGACTACAGCGCCTCGGGCAGCGGCTTTGATGCCAAAGGCACACTCAATGCCTCCTTCAGTGCCCTGAGCGGCAAGCTGCGCGGGGCCACCGCGAGCGGCGCGGGCACCGTGACGCGCGCCGGCAAGACCTGGGGGTTCAGCAACCTGCGCGTCGGCCTCGGCAGCGCCACCCTCGCACTCGACGGGCACATCGACGATCGCATGGACCTGCGCTTTGCCGTGAGTGCCCAGGACCTGAGTCTCTTGAGCCCCGGCAGCCGCGGGCAGCTGAAGGCCTCGGGCACCCTCGGGGGCACCTTCAGCGATCCGGCCGTCATCGGGGTCGCACACGGCCTCGACATCGATTACCAGGGCATCAAGCTCAAGGCCTTCGACGCCGACGTCGATTTCGAACCCGAGGCGGCGGGCAAGGAGTCGAAGATCGATGTGCAGCTGCACCAGCTCACCTACCAGGAGCGCACGCTCAGCGCCGCGATACTCACCCTGCGCGGGCCACCGAGTGCCTACACGGTGCACTTCAGCGCGAGCGCGCCGGGCATCGCCGCGGCCGCGCAGGCCGAGGGCGCCTACAGCGCCGGGGGCTTCAGGGGTCAGCTGACCACGCTTGCACTCAGCGGCAACGACTCGCTGCACCTTGCGCTGGATCGCCCCGTCGGGCTCCTCGCCTCCCTGGACCACGTGCGCATCGAATGGCTGTGCCTGGTAGGGGCGCCGGCCAGCGTGTGTGCGGATGGGGAGTGGACGCCGGCGAGCTGGTCGACGACGGTCATGACCAATGAGCTGCCGCTGGCCGCGCTCACCGCCGGCAGGACGCCCGAGGTGCAGTACCTGGGGACCATCGACGCCCTGGGGCACCTCTCCGGCGGCGCCACGACGCCGGTGCTCGGCAGCCTGCGTGCGCAGCTCGCCAACGCCGAGATCGCCCACCGCCTGGCGAGCAAGAAGATCGAGCACACCCGCATCGGCTCGGGCACCTTCAGCGTGACGCTCGCGCCCACCACCATCACCACGCAGTCGGATATCGGCGGCGGGGAGATCGGCAACCTGCACGGCACCTTCACCACGCAGCGCACGACGCCGGAGCTGCAGAACATGCCGGTGAGCGGGGAGCTGCACATCAAGGATGCGGACTGCGCCCTGGTCTCGCTCTACGTTCCGGATATCGACCGCGCCTCGGGGCACTTCAACGCCGACATGCAGGTGAGCGGCACCTTAGGTGCGCCGCGCCTCTCGGGCACGGTCCAGGTGAGCAACGGGGAGCTTGATGTGTATCAGGTGAACCTCGCGCTGCGCGCGATCGCCCTCGAGGCGCACCTGAGCGATGGCGGGCTCGACTTCAAGGGCAGCGCCCGCGCCGGCACCGGCACGGTGAGCGCCGACGGGCACATGGAGTGGCGTGATCTTTTGCCGTACGGCAAGTTTCACCTGCAGGGCACCAACCTGCGCGTGGCGGACATTCCCGAGGCGCAGATCGATGCCTCGCCGGATCTGGACTTCACCATCACCGGACACAAGATCGAGGTCACCGGCAAGGTGCTCGTGCCGTACGCCAAGATTGCGCCCAAGGACATCACCAACGCCGTGCGCGCCTCGGACGATGAGGTGATCGTGGGCACCGAAGAGGAGGATCCGAGCAAGCGCTTCGAGGTGATGAGCGATATCGGGCTGGCCCTCGGCGATCACATCAACATCGACACCCTCGGCCTGAGCGCCAAGCTCGGTGGCGGCATCCAGATCCGCAGTGGCTACGATGCCATCACGCGCGCCCAGGGCGAGCTGAACATCGAGAGCGGCAAGTACATGGCCTACGGGAGGCTCCTCGACATCCAGGGCGGCAAGTTGTACTTCAGCGGCCCGATCGACAATCCCGGCATCCAGGTCACGGCCCAGAAGGTCTTCCCGGACGTGACCGCCTATGTGAACGTGCGCGGCACGCTGTTGCAGCCGCGCATGTCTTTTTCCTCGGTCCCGCCGCTGCCGCAGTCCCAGATCGTCTCGCTGATCCTGGCCGGCGGCTCGCTCGAGTCAACGCAGAACAAAGGCAGCAACCTCGCCATCGGGCAGGGCGTGGCGATGCTCGCGCAGGAATACGGCTCGTGGGTCGGCATCCAGGAAGCGAGCCTGGAATCGGACGTCACCAACGACACCTCCCTGGTGCTCGGGCGGTATCTCTCGCCGCGCCTGTTCGTGAGCTATGGCATCAGCCTCACGGAGAACCTGAACACCTTCAAGCTGCGCTACACGCTCGGGGATCACTGGACCGTGCGCGCCGAGCTCGGCCAGGCGCAGGGCGCGGACCTCGTCTACAGCATCTCCAAGTAAAGCGCCCCCGAGCGGCCGATGCGCCGCGCAGCCGCTTGCCCCGCAAAGCCCTCTCTCCGCGGCGCTCGAGCGCGCCCGGCCGACCGCCGTTCTTGACTCCGATGCATTAAAATGCACAATATGCGCATCTTTATGCGAGACGCTTTTCCGCCATGCTGACCGATGCCCACCCGCTGGAGCGGCGTGCCGCGATCCTGCGCATTCTGCGCAGCGGCCTCGTCGGCAAGCAGGCCGATCTTGTGCGCCTGCTGAAGAAGGAGGGCCACGCGGTCACGCAGTCCTCCGTCAGCCGCGACCTGCGCGATCTGGGCGTGTTCAAGGCGCGCGGTCGCTACGTACTGCCAGCGGATGAGGTGACGCGCGCCAACGGCGACTTCGGCACCCTGACGCAGTTCGTACGCGAACTGCGCAGCGCCGGCCCCTCGATCACGGTGCTGCGCACCACCATCGGCGCGGCGCAAAGCGTGGCGGTGGCCATCGATAAGGCGCAGTGGCCGGAAGTGGCCGGCACCATCTCCGGCGACGACACCATCTTCATCGCCACCGCCAATGCACGTGCCCAGCAGGAGCTGCTCGGGCGCCTGCGCACACTCTTCCGGGTCTAAATCATGTCCGTCACTGCCTCGCGCCCGGGCGCCACGCCCATCGTGCTCGCCTATTCCGGCGGGCTCGACACCTCCTTCCTCGTGCCGTGGATCGTGGAAAACCAGGCTCGCCCGGTCATCACCGTGACGGTCGATACCGGCGGCATCGACGCGGCGGCCGCGCAGACCCTCGCCGAGCGCGCGCGCGATCTGGGCGCCATCGCCCACCACCAGATCGATGCGCGCGCGGACTACTTCGAGCAGGTGCTGCGCTTTCTCATCATGGGCAACGTGCGCCGCGGGCAGCTTTATCCTTTGTGCGTGGGCGCCGAGCGCGTCATGCAGGCGCAGACCATCGCGCGCATGGCGCGCAAACTCGGCACCGACGTCGTGGCCCACGGGTGCACCGCGGCCGGCAACGATCAGGTGCGCTTCGAAGTCGCGCTGCGCACGCTGGCGCCGGATCTTACGGTGCTCGCGCCGGTGCGCGACCGCGCCTTCCGGCGCGAGGAGGAGCTCGCCTATCTGCAGGAGCGCAACCTTCCGATCCCCTTGAGCGGGGCAAAGTACTCCGTCAACCGCGGGCTGTGGGGCGTGACCATCGGCGGTAAGGAAACCCTCACCTCCGCCGGCAGCATCCCGGAGGAGGCGTGGATCCTGAGTCCGAACGCCTTCCGGACGCCCCGCGCTGCCGAGAAGCACGTGCTGAGCTTCCTGCAGGGACGCCCGGTCGCCCTCGACGGGGAGGCGCTGGCGCCGGTCGCGCTCATCGAGGCGCTGGAAACCCTGGCGGCGCCCTTTGGCATCGGCCGCGGCATCCACCTCGGCGACACCATCATCGGTACCAAGGGGCGCGTCGCCTTCGAAGCACCGGCCGCCGAAGTGCTGCTGAGCGCCCACCGCGAACTTGAGAAGCTGGTGCTCAGCGCGCGTCAGCAGCGCATCAAGGAGCTCGTGGCGCAACCCTACGGGGACCTGGTGCACGAGGGGCAGCTGCTGGATCCGGTGTGCCGTGACATCGAGGCACTGCTGGTGCGCTCGCAGGAGCGCGTGACGGGGGATGTGCACCTCGTGCTGCAGACCGGGAATCTGTTTATCGCCGGGGTCGAGTCACCGTTCTCGCTGATGGCGGCCTCCAGGGGCGTGTACGGGGAAGCCGCGGGCGAGTGGTCGGCGGGCGATGCGCTCGGGTTCTCGCGCATCGTCTCGCTGCCGGGGGTGTTCTACGCCCGCGCCGGCGCGGCTGCGGCGCCCGAGGAGGCCTAAGCCATGGTCGGCATGCGCAGCGTCGTCGTCGACAAGCTCGCCTCGGTAACACAGGCCTGCAACCTCTCCCACGAGGTACGCATCTCCGCGGAGATTCCGGCCGAGGAAGGCGTCGTGGTGGTGGTGGAAGTGCTCAACAACAAGTCCACCTACAACACCCTCGAGCTCGTCAGCGGCCGCATGGCGAAAGTGGGCAAGGGCGACATCGTCGCCGGCGCCCTCGGGCACCGCAAGGCCTTGTTCGGCTACTCCGGTCACGTACCCGGCGCCGTGCAGCCCGGCGACATCATCCAGATGCTCAACATCGGCGGCGTGCTCGGCTTGTGCGACTCGATCAATCCGGACAAGGGCAAGCCCTTTGACTGCCGCGTGCTCGGTGTCGCACTCAACTTTCCCTACCTGGGCGAGCGCATCGGCGTGCCGGCGCGCGTCGGACACAAACGCCTCGACCCGAATGCGCCGCTCGAGACGCGCGGCGTGCCGGTCGTGGCGCTCGCCGGCACCTGCATGGAAGCGGGCAAGACCGCCGCCGCCTGCGCGATCATCAGTCGCATGCGTCATCGCGGGCTCACCGTCGATGCCTTCAAAGCCACCGGGGTCTCGCTGCGCCGCGACATCCTGGCGATGGAGGATGCGGGCGCGCGCCGCTGCGCGATCTTCACCGATCTGGGCATCGTCACGACCACGCGCAGCAACGGACCGGCGCTGACGCGCACCATGCTCACCGAGCTCGCTGGCGGTAAGCCCGACGTGCTGGTGTTCGAACTCGGCGACGGCATCCTTGGCACTTATGGGGTCGATGCGATCCTCGAGTGCCCCGACATCCGCCAGGCGCTCACCGGCGTCATCCTCTCGGCCAATGACCCGGTCGCCGCCTGGGGCGGGGTGAAGTTGCTGCGTGAGCGCTTCGGTATCGAGCCGTGCGTGGTCACCGGACCTTCGACCGACAACCAGGTGGGCGTGGAGATCATCACGAGCCAGCTGGGCGTGCCGGCCTGCAACGCGCTCAGTCACGGCGCGGCCCTCGGGGATCGGGTCATCGAGGCGCTCGGGCTGAAGGCGACCGCGCTGCCATGAGCGGCACGATTCCCGCGGTGGTGCTCGGCGGCAGCGGCTACGTCGCAGGTGAACTGCTGCGCCTCATCGGCGCGCACCCGCACTTCTCGCTCGCCGCGGTGATGTCGGAGAGCCAGCCCGGGGAGGCGGTGGCGGGGGCCTTCCCGCACCTGCTGAGCGCGTTCCCGCAAACCCGCTTCAGCTCCCAGGCGCAGGTGCAGCAGATCCTGTGCGAGGCGCCGCAGGCGGCGGTGTTTTCCGCCGCCCCGCACGGGGTGTCCGCGGGCCTGATCGACACGCTGCTCAGCGCGGCGGAGAAGGCCGGCACGCACCCGCGTGTGGTCGATATTTCGGCCGATTTCCGTTACGCCTCCGCCAGCGCCTACGCGGCCGTCTACCCGCACGCACACGGCGCCCCGGGGCGCCTGGCGCAGTTCACCTGTGCGGTGCCCGAGCACCTGGACACCCTCGCAACGCCTCACGTCGGCCACCCGGGCTGCTTTGCGACCGCGATCCTGCTGGCGAGCGTGCCGCTGCTCGCCAGCGGGCTCGTGAGGCCGGCGCTGTTCGTCAGTGGCGTGACCGGCAGCACCGGCTCCGGCCGCACCCCGGTCCCCGGCACGCACCACCCGCTGCGGCACGGGGACCTGTACAGTTACAGCGCGCTCGCGCACCGGCACGTGCCCGAGGTCGCCGCCTGCGCGCGCGCGGCCTCCGGGGTCGAGGCCGAGTTCGCCTTCGTGCCGCACTCAGGTCCGTTCGCACGCGGCATTCACGTCACGCTGCAGGCAGCCCTCAGGCGTCCCCTCGACACCGAGAAGCTGCTCGGCATCCTGCGCGCCTTCTACGCCGATGCGCCCTTCGTGCGCGTCAGCGCCCAGGCGCCGCGGGTGAAGGACGTCGTGGCGAGCAACTACGCGCACCTCTCCGCGGTGGTCATGAGCGGCACCGTGGCGGTGATGTGTGCCCTGGACAACCTCAACAAGGGCGCCGCGGGCGGTGCCGTGCAGTGGATGAACCGCATGTTCGGGTTGCCGCAGACCGCCGGGCTAACCGCGCCGGCGCCGGGCTGGACCTGACACATCATGCCACCCCCGAGCGCCCCAGCCGTGGCCGCCGCGCACGATTATCTGGCACCGGTGTTTTCACAGTACCCGCTCGAGGTGCGCTCCGCCTCCGGCGTGTGGCTGACGAACAGCCGCGGCGAGCGCGTGCTGGATCTTTACGGCGGGCACGCAGTGGCCGCGCTCGGCTACGCGCACCCGGGATTCACCGCCGCACTCACCCGCCAGGCGCAGGAGTGCAACTTTCAGTCAAACGCCGTCGCGATGCCGGTGCGTGCGCGCGCCGCCGAGCGCCTGGTGCGCTTTGCGCAGTTGCCCTTCGCGAGCGTGTTCTTCGTCAACAGCGGGGCCGAAGCGAACGAGAACGCGCTCAGGATCGCGCTGCGCGTGAGCGGCCGGCCGCAGATCGCGGCGATCGAGGGCGCCTTCCACGGCCGCACGGCCGCCGCCGGCGCGGTCACTTTCGGCGCGCGTGAGAAGTGGTACGGCTTTCCGCGCGCGCCCTTTGACGTGAGCTTCCTGCCGCGGCGCGATGTGGCTGCCCTCGCGCAGCTGAGCGAGGCGACCGCCGCGGTGATCGTGGAGCCCGTGCAGGGCCTGGCCGGCGCGGTCGACCTCGGGGCGCCGTATCTTCAGGCGCTGCGGCGGCGCTGCGATGAGCTCGGCGCGCTCCTCATATTCGATGAGGTGCAATGCGGCATGGGCCGCACGGGCGCGCCCTTCGCCGCCAGGCTCTACGGGGTCATGCCCGACATGCTCACGAGCGCCAAGGCGCTCGGCAACGGCTTCCCGTGTGCGGCGCTGCTCATGTCTGAGCAGCTCACGGCAACCCTGAAGCCGGAGTCCCTGGGCACGACCTTCGGCGGCGGCCCCATGGCGTGCGCCGCCATCGAGGCGGTGATCGAGGCGATCGAGTCACAGGGTCTGCTCGAGCGCGTGCGGCGCATCGGTGCCTACATCCGCGCGCACTGCCTCACCGGTCCGGTCACGGCGCATCAGGGCGAGGGACTCCTCCTGGGTCTGCGCACGCGCCGCCCGGCCAAGGAAGTCCAGGCCGAACTGCTCGAGGGCGGCATCCTCGCCGGTACCGCGAGCGATCCGCACATCCTGCGCCTGCTGCCGCCCTACATTCTCGAGGAAGAGCACGTCGACATGCTGCGCGATGCGCTCAGCGATCTGCCGCCATGAAGCGCTTTCTTGATCTGGGCGACTTCACGCGCGAGCAGGTGCTGTCGCTGCTTGAGCTCGCGCGGCGCCTGGAGAAGCAGCCCGAGCCGCGCGCGCTCGCGGGCAAGATCCTGGGACTGCTCTTCTTCAATCCCTCGCTGCGCACCCTCGCCTCCTTCCAGGTGGCCATGGCGCGCCTCGGCGGCAGCTCCTTCGTCATCAACCCCGGCCAGGGCAGCTGGCAGCTGGAGACCCGCGTCGGCGTCGTCATGGACGGGGCCGCGGCCGAACACGTGCGCGAGGGCATCCCGGTGCTCGCCTCCTACTGCGACGCGCTCGGCATCCGCGCCTTCGCCGAGGGCAAGGATCTTGAGCGGGATCTGGCGGACACCAACTTCAACGCCATGGCGGCCCTCACCGACAAGCCCCTCATCAACCTCGAGTCCGCCGTCAATCACCCGTGCCAGGCGCTCGCCGACTGGAAGACACTGGATGATCTGGCGGTACCGCGCGGCGGACGCTTCGTGCTCTCGTGGGCCTATCATCCGCGCGCGCTGCCGCTCGCGGTGCCGGCAGCGGCGCTGCACATGGCAGCCCTGCGCGGTATGGAGGTGATCGTGCTGCGTCCGGAAGGCTTCGCGCTGCCCGCGCCGCTCATGGAGCGCGCGCGGCGCGCCGCGAGTGCCTCGGGCGGCTCGGTGCGCGAGAGCAGTGAGCGCGCCGAGGCGCTGCCCGGGGCGCAGGTGCTGTATGTCAAGGAATGGGGTGCGACGGGTGCATACGGCGATGCCGCCGCGGATGCGCGCTTGCGCCAGGCGCTCACCGGCTGGTGCGTGCGCGAGGAGTGGTTCGCGGCTGCACCGGAGTGCCGGGTCATGCACTGCCTGCCGGTGCGGCGCAACACCGCGATCGCCGATGAGGTGCTCGACGGACCGCGCAGCATCGTGCAGCGCGAGGCCTACAACCGCCTGCCCGCGCAGATGGCGGTGCTCCACCAGATGCTGCGGCCCTAAAACGCCCAAGGAAGTCCTTGCCATGATCATGCACAGAAGCGATCAGTCTCTCGCCATCCGCGCGCTGCGCAGCGCCGCCCCCTACATCCGCCTGTACAAGGGCAAGACCTTTGTGGTGAAAGTCGGCGGCGGGGTGTTCGCCGACCCGGACGCCACGCGTGTGCTGATCGAGCAGATCGCGATCCTGCATTACTTCGGCGTGCGCGTGGTACTGGTGCACGGCGGCGGTGCGCAGCTCACCGAACTGTCAGCCGCGCTCGGGGTGCCCGCGCACATGGTGGAGGGTCGCCGCGTCACGGATCAGAAGGCCATCGACGTCACCGCCATGGTGCTCAACGGCCTCATCAACACGCGCGTGCTCGCCATCTGCCGCGCGCTGGAGATCGAGGCGGTCGGCATCAGCGGCGTGGACGCAGCACTGGTGCGCGCCCAGCGGCGGGCGCCGGTGAAGAGCAGCGCGGGCGAGCTCATCGATTTTGGCTTCGTCGGGGACATCGCCGCGGTGAACACCTCGGTGCTGAAGAAGCTCCTTGACAACGGCCTGATGCCGGTCGTGAGCCCGTTGTCGGCGGATGACTCCGGGACGCTGCTCAACATCAACGCCGATACCGTCGCGGCGGCGATCGGGGCGGCGCTCGGTGCGGAGAAACTCATCCTGTGCACCGGCGCGCCCGGGATCCTTGGGGATGTGAATGACCCGGGCTCACTCATCTCTTATACGGACGTGCCCGGGCTCAAGCGCCTGCGCGAGGAGGGCCGCATCGCCGACGGCATGCTGCCAAAGGCCAAGGCCATCGAGGATGCTCTGCGCGGTGGCGTGCAGCGTGTGCACGTCGTCTCCTACCAGTCACCCGAGGGGATCCTCGGGGAGGTGTTCACCAACGAAGGCACCGGCACCCTCATCGTGGCCGACGTGCACGCGCTGCCGCCGGCCGAGCAGCAGGGCGTGGCATGAAGCGGCTGTGGGACAAGGGCGCGCCCCTGGATGAACGTGTCCTGCGTTATACGGCCGGCGAGGATTACGCGCTCGATGAGCGCCTCGTGCCCTACGACGTTCGCGCTTCACTCGCGCACGCGCAGATGCTGCACGCGCAGCAGCTGTTGTCCGGCGCCGATCTGGCTGCGATCCGTACGGCACTGACCGCGCTCGCCGAGGAGCACGCGCGCGGCGCCTGGCACGTCGAGCTCGAGGATGAGGATGGCCAGACCGCGCTCGAGCGACGCCTCACCGAGCGCATCGGCGCCGGCGGCGGACGCATCCATCTCGGGCGCTCCCGCAACGATCAGGTCCTCACCGCCATCCGGCTCTACCTGCGCGAGGTGGTCGGCACCCTCAGCGCCGAGGCGGTGAAGGCGGCCGAGGCGCTCGAAGCGCTCGCGCGCCGCGAGGCGCACACGCTGCTGCCCGGGTACACGCACCTGCAGCAGGCGATGCCCAGCTCGGTACCGCTGTGGGCGCTCGGGTTCGCGGCCGAGATCCGCGACGATGCGCAAGGACTCGCGGCGGTCCTGCGCCGCATCGATAAGAGTCCGTTGGGGTCCGCGGCCGGCTACGGCACCCCGGGGCTGCCGATCGACCGGCAGGCGACGCAGCTGGCGCTCGGGTTCGCCGCCGTGCACGAGCCGGTCACCGCGGTGCAGCTCTCGCGCGGCAAGGCCGAAGCGCAGCTGCTGTTCGAGATCACGCTGCTGCTGCAGGATCTTGGTCGCCTGGCCGCCGATGTGCTGTTGTTTGCGACGCAGGAGTTCGGCTTCCTCGTGCTGAGCGCGCAGTTCACCACCGGCTCCTCGATCATGCCGCAGAAGAGAAACCCGGACCTGTTCGAGCTCATCCGCGGCCGCGCCGCGAGCGCGCAGGCGTGTCTGAGCGAGGCGCTGGGCATCTGCGCGAAGCTGCCCTCGGGCTATCAGCGCGATCTGCAGCTGTTGAAATTCCCGCTGTTCCGCGGCATCGATCTGGCGGGCGCGACACTTGCGATCCTGCCGCCGGCCATCGAGGCGCTCACCTTCCGCCCCGCCGCGATCCGGCTGGATCCTGCGATTCATGCCGCCGAGGAAGCCAACCGCCTCGTGGTGAGGGAGGGAATTCCGTTCCGTGAGGCCTATCGCCGCGTCGCCGCAAAGCTCGATGAGTAACGCGGCCTACCCTGCGCGCCCGGGGGCGACGCGGCAGATGTCCTGCGCCACCCTTTAGGGGAACTGCATGACGAAAGTGCTCGGAATCTCCGGCAGCCTGCGCCGCGGCTCCTACAACAGCGCGCTGCTGCGCGCGGCCACCTCGCTCATGCCCGAGGGCGCCACGCTCGAGGTCGCCACCATCCGCGGCATTCCCCTCTACGACGGGGACATCGAAGCACAGGCAATTCCGGCTGCGGTATCGCAGCTGAAGGAGGCCGTGGTGGCGGCGGACGGGGTGCTGCTGGTCACTCCCGAATACAACAACAGCATCCCCGGAGTCTTCAAGAACGCGATCGACTGGCTGTCGCGGCCGAACACGGATGCGCGGCGCGTCTTTGGCGGCCGGCGCTTCGCCATCATCGGTGCCTCCCCGGGTGCCTTCGGCACGATCCTCAGCCAGAGCGCGTGGTTGCCGGTACTGCGTACGCTCGGGGTGCAGCTGTGGACCGGCGGCCGGCTCATGGTGTCGCGCGCGGGCAATGTGTTTGATGAGTCCGGCCTGCTCAAGGACGCCGGTGTCGAGGAGCAGCTGAAGCAGTTCCTCGCCGGCTACGTGAGCTTCCTGCGCCGCACGCCGCCGCCGACGACGTGAGCGTGGTGCGCGCGCCCTACTGTTGTGGCTGCGTCTGCGGGGCTGCGCGCGCAAAGTCCGGCAGGCTCTCCAGGTGTGCGCAGATCGCCCGCAAGCGCGGATAAGGCCCGACGTCGCACTGCTGGCGCCGCGCGTTGGCCATCTGCGGCACCAGGAAGACATCCGCGAGAGTCACCTCCTTGCCAAACATGTGACAGCCATCGCCGCTCAAGGTGCGCACCTCCGCCTCGAGCGCCGCAAAGCCGCGCGCGATCCAGTGCGCGTACCAGGCCTGCACCGCCGCCTCGTCCTGCGCCAGAGGATCGCGCAGGTAATTGAGCACGCGCAGGTTGTTGAGCGGATGGATGTCGCAGGCGATGGCGAGCGTCAGCGCGCGCACCTGGGCGCGTGCCGCCGGCGTGCGCGGCAGGAGCGCTGGTGCCGGGTGCGTCTCCTCCAGGTACTCGATGATGGCGAGCGACTGCCGTACCACCGTATCGCCGTCGAGCAGCACCGGTACGAGTCCCTCGGGGTTGAGGCTGAGGAACTCCGGCGTACGCTGGGCACTCACCGGCGCACGCAGATCCACGGCCACCGATTCGTAGGCAATGCCCTTGTAGTTGAGCGCGATGCGCGCCCGGTAGGAGGCGGAGCTGCGGAAGTAGCCGTAGAGCTTCATCGCCGTTCGCTCCCCGCCGCAGCCGCCACGCAGTGCCGCAGCACCTCAAGTCCCTCGACACCGCCCTCGATGCGGTCACCGACCTTGAGCGTGCCCACCCCCGCAGGAGTGCCCGTGAAGATCAGATCCCCGGCCCGCAGTTCGTACAGCCGCGAGAGCGCGGCGATGATGTGCGGCACGTCCCAGAGCATCTGGCTCAGGTCCGACTCCTGGCGCAGCACGCCGTTGACCTCGAGCCAGATGCGCCCGTGCGTCGGATGGCCGGCGGCCACCGGGCGAATGGCCGCCAGCGGTGCGGAAAAATCGAAACCCTTGGCGGCATCCCAGGGCTGGCCGCGCGCTTTGGCGGCCGCCTGCAGATCGCGGCGTGTCAGGTCATTGCCGGCGGCGTAGCCGAACACATGAGCGAGCGCCTGTGCGGCGGCAATGTCGCGGCCGCCGCTGCCCAGGGCCACGACCAGCTCAATCTCGTGCTGCAGGTTGGCGGTCGCCGGCGGATAGGGGACCGCCGCGCCGTTGGCGCTGATGGCGTCTGCGGGTTTGCTGAAAAATACCGGCGGCTCGCGCTGCGGATCGGCGCCCATCTCGCGCACGTGCTCGGCGTAGTTGCGGCCCACGCAGTAAATGCGGTGCACCGGAAAGCGTCGCGGCGTGCCCGTCACGGCAACGCTCGGCGCGCTCTCCGGTGGAAAGCAAAAAGTATTCATCGCGCTCACCGCACTGCTCACCCCTCTCGGGTGCAGATTGCCACCGCGCAAACGGCTAGACTAGCTTTATGAGCATCTGGCACGTGGCCACCACCCCGGAATTTCTCACCGAGCGCGGCAGCAGGAGCCTGCCCGGTCACCTTGGCATCCGGATCACGGAGATCGGCCCGGATTACCTGCGCGCCACGATGCCGGTAGGCGCGCACACGCACCAGCCGTTCGGGGTGTTGCACGGGGGTGCCTCGGTGGCGCTGGCGGAAACCGCCGGGAGCCTTGCCGCCATGCTGTGCGTGGACCCGCAGCAGTACATGTGTCTCGGTCAGGAGATCAACGCCAATCACCTGCGCGCGGTATCCGAAGGCACGGTGACCGCCACGGCGCGCCCCTTTCATATCGGCACGCGCAGTCAGGTGTGGTCGATCGAGATCCGCGATGAGAGTGATCGGCTGGTGTGCGTCTCACGCCTCACCATGGCGGTCGTCGAACGGCGTCCAAAAACATAACAACGCGAGGTAAGCCATGAGCGAGCCAATGCCCTCCGTGAGCGCGGATGCGCCACGTGTCGATGAATCCCTCATCACCTACACGCACGTGATCTATGCGCTGCACGCGCTCGCCGTGCTGATCGGCATCACCACCGTGCACACAATCGTCTTCAGTTTTGTAGGCGGACTGCCGTCGATCATCGCGGTCATCATGAATTATGCGCGCCGCTCGGCGACCGTCGGCACCTTCCTCGAGTCGCATTTCCGCTGGCAGATCCGCACCTTCTGGTTCGCGCTGTTGTGGGCGCTCGTGGCCGTCTTCCTGTTCATGACCATCATCGGCATCCCGTTCGCCTTCCTCGGGGTCTTCGCGCTTGGCATCTGGATCGCTTACCGTGTGGTGCGCGGCTGGCTTGCGCTCAAGGACCGC
The DNA here is from genome assembly GCA_963742045.1 of uncultured Pseudomonadota bacterium. Classification (GTDB taxonomy): domain Bacteria; phylum Pseudomonadota; class Gammaproteobacteria; order Steroidobacterales; family Steroidobacteraceae; genus 13-2-20CM-66-19. The sequence goes on from CAVUKE010000003.1 coordinate 3,122,537, forward strand.
CGCCCGATGTACGTATGAGAAGCGCCGCGCTCCTTCTCATGCCGGCGCTGCTGCCGCTCGGGGCCTGCGGGCAGAAAGGTCCGCTGTATCTGCCGGACAAGCACGCGGCGGTAGTGACGAGCGCGCCCGCCCCGGCGCCCGCGCCGCCCGCCCCCGCAGCGCCGAAGAAGCCCACCGATAAGGACGCAGACGGGGACGGCACGCCGCCGCAGTAGGCGCGCGTGCGCTGCGGCTCAGGCGTGGACCAGGCCGCGCAGGGGTTTTGCCGTCGCGCTGTCCGGGAAGACGCTGTCCTCGAGCGCGCGCGGCGGCACCGAGAGGTGCTCGGCGAGAATGCCTTTGAAAACCGAGCGTAAATCGAGCGTGGGCGCCAGATCGCGCCCCTGGTACAGCGCGCGCGAGGAAAGGCCCGGCCAGTCGGCGATCACGCGGCCGCCGGCCACGGCCCCGCCGAGGAGGAACGCCGCGGCGCCCGTGCCGTGATCCGTGCCGCGGGTGCCGTTGACTGCGGCGGTACGCCCGAACTCCGTCACGAGCAGCACCGCGGTATCGGCCCATACCGGCCCGAGTTCCTGCTTGAGCCTCGCGAGTCCCTTATCCAGTGCCCCGAGGCGTCCGGCGAGCTGGCCCTCCGCGCCGCCCTCGTTGGCATGCGTGTCCCAGCCGGTGGTGTCGAGCACGGCCACGCGCGGGCCTTGCTCCTGGCGCAGAAAGCCGGCGGCGGCGGTGACGATCTGCGCGTAGCGGGCGCCGTAGGCCTGCAGCGTCGGCTGCGCCGCCGCGACCGCAGGCAGACTGGCCGGCGCCGTGCGCGGCTCAGCGGCGCTCATGGTGGCGGGCTCCTCGGCCGACACCAGGGCATCGGCGGCGAGTGCATCGGCGAGCCGCACCGACAGCAGCGGATCCTTCGCGTAAAGATCGGTGATGCGGGCGAGCGTCTCCTCATCAAGCGCACTCATCTTGGTGGGCGACCATGAGGTCACCCCCGCCGGCCCGCGCATGATGAGCGGCACGTTCTGACCGAGGGCGACGCCGGCTTCCCGCGCGCCCGGGCCCGGCAGCTGCGCGAGGGCGCGGTTGAGCCAGCCGGTCTGCAGCGCGTGCGCCCGCAATGAGCCGTTCTCGAGCACATCCTGGCCGTCGAAATGCGAGCGCTCGCGGTAGGGGCTGGCGAGCGCGTGCAGCACGATCAGCTCGCGCGCGCTGTAGCATTGCCCCAGAAATCCCAGCGAGGGATGCAGCCCGAAGAACCCGTTGAGCGGCAGCACCGCGCCCGTGGTGCCCGGCGCGTGCAGCGCGACATCGCGCCTGAGGCTTGCGTAGTCCGGATCGGCGTACGGGGGCACCGCGGCCAGCCCGTCGAGTGCGCCACGCATGATGATGAGTACGAAGCGCGACTTGCGCTCGCCGGCACCGGCGAACGCGAGACGCCGCGTGAGGAAGGCGCCGCCTGCGGCCAGCGCGGTGAGGTTCAGAAATTCGCGTCGCTTCATGCGTGACATGGCTTTGTCTCCTGGGGCCCTAGCGGCGCATGAACTCGGGCGCCGCCAGCAGCAGCGTGACCGCCTGCGCCGCGCTCGAGGCGCGCGCGACCGCCGTGCGCGTCGCCTCACTGAGGTTGGCGCCCAGAAGCTGCGCTGCGTGCTCGAGCGCATCAACGCGGCTGCCCAGACGCGCGCCCACCGCATCCGCCCATTCGATCCGTTTCATGAGCGCCGAGGCGCCGTCCCAGTCCGCGCTCTTGTCCGGCCAGCCGGCGGGTGAGCCGGGCTGCCAGGTGCGCTGCCCGAGCAGCTCAAACGGCGCGAGCGGTCCGTGTCCGGGTTCCACCGGCAGACCCAGTCCGCGGTAGGCGGAGAGGATGTAGTCGTTGGGCGTCTTGTACTTGGCGAGCGGCTCAAGCCACGCCTCGCGTGCCTCGATGAGCGCGCGATACAGCGTCGGCAGGTCCCCTTCGCTCGCAGTGAACGCGCCCGTGAGGCGCGCGACCGCCGCCGGCGGGGGCTCGTCCGCGATGAAGTGTCGCGCCAGCTTCAGTGCGATGAAGTGCGCGGTCGAGGGATGGCGCGCGAGATCATTGAGCACGGCCACACCCTGATCAAAGCCGCGGTCGGGGTAGCGCGTGTTGAGCACCACCTTGGTGCCCGGCTCATGCAGCTCCGGCCGGAAGAGAAATTTCCCCGGCTCACCGCCGGCGAAGCGGCCCTGGCCGCCGCCGATCGACCAGCCGGTGATCACCTGCGCGAACGTGGTGACATCGGTCTGCGTGTAGCCGCCCCCGACGCCGAGCGTGTGCAGCTCGAGGATCTCGCGCGCGAGGTTCTCGTTGATGCCGACCTTGCGCTCCACCTGGCGGCGCTCGATGCGCTGCGCGGCCACGGAGTCCGGTCCTACCGAGAGCTGGTTGTCCAGATACAGCAGCATCGCCGGATGCGTTTCGGCAGCGAGCAACATCTCCTTGAAGCGCCCGAGCACGTGCGGGCGGATGGCCTCGCGCTCGAAGCTGCCGGCGAGTCCTGCAAGCAGCTGCTTGTCAACGGAGACGGCAAAGTGGTTGCTCCAGAACTGCGTGAGCCGCTCGAGCAGCGGCCGCTCGGTGCTCACGGCCTGCTGCAAGCGCGCGGTCGCCTCGCTGACGTAGATCGGCCGCAGGAACTGCCCGACCTTCTGCAGCTGCGCTTCAGCGACTGCCGGATCCACACGCTCGGCCTTGCGCTGCTCCTGGATCTCGCGCCGCAGCTGAAGCGCCTGCGACAGCGTCTGCTGCGAGCTGCGCAGCTCGGCCGTGGCGAGCAGCGGCGGCGGCGCCTTCAGCTGCGCGCGCAGCCAGTCGCGCCCGTCCGAGCCGATCGTGCCGAGTTCACCGGCACGGGCCCCGAGCCCGAAGCGGTTGGCGGCGATCGCGGCAGTGGCCGGCTCAAGCATGCGCAGGGCATCCGTGGTGGTGCATCAGAACCCCTATAGCGCAGCAGGGGTGGCGCGGGTTGACCGAAGACCGGCGCCCGCGCCGCTTTGGTTATACTCGCGGCCCGCCTGAGGCAGCACCCTTCATGACGCGCTCTCCGGACCTGGTTCTCGTTGACGGCTCTTCTTATGTTTACCGGGCGTTCCATGCCCTGCCGCCGCTGTCCAACTCGCGCGGCGAGCCGACCGGGGCGGTGCTCGGCGTCCTGAACATGCTCTTGAAGTTTCTGAAGGACTATCAGCCGCGCCGCATCGCGGTGGTGTTCGACGCCCCGGGCAAAACCTTCCGCGATGAGCTGTTTGCCGAATACAAGGCGCAACGCCCCGGGATGCCCGATGATCTGCGCGCGCAGATCGCGCCCCTGCTGAGCATCATCCAGGCGCAAGGCTTGCCGCTGCTGCGTGTCGCGGGCGTCGAAGCGGACGATGTGATCGGCACGCTCGCCTGTCGCGCCGCGCAGGCGGGCCAGTCGGTGCTCATCTCCACCGGCGACAAGGACATGGCGCAGCTGGTGAACGAGTCAATCACGCTCATCAACACGATGAACAACGCAGTGCTCGACCGCGCGGGCGTGAAGGCGAAGTTCGACGTCTTCCCTGAACAGATCGTCGATTATCTGGCGCTCATCGGTGACAGCTCCGACAACATTCCCGGCATCGACAAGGTCGGGCCGAAGACCGCCGCGAAGCTGCTGCAACAGCACGGCACGCTTGATGGGGTGCTGGCACATCTGGGTGAGATCCCCGGCAAGGTGGGCGAGAACCTGCGCGCGGGCCTGAGCACCCTTGAGCTGTCGCGCCGCCTCGCTACGATCCGCACCGATCTCGAGCTGCCCCTGGCGCTCGAGGAGCTCGCCCCCGGAACGCCCGATGTGGCGGCGCTGCGCGAGCTCTACACGCGCCTGGAGCTGCGGGCGCTGCTGCGACAGCTGGAGGGCACTGATGCGGCGGCCGCAGCCGCCCCGCCCGGCGAGGCTGCAGCGGCGCTGCCGGCGAGTGCGCCGGTCACAGCGCTCGAGCATCACTACGAGACCCTCACGACGTGGCCGCAGCTGGAGCGGTGGCTGAACGCGCTGCGCGCGGCGCCGCTGTTCGCCTTCGCCACGCAAACGACGAGCCTGGATTACATGCAGGCGCAGATTGTGGGTGTGTCCTTCTGCATCGAACCGGGCGTGGCCGCCTACGTGCCGCTGGCGCACGTCTACCCGGGCGCGCCCGGGCAGCTGTCGCGCGCTGAGGTCCTCGCGGCCCTGAAGCCGATCCTGGAAGACCCGGCGCGCGGTAAGCTCGGCCACAACCTGAAGTACGCGGCGCACGTGCTGGCGAACGAGGGCATCGCGCTCGCGGGCCTGCGCTTTGACACGATGCTCGAGTCGTACGTGTGGAACAGCGTCGCCACCAGCCACGAGCTGGAGGCGGACGCGCAGCGCTACCTCGGCGTGCGCCCCATTCCTTATACGGACGTCACCGGCAAAGGCGCCAAGCAGATCTGCTTCGACCAGGTGCCGATCGAGCGCGCCGGTGAATACGCTGCGCAAACCGCCGACGTGGCGCTGCGGCTGCACCAGGGGCTGTGGCCGCAGCTTGAGAGCGTGCCGGCGCTGGCGCGGCTCTACCAGGACTGCGAGCAACCACTCGTGCCGGTGCTCATGAGGATGGAGCACTACGGGGTGCTGGTGGATCGGGAGCGGCTGCGCACGCAAAGCCGCGAGTTTGCGCACCAGCTGCAGGAGCTCTTGCAGCAGGCGCACCAGGAAGCCGGGCACGAATTCAACATCGAGTCCCCGCGCCAGCTGCAGCAGATCCTGTTCGAGCGGCTGCAGCTGCCGGTGCGCCGGCGCACCCCCACCGGGCAGCCCTCGACCGCCGAGGACGTGCTCGAGGAGCTCGCCGCGAACTTCGCCCTGCCGCGGATCGTGCTCGAGTACCGCGCGCTCGCGAAGCTCAAATCGACCTACACCGACAAGCTGCCCGAGCTGGTCAACGAGCGCACCGGACGCATCCACACGTCCTACGCGCAGGCGGTGGCGGCCACCGGGCGCCTCTCCTCGGTCGAGCCTAATCTGCAGAACATCCCCGTGCGGCGCGCGGAAGGACGCCGCATCCGCCAGGCATTCATCGCGCCTCCCGGGTGTGTGCTGCTCGCCGCCGATTACTCGCAGATCGAGCTGCGCATCATGGCGCACCTGTCCGGGGATGAGAGCCTGCGCGCAGCCTTTGCGCAGGATCACGACGTGCATCGGGCGACCGCGGCGGAAGTGTTCGGCGTCGAGCTCACGGCGGTGAGCGCCGAGCAGCGTCGCACCTCGAAGATGATCAACTTCGGTCTCATCTACGGCATGTCGCCCTTCGGGCTGGCGCGCAACCTCGGCATCGAGCGCGCGGCGGCAGCGCAGCACGTGGAGCGCTACTTTCAGCGCTACCCCGGGGTGAAGCGCTTCATGGACAACACGCGCGCGCAGGCGCGCGAGGCCGGTTACGTTGAGACCGTGTTCGGCCGCCGTCTGTACCTGCCGGAGATCCGCTCCGGCAATCCGCAGCTGCGCCAGTACGCCGAACGCAGTGCGATCAACGCGCCGATGCAGGGCACGGCCGCCGATATCATCAAGCGTGCCATGATCTCCGTGGATGCGTGGATCACGCGCGTCGCCTCCCCCGTGCGACTGATCATGCAGGTGCACGATGAGTTGGTGTTTGAAGTGCCGGCGGCCGCGGTCGATGAGTTCACGCACGTCGTGCGCGAGCACATGGTCAATGCCGCCTCCCTGAGCGTGCCGCTGCGCGTCGACGTGGGTGCTGGGGCCAACTGGGACGAGGCACACTAGTCAACCGGCGAACTCGCCAAGCGCTGCTGAGTCTTCTGAAGCAGCGCGGCCGCTGAATCTCGGCGCCGGCCTCCCGCAGGACTGGCTCGAGGACATCGGCAGTTCATTCTCCGACCTGAGCAGCGCATCCTGGGAAGTGCAGCGGCACCCGCGGCCGGAGCGTGCACTCGCACGCGGGTGCCTTGGCCGCCATCATCGTGAGCGTGCCGTTCCTGGATGCCTGCGCCAAGGCCGCACGGGCCCGCCGGCAGCTGCACCCGGACCCGACCCGATCAGCCTGCCGCCGGGAAGCCTCTTTCATCTGTCCGGTAAGGGCACTGGTTTCGCCTGGGGTGTGGGGGCGCAAGTGCACCTGGGCAACATGGGTGCGCCTCTGGAGTACGGGCGCTCCAGCATCGCGAACACCAACGGGACACAGGTATTTTCCCAGGATGCCGCGATCAGTTTGCGGCAGGGGCGGCCATCCGTTGTGGTGCGAATGAGACAAGTAGTTAAGCAAACTTATGATTTGAAAAGGTATTTTTTGCGAGCCGTATCGGAACTCTCCGGAGGGCCGCCAGTCGAACTTTACGAGTGCCTAGCACTCCCCGCTTCCCTCCCTGAGCGGGTCAACCCGGTTCATGAGACCTGTGCCGGGTTAGTCTGCCCCGGCGGCTTCTAACGAAACCGCCGGGGTTTTTTATGTCGGAAGCTTGGCCCGCAGCCACGCCTCGAGCGTGTCTTCGGCTTCCCGCACGCCGGTGCCCTTGAGGCTTGAGAACAGCTGCACCGTCGCGCGCCCGGCCAGTCCCGTTTCGGCCGAGCGCAATGCCGCAGCCGCTTCGCCCCGGTTGAGCTTGTCGGCCTTGGACAGCAGAACATGAATGCGCTGGGCGGCGGAAACCCAGGCGAGCAGATTCTCATCCCCGTCCTTCAGACCCCGCCGTGCGTCCACGATCACGAACAGCCCCTTCAAGGAGGTGCGGGTGCGCAGCGCCTCGATCAGTGGGGGCCAGGTGCGCCGCTGCGCGGCGGGCACGTCGGCGTACCCATATCCGGGCAGGTCCACCAGGCGCTGTCCGGGGGCCAGCTCGAAGAAATTCAGCAGCTGCGTGCGTCCGGGGATTTTGCTGGTGCGGGCCAGGGCCTGACGGTGGGTGATCGCGTTGATGGCGCTCGACTTGCCGGCGTTGGAGCGACCGACGAAGGCGACCTCGGTGCCAACATCGGGCGGAAACTGCTGCGGGGCTGCGGCACTGATAAGAAAGCGCGCCTGACTGAAGCGGCTCATCGGGTCTTCGGGCTCAGGAAGCGCATAGACGGCCGTAGTGTACAATTCGGCGCCCTCGCATCGCGGAAACTAACCCTCGGATACTCAAGCAATGCCGCAGACCCGAACACCCGGTTGGATGCAGTGGGCCGCCCTGGCGGCGGCCGGCCTCGTGTGTGTGGCCCCCGCGTTAGGGTCCGCCCAGGCGGCCGCGCCGGCACCTGCAGCGGCGGCGGCGACGAGTTCCCCGACCGAGGCGTTCCCGTTCACCCACGGCAAACTGGCCGATGGCGCCACCAAATCGGCGGTGTGCTCCGCCTGTCATGGCCCGAACGGCAACAGCGCCAATCCGGATTGGCCGCGCCTTGCGGGGCAGAACGCGGTATACATCGGCGAGCAGCTGCGCCTGTTTCGCTCCGGCGCACGCGCGAATCCGACGATGATGCCGATGGCCACGGGACTGTCCGATCAGGACATCGCCGATATCGCCGTCTACTACGAGGCACAGACCCCGCTCGGGCTCGAGGCGGATCCTTCTTACTGGCAGGCGGGCGAGGCGCTGTACGTGCGCGGTGATGCCAGCCACCAGGTGCCCGCATGCGTCGCCTGCCACGGCCCGGTGGGCCGGGGCAATCTTGCGGCCGGTTACCCGGCACTGCGGGCGCAGCAGTCGGTCTACCTGGTCAAGCAGCTCAATGACTATGCGAGCGGCGCGCGCTACACCGGCGCCCACCCCGCGCAGGCGACCCCCAACGCCCTCATGATGTTCACGATCGCCAAACGTCTCACCCCGGAGCAGATCCGCGACGTGGCGTCCTACGTGCAGGGCATGCGCTGATTCGCAGGCGCGACATGATCCGTATTCTGAGTCTGGCGATGATGCTCGCCTTGTGTGCCTGTGCGCGCCAGGAACCCCCACCGCCGGCGAGCGCCCCGCCACCGGCCGCGGTCGCCGATGCCGTTCCTGCCCCACCGGTGAGCAGCACGGCTGGGGGCACCCAGAGCGAAATCGAGCAGGCCACCCGTTCTCAGGAGTCCGGCGACGGTGAAGCCGAACACAACCCGAGCGATGCCTCCCTCGAGCAAATGGCCGCCGCACCGGCCGCTGCGCCGCTGCCGGCCGGCAAGTGGCAGCCGGGTGTGAACTACACGCTCCTCGTCCCGGCCCAGGCGACCAGCGTCGCTCCCGGGAAGGTCGAGGTCATGGAGATGTTCTGGCTTGCCTGTCCGCACTGCTACGCGCTCGAGCCGTTCATCCGCGGCTGGCTCAAGAGCAAACCGGCGTACGTGGAGTTCGTGCGCGTGCCGGTGATCTGGCAGGAGATCCACAAGGCGCACGCGCGGCTCTACTACACGCTCCTCGCACTGGGACGGCAGGACCTGGTGGCCAAGGCCTTCGACACCATCGCCCAGCAGCGCATTCCGCTGGCCGGCGCCGATGAGCAGGAGTCCTTCAAGCTGCAGCAGAAATTCGCAACCGACAACGGCGTCAGTGCCGATGATTTTGCCAAGGCGTACAACTCCTTCAGCGTGAACTCGAACATGATGCGCGCCGAGGAGATTACCCAGCGCTATCGCGTGCAGGGCGTGCCGTTCATCATCGTGAACGGCAAGTACACGACCGACGTGCTGCAGGCCGGCGGCGAGGCGAAGCTGATCGAACTCATCAACGATCTGACGGCGGCCGAGCACGGTCACTGATACGGGCGCACGCCCCCCGCGTGCGCCGGCGGATCTGTCTGGCGCCCTGCGCCCCAAGGAAACCTCACACCATGAAATTCGTTGTTGCCGCGCTGATGGGGGCGCCCCTCTTGCTGGCGGCGGCTGCCTCTTCGCGGGCCGACACTCCGGTGATCAGCGCGGCGGATCTGCAGCAGCTGTGCCAGGGTGCGGATACGACCAGTAGGAACGTGTGCCGCGTTTACATCCTCGGGGTCACCCAGGGGATCACCCTTGGGATGAACATCGCGGCCGGCAAGCTCAGGGGCGGGCGGCCCTGTATTCCCGAGGCGCTCTCCGGCGATGCCCTCGAGCAGAGCGTCAAGAGCAAACTCGATGAGCACCTCGAGCGCGTGCCCGCCGACCGCACGCAGGATGCCTCGCACTTCATCGCGGCCGTGATGATGGCCCGGTATCCCTGTCCGCAGCCCAAGCCCTAGGCAGGGGCCTAACGGCGGAAGCCGTATGCAGCGTGGCGGCCGGTGAACGGGGGAAAAACCATTCCGATATCAGCGGGGTAGGAACAGCTGAACTGGCGCGCCCGACTGGATTCGAACCAGCGACCTGCAGCTTCGGAGGCTGCCACTCTATCCAACTGAGCTACGGGCGCGTTGGGGCCGGCGATCATACGCGGGGGGCCCGGGAGTCGTCCATTTACAGGCCGCGCCGCAGCCCAAGCCGCGGCACTGGAACCGGACCGGCGGGAAGGCGTCTAATAAGAGCGTCAGAGCTTGCGTTAGGGAGAAGGCAGATGCGAACACTGGTGACCTGTGCGGTCGTGGCGATCGCCGGATGCGCGAGCACGCCGGCCCCGACCCCCACGGCACAAACGGCGGCAAAGCCGGCCTGCCTGAGCAGCGGCTCGCGTATCCCGCAGTCACAGAAGGACTGCATGTCCTCCGGCAGCAGCTACACGCAGCAGCAGGTTGATAGCACGGGTCGTCAGAACCCCGAAGTGGGTAACGCCCTGCAGATGCTCGATCCTTCCCTCGTCGTCCATCACTGAGTGCGACTGCGGCGCACCGCAAGGCGCCCTGCTCAGCGGGGGCGATCGCAGGCGGCAGGCAACACGCGTTTGTTTACGTAGCAGGCGGTGGCGCGGCTATACTTCGCGGCCAATTCGGCCCGTTCCGCGGATGGCATCGTGAGTCAGCAAGACACCCATTTCACCAACGTTTTCAGCGCCGTGATTGCCCTGCTGGTCACGATCGCGGTGTGCATTTTTGCCTTCGCGCGCATTGTGGCCAGTCACACCCAGGACCAGCAGGTGCTCGCCGAGGCCGATTACGCCAAGCGCGTGGCGGCGCGCATCCAGTCCCCGAGCCAGGTGGCCGTGGCCGGACAGGACAACTCGGCACTCGCGATCAAGAGCCCGAGCACGGCGGAGGCCGGTTCAGCGAACCCGGCCGCGCTGCCGAAGAATGGTGCGGAAGTGTTCCAGCAGACCTGCAGCGCCTGCCACGGCGCGGGGATTGCCGGGGCACCGAAGGTGGGCGACAAGGCCGCCTGGGCGACGCGCATCGCCGAAGGCAAGCCGACGCTCTACGAGCACGCGATCAAGGGCTTCCAGAGCAACGGCGCGGTAATGCCGCCCAAGGGCGGACGTGCGGATCTGCCCGACGACCTGATCAAGCAGGCCGTCGATCAGATGGTGCAGATGTCGCAGTAGGCGCGCAGAGAGCGCCGTCAAAGCACCGGTGTCTGTGGTGCCGCAGCGGCAGCCTCTGCCGTCGGCGTGCCTTCCAGCGCGGCCAGCCGTGCCTCGAGCGCTTCGAGTCGTGCCCGCGTACGTTCGAGCACGCGTGTCTGCGTGTCAAACTCGTCCCGGCTCACCAGATCGAGCTTGCTCAGGCGCTCGCGCAGAATCGCCTTGAAGTTGCTCTCCAGATCCGCCTGCACGCTGCGCAGTGCCGGCGGCACGCGCTCCAGCAGCCGGCGGGCGATCTCATCGATGCGCGGAGTATCCATGTCTGACCTCGTGTGCCCCTAATTGAGGCAGATCGTCTCGTTAAGCTCCAAAACGGTGCGCCGGTTGCACAGGCGCCGTGCGCAAGTAGCGGAATCCGCGCCCGCAGCCCCCGTGGCACGGAATCTGCACCCTCCTGCGCGATTTGCCTAGCTTACCTGCCGCCGCCGCCGGTCGCAGCAGGGGCAGGTGTGCCGGTGAACCGAAGAAAGAAGTCTGCTGCGGAGAGAACATGCCCACCGCCTGGATGACCGTGCGTAGCTTGCGCCGACTCCTGCTCGTTCTTGCGGCGCTCGCGCCGGCGCTGGCCGCGGCCGATCCTGCCACCCCGAACAAGGGTGACACCGCCTGGATGCTCACCTCCACCGCTTTCGTGCTGCTCATGTCGGTGCCGGCGCTGGCGCTCTTCTACGGCGGCCTGGTGCGCACCAAGAACATGCTCTCGGTGCTCATGCAGGTGTTCGTCGGCTTCTCGCTCATCACCGTGCTGTGGTGCCTGTATGGCTACTCGCTCGCCTTCACCGCCGGCAACCCCTTCATCGGGGGTCTGTCCCGGGCATTCCTGCAAGGCACGTTCGATCCGAAGAGCGGCGCCTTTTCGACCGTGTCGACCTTCTCGAAGAACACGACGCTCTATGAGCTGGTGTACGTCGGCTTCCAGGCCACCTTCGCCGCGATCACCTGCTGCCTGATCCTCGGCGCCGTGGTCGAGCGCATCAAGTTCTCGGCCGTGCTCTTGTTCCTCGTCATCTGGTTCACCTTCAGTTACTGCCCCATCGCGCACATGGTGTGGTACTGGCCCGGCGCGGACGCCTATACCTCGGCCGACAAGAGCGCAGCGCTCAGCGCCTCGGCGGGACTGATCTGGCAATGGGGGGCGCTGGATTTCGCCGGCGGCACCGTGGTGCACATCAACGCCGGCGTCGCCGGCCTGGTCGGGGCGTTCGTGCTCGGCAAGCGCGTCGGCTTCGGCAAAGAGCCGATGCCGCCACACAACCTCACCCTCACCATGGTGGGCGCCTCGCTCCTGTGGTTCGGCTGGTTCGGCTTCAACGCCGGATCGGCGCTCGAGGCCAACGGCTCCGCGGCGCTCGCCTTCATGAATACGTATCTGGCCACCGCGTGCGCGGTGCTCTCCTGGGTCGGCGCCGAGTGGCTCATCAAGGGCAGGCCTTCCATGCTCGGCGCCGCCTCAGGTGCCGTGGCGGGCCTGGTGGCGATCACGCCTGCGGCCGGTAACGTCGGCATCCCGGGCGCATTCGCGATCGGCACCGGCGTGGGCGTCGTGTGCCTGTGGGGTGTGACGGGGCTTAAGAAGCTGATCAAGGCGGACGATTCTCTGGACGTGTTTGGCGTGCACGCCCTCGGCGGTGTCTTCGGCGCGCTCATGACCGGCATCTTCAATGCACCCTTCCTCGGCGGCCCCGGCTCCACCACCGACTGGGTGAGCGGTACGAGCGGTTACCCGGGCGTGACGGCGCAATTTCTGATCCAGCTGAAGGCGGTGTGTCTGGTGGTGGTGTGGACCGGGGTCGTCGCCTTCGTCGGCTTTTATCTGGTGAAGCGTCTCGTCGGGCTGCGCGTGCCGGAGGAAGCCGAGCGCGAAGGCCTGGACATCACCTCGCACGGCGAGCGCGCTTACGATCTGTAGCGGTTCTTCGGGTTCGATCGGCACTTCGTTTTGGCCCCGCTCGCGCCTCGCTGGCGCCCGGGGCCCCTTCTTTGTAGGGTGTGACCCAGCGGCGGCAACGCCTTTTGGCGGGTGTGACGGAGTTCAAAGGTCACCACTCGTTTCAAGCGCCATACTGCGCGCGGGGAGGCCCTTTTATGTTGCGACTCGTACCGATCACCGCTCTCATCCTGGCCGGGACCTTCAGCGTCGCCCGAGCGGACGTCTTTCGCTGGGTGGATGAGAAGGGCGAACCGCATTACAGCGACCAGTGGGTCCCGGGCTCGACGGTCATCAAGACCAGCAGCAGGGGGCGGCCCACGGATGCGGGCCCATCCGCCCAGAAGGACCTCATGGCCTCGAGCAACAAGATCTCCGGGCAGCTGGATGATCAGGCCAACGCCCGTGGCGTGCAGGAGGACCTGGCGAAGACCAAAGCGGCGAAGTGCAAGGCCGCGCAGGATCGCTACATGAAGGCGATCGAGAATAACCGCGTCTACAAACAGACCAAGGACGGCGAGCGGGAATTTCTCTCGGATGCGGAGCTGGATGCCTACCGCGAGACCGCGCGCAAGGACGTGGCGGGTCTGTGCGGCAGCGTGCCGACCTTCAATCCCGAGACGCCGCTGAACCCGCAGCCGCAGCCGATTCCGGAACCCAAGGTCAACCCGGCGCTCGCCACGTCCGAGTGATACTGCGGGATACCGCCGCAGCGGCGGTGCGCGATTCCGTGCGTCCCCCCGAACGCTCTATAGTGAGGCCCGCGGCCCACCCGCACGAGGCACACACACATGCGCGTAGGTTTTGTCGGACTCGGTGCCATGGGTATGCACATGGCACGCAATCTTCACCGGGCGGGGCTGCTCGCCGGGGTCTTTAACCGCACCGCCGAGAAGGCACAGCAGCTCGCGGACGAACTCAAAGTCAGCGCCTATCCGACGCTCGCGGCGCTCGCAGCGGAGGTGGATGCGGTGGTGTCGTGCGTATCGGCGGACGCGGACGTGCTCGAGGTGACCCAGGCGCTCTCGCCTGCGCTGCGGCGCGGCGCGCTGGTGCTTGATTGCTCGACCATCAGCGCGGAAACCGCGCGCCGCGCGGCGCAGGCCCTGGAGGCGGTCGGGGTGGAGTTCCTCGACTGCCCGGTGAGCGGCGGGGTAGAAGGCGCCCGCGATGCCACTCTCGCCATCATGGTGGGCGCAACGCCGGAGGCGTTCGCGCGCGCGCACCCGATCCTCGGGGCACTGGGCAAGACCATCACGCTGTTCGGTCCGACCGGCAGCGGCCAGGCGGCCAAGGCGACCAATCAGATCATGTGCGCCGGCGTCATTGAGGCGATCGCCGAGGCGATGGCCTTTGCCCACGCGCAGGGGCTGCCGCTGGAGCGGCTGATCGACACCCTGGGCAAGGGCGCAGGCTCCTCCTGGTACTTCGTGCACCGCGCGCCGAACATGGCGCGCGGCGCGTTTCCGGCGGGTTTTCGCGTACGGCTGCACGCGAAGGACCTGCACATCTGCCACGACATGGCGGCGCGCTTCGGCGTGGCCTTGCCGCTCGTGGAGCGCATGCTGGGGGAATACGCGGAGCTCATCGCCCGCGGCTTTGGCGATGAGGACATCTCGGCCACCTACCGCCTGAAGGAAGAACTCTTCGAGCGCACCAACATCATGAGTGCCCCGGCGCGCGGAGACGCATGAAGACCCAGGCGGCCGGGAGCGATCGGGCGCTCTACCTGCCGGATTTCTGCACCTCGCAGGCCACACTTGCCATCGTGCTCATCGTCGAGCTCACCGCGCTGGTGCTCACCCTGGCGCGCCAGAGTGTGCTGGTGGATTTCTGGACTGACCTGGTGCGCACTTCGCTGTTTCTGCTGTGGATCGGGCTGGCGAGCGCAGGACTTCTGTGCGTGCTGCGCGGCCGGCTCGCACGGTTGAACGTGGCCGCCGGTTCCGCGGCGGTGATGACGCTCATCACGGCCGTGGTGACGTTCATCTCGGTGTGCGTTTATCTTCTCGGCCGCACCCGCATGGTCATCGACTCCGGCGGCGCGGAGCTGTTTCCGCCCAATGCCGCGCGCTTCGCGCTGCGCAACGCGTGGATCGGGCTCATCATCACCGGACTTGCGCTGCGCTATTTCTACGTCGCCCATCACTGGCGTCGCAGCGTCGAGCTGCGCGCGGCGGCGCGCGTGCATGCACTGCAGGCACGCATCCGCCCGCACTTCCTGTTCAACAGCATGAACACCATCGCCGCCCTCACCCGCAGCAACCCCTCGCGCGCGGAAGCGGCCGTGCAGGATCTCGCCGACCTGTTCCGCGCGACCTTGAGCGACAAGCGCGACACCATCACCCTCGCCGAGGAGCTCGAGGTGGCGCGCACCTACCAGCGCATCGAACAGCTGCGCCTCGGTAATCGCCTGCAGGTGCAATGGAAGACCGACGCCTTGCCCGCCCAGGCGCTCGTGCCCGGACTCATGATCCAGCCGCTGCTGGAGAACGCGATCTACCACGGCATCGAGCCGCGCGCCGAGGGCGGCACGGTCACCATCTGCGGCGAGGTGAGCAGCAACCTCATCACCGTCGTGGTCCGTAATCCGCTTGGCCCGACGCCCGGTGAGCATGAGGGCAACCGCCTGGCACTGGCCAACATCCGCGAGCGCCTGAGTCTCATGTACGGCGAGCAGGGGGTCATGAAATCCGGCCGCTTCGATGATGAGTACATCGTCACGCTGCGCTTCCCGCTCATCGAGCGGCGCACCGAGACGCGCGTGCCACAGCCGGCCTGACATGGCACCCGCGCCCAAACTGAAGGTCCTCATCGTGGATGACGAGCCGCCGGCGCGCGAACGGCTGCGCAGTCTTCTTGCGGAGATCGCCGATGTCGAGGTGGCCGGTGAGGCCCAGAACGGGCGCGAAGCACTGAGCCACACGCACGATCTGGCACCGGACGTGGTGCTGCTTGATGTGCGCATGCCGGGGATGGACGGACTCGAGGCGGCGCGTCATCTGAACGTGCTCGAGGAGCCCCCGGCGGTCATCTTCACCACCGCCTTCGATCAGTACGCGGTGGAGGCGTTCGAGGCGCACGCGGTGGGGTACCTGCTGAAGCCGGTGCGCAAGGAGCAGCTGGCCGCAGCGCTCACGCGCGCCGGCCGCCTGACGCGCGCACAGCTGCAGCGGCTGGCCGCCGGCGAGGGCGAGCGGCGCAGCCACATCGCTGCGCGCCACCGCGACGGCCTGCGGCTGATACCGCTCGAGGAGGTGCAGTACTTCCTCGCCGATCAGAAATACACCACCGTCAAGCACCTGAAGGGGGAGGACCTGATCGAGGATTCCCTGCGGTTGCTCGAGAGCGAGTTCGGCGGCGCGTTCGTGCGCATTCATCGCAACGCGCTCGTGGGCGTGAAGCACCTGGAGCGCATCGAACGCAACGCCGAGGGGCAGTACTGCGTGCATCTGCGCGGCTGCGCCGCACCGCTGCCGGTGAGCCGCCGCATGGCGGGTGAGCTGAAGGAACGATTCAGAATCTGATTCGGGCGCGGAGCGTCTGCTTCTGAGATCCGACGATCGCCACGCGAGGGGAAAGACAATGCACCGTATCCGCCCGCCGCTCACGCGGCGCGCATTCCTGGGCGCACTGGCCGCGCTGCCCGCGTGTGGCACCCGCACGCTCGCACAGCAGAGCCCGATGGCGCCATCGCTCCTCTACCGCCGTGAGCCCCCGCCGATCAGCGCCGCCGATCAGGTGCTGAGCGTCATGGAATTCGAGCCGCTCGCGCGCACCGCGCTGCCGCCGGCGCACTACGGCTATCTTGCCACCGGGGTGGACGACGATCTGACCGTGCTGCTCAACCACGAGGCCTTCGGACATTACGAGATCCGTGCACGGCGCTTTGCGGATCTGAGCCACCTGGACCTCTCGCGCACCGTATTCGGTGTGCGCTGGCCGAGCCCGCTGTACCTGTCTGCGGTCTCCTCGATGCGCGCCTTTCACCCGGAAGCTGAGGTGGCGGTGGCGCGCGCCGCGCACGCGCGCGCCATGCAGCTGATGCTCTCCAGCGGCTCATCGGCGCCGCTCGCCGAGGTGCGCGGCGCCCTGGGCACCGCCCCCTGGCAGCAGCTGTACCCGACCGATGACTGGGCGGTGACGCTCGAGATCGTGCGGCGCGCAGAAAGTGCCGGCTGTCCGGCGATGGTGCTGACCGTCGACTCGCCCGTCACCCACCGCAACAACGAGATGCTCGCGCGTGCGATGCTCGCGGACAACCGCCCGTGCGGCGCCTGTCACAAGAACAACTCCCACGACATGTGGCTCAAGGCGCCGCTGTTTGCCGGGCTCGACGTGTCGCACGTGAGCGCGCTCGTCCCGCCGGACCTCACGCTCGGCTGGTTCGAGCGCTTGCGCGCGCAGGTGAAGGGGAAGCTACTGGTGAAGGGAATCGTGACCGGGGAGGACGCCGCGCTCGCGGTGGAGCACGGCGCCGATGGCGTGATCGTCTCCAACCACGGGGGGCGGAACGAAGAGACCTTGCGTGCCACGGTCGATTGTCTGCCGGAAGTGGTGGCGGCGGTGCGCGGCCGCGCGCCGGTGTTCATCGACGGCGGCATACGCCGCGGCACCGACGTCTTCAAGGCGCTCGCGCTCGGGGCGAGCGCGGTGGGCATCGGCCGGCCGCAGGGGTGGGGCCTGGCGGCCTTCGGTCAGGCGGGGGTGGAGCGAGTCATCGACATCCTCAACCGCGAGCTCGCCGACATCATGAGGCAGGCGGGCACGCCGACGCTGGCGAACATCACCCCGGCGTGCGTGGTGCGCGCGAACGCCTAGCTTGAGCGCGCGACTCGCAACGGGCGCGGCGAGTGAGCGCCGTTGCGCCGCGGGCGCCTAGAGAATGTAGCGGCTGAGGTCCTCGTCCTTGACCAGCGCGCCTAAGTGATCATCGACGTATTTCGCGTCGATCGTCACCCGGGCCGCGCCGTTGGACTTCTCGTGCTGCTCGGCGGCCTCGTAGGAGACGGTCTCGAGCAGCCGCTCGACCACCGTATGCAGGCGCCGGGCGCCGATGTTCTCGGTGCGCTCGTTCACCTGGAAGGCGATCTCGGCGATGCGGCGCACGCCCTCGGGGGCGAATTCGACCTCGAGCCCCTCGGTCTTCATGAGCGCCTTGTACTGCGCGGTGAGGGAGGCGTCCGGCTCGGTGAGAATGCGTACGAAGTCCCCGACCTTGAGCGACTCGAGCTCCACGCGGATCGGCAGCCGGCCCTGCAGCTCCGGGATCAGGTCCGAGGGCTTGGAGAGAGAGAAGGCGCCCGAGGCGATGAAGAGCACGTGGTCGGTCTTCATCGGCCCGTACTTGGTGGCCACGGTGGAGCCCTCGACGAGCGGCAACAGATCCCGCTGCACGCCCTCGCGCGAGACATCCGCGCCGATCGTCTCCCCGCGCCGGGTCACCTTGTCGATCTCGTCAATGAAGACGATGCCGTTCTGCTCGGCGTTGGCGAGCGCCTGAATCTTCAGCTCATCCTCGTTGATGAGCTTGCCGGCTTCCTCATCGGTGAGGAGCTTGAGTCCCTCGGCAACCTTCACCTTGCGGGTGCGGGTGCGATTGCCGCCGAGGTTCTGGAACATCGACTGCAGCTGCTGCTGCATCTCCTCCATCCCCGGCGGCGCCATGATCTCCACCCCGTTCGGCAGTGCCCGCAGCTCGATCTCGATCTCGCGGTCGTCGAGTTCATGCTCGCGCAGCATCTTGCGGAATTTCTGCCGCGTTTCCGAATCGCGCGCGGGCGCGGGCTCATCGGTGGAGAAGCCCATCATGCGCGGCTTGGGCAAGAGCGAGTCGAGCACCCGCTCCTCGGCGGCATCGAGCGCGCGCTCGCGCACCTTGGCCATTTCCTGCTCGCGCGTCATCTTCACCGCGACGTCCGCGAGCTCCTTCACGATGGATTCGACGTCGCGGCCGACGTAGCCGACCTCGGTGAACTTGGTGGCTTCCACCTTCACGAACGGCGCATTGGCGAGCTTGGCCAGACGCCGCGCGATCTCGGTCTTGCCGACCCCGGTCGGCCCGATCATGAGAATGTTCTTGGGAGTGATCTCCTGGCGCAGCGGTTCACTCACCTGCATGCGGCGCCAGCGGTTACGCAACGCGATCGCGACCGCGCGTTTGGCCGCATCCTGGCCGATGATGTGCTTGTCCAGTTCCTGAACGATCTGGCGGGGTGTGAGTGCTGACATGTCGCCTCAGACCCTGGTGCCCTGGGCCCGGTGCAGTTCCTCGATGACGAGGTTGCGGTTGGTGTAGATACAGATGTCGGCGGCGATGTTGAGCGAGCGCTCGACGATGCTGCGCGCATCGAGCTCGGAGTCTGCCAGCAGCGCCCGCGCCGCCGCGAGCGCGTACTGGCCGCCCGAGCCGATAGCGGCCACGTCATAATCCGGCTCGATCACATCGCCGTTGCCGGAGATGACGAACAGCTTATCCGCATCACCCACCAGGAGCAGCGCCTCCAGGCGCCGCAGGTAGCGGTCCGAGCGCCAGTCCTTGGCGAGTTCGATCGCAGCACGCGTGAGATTGCCATACTTCTCGAGCTTGCCCTCGAAACGCTCGAACAGCGTGAAGGCATCCGCCGTGCCGCCGGCAAAACCGGCGAGCACCCGATCATTGGCGAGGCGGCGCACCTTGCGCGCGTTGCCTTTCATGACGCTGTTGCCGAGGGTGACCTGGCCGTCGCCGCCGAGCGCGATGGCGCCGTTGCGACGCACGCCGAGGATCGTCGTGCCGTGGGGGTTGAAAACGTGAGGCTCAGACATGGGGTCAGACAAGCTCCAGGAATCGGTTCACCCGCAGCGCGGCCTCAGGCCTTGCGGCGTGCCCGCGGGTGGGTAGCGTCGTAAATGCGGGCGAGGTGCTGGAAGTCAAGATGGGTGTAAATCTGGGTGGTGGAGATGTCAGCGTGCCCGAGCAGCTCCTGCACGCCGCGCAGTTCCCCGCTGGATTCAAGCAGATGCGAGGCGAAGGAATGCCGGAACAGATGCGGATGGACATGCATGCTCAGTCCCTGGCGGCGCGCCCACAGTGCCACCCGCAACTGCACGGCGCGCGCCCCCAGCCGCTGCCCGTTCTTGCCGACGAACAAGGCGGCTTCGCCCGGGCGGGCGAGCGCGGCGCGCTCCTTGAGCCAGGCCCTCAGTGCCTGCACCGCGGCGCGCCCGACCGGCACGATGCGGGATTTCTTGCCCTTGCCGAGCACCTGCACGGTGCGATCCTTGAGGTCGATACTCCCCAGGTCGAGCCCGACCAGTTCCGCCAGGCGCAGCCCCGAGGAGTAGAAAAGCTCCATGATGGCCCGATCGCGCGCGCTGAGCTCATCCCCGGCCGGGATCTCGAGCAGCCGCGCCATCTGGTCCGCGTCGAGGGTCTGGGGCAGGCGCCGCGCGGCTTTCGGTGCGCGCACCTCCTGCGCGGGGTTGCGCGTCACGCGCTCGGCGCGGCGCACCCGCGCGCCCGCGCCCTGCGCCTCGCGCAGCAGAAACTCATAGAAGCTGCGCACCGCCGAGAGGCGCCGCTGGATGCTGCGCGGCGCCAGACCCGCCGCATGCGAGCGCGCAGCGAACAGGCGGATGTGCTGGCTGTCGAGTGCGTGCCAGTCGACAAGTCCGGCGCGGTCGCAGAACTTCACGAGCGCCGCAAGATCGCGGGCGTAGCTTGAGTCGGTGTGCGCCGAGAGGCGCCGCTCGGAGTTGAGGTAGCGCCGGAAGCGCGCCACCCACTCGAGCGCGGCCGGCTGCATGCCCTGGAAAGCCCCGGCGCGCTCAGCGCGGGCCGGGGCTGCTCAGTGCGTCGCCGATGAGATCCGCGAGGCGCGCGAGAAATTCCGTGCTCATGCCCGGATGGAAGCGGTCGCGATCCGCGCTGCCGAGGGCGAGGAGGCCGAGCGCGCCCTTGTCCCCGAGCGGCACGAGGGCCACCGAGCCCATCTCGAGGCCTTCCGGACCAAAGAGGAACTCGCGCTGCGAGTCGCGCGCCTGGCCGCAACGCGGCTTACCGCTCGCGAAAAGGGACTCGAAGGATTTCAGCTGCGCATCTTCGGCCGCCACGGTGCGCACGAACGCAGGCAGCGTCGGATCCGGTGGCGCGCCGATGAGTACCAAGGCGGCGTGGAACGCGTCGAAGTCCTCGCGCAGGCCCGCTTCGATGTGCGCAATGGCCGCGGCGCGCGGCACCGCGCGCAGCAGCCGCCGGGTGAAGCGGTGCAGGCGCTCGGCGATGGCGTCGTTGGCGCGCGCTACGCGCACCAGCTCGGCGAGCTTGTTCTCGAGCGCCGCCTGTTTCTCGCGCAGCACCTCGATCTGGCGCTCGACGAGGGAGATGGTGGAACCACCGCGCGCGTGCGGCAGCTTCAGGCGCGCCAGCACCGCCTGATGGCGCTCGAAGAATTCGGGGTTACGCTGCAGATAGCTTGCGACGGACTCCTCTTCGGCATCCACCACCGTCAGCCCGCGCGCTTCGCGTGTAGTCATAGTGCTCTAGACCTCGACGTGACCTTCGAAGGATATCTGTGTCGGACCGGTGAGCCAGATGCTGTCTCCCGGCCCCTGCCAGTCTACCTGTAACTCGCCGCCGCGCGTGGTCACGCACACGCGCGCCTCCAGGAGCCCGCGGCGCCGCCCGACCGCGACCGCCGCGCAGGCGCCCGTGCCGCAGCTGCGGGTCTCCCCGGCGCCACGCTCGTAGACGCGCAGGCGTACCTGCGCGCGCGCGACGATCTGCAGGAAGCCGGCGTTCACGCGCCTGGGAAAGCGCGGATGCCGCTCGATCGCAGGACCGAGCGTGGCCACCGGGGCCTGCTCGACGTCGGGCACCGTGAGCACCGCGTGCGGGTTACCCATCGAGACGGCGCCGATCTCCAGCGTGCGCCCGGCCACCATCAGGGGGTAGGGGTCGCTCTCGCCCGGCGCCTCAAAGGGTAGCGCGCGCGGATCAAAGTTCGGCACGCCCATATCGACCGACACGCGCTCATCGGCGATGCGGGCGCGCACGACGCCGGCCGGGCTGTCGAGGGCGACGGCGCCGTTGCGGGTGAGTCCGCGGTGGTGCAGGAGGGCTGCGATGCAGCGCGCGCCATTGCCGCACTGTTCCACCTCATCGCCGTCGGCATTGAAGATGCGGTAAAAGACGGCCGTATCGGCCCGCTTGGGGCCACCGAGTACCAGGGCCTGGTCAAAGCCGATGCCCGTGCGGCGATCGGCGAGACTGCGCAGGCGCTCAGGCTGCAGGACGGACTCGTCGGCGGGGGCATCGAAGACGACGAAGTCGTTGCCGACCCCGTGCATCTTCGTGAAATCGATGCGCATCGAAGCAAAGCATAGCTGAATCAGCGCCGCGCGGGGGCCCACGGCTTACCCGGCCCGCGCGTGCCCTCAGCGCAGCGCCGCACGGTCCTTGAACAGGCAGCGGTCCATCACCGTGAAGATCCCCGCCCGCACCGCCCGCTCGGCGGCCGCCTGGTCGATCACGCCCTCCTGCAGCCACAGCGCCGGCAGCTTCAGGCGAATGCAGTCAGCGACGATCCCGGCCACGTGCACGGGGCGGCGGAACACGTCGATGAGATCGACGCGCTCGCCCGGCGCCAGAACCTCCGGCAACTGATCAAGCCCCGGTACCGCCGCCTCACCGAGGATCGATTCAGCCGAGGGGTTCACCGGGATGATGCGGTAACCGAAGCGCTGCAGGGCGCGGGCGACGCCGTGGCTCGGGCGTGTGCGGTCTGCCGAGAGGCCCACGACGGCGATGATCTGCGCACGACGCAGCAGCTCGGCAATCTTCTCCGGGGGCGGGTTTGCGAACATGCGCGCTCCTTGGCCTGGGCCTCCTCGGGCGTCTAGTCTAGCCATACCCCCGAGGCTCCCAAAGGCGCGTGACACTTGAGTGACGATTTCAGCGTACGCATCCGGCCGCACGGCCGCACCCTGAAGGTCGAGGCAGCACAACCGGTGCTGGAGGCGGCGCTCGCGGCGGGGCTCAATCTGCCGCACAGCTGCAAGTCCGGGCACTGCGGCTCCTGTCGCGCGCGCCTCATGGCGGGCGAGATCCGCTACCCGCACGGCCGTCCGCTCGGTCTCACGCGCGAGGAGGAAGCGGGCGGCTACGTCCTGCTGTGCCAGGCGCGCCCGGCATCCGACCTCACCGTCGAAGCGCGCCTCATCGCCAGCGTTGCGGACGTGGAGATCAAGACGCTGCCCTGCCGCATCGCGCGCCTGCAGCCGCTCGCCCCGGACGTCATGCAGGTGTGGCTGCGCCTGCCCTCGGTGGAGCGGCTGCCGTTTCACGCCGGTCAGTACCTGGATGTGCTGCTCGAGGGTGGGCGGCGCCGCAGCTTCTCCATCGCAAGCCCGCCGCACGACAGCGAGCTGCTGGAGCTGCACGTGCGGCGCGTGAGCGGCGGGGGCTTCACCGAGCGGCTGTTCGATGCCACCGGCGCCGCAACCCTGCGGGAGGGGGCGCTGCTGCGGATCGAAGGACCGCTCGGGCAGTTCAGCTACCGCGACGGCCCCGCAGCGTTACTCATGGTGGCCGGCGGCACCGGGTTCGCGCCGCTCAAATCGATGCTGCGGCACGTGCTCGAGCGGGGCCTGGGGCGCCCGATTCATTTCTACTGGGGCGCGCGCCACCGGCAGGATCTGTACGAGGAGGCGCAGGTGCTCGAGTGGGTGCGCCGCTATCCGCAGCTCACCTTCACCGCCGTGCTCTCGGAAGCCACCGCTCCTGAGGCCACGCATCAGCGTGTCGGCTGGGTGCACGAGGCGGTGCTCGCCGATCACCCGCTGCTGGCCGACTTCGAGGTGTACGCGGCCGGTCCGCCGGCGATGATCGAGGCGCTGCGCAGCAGCTTCCCGCAGCACGGACTGCCGCCGGAGCGGCTGTACTTCGATTCCTTCGACTATGCACCGGATGCGCGCCCTTGAGGCGCGCGCCGCTTCAGAGCTGCGGCGGCATGAAGTTCTCGCGGTAGTCCTCGATGGACGCGCGGATGACCGCCGCGGCATGCGCGTAGCCATAGCGGCCGGTCACGGCGATCTTCGGCGGCTCATCGGGGACGAGCTTGTAGGTGGAGAAATAGTGCTCGATGCGCTCCAAGAGCGCCGCGGGCAACTCGTCGATCTCGGTGGCATTACCCCAGACATAGTCGCCCTCGAGCACCGCGATGATCTTATCGTCCGCCTCGCCGCGGTCGATGATCTTCAGTCCTCCGAGCACGATGGCCCGCAGCAGCACTTCGCAGTGATTGATGGGACGCTCGCTGATGACACAGATGTCCAGCGGATCCCCGTCACCGCGCTCACAACCCGGCGCCAGGCGCCGCACGCGCTCGCCGCAGTAGGTCTGGGGCACGAAGCCGTAGAGTGAGGGGGGTTGCGAGGAGGTGCGCTGCGGTCGATCGACGCGCAGATAACCGGAGGCCTTGTCCACTTCGTACTTCATCAGATCGAACGGGGTGATCTCGATGTACGCGTTCACCACGCGCGGGGCATCCGGGCCGCTATCCAGGCCATGCCAAGGATGCGGGCGCCAGCGCGAGTAAGCGGTGGGCTGTGACACGCGCCGATTGTAAGCCCAAGCCTGCTATCCTTAGGAAGCGCTCATGAGGGGGGCCTCGGGTGACCTACGCGGCGATTACCGGCTGGGGTAAGTGCCTGCCGCCGGCGGTACTGACCAACCAGGACCTGTCCACCATTCTCGACACGAGCGATGAGTGGATCGTGAGCCGCACCGGGATCCGCGAGCGGCGCATCTCCCACGTGGGCCTCGAGGAGCTCGGTTACGTCGCCGCCATGCGCGCGCTTGCCGCCGCCGGCATCGAGGGCCGCAGCATCGAGCTCATCGTCTTTGGCACCTGCAGTCACGATGATCAGGTGCCGAACATGGCCTCAGGGATTCAGGCGCGCATCGGCGCGCAGCCGGCCGCCGCGTTCGACATCAACACCGCCTGCACCAGCTTTCTCTACGGCCTCTCCACGGCCACGGCGCTCATCCGCACCGGGGTGGTGAAGAATGCGCTCGTGATCGGCGCAGAGTTCATCTCCCCGTTCATGGACTGGAGTGACCGTGACGTCGCGGTGCTCTTCGGCGACGGCGCCGCCGCGGTCGTGCTCGAGGCGAGCGAGCGCGCCGAAGGCGTGCTCGCCGAGAAGCTCGGTTGCTTCGGTGAGGCGCGCGAGATCCTGCGCGTCCAGGGCATGGGCGGACGCTATGCTAACCAGGGCATCCTCCATGGCGTCACGCGCTGGCAGTTTCAGGGGCAGGAGATCTTCAGGCGCGCGGTCACGGGCATGAGCAGCGCCTGTGAGGACACCCTCGCACGGCTGCAGCTCACGCCCGCGGATGTCGCTCTGCTCGTGCCGCACCAGGCGAATCTGCGCATCATCGAGGCCGTGGCGCGGCGCGCGCAGGTGCCGATGGAGCGGGTGTTCGTGAACGTACATCGCTACGGCAACATGTCGGCGGCGACGGTTGCGATCGCGTTGTGCGAGGCGGTGGAGGAAGGACGCGTGCTGCCCGGAGCGCTGCTGCTGTTGCCGGGGTTCGGTGGCGGCCTCAGCTACAGCGCGCACGTGGTGCGCTGGGGCAGCCGCACGCGGCCGCTGCAAACGAGCAACGCCGAGCTACCCGCGAACGAGCGCTCGGCGCTGGAACTGATCCGTGACTGCCTCAGGCGCAAGAACACCCCGAGCGCACGTGCGGCGGCGGACCCCTTCGCAGGGCTCTAGCGGCGCGGGGACTTCTTGGCCGCCCGACGCTTTTTCTTCGCCGGATCCTTGGGGCGCGTTTTACCAAATGACCCCTGATAGATCTTGCCGCGACGGCTTCTGTGATCGCCCTTACCCATGAGATGAAGACTCCGATTAAATACTTCAGGCAATGAAAAGGGCCGGGCGCCGATGCCTGTGAGGCACTGACGACCGGCCCTTAGGCAGCTATTGGCTTACCAGCGCTTCGGCGCACCGCCACCGCGGTTGCCACCACCGCCGCCGGTGCGTTCCTGAGCCTCATTCACGCGCAGCGGACGACCACCGAGGTCCTTGCCGTTGAGGTTCTGAATCGCGCGCGACGCATCGGCACGGGACATCTCCACGAAGCCGAAGCCACGCGGACGACCGGTGTCGCGATCGGTGATGATGCTGACAGACTCGACGGTGCCGTGCTGTGCGAACAGCTCACGGACCTCGGCGTCGGTAGCGGAAAAAGGCAGGTTGCCAACATAGATCTTCGTCATGCAATCAAACTCCTATGCGTTCTGTACTGGCAGGAGTGCATGCCGAAAGTCGGTCGCGCACACGCTGCCACCTGGTCGAGAACGATTCGGCTTTTCAGACTCGGAAGCCAACTCGCAATCAAGGCGGGCGGCAGGCGGCAGGAAAGGGAAAGGTCACGATCCGGCGCGGACGATACCGCAAGGGGCCGGCGGCGCACAAGTCAGCCCATGTTGCAATTGCGATGCTGTCAGCACTTGCGGCGCAGAGGTGGGCGCCGAACATAATGAGGCGGGGGGAGCGTTCCGCCCCCCGGGTCCGCTACCCCCGGGAGGCACCCGAACCCACGCGCTGACAGGCCACTTGCGCGCCGCCGCCGCCGGCCGGGGGCACCGGGGGGGGGTCGGCCCGGCCGCACTCCTCAGCGGTAGCGCGCCAGGATCTTCTGCAGACCTTGCGAACCGGGCGAGAGCGCCGCGTACGGCAGGCTGTTCAGCGGCTGATCGGGTGTCGCGTTCACCGCGTGGAACTCGTTCTGCGAGGGCTCCACGTACAGCAGCCCCGTCAGGTACTCCCCGGCCTTCATGCGCTCCTGGATATGCGCGGCGGCCGTGCTGCGGTTGGTCGGGTCGTAGGCCGCATCGAGCTTGCGCAGCACGATCCGGCTGCCATCGTGCATGACGAGTGGCAGCGTTTCGCCTGCCTCATAGTCGGCCGTGATTTCCCGCTCGAGCGGCACGAAGTCTGCGTGCACCGCCGGTTCGTAGTGCTCGCGCGTGTAGGCGTAGCTCTTGGTCGAGCCCTCGTGATCGTTGAAGGTCACGCACGGGGACAGTACGTCGATGAGCGCGAAGCCCTGGTGCTTGAGCCCCGCCTGGATGAGCGGTACGAGCTGCTGCTTGTCGCCGGAGAAGCTGCGGGCCACGAAGGAGGCGCCCAGCGTCATGGCGAGCAGCACCGGGTCGATCGGGCGGCTGGAAATTGGTCTCGCCCTTTTTCGCCTTGGTGCCGATGTCGGCGGAGGCGGAGAACTGCCCCTTGGTGAGTCCGTACACCCCGTTGTTCTCGATGATGTACAGCATGTTGAGGTTGCGGCGGATCGCGTGACAGAACTGCCCGAGTCCGATGGAGAGCGTGTCGCCGTCACCGGAGACGCCGATGTAGGCAAGATTGCGGTTGGCGGCGTTGGCGCCCATGGCGATCGAGGGCATGCGGCCGTGCACGGAGTTGAAGCCGTGGCCGCCGCTGACGAAGTAGGCGGTGGTCTTGGAGGAGCAGCCGATCCCGGAGAGCTTCACCATGTTCTGCGGTTCGATCGCCAGTCCCCAGCTCGCCTCGACGATCGCCGCGGTGATGGAGTCGTGGCCGCAGCCGGCGCACAGCGTCGACAGCGCCCCCTCGTAATCGCGGCGCGTGAAGCCGAGCGCGTTACGCGGCAGCGAGGGGTGGGCGACCTTGGGCTTTGCCAGAAACGTCATTTGCGCCTCCGGCGCGCCGCGCGCGCCGTATTAAGAATGCGTGTGGGGGCGCTCAGCCATGCGCGGCGCCCTTCGGCTGCGCCTGCCCGCGCGGCTGCAGTTCCGCGAGCACCCCCTCGACGATGAACGCCGAGGAGATCGGCAGCCCGTCGTAGTGCAGCAGCGAGCGCAGCTTCGACTTCTCGACCGCGGTCTCGAGCGTGAGCAGCGCGCGGAACTGCGCGTCGCGGTTCTGCTCCACGACGAACAGCACCTCGTGCGCGGCCAGGAAGCGCTCGACGTCCTCGCTGAAGGGGAAGGCGCGCACGCGCATGTAATCCAGGCCGACGCCGTGGGTCCTTGAGAATGTCGATCGCCTCGTGGATCGCGCCCATCGCAGCTGCCGAGCGAGACGATGCCGATCTTGCTGCCGGCGGTGGCATCGATGAGGGCGCGCGGCACCAGCTTCTTCGCCGTCGCCCACTTCTTCAGGAGCCGGTCGAGCACCAGCTGGTACTCGGCGGAGTCCTCGGTGTAGGTGCCGAACTGCGTGTGCCCCGAGCCGCGCGTGAAGTACGCCGCCTTCGGGTGCACGCCCGGCAGCGTGCGGTAGGTGATGCCGTCGCCGTCCTTGTCGACGAAGCGGTAGAACTTCTCGAGCTTGAGAACTTCCTCCTTGCTCAGCATCTTGCCGCGGTCCGGGACGATAGCTGTCGTCCCACTTCAGGTCCCGGCACATCCAGTCGTTCATGCCGATGTCGATATCGGACAGCACCAGCACCGGGGTCTGCAGGCGCTCGGCCAGATCAAAGGCCTGCACCGCCATGTAGAAGCACTCCTCCGGATTCGCCGGGTACAGGCACACGTGGCGCGTGTCGCCGTGGGAGGCGTAGGCACACTCGAGCAGGTCGCACTGCTGCGTGCGCGTCGGCATGCCGGTCGAGGGACCGACGCGCTGAATGTCGAAGATCACCGCCGGCACTTCCGCGTAGTAGGCGAGCCCGAGAAACTCGTTCATGAGCGAGATGCCCGGACCGGAGGTCGCCGTGAAGGCGCGCGCGCCGTTCCACATGGCGCCGATCACCATGCCGATCGCGGCGAGCTCGTCCTCGGCCTGGATGAAGGCGAAGTTCTTGCGTCCGCTCTGCGGATCCACCCGCATGCCGGTCGCTGAACATCTTGAACGCGTCCATGAGCGAGGTGGACGGGGTGATCGGATACCAGGCTGCGACCGTCGCGCCGGCGAACACGCAGCCGAGCGCGGCGGCGGTATTGCCGTCGATCATGATGTTGCCGGCGGTCTGGTCCATCTTCTGCACGTGCAGCGGCAGCGGGCAGGTGAAGTTCGCGCGCGCGTAGTCGTAGCCGAGCTGGATCGCCTTCATGTTGCTCTCGACCAGCTGCGGCTTCTTGGCGTAGGTCTCCGCCAGCAGCTCGCGGATGCGCGCCAGGTCCAGATCCAGCAGCGCCGCCAGCACGCCCGCATAACAGATGTTCTTCATCAGGATGCGCGTGCGCACACCGTTGAAGTTCTCGTTGCACAGCTGCGCGAGCGGCACGCCGAGCACGGTGATGTCCTCGCGCTTCAGCAGCGCCGGCCGCGGCCAGGTGGAGTCGTAAATCAGATAGCCGCCCGGGGCGACCTCCTTGACATCGCGTGCGTAGGTCTCGGCGTTCATGGCGACCATGATGTCGGTGCTGCCCGGCGCGCGCGACATAAGCCGTCGCGGGTCACCCGGATCTCGTACCAGGTGGGCAGGCCCTGGATGTTGGACGGGAAGTAGTTCTTGCCCATGACCGGGATGCCGCTGCGGAAGATCGACTTCATGAGCAGCGTGTTGGCGCTGGCGGAGCCGGTGCCGTTGACGGTGGCGATCTTGATCGTGAAATCGTTGACGCGGTTTGCGGATGCTTGAGACATGGTGGTGCGGTGTTCCTCAGGCTCGCCCGCGCGCGCGGGGTCGCGTGCCTCATTAGGCTATCTTGGGCTTCTTCGCCTCGATCGCAACGGCTTCATCGCCGCGCCTGCGGCCAGTGCAGCTCGGACTTCTGCATGTCCCAGGCGGCGGTCGGGCAGCGCTCGGCGCACAGGCCGCAGTGCACGCACAGGTCCTCGTCCTTCACCATGACGCGCCCGGTCTGCGGCAGCCCCGCGGACACGTACAGCGGCTGCGCCAGGTTCTTGGCCGGCGCCTTCAGCCGCGTGCGCAGCTCAGCCTCCGCGCCATTGTGGGTGATCGTCAGGCAGTCAACCGGGCAGATGTCGAGGCAGGCGTCGCACTCGATGCACAGCTTCGCGGTGAACACCGTCTGCACGTCGCAGTTGAGGCAGCGCTGCACCTCCTGCTCCACCTGCTCGGCGGTGAAACCGAGCTCGACCTCGATGTTGAGCTTCTTGAAGCGATCCTTGAGCGAGACATGCGGCATCAGCCGCCGCTCGACCGGCGTGTAGTCGTTCGCGTAACTCCACTCGTGCATGCCCATCTTGCGGCTCTGCAGGTTCATGCCGGGCGCAAGGCGTGCGCTCACCGGCTCGCCCTGGCAGTGTCGGTGCATGGAGATGGCCGCCTGATGCCCGTGCTCGACCGCCCAGATGATGTTCTTCGGCCCGAAGGCGGCGTCGCCGCCGAAGAAGACACCCGCGCGCGTGGACTGGAAGGTGTGCTGGTCGATGAGCGGAACGTCCCACTTGTCAAACTCGATGCCCAGGTCGCGCTCGATCCAGGGGAAGGCGTTCTCCTGGCCGATGGCGAGGATCACATCGTCCGCGGGCAGGAACTCCTCGCCGCTGACGCGCTCGGCCGTGATGCGGCCCTGCGCATCGAGCTCGTACTCCATCGTCTCGAACAGCATGCCGGCGAGCTGGCCGTTCTCGATGACGAAGGCCTTAGGCGAGCGGTTGACGACGATCTCGACGCTCTCCTCTTCCGCGTCCTCCAGCTCCCACTCCGAGGCCTTGAAGAAGCCGCGCGGCTTGCGCGCCATGACCTTCACGCTCTCGTGCCCCGAGACGCAGGCTGGTGCGGCAGCAGTCCATCGCGGTGTTGCCGACGCCGATGATGAGCACGCGACGGCCGATCTTGCTCGATGTGGCCGAAGGCCACCGACTCGAGCCAGGCGATGCCGATGTGGACGTTCGCAGCACCCGCCTCGCGGCCGGGCAGCGTCAGCTCCTTGCCCTTGGGGGCCCCGGATCCGACGAACACGGCGTCGAATCCACCCTGCTGCAGCAGCGCGCGCATGCTCTTCACCGGGGTGTTGAGGCGCAGGTCCACGCCCATCCCGGTGATCATCGCGATCTCCTCGTTCAGCACCGCGTGCGGCAGGCGGAAGGAGGGGATGTTGGTGCGCATGAGCCCGCCGGGCTCCGCGTACTGCTCGAAGATCGTGACCTCATAGCCCAGGGGCATGAGATCGTTGGCCACCGTGAGGGAGGCGCAGCCGGCGCCGATCAGGGCGACGCGCTTGCCGTTCTTGAGCTTCGGGATCTTCGGCAGCCGTCCGGAGACGTCGTCGCGGTGATCGGCAGCGACGCGCTTCAGGCGGCAGATCGCCACCGGCTTCTGCTCGATGCGCCCGCGCCGGCAGGCCGGTTCGCAGGGGCGGTCGCAGACGCGCCCGAGGATTCCCGGAAACACGTTGGAGTGCCGGTTCACCATGTAGGCATCGGTGAAGCGGCCCTGCGCGATGAGTCGGATGTATTCCGGGACATCAGTGTGGGCCGGGCAGGCCCACTGGCAATCCACAACCCGATGGTAGTAGTCGGGATGGGAGGTATCGGTCGGTTCCATTCACTGCTGGGGCGCTCAAAAGCCCTAAGCCCTCGAGTCGGACAGGGGACCGTGAGTATAGAGGCGCGCCCGTGATTGTCATCGTGGCGGAGGCCACAAAGCGCGCGATCCACGGCCCCGCTTGATATATATTGCACTGCAGCAATCCGGGCCGTCCGGTGCCCCGCGCCTATACTTTCACCCATGAGCGAAGTGATCCCCACCGAAATCCGCCTGCGCCGCACCTCGCGGCTGCTTGAGGTGAGCTTCAGCGACGGCAGTCGCTTTGAGCTGCCGTTTGAGTACCTGCGCGTGCACTCCCCTTCCGCCGAGGTGAAGGGACACGGGCCCGGTCAGGAGGTGCTGGTGCTCGGCAAGGAGAACGTCGGCATCCGCGCGGTCGAACCGGTGGGCCAGTATGCGGTCAAACTGGTGTTTGACGACGGCCACGACACCGGGCTTTACACCTGGAAGTATCTGGCGAGCTCGGCCGGGAGCAGGCACAGAAGTGGGCGCGCTACCTGGAGCGCCGTGCGCAGCTGCCGCGGCCCAGGAGCGGCGCGCCTTGAGGCGCGCGCCACCAGCGCCGCACATGAAGCGGGCCGGACATTACTGCCCGGCCCGACCTGTCACAAGACCCCCTTAACAGCGGCGATTCTGCGCGCCGCCGGTAAGGAAATGCAACCACGATCGCCCGCCTCGGGCCCGCTTAAGCGCGCTCGTTGCGTAGAATGTCTGAAACCCACGGCTGCTGCTGCGACATGACGGACGATCGCTCGACGGATTTCGGCTTCCAGCGCGTACCGCGCGCGGATAAAGCGCGACGCGTACGCGCGGTATTCGACTCCGTAGCGGGCAACTACGATCTGATGAATGACCTGATGTCCGCAGGCGCCCACCGCCTGTGGAAGCGCTTCACCCTCGCACTCGCGAATCTGCGCCCGGGACAACGGGCGCTGGACGTGGCCGGCGGCACCGGGGATCTCGCCGCTGGGGATGGCCCGCCAGGTCGGGGAGCGCGGGCTCGTGGTGCTCACCGACATCAACGCTGCCATGCTCGCACGCGGCCGCGACCGGCTGATCGACGCGGGCGTGCTCGAGAACGTGCGCTACGTGCAGGCGAACGCCGAGCGGCTGCCCTTCCCGGAGGGCAGCTTCGACTGCATCACGATCGGCTTCGGTCTGCGCAACGTCACCGACAAGGCCGCAGCGCTCGCGGCCATGCGCCGCGCGCTGCGCGCGGGCGGACAGCTGCTGGTGCTGGAGTTCTCGCACCCGAGCGCGCCCGGATTAAAGCCCCTCTACGATGCCTACTCGTTCCGCGTGCTGCCCCTCATCGGCAAGCTGGTCGCGGGCGATGCGGCCAGTTACCGCTATCTGGCCGAGTCGATCCGCATGCACCCGAATCAGCAGACGCTGCTGAGGATGATGCAGGAAGCAGGCCTGGAGGGTTGCCGCTACCACAATCTGAGCGGGCGGCATCGTTGCCGTGCACCGCGGTTACAAGTACTAGAGTTGCGCGCCCCTGCCATGCTGACGAGGACCCTCGAGAAGCTGCTCAACCGCGGCCTGCCGCGCTCCCCGCGCGCGCGGGAGCTGTGCCTGCAGCTGGCGGGCAAGACTCTCGCCATCGAGGTGCGTGATATCACCCGTCTGCGCCTGAGCTCGACCGGTTCCACCCTGGTGCTGAGCGTGAGCGATGCGCCGGCCGAGGCGAGCCTAAGCGGTGGCCCGCTGGCGCTCCTGGGCCTGCTCGGCGGTTCCCCGCAGCAGCTTCTGCAGCGCGGCGCGGTCAGCCTGGGCGGGGATACGCACCTGGCGCAGTCATTTCGCGAGCTCCTCACGTTGCTGCGGCCGGATCCGGAAGAGGAGCTGTCGCTGTTCATCGGGGATGTGGCCGGCCCACCAGCTCGCGCGCCTGGCGCGCTCGGGCCTCGCCTTCGGAGGCAAGGCCGCTGCGACCGCCGTCACGAACGCCGCCGAGTACCTCGGGCATGAGCGCGCCGAGCTCGTGCCGCGCGCGCGAAGGCGAGCAGTTCCTGCGCGGCGTGGATGCGGTGCGTGAGGACCTCGATCGGCTGCAGGCGCGCCTGGAGCTACTCGCACGGCGGCGCGGCGCGCCGTGAAACTGCGGGTGGCGATGCGGCTGCTGGAGATCCAGCGCGTGCTGCTGAAGCACGGCCTCGATGACTACGTGCGCGCCACGCACCTGTACCGGCCGCTGCGCTTCATTTTCTTTCTCTCGCCCGGGATCTGGTTCGAGCGGCGCCGCGAAGCCAGCCGCGGCGAGCGGCTGCGCCTTGCGCTCGAGGAGCTCGGGCCGATCTTCGTGAAGTTCGGCCAGGCGGTCTCGACACGGCGCGATCTGCTGCCCGCAGACATCGCCGATGAGCTGGCGAAGCTGCAGGACCGGGTGCCGCCGTTCCCGGGCAGCGAGGCCCGCGCGCTGATCGAGAAGTCCTACGGTCGGCCGCGTCACGCGAGGTGTTCGCCGAGTTTCGATGAGACCCCGCTCGCGGCCGCCTCCATCGCGCAGGTGCACGCGGCGCGCCTGCACAGCGGCGAGGAGGTCGTGGTCAAGGTGCTGCGTCCGGGCATGCGCGAGCATGATCGAGCGCGACCTGGAGGTGCTGCACGCGCTCGCAGACCTCGCGCAGCGTTATTGGCCGGAGGCGCGGCGCCTGCGGCCGCGCGAGATCGTCGACGAGTACCAGAAGACCATCCTCGATGAGCTCGACCTCATGCGCGAGGCGGCCAATGCCTCGCAGCTGAAGCGCAACTTCGCCGGCTCGGAGCTGCTGTACGTGCCGGAGGTCTACTGGGACTACTGCCGCACCGAGGTCATGGTGATGGAGCGCATCCACGGCGTGCCGATCAGCGACATGGCGACGCCTGAAGGCGGCCGGCACGGACATCGCGCAGCCTCGCCGAGAACGGCGTGCGCATCTTCTTCACCCAGGTTTTCCGCCACAATTTTTTCCACGCCGACATGCACCCGGGCAATATCTTCGTGCTCATCGAGGACCCGCAGCGGCCGCGCTACGCGGCGGTCGACTTCGGCATCGTCGGCACGCTCGATCCGCGCGACCAGCACTACCTGGCGGAGAACTTCCTCGCGGTCTTCGACCGTGACTACCGCCGCGTGGCACAGCTGCACCTGGAGTCCGGCTGGGTGCCGGCGGACACGCGCGTGGACGAGATGGAGTCGGCGGTGCGCACCGTGTGCGAGCCGATCTTCGACCGCCCGCTCAAGGACATCTCCTTCGGGCGCATTCTGCTGCGGCTGTTCGAGATCTCACGCCGCTTCAACATGCAGATCCAGCCGCAGCTGATCCTGCTGCAGAAGACGCTGCTGAACGTCGAGGGCCTGGGGCGTGACCTGTATCCGGATCTGGACATCTGGAGCACGGCGAGCCCCATCCTGCGCGAGTGGATGCGCGAGCGCAGCAGCGTGCGCGCGCTCGTGCGCTCCTTGCGCACGCAGGCCCCGGAGATCATCGACGGCGGCGCGGGAGCTGCCGCTGCTCTTGCAGCGCCTCCTGCGCGCGCGCACCGGCGGCGGCCGCGAGTGCGGCCGCCGAAGTGCGCGAGCTGCGCGCGGAATCGCGCGCGCAGCGTCGCCACCGCGATACCCTTACCCTCGGAGCCATGCTGTTCCTGGCCGGGTTCGGCTGGCTCGGTGCTCGCACGCGAGCCTGCCTGGCTCGGGTGGGGCGCTGCTCGCGGCGGCCGCCGCTCCAGCTGCTCTTCGGCCTGCGGCGCTGAGCTAAGTGCAACGCTCGCTGACCGAAGGCTCGATCCCGCGCGGGCTGTTCAGATTCTCCCTGCCGATCCTGTTCGCCAACATTCTGCAGTCGCTCAACGGCTCGGTGAACTCCGTGTGGGTCGGACGCTACCTCGGTGAGGCGGCGCTGACGGCGACCTCCAACGCCAACACGGTGATGTTTCTGCTGATCGGCGCCGCCTTCGGCGTGGCGCTGGCGGCGACCATCCTCATCGGCCAGTATATCGGCGCCAACAACCTGGGCGAGACGAAGCGCGTGGTGGGCACGAGCGCCACCTTCTTCGCCGGCATCTCAGTGGCGATGGCGATCGCCGGGCTGCTCCTGTGCCGCCCGCTGCTCATCGCCATGAGCACGCCGCCGGATTCGCTCGCGCTCGCGGTCGCCTACATGCGCGTGATCTTCCTCGCGCTGCCGTTTCTTTACCTGTACGCGTTCGTCATGGCCGTGCTGCGCGGCGCGGGGGATTCAAAGACGCCGTTCTATTTCATGCTGCTGTCGGTCGGCGATCGACATCGTCCTGAATCCGGTGTTCATCTTCGGCTTCGGTCCCATCCCGCGCTTGGGCATCGCCGGCTCCGCGCTCGCCACCTTCGTCGCCCAGGCGGTGAGCCTCACCGCGCTTATCCGCCACCTGTACCGGCGCAAGCACGTGCTGTGCCTGCACCAGGATGAGCTTGCGCTACCTGAGGATCGACTGGTCGATCGTCGCCACGCTCGTCAGGAAGGGCGTGCCGATGAGCGCCCAGATGCTCGTGATCTCCCTGAGCGCCGTGCTCATGATCACGCTCGTCAATCGCTTCGGGGTCGACACGACCGCGGCCTTCGGCGCCGCCATGCAGATCTGGAACTACATCCAGATGCCCGCCTTCGCCGTTGCCATGGGGGTCTCGGCCATGACCGCGCAGAACGTCGGCGCGCGCAAATGGGACCGCGTGACGCGCATCGCCGGCGTGGGCGTGCTCTACAGCGTGCTCCTGACCGGCTCGATCGTACTGGTGATTGGGCTGCTCGCTCAGCAGATCTTCGGGCTCTTCCTGCCGGCGGGCTCCGCGGCGTTGCACATCGGCACGCACCTGAACCGCATCGTCAGCCCCTCCTTCATCTTCTTCGGCATCTCGGTGGCGCTCTTTGGCGTCGTGCGCGCCACCGGCGCGGTGATCGCGCCACTCATCGTACTCACCATCTCGATGCTCGCGGTGCGCTTTCCGCTCGCGGAGTTCTTCCTGAACAAATACCATGCGGATGCGGTGTGGTGGAGCTTCCCCGTCTCCTCGGTGCTCGCTTCACTGCTCGCCGCGCTGTATTACCGCTTCGGCGGCTGGCGCAGCGCCCACATGCTGCCAACGGCGGCGCCCTAGCGGTCAGTCCGCGCCTCTCCCGAATTGCGTATTCGAAGCGATGTGCCTTTAGGCGCAGAATCTGCGCTCGTAGATCCTTGCGAAGAGAGTTCCCCATGCAAACCCGCACACTGGGCCGCGGCGGGCCCACCGTCTCTGCCCTCGGTCTTGGCTGCATGGGCATGAGCGAGTTCTATGGCGAGCACGATGACCGCGAGTCGCTCGCGACGCTCAAGCACGCGCTCGATGTCGGCGTGAACTTCCTCGACACCGCCGACATGTACGGTCCGTACACGAATGAGGAGCTCGTCGGCCGCGCGCTGCGCGGCCGCCGCCGGGATGCCTTTCTTGCCACCAAGTTCGGCTTCGTGCGCGAGGCGGATAATCCAACCGCACGTGCCATCGACGCGCGCCCGGAGCGCGTGCCGAGCGCCTGTGAGGGCAGTCTCAAGCGCCTCGGTGTCGAGCAGATCGATCTTTACTACCTGCACCGGGTGGACCCGAGCGTGCCCATCGAGGACACCGTCGGGGCGATGGCGCAGCTGGTGAAGGCGGGTAAGGTGCGCTTCCTCGGCCTGTCGGAGGTGTCGCCGCGGACCCTCGAGCGCGCGCATCGGGTGCATCCGATCACGGCGCTGCAGAGTGAGTACTCGCTGTGGACGCGCGACCCGGAGGAGGGCGTGCTCGCGATGTGCGAGAAACTCGGTGTGGGCTTTGTGCCCTACAGCCCGCTCGGCCGCGGTTTTCTCACCGGGGCGCTCAAGAGTGCCGAGGACTTTGCGGCCGACGATTACCGGCGTCTGAACCCGCGCTTCCAGGGCGAGAACTTCGCGCGCAATCTTGCGCTGGTCGAGAAGGTGAAGACCCTCGCCCACGACAAGGGCTGCACCCCCGCGCAGCTGGCGCTCGCCTGGGTGCTGGCGCAGGGCGAGCACATCGTACCGATCCCGGGCACCCGCCGCGTACGCAACCTCGAGGAGAATCTTGGCGCCCTCAAGGTGCGCTTGAGCAGCGTGGACCTCGCGACGATCGAGGCGGTGTTCCCGCCCGGTACCCCCGCCGGCGCACGCTACCCCGAGGGGATGATGCGCCTGGTGCGCGCCTGAAGCGCGCGTTCGCTCGAGCTTTTGCGCCGCGTTCGAGACCTCTGGTGCGCCAGGCGCAGCTCCGCGTGAAGCGGTGGCGGTGCGCTCAGGCCGGTGGCTTCGGTTCGATCCAAAGCGCCCGTGCGCGCCCGCACAACTCACCCTTGCCGTCATAGAGCGCCGTGCCCGCCTCATGTTTGCGCCCGCGCACGCTCAGCTGCCAGCCGAGCAGCGTGCAGGCTTCCCCGATGTGCACGAGACGGTCGATGTGCGCGGTGAACTCACCGAGCAGCATCATCTGATCCTGCGGCGCGACGGCGTAGTAGCCCGGGCAATCGAGCGCGGCGGACACGAACTCGGGCCGCACCTTGCCGTCGCCACGATCGAGTGAGGCATCCGGTACCCAGGGCGCGGCCACCACGCCGAGCTCCGGGATGGGACCGGCGAAGATGCGCATCCCGTCCCCGCGCGCGCGGTGCGTGCCGCAGACAAAGCAGGTGGGGAAGCGGTGATAGCGAAAGCCCGCGTAACGGCGTGAGGCCTCCACCGCCTCCAGGTAGTGCGGGCGACGCGGCGGCGGTGCGAGCTCGAGGCGCTCAGGCTCCGCCTCGCCGATCAGCTCTTCGCCCTTCAGGACCAGCAACCGGCCTTCAGCGGTCTCGGTTACCGCGAGGGGTGTGTCGAGGGGCGGGGGCTTGCGCAGTCGCACCACAAGCGTGCGCGAAGCGAGGGTCGCCACCCGTCCTGAGAAGTAGCCACCGTTGGCCGAGTTTGGCGGACCACAGAAGCGCGCTGCGATCGTGAGCGTCTTCACAGGCCCGTGCCCCGCAGGCTGCGCAGCCACGGCTGCGGATCCTCGGCGCGCTCGAGCAGTTCCACGAGCGCCGAGCCGATCACCACGCCGTCCACATGACCGCGCAGACGCTGCACCTGCTCGCGGCTGCGGATGCCGAAACCGGCGCACACGGGAATCGGTGCGCAGGCACGGACCGCGTCCAGGTAATGCAACACCGCATCAGGCACCGCCACGCTCTTGCCGGTGGTACCGGTCATGGTAACGGCGTACACGAATCCCTCGCTCCCCTCACACAGTCGCCGCATGCGCTCGGGCTCCGTGACCGGGGTCACCATCTGCACCAGCGCGAGACCCTCGCGATTGAGCGCGGCGCGCAGCTCGCCGCTCTCATCGAGTGGCAGATCCGGCACGATGAAGCCGGACACACCGGCGCGCCGTGCACGCGCGGCCAGGGGTGCGCCGCAGGCGAGCAGCGGGTTCAGATAGCTCATCAGAATGAGCGGAGCGCGCAGCTCGCCGAGCGCCTCAAGTTCGCCGAGGATCCACGCAAGGCTCACCCCCTGCGCAAGCGCCGCAAGACTCGCCCGCTGGATCGTGACCCCGTCGGCCATCGGATCGGTGAACGGCACGCCGACCTCCACCACGTCGGCCGCCGCCGCGAGCGCGCGCACGTGCTCGCGGAATTGCGCGCGTTCGGGAAAACCGGCGGTCAGGTAGGCGATGAGCGCCGGCTCCCCGCCCGCGGCGGCCGCCCGGATGCTCTCGGTGATGCGTTCCTTGGGGCTCATGACTCTTCGCTCTTCAGCAGCGTCTGCTGCAGCGTCGGCATGTCTTTGTCGCCGCGACCGGAGAGGCACACGAGGATGGTGCGCCCCGGATGAGCCCGGGCCCAGCGCTGGGCACCGGCGAGCGCGTGGGCGCTCTCGAGCGCCGGCAGGATGCCTTCGCTTTCGCTCAGGGCGCGCACTGCCGCGAGCGCCTCCGCATCGCTCGCCGTCTCGTAGCGCACGCGGCCAATGGCGGCGAGCAGCGCGTGTTCGGGGCCGACACTGGGATAGTCGAGGCCGGCGGAAACTGAGTGGGTTTCCTGGATCTGACCGTCCGCATCCTGCAGCAGCAGCGAATAGGTGCCGTGCAGCACCCCGGGACGCCCGAAGGCGATGGTGGCAGCGTTCTCACCGAGCTGCGCACCGCGACCGCCGGCCTCGACCCCGATGATCTCGACCGCGGCATCGGGGACAAAGGCGTGGAAGGCAGCCATGGAGTTGGATCCGCCGCCGACGCAGGCGATGAGGGCTGCCGGCAGTGAGCCGGTGGCGGCGAGCATCTGCTCGCGTGCCTCGCGGCCGATGACCGCCTGCAGCTCGCGCACCAGATACGGATACGGATGCGGCCCGACCACCGAGCCGAGCAGATAGTAAGTGTCGAGCGGATCGGCGACCCAGTCGCGCATCGCCTCATCGATCGCGGCGCGCAGCGTGCGATCACCGGAGGTTACCGGCACGACCTTGGCTCCGAGCAGCGCATACGGCCGACGTTCGGCGCCTGGCGCTCCATGTCGATGGCACCCATGTACACCGTGCACGGCAGACCCAGACGCGCGCACGCCGCGGCGTGGCCACTCCGTGCTGGCCCGCGCCGGTCTCGGCCACGATACGGCGGGCACCCAGACGCCTCGCGAGCAGCGCCTGGCCGATCGCGTTATTGATCTTGTGCGCGCCGGTGTGCGCCAGATCCTCGCGCTTGAGCCACAGCTGCGCGCCCCAGCGTGCCGAGAGGCGGTCGGCGAAGGTCAGTGCGGTGGGTCGTCCCACCCAGCTGCGCAGCTGCGCGGTGTACTCGGCCTGAAAGTCGCGCGCGTGCAGGTGTGTGTGCACGCCGCGCTCGAGGCGCTCGAGGGCCGGGATGAGTGTCTCCGGTACATAGCGGCCGCCGAAGGGACCGAAGCGACCGCGCGCATCAGGGTATTTGCCGGCGATCAGCTCGGCGAGCAGCCGCGCCGGATCCAGGGAAGCCGCAGGTGCATTCATGAGGAATCCTTTGTGCCTGTCTGCGCGGGCGCACGCGCGGCGGCGCGCACGGCCGCCACGAACTCCCGCATCTGCGAGGGGCTCTTCAGTCCGGGCCGCTCCTCCACCCCGCTCGAGACATCGACGCCGAAGGGCTGCACCCGGGCGATCGCCGCGCCGACGTTGTCGGGGTTGAGCCCGCCGGCCAGTATCAGCTGCGTACGTTGCGCCAGTAGGTGCGCGAGCTGCCAGTCGCTCGCGAGGCCGCTGCCGCTGCGCGCCCCCTCAAAGAGGATGCGCGGCGGCAGCTCGGGTGGCTCGCCGCCAACATCGCGTACCACCGGCAGCCGCTCGAGGCTCGCGGGCAGGCGCAGGCGTTGCAGATCGGATGCATCGCTCTGCAGCACGTCGGGCCGGAACACCTGCAATATCTCATCTACCTGCGCCTGGGTGGGATGGCGCGTGACCGCCACGCGCTGCGCGCGCCCACAGGCGGCTTGTGCGAGCTGCGCGGCCTGCGGCGCACTCAGCCGGCGCGGGGACTCAGCGAACACGAAGCCAAGCGCATCCACCTTAAGCTCGAGTGCCGCGTTCACCGCGTGCGCACTTGTCAGCCCGCAGATCTTGATCCACATCTAGCACGCCCCGCGCGCCGCGCGCCCCGCCGCGAGCAGTTCCGCCGCCAGTGCGCGCGGATCACTCCCCTGCATGAGCGCGCTGCCGACCAGTGCAAGCTCATATCCGGCCGCCGCCACGGCGCGGGCCGCTGCCGCTGAACCGACGCCGCTCTCCGCCACGCGCGGCACGTCCGCGGGCAGCAGCGGCGCGAGCTCGAGCAGCCGCTCCGGGACCACCGCAAGGGTGTGCAGGTCGCGGCAGTTGACGCCCGCGAGCAGCTGCGCCCCCGCGCCGCGGCGCGCCACGAGCTCGTGCATGAGCGCGATATCCTGCGCGTCGAAGGCCTCCAGGAGCACAAAGAGCCCGAGGGCGCGGGCGCACTCGAGCAGCGTCTCGATCTGCCCGCGGGGCAGCATGCGCAGGATGACGAGCACCCCGCCCGCACCGGCAAGGCGCGCCTCCAGCACCTGGTACGGATCGACGAGGAAATCCTTGCGCATCGCGGGCACCGCGAGCGGCGCGAGCGCCTCGGCGGCGTGCGCGAGATGCTCGAGCGCGCCGTCAAAGCGGGTGGGTTCGGTGAGCACCGAGACCGCGACCGCGCCGGCCCGCGCATAGGCGGTCACGCGCGCCGTCACATCCTCGGTGGCGGCGCGCAGCTGCCCCTGTGCCGGTGAGCGCAGTTTCAGCTCCGCAATCAGGTCAAAGCCGGATGGATCCAGGCGCAGTGGCGGTGGCGGCGGCAAGGCGCGCACGTCCTGCTCGAGCGCCGCCCGCGTCCGCAGGCGTTGCGCGGCGTGCACGCGGGCGCGACTCGCCTGCGCCATCTGTTGCAGAAACCCGCCGCTCACGCCGGACGCTCCGGTGCAGCCGCCACGCCCTGTGCCACGAGAGCCTCAAGCAGCCGGCGCGCGGCGCCACTGTCGATGGCTGCCGCTGCGCGCGCGATTCCTGCGCGCGCGCTGTCGGTTTCGCCGGCAACCTCGAGCGCCAGTGCGGTGCCGAGCAGCAGGCAATCGCGGTGCGCGCCGTGGTCCTCGCCGTACAGCACCGCGCGCAGGGCGCGCGCGTTGTGCGCCGCATCGCCGCCGGCCAGATCCTGCGCGGTGCACCCGGGCACGCCGTAGTCCGCGGGCGAGCGCACGTTCATCTTGACCTGTCCCGGACGCACATCGAACACCGTGAACGGGCCGATCGGCGTCGGCTCGTCCCAGCCCTCGGCGCCGTGGATCACGAAGGTGCGCTCGATGGGCAGCCCCTGAAAGGCGTCAGCGATCAGCCGCGCGACCGGCAGGCTGTAGGCGCCGACCAGGTGCAGCGGCGGCTGCGCCGGATTCACCAGCGGGCCGAGGATATTGAATACCGTGCGCACGCCGAGTGCGGCGCGGATGGGGGCGATCGCCCTGGTGGCCGGGTGGTAGTGGGGCGCGAAGAGGTAGGTAAAGCGCGTGGCCGCAAGGCAGGCAACCGCCGCCTCGGTCCCCAGCGGGATCGCGAGGCCGAGTGCTTCGAGCACATCGGCGCTGCCGCAGCGGCTGGAGACCGAGCGATTACCGTGCTTGATGACGGGTAGGCCGCAGGCGGCCGTCAGGAGTGCCGTGCCGGTGGAGATGTTAAGACTGCCCGAAGCGTCCCCGCCGGTGCCGACGATGTCGATCGCACGCAGTGCGTGCGGGATGTCCGGGCGGTGCGCGCGGCGGCGCATCGCCAGCGCGAAGCCGCGCACTTCATCAGCCACCACCCCCTTGGCGGCGAGCGCGGCCAGCAACGCGCCGCCCATGGCCGGCGGCAGCAGCGGGTCGGTCAAGTGCGCGAGCAGCTCCTCGGCCTGCGCCTCGCTCAGGTCGCGCCGCTCGAGCAGCTGCCCGAGCAATTCACGCGGACGCAGCACGGCTGGCTCCGTCGCTCGCTTGCGGCGCGCGCTCCCCGGCGGTGAGCTCAAGGAAATTGCCCAGGAGGCGCGGACCTTCGGGGGTGAGGATACTTTCCGGATGAAACTGCACGCCCTCGATCGTGAGCGCGCGGTGGCGTACCCCCATGATCTCTCCTTCCGCGGTGCGCGCGCTCACCTCGAGCAGCGCAGGCATGTTCTCCGGGGCTGCGATGAGGGAGTGATAGCGACCGACTTCGCACGGCTCGGGGAGTCCTGCGAACAGCGTGCGCCCGTCATGGCGCACGAGTGAGGTCTTGCCGTGCATCAGGCGCTGTGCGCGCACCACCTTGCCACCGAAGACCTCCACGATCGACTGGTGCCCGAGGCACACCCCCAGCACCGGAATGCGTCCGGCAAAGGCGCGGATCATGTCCATGGAGACTCCCGCGTCATAGGGCGTACCGGGACCCGGAGAGATGCACAGGTGCGAGGGCTCGAGCGCGAGGGCCGCGTCGGTGCTGAGCGCGTCGTTGCGATACACGCTCACTTCGGCGCCGAGCACCAGGAAGGCCTGCACCAGGTTGTAGGTGAAGGAGTCGTAGTTGTCGATCAGAAGCAACCGAGGCTTCACAACCCCTCCTGCGCCAGCTCGAGCGCGCGCGCCATCGCCCCGCTCTTGGCGAGCACCTCTTCGTACTCGGTCTGCGGCACGCTGTCGGCGACGATGCCCGCACCGGCCTGGTAGCTGTACTCATCGCCC
The DNA here is from genome assembly GCA_963742045.1 of uncultured Pseudomonadota bacterium. Lineage (GTDB taxonomy): Bacteria > Pseudomonadota > Gammaproteobacteria > Steroidobacterales > Steroidobacteraceae > 13-2-20CM-66-19. Next base: position 3,165,667 of record CAVUKE010000003.1, read on the forward strand.
CTGAACACGAGCGTGCGGATGGTGATCGCGTGATCCATGTCCCCGCGCGCTCCGAAGTAGCCGACCGTGCCCCCGTACAGCCCGCGGCTCACCGGCTCGAGCTCATCGATGATCTGCATGGCGCGCACCTTGGGTGCGCCCACCAGCGTCCCCGCAGGGAAGGCAGCGGCGAACAGGTCAAAGGCGTCCTTGCCCGGTGCGAGCTCGCCGCGCACACCACTGACCATGTGCATGACGTGGCTGTAGCGTTCGATCGAGCGGTACGGCTCGACGCGCACGCTGCCGGCGCGTGCGACGCGACCAAGATCATTGCGCGCAAGATCCACCAGCATGACGTGCTCGGCGTTCTCCTTCGGATCGGCGAGCAGCTCCGCCGCGCGCGCCTGATCTGCGCAGGCATCCGCCGCCCGCGGCCGTGTACCGGCGATGGGGCGCAGCTGCGCCTCGCGCCCGTTGAGCTTCACCAGCGCCTCGGGCGAGGAGCCGACAACTGCGACCTCACCGAGGATGCAGTAGTACATATAAGGAGAGGGGTTGATGAGCCGCAAAGCCCGGTAGGCCTGAAAGGGGTCAAGCTCGTGCCGCCCGGAGAAGCGGCTGGCGAGCACGAGCTGATACACGTCACCGGCGGCGATGTACTCCTGGGTGCGCCGCACACCGGCCAGGTAATCCGCGCGCGCGAAGGCGGCCGTGGGCGGCGCATAGCGCCCCGGCTTGGGCGCCTGCGGCAGCGCGCCGCGCAGCGCGCGCATGACCTCGTGGCGCAACGCGCCGCGCTCCGCGGCCGGCCCGGCGTGCACCAGGGCAATGCCGCGCGTCAGATGATCGAACACGAGCACCGAGCGCGGCGCTACGTAATGCAGCGCGGGAACGCCGCTCGCGCGGGTGCTGTGCGCCGGCAGGCGCTCGAAATGGCGCACGACATCGTAAGCGGCGTAGCCGACCAGCCCGCCGGCAAGCGGCACGCCGGAGATCTCCGTCTGCGGCTGCGGTGCCAGGGCGAGCGCTGCACGCAGCCCCTCGAGCAGCTCCACGCCGCTTTGCGGCACCCGTCGCCGCTCGGCGCCGATCGCAAAACCGGACGCGTCCAGGCGCACCTCGAGGGCGTCGCCGAAGCCGATGAACGAGTAACGCCCGAGCCGTTCACCACCCTCGACGCTCTCCAGCAGGAAACGCGGCGCGAACGCGGCGAGTTTCATGAATGCCGAGACCGGCGTGTCCAGGTCACCGGCGATGTCGAAGAGCGGTTGCAACGATCGACTCCCGTTTCAGCAGGGCAACAAAAAACCCATCCCGGGGGTATCCGGAGATGGGTTCTGGTTTTCTCGGAACTTAAAATCGCAAGAAACAGCTAACCGTCAGCCCACTTCCGTTATGCAGGGCGCCACCACCACAGGCGTGCGAGGTTTGAGGATTGCTGCAACATTGCGCGGCAGTATCGCCGTGGCGTGGCGAGGACGTCAAGAACGCGTCCCGCCCGCCCCTGAGCGCTCATCTGAGGCAGACCGCCTCTACGTTGTTGCCGTCCGGGTCCAGCAGGAAGGCGGCGTAATAGCTCGGGCCATAGTCGGCCCGCACGCCCGGGCCGCCGTTGTCACGGCCCCGGGCCTTAAGACCGGAGCGGTGAAAGGCATCGACCGCGGCCCGGCTGGGGGCGGTAAAAGCCAGATGCACCGCCGTGTGCGTCCCCGGCTGCGCTGAGAGCCACAGTCCGGGAGCACCCTGGGGACCGAGGCCCGCGCCGGAGGCATCGCCTGCGGCGAGCACGTGACCCAGCTCCCCGAGGGCGGCCCTGTAGAAACGCACGCTCGCCTCAAGATCACTCACCTTCAGTCCGATATGGTCGTACACGTCAGCCTCCTTCAAGCCTTGCGGCAACGCCCATCGCTGCCGTGCGGATCAGGCTAAGGCCGGGGTGCCGAGGCGATCTTGGAGAATCTTGCGATCGATGTGGCTCGCACGGCGGAAGGTGCGGGGTGAGACCCCGGCCGCACGGCGAAAGGTTCGAACGAAGTTGGAAAGATCGCCGAAGCCTACTTCGTAGGCGATGTCGGCGATCGGACGGGTATCCCGTATCAGCAGGCGCGCGGCGTCTCGCAAGCGCAGGCGTACGAGGTACTGATGGGGCGTCACGCCGATCACGCGTGTGAACAGCCGCAAGAAATGAAACGCGCTCACGCCGCTTTCGCGCGCGAGCTGTTCGAGGTGCAAGGATTCCGCGGCGTGCGCCTCCAGCCACAGCGCCACCCGCACCGCACGCCGACGGTCGCGTCGACTCAGCCGCAGCGGCGGCGCGGGCCGTGCTGCGAGCGTGCCGAGCAGCTGTGCAGCAAGCGCAGTGCCCGCCTCATCAAGACCGAGGTCGCTGCGGGCGGCCGCGGCGGCCTGGGCGCGCTCCCCGAGCAAGGCCAGCTGCGGCAGCGGGGGCACGGCGCCGCTCACCCAGTGGCGTGGCGGCAGCCCGAGCACGTCCAGCAAGCGCTCATCGAACTGATACGACAAGCACTCATCGCCCTGGGCGTGATGCTCGTGCGTACAGACGAACTCATCCCCGGGCCGGCCGAGCAGGAAAGAGCCGGCCACGAGCTCGAAGGCGCGCCCACGCGTGAGGTAGCCGAAACTGCCGCGGCGGACGTAGGAGATGGAGAAGCTGCCGTGCATCTCGGTGTACGGGCGGTCCCTGGGGCCTGCGGTGCAGCGGTAGTCGAACACCCGCAGCGCGCCATCCTTCAGCAGTGCAGATGTGGGCATGCCCCCATGATGCTACCGGATGCGTGCCGCTCGCAAAGCGGAGCTCGGCCGCAGGGGGCTTGGCTAGAATAGCCGGCGGGGCAGGTAAGCGGGATTTGACATGCAGGCAAAGCGTCTTCCGGTAGCTGCGGCCGCTGCGCTCCTCAGCAGTTGTGGTGGCTCGGGCAATAACGACGACATTCTCTACGCTTTCGTCCCGCCGACGCTGAATTCGCAGCGCATGTACAGCGAGACGATCGTCGACAATGGAAACAATACGATCGATCTTGCGTACACGGACACGGTGACCGCGGTCAACGGCGACGGCACCTATACCGTATTGCAGCAGGATCCGAATCACGAATCGGTGATCGTGAACGGCACCGACTACTTCATCCAGACGCAGACGATCCAGGAGAACAACTCCGGACAGGAGCTGAGCTACACCTACGTCGACACCGCTGGCGCACCGCTTGACTGCACTTACACCCCTCACGGGCCCGGCCCGGACTTCCCGGTGGCGATCGGCATGACCTGGACGGTCAAATACGCCTTTGCCTGCGGCGGGCAGGCGCCCGTCGCCTACGTGCAAACCGGCGCTGTTGTCGATGTCGAGTCGGTGACGGTACCGGCCGGCACCTTCAGCGCCCTGAAGCTGCAGAGCACGCTCAGCTGGACGGATGCGCAGGGCACGCAGCGTACGCAGAGGGTAACCAACTGGCGTGACGTGCTCACCTCGATCTCGGTGAAGCAGAGCATCACCATCACTTACGCGGGCACCTTACCCACCACGGGCTATCCGGTGAGCCGGGAAATCATCCTGCAGAGCCACTCCTAGCAGGATTTGCGCCCCGTCCGCGGCGGCCTTTTAGCTAGAATGGCGCAGAGGTACCCAGCCTGTGAGTTTTAAAGAACTGCTCGAGAGCTGGCGCGAGGGCGCCGCCGTGGCGCGCACGGCCAAAACCTACACGGTGCGCCTGCCGGTCGATGATGCCGCGCGCTTGGGGGCGCTCGCGGATATGTTCCCCGGCCGCACGCCGGAGCAGCTGATCACGGAACTGCTCGGGGCGGCGCTCAAGGAAGTCGCGGCCGCCATGCCCTACGTCCCGGGCAAGCGCGTCATCTCCACCGATGAGCAAGGCGATCCGCTGTTTGAGGACGTAGGTCCCACGCCGCGCTTCATGGAGCTCACGCGTCAGCATCGGCGCAAGCTGCAAGTCAAACCGAAGAAAAAAGCGCGCTGAGCTCCGCCATGCCCTCCTTCGATGCGGTCTCCGAACTCAACGCTCACGAGGTGGCCAACGCCCTCGACCAGGCGAACCGTGAGCTCTCGCAGCGCTTTGACTTCAAGGACACGGGCGCGCGCTTCGAGCTTGAGGAGTACACCGTCACGATGCACGCGCAGGTGGACTTTCAGCTCAAGCAGATGCTCGAGATACTGAAGGTGCGACTTGCCAAGCGGGGTATCGACCTGGTGTGTCTGGACGTGAAGGAAGCGCAGACCACACTCTCCGCGGCGCACCAGGAGGTGCTGCTCAAGCACGGCGTGGATCAGGAGACGGGCAAGAAGATCACGCGGCTGCTGAAGGATTCAAAGCTGAAGGTGCAGGCGAGCCTGCAGGGGGAGAAGGTGCGCGTCACCGGCAAGCAGCGCGATGATCTGCAATCGGCGATGGCGCTGTTGCGCGCGGCGAAACTCGAAGTGCCACTGCAGTTTAATAACTTCCGGGACTGAGGTCCGCGAGCGTGCGACACAGCGCCTCGGTGGCGCCGATGACGCTCGGCCCGAGCCGGCTGAGCGCCTGATCCTCGAACGCCACGACCCGCCTGCCGCGCACCGCGCTCAGGCTCTTTAGCCGCTTCCAGTCCGCGACCCAGGCGGCACCCTCCCCGCTCGGCGCGAGAGCGATGATGATGTCCGGGTCACGCGCGATGATCGATTCAGTGTCCACGATCGGGCCGGCCTCGGGCAGGTCCGCGAACACGTTACGCGCACCGCAGAGCGCGAGCGCGTCACTCATCAGGTGCTTGCCGCCGACGGTGTAAATCGGCCGGTTCCACACCTGTAACAGCACGCTCGGACGGCGCCCCTGGTGGCTGCCATAGGCGCTTGCCAGGGCTGCCAGACGCGCCTGCATCGCCTGTGCAGCCTTGTCGGCCGTCGCGGAGGTGCCCGCGAGGACGCCCAGGCGCCGCACCGCGCCGGGGATATCCTTCAGGCGCAGCACCTGTTGCTCGTAGATCGGGAGGTGAAGCATCGTGATCTTCTCGCGCTGCGCCGGATTGCCGCCCGCCACCCACAGCACGACCACGTCCGGATGCAAGGCCACCAGGCGCTCCATGTCGATGGCGGCCACATCGCCGATGCGCGTCACCTTGCGCGCCGCCGGCGGTTCATCGGAGTACTCGACCGTGGCGATGACCTGTGAGCCAGCGCCCGCCGCGAACAACATCTCCGTCGCACCCGGTGCCAGGCTCACGATGCGCAAGGGGGCCTCGGGAACGACGATCGGATGCAGGAGATCGTCCGTGACCGTGCGCGCCTGCCCGAAGCCAGAGAGCGCGAGCGCGATACCCGCCGCGAGGAGGCGCACGATGATGGACCCGGTCATTCGCAGCAGCTTCAATCCGTAACTCTTCTGCAGCCATATTGAATTACGGCGTCACCGGCCGCCAAGCAAAGATATTCGACCCCGCCGGGCGGCCCACGACGCACCCGCTCGCGGGCGCGGCCGCTCCCACGCCAGGGCGCTCTCTTTCGGCGGCCGGCTGAGTGCGGCGGGCCGGCGCACGCACCTATCATGCGCAAAACGCGCACGGCCACGACGTGACTTTGAGGGAGCGCTTCCATGAACAGGCCGGCTATCACGCTGCTGCTCGGGCTTGGGCTTTTCTCGGCAGGGCTCCCCGCACAGCCCACCTTCCGTGCCGACCCCGCACACAGCGGGGTCTATGAAGGCGCAGGAGTGCCGGTTCTGCACGGCGTGAAATGGAAGTTTCGCGCGGGCGGGGCGATTGTCTCGAGCCCGGCACTCAGCGACGGCACACTTTTCTTCGGCTGCAGCGACCACAACGTGTACGCGATCGATCAGCGCACGGGCGCGCTGCGCTGGAAGTTCGCGACGCGGGGGCGCGTCACGTCCTCGCCGACGGTGGCGGCGGGCACCGTCTACATCGGCAGCTTCGACGGCAATTTCTATGCGCTCGATGCCAAGACCGGCAAGCAGCGCTGGCAGTTCGCCACCGAGGGCGAGCGGCGCTTCAGCGCGCGGCACCTGCACGGCGCAGAACCGGCCGCCGAGGTGATGCCCGATCCGTTCGATATCTTTCTGTCATCGCCGGTGGTGAGCGATCAGACAGTCTACTTCGGCAGCGGGGATGGCAATGTCTACGCGCTGCATGCCGACTCGGGCGCGCTGCGCTGGAAGTTCCACACCGGCAACGTCGTGCACGCCTCACCGGCGCTGGCCGACGGCACGGTGTATGTGGGCAGCTGGGACAGTTTCTTCTACGCGCTGGATGCGGCCAGCGGCCAGGAGCGCTGGCGCTTCAAGACCGGGGAGGATGCGCGCATCGGCAACCAGGTGGGCATCCAGTCCTCCGCTGTGATGGCGGACGGGACGGTGTACTTCGGCTGTCGTGACTCCCATCTCTACGCGCTGGATGCCAAAACGGGTGCCAGGCGCTGGGCCTTCGACAACAAGGGCTCCTGGGTGATCAGCTCCCCGAGCGTACGCGACGGCATCCTCTACTTCGCCACTTCAGACTCGGCCATGGTGCGTGCCCTCGATGCGCGCACTGGCGTGCTGCGCTTTGAACTGAGCTTCAACCACTGGCCGTTCTTCTCCTCCCCGGCGCTGGCGGGCGACTACCTCTACATCGGCTCGCACGCGGGCAAGCTGATCGCGGTCGATGTGAAGACAAAGAAGCTCGCGTGGAGCTTCGTAACCGACGGCGCCAGCAGCAACGCCGCGGCGCTCACGAGCGCTGATGGCTCCCCCAACTATCGGGCCGCCATCACCGATTCGTTCTATGACTCCCTGGTCATTGGCGTCGATCGCATGATGAGTGTCGGGGCGGTGCTGTCCTCCGCGCTCGTGGAGGGGGACACGCTCTACTTCGGCAGCTGGGACGGACAGCTGTACGCGCTCGGTTAGCGTCCCGCGCGCGCCAGCAGCCGCGTTTTCAGCTTGTCAGGCCGCCCGGGTGGCGGGCTCTGGCACCGCTTCGCCCGCCACGCCGGCGAGCACCCGCGCCACGGCGTGGACGGTGGCGGCGATGCGCACCGCGCTCTGCACCGCTTCGCGTGTGCTTCCGTGTGTACGCAGCTGCCGCTCGTGCGCGGCCACGCAGCTGCCGCAGCCGTTGAGGGCCGAAACCGCCAGTGCGAGCAGCTCGAAGTCCGTCTTGGCGATGCCCGGGTTGCCGATCACATTCATGCGCAGTCGTGCCGGTAGCTTCGCGTACTCCTCGTCCTGCACCAGGTGCAGGAAGCGGTAGTACACGTTGTTCATCGCCATGACGGCCGCGGCGGCGTGCGCGGCGCTCACGTGCGCGGCATCCAGGTGCTGCGCCGCCAGCGCCTGAAGGCTCCGCGTGAACGCGGCGTTGTCCGAGGCCGCGGCGGCCGCGAGTGCCACCGCCCAGATCTGCCGTTCCGTGAGCCCGGGGGCGCCGGCGGAGGTGAGCACGGAGCCCAGGTTCAGCGCCAGGTCGCGGGCATAACCGGGCAGCGCTTCGCGGATTGCTTCCAGGGAATTCATATTCAGGCCGCCTTCAGGGTCTCATCGCCCTTCTGCCAGTTGCACGGGCACAGCTCATCGGTCTGCAGCGCATCGAGCACCCGCAGCACTTCCTCCGGACTGCGTCCGACGTTCAGGTCGGTGACGTAGACGAAACGAATGACGCCGTGCGGATCGACGATGAAGGTTGCACGCTGTGCCACGCCCGCCTGCGGGTCGAGGATACCGAGTGCGCCGGCAAGCTCGCGCTTGATGTCGGCCAGCATGGGGAAGGGCAGGTTGCGCAGCTCCTCCTTCTCGCGCCGCCACGCCAGGTGCACGTATTCGCTGTCGATGCTCGCGCCGAGCAGCTGCGCATCGCGGACGCGGAATTCCTTCTCGAGCTTGCCGAAGGCGGCGATCTCGGTGGGGCAAACGAAGGTGAAGTCCTTCGGCCAGAAGAACACGACCCTCCACTTACCAGGAAAGCTCTCGTGCGTGAAGGACTCGAACGCCTTGTGCGGGTCACTGGAAACGACACCCGTGAGGGCGAACTCGGGAAAATGCTGACCGACGCCTGCCATGTGCATGACTCCTTGGATGGGCTACGCGAGCCATGATGGGGGCGCGGCAGTCATAATTCCAATCGATTGATTTTATGATATCGATAGATGGCGTATATTGGCGTAAATGGAGCTCAAGCTCAAAGACCTGCGCTACCTGGTGGCGGTGGCCGACCAGCGCCACTTCGGACGAGCGGCGGCGCAGTGCTGCGTCAGCCAGCCCACCCTCTCGGCGCAGCTGAAGAAGCTCGAGCAGAGCCTCGGGCTGCAGCTCATCGAGCGCGCCCCGAACAACGTGACACTCACCGAGGCTGGCGTCGAGATCGCGGCGCGTGCCCGGCGCATCCTGGAGGCCACCGAGGAAGTGGTAACGCTCGCGCAGAGCCAGCGCGAGCCGCTCGCGGGCAAGCTGCGCGTGGCGCTGCTGCCGACGATCGGCCCCTACCTGCTGCCGCACGTCGCCCCCGCGGTGCGCAAGGCCCTGCCGCGCCTGCAGCTGCGGCTTTACGAATACCAGACCGGGCCGATGCTCGAGAAGCTGCACGCCGGGGAACTGGATGTCGGGATCCTGGCGCTGCCCGTGGCGCTCTCAGGACTTGAGTCGCGCGAGCTGTACCGCGAGTCCTTCAGCGTTGCACTCCCGGAACAGCACCGGCTCTCGAAGCGCGACAGCATTCGGGTGGCCGATCTTAAGGGGGAAACACTGCTGCTGCTCGAAGAAGGCCACTGCCTGCGCGACCAGGCGCTCGAGGTCTGCGGCCACGTGGGCGTGCACGACCCGCAGGACTTTCGCGCGACCAGTCTCGAGACGCTGCGGCAAATGGTCGCCACCGGCGCCGGCATTACGCTGCTGCCGGAGCTGGCCGGGCGCGGCGCCTACCGCAATGCGCGCGGCGTCGTGCTGCGGCCCTTCGCCAAGCCCGCGCCGCTGCGCCACATAGGCGCCGTGTGGCGCAAGACGAGCGCGCGTCGTGCGGCGATCGAGGCGCTGGGCACGCTGATCAGCGAGCACGCGCATTGAGCGTGGCGGCCGGCAGTGTGCAGTCACTGGAGATGCGCGCGCGCGACGGCCGCGCGCTCGCAGGACTGCTCATCGAGGCTGTGCAGCCAAAAGGGGCGCTCGTCATCAACGGCGCCACAGGCTTTCTGCGCGAGTTCTATCTGAAGTTCGCGCTCTACAGTGCGGTGCGCGGTTACCACACACTCATCTATGACTATCGCGGCATGGGCGCATCCGCCCGCGCGCCGCTCCGGGACGAGCCGGCGCGCATGAGCGAATGGGGACGGCTGGACATGCCCGCAGCGCTCGAGTGGCTCGCGACGCACTGCCCTGCGCTGCCGCTCTTCACCCTCGGTCACAGTGTCGGCGGGCAGCTGATCGGGGCCATGCCCAATGCGCAGCGGGCGCGCGCGCACGTGATGATCGCGACCTCGACCGGTTACTGGCGGCGGCAGAGCGTGCCGTTTCGCTACCAGGCGCTGCTCTTCTGGAAGCTTTACGGGCCGCTCATGTTGCGCCGCCGCGGCTATGTACCGCGCGGCAGGGTGTGGCGCGGAGAGTCGTTGCCGCCCGGGGTGTTCCGGCAATGGCGCAAGTGGGGCCTGTCGGCGGCGCGCTACGGGCCGGAACTGGATGGCGATTTCGCCGACAGCCATTTCGATCAGGTGCGCGGACCCATGCTGGCGTGGGGTTTCACGGATGACCCGATCGCCACACCGCGTGCAATCGAGGCGCTACTCGCCGCCTACAGCGGCGCGCAGATCGAGCGCCGCTCGACACGGCCGGCGGATGTCGGCGCCCGCACGCTCGGCCACCACGGTTTCTTCGCCGAACGCTACCGCGACTCGCTCTGGCGTGGCGCGCTCGACTGGATCGACGCGCGCGGCTCCTGAAGAGTCCCCGGTGGCACGCGCCGCGCCGCACGCGCGAACGCAATCGCGACGAGTACCACCACGCCGCCGAGCATCTGCACCGGCGCCAGTCGCTCCCCGAGGAGAAACCAGGCGTACGCGGCGGCGGCAATCACCTGCGCGTACAGGCCCACCGCACTGAAGGTGGCCGGCAGGTGAGCGAGCGCGTACGCGATCAGGCTCTGGCCGAGAACCTGCGCCGAGATGGCGCAGCCGACCAGCAGCCACCAGCCGTGCGGGCTCGTGGGCAGAAATTTCTGCGTGAGCGCGAGCGGCAGGAGAATCACGGTGAACACCACCGTACTGGTGAACATCACGATGCCGGTGCCATGCCGGGCGCGCAGCCGTGCCACCACGAGGATGTAACCGGCATAGAAGCACGCGGTCCCGAGTCCGAGTACGTCCCCGAGCAGCGCGTGGCTGCCGGAGCCGAGTTTCGGCACCAGAATGAGCAGCATGCCGCCGAAGGCGAGCGCGATAGCCAGCAGGAACGCCGGGCGCGGCCGCTCACGCCACAGCACCCAGGCGAGCAGCGTCACCAGCAGCGGCGCGCAGTTCGCCTCCAGGGTCGAGGCGGCGATGGAGGTGAGCAGCAGCGACCAGTGCCACAGGAGCAGGTCGCCGGCAAAGAATACGCCTGCCCACAGAAACAGTGGTTCGCCCAGCGTCGCGCGCACACTGAAGTTGTCACGCCGCTCCAGTACCACCCACAGGGCGAGCAACGGCAGCGCGAGCGCGCCGCGCCAGAAGGCGGTGGCGGTCGGTCCGGTTTCCGACAGCCGCACGAAGATGCCCGAGCTGCCGATCGCCAGTGCGCCGGCAAACAGCGCGAGCAACGCAGGGACTTCGGAAGCGTCGGTACGGTCTGCCATGGCGTCGGTTGCGGGGTGTTGCATCATAGTCGGTCGGACCGCAGGGCGTCTGGCATAATCGGCCGCGCTCGCTCGCACCGCCGCGCGCAACGGACGCCCGCTTGAGAATTTCTGCTGCGTACCTCTTCGTCTGCCTGGCGACACTCGCCGTCCTCATCGCGCGCGCCGCCGCCCCCGCGCTCATCGCCACCGACGCCTGGGTGCGCGCGACTCCGGGCGCTGACATTGCCGCCGCCTACCTCACGCTGCGCAACGAGGGCACGCAGCCGCTCATCATCGTGGGCGTGCGCTCGCCCCTGGCGGGGATGGCGATGATTCACGAAACCAAACTGGTGGGCACGCAGTCAACGATGCGCGCCCGCGAGCAACTGCGCCTCGCGCCGGGGGAAACCGTGCGCTTCGCGCCCGGCGGTCTGCACGTGATGCTGCACGGGCTCGCGCATCCGCTCAAACCGGGGGACGCAGTACCGCTCGTGCTGCTGCTTGAGGACGGCGGCACGCTCGAGGTGACGGCGCGCGTGCGACCCCTGGGCCAGGACTGACGCGCTCCGGGGCGCGCCGCGTGATCGTTCGTGATCTCCTCTCACTCCCCTCTTGATCACGTCACCCCGTACGATCGCTTTGCGTGGAGCGACACAAAGATCGAGCGCTGGCTGGCGCGCGGTGAGCATGCGCCGGAACTCAATGCCTACTTCGGCGGCGCGGAATACCGCGCGCTCAGCGCGCTCGCGCGGCGCGCGGCACGTGTCGTCGCCGATCCTGCGCTGCGGGTATTCATCGTCCCGGGCATCATGGGCTCGCAGCTCGGGCTGCTGCGCCCGCCGCCGCTGCCGCACGACATCGTGTGGATCGACCCGATCGACATCGAGCACGGGCGCCTCGCGGCGCTGCGTCTGCCGGGCGCGGCGCACGTCGTCTCCCTGGGCGTGGTGCTTTTTTCCTACTTGCGGCTGAAGCTGTACCTGCGGGCGCAGGGCTTTCGCGTCGAGTTTCACGATTACGACTGGCGGCTGCCGGTGGGGCAGCTCGGGCGGGGGTTCGCGGCACGGGTGCGAAGCGCGGCGCCGGCGCCGGTGGCGATCGTGGCCCACAGTATGGGAGGACTCGTCGCGCGCGCCGCGCTCACGCACCTTGAGTCCCGCCAGGTGCAGCGCGTGCTGCTCCTGGGGACGCCCAACGACGGCTCATTCGCCGCGGTGCAGGCGCTGCGCGGCACCTATGCGGTGGTGCGCAAGGTGGCGCGGCTCGACGCCGGTGCTTCGGCCGAGACCCTCACCAGCGAGGTGTTCAGCTCCTTCCCGAGTCTCTACGATCTGCTGCCTCGCGGGCCCGGCAGCCCCGATCTTTTTGATGCGGCGATGTGGCCGGCAAGCGGGCCGCGGCCGCGCATCGAGCTGCTTGAGGCGGCGCGCGCGGCGCGCGGGCAGTACGCGCCCGCGGACGAGCGTTTCACCGTCATCGCCGGCGTGGGACAGGAGACGGTTACGGCGATCGTACGGCGAGGAGATGAGTTCGTGTACACGCTCACACGACACGGCGACGGCACGGTGCCGACCGAGAGCGCGATCCTCGCCGGCGCGCGCAGCGCCTTCGCGCGCGTGGCCCACAGTGACCTCACCCGCGATCCGCAGGTCGCGGCCGCGGTCGTGGATGTCCTCAGAAAGGGCCGCACGCGGCGTCTGCCCGATAGCTGGAGCAGCGCGAGCCGCGCGTGCGTGCGCATCGGTGACCGGCAGCTGCGGCGCACGCACGCTGACAAAGTCGACTGGGCGGCGCTCGCGCCCGAACAGCGGCGCCTCTTCCTGCAAAACCTCAATGAACCACCGCATCTGGAACTGCGCGTGCCGCGTGCGGCTCCGGCGCGCGCCGTCACAACAGCGCAGCGTCGGTCGCGGTGACGCTGGTGCCGCCCTCTTGCACGACCTGCGCCAGTGCCAGGGCGAGCGGTAACACCTGCGCGGCGTAAAACGCCGCGGTGTGCAGCTTCGCACTGTAGAACTCACGCTCAGCCCCGGACAGCTGGCCGGCGGCGATGGCCGCGGACTTCGCGAGCAGCCAGCCGCCGATGACGTAGCCGCACAGTTTCAGGTACGGCACCGAGACCGCCATGCCCACCTCCGGATGCGTGGCGAGTGTCTTCAGCAGCGACTGCGTGGCGCCTGCGAGCTGGCCGACGGCGGCGAGCGCCGCCTGGCGGGCGCTGGCGGCGGTGGGGTCCGTGATCGAGAGCGCGTGCAGTTCCCGCTCCATCTCCTCGATGAGCGCGCTCATGGCGGCGCCGCGGTCGCGACCGAGCTTGCGGCCGATCAGATCGTTCGACTGGATGCCGGTCGTGCCCTCGTAGATGGTGGTAATGCGCACGTCGCGCATGTATTGCGCCGCTCCGGTCTCCTCGATAAAGCCCATCCCGCCGTGCACCTGCACGCCGAGGGCGGCGACCTCGTTGCCGATCTCGGTGCACCAGCCCTTGACGATGGGCGTGAGCAGCTCCCCGCGTGCGTGGGCGGCGGCGCGTTCGTGCGCATCGCTGCTGTGCTCGGCGAGATCAAACTGAAAGGCCGCGTAGAGCGTGAGCGCGCGCGAGGCCTCAGTCTGCGCCTTCATCGTGAGCAGCATCCGCTTGACGTCCGGGTGATGGATGATCGGCAGCGGACCTTGCAGTGCGGCCACGGGCGGCTTGCCCTGCACGCGCGTGCGCGCCCACTGCAGGGCGCGCTGTAAAGCCCGCTCACCGACCGCGTAGCCCTCGCTCCCGACCGACAGACGCGCGCTGTTCATCATGACGAACATGTACTCGAGGCCCCGCCCCGGCTGCCCGACGAGGTGGGCGATGGCGCCGTCGCGTTCGCCGAAGGCCAGCACGCAGGTCGGGCTCGCATGGATGCCGAGCTTGTGCTCGATCGAGAGGCAGCGCACGTCGTTGCGCGCCCCGAGCGAACCATCCGGATTGACCAGGAACTTCGGCACGATGAACAGCGAGATGCCCCTCACCCCGGGCGCAGCCCCGTCGATGCGCGCGAGCACCATGTGGATGGTGTTGGCGGTGAGGTCGTGATCGCCCCAGGTGATGAAGATCTTCTGCCCGGAGAGCCGATAGTGCTCCCCCTCGGGCGCCGCCCGCGTACGCACCTGTCCGAGATCCGAGCCCGCCTGCGGCTCGGTCAGCACCATGGTGCCGGTCCACTCCCCGCTCACCATCTTCGGCAGATAGGTCTGCCGCTGCACCGGGGAGCCGCACAGCTCAAGCGCTTGTACGGCGCCGTGGGTGAGCATCGGGCCTAGCTTGAAGGCGAGGTTGGCCGAGCCCCAGTACTCCCCCACCGCGCTCACCAGCACGCGCGGCACCGGCTGACCGCCAAACTCCGCCGCGGCACCCAGCGCCGGCCAGCCACCGGCGACAAATTGCTGGTAGGCCTCGCGAAACCCGGGCGCCGTGACGACCCCCTCGGGCGTCCAGCGCGCGCCGTGCACGTCCCCGGGACGATTCAGCGGCTCGAGCACATTTTCCGCAAAGCGCGCCGCCTCCTGCAGTACCGACTGCGCCAACTCGTCCGAGTACTCGGGCAGCCCGCTGCTGCGGCCGAGGCGCCCGCTGCCGAGCAGCTCCTCGAGCACGAAGCGCGTTTCACGTAATGGCGCACGATACATTTGGAAGGTCCTCTTCGGGCGGGGGCGCCTCAGGGGCGTGCGCGTCAGGGGCTGCGCACCCGGGGCCTAGTTTAGCCGCTCACCGGCCATCCTACCCACGGGTAACCATTTCGCACGGCAGGATCGCGGCAAAACCGGACGCCGCTAGCGCGCGTCTGGCGAGTGTGCGGGGCTGCGGGTGACGGGCAGCGCGAGCGCGGGCACGATGTTCGCCGCCAGAAAATCGACAAACTGCTGCGCGCGGGCATCCGACTCGAGCGCCGTGGGATACAGCGCATACAGGGCCGCGGCCGGCGGCACAGACCACTCCGGCAGCACCGCTTTCAGGCGTCCCGTCGCCAGCCCCTGGCGGCACAGGAACTCCGGCAGCAGCCCGATCCCCAGACCGGCAGCCGTCGCCGCGTGCAGCACCGCCGGATCGTCCACCGCGAGCTTCGGGGTGAGGGGTACCTCGGCGCGCTGGGTACCGCGTGACAGATGCAGCCGAAACTCCGGCAGCTCCGCGGCATCCGGCGTCAGCAAATCGTGGGTGCGCAGCTCATCCGGGCGCTGCGGCGCGCCGCGCTGCTGCAGGTACGCGGGGGTGGCACACAACAGTGCCGGCGGGGCGCCCAGCAGCCGCTGGCTCATGGCGGGATCCTCCGGCGGACGGGTGCGGATCGCTACATCCCAGGCGCCCGCGGCGAGCTGCCGGGCATCCAGTGCGACCTCGAGCGGCACCTGCGCAAACGCCTCCAGAAAGCGCGGCACGAGAGGCGAGAGCAGTACCCGCCCATAGGTCGGGTCGGCCGCCACCCGCAGGGGGCGCGCTTCGGGGGACTGCAGTTTCCCGATCGCAGCGCGCGCGGCATCGGCTTCCTCGGCGACGCGCCGGGCGTGTGGATACACGAGGCGACCGGCGGCGGTGAGGGCGACGCGGCGCGTGGTGCGCTCGAGCACCCGCACGCCGAGCGCCTTTTCGAGATCCGCGACGGCGCGGCTGACGGCCGCCTTGGGCACGGCGAGGGCGCGCGCGGCGGCCGAGAATCCGTTGAGATCCACGACCTTGGCAAGCATGGCCAGCTGGGCCGGCGTCCAGATCAGATGCATGGCAGCCTCAATCCCCATTTAGGGGGAGCATATTGTTTCACCGGAGAGGCAGACGCGCCAGCCCTTGGGGTCTATGATCGGCGCCCCAACCGACTTCCCTCATGGAGGAACTCATGAAAGCTCCGATGCACGCCTTCTCGGTGGAACTCTTCAGCAACGTTCTCGAGAATCTTTCCTGGATTCTCGAGAAGGGCGCTGCGAGTGCTGCCCAGCGCAAGATCGAGCCGACGGTGCTGCTCGCGGCACGCCTGGCGCCGGACATGCTGCCGCTCACGCGGCAGATTCAGATCGCGGGGGACGTTGCGAAAAACTCCGTGGCGCGGCTCGCCGGCCAGGAACCGCCGCGTTTCGAAGACAACGAGACCACGATCGAACAGCTGCGCGCGCGGCTGGCACGCACGATCGATTGCATAAAGAGCGTGCCCGCGAGCGCGTTCGAGGGCGCGGAAACGCGTGACATCACGGTGCCCGCCGGAGAGCGCACGCTGGAGTTCAAAGGGCTCGCCTTCCTGCAAACCTGGGCGATTCCGAACGTGTTCTTTCACGTGACGACCGCCTACAACATCCTGCGTCACAACGGGGTGGATCTGGGTAAGCGGGACTTCATCGGCGGGGGCCGCGAGCCGTAGGCAAATATGACAAATGGCGCCAGTCACGCTGTCGCCTATTTGCGAACAGAACGCGAAGGAATTCACGGCGCCAGGGACGGCGCACTGCCACTCTTCTATTGAGGCCGTAGGGTGCGCCGCTCGCGCATCATCCTCAGGGCGGGGAACTGACTTTGTTTTTTAAAACTGCTGCCAAGCGTACCTCTTCACCCGCACCCGCGGCGCCCGCAGCTGCACCCGCTGCGGCCGCGTCTGCACCGTTCACGGTTGAAGCGCTCGGCCAGCAGCTGCGCGAAGTGCTGCCCACACGGCGCCTGCAATCGATCTCCCTGTGCGACCACGAAGCGAACGTGCTGTGGCTGAGCGAGGGTGCGCTCGGTCCGGATGAACACAGTCTGGTCACCGAGGCTCTGGCGCTGCTCACGGCCGATACCTCGCTGCCCTGCCACGAGATGGGTCTCGAGGATGGTCGGCTGGCGCTTTTTCTGCCAGTGCGCTCCCCGAGCGGGGATCCGGTCGGTATTGCCATGATCCTCGCGGACCGCAAGTCCGTCGGTGACGATACGCTCGAGCGCATGATGGCCGCCCCCGTGCGCGCGATCATGCAGCGTCTGGCGGTGCTGCTGCGTCCGAGCGAGCTGCGCATCTCCTCCAACACCGCGCGCGTGCCGATTCTGGAACTTGCCGATGAGCCGCAGGTGCAGGTCACCCAGCCCCTGCCCCCGCTCGCGGCGCGCATTCCCACGATTGCCCCGTCCCCGGCGCCGGCCGCTCCCAGTGCGGTGATCACGCCCGAGCAGATCGATGACATTCTGGAGTTCGACATGGAGCTGCAGGCTGCACGGGCCGCACCTCGTCAGGAGCCCGCCGCCATGCCGCCGATCAGTGCCGTACACATCGAGCTCGGTGAGCTCGCGCTCGAAGACGCAACCCCCGAGCCGCTGTCCCTGGATATGGTGGCGCTGGAATTCCAGCCGCCCGCACCGAAGGGCCCGGCCGCCCGTGCCGCCCCGCGCAGCGCACCGCCACCGGTGGCCGCGCCCGCACCCGCACCCGCACCCCCCCGCAGCATCGCCCCGCCCGCCCCCGTGAGCGAGCCGGCAGCCCCGGCGCACCCCCCCGCACGGGCGCGGGTGCCACCCCCACCGGCCGTGCCACCGGCGCCGGCGACCCCCGTGCTCAACGATCCAAACCTGTTGCTCGAGCTGCTGCCGTTTGCGAAGCTGCGGGCGGGCGGCCAGACGCGTCGCTTCCAGGTGCTGGCGCGCAGCTCCGCGCAACAGCGCGATCCGGCCGCCTTCGATGCGCTGGTGATGCAGCGCCTGCTCGGGTGGCTCGCCGCGCACCGCGCCTCGTGGAACTCCCAGCCGACCAGCTTCACCGTCAATCTCTCGATCGCGACCCTGGAGGATGAGCGCTTCGCGCAGAAGATGGCGGCGACGCTCAATACGCACGGCATCGCCGCCGAGACGATCGGCTTTGAGATCACCGAAGCCCTGTGCACGCAGCGCCGCGCGCAGGTGGAGCGCTTCATGAGCCAGTGCGACAAGGTCGGCTCGTGGGTCGTCATCGATGATTTTTCCTTCGATTCCCAGGTCCTGCCGCTGCTGAAGTCCAAGGCGCTGCGCCTGGTGAAGATCGATCCGAAGCTCAGCTCCTCAGCGCTCAAGGACAAGCTGTGCCAGGCCCTGGTGGTCGCCACCGTGCAGGCCGCGAAGGTGCTTGGGATCCACTGTTCCGCTCAGAAGGTTGACTCGCAGGCGGCGCTGCAGTGGCTCACCGCGATCGGCTGCGACTTCGCCCAGGGGCATGCGCTCGCCCGAGCCCAGCCGCTGGACGCCCTCGCCAGCTCCCCGGACCCGACCGGGATCTCGGCGATGGCGCTGCCGACGTAATCTAGTCCTTACTAATCAATCCCTTGGCTGCCGCCGCAGCGCGGGACGCCGGGCGCAGGCTGCGACGAAGCGAGCACGCCGCGCGTTCAACAGAGGCGGCTTTCAGCATGCGGGATGCCCTAAGCTTCCGCCATGCGAATGCCAACGCTCGATCAGTTCCGCACCAACCGCAGCGTGCTTTTCTGGAGCCTGCACGCGGCCGGCTGGGCTGCGTACGGCATCACGCAGTACTTTGGTGCCCTGCTCTACGAGAAGCCCGCCAGCTACGCGCGGGTGATCGCGGTATCGGCCATCGCCGGCTTCGTGCTGTCGACACCGATGCGCTACATCTACCGGCGTCTGTGGAACCGTCCGCCGCGGACCATGATCCTGGGGGTACTGGCCACCTGCTATGTGACCGCTCTTGGGTTGCGGTTCGTCATCAATTTCTCCTACAAGGCGTTCGTCGATCCGGAGTGGCACGCACGCACGCTGTTTGAACTGTTCGGCGGCGCGCTGTCGAC
Organism: uncultured Pseudomonadota bacterium; assembly: GCA_963742045.1. Lineage (GTDB taxonomy): Bacteria > Pseudomonadota > Gammaproteobacteria > Steroidobacterales > Steroidobacteraceae > 13-2-20CM-66-19. The sequence goes on from CAVUKE010000003.1 coordinate 3,184,207, forward strand.
CACCTACCTGCTGCTGTGCTGGAGCGTGCTGTACTTCGGCATCAAGTTCTACGAGTCGCAGCGCAAGCAGGAGGAAGCGATGCTCAAGGCGGTAGCGCTGGCGCAGGAGGCGCAGCTGAAGATGCTGCGCTACCAGCTGAACCCGCACTTCCTCTTCAACACGCTGAACGCCATCTCGACCCTGATCCTGGACAATCAGAACCGCAAGGCGAACCAAGCCGTGACGCGACTGTCGGAGTTTCTGCGCTACACGCTCGATCAGGACCCGATGAAGAAGGTCACGCTGCGCCAGGAACTCGAAGCGCTCGACCTGTACCTCGGCACGGAACGGCTGCGTTTTGCCGAGCGGCTGCGCCTGGAGTTCTCGATCGAGGACTCGGCCTTGGATGCGCTGGTACCGAGCCTGCTGCTGCAGCCGCTGTTGGAGAACTCGCTCAAGTACGCGGTGTCCTCACGCGAGGAAGGGGGCCTCGTGCGCATCGAGGGGCGCACGCGCGAGGGCTGGCTCGAGCTGTCGGTCATCGACGATGGCCCGGGGCTGCGCGACGGCATGCCGGTGAGCGAGCGGCGCGGTGTTGGTCTGCGCAACACCAGCGAGCGCCTGGCGGTGCTCTACGGTAATAACACACACTTTGCGGTATTCAACTCCCATCCCGGACTGCGCGTGGATATGACATTGCCACTAGAACTTGCCGAGGCGGGCTCAGACGCACCCGTGACACGCCCGGCGGCCGCGGTGAGTGCTGCGCGAGGCGCGCACGTATGAAGATCCGCACCCTCATCGTCGATGACGAGGTGCTCTCGCGGCGCGGCATCGAGATCCGCCTGCGCGCCACGCCGGAATTCGAGATCGTGGCCCAGTGTGCCAACGGACGCGAAGCGCTCGCGGCTATCCAGCAGTACAAGCCGGACCTGGTGTTCCTCGACATCCAGATGCCCGGCATGTCCGGCTTCGAGGTGCTGGCGCACCTGCCGCAGGAATCTTTGCCGGTGGTGGTGTTCGTCACGGCCTACGATCAGTACGCCATCCAGGCGTTCGAGGCGCGCGCGGTGGACTATCTGCTCAAGCCGATCGACGAAGTGCGCTTTGAGGCCACCCTGGCGCGCATACGCGAGCACGTGCGCGCGCGCAACGCCGCCGATCAGCGTGACCGGCTCATGCAGATCATCGCGGAGATCACCGGCTGCGGCGAACTGGCGCTCGATGAGCTGCTCGAGCACGGCCGCAAGGCCATCGGCGAGCGGCGTCCGGAGGTACTGCCCATCCGCCAGGGCCGCGAGACGGTGCGCGTGGCCGTGGCGTCCATCCAGTGGATTGACGCGGCCGGCGATTACATGTGCATTCACGCCGGCGGAGATACGCACATCCTGCGTGGCACCATGAAGGAACTCGAGGAAATCCTCGACCCGAAGCTGTTCCAGCGCGTGCACCGCTCAACGATCGTGAACCTGCGCCTGGTGAAGAGCCTGCGGGCGCACATGAATGGCGAGTACTTTCTCACCCTCGAAGGCGGGCATGAGCTGAAGCTCTCGCGCACCTACCGTGACAAGGTCGAATACTTCCTCAGCGGCTCGGCGAGTTGAGGAGCGACCGCTCGCGCGCGACACCCGCGCAGAAGCACATGAACCCGCAGATGCGCAGAGGATCCTCAAGCGCTTCGATGGGCGCCGAGACCGCGCCGCACTCAAAGAGGCGTCTGCCTGCCGGCCGTGATCCAGTTCTCTGCCCGCCGCGGCGGCGCAGGCAAATGAGACCTGTGTCACGAACCGACGGACGCATGCTTCGATATGTGAGCCATCGCGACGCGGTTGCCGCCTCCGTGTTGCTTAGATATGTCCACATATGGAAGCCGCGTCCCGACCGCCCCTGGAACTGCTCTCCGATCTGCCGGTCGAGGAGCCCGTAGACGCCGCGGCACGGCGTCCGTCGCCAATCGTGGAGCCCCCGGCGCCTGCGGCGCCTGCGGCCCCTGCGGCCCCTGCGGCCCCTGCGGCCCCTGTGGCCCCTGTGGCCGGCGGCAGCAACGCCTCGAAGGATCCGGCTCAGACCGGCATAACCTTGCTGGATCCTGCCTCGCTCGTCCTGGAGCTGGGTGCCGCGCCCGAGGCTTCCCCCGACATCGCCGCGGTGGCACCAGTGGTGTCTGCCGCGGAGGAACTTGCACTGCTCGAAGACCCGGCCGTGGTCGAGGAGCTGCTCTCCGCGCCCCCGCCACCGCCGCCGAAGACGAGCACACCCGCGGCGGCCGCACCAGTTGCGGCGGCGGCCACGGCGGCAGCGGCCACCGATGCTGGCGCACGCACCGAAGCGCGCGTCCCGATCATCAAGACCGCCTCTCTCTCGGCGGCCGCGACCAAGGCAGCGGCCACGAAACTGGCGGCGGCGAGCAAACGCTCCGCCGAGCCGCCGGCGGCTAAAGCGGCCGTGCCCGTGATGCCGAGCGCCCGGCCGGCACCCACCAAACCTGCGGCACCGAGCCCCACAGCGACCGGCACGAGCGAAGGACTTGCGGGGTGGACCAACGCGCGCGCCGCTGCGGCGCCGGCACCCAAGCCCAAATCCACATCAGCCCCTGCAGCCGCAGCTCCGGCCGCAACCCCGGGAGCGCCGGCGGCGCCCAAGACCGCCGCCTCGACGCCCAAGCCGAGCGCGGGCACGAACCCGGGCAGCACGAGCACAAGCCCTCCGGCCGCACCGATGGACCGCGACTTCATCGCGCGCAACCAGGTCGTAGAGCGTTACCTCTCCGGTCGGCTGCCGCTCAAGGGCGCGACCGAATTCGAGCAGTTCGTCAGCAAGCACCCGCAGCTGCTCGATGAAATCGGCCTGCCCGAGCGTGTGAACGCGGGGCTGCGTCTGCTCGAGGCGAGCGGCAAGCCCGAACCGTGGCAGGAAGCGCCCCGGCCGGCGTGGCAGAAGCCGCAGGTAACGATCGCGCTCGCCGCGATCGCCGGGGCTTTGGCGCTTGCGCTCATGGTTCTTAGCGGCACGAGTGCGGCGAAGAGTCACAAGCTCGAGGAACTGCAGAAGCAGGCGAAGGATCAGCCGCTCGATCCGGCGACCAGCACGCGCGAGATCCGCGTGCTGCCCAGTCGCGAGGGGGCGACTAACTCGCCCGCGATCAGCATCGGCGCCGGCGGCGCACAGCTGGCGGACTTCAAGATCGACGAGTCACGCTCCCCGTACCATATCTTCCGCGTGACGATCGATCGCATCGATCAGGGCCGTGTTGGAGTGATTACGAACCTGGTCAAGGATTCCAACGGCCACCTGCGCATTGCGCTCAACAGCACCGCGCTCGGCCCCGGCAACTATCAGTTGACCATCGAGGGTCTGAACTGGCGCGGCGACCCGGAACCGGATTCCTGGGTCACGATCGGGATCCAGCGCTGACGGCCCCACGGATGCGACCACCTGCGGCGCACCGTGCACGCACGGCACGCTGCTCCCGGCCGCTTCCTTTGACTTGCGTGGCGCCGCTCAGGCGCAGCCGCGCAGCGGGGGGAGCCAGACACGGGCCACACGTGCGTGCGGCTGTCTGGCGGGCGGCCTCCTCGGTCGCAGCGCCTGAGGCCAATCCACGGTGAGGCCGGGGAGCGATGCGTCAATTCCGCCCAGCCGGTACGTGCGGTTGCACAGCTCCTGCGCCAGCACCGCCCGATCCAGATCCAGCGGCAGCGCCTCGCAGGGGATCACCTTGCCGACCACGACCCGCACCGGATCATGCAGGCGGCGCAGGTTCTCGCCGATGAGTATTCCCCAGCGCAGAGTCAGGCTGAGATGGCTGACGATCTGAAACACTCGACTGTTCTGTCCGGCGATCCACACCGGCAGCACCGGACAGCGTGTCCGCACCAGCAGTTGCGCGGCGAACGGGTGCCAGATGGCGTCCATCGCGGGCCTGCGGCCCCACCGATCGGAGGATGTCGATATGCCTCCGGCCGGGAAAATGATCAACACGCCTCCACGCTCGAGCGTGCGCCGCGCCTCGGCGCGAGCGGCGACATTGATCTTCTGCGCCTCACGGGTTCCGGAGAAGTCCAGGGCGATCGCATGTCCGCGCATCTCCGGGACGTGCCGGCCACCGTTGAGCATGATCTTGAAGTCCGGTCTGACGCGGCTGATTAAAGCGCAGAGCAGCAGGCCGTCGACAATTCCGAACGGGTGGTTTGCGACCACCATCAAGGGACCGTGTGGCGGGATGTTGTCGTAGGCTTCCGCATTCAGGTCCGCCCGAATGCCGAGAGTTTGGGCCTTATCCCTCCAGAATGTCCTTTCCGGATGGGATCGCACGCGGTACGCCTCGTAGATCTGCTGCAGACGCCTTTGACCCGAGAGCGTCTCGATCATCCGTACCAGCGCCCGTCGCCCCCGGTCCAGGCTGGCGTCGGACATCGAATATGCAGGCGCCCGCGGCGCCTTAAGCTCGTGAGCCGTTGCGTCCATGTGCGTTGACCCTGCCAAGTCCAGAACCCGCGCAGATTAGGCCCGCCACTCACTACAATTTGATGAAAGCGCCGCGTGCGGTAAGCGCTTTCGCGAACCGCGTCTCGCATTCTTAGCCCGCGCTGCACCTCCTCTAGCTTAGCTAAGCTAAGCTAGACGGCACACCCGGCGTCAGGCGGCAACTGCGCGAGAAACGCACGCAGTGCGTTGGCCACCTCACCTGGGCAATCAAGAGGTGTGAAATGACCACCCGGCAGAATCTGCAATGCGGCCCGCAGCAACTCTGCGAGCGGGCGAGCCACGGTGTCGATCGGCAGGAACGCGTCGTTCTCACCCCATAGCACCAGCGCAGGAACGGCGCTGGCGCGCAGCGCCTCCCCGATGTGCTGCGTCTGGCGCGGATCAAGATCGCGGGCGGCACGTATCAAGCGCAGGCCGCCCTGTTCGCCTTCGTACGCCGCAAGTGTTTCACGCAGCGCGCCGCTCTTGGCCAGGCGCCGTGCCAGCACCGGGAAGAGACGCGCGGCCTCAGCCGGGTCCCACCCCTGAATGCTCGCCACCGCCGCCATCGCCCACTCGCCGGCGTAGACGCCATCGAGTACTGCGAGCGCCCGCACCCGATGGGCCGTGCCGGCCACCATGAGCTGCGCAGCGGCCGAGCCTACATCGTGCGCCACGATCGCCACGCGCGCGATGCCAAGGACGTCGAGGGCCTCGAACAGCCAGCGTGCCTGGCTGAGCATATCGATGCGCACCGCGGCGGCTGCAAATGAGTCACCGTAGCCGGCGAGGTCGGGGACCAGAACGCGAAAGCCTGCGGCGGCGAGCAGCGGCGCAACGCGCGACCACAGACGGCGCGTTGCCGGAAAGCCGTGCAGCAGAAGCACCGGCGGCCCGGAACCAAGATCATCCAGCGCAATCGTGACGTCGGCGAGTTGGATCGTGCGTGCCATCGGTGCCTTGCAGCGGGGTGAGTCTTGCGCGCAGTCCGGCGCCTGATCGGCGTCCCGGGCGTCGCGATGCAAACTACGGAATCCTCTTCTGAACGATGTTGGACATCGCGCTCTCGACCCCGGAGCTGGTGTAGGCCGTAAGGCCGAAGTACCAGGTACCCGCAGGAAGATTGCTGAGGAGGTAGCTCGTCAGCTTCGGGTTGGCCAGATCGACCACCGTGCTCAGAGTGTTCGCCGAGCGTCCGTAGTGGAGCCGGTAGCCCGCCAAACCGTTCAGCAACAGGCCATGGGTGTCCTTCGTCACGGTGGTCCAGCTCAGCGTGGCACTGCCGTTGGAAGACAGCGCCGCGGCCGAACCGGAGACCCCGACGCGACTGCAGGCGGTGACATGAAGCGCAAGAGCCACTCCCAGCAGCGCCGGGAACAGGCATCTAAGAGTGCTACGCCAACGCACGACCTGCCTCATGCCGACGCACACCGAAGTGCCCGTGGGCGAACGAGGAATCTTCCGGTGACGCTCGGGCGGCTCGCCCGAGCCTAGCTGAGCGCGGCGCGCTGCACCGTCCCCGTGCCTCGATACAGCCAGGCGACGATGCTCCCGAGGATCACCAGCAGAATGCCGTCGAACACGATCTGCTTGATCACCACACTTCCCGGCATCGGCTGCACGACAAAGTAGATGATGTAGGACGGCACGATCGTCAGCAGCGCGACCGCGATGCCAAAACGCACCCCCTGCGCCAGCCAGGGTTTCGCCTCCACACCGCGTGCATAGATCCACACGAAGGCGCCGGCCAGGATCACGTGCGCCAGTATCATCCAGGGAAAGTACTTCTGCGCATCGGCCTCAGGCCGGAAGAGACTGCTGAGCTGCATATAGTCAGCACTCAGCAGCACGCCATGCACGATAAAACTGCCGATGAACCAGGCGATGAACAGCACCACCCAGGCGATGAGGAATTTCTTGTTCACGTTCTCCCCTTTTGCTCGCGGCGCCCGACCGGTGCAACACCGGGCGACAAAAGAATACGCCGACGCCCCGCGCGTGCAACCGGGCGCGGTTTTAGCTCTTGCTGCAGCGCATTGCGCAGCCGCGCAGCGCCCTGCGCGTTGTCGCCCTAGCCGGCGCGCAGCGTCGTCAGCGGCGGCTGATTCACGACGCGGCGCGTGGCGAGCCAGCCGCCCGCGGCCACCAGCAGTGCACCCCCCAGCACTCCCTCGACCCACGGCAGGACCTCGAAGCTGTAGCGCAGGTCCAGCCAGCGCGTGGTGAGATAGAACGCGGCGACCGAGGCGCCGAGCGAGGCCAGCAGGCCCGACAGGGCGCCCAGGGTGGTGAATTCTGCCAGCACCCCCTGCACGACCGTGGCACGGCTCGCCCCGAGTGTCCGCAGCATGGCGCTCTCGTAGCGACGCTCGTCGCGGCTCGACTGCACCGCGGCCAGAAGCACCGTCAGCCCCGCGAACAGCGTGAACACGAAGACGCTCTGCACGGCGAGTGCGGCGCGGTCGAGCACCCCGCGCACCTGCGTCAGAAGCTCATCGATGTCGAAGATCGACACGCTGGGGAAGCGGTGTGCCAGCTGCGCCAGCGTGGCGCTGGTGCCGGGGGTGAAGTAGGCGCTCGTCATATACGTGCCGGCGAATTTGTCCAAAACCCCCGGCGCGAACACGATAAAGAAGTTCGGCTGAAAGGTGTCCCACTTCACCTTACGGATGCTGGCCACGGTGACCTCCAGTGTCTCCCCGGCGATGTCGAAGGTCAGGTGATCCCCCACCTTAACCCCGAGAGACTCCTGGAATTCACTGGCGAGCGACACCAGCGGCTTACCGACGTCCGCGCTCGTCCACCAGCGCCCGGCGATCAGGCGATTGTCGGCGCCGAGCTCGGGGGACCAGGTGAGGTTCTGCTCGCGCGTGGCGAAACTCTCCTCGCTGGGGCGCGTGGACTTCGCATCCTCCACCGACTTAGCGTTGATCGAGGTGAGTCGCCCGCGGATGATCGGCAGCACCTTGGTGGTGCGGGCGCCCTGCGCCTGCAGGAACTGCACGAACTGGCCGCGCTCGGCAGGCGGAATGTTGAGGAAAAAATAGTTCGGCAGGTTAGGCGGCAAGGTGCGCTGCCAGTCCCCGTTCAGGTCGGTGCGCAGGATGCCAAGAAGAAGCAGCACCATGATCCCGCTGCCGAAGGCGACCAGTTGCACGACGCTCTCGGCGCGCCGCCGGCTTAAGTTTGCGACTCCAAAGCGCCACGCGACGCCGACACGTCCGCGCAGGCGCCCGGCAAGGTACACGAGCAGCACGCCCGCAACGGTCAGCAGCAGCACGAAAGCGCTCAGCCCGGCGGTGAAATACAGAAACAGTTGCGCCTGCGGCACCACCCAGTAAATCAACAACAGCACTACCGCGATCGCGGGGCCAAAGGCCAGCAGGACCAGAGGCGGCGGCGGCCCCACATCACGGCGCAGCACCCGCAGTGCCGGCACACGCGAAAGCTGCAGGATCGGCGGCAGCGCGAAACCTGCCAGCACCGCGATCGCGGTAACGAATCCCATGGTGAGCGGCGTGAAGTTCGCGGCGGGCAGCTCGGTGACCGCGAGCAGACCGCGAATGGTACGCAGCAGCCACTCCTGCGCGAGGTAACCGAGCGCCGCCCCGACGAGTGCCGCTGCCAGCGCCAGCAACAGTAGCTGCAGCAGCGTCAGCGCGAGCGTGAACGCACGCGTGGCGCCCAAGGTCTTCAGAAGTGCCACCGTATCCAGGTGGCGGTGCACGTAGCGGCGCGCCGCCATCGCCACGGCGATCGCACACAAGAGCACGCTCACCAGACTCGCCAGACTCAGGAAACGCCCGGCACGCTGCACGGCGTTGCGCACCTGGGGGCTTGCTTCGCTGATGTCGCGCAGCCGCTCCCCGGCACGCTTGTGTGCGAGCAGCCAGGCCTTGAAGCCGTCAACTTTGGCGCGCTCGCCGGCAAATAATCCCGCATAGCTCACGCGGCTGCCCGGCTGGATCAGGTGCGTCGCCGGCAGATCCGTGGCATTCATGAGTGCGCTCGGGGCGAGCTCAGCGAACGTGCTGCCCTGGTCAGGCTTTGAGATCAGCACCCGGCTGACGCGCAGCGTCGCCGCTCCGATCGACAGCTGCGATCCAAGGTGCGCGCCGACCGCGGCCAGGAAGCGCGAGTCCGGCCACACCTCCCCGGGTGCGGGTATCCCGGCAGCCGGCGTGCCGGGCCCAAACGGCACCGCCGCCACGAGCACCCGACCGCGCAGCGGGTAGCCCGGTGCCACCGCGGCTACATTGGTCAGCTGGCTGGCGTCGCCGTTGAACACCACCGAGAGCAAGGAGATGCTGCGTGTCGCGCGCAGCCCACGCCGCGTAGCTTCCTCGAAGTAGCCATCCCCAAGGGGCTGTGGCGAACCCAGCCGCAGGTCCGCCGCAAGTACTTCACTCGCCTGCAGGGCCACCGCGGCGCTGATGCGAGTGACCAGAAATCCGACCCCGGTGAGCGCTGCCACCGCGACCGTGAGCGCCAGAAGCAGCACACCGAGCTCGCCTGAGCGCCACTCACGCGCAAGCAGGCGCAACGCCAGACGCACCACCTTCATACGATGCGACCTGCTTCCATGCGTACGACGCGTCCGCAGCGGGCGGCGAGCTCACGGTCGTGCGTGACCAATACGAGCGTGGTATGTGCGTTGGTATTCAGTTCGAACAGCAGCTCCCCCACCCGTGTGCCGGTGGCGGTATCCAGGTTGCCCGTGGGCTCGTCGGCGAACAGTACCGCCGGACGCGTGACGAAAGCGCGGGCGATCGCGACGCGCTGCTGCTCCCCACCGGAGAGCTGGCGCGGATAGTGCCCGGTGCGCTCCTTGAGCCCGACACCGGTGAGGGTTGCGGCGGCGACGCCGCGCGCATCGGCTCTGCCGGCCAGTTCCAGCGGCAACATCACGTTCTCGAGCGCCGTCAGGGCCGGGATCAGATGAAAAGACTGGAACACGAAGCCCACGCGCTGCGCCCGCAGACGCGCGCGCCCGTCCTCGTCAAGCTGCGTGAGATCGTGACCTTCCAGCAGCACCCTGCCGGTGCTGGGCACATCAAGGCCCGCCAGAAGTGCGAGCAACGTCGACTTGCCGGCTCCCGAAGGCCCGGTGATGGCGACCGATTCACCCGCGCCGATATCGAGAGAAACATCATCGACAATGGTCAGCGAACCTTCCGGACTGCTAACCTGCTTGGAGAGGTTTACGGCCTTGAGAACGCTGCTGCGGATCATCGGCGCTTGGGCGCTTGGCTTGGGATTGGTGTTCATCGCGCTCCAGAACGCGGTGGCCTCCGACCATACGATTCTTGTGTTCGGCGACAGCCTGAGTGCCGCCTACGGAATCCGGCCGGAGCAGGGTTGGGTTGCGCTGCTTACGCAGCGACTGCAGGGGCAAGGGTACGGGTACCAGATCGTCAACGCCAGCGTGAGCGGCGAAACCACCAGTGGCGGCCTGCAGCGGCTGCCCCGGGCGCTGCAATTGCACCAACCCGGTATTGTTGTGCTCGAGCTCGGCGCCAACGATGCGCTGCGCGGACTGCCATTGACTGACACCCGGGGCAATCTTGCGCAGATGGTGCAATTGTCCCAGACGGCCGGGGCCCGCGTGCTCCTGGTCGGCCTTCGCATCCCTCCCAACTACGGGCCACGTTATACAGAAGAGTTCGCAAATGTGTTCCCCGAACTGGCCAAGCAATACCATTTGCCGTTGGTGCCGTTTCTGCTGCAGCACGTGGCTTTGAACCCGGCGCGTATGCAAGAGGACGGCATGCACCCGAATGCTGCCGGTGAGGCACCGGTGCTGGAGACCGTCTGGCCTTACCTGAAGCCCCTCCTGAGAAAAAATCCTTAGAAACCGAGGGATGCTGATGGACAGAATCTGGCTGAAATCTTATCCACCCGGCGTGCCGGCGCAGGTCAATCCCGCCGACCTGCGTACGCTCAAGGAGCTGGTGGAAAAGACCTGCGCAGAACACGCCGATCGCGTGGCGTTTATCCAGATGGGTGCACAGCTGACCTATCGGCAGCTTGATGAGCTCAGTCAGGCTTTTGCCGCGTGGTTGCAGCACGAGGGATTCAGCAAGGGCGATCGGATCGCCATCATGCTGCCAAACACGCTGCAATACCCGATCGCGCTGTTCGGGGCGCTGCGTGCGGGCCTCGCCGTGGTGAACACCAACCCGCTGTACACCGCCCCGGAGCTCGAGTACCAGCTCGCTGACTCGGGCGCGACCGCGATCCTCGTGATCGAGAACTTCGCACACGTCCTGCAGAAGGTCATCGCCAACACCAAAGTGCGCCGCGTGCTCGTGACCTCGGCCGGGGAATTCCTTCCGTTGCCTAAGTCACTGATCGTCGACTACGTGGTACGCCGGGTGCGCAAGCAGGTGCCGAAGTGGGACATTCCCGGAGCGGTGCGCTTTAAGGCCGCGGTCGGTTCGGGACGCAGGTTGCCGCTCGCGCCGGTCGAGGTCAATTCCGAGGATCTGGCGTTCCTCCAGTACACCGGGGGCACCACGGGTGTCGCCAAGGGTGCCATGCTCTCCCACGGCAACGTCAGCACAAACGTGCTGCAGGCGGCAGCCTGGATAGGCAAGGGCTTCGATGACAGCGGCGTCCTCATCACCGCGATACCGCTGTATCACATCTTCGCGCTGTCCGGGAACTGCATGGTGTTCGCGCGCCTCGGGTGGACGAATGTGCTGATTATCAATCCCCGCGATCTGCCGGCACTCATCGGTGAGATGAAAAAGCATCCCTTCAACTACATCAGCGGCGTGAATACACTTTTCAACGCAATGTTGCACGCACCGGGTTTTGACGAGATCGATTTCAGCGGCCTCAAGGTCACACTGGGCGGCGGTATGGCAGTGCAGGCGGCGGTCGCGGAGCGGTGGAAGAAGGCGACCGGTAACAACCTTACCCAAGCGTGGGGCCTTACGGAAACGTCTCCCGCGGCGTGCATAAACCCCATGGATGTTGATTTCAACGGGTCAATTGGCCTGCCGATCTCATCCACGGAGATCGCCATCAAGGACGACGCCGGTAACGATCTTGAGTTGGGCCAGATTGGCGAGATCTGCGTGCGTGGACCTCAGGTCATGAAAGGTTATTGGAACCGTCCTGATGAGACCGCGAAAGTGATGTTGCCCGGAAACTGGCTGCGCACCGGCGATGTGGGACGGATGGACGCTCAGGGATTCGTCTATATCGAGGATCGAAAGAAGGACATGATCCTGGTTTCGGGCTTCAACGTGTATCCCAACGAGGTCGAGGCCGCCGCGATCACCCACCCAGCGATTCTTGAGGTCGCTGCGGTGGCGCAACCGGACGAGCATTCGGGCGAAGTCGTGGCGCTCTTTGTTGTGCGCAAAGACCCCAGTCTCAGCGAGAAGGACGTCATAGAGTACTGCCGCAAATCGCTAGCCGGTTACAAGGTTCCAAAACACGTTTACTTTCGGGCAGAACTGCCCAAGACGAACGTGGGAAAGATTCTGAGGAAGGCGCTTAGGGACCAACTGAAAGCCTCATGATCGAGGTTGTCAGACTAACTCGAAGGGCGTAGCCCGCGCTTCCGTGCGTTCTCGACGATGGCGATCGTTAAACAACGCACCGCTTGCTTGCGTGTCCTTGGCCGACTCTCTCGTCGCGTGCGTGTCGCGTGAACGAGTTGGTCAGCTAATCTCCTATGCGTACTCCGCACGTCTTCGATGTCACTCTCAATGCGGGACGTAAGTCGCCAGATCTTTGGAGGTTTGGACGATTTCGCGGATAGCTGTAACGCTTCGACGAACATTGCGAGCACAGGCGCGAGGACTCGAAAATTGCTCTGAAGTTTTTCTAAGGTGGCTGTTCGCAATTCGACGTTTTCCCTTTGAATTGCCACCGCGCCGATTTCAACCAGCTCGTCTAACACGGCCCGATACGGGATATCGCCCGCGTAAGACTTCACTAAATGTCGAAACGACCCCCTGCCGTCAGTCTTCTTTAACTGCTTAGGCTCTCCGGACGAGCCTGTGAATCGACGATCCGTGCGCCAGCCGCGAATCACTTCATATAAAGGCGATTGATCAAATGGCGAAGACACGGAGATTCCCTTCTGCAACATCGAGCTGACGTTTGCACGACTCAAGCCAGTCCTCGCCGAGACTCTTGAATAGTTGATCTTCCCATTGCCAAGTTTCGAAGTTCGAGCCGCAGCCCGAGCAAAAGCATACTTAGCAAGTTCAGAGAACACTTTGGGCGTCATTCCGCAGCGGAGCAGAACAGAGGCGAGCTCGACCAGGAGGTCTTGAAGAGGTGTGTCGATTCTCGCTTCACACCCGTACGGAAGCGGAACGGAAGTCATTCAGCGCTCGTATGAGTTGGCGCGCAGAGGTATGGCGCGACATTGTCGCTCGCCTATAGGTCCGGATTAGAAGAGTTTGTCTCGTGTTTATCCAGAATTGCTGAGCTAGGGTGTGCGCCGGACGCCCAAGCGCAACCCAAGTGAGCAGGAAGCACCCGCCGCCTGATTTCGAGGGACTGCGCGCTTCGGTCAGCGCAGGTCTAAGCGATTCAATCGGGAGCCGGCCGGAGCGCCAGTTCCGGCGATACCGCGCACAGCGGGCGAGCCGGTGCCAGCGATACCACTCACAGCCGGCGAGCCGGTGCCAGCGATACCGCGCACAGCGGGAGAGCCGGTGCCAGCGATGCCGCTCAGAGCCGGCGAGCCAGTTCCGGCGATACCGCTCACAGCCGGCGAGCCAGTTCCGGCGATACCGCTCACAGCCGGCGAGCCGGTGCCGGCGATACCGCGCACAGCGGGCGAGCCGGTGCCAGCGATACCACTGACAGCGGGCGAGCCGGTGCCAGCGATGCCGCTCACAGCCGGCGAGCCGGTGCCGGCGATGCCACTCACAGCCGGCGAGCCGGTGCCGGCGATACCGCGCACAGCGGGCGAGCCGGTGCCGGCGATACCACTCACGGCCGGAGAGCCGGTGCCAGCGATACCGCGCACAGCGGGAGAGCCGGTGCCAGCGATGCCGCTAACAGCCGGCGAGCCGGTGCCGGCGATGCCACTCACAGCCGGCGAGCCTGTGCCAGCGATGCCGCTAACAGCGGGCGAGCCGGTGCCGGCGATACCGCGCACAGCGGGCGAGCCGGTGCCGGCGATACCACTCACGGCCGGAGAGCCGGTGCCAGCGATACCGCGCACAGCGGGAGAGCCGGTGCCAGCGATGCCGCTCACAGCCGGCGAGCCGGTGCCGGCGATGCCACTCACAGCCGGCGAGCCAGTGCCGGCGATACCGCGCACAGCGGGCGAGCCGGTGCCGGCGATACCACTCACGGCCGGAGAGCCGGTGCCAGCGATACCGCGCACAGCGGGCGAGCCGGTGCCGGCGATACCACTCACGGCCGGAGAGCCGGTGCCAGCGATACCGCGCACAGCGGGCGAGCCGGTGCCGGCGATACCACTCACAGCGGGCGAGCCGGTGCCGGCGATACCACTCACGGCGGGCGAGCCGGTGCCAGCGATACCGCGCACAGCCGGCGAGCCAGTGCCGGCGATACCACTCACAGCCGGAGAGCCGGTGCCGGCGATACCGCGCACAGCGGGAGAGCCAGTGCCGGCGATACCACTCACGGCCGGAGAGCCGGTGCCAGCGATACCGCGCACAGCGGGCGAGCCGGTGCCGGCGATACCACTCACGGCCGGAGAGCCGGTGCCAGCGATACCGCGCACGGCGGGCGAGCCGGTGCCAGCGATACCACTGACGGCGGGCGAGCCAGTGCCGGCGATACCACTCACAGCGGGCGAGCCGGTGCCAGCGATACCACTCACAGCCGGAGAGCCGGTGCCTGCGATGCCAGCGACAAGTACGACACCGCGGCTGGAGGGCTGAATTCCAGATATCGCCACTTTGCTCCCGACAGCTGGCGACAGCATCCCGCTAGACATTGCAGGGGTTAAATCTAAATTGATCCCGTTTACGACTATCCGACCAACAGCCACATCAGCGCGTTGAACGGTACCCGAAAGAAAGACATTGCTTGCGCCAGCAACGTAAAGGCCGCGAGGCTGTATTGCAGATGCTTCGATAGTTCCGTCCGCACGCACAGCTCCAAACACGGCCACGGTGTTGCCAACAGCGAGTGTGTCGACCATGGCGCTTTGTATGCGCTGTCCGAGAACGGTCGCTGTTCTACTTTCGGAATCGATCGACTCGACAGGACCAACTATCAACAGCTCGGCGCCGCCGCGACCAACTCCTGCAGAACTAGTTGCCGAAGCCACCAGTGCCACCAAAACAGCTGCGCCTAACACCTTCATAGATCTCTCCCCGTCACGGTCGCTTATTTCTCTGGGTCACGCCCGCGAGAACGTCGATCTCGATTGGCTGTGAAGCCACTCGATTGCTTGTTTCTTCGTAGGTTTTGGCCGGCTGCATATCAGCTGGCGCGTTAGTCGGTTGGTCTTCAAAAAAATAGATACCGACGCCGTACTTTCGTACAGATTCGTTCTCTTCCGGCGGCGGAAGGCGCGCGAGAAAGGTATCTAACTCGGTCAATAACTCCTGACCTCGCTCTCCGGCCAAGGCAAGGAACCTATCGCGTCCTGCTTCCGAAATCGGGCTGTCGGCGACGACGGCACGCTCGAAGTAAATGGGTTCGGCCGCCAATCGCAGCAGGTTATGCACGAAGCTAGCTGCGACGTTCGACAAAACTCTGCCCATCCACTCGATTCGCTTAACGTCAGTCTCCTGCGGGAGGTAAGCGCGCGACAGACACCGGACAGTTGTGCCCTGCACCACCTCTACGGACTCAGAAGCTACGAGCTCATCAAGCAGAGCCTCGCGGTCTGCTCCAGGGCAGGCCTTCGCCACGAGGTCGGCGAAGCTACGGCGCGGAGAACCGGGCACCGGGACAAGATCCAACTCCAACGCGAGCCCGTATGCCCCAGAGAAACCAGAGTGCGTGTGCCAGACCGTCAGTAGGTTCGTTACCTGGTCCAGGCTCACCGTAGCTCTGAGACTGTGGGGGGCTCCAGCGCGTGCCGCCTCACGTAGCGCGGCTACGTCCGAGGTTGCCAGTCCTGACACCGCGGCAAGGCGGACATCACTGGTTGGCCTCTTTTGCTCTTGCAGCCGGGCTTCAAGGGCCTGGATGTATGTGCGGCGCACCGCACCCGAAATTTCGCTCGCGGAGATTCCGTATTCGAACGCAACGCGAGTAAGTGGTCGCACCAAGGATGCGAACACGTTCAACACCGCTTCTTTTTGGCGGGCGGATTTGTTCATTGTGCTGTAGCTATTGTTCTTACATAACTCTAGGTACTTCAGTGACTTATGTCAATTTACCATTTATGACAACCGCGCTGTTGAGCGCTCGTACAACGACGAAATACAAATAAAAACAAAAGGTTACGGAGCAGCCGGGAACGGCCGAGGCGAGGGGCCAGGAGAGTCGAGGGGGCTAATCGATGCGGATACGCAACAAAGGCGCGGCGACGCCCTAGGTGCGCTCAGCCGGCTCAAAGAGCCGCCGATGTTCGAGAATCGCGTAGCGATCGGTCATGCCGGCGATGTAATCGGCGACGGCGCGAGCGCGACCGGCACTGCCGTGAGCACCTTCCGCCCGCAGCGCCTGATCGCGATGTTCCGTCGGCATGAGACTCACGTCCTTGAAAAATCCTTCAAAGAGTTGTTGCAGTACGCGTCGGGCCTTCGAAGTCATGCGCAGCACTTTGTAATGGCGGTACACGTGCTCACGTAGGAAGGACTTGAGCTCCAGATGCTCTTCCTCACACTCACCGCTCAGCGTCGCGAGCGGCGCAGCGTGCGCGCGCACTTCGTCAATCGAGCGCGGCTGATTTTTTTCCAGTTGCGCCTGCGTCGTGCGGATAAAGTCACTGACCAGGTAATTGATCATGCGACGAATCGTCTCGTGCACCAGGCGCCGCTCGCCGAGGTCCGGGTAGAGCGCCACCACCGCGTCGTACTGGCGGCGAAACATGCGCACCTCGCGCAGCGAGGCAAGATCGAGCAGCTGCGCGCGGATGCCGTCGTCCACGTCGTGATTGTTGTAGGCGATCTCGTCGGCGAGATTGGCAATCTGCGCCTCAAGCCCGGGCTGACGTCGATGTATGAAGCGCTCCCCAAGCTCTCCTAGTTCACGCGCATTACGCAGCGAGCAGTGCTTGAGAATGCCTTCACGGCACTCGAAGGTGAGGTTCAGTCCGGGAAACTCCGCGTAGCGCTCTTCGAGTTCATCGACCACCCGCAGCGATTGCAGGTTGTGCTCGAACCCGCCGAACTCACGCATGCACTCATTCAGTGCGTCCTGGCCGGCGTGACCGAAAGGGGTGTGTCCGAGGTCGTGCGCAAGACTGATCGCCTCGGTCAGCGCTTCATTCAGGCGCAGCGCGAGCGCCACCGAACGGGCGATCTGCGCCACCTCGATCGAGTGCGTGATGCGCGTGCGATACAGATCCCCCTCGTGATTGACGAACACCTGCGTCTTGTAGACCAGGCGGCGGAAGGCGTTGGCGTGGATGATGCGGTCGCGGTCGCGCTGAAACTCGCCACGAAACTGCGGGCGCGGCTCCGGGAAGCGCCGGCCACGCGATTGCGCGTCGTGCGCCGCGTACGGCGCAAGCGCAGCTGCGGCGACGACGTCATTCATCGGGCCTCTCCGGCATGTGCGGCCAGGGTGCGCTCGAGCGCGGGTGCGGGGTAGTCCGCCGTCACGAAGGCCTCGCCGATGCGCTTCAGCAGCACGAGGCGCACGCGCCCGGCCAGCACCTTCTTGTCGATGCGCATGTGTTCGAGCAGCATCGCCGGGGTGACCGAGCCGATACGCGTCGGCAGCCCGGCCAGCTCCACCAGCCGCCGCACCCGTTCGGCCGCCTGCGCATCCAGAAGCCCGCACTCACGCGACATCGCCGCGGCCATCGTCAGGCCCGCTCCCACCGCCTCCCCGTGCAGCCACTCCCGATACGCGGTCGCCGACTCGGCGGCATGCCCGAACGTGTGGCCGAGGTTGAGCAGGGCGCGCTCGCCGTGTTCACGCTCATCGCGCCCGACGATCGCCGCCTTGATCTGGCAGGAGCGCAGGACGATATGGGCCAGCGCGCGCGGCTCGCGCGCGAGCAGCGCCTCCAGATGCGCCTCGAGCCACGCAAAGAGCTCCGCATCGCAGATCAGGCCGTACTTGATCACCTCGGCGAGCCCGGCGCGCAGCTCCCGCCCCGGGAGTGTGCTGAGGGTGCTCGTGTCACTCACGACCAGGTGCGGCTGGTGGAAGGCACCAATCAGGTTCTTGCCCCCCGGATGATTGACTGCCGTCTTGCCGCCGACGGCGGAATCCACCTGTGCGAGCAGGCTCGTCGGCACCTGTACCAGCGTGACGCCGCGCTGATAGCAGGCGGCGACAAATCCGGCCAAGTCACCGACTACGCCGCCCCCGAGGGCGAGCACCGCGCAGTCGCGGGCGAAGCGGTTGGCGATGAGCACGTCGAGCACGCGCGCCGCATTGGCGAGGGTCTTGTGGGCCTCCCCGTCCGGCAGCAGGACCTCGACGATGCGGCGCTCGCCCAGGCCGGCGCGCACGGCGCGCAGGTACAGCGGCGCCACGGTCGTATTGCTGACGATGAGCACGTCGCGTGCGCTGAGGGCCTCGAAGCTCTGCGGACGCTCGAGCAACCCGGCATCGATGAGGATCGGGTAACTGCGGGTTCCGAGTTCGACGTTCAGGATTTCCACTTCGGCTCGCACGGCGCGCCAGCGCGCGCAGGGTCGCGCCTGAGTATACGTGAGCCCCCGCAGGCGCAAAGGCGCCCCCGCGGGGAAGAGCGGTACCTCAGCCCGCAGGGCCCGCAAGCTCGCGCAGGATGCTCTCCGCGACGTGCTGCACCCGCCGGCCGTCGGTGCTGACGGTGTAGTCGGCGATCTCCGCGTAGAGCGGCGCGCGCGCATCCATCAGCTGGCCGAGCCGTGCGGCGGCATCCCCCTCGGCGAGCAGCGGGCGGTTGCGGCCGTAGCGCACCCGGTGCGCCTGCTGCGCGACCGAGGTCTGCAGGTACACCACCCAGCCGCGCGCCGCGAGGTGTCGGCGGTTCTCGGGCAACAGCACCGCACCGCCCCCGGTGGCGAGCACGATGTTCTCGAGCGCCGTAAGTGCCTCAATCGCCTCGCGTTCGCGCTGGCGAAAGCCCGCCTCGCCTTCCTTCTCGAAGATGAATGGGATGTCCACGCCCGTGCGGCGCTCGATTTCCGCATCGCTGTCGTGGAAGCTCAGGCCGAGCGCGCGCGCCAGGTAACGGCCCACGGCCGTTTTGCCCGAGCCCATCGGACCGATGAGAAAGACGCTGGTTCTGCCGCGCATGTGAGCAGGATACCTAAAACACCGCGGCCGCCTGCAAAGGCGGCCGCGGTGCTTCAGGAGCAAGCTGCCCCGAGAGGGGTCAGTTCAGGACGTTGACGCCCTCGCGCACGATCTTCGGGGTGATGAAGATCATGAGTTCATCCTTGTCATCGGTGTGCTGGGTCTGGCGGAACAGGATGCCGAGCACCGGGATGTCCCCGAGGTAGGGCACCTTGGTGTCGTCCTCGCGCTGCGTGGTCGAGAGGATGCCGCCGAGCACCACGGTCTGCCCGTCATTCACCAGCACCTGGGTCGCAATCTCGCGCGTGTTGATCGAGGGCACGTTCACACCGCCCGAAGCCACGACCACCGTGCCGACGTTGTCGTCACGCACGTCGAGGTCAAGGATGATGCGATTGTCGGGCGTGATCTGCGGTGTGACCTTGAGCGAGAGCACCGCCTTCTTGAACTGAATCGTGGTCGCACCGCTCGAGGCTGACTGCTGGTAGGGAATTTCCACACCCTGCTCGATCGTCGCCTCCTTCTGGTTGGCGGTGATGACGCGCGGCGAGGAGATGATATTCGCCTGCGTCTCGGCCTGCGCCGCCGAGAGTTCCAGATCGACGATGTAGTTGTTACCGAGAATACCCAGCGCCCAGGAGCCGGCCGGGCTGCTGACCGGCAGGTTGACGTTGTAGCGATTGGCGAGCCGCGGTTCCGGTGGGCACGGAGATCGGGTAGATGCTGCCGGTGCTTTGCACGTTAGTCAGTGCCGAACCGATCGCCTGATCGGTGCCGGCCGCGGTACCGGTGGTCGCGACGAGACCGGTCGAGCCGTTCTTCTGGTACGTTGGTGAAGCCGAAGCGCGCGCCAAGATCACGCTCGAAGTCGTTGTTCACGATCACGATGCGTGCCTCGATCTGCACCTGGCGCACCGGGATGTCCAGGGTGGCGACCAGGCGGCGGATGTCCGTGAGCCGATCGGTCGTGTCCTGCAGCAGCAGCGTGTTGGTACGTTCATCGACCGCGACGCTGCCGCGCGCGGAGAGGAGCGAGTTGGTCTGCGTCTTGATCAGCGCGGCCATGTCGGCAGCCTTGGCGTAGTTCACCTGCAGGTACTCGGAGCGCAGCGGCGCGAGCTCCTGCACTTCCTTGTGGGCCGCCAATTCGGCCTTCTCGCGCGCGGCAAGCTCGGCCTGCGGCGCCACGATGATGACGTTGTCCTGGCGGCGCTTGTCCAGGCCCTTGGTGCGCAGCACGATGTCGAGCGCCTGGTCCCACGGCACGTTCTGCAGGCGCAGCGTGACGTTGCCGCTCACCGAGTCGCTCACGACGATGTTCTGACCGCTCGCATCCGCCAGCAGCTGCAGTACGGCGCGCGTCTCGATGTCCTGGAAGTTCAGGGTCAGCCGCTCCCCGGTGTACACCGGCTTGTCCTCGGGCGCATTGGCGGCCTTGTGGCGCGGCGCCACTTCCACCACGTACTGGTCGTCGGACTGGTAGGCGAGCTGTTCATAATCGCCGTTGGCGGAGATGGAGATACGCGACCCGTTGCCGGTGCGCGTGACGTCGAAGCTGCTCACCGGGGTGCCGTAGTCGGTCGCATCGTAGCGGCGCGATCAGGTTCGCCGGCACGCTCGCGTCGCCGAAGTCCACGACGATCTGGTTGCCGACCTGGTGCAGGTTGATGTGCGTGTGCGGATCGGTGAGCTTCACGATGACGCGGCCGGCGCCATCGGCGCTGCGCCGGAAGTCGATGGCGCGCAGTTCACGCACTCCGCTCGCGCTGCTCATCGCAGGCGGGGCCGCCGCACCGGCGGCGGCGCCGGCGGCCGCGGTGCTGGTGGCGCTCGCGCCGCCGAGCAGCACGATGATGTTGTTGCCCTCGACGCGCGTGTCGTAGGGCACGAGCTTGTCGAGGTTCAGCACCAGGCGCGTGCGATCCTTGGTCTCGGCCGCAAGAATGGTATCGAGACCCGCGGCGTGCACGTCGATGCGCCGCGAGGGCAGCGCGAGCGTGGTGTTGGGCAGGTCAAAGGAGATGCGCGCCGGGTTGTCGATGGTGAAGGACATCGGCTGTGGGGCCGGGCCCGACAGGCGCATCGTGAGTTGCAGCTGCTGCCCGGTGAGTGGCTGCACGTCGATGGCTTGCAGCGCGGGTTGATCCGCGGCCAGCGCAGGTGCTCCCGGGAGCATGCCGAGTACTCCGGCGAGCAGCAGCGAGGGCCGTGCCGAGGAGACGATTCATCAGGCGATGGCGTATGCATTCTTAAGAACTCCCTGCTGGACCTTACTCGTTCAAGGCGAGCGCAGCGGGGCGCTCCATGTACCCGCCGAGGCTGTCCGGAACGATTTCAACAACACTGATTTTCGAGGGGCGTGATCTCGGTGATCTTGCCTTCGGCCTGGCCGATGTGGTTGCCCGTGGTGACGCGGTGCACCAGGCCGTCCTTGGTCTGCACCAGGCCGTAGATCGAGCTGCCCAGGCGCAGCGTACCGACCATCTTCAAAGTGTCGAGCGAATACTGCTCGAGGAATTCGCGGTTGCGCTTCTGGTCGGGCCGCACGCCGGCCAGGCCCGCGCCGGAGCCGGGGCTGCTCGGCAGGAACGGCGAGCGCAGGTCAGCGGCCGCGTACACGAAGGTTTCGTACGGCTTGATCTCCGGCAGCGGCTCGACGCGTCCGCCCGGTTCCTTCTTCGTGTCTTCGACGAAGCGCTGCAGCTCATCATCCGCGCTCGAGCAGGCCGTGAGGAGCGCGTAGCTCACGCACACCAGCGCCGCGCAGGTGAGGCGAAATCCGTTTCCGAATGAGGACTTATGCATAGGTAAGTACCGCAGTCACGCCGTTCATTTGCATCAGCCGCCCGCCGGCGGCGGCTTGGGGCGCTGGGGAGCTTTCTTGTTCTTGTCGGCCTCGCCCGCGGCGATCTCATCCTCGTCCAGGTAACGGTAGGTCTTCGCCGTGAGCTCGAGCGACAACTGATCGTAGGCGTCCTTGCTGTCGGGCTTAATGTCGATGTCGTGCAGCGTGACGATGCGCGGCAGTGCCGCGATGCCGCTCACGAACTCGCCGAACTGGTGGTAGCTGCCGGTGAGCCGGATCTTGATGGGCAGCTCCGCGTAGAAGTCCTTCTTCTGCTCCGGCTGCGGCTGGAACAGCTTCTCCTGCAAGCCGGCCGCAAGGCCGGTCTGCGAGATGTCGACCAGCAGGCTCGGCACCTCGGTCTTGCCCGGCAGCTGGCGCAGCAGCGCGCCGAAGGAGCGCTCGATGTCCTTGAGCTGCTGCTTGTAGACTGCTCAAGATTGACCGCCTTGGCATGCTTGTGCGCGAAACTCCTGGCGCAGCGTCTGCTCCTCGGCGGCGAACTGCTGCAGGCGCGGGCGCTGCTCGTTCCACACCAGCAGGTAAATGAGCACGCCCGAGCACCACCAGGAAGGCGACCAGGACGGCCCCGGCGAGCACCGGCAGCGGCCAGCGGCCCGGATCGCGCGGATCAAGTGAGCGCAGCTCCTCGAGTACGTTCATTGCTGCGCTCCCGTGGCGCCAAGACTCGCCTTGCGGATCTTGCCCTTGGCAGAGCGTGCGCCGCTGCTGTCCGGGCTTGCGGTCGTGACCTGCTCGGCGGTCAGGGTGAAACTTGAGCCGGGGCCGGAGCCCTTGGTGGTCTGCACCACTTCGAGCGCCGGGCTGCGCAGCCACTGCGAACCATCGATGTTGCGCATGAAGGAGGACACGCGCGTGCTTGACTGCGCGATGCCGTCGAACTTCAGCGTGGTGCCGGTCTGCTTGATCGCCGTCAGATACACACCCTCGGGCAGCGTACGCACGATCTCATCGAACACGTGCACGATCTCCGGGCGCGAGCGCTGCAGCTTCTCGATGATCTCCATGCGCGCGATGTACTTCTGCTTGGCGGTCTCGAGGTTGTTGATCTCCTCGATCTCCTTGTCGAGCCTCTTGATCTGAGCGCGCAGCATGTCGTTGCGGTGCTGCTGCGCGTCGATCATCTGCCCGTACATGAGGTATGCGGCGAAGGCGGTGATGCCGGCCGCGACCGCCGCAGCCCCGAGCGCCACGAGGAACTTGAGCTTGCGCTCCTTGCGTTTGCTTTCCCGGTGGGGGAGTAGGTTTATGCGTGGCATATCAGTCAAAACTCCGCAGTGCGAGGCCGCACGCCGTCAGCAGCGCCGTGGCATCACGTTGCACCGCCTGCGCCTTGGCGCGCGAGGACAGCTTCATCTGACCGAGCGGGTCGCCCTTCTCGGCGGAGATGCCCACGCGGCTGGAAATCACTTCCGCCACTCCGGGGATGTTGGCGCAGCCGCCGCACACCAGGATCTTCTCGGGCTGTTCACGCCCGGATCCGGAGGCAAGATAGAACTGCAGCGAGCGACTCACCTGCTGCGTCATGTCATCGATGAACGGATCGAGCACCTCGGACTGATAGTTGCCCGGCAGGCCGCCTTCTTTCTTGGCGCGGCCCGCCTCTTCCATCGCCAGCCGTAGGTGCGCATGATTTCTTCGGTGAGCTGCTGCCCGCCGAAGGCGAAGTCGCGCGTGTACACCACTTTGAGGTTGCGCAGCACGCTGAAGGTGGTGCTGCTCGCGCCGAAGTCGACCACCGCGATGGTGCGGTCGATGCCGCCGTCGGGCATCTGGTGCGTCATCAGCTTGCAGGCGTTCTCGAGCGCGAACGCCTCGACGTCGACGATCTTGGCGGTGAGTCCGGCAGCCTTCACGGCCGCCTGGCGCTGCTCGACGTTCTCGGTGCGCGTCGCCACCAGCAACACATCATTGCTGTCCGGATCTTTCTCGTTCGGTCCGAGTACTTCGAAGTCGTAGCTGACCTCGTCCATCGGAAAAGGGATGTACTGATCGGCCTGCATCTCCACCTGCGCCTCAAGATCTCCCGAGCGCAGCGCGCGCGGCATCTGGATCACCTTGGTGATCGCCGCATCCCCGGAGATCGCCACGGCCACCTCGCCGCTCTTGGCGCCGGCGCGTTTGACCGCGCGGCGGATTGCCTCACCGACCGCTTCCGCATCCACGATCGCCTTCTCGTTGATCGCGTTCTGGGGCGTGGGCTCGGCCGCATAGGCCTCCACCCGGTACTGGCCGCCCGCCATGGCGAGCTCAATGAGCTTGACTGAGGACGTGGTTATGTCAAGTCCCAGCAGAGGGCGGTACTTACGCTGCAGCAGCAACATTTTTATTTCCTTTTCAGGACATTACGCCTGAAACGACCACCCTGTATTAAACTCAGGCGCACTATATATCAGCGCAAAGTTAAATTGAACGTGAGAGGCCTCACGGATCCGCACGGTACCTGCAGTGACTTGTAGCGGACCGCCGACAGCGTCACGTACGCCGCATTTAGCGGCGCGCGGGATCAACGAATGCGGCGGCGTTCGGTCCAAGTTTCCCTGGGGACGTGCGCAGCGCTACGGCGGTACGGGATGGCAGGCATTAGCGAGGAGTGAGTCGGTCGAACTGCGACTTCCTGCGCGTGACCCGTCGCAGCGGAGGCGTTAACGTTCGAACCGGCAACCCCGCTGTCATAGGTACTTGCGTCCCGTAGACCGGAGGCTTTGCGTCCCCACCTTTCGGTGAGTTTGCCCTGAATCGGCGCGTACTATGCATAGCCCTCGCAGGGAGCGCAAGCGGAGAGGTTTGGTTTCTGTGAAATGGAATTACTTTCGAGTTTTGGCCGCCGGCGGCGCCAGTGTGATGCTCATCACACTTCTGGGCGCGTACGCACTGGCGTGCAGTTACGTGTATCTGGTGCCCTCGCTCCCTTCGATCGAGTCGATGCGCAACGTCGAACTGCAGGTGCCGCTGCGCGTGTACACGCGCACCGGCGCCTTGATCGCGCAGATCGGCGAGCAGCGGCGCATCCCGGTCACGTACGACCAGATTCCTGAGCTCGTCAAACACGCCTTCCTCGCCGCCGAAGACGAACGCTTCTTCGAGCACCACGGCATCGACTACTTCGGCGTGGTGCGCGCGGTGCTGGTGGATGTGGTGTCGGGGGATAAGTCGCAGGGTGCGAGCACCATCACGATGCAGGCGGCGCGCAACATGTTCCTGACGTCTCGACAAGACCGCGCGGCGCAAACTGCAGGAAACCTTCGTCACCTACCGCATGGAGCACGAGTTCACCAAGCAGGAGATCTTCGGCCTCTACCTGAACGTCATCTTCTTCGGCCAGCGCGCCTACGGCGTCGCCGCGGCTGCGGAAGCCTTCTTCGGCAAGACACTCGACAAGCTCGACGTCGCCGAGGCGGCCACCATCGCGGGGCTGCCGAAGGCGCCCTCGCGCTACAACCCGATCACCGATCCGCAGGCCGCCAGCGGCCGCCGCGCCTACGTGCTGCGGCGCATGCGGGAACTCGGCTACATCGATGCCGCCACCGCCGAGGCGGCCAACAAGGAACCGATGGAAGCGCGCGCCCACGCGCCGCTCTTTGACGTCGAGGCGCCGTACGTCGCCGAGATGGCACGCCTTGAGCTGCGCCAGCGCTTTGGCCCGAGTGCCGAGAGCGCCGGCTACAAGGTCTACACGACGATCGACGGGCGGCTGCAGGGGGATGCCAACCGTGCGGTGCGGGTGGGACTGATCGAGTACGACCGCCGCCACGGCTGGCGGGGACCTGCCGGGCACGTCGAGCTGCCCGCGCACGGTGAGCCCGACTACGATGACCTCGTCGATGAGTACGCCGCGATCGGCAATCTCTCCCCCGCGATCGTGCTCGACGTCGCGGACAAGAATGCGCGCGCTTACGTGAAGACCCTCGGCCCGGTCGAGATCGACTGGGAGGGACTCGCCTGGGCGCGCAAGCAGCTGCGCAACGAGACCGTGGGGCCCTCGCCCAAGGCGGCCACGCAGATCCTCACGCGCGGGGATGTCGTCTACGTGGTCGCCGATGGCAAGGGCCACGCACAGCTTGGCCAGATCCCCGAAGCGCAGAGCGCACTCGTGGCGCTCGATCCGAACGACGGCAGCATCGTCGCGCTGGTCGGCGGGTTCGACTACTTCACCAACAAGTACAACCGCGTGACGCAGGCGCGCCGCCTGCCCGGCTCAGGCTTCAAGCCCTTCCTTTACTCCGCGGCGCTCGAGCACGGCTTCACCCCGGCGAGCGTGATCCTGGATGCCCCGATTGTGCTCGACGGTTCCGGCGGGGAGGACTCCTGGCGCCCCGAGAACGTCGAGCGCGAGTTCGGCGGCCCCACGCGCATGCGCGAGGCGCTGGTGCACTCGCGCAACCTCGTCTCGATCCGCATCCTCAAGGAGATCGGCATCCAGGCCGCGATCGACTACGTGCCGCGCTTCGGCTTCGATCCGAAGACGCTGCCGCACGATCTGACGATGGCGCTGGGCACCATGGAGGTGACGCCGCTTGATCTGGCCGCCGCCTATGCGGTGTTCGCCAACGGTGGCTACCGCGTGCAGCCTTACTTCATCGAGCGCATCGAGGATGGCGCCGGCCAGGTGGTGTGGAAGGCGGTACCGCGGCGCGTGTGCCCGCAGTGCGAGGAGTCCCAGACCGCCGCCGCCGGGGTGCCGGCTGAGCCGGGCGCGCAGGCGGTGCGCGTCGCCGATACCACCCACGGGGAGCCCGCGCCGCTGCCGCCCGCGGAGGTCGCCCCGCGCGTCATCAGCGCACAGAACGCCTACGTCATGGACGACATGATGGCGGATGTCATCAAGCGCGGCACCGGGGTGCGGGCACGCTCGCTCGGGCGCGGCGACATCGCCGGCAAGACCGGCACCACCAACGAGGCCAAGGACACCTGGTTCAATGGCTTTACGCCGTATCTTGTCGCCACCGTGTGGGTCGGTTTTGACCAGGAGCGTCCGCTCGGGGAGGCCGAGGAAGGTGCGCACACCGCGCTGCCGATCTGGATCAACTTCATGGGCGAGGCGCTCAAGGGTGTGACCGAGGAGCACCGCGTGATGCCGGATGGGATCGTGACCTTGCGCATCTCACCGGAGACCGGCACGCTCGTGAGCGCGGAGAATCCCAACGGCGTGCCGGAAATTTTCATGGCCGAGCATCTGCCCTCGGGCCAGGATGCGGCGGCGGTGGCACAGGGCCAGCAGGCCCAGGCGAGCGGCGAACCGATCTTCTAAAACGCGATGAGAGCGAAGCGACACGCGACGCGCGGCGATAACCTGCGGCGCGCTCTGGCGCAGGAAGCCGCGCGCATCATGGCCGAGCACGGCATCCGCGACTTCCTGGTCGCCAAGCGCAAGGCCGCCGAGCGCCTCGGCGTCAGCGACGGTGCGGCGCTCTTGCCGAAGAACAGCGAGATCGAGGAGGCCCTCGCGGCCTACCAGCGGCTCTTTGGCGGCGCCTCGCACCTGCAGGCGCTGCACGCGCAACGCAGTGCCGCGCTGTCCGCCATGCGCTACCTGCACGAATTTGAGCCGCGCCTCGTGGGCGCGGTGCTCGCCGGCACCGCGACCGAGCACTCCGGGGTGCAGTTGCACCTCTTCGCCGACCGGGCCGAATCGGTGACCCTGAAGCTGATCGATCAGGGCATCCCGCACGAGGTGACCGAGCGGCGTGTCAAACTCAATGCCGAACGTATCCGCGCCTTCCCCGGGGTGCGCTTCGAGATGGAGGAGCAGTCGATCGAGGCGACGGTGTTTCCCCCCGAGGGCATCCGCCAGGCGCCGGTGAGCCCGGTGGACGGGCGGCCGATGCGCCGCGCCAACGCACTTGAAGTAAAGGCGCTGCTCGAGGGCTCCTAGCCGGCCGGCGCCGCGCGCACCGCAGGCGCTGCTATATTCAGGCGCGCGTTTACCTCGCACCCGGGAGACAAGAACATGCACGCTGCGCTGCGCCCTGCCTGCCTCGCCCTGAAGATGCTCCTGGGGGCCGCGCTCCTGTCCGGGGCCACTGCGGCCGTGCGTGCCGATGGGGGCGCCCCGCACTGGAGCTACTCCGGGGACACGGGACCCGAGCACTGGGCGAGCGAGGATCCGGCCTATGTGACCTGCGGCATCGGCAAGCGCCAGTCGCCGATTGACATCGAACACGCCGCGCGCAAATCACTGCCAGCGATTGAGTTCGCCTATCAGCCCATCGCGCTCGTGGTCAGCGACACCGGTCGCACGTTCCAGGTGAACGCCGCCCCCGGCAGCGGCGGCATCACCATCGCGGGGGAACACTACGATCTGGTGCAGTTTCACTTTCACCGCCCGAGCGAGGAGCGCGTGCGCGGTGAGCGCCGTGCGATGGTGGCGCACCTCGTGCACAAGAATGCCAAAGGCGAGCTCGCGGTGGTGGCGGTGCTGATCCGCAAGGGCAACGAGAACGCCTTCCTCAAGCCGCTGTTCGACAGCTTTCCCCCGAGCGGCACGCCCGAGACCTCCGTCGCCGGTGCCACGCTCGAGCTGGGAAAGTTTCTTCCCAAGCAGCAGGGCTACTACACCTTCGAGGGCTCCCTCACCACACCGCCCTGCAGCGAGCACGTGCGCTGGTTCGTGCTGAAGATGCCGGTGCAGGCCTCCGCCGGACAGATCGTGCAATTTGCCGCGCGCTACCCTGACAACGCCCGCCCCACGCAGCCCCTCAACGGCCGCACGCTCGAACAGACGCAGCACTGACGCGCAGGCTTAAACCGCCGTGGGCGGGGCGACGGCTCGCGCGCACCCGGCGGCCCCCGGGGGTGCCTCAGCTGCGCTTCTTGATCTCCACGTAGTCGCGGCGCGTCGGACCGGTGTACAGCTGGCGCGGCCGACCGATGCGCATCCCCGGATCGGAGATCATCTCCTGCCAGTGCGCCACCCAGCCCACGGTGCGCGCGATGGCGAACATGACCGTGAACATCGAGCGCGGAATGCCGATCGCGCTGTAGATGACCCCGGAGTAGAAGTCGACGTTCGGGTAGAGCTTGCGCTCGATGAAGTACTCATCCTTGAGGGCGATCTCCTCGAGGCGCAGTGCCAGCTCGAGCAGCGGATTGTCGCTGCGTCCGAGCTGCGCGAGTACCTTGTGGCACATCTCGCGGATGATCTTGGCGCGCGGGTCGAAGTTCTTGTACACGCGATGCCCGAAGCCCATGAGCCGGAAGTGGCTCGACTTGTCCTTGGCCATCGCCAGGAACTTCGGGATATTATCGGCCGTGCCGATCTGCTCGAGCATCGCCAGCACCGCCTCGTTGGCGCCCCCGTGCGCCGGGCCCCACAGCGCCGAGACGCCCGCCGAGATCGCCGCGTACGGGTTCGCGCCGGTGCTGCCGGCGAGCCGCACCGTGGAGGTGCTGGCGTTTTGCTCGTGATCCGCGTGCAGCACGAACAGCAGATCGAGCGCCTTGGCCGCGATGGGGTCGAGCTTGTAAGGCTCGCACGGCACGGCGAACAGCATGCTGAGTACGTTCGCGGCGTAATCCAGATCGTTGCGCGGATAGATGAAGGGCTGCCCGAGGGAATGCTTGTGCGCGGCGGCCGCGATGGTCGGAATCTTGGCGATGATGCGGTGGGCGAAGATCTCGCGGTGGCGCGGATTATGGATATCCATCGTGTCGTGATAGAAGGCGGACATCGAGGCGACCACGCCCGAGACCATCGCCATCGGATGCGCGTTGTGGTGAAAAGCATTGAAAAAGCGCAGCAGCCACTCGTTGATCATCGTGTGATAACGGATGTTGCCGGTGAATTCCTGCAGCTGCTTCGCCGTGGGCAGCTGCCCGATCAGCAGCAGGTACGCCACTTCCATGAAGGAGCTGCGCTCGGCGAGTTGCTCGATCGGGTAGCCGCGGTAGAGCAGCACGCCCGCATCCCCGTCGATGTAAGTAATGCGGCTCTCGGTGGCCGCCGTCGCGCCAAAGCCCGGGTCGTAGGTGAAGACGTCCAGGTCCCTGTAGAGGTTGGCGATGTCGAGC
This sequence comes from uncultured Pseudomonadota bacterium, assembly GCA_963742045.1. Taxonomy (GTDB): domain Bacteria; phylum Pseudomonadota; class Gammaproteobacteria; order Steroidobacterales; family Steroidobacteraceae; genus 13-2-20CM-66-19. The sequence goes on from CAVUKE010000003.1 coordinate 3,213,894, forward strand.
GCCGCCGGCCCCAGGGTTCCCTTGCGCACGGGCAGTTGCGCGCTGCCCCCGGTGGCGCGGTCGCTGAGCTCGAATGTCTCCCCGCTCTTCTCAGTCATTTCCGCCGCCGCTTTCCGTGTGCGCAAGATCCGTGTAGGCAGGATGCATGAGCGCACCACGTGACGCCGGTGCGCGTGCACGCGGGAGGTTTACATGGTCCGTGCGCCGAATCAAGGCAGGCCGCGTCCTACTCGCCGGTAGCATGGGCTCCTGCCTTGTGAGGAAAAGCGGCGCATCGTCCCGATAAACGACGGCGCCTCCGGCGCCCGCGGGAAATTGCGCGGGGAGGTGAAGGAGCTGAGCCGCAGGGCAGGCAGCGCCGGCACGGCGTTTCGCCGCTCGCCCCGCCGGAATCGGTCAGGCAGTGCGCGGCGGCTGAGGGCCGCCGGGGGAAGGCGCGTTACTTTGCGCCCGCGGCGGCGTACTTCTTGCGAAACTTGTCCACGCGCCCGGCGGTGTCGACGATCTTCTGCTTGCCCGTATAGAAGGGGTGGCAGTTCGAGCACACTTCGACCTGCAGGTCATGCCCCAGGGTCGAGCTCGTCTTGAACGTGTTGCCGCAGGTGCAGCTCACGGTGATCTCTTTATATTCGGGGTGGATCGCGGCTTTCATGGCGGGCTCACAACGTTCGCAAAGGGCGGCTTACCGCTTTATGGGGCGGCGGCCACGCAAGTTAAAGGGCGCGGGAGTTTAGCGGCAGTGTCGCCTCCCCTCAAGCTCCGCGCGCCTGCCGCCGATCGGCGCCCGGTTCCTTATCCACAGAAGCTGTGGACAACTCTGTGGACTACCGTCGCCGCAAGGGCGCGTTTTCGCGGCGAGATTGCATATTTGTTACCTTGGTCAAAAAATGAGCAGGCATTTTTAAGTTGTTTCTTCAATGGGTTACAGAGATCTTATGGAGCGTCTTGACCGCTTTGGCTCGTAATTCACTCATTCTTGGGCTGAGCTGCTGGGCCCTGTGAATAAAGCCGCGGAGTTGCCTGCCGCCGCTCCCGGGACGGTGATTGACAACGCAGATTCTCCGATCATTTGCGGATTTTCTGCCATAAAAAGGAGCAGCGCTTCGTTCAGAAAGCGCAGTCCCAGTGCACTCGGGCGGTACCCGGATGCGGTGCCGAGCACGAGGCCGCGCTTGATGGCCAGGGCGAGCGGCGCGCCGATGAGCTCGATCTCAAGACCGGTGCGCTCGGTGAACAGTTCCGCCGCGAACCCCTCGCACAGCCGCAGCGCATTGAGCATGAATTCGAACGGCAGCTGCTGCGCGGGGATGCGGCGGTGCGTGCGTTCCGCATCCGCCGCCGCAAGGTAGCGGCGCGGCTCGCGCGGCTGCGTGGTGCGCTCGATCACCCCGCGGGCCGCGCAGGTGAGCTTGCCGTGTGCGCCGGCTCCGACGCCGAGGTAGTCCCCGAAGGTCCAGTAATTGAGGTTGTGCCGGCACTGGCGCCCCGCGCGCGCGTAGGCGGACACCTCGTACTGCGCGTACCCGGCGGCCGCGAGCTGCTGGGCGCACTCGTGAAGCATCTGCGCCGCCGCATCATCATCGGGCAGCGCCGGCGGCAGCGCGGCGAACACGGTGCCCGGTTCGAGCGTGAGCTGGTAGTGCGAAAGATGCGCCGGCTCAAGCGCGAGCGCCTCGGTGAGGTCGTGCAGCGCCGCGGCGACGTCCTGTCCGGGCAGCGCATACATCAGATCGAGATTGAAGTTCTCGAGTCCGGATGCGTGCAGCTCGGCGGCGGCGCTGCGGGTCTCGGCCGGTGAATGGATGCGACCGAGCGCCGCAAGTCGCGCCGCATCAAAGCTCTGCGCGCCGAGTGAAACGCGCGTAACGCCCGCGCCCCGGTACTCGCCGAATACGCCGCGCTCGATCGTGCCGGGGTTTGCCTCCAGCGTAACCTCGGCATCCGGCGCCAGAAGCAGATGCGCGCGCGCAGCCTCCAGCACGCGCCCGATGGCGCTCGGGGAGAACAGGCTCGGGGTGCCGCCGCCGAAGAACACGCTGCGCACCTCGCGTCCCGGGACCGCGGGGGCCTGTGCTTCAAGATCGCGCGCGAGGCGGCTCACGTAGGCCTCTTCGGCGAGCTCACCGTGCAGCGCGTAGGAGTTGAAATCGCAGTACGGGCACTTGCGCACGCACCAGGGGAAGTGCACGTAGAGCGACAGCGGCGGGGTGGCGAGCGCGGCCATGGCTTTCAGGAGTGAGCGCGCTTCAGCGCAGCTCTGCGAGGAACTTCAGCATCCACGCATTCACCTCACGCGGCCGCTCCATCTGCATCATGTGCCCGGCCTCGGACAGCATGGCAACACCGCGTACGTCGCTGTACTGCTGCTTGAGTGCCCCGAGCGGATCATCGCCGTGCCAGGCTTCCAGATCGCAGTCGCGCTCGCTGCCGATGAAATAAAAGGGCACGGTGTTCTTCACGCCCTCAAAGCGCCGGCGCTGTTCCCAGCGCAGATCCATGGCGCGATACCAGTTCAGTCCGCCGGTGAAGCCGGTGCGCGCGTACTCGCTGACGAAGAACTCCATCTCCAGCTCCGACAGCCACTGCCACGGCAGCGGTGGCGGCTGCGGCAAGGCATCCAGATAACTCGTGCCAGGCGGATGTTTCCACACGTCCAGGTAGTGATAGTCCCCGCTCAGGGCGTAGAACACCTTGGTGAGGAACTCGCGCGGGTGTGCGTTCAACGCCGCATCCGCCGGCCCCGGCGGCTCAAAATACTGGATGTGTACGAAATGCTTCTGCGCCCAGCTCGCCGCCTCGCGCAGCGGCGCGAGCTGCGGGTTGTGCGGGGTGGCCGGATTCTCCAGGCCGATGATGGCCGTGAGCCGCTCGGGTGAACGAAACGCCAGGTCGTAGATGGCGAATACGCCGAAATCCAGGCCGATGAAGACCGCGCGCTGCTCGCCCAGGTGCTCCAGCAGCGCGCTCAGATCGCCGACGGTGTGCACAACGTCGTAGGCAGCAGCCTCCGCCGGTGCTTCGGTCTGTCCCATGCCGCGCATGTCCGGCGCGACGACGCGCCAGCCCGCCGCGGCGATGGCCGGGATCTGATGGCGCCAGGAAAACCACAGATGCGGAAAGCCGTGGCAGAGGATGACGAGCGGGCCCTCGCCCTGCTCCACGTAGTGCATGCGGATGCCGTTGATCTGCGCGTGGTGGTGCGTCCAGTTACTCATCGCTTCGGGCAGCATACTCACTCGGCCGTTGTGCCCGCGCATCATAAGAATAAACGCAGGGTGAATAAGCAAATACCTATCGATCATTCCGTGCCAGCGGTACCGCAAGCACGGCACTCAGATCGTCTGCCAGAGTACGAAAGCATCTGACCCGAGGATGCCTGCCCCTTGCACGTGCACAGCGCTGTGGCCGCGGACGGTGCCCGGGATGCGGGATCAGTCCGTGCGGCGCGCGTACCGTCTTTCACATAACACTCATGTGACGTCGCCGTACGCCGACGGTTGCGCCTAACCCCTGTCGACGTGAGAATTTGAAAAGAACAACAAGGATGGTTTGATGCAGCGCCAGCGCGCAGTTTTCGCGGCGACGCTTTCATTGGTATGCACGGCCTTGCTTGCCGCCTGTGGCCAGGTGGGCGTCAATGGCAGTGCGGGTGCCGGTAGCAATGCCGATGCCACCTCTGGCACGACGCAGCCGACCAGCCAGCCGGCGCCCACGGCGCCTGCGATCACGTCGCAACCGGTCGCGCAGAGTGTCTCGGCCGGACAGGGCGCCACGTTCACCGTTGTGGCGAGCGGAACTGCTCCGCTGTCCTACCAGTGGCAGAAAGATGGGACGCCGATCGCCGCGGCTACTTCTGCCAGCTACACGACACCGGCCGCAACCCTCGCTGATAACGGCGCGCTGTTCGCGGTGCTCATCAGCAACTCCGGCGGCAGCGTAAGCAGCCACACTGCGACCCTCACGGTCACCGCGCCAGCGCCGGGGACCGATGTGGTTACTTACAAGAACGACCTTGCGCGCACCGGCCAGAACCTGACCGAGAAAACCCTCACCACGGCCAACGTCAACTCCTCCAGTTTCGGCAAGCTGCGTTTCCTCAGCACCGACGGCAAGGTGGACGCTCAGCCTCTCTACCTATCCGCCCTGAACATCGGCGGCGTATTTCACAACGTGGTATTCGTCGAGACCGAGAACGATTCGGTCTACGCGTTCGATGCCGACCGCGGCACGCTTCTGTGGCAGGTCTCCTTGATCGGCGCGGGCGAAACGGCCAGCGGTCCTCTTAACTGCGACGAAGTCACGCCCACCATCGGCATCACCGCGACCCCGGTGATCGACCGCGCAGCCGGGGCGCATGGTGCGATTTACGTTATAGCGATGACTGAAACGAGCAGCTCCGGCGCCTACCATCAGCGCCTGCATGCACTGGATGTGACGACGGGGGCGGAGCTGGCGGGCGCACCGACCGAGATCAGTGCCTCGTACGTCGCAAGCTCCGGCACTCTGACCTTCGATCCACAGCAGTACGAGGAGCGTGCCGGCCTGCTGCTGCTGCAGGGTACGATCTATACCGCATGGACCTCTCACTGCGACAACAAGTTCTACACCGGCTGGCTCATGGCCTACAGCCAGAGCACTCTGCGGCAGACCGCGGTTCTCAACGTCGCCCCCAATAGCGGCGGTATCGGGCCAGCGATCTGGATGTCCGGCGGCGGGCTTGCGGCCGATTCCTCCGGCAACATCTATCTGATCACCGCCAACGGGGCTTTCGAGTCCACGCTCGACGCGAACGGCTTCCCCAACATGGGCGACTTTGCCAACTCCTTCATGAAACTCTCGACCGCCGGGGGCGGCTTGAGCGTTGTGGATTATTTCTCACCCTCCACCACCGCGTTCTTGTCGGCCAACGATCTCGACCTGGGTTCCGGCGGCGTTCTGCTGTTGCCCGATCTGACGGATGCGGGCGGCACGACGCGCCACCTGGCCGTGGGTGCCGGCAAGGACGGTAACCTCTACGTCGTCAATCGTGACTCGATGGGGCACTTCAGTGCGAGCGGCAACAACGTGTGGCAGCAGCTCACCGGCGCACTCGGTAATCTCCTCACCAATCCGACCGGCGGCAACGGCGGGGTGTGGGGAACACCCGCGTACTTCAATGGACTGCTCTACTACGGGCCGCGCAACGGCCAGCTCCTCGCCTTCGCGATCACGAATGCGACTCTGTCAGCGACGCCTGCTTCCCACACTGTGGTGGCGTTCAATTATCCGGGCACATCCCCGGCCATCTCCGCCAACGGTGCGGCTAACGGCATCGCGTGGGCGCAGCTGAACTCCAAACCGGACGCGGTGCTGTATGCGTTCGATGCCAGCAATCTTGCGAACATGCTTTACAACAGCTCCCAGGCTGCCGGCGGTCGTGATCAGTTTGGTCTCGGCAACACCTTCGCCACGCCCACGATCGCCGACGGCAAGGTCTTCGTGGGGACGACCACCGGGGTCGCGGTCTTCGGCCTGCTGAATTAGCCGCGCGCGCCGCCGTCACTCGGCGTTCTGCACCTGCTCGCGCATCTGCTCGATGAGCACCTTCATGTCCACCGCGCTGCGCGTGGTTTCCAGGTCCTGCGATTTCGAGGACAGGGTGTTCGCCTCGCGGTTCAGCTCCTGCATCAGAAAATCCAGCCGTCGCCCGGCCGGCTCGTTGCCCGCGATCACGCGGCGGACCTCGACGATGTGACCCGTCAGGCGCTCGAGCTCCTCATCCACATCCAGCCGCTGCAGCAGAATCGCCAGCTCCTGCTCGAGGCGCTCCGGATCGACGCCGGCGGCGAGCTCTGCCAGGCGCTCCTTCAAGCGCGCGCGCATGCGCGCCTGCACCTCCGGCAGCCGGGCGCGCACGCCCGCCACCAGCGCCTCGAGCCCGGTGCAGCGCTGCTCGAGCAGCTCGCGCAGGCGCAGCCCCTCGCGCGCACGGGCGGCGACGAGCTCATCCAGCGTCGCACCGAAGACGGAGTAGGCGGCGGCCAGTAGTTCCTCCCCGGCCGCGGACTCATCGCGCACCACGCCCGGCCAGCGCAGCACTTCGAGCGCGCTCACCGCCGCCGCCTGCGGCATCGTGCGCGCAACCGTGTGCACGGCGGCGAGCAGGCGCTCGAGCGCCGCGGAATCGATCTCGAGCGGCCCGGTCGCGCCGGCCGGACGCCGATAGTTGATGGTGCAGTCGACCTTGCCGCGACGCAGCTGCTTGGCAAGACGCGCACGCAGTTCGCCCTCAGCCACGCGCAGTTCATCCGGCAGGCGCAGGCCCGCTTCCAGAAAGCGGTGATTGACGCTGCGCAGCTCGCACACCAGCGTGCCCCAGGCTCCGGTGGCCTCGCGGCGGGCGAAGCCCGTCATGCTCGCGATCATGTTGATGCTGTCCGTCCGGCGGCTTGAGCGCCCCTCTTCAGGAGGCAGGCCTGCGTCGGGCCGCGCGGCTACGCTCGTCCGGCGCACAGGTGATATAAAGTGCAGTCAAGTCTAACAGATGCATGGATTTGTTCTTTGCGGGTGGAAAGTGCCGAAATCAGCCTGCTGGGCGGGCGCGAAGAGAACCAGGACCGGGTGAGCGCGGCCGTCGCCGAGCATGCGGGGCTGCTCGTGGTCGTCGATGGCATGGGCGGCCATGCCGACGGGGCCCGCGCCGCGCAGGTGACGCAGCAGGTGATCACCGAGGCGTTCTGGCACACGCCACAGCCGCTTTTTGATCCGCTCGGCTTTCTGCACCTCGCGCTCGGGCGCGCGCACGAGGAAGTGGTGAAGCTCGGCGTGCAGCTGCCGCTCGAGCAACGCCCGCGGGCGACCTGTGCGGTGTGCCTGGTGCAGCAGCACGCGAGCTGGTGGGCCCACGTCGGCGACAGTCGCCTCTATCACGTGCGCGGCGCGGCGCTGCTCGCGCGCAGCCGTGATCACAGCCACGTGGAGCTGCTGCTGCGCGAGGGCCTCATCAACGCCGAGCAGGCACACCATCACCCCATGCGCAATTTTGTCGAGTGCTGCCTCGGCGGGGATCCGATTCTGCCGGAGATGTCCCTGACGCGGCGGCGGCCGCTGCAGGCGAACGACGTGCTGCTCGTGTGCACCGATGGCTTCTGGGGGAGCCTCAAGGATGAGGAGATCGTCGCCGAGATGGGCACCCCCGGCGCCTTGCGCGCAAAGCTGCTGAAGCTCGGGGAGCGCGCCGTCAAGCGTGCCGGCAACGGCAGCGATAACACCTCCGCGGCGGCGCTGCGCTGGCTGGGCGAGTAGCACCCGCATGGGCAGACCCTCAGGACGCGCGGCCGATGAATTGCGACCGGTACGCTTCGCCCGCCGCCATACCAAGCACGCGGAAGGCTCGGTGCTCGTGGAGTTCGGCGACACCCAGGTGCTGTGCACGGCGAGCGTCGAGGACACGGTACCGGCCTTCCTGCGCGGCAAGGGCCAGGGATGGATCACGGCCGAGTACGGCATGCTGCCGCGCGCCACGCACACCCGTACCGCGCGCGAAGCGGCGCGCGGCCGCCAAAGCGGGCGCACGCAGGAGATCCAGCGTCTCATCGGCCGCTCGCTGCGCGCCGTGGCGGATCTGAAGGCCCTCGGGGAGCGCACCATCACCCTCGACTGCGATGTGCTGCAGGCGGACGGCGGGACACGCACCGCGGCGATCACCGGCGGCTTCGTCGCCCTGGCGGAGGCGTGCGAGCAGCTGGTGCAGCGCCGTCTGATCCTCGCAAGTCCCCTGCACGGGCAGGTGGCGGCGGTATCGGTTGGCATCTGCAGCGGCGTGCCGGTGCTGGATCTGGATTATGAGGAGGACTCCCAGGCCGAGACCGACATGAACGTCGTCATGAACAACGGCGGCGGCTTCGTGGAAGTGCAGGGCACGGCCGAAGGCCATGCGTTCCGCCGCCACGAGCTTGACGCGCTGCTCAATCTCGCCGCCGAGGGCATCGGCACGCTCTTTCAACTGCAAGCGCAGGTACTGAACCGGCCGTGACGCGCATCGTGCTGGCGAGCAGCAACCCCGGGAAGCTGCGCGAGCTGGCCGCGCTGCTGGCACCGCTGCGCTTTGAGCTGCTGAGCCAGGGCGAGCTGGGCATCAGCGCGCCCGAGGAGACGGGCACGACGTTTCGCGAGAATGCGCTGCTCAAGGCGCGCTACGCCGCAGAGCACGCCGGGCTCCCGGCGCTCGCGGATGATTCCGGACTTGAGGTGGATGCCCTGGGCGGAGGCCCCGGGGTGCGCTCGGCCCGCTACGCCGGCGCCGGCGCGAGCGAGCGGACCAACCTCGAGCGGCTGCTGCGCGAACTGGAGACGACCCCGGAGGGGCAGCGCGCGGCGCGCTATCAGTGTGTCATCGCCTACGTGCGCAGCGCCGCGGATCCGAAGCCGCTGCTCGCAACCGGGACCTGGGAGGGACACATCGCGCGCCTACCCGCCGGCAGCGGCGGCTTCGGCTACGACCCGGCATTCGTGCCGGCCGGGCAGACCTGCACTGCAGCGCAGCTGGCACCGGCTCGCAAGAACGCCCTCAGCCACCGTGCGCAGGCGCTGCAGGCTCTGATCGCCGGCCTCGCACGCGAGGGCTATATTGCGGGCCCATGAAGCGCGGCAGGCTGTTCGTCATCACCGCCCCCTCCGGGGCCGGCAAGACCTCGCTGGTCAACGCGCTGCTGCAGACCGAACCGAACCTGCGCCTGTCGATCTCGCACACGACCCGCCCGCGCCGTCCGACCGAGACGGACGGCCGCGAGTATCACTTCGTGACGCAGGGGCAGTTTGAGCAACTGATCGCTCAGGGTCAGTTCCTGGAACACGCGCGCGTGTTCGACAATTTCTATGGCACCGCGCGCGCGTTCGTCGAAGAACAGCTGCGCGGGGGGCACGACGTGCTGCTGGAGATCGACTGGCACGGTGCCCGGCAGGTGCGCGCCGCGCTGCCCGCTTGCGTAAGCATCTTCATCCTGCCTCCCTCGCGGCGCGCGCTCGCCGAACGCCTCGCCAAGCGCGCCACCGACGCCCCGGAGGTGATCGCGCGGCGCTTGCGCGATGCTGCGGCCGACATGTCCCACTACCGCGAGTTCGATTACGTGGTCGTGAACGATGACTTTGCGCACGCGCTGGCAGAGCTGCGACGCATCATCGCCGGTGAGGGCGCGGAACTCACCGCCGATCGACCGCAGCTCAAGCGCCTGCTCGCGGAGCTGCTGGCAGCGCCGTAGCCTCAGGAGGCCTCGCGCCGCATCCCCGCGCCATGCTGCACGAAGACACCCTGATCGCCACGCTCGCCGTTTGCCTCGCGCTCGCCTTTGTGTTCGGGCTTGCGGCGGTACGGCTGCGCCTGCCGCCGCTCGTCGGTTACCTCCTCGCCGGCATCGCGGTGAGTCCGCACACGCCTGGCTGGGTCGCCGACACGCATCTCGCCCCGCAGCTCGCCGAGATCGGTGTGATGTTGCTCATGTTCGGCGTCGGCACGCACTTCTCGCTGCGCGATCTCATGGCGGTCAAGGGCATTGCCATTCCCGGCGCCCTGGCCCAGATCGCGGTCGCCACCGCCCTCGGCATGGGCGTCGCGCACCTGTGGGGCTGGCCCTTCGGTGCGGGGATCATCTTCGGCCTCGCGCTCTCGGTGGCGAGCACGGTGGTGCTGCTGCGCGCGCTCGAGCAGCAGGGCATTCTCGGCTCCCGGGACGGCCGCATCGCCGTCGGCTGGCTCGTGGTCGAGGATCTGATCACGGTCCTCGCGCTGGTGCTGCTGCCGGCGCTGGCCGGCGTGCTCGGCGGCACGAGTGCCGCTGAGGCTGATCCCGGCCACCTCGCGCGCACGCTCGGCATCACCCTCGGCAAGGTCGCCGTGTTCGTCGCACTCATGCTCGTCGTTGGCGCACGCGTTTTTCCCTGGATCCTGCGACGCGTGATGCGCACCCAGTCGCGCGAGCTCTTCACGCTCGCCGCCGTCGCGCTCGCACTCGGCGTGGCGTTCGGGTCGGCGAAGCTCTTCGACGTGTCCGTGGCACTCGGTGCCTTCTTCGCCGGCATGGTGATCAGTGGCTCGGACCTCAGCCACAGCGCCGAGACCTACCTGCAACCGCTGCAGGATGTCTTCGCCGCGCTGTTCTTCGTCGCCATGGGGATGCTGTTCGAGCCGACGGTACTCGTGCGTCATCCGCTCGAAGTGCTCGAGGTGCTCGCCATCATCGTCATCGGCAAGTCGCTCGCGGCCCTGCTGATCGTGCGCCTGCTCGGCCATCCCCTCGGCACCGCCCTCACGGTGGCCGCCGCGCTCGCCCAGATCGGGGAGTTCTCCTTCATCCTCGCCGTCATGGGCGTTGGCATGGAAGTGCTGCCGGCGGAGGGTCAGAACTACATCGTCGCCGGCGCGCTGCTCTCGATCGTGCTCAACCCGCTCGTGTGTGCCGCCCTCGCCCGTGTGCGCTAAGCACTCCCCGCCCCCAGGGGCGCCGCGCATTAAGTCATGCCCGCCGCTTAGACGTATTGCAGGTGCGCGCGGCGCACTTGTTGGCCTGCAACACTCGGCGCACAGTTGCGGACAAGGCAGCGGTTGCGCTCGCCTCAGGAAGGGGCTGTCGTGACAGGAACGGTTCGCCGGCGCGCGTGTGCGGCCGCACTGGCATTTTTGCTGGCGACACTGAGCACCGCAGGGTCAGCCGAGCCGGTGCACACCCTCAGGACGGATCTGAAGCCGCTCATTCGTGCGGCGAGCCGATCGCCCGTGCAGTTTGCGGTGCTCGTGCCGCACGCGGTATCAACGGGGAGCGGCGGCAGCTGGTCGAGCGCGAACGGGCGGGCGAGCTGGCGTTATGCGGTGCAGGTCCCGACGGCGGTCTCGCTCTCCTTCCACGCGATCAAGGTCTCCCTTCCGGCGAGCGCAACGCTCGTGGTGCGCGGTGCGCGCAACACGACCAGCTATCGGGCGAGCGAGGTGCACCGGGGCGAGTTGTGGAGCCGCGTGCAGCCCGGTGCGGCGCTGCAATTCACCCTCACCGTCGCCGCGGCCGAGCGCGCGCAGGTGGCCTTGAGCATCGTGAGCCTGCAGGCGGGCTACCGCTCCCTCGGAGCCGGCGTCGAGGACCATCCTTATTACCGTCAGCTGAAGGCACAGGCCGCAGGTCCCACCGGCACGAGTGCGTGCGTCACCAACTACGAGTGCAAGATCACGGGCGCCAACACCCCGGAAGGGGCGGCGACGGTGGCATTGCTGGTGCAGAACCAGTTCGAGTGCACCGGCACGCTCATCAACGATGTGCCCGGGGACAACACCCCTTACATCCTCACGGCCAAGCACTGCATCAGCGGCAAGGTGGGCGTCATGGACGACCCGGCCGCCGCGGCCGCCGCGGCCACGGTGTACTGGGACGCCACCACGAGCTGCGGGGCGGCGCTCGGCTCGATCTACGATGCGAACGTTCCGGCGCAGACCGGGGCACAGACGCTCGTCGAACAGCAGGACGCCTGGCTCATCCGGCTCGACGTCAACCCGGTCGTCTCCGACGCGCAGTTCGCCGGCTTCGACGCCCGAGGCGGCGCGGTGAACGGCGGCTACACCGTCCACCATGCCGAGGGCTACGACAAGCAGTTCGTCGCCTGGTTCGGGCCGCCGGCATCGGTGCCGGAGTTTTCAGGCTTCGCCAATTTCCTCGAGACCGTGAACCAGACTGGCAACATCGGGCCCGGCGCCTCCGGCAGTGCCCTGTTCGATCAGAACAACCACCTGGTCGGTTCGCTCACCTACGGGCGCGACACGAGCGATCCGTCCGGGTACGGCGCCTGCCCCATGGCGAGTCCGCCGGCGCCGGATGGCACCAATGGCGTCGCCGATTTCACCGCGCTCGCGGCCGTGTGGAACGCGAGCGGCGATATCTACAGTGCGACCGGCACGGTGACGCTTAAATCCGTCCTCGATCCGCAGAACACCGGCACCGAGGTGGTGGCGAGTGCGCCGGCCTCGGCGATCTCCTTCGGCGCTTCGACCTCGACGCAGGTCTACGGCCTGCCGCTGCAACTCACCTGGAGCGCCTCGAACGCCACGCAGTGCACCGCGGGCGGCGGCCTTGCGGGGGATGGCTGGTCCGGAACCCTGGCCGCGGCGGGCAGCCAGACGGTAACCGAATCGGCCTCGAGCAATCCGACGACCTATACGCTGAGTTGCACGTACCCCGGCGGGCGCACCGCGAAGGCCTCGGTGAGCGTGACCTGGGAAGGACCCGCACCGGTGCTCTCGCTCGTGGCGACGCCTGCGGCCGTGTGGACCACGCGACCGGTGACCCTCAGCTGGACTTCCAACGTCACGCCCTGTTCGCTCAACGGCGGCGCGCTCGCGCTGACGAATCTTGCAGCCTCCGGCACCGCCACCACCACGGCCACAACGAGCGGGGATGTGACCTACACTCTGAGCTGCGGTACGGCGAATAACCCGGGCGTGACGGCAACCCTGGTGCAGTACGCCACCCCCGGAGTGATCTTCGAGGCCAACGGCACCGACCGGCAGCTCGGGCAGCTCTTCAGCCTCTATTGGCAGAGCTTCGCGGACTCGTGCACCGGCTCGGGCGGGGCAGCCAACGACGGGTGGTCGGGTAACAACTTCCTCGGCGGCGCCGGCTCGTCGCTGTTCTCACCGCAGGTCACGGCGACCGGCACGTACACGTACACGCTCAGCTGCGCCTCCGGAGCGCTGACGGCGCAACAAAGCGTCACCGTCACGTTCGAGAACTCCGCGCCCTACGTCACCGCCTCGCTCAACCAGGCTTCGGTCGCCTTCAGCGCCTCGCCTGCGGATTACGTGACGCTCAGCTGGAACTCCAATCTCTCCTATTGCAGCCCCTCGGTACCGTCCGGGCTGTTGGCCTCGCCGAACGACCCGTTCGGTCTGGCCACCTCCCCGCAGGGCGGGGCGACGCTCAACCCGCTGCAGTCGGGGAAGTTCTCCATCACGGTCACCTGTAATCCGCTCAATCCCGGGCCGGTGACCTCCGCGCCCCTGACGCTCACGGTGACGCCGCCCGCGCCGCCGACGGCGATGATCTCCTTTAACCCCGAAACCGTGGTGGCCGGAGAGACCTTCACCGTCGCCTGGTCCTCCACGCTCTCGGGCAGCTGCAGCCGAACGGGCGGCATCCCGGGGGATGCGTGGATCAGCTCCATGGATGCCCCCGCCGGCAGCGTGTCTGAAGTGGCGATGGCCGGGCAGTTCAGCTTCGGTGTGTCCTGTGACAGCATCGACCCGTCCACGCCCGCCGTTTCGACTGAGGCACCCCTGGCGATTGCGGCGCTGTCGGAGACTTTCCTCAGCAGCACCTACTCGCTCAGCCCCGGCGGCTCCTTCACCTTGTCGTGGAACACCACCGGGGCGACGAGCTGCACTGCCACGGGCGGTGGCGCGAACGGCACGCCCTGGGGCGGCGCGCAGCCGACGTCCGGGTCGGTAACGCAGACGGCAACCACCAACGGCACGTTCACGTACGAGTTGGACTGCGAAGTCAACAACGAGCAGACCGCGCAGAACGTCACGATCAAGGTCGCCGCCCCGGTAGCCAGCCCCGGCAGCGGGGGCGGCGGGGGCGGCACGATCGGTGTTCTGGAACTTGCCGTGCTCCTGCGGCTCCTCAGCCGCCGCCGGCGCACTCATCGCCACGCTTAAATGCGGGCCCGGCCATGCGCGGACCGTCATCGCCCGCAGCCGAGGGTGCGGCCGGGCGTGGTTGTCCCCGGCGAGCGGGGCTCGGGCGGCGGTAGCCTGCCCGAACCGGGCACGCGCGCATTGATGCTGCCCGGTCTTGCCGCCGTGGGACTCAGGACCCGATTGCGCAAGGCCGCCTGACGGGTTCATCCGCCGCTTCCGGGTGCTTGGCAGTCCTCACCGCCCGGCGGCTCACTGGCCTGAGGGCGGGGTTTTCCTCTATAGTGGTTAGCCCTGTGCATCCCATCGGGGTGCCTCTCAATCTTTTATCAAGCGAACCCATGGCCCGAATTACCGTAGAAGACTGTCTGTCCAACGTGGAAAACCTGTTCCAGCTCGTGCTGCTGGCCGCGCAGCGCGCGCGTCGCCTGGCCAATGGCGCCGAGCCGACCCTGCCGCTGGAGAATGACAAGCCGACCGTGCTCGCGCTGCGCGAGATTGCCGCCGGCAACGTCACGGCGGAGATGCTGCGTGAGCCGGACCCGGTGCCCGAGCCGATCGTCCCCGACGCCGACAACCAGTCGAGCTTCCGCGCGCCGCAATTCGGTCTCGGAGACTGACGGCCCACAGTCAGCCCTATGGACTACGCGTCTTCGCTCCTGGGACTGCTGCCCGGCGGAAGACGCACCCCCGGACTGAAGGACCTGCTCGCCACGGTCGGCAGCTACCTCGCCCCGGAGCAGGTGAGCCGCGTACGCGCGGCGGCTGAATTCGGCACCTCCGCGCATCACGGTCAGAAGCGCCTCTCCGGGGAGCCCTACATCGCGCACCCGGTGGCCACGGCGGCGATCCTCGCCGACCTGCACCTGGACGCCGACACCATCATCGCGGCGATCCTGCACGATGTCATCGAGGACACCCCGACGCCGAAGGACCAGCTGGCGGCGCGCTTCGGTGCGGACGTGGCCGAACTCGTCGACGGGGTCACCAAGCTCGATCAGATCAAGTTCAAGAGTCGCGAGGAGGCGCAGGCGGAGTCGTTCCGCAAGATGCTGCTCGCGATGGTGCGCGACCTGCGCGTCATCCTGGTGAAGCTCGCCGATCGCATGCACAACATGCGCACCATCGAGGCCATGGCGCCGGCACGCCGGCGCGCCATCGCGCGCGAAACGCTCGAGATCTACGCACCGATCGCCGAGCGCCTCGGACTGTACAACATGAAGCTCGAGCTCGAGGACCTGGGCTTCAAGGCGCAGTATCCGGGTCGCTACCGCGTGCTCGAGCGGGCGCTCAAGCGCGCGCGCGGCAATCAGAAGGAGTTCCTCACCCGCATCGAGCAGCAGCTGAACGCGGCGCTCATCAAGGGGCAGGTCGAGGCGCGCGTGGTGACGCGCGAGAAGCATCTGTACAGCATCTACCAGAAGATGCGCCGCAAGCGTGCGCCGCTCAACGAGATCGTCGACGTCTACGGCATCCGCATCGTGGTCGACACACCCGACACCTGCTACCGCGCGCTCGGGGCGGTGCACGCGGTCTTCAAGCCGATGCCCGGGCGCTTCAAGGACTATATCGCCATCCCGCGCGTCAACGGCTACCAGTCCCTGCACACGACGCTCTTCGGCCCCAACGGCGTGCCGATCGAGGCGCAGATCCGCACCGCCGACATGCACCGGGTGGCCGAAGCGGGCATCGCCGCGCACTGGCGCTACAAGAGCGGCGATGATGCCGGCTCGGTGCAGCAGGAGCGCACGCGCGAGTGGCTCTCCAATCTCGTGCTGCTGCAGGAGGCGGGCTCCTCGGAGGAGTTCCTCGAGAGCGTCAAGGTCGATCTGTATCCCGGACAAGGTGTACGTGTTCACACCCAAGGGCCAGATCCTGCGCCTGCCCAGCGGCGCCACCGTGGTGGACTTCGCTTACGCGGTGCACACCGACATCGGCAACCGCTGCGTCGCGGCCAAGGTGGACCGCCGGCTCACGCCGCTGCGCACGGTGCTGCGCAACGGCCAGACGGTGGAGATCATCACCGCCAAGGGCGCCACCCCCAACCCCTCGTGGGTGAATTTCGTCGTCACCGCCAAGGCGCGCAGCGCCATCCGCCACTACCTGAAGAGCCTGCGGCGCTCGGAAGCCATCGCCCTCGGCGCAAAGCTGCTCGCGCAGGCGCTCGGGGAATTCAGCCTCTCGCTCGAGGATGTCGGCGCCGACGTACAGCGCGCCGCGCTCGGGGAGCTCGGCATGAAGGACCTGGATGAGCTTTACGAGAAGATCGGGCTCGGCGAGCGGCTCGCCCCGCTCGTGGCGCGGCGCCTGCTGCCCAACGCCGCGCACGCGCACGGGGGGGCGGGGCTCGCCCCGCTGGCGATCGCCGGCACCGAGGGGCTCCTGGTCACCTACGCGCGCTGCTGCTTCCCGATTCCCCACGATCCGATCTTCGCCTTCCTCTCGGCGGGGCGCGGCGTCGTCATCCATCGCGAGAACTGCGTCAACGTCGAGGACTACCGCAAGCATCCGGAGAACTGGCTGCCGGTGAGCTGGCAGGCCGCCCCGGACCGGCTCTTCAGCTCCGAACTGCGCGTCTACGTGGTCAACCGCACGGGCGTCCTCGCCAAGGTGGCCGCCGCCATCGCCAGCACCGAGACCAACATCGATCACGTCTCGATCGATGAGCAGGACAGCGACACGGCCGTGCTCACCTTCGAGCTGCGGGTACGCGATCGGCGCCACCTCGCGCGCCTGGTGCGCGTCATCCGCCGCATGCCCGACGTCACGCGCGTGGCGCGCACCATCGCCGCCCATGCCCGCGGCGGCCGCGTGAGCGACAATGAGGGTGACGCGGAGCGCAGCGGCTGAGGCAGCGCGGCGCCTGCCAATTCATCCAAGGAGTAAGCCGATGAGCCGCCAGAGCATTCACACCGAGCGCGCCCCGCAGGCGATTGGCACCTACTCGCAGGCGATGCGCGCCGGGGACACCGTCTACCTCTCCGGGCAGGTGCCGCTGGATCCGGCCACGATGCAGCTCGTGAGTGGGGACATCGATGCGCAGATCCGCCGCGTATTCGAGAACCTCAAGGCCGTGGCCGAGGCGGCGGGGGGCTCCCTCGCCCAGGCGGTGAAGATGAACGTGTACCTGACCGATCTGGCGCACTTCGGCAAGGTCAACGAGGTGATGGCGCTCTACTGTGAGAAACCCTATCCGGCGCGTGCCGCGGTCGGCGTCGCGCAGCTGCCCCGCGGTGCGCAGGTCGAGATCGAGTGCGTCCTGCATCTGGGCTGAACAGCGCTGCGCGCCCCGCGCCGCTGAGGGGCACCGAGCAGCGCCCGGTCACGGCGCTGCGGGGCGTGGGCGCGGCGCTCGCCGAGCGTCTGGCGCGCCTGAACGTCACCCGGGTCGCGGACCTGCTGTTCGTGCTGCCGCTGCGCTACGAGGATCGCACCCGGGTGGCGGCCATCGGCTCGCTCATCCCCGGCACGCGCGCCGCGGTGGAGGGGGAGATCCAGCTCACCGAGGTCGCCTACCGCGGCCGCCGGCAGCTGCTGTGCCGCATCTCCGACGGCTCGGGGATGCTCACGCTGCGCTTCTTTTACTTCTCCGCCAGTCAGCAGGCCCACCTCGCGCGCGGCACGCGGCTGCGCTGCTTCGGTGAGGTGCGCCGCGGGCCGCTGGGCCTTGAGATGGTGCACCCGGAGTACCGCCGCCTGGGTGCGGCCGCCGCGCCCCTGGAAGAGACGCTCACGCCGATCTATCCGCTGACCGAGGGGGTGCCGCAGGGACGCCTGCGCGCGCTCATCGCCGAGGCGCTGCGCGAGCTCGAGCGTACGCCGCTGCGCGACTTCATCGCGCCCGCCGCCGGACTGCCGCAGGGACTGCCGAGCCTGCCCGAGGCGCTCAACTATCTGCACCGCCCGCCGCGCGCAGCGCAGCTCGCCGAGCTCGCCGCGGGCCGGCACCCGGCGCAGCAGCGGCTCGCCTTCGAAGAACTGCTGGCGCATCACCTGGCGCTCAAGCTGCGCAAGCGCACGCTCAAGAGCGATCCGGCGTTCGCGCTCACCGACAGCGCACGCCTTGGTGAGCGCTTTCTTGCCGCGCTGCCTTTCCGCCTGACGCGCGCGCAGGCACGGGCGCGCGCCGACGTCGAGGGTGATCTGCTCGCCGGCACACCCATGACGCGCCTGCTGCAGGGCGATGTCGGCTGCGGCAAGACCGTGATCGCGGCCGCGGCCGCCGCGCGCGCCGCCGGCTCCGGGCTGCAGGCGGCACTCATGGCGCCGACCGAACTGCTCGCCGAGCAGCACTGGCGCAATCTCAGGGACTGGTTCGCCCCGCTCGGGCAGACCGTGGCGCTCGTGTGCGGGTCGCAGCCGGCGCGCACGCGCCGCAGCGCGCTCGAGACGATCGCCTCGGGCGAGGTGCGCATCGTGGTCGGCACGCATGCGCTCTTTCAGGAGGGCATCGAGTTCCAGAGCCTCGCGCTCGTCATCGTCGATGAGCAGCACCGCTTCGGCGTGCAGCAGCGCCTGAAGCTGCAGGAGAAGGGGCACAGACAGGGGCGCGTCCCGCACCAGCTGATCATGACCGCGACGCCGATCCCGCGCACGCTCGCGATGACCGCGTACGCGGACCTCGACATCTCGGTGATCGATGAGCTGCCCCCCGGGCGCACGCCGGTGCACACGGTCGTCGTGCCCGAGCAGCGCCGCGTGGAGGTCGTGACGCGGATCGTGGAGGCGTGCCGCGCCGGCCGTCAGGTCTACTGGGTGTGTCCGCTCATCGAAGAGTCCGATGAGCTGCGCGCGCAGGCCGCGGAGGAGACCGCGGCGAGCTTGAGCGCCGCGCTCCCCGGCGTACGCGTGGGCCTGGTTCACGGGCGCATGCCGGCGGCGGCGAAGGACGGCGCGATGCTCGCCTTCAAGGCCGGCAAGATCCAGCTGCTGGTCGCCACGACCGTCATCGAGGTCGGGGTCGACGTGCCCAACGCCACGCTCATGGTCATCGAGAACGCCGAGCGCATGGGGCTGGCGCAGCTGCACCAGCTGCGCGGGCGTGTCGGGCGCGGCACGGCCGCGAGCAGCTGCGTGCTGCTCTACCGCGCGCCGCTCTCGGCGCTGGCGCGCGCGCGTTTGAAGGTGATCCGCGCCACGAACGATGGCTTTGAGATCGCGCGCCGCGATCTGGCGCTGCGCGGCCCCGGGGAGCTGCTCGGCACGCGCCAGACCGGGCTCGCGCAGCTGCGCGTCGCGGACCTCATGCGCGATGCGCACCTGCTGCCGCAGGTGCAGGAGGCCGCCGAGCGGCTGCTCGCCGCCGAACCGGAAAGCGGCAACGCGCTCGCGGCGCGCTGGATCGGCGCCGCCGAGCGCTACGGGCGCGTCGGCTAGCGCGCACCTTCATCAGCGCGAGGGCGACATCGAGTACGGCTGCGCGGCCTGCGCGCCCGGCCAGGCACGGTTTGGCTGCGCCTGCATGGTGAAGACGAGTTCACCCCCGGCGGTGATTTCCTCGTGCCGGATAAAGGCGCGCGCGAGCGGCTTGCCGTTGAGTGTCACGCCAGCGATGTAGGGATGAGCATCGTCCGCGGCGTTCGCGATCAGCCTGAAGTGCCGCCCGTTCGGCAGGTGCAGCGTGGCGCGCCGGAGGAACGGGCGGCCGATGATGTACTCGTTGCTTGCGGGGGCTACCGGGTAGAAGCCGAGCGCGGTGAAGATAAACCAGGCCGACATCTGCCCTAAGTCATCGTTGCCCACGAGCCCGTCCGGGCGCGCCGCGTACTGGCTCGACATGATGGTGCCGAGCCGCGCCTGCGTACGCCAGGGCTCCCCGGCCGCAGCGTACAGGTAGGCGATGTGATGACTCGGCTCATTGCCGTGCGCATACCAGCCGATAAGACCGGTGATGTCCTCCATGTGGGCGAACACCTTCGGATCGATCCTGGCGTCGAACACCTGATCGAGCTGCGCGAAGAGCTTATCCGCCCCGCCGTGCGCCCGCACGAGTCCGGCCACATCCTGCGGCACGTACCAGGAGTACTGCCAGGCATTACCCTCGGTGTAGTCGGAGCCGTAGCCGCTCGCGGCCGGATCAAACGGCGTACGGAAGGAGCCGTCACGCTTGCGCGCGCGCATGAACCCGCTCGCAGGGTCGTAGGCGTTGCGCCAGTTCGCGGCACGTTTGAAGAACTGCGCGGCCAGCGCCTCGCGCCCCATCGCCTGCGCCATGCGCGCGATGCTCCAGTCATCGAAGGCGTACTCGAGCGTTTTGGAGGCCGCCTCGCCTTCCTCGTCGATCGGCACGTAGCCCAGCTGCATGTACGGCCCGAGGCCCCCGTAGGGAGCGTAGGTGGCGGTGGCCACCATGGCGCGCAGCGCAGCATCCGCATCGTAGCCGCGGATGCCCTTGAGGTAGGCGTCCGCGATGACCGCGACCGCGTGGTAGCCGATCATGCACCAGGTCTCCTGGCCCTGGAACGCCCACACCGGCAGCATGCCGTACGGACTCAGCTGCTGCGCGGCGACGAGGGAGTGCACGATGTCGTTGGTGCGCGTGGGCGGCTCGACCAGCGTGAGCAGCGGATGCAGTGCGCGATAGGTGTCCCAGAGTGAGAAGGTCGAGTAGTTGGTAAAGCCGCGCGCCTGGTGCACGGCGTTGTCCGGGCCGCGAAAGCGCCCGTCCGTGTCCATGAACAGACTCGGTGCCATGAAGGCGTGGTAGAGCGCGGTGAAGAAGCTGCGCCGCAGGGGCTCGTCCGCCTCGATCTCAAACTTGCCAAGTGCCTGCTCCCAGGCCACGCGCGCCGCGCGCCGCATGCCCTCGAAATCCCAACCTGGCGCGCCGGCCTTAAGGTTGGCGAGCGCGTTCTCCTCGCTCACCGAGGAGATCGCGACTTTCACCAGTAGCGTCCCTCCGGGTGCATCGGCAAAATCAAACACCCCAACCAGCTGGCGCCCTTGCAGCTGCGCACGCACGCGCGCATCCCGCGCGCCGGGCGGGGGAAAACCCTTGTAGGGCACCTCGGTCTCGGTGTCGTTGAACTGATGGGCACTGATCGGACGCGAGAAGCGCAGCGCGAAGTACAGCTGCCGCCCGGGCGCCCAGCCACGCGTCTCGCGAAAACCGGTGACGGTACCGTCGCCGCGCAGCCGCAGGCGCGACCACAGCACCTTACCCGGGTAATCGTAGAGGCTGGTGCGCAGGTCAATGAGCACGTGCGCGGTGCGGGCGGCGGGAAACTGATAGCGGTGCAGACCCACGCGAGCGCCCGCGGTGAGCTCGGCGCGCACCGCGTAGTCCTCGAGGGTGACCGCGTAGTAACCCGGCTCGGCCACCTCGCTCGTATGGCTGAAGCGTGAGGTGTAGCCGCTGCCGGGGGTCGCGGGCGTCCCGCGCTCGAGCTTCACCTCGCCTGCGATCGGCATGAGCAGTACGTCGCCTAAGTCCGAGTGCCCGGTGCCCGAGAAATGCGTATGCGAGAAGCCCACGATGGTGTGATCTTCGTAGCGATAGCCGGCCGCCCAGCCGTAGGCGTCCTTGCGCTCGCGGATCTGCGTGTCAGGACTTAGCTGGATCATGCCGAAAGGCACGACCGCCCCCGGAAAGGTGTGGCCGTCGCCGCCGGTGCCGATGAAGGGATCGACGGCCGCGTACGCGCTCGCCCCCGGGCTGCCTGCCGCAGCGGCCCCGCTGAGCAGCATCCCTGCCAGGACACCGAGCAGGGACAAGGACCGTGGGTGCCTCGCGGCGGGCGCGCTTGAGTTCATGCGGGGCATCGCCTTCAGGTTCTGGTGCGGTGTTGAATGGGCTATTGTGCCGCAACGACGAGGCGCGGGCGGTGAGCGCTGATGCAGCCGGTGGCGAAGCTTCTGTGTGTGCTTGCGGCGGGGCTCCTGGGCACGCTCGTCCCCGGCCCGCCCGTGCGCGCACAGGCGTACGATGCGGCGCGCAGCGCGCAGATGGCCGCGCGCGTGCGCGAGGAGTTCCTGCACGCCTGGGGCGCCTACCGTCAGTACGCCTGGGGTCACGATGCGCTCAAGCCCCTCAGCCGTGAGCCGCGCGACTGGTACGGGCAGTCGCTCCTCATGACACCCATCGATGCGCTCGACACGCTGCTGCTCATGGGCCTGAAGTCCGAGGCGCAGGAAACCCGCGAACTCATCGTCCACACACTCTCCTTCGACCGGGATGTCGAGGTGAAGCACTTCGAGATCGTGATCCGCCTTCTCGGGGGGCTGCTCTCCTCCTACCAGCTCACCGGCGATGCGCGTCTGCTGCGGCTCGCGGATGATCTGGGCACGCGCCTGCTGCCGGCGTTTGATTCACCGACCGGCCTGCCGTTCGTGTACGTGAACCTGCGCACCGGCAAGACGCGCGGCACGATCAGCAACCCCGCCGAGGCGGCCCTCATCATCGAGTACGGCACGCTCGCCCGGCTCACCGGCAAGGCGCTGTACTACGAGCGGGCCATGCGCGCGCTGCGCGCCGTGTACGCGCGCCGCTCGCCGCGGGATCTGGTGGGCGAGCGCTTTGACGTGCTCAGCGGTGAATGGACCAACACCTCGAGTCATGTCGGCGCGCGCATCGACTCCTACTACGAGTACCTGTGGAAATGCTGGCGGCTGTTTCACGATCCGCGCTGCCAGAGCATGTGGCAGAAGAGCAGCGCCGCCGCGCGCCGCTACTACCCGCAGGAAGTGAACGGCACGCTCTGGTACGGCGAGGTCGATATGTACAGCGGCACCGCGCGCGCCAGCGAGTACGGGGCGCTGGCGGCGTTCTTCCCGGGGCTGCTCGCCTACTCCGGGCACCTGAGCGAGGCGCGCCGCCTGCACGCCGCCTCGGTGCAGATGTGGGACGTGAGCGGCATCGAGCCGGAGGCTTACGACTTTCGGGCGGCCCGCATCACCGATGCGGCGTATCCGCTGCGCCCGGAGATTATCGAGTCCACCTGGTATCTGTACCGGCTGACCGGGGAGGGTCAGTACCGCGTGCTGGGCGAGAAGCTGTTCACGGACTTCGTGCGTTACTGCCGCACGGCCAGCGCTTATGCCGCGCTGGCGGACGTGCGCACCAAGGAACAGGCCGATGACATGGAGAGCTTCGTGTTTGCCGAGACCTTCAAGTACTTCTATCTGCTGTTCGCGCCGCCCGCGACGCTCGATCCGGATGTGGTGGTGCTGAATACCGAGGCGCATCCGATGCGCAACACCTGGTCGGGGAAGTAGCCACGGGGTGCGCGAAACGCAGCCGGCGGCTGTGATAACGTCGCGGCCAACCGCCTCGCCCCCCTTTGCGCCATGGCCGCCACCACCCCCGAACTGCCGCTGACACCCAAACCCCTCGAGGCGCCCGTCGGGCAGCGAGTGGGGCGGCGCATCACCGAGTACGCCCGGCTCATGCGCCTCGACCGCCCCGTGGGCACCTGGCTGCTCTTGTGGCCGGCGCTGTGGGCGCTGTGGGTTGCCGGCGCCGGGCGCCCCGAGCCACAGGTGCTGATCGTCTTCGTGCTCGGGGTTTTCGTCATGCGCGCCGCCGGCTGCGTCATCAACGACTACGCTGACCGTGACATCGACCCGCATATCCGGCGCACGCGCGATCGGCCGCTCGCCGCGCGCCGCGTCTCCCCGCTCGAGGCGCTGGTGCTGTTCGCGGTACTGAACCTGATCGCGCTGTATCTTGTGACGCGCCTGAATCCCTTGACCATCAAACTGGCCGTCATCGGGGCGCTGCTCACCGTCACCTACCCCTTCTTCAAGCGCTTCTTCCCGCTGCCGCAGCTGTACCTGGGGATCTCCTTTGGCGGCTGGAGCGTGCTCATGGCCTTCGCCGCCGAGGCGGGCGTGCTGCCGCGCGTCGCCTGGGTGCTGTACATCGCGGCGGTCATGTGGGCGGCGATCTACGACACAATCTACGCCATGGTCGACCGCGAGGATGATCTGAAGATCGGCGTAAAATCCAGCGCCATCCTGTTCGCCGACATGGACCGGTTCCTGATCGGCACCATGCAGGCGATGATGTTGTGGGCGCTCGTGCTCGTCGGCCGCAACATGCACTTCGGCAACTGGTATTACGGCGGCGTTGCCGCCGCCGCGGTGCTCTTTCTGTGGCAGCAGTGGCTCATCCGCAGGCGGGAACCTGCCGGCTGCCTGCGCGCCTTCCTCAACAACCAGTACGTCGGCCTGGTCATCTTCGTCGGCCTCCTGCTGCAGTACGTCTACGCCCCTTGAGCACCTGGAAGAACCGCCCGTTTGCCGCGCGCCTGCGCCACGCGCTGCACGGCTTCGCGCAGGCGCTGCGCAGCGAGCACAGTCTGAAGCTGCAGCTGCTCGCCCTTCTCGCCGCGCTCGGCGCGCTCGGGTTCCTGCGGCCCGCGCCGATCTGGTGGGCGGCGGTGCTCGCCGCCGCCGCAGGCGTCCTCGCCGCGGAGCTGCTGAACACCGCCATCGAGCACCTCGCGGATGCGCTGCACCCGGGGAGAGTCCGGCGATCCGCACGGTGAAGGACTGCGCCGCGGCGGCCGTGCTCATCGCCTCCCTCGGGGCGCTCGCCGTGGCGGCGGCGCTCGCGGTGCATCTGCTGCGGCGGGCCGCGTAGGCGCGCTGCGGCAATTGTCGACTTTTGCGGAGCGCCGGCGTTGACATGAAAGGCCGGCCTCGGGCATCGTCGCCCGCGCCCGGATCATCGGGCGTTCGCGCCTCACGTAAGGATGCCACCGATGAATCACGTCCCCCCGGCCGCGCTGCGGCACGACTGGTCCCTGAGCGAGGTACAGGGGCTCTTCGCGCTGCCCTTCCTGGATCTGTTGCTGCGCGCACAGGCCGTGCACCGCGCGCACCACGCGCCGAACACGGTGCAGATGAGCACGCTCCTGTCGATCAAGACCGGGGCCTGCCCGGAGGACTGCGCCTACTGTCCGCAGAGCGTGCGCTACGACACCGGCGTTGAGGCCGAACCGCTCATGCAGGTCGATGAGGTGCGCCGCGCCGCACAACGCGCCAAGGCAGCCGGTGCCACGCGCTTTTGCATGGGCGCGGCGTACCGTGCGCCCAAGGCGCGCGAGCTGCAGCTGATCGCCGATATGGTGCGGGAAGTGCGCGCGCTGGGGCTTGAGACCTGCGCCACCCTCGGCATGCTCCGGCCCGAGCAGGCCGCCACCCTCAAAGCCGCCGGCCTCGACTACTACAACCACAACCTCGACACCTCGAGCGAGTTCTACGGCCAGATCATCAGCACCCGCACGTATCAGGAGCGGCTGGATACCTTGAGTGCGGTGCGTGCGGCGGGCATCAAGGTGTGCTGCGGTGGAATCGTGGGACTGGGGGAGTCCGCGGCGGACCGCGCGCAGCTCTTGCGCACGCTTGCGAACCTGCCCGAGCATCCCGAGAGTGTGCCCATCAACCAGTTGGTGAAGGTGCCCGGCACGCCCCTTGCGCACGCGCCGGCGGTCGACCCGTTCGATTTCGTGCGCACGATCGCGGTCGCACGGCTTCTCATGCCGCGCGCGCACGTGCGCTTATCCGCCGGGCGCGAGGCGATGAGCGATGAGCTGCAGGCGCTGTGCTTTCTTGCCGGCGCCAACTCGATCTTCTACGGTGAGAAGCTGCTGACGACCGGCAACCCCGACGTCGCGCACGACCGGCAGTTGTTCGCGCGGCTGGGGCTGAGGGCCGAGCCCGCCCCGGCAGCCGCGGCGCGCCGCGCGCGCGGCACGGACAGCCTCGCCCTCGGCGCGCCCTGAAGACTGCCTTGCAGCCGCTCGCGGGCAAGCGCGGTGTAGCGGGGCTCGCGAGGGCGCTCGCGCGGCTGGACGCCGCGCAGCTGCGGCGCCGGCGCCTGAGGGTCGGCGGCTTCGCCGCCGCCGAGGAGCGGGTGCTCCTCATGCACGACGGGCGCGCGCTCATCGACTTCAGCAGCAATGACTACTTAGGTCTCGCACGCCATCCGGCGCTCGTGCGCGCGATGAGTGCGTGCGCGGCGCAGATGGGCGCCGGCAGCGGCGCCTCGCACCTGATCACCGGGCACGGCGCCGAGCACGCGCAGCTGGAAGAGGAGCTCGCCGCCTTCACCGGCCGCGAGCGGGCGCTGCTGTTCTCGAGCGGCTACATGGCAAATGTTGCCGTCATGAGCGCCCTGGTCGGCCGTGGTGAGCGGGTGCTGCTGGATCGACTGAGCCATGCCTCCCTCATCGACGGGGCGCGCCTGGCCGGTGCCCGGCTGCGCCGCTACGGCCACGCCGATGCCGACTCCGCCGAGCGCCTCGCCGCGGCCGATCCGGCGCGCGTCGCGCTCATCGGCACCGACGGGGTGTTCAGCATGGACGGGGATCTTGCCCCGGTGCCGCAGCTCGCGCGCGCCGCGCAGGCCCAGCACGCCTGGCTCCTGATCGATGACGCGCACGGGCTGGGCGTCATCGGCGCCAGCGGCCGCGGCACGCTCGAGCACTTCGGCCTCGGCGTCGATGCGGTACCGGTGCTCATCGGCACGCTCGGCAAGGCGTTCGGCTCCTACGGCGCCTTCGTCGCCGGTCCGGGCGAGCTCATCGAGTTTCTGATCCAGAAGGCGCGCGCCTATATCTACACCACCGCCCTGCCGCAGCCGGTCGCGGCCGCCAGCCGCGCCGCGCTCGCGCTCATCCGCACGGAGGGCTGGCGGCGCGAGCGCCTCAGCGCGCACATCGCGCGCTTTCGCGCACTGGCGCTCAGTGCCGGCGTGCCGCTGCTCAGCTCCACGACCCCCATTCAGCCCGTGCCCCTCGGCAGTGCTGCGGATGCGCTCAATGCACAGCGGCAGCTCGCCTCGGCGGGCTTGTGCGTCATGGCCATCCGTCCGCCGACGGTGCCCGCCGGCAGCGCGCGCCTGCGCGTGACGCTCTCGGCGGCCCACACTCCCGCGCAGCTTGAGCAGCTGGTCGCGGAGCTTGCGCGCGCGTGCGCGCGGGTGCGGAGCGCGCCGGGGTGAGCGCGCTGAATTTTCAGATCCGCGGCCGCGGCCGCGATCTTGTGCTGCTGCACGGCTGGAGCCTGAACCTGCGCATCTTCGATCAGCTCACGCGCGAGCTCGCCCGCAGCTGCCGCGTGATTGCGATCGACCTGCCCGGGCATGGCAAGAGCGACTGGGATGCCCGCGCGAGCACCCCCGCCGCGCAGGCGTGGCGCGTGCACGAGACGCTCGCCCCCCTCACGGAGCGCTACGCGCTGCTCGGCTGGTCCCTCGGCGGGCAGTTTGCGCTCGATCTGGCCGCGGCCATGCCCGCAGGCATCGAGCGGCTGGTGCTGGTGAGCACCACGCCGCGCTTCCTCGCCGCGCCGGGCTGGCCCTTCGGCACCGCCCCGGCCTTGCTCAGCAAGCTCGCCGAGCAGCTGCGGCGTGGGGAGGAGAACGCCATCGATGAGTTCCTGAAGCTGCAGGTGCGCGGCAACAGCCCGCGCACCGCCGCGCGGGTGCTCAGGGCGCTGCGGGGCGCACTCGCGCGCGGTGCTGCGCAGCCGGAGGCCCTGGCGCATGGCCTGGAGCGGCTGCGTAACGCGGATCTGCGCCCCGCGCTGCCGCTGGTGCGGGTGCCGGCGCTGGTCATCGCCGGTACGCGCGATCGCATCGTGCGTCCGGCTGCCTCGCGCGCACTCGCCGCACTCGCCGATGCGCGCTATGTCGAGTTCGCCGACGCCGCACACGCGCCCTTTCTGTCGCACCCGCGGCAGTTTGCCCAGCTGGTGGACGGGTTCGTGCGTGCCTGAGCCGGCAGACCCGTTGCGTCTGGATCACGCCCGCGTGCGTGCCGCCTTCGATCGGGCAAGCGCCAGCTACGAGTCCGCCGCGCGCTTACAGGCGCGCGTGGCCGCGGAGCTGCTCGCGCGCCTTAGCGGCTTTGCGTTTGAACCCCGGGTGGTGCTCGATCTGGGCGCGGGCACGGGGCGCGCGGCGCGCGAGCTCAAACGCCGCTACCCGCGCGCCCAGGTGCTGGCGCTGGATCTGTCCCTCGGGATGCTGCGCGAGGCGCGCCGCCATCAGCGCCTGTGGCGACGCTTCGCGCGCCTCTGCGCGGATGCACAGCGCCTGCCCCTCGCCACCGCCAGCGTCGACCTCGTGTTCAGCAATCTCATGCTGCAGTGGTGCCAGCCGCTCGATCCGGCCCTGAGCGAAGTACGACGGGTGCTGCGGCCGGACGGGTTCTTCGCCTTCAGCACCTTCGGACCCCTCACGCTTCAGGAGTTGCGCCAGGCCTGGAGCGCGGCGGACAGCGACAGTCACGTGAACCATTTCATCGATGTGCACGACATCGGGGAGGCCCTGGTGCGCGCCGGCTTAAGTGAACCGGTGCTCGATGTGGACCGGCATGAGATTGCCTATCCGGATGTGCGCACGCTGATGCAGGACCTGAAGGCAATCGGTGCGCACAACGTCACCGCCGGGCGTCCGCGCACGCTCCTCGGCCGCGCCCGCCTCGGGCGCATGCAGGCCGCCTACGAGCAGCTGCGGCGGGATGCCTCGCTGCCGGCCACATTCGAGGTCATCTACGGGGCCGCCTGGGGCGCAGCCGGGCGCCCCGCCGTACCCCAGGTGGCAGGCGAGGCGCGCATCGCCCCCGGCTCCATCGGGCGAGCCGCGCGCCCGTGAAGGCGCGGGGCCTTTTCGTGACGGGCACCGATACCGGGGTCGGCAAGACCCTCATCGCCTGCGCCCTCGTGCGCGCGCTGAGCGGCCTCGGTGCGCGCGTGGCGGTGATGAAACCGGTCGCTGCAGGGGCACATATGACCCCTCAGGGCCTGCGCAATGCGGATGCCCTGGCGCTCGCGGCGAGCGCCAACGTGCCCCTGGCCTACGATCGGCTCAATCCTTACTGCTTCGAACCGGCGGTTTCGCCACATATCGCAGCAAAAGAGGTCGGAATTGAGGTTGATGTCCGCAATATCAGGCATATTTACGACGCAATCGCCAGCGAGGCGGACTGGGTCATCGTCGAGGGGGCGGGGGGATGGTTCGCGCCCCTGAACGAGCACCAGAGCATCGCGGACCTGGCCTGGGGGCTTTCGATTCCGGCCCTGATGGTCGTCGGGGTGAAGCTCGGATGCCTCAACCACGCGCAGCTCACGCGCCTGGCGATCGAAGCGCGCGGCGTGCACGTTCGCCGGCTGGATCGCCAGCTGCGTCGACGGGCAGCTTGAGCGGCAGGAGGAGAACCTCGCAACGCTTGAGCGCGTGCTCGGGGAGCGCGCGCTCGCCGTGGTTGCGCATCAGGATGCGCGTAGCCCCCCGCTGCGGCTCACCGAGGCCGCCGCGCGCCTCACGCAGCGCAGCTTAAGCGTCTGATGTGCCTTGAATAAAAGCCCTCGCGCGTTACCATCGGGAGGGTGCCGCACGCGCAACGCTTCTCGATTGAGATCCGCCCGAACTGCGCCTTAAGCCCGCGCGGCGCGGGGGTGTTTTTTTTCAGCGCCTGCCTGGCTCCGCTGCTGGCATCGCAGGCTTCCTCGCCGTGCGCGGCTTCTGGCCCGTGCTGCCGTTTGCGGGGCTTGAAGTGCTCCTGCTCGGCTGGGCGCTCAAGGTCTCCCTCGAGCGCCGCCACCACCAGCAGTGCATCACCGTCACCGAAGCGGAGGTGAGCATCGAATCGCGCCGGCGGGGCGCGTGCGAGCAGGTTGTGTTCCCGCGGCATTGGGCGCGGGTTAAACTGCGCCGCCCCGCAGCGCGCTTGCACCCGAGCCGGCTGGTCATTGAGTCGCACGGCCGACAATGCGAGCTGGGCAGCTTTCTTACGGAAGAGGAGCGGCGCGGACTGGCGTTGCGCTTGCAGCGCCTGATCGGTCGCGTCAACGAATCGCCCTCCTGGCCATGAGCCAAAGGCGAGGGTGGCGCGGGTACTGCTTTTTTGAAGTGGCGCGGCTGCGGAGAGTCCGCACGCGCTGTAAAGGCACAGGTTCATGATGATTCGCCCAAGTCTCGCCTCGCACGCCCTCAGCCTCCTCGGCGCCGTCGGCGCCGTAGGCGCGCACGCCGAATCCGGCTGGGGCCAGCTCAACATGACCCCGGGGGTGACGGACATGAGCCGCAAGATCTATGACCTGCACATGGAGATCTTCTGGGTGTGCGTGGTCATCGGTCGTTGTGGTGTTCGGCGTGATGATCTGGTCGATCATCAAGTTCCGCAAATCCAAGGGCGCGGTTGCCGGATACCACGCTGGTGCACAACACCAAGGTCGAGTTCATCTGGACCGTCGTGCCGGTGGTGATCCTGGTCGCGATGGCGGTGCCGGCCGCGCGCACGCTGGTTGAGATCGAGGACACGAGCAAGACCGAACTCACCATCAAGGTGACCGGCTTCCAGTGGGGCTGGAACTACGACTATCTTGACGAGGGGGTCACCTACTACTCGCACCTTGATCGGGCCAGCGACGCGCGCGCGCGAGCTCGGCTCGGGGATCGATCCGAAT
This sequence comes from uncultured Pseudomonadota bacterium, assembly GCA_963742045.1. Taxonomy (GTDB): domain Bacteria; phylum Pseudomonadota; class Gammaproteobacteria; order Steroidobacterales; family Steroidobacteraceae; genus 13-2-20CM-66-19. Next base: position 3,243,964 of record CAVUKE010000003.1, read on the forward strand.
ACGGTGCCGCACTACCTGCTGAACGTCGATCACCCCTTCGTGGTGCCGGTCGGACACCAAGGTGCGCCTGCTCATCACCGGGGCGGACGTGATCCACTCCTGGTGGGTGCCGGCCTTCGGGGTGAAGAAGGATGCGATCCCCGGCTTCATCAACGAGGCCTGGTTCAAGGTCGACGCGGACAAGCCCGGCCTCTACCGCGGTCAGTGCGCGGAGCTGTGCGGTCGCGATCACGGCTTCATGCCGATCGTGGTGGACGTGCGCTCCAAGGAAGACTTCGCCGCGTGGCTGAAGGCAGCAGGCCGCCGCGCAGAAGCAGGCGGCGGCGCCCGCCGCACGCGGCGGACACCCCGAGCACGAGCGCGGCCACGACCGCTCCGTAGACACCTTATTCTTACGCAGCAGAGAAGCACCATGGCCGAAGCGCACGCACGCTGATGCCACGCACGACGATCACGAGCACAAGCCGCACGGCTGGCGCCGCTGGGTCTTCGCCACCAATCACAAGGACATCGGCACGATGTACCTGATCTTCGCCTGCACGATGTTCTTCATCGGCGGGGCGATGGCGATGGTGATCCGCCTGGAGCTGTTCAAGCCCGGGCATGCAGTTCGTGGATCCGCAGCTGTTCAACTCCATGACCACGATGCACGCGCTGATCATGATCTTCGGCGCGGTCATGCCGGCGTGGACGGGGCTTGCCAACTGGATGATCCCGATGCAGGTGGGGGCGCCCGGACATGGCGCTGCCGCGGCTGAACAACTTCAGCTTCTGGATCCTGCCGTTCGCCTTCACGCTGCTGCTGTCCTCGCTGTTCGTGCCCGGCGGCGGCCCCGGCGGGCGGCTGGACCATGTACCCGCCGCTCGTGCTGCAGAACGGCGCCTCCTTCCCGATGCTGATCTTCTTCGATCCACATGATGGGCGCCTCCTCGATCCTCGGCGCCATCAACATCGTGGTGACGATCATGAACCTGCGCGCGCCGGGCATGACGCTGCTGCGCATGCCGCTGTTCGTGTGGACCTGGCTGATCACCGCGTATCTGCTGATCGCGGTGATGCCGGTGCTCGCAGGCGCGGTGACCATGCTGCTCACCGATCACTTCTTCGGCACCACCTTCTTCACCGCCGCCGGCGGGGGCGACCCGGTGATGTTCCAGCACATCTTCTGGTTCTTCGGGCATCCGGAGGTGTACATCCTCATCCTGCCGGCCTTCGGCATCGTCTCGGAGATCATCCCGACCTTCTCGCGCAAGCCGCTGTTCGGCTACGAGGCCATGGTGTACGCGGTCGCCTCGATTGCCTTCCTGTCCTTCATCGTCTGGGCCCACCACATGTTCACCGTGGGCATGCCGCTCGCCGCGCAGCTGTTCTTCATGCTCTCGACCATGCTGATCGCGGTGCCCACGGGCGTGAAGGTGTTCAACTGGACCGCCACCATGTGGAAGGGCTCGCTTTCCTTCGAACCGCCGATGCTGTTCGCGCTCGCGTTCCTGTTCCTGTTCACGATCGGGGGCTTCTCCGGGCTGATGCTCGCGATCGTGCCGGCCGACTACCAGTACCAGGACACCTACTTCGTGGTCGCGCACTTTCACTACGTGCTCGTGCCCGGCGCGATCTTCGGCATCATGGCCGGGGTGTACTACTGGCTGCCGAAGTGGCGCGGCAAGATGTACGACCTGAAGCTCGCCACATGGCATTTCTGGCTGTCCGACCATCTTCGTCAACGTACTGTTCTTCCCGCAGCACTTCCTCGGCTTGGCCGGCATGCCGCGGCGTATCCCTGACTATGCCGTGCAGTTCACCGACTGGAACATGGTGTCCTCGCATCGGCGGTTTCGGCTTCGGGCTCGCGCAACTGATGTTCCCGTACATCATCTGGAAGTGCGTGCGCTCGGGCACACCGATCGGCAACCGCGCCTGGGAAGGGGCGCACGGGCTCGAATGGGAGCTGCCCTCGCCCGCCGCCCTACCACTCCTGGACGACCCCGCCTTCGGATGCGCTGATCGCGCGCGGCGCCGCGCACTAAATGGCCGCGGTACTGAACCCTGAGGACAGCGCCCGCCGGCGCCGCGTGCGCAACAGCGCCATCTTCTGGACGCTGGTCGCCCTTGGCTTCTACCTCGGCTTCATCGTGCTCACCCTGGTACGCGCCACCCGATGAGCGACCCGCAGCAGCGCGCCAACCGCAACCTCACCTGGAAGCTGCTCGCGATCGCGCTCGGCAGCTTCGGGTTCGGCTTTGCGCTGGTGCCGCTCTACAACGTGCTGTGCTCGGTCACCGGCTACGGGGATCAGACGAAGCTGCTGCAAAAGGTCACGGCGATCGAGCATCCGGACGTCAGCCGCACCATCACCGTGGAGTTCCTCGCCAATGTCGCCAGCTCCGGCGAGTGGGAGTTTCGCCCCGTGAAGCGCACCATCCAGGTGCACCCGGGGGAGCTGTACACGGCGGAGTTCTTCGCCCGCAACCTCACCGGGCGCGACACCGTGGCGCAGGCGGTACCGAACATCGCCCCTTCCGAGGTCGCGGCGTACTTCCACAAGACCGAGTGCTTCTGCTTCTCCCCGCAGCACTTTAAGCTCGATGAGGGACGCGACATGCCGGTGCGGTTCATCATCGATCCGGCGCTGCCGCAGCACATCGACATGATCACGCTCGCTTACACCTTCTACGACGCCTCCTCGCGCGTCACCGCGCAACGCTAGCTATTTTTAACGCAGCCTGCAGAAAGTCCCCGACATGGCGACACGCACAAACCACCGACGGCAAGCAGTACTACATCCCGCACCACAGCCCCTGGCCGATCGTGGGCTCGATGGCGCTGTTCACGATGATGCTGGGCGCGATCTCCTACCTGAACGACTGGGCGAGTGGGCTTGGTGTTCCTGCCCGGGGCGGTGCTGCTCGCGTTCATGTTCTTCGGCTGGTTCTCGGTGGTGATCGATGAGAACCAGCACGGCATCTACAACCTGCAGGTCGACCGCTCATTCCGCATGGGGATGATGTGGTTCATCTTCTCGGAGGTCATGTTCTTCGGTGCCTTCTTCGGCGCGCTGTTCTACGCGCGCGTGCTCTCGGTGCCGTGGCTGGGCGGGGAGGGCGTCAAGGTATTCACCAACTACATCCTCTGGCCGCACTTCGAGGGGACCTGGCCGACCAACGGCCCGGCCCACGTCGGCGGGCACGAGAACGGCAGCTTCAGCATCATCCCCGCGATTGGCATTCCGCTGCTGAACACCGCGATCCTGCTGACGAGCGGGCTTACGGTCACGATCGCGCACCATGCGCTGCGCGCCGGACAGCGCGGCAAGCTCGCCTTCTTTCTCGCGCTCACCTTCCTCCTGGGCTTCACCTTCGTCGGCTTCCAGGCTCACGAGTACGGCGAGGCCTACCGGCGAGCTCGGACTGCGCCTCTCCACCGGCATCTACGGTTCGACCTTCTTCATGCTGACCGGCTTTCACGGGCTGCACGTCACGATCGGCGCGATCATGCTGCTCGTCATCTGGCTGCGCGTGCTGCGCGGGCACTTCACCCCCACGCGCCATTTCGCCTTCGAAGCGGTGGCCTGGTACTGGCACTTCGTCGATGTGGTGTGGCTCGGTCTCTTTATCTTCGTGTACTGGCTCTAGGCCGAGGCGCCGGCGGCCGCGGGCGCTTCAGGGTGGTTGTACGGCCGCGCCCGCGAACGTGTGGGGCGCGATCAGTCCCAGGCGCCAGGCGATGATGAGGAGCGCGAACAGTGCCAGTGACAGGGTGATGCGGAGCGTGAGGGCGTTGAGCAGCCGGCGCGAACCTTCCTCCGTGCCGCGCGACAGATGAAACAGCCCCGAGCCGAGGCTCACCAGGATCCCGGCCAGGCACAAAAGAACCAACAACCAGATTACCGATCCCATGCCGCTTCAGTTTAGCGCCTGCCCGAGCGCGAGCAACGTGCGATGCGGTGGCGGCTGAGCCCCCCGCTGGCCGCCGCGGCGCTCAGGTTCGCGGCGCTGCTCGCGGTGGCGATCTTCGTCCGCCTCGGAGTGTGGCAGTGGCACAGGGGCACCCAGGGCCAGGGGGAGTGGCAGCGCTTCGCACGGGGCACGGCTGAGGTGCGCGCGCTCGATTCGGCCGCACTCGGAAGCGTGCCGCTCTACCAGCGCGTGAGCGTGACCGGCCTGCTCGACGCGCAGCACCAGTTCCTGCTCGACAACCGCTCCTACCAGGGGCGGCCCGGTTACGAGGTGCTGACGCCGCTCATGCGCGCCGGGGCGATGACGCTGCTCGTCGACCGCGGCTGGGTGCCCTTCAGCGGCTCGCGCGCGCAGCTGCCCGATATCAGCCTGGGCCCCGCGGACCCCACCGTGACCCTCACCGGCCGCAGCGGCCTGCTGCCGAGCCCGGGGCTGGCGCTCGGGCACGCCCCCCCGAGCGGCGCGTGGCCCAAGGTCACCGCCTTCCCGAGCATGGCGGAACTGGCCGGCGTGCTCGGCACGCACCTTGAGGCGCGCATCCTGCTGCTGGATCCGGCCGCCGCGCCAGGGTACGTGCGCGACTGGCAGCCGCCGGGCATGTCCCCGCTCAGGCACTTCTCCTATGCCATCCAGTGGTGGAGCTTTGCCGCGCTCGTGCTGCTCGTGTGGGTGATCATGGTGCTGCGCGGCAAGCGCGGGCGGAGCACCTGAACATGGAGCCTTCCGCCGCGGCGCTGCGCGCCCGCAATCTGCGTACGCTCGCGCTGCTGGCGGGACTGTTCCTCGTGCCCCTCGCGCTCGCCTTTTTTACCTACTACGGCGGCGCCTGGCGCCCGGGGCATACGGTGAACCACGGCCAGCTGATCACTCCGGTGCGCGCGCTGCCTGCGGTGTCGCTGCCGCAGGTGCTGCCCGCGCCGGCGGCCGCAGCGCCGGCGCTCTTTCGCGCACAGTGGTCACTCGTTTACGTCGGCAGCGGCGTGTGCGATGCGGACTGCCGCCAGGCACTCTTCGTGATGCGTGCGGCGCGTCTTGCGCTGAACACCGACATGACCCGCGTGGCGCAGGTGTTTCTCGTCACGGACCAATGCTGCGCGCGCGAGTATCTGGCGCGCGAGTATCCGGGCCTGCGGGTGCTCGATGCGCAGGTCGCGGCGGCCGCGCCGCTCGTGGCGGCCTTTCGCGCCGAGGAGCTCGCCCACAGCCTCTTCGTCGTGGATCCGCTCGGCAACCTCATGATGCGCTACGATGCCCGGCAGAACTCGCGCGGCCTGCTCGAAGACTTGCAGAAGCTGCTCAGGCTCTCGCACATCGGCTGATGGCGCCAGGGGGAAAGCGTTGCCACCATGCCCGTAGCCCGCTGGATGCGCCGCCTCGCCGTCGCCGGGGTGATCGTGTGCTTCACGGTCGTGGTGCTGGGCGCGTACGTGCGCCTGACGGCCGCGGGCCTGGGCTGCCCGGACTGGCCGGGCTGCTACGGGCATTTCACGCCGAGCGGCGCCGAACACAGTGCCAGCGCCCAGGCCGCTTACGCCAGCCGCCCGCTCGAGGTCGGCAAGGCGTGGCGCGAGATGATCCATCGCTACGCGGCGAGCACCCTCGGGCTCCTCATCCTGGTCCTGGCAGTGCTCGCGCTGCGCGCGCGCCGAGAGCATCTGGTGAGCGTGCCCTTCGCGCTCGCGCTCCTGGCCACCGTCATCGTGCAGGGACTGCTGGGCATGCTCACCGTGACCTGGCAGCTCAAGCCCCTCATCGTGACGCTGCACTTGCTCTTTGGCATGACGACGCTTGCGCTCTTGTGGTGGCTGACGCTCTCGCTGCCGATGAGCTCCTGGGGGGCGAGCGCCCGGCTCGGCCCCGGTCGCAGCGTCAGCGGGGGGGCCGCGCTGCCGTTCCTCAGCGCCTACCGGCTCGCGCTCCTGGGGCTTGCCGCGCTCATCGTGCAGATCGCGCTCGGGGGCTGGACCAGCAGTAACTACGCTGCCATCGCCTGCCCGGACTTTCCCACCTGTCAGCATGCCTGGTGGCCGCGCACCGACTACCCGCACGCCTTCGTGCTCTGGCACGGGCTCAACATCAACTACGAAGGCGGGGTGCTGGACAACCCGGCGCGCGTGGCCATCCATCTCACCCATCGGCTCGGCGCGCTCCTCACCACCGCAGCGCTCGCCCTCGCGGCGCTGTTCGTGCTGCGCCGACGCGGCCTCACCGCTGCACGGCCGCGCGCCTGGTTCGTGCTCGCCGCTCTTGCGCTGCAGCTGCTCATCGGCATCGCGATGGTGCTGCGCGGATTTCCGCTGTGGCTTGCGACCGCGCACACCGCAGGCGCAGCGCTGCTGTTGCTGGCGACGCTCGCGCTGCTGCGTGCCCTGAAGACCGGCTAGCGCAGGCTGCGCGGCCGCGCCCTCACTTGCCTGCGGCGCCCGCCTTGCACCGCGCCGCGAGCGGGTTGGGCGTGGGCTCGGCGACCTTGAACAGGGTGTTGCGATCGCGGTGCAGGAAGGGCTCGGCGCGACCGCGCACGATGAGCATGGTATCGAGCACGTAGCTCCAGCTGCCGTCGGGATTGAACACGACCTCGATGCGGTACGAGTCGGTGCGAAAGGCGTATTCGAGGAAGTCCGTGGAGCAGATGCCGTAGTTGGTCGCGCCGCGCTGCGCCGTGAGCACGAGCTCCGTCGCATCGGGCGTGGCGTGCCCGGATGCGATCGCCACCTGCCCGCGCGGGATCGAGAGGGTCTGCAGGATCATGCCGGTGGCCGGCTCCCACAGCCAGTAGCCGGTCTGGTCGTGGAAAGTGATCTCCTCCTCGCTGGTGTTGATGTGGGTGTGGTAGCGCAGACCGTACAGCAGCTGCGGCCCGTTGGACTGCGCATCGATCGGCTGCAGCTCGATGCGCTCCTGGTAGGTGCGCCGTTCCGGGCCTTCGGGCTTCGGGTTGATGTCCACCCCCGTGCGGCTCTCCCAGATCCCCGCCAGGCGCCGCAGGGGCCCAAGATTCGCCAGGGTGTCCGCTGCCGCATCCTGTTCGGTAAAGATGTCTTCGGGAAAACTCATGGTCCGCTCTGGCCTCCTTATGTATTGCATCGGGCCGCATCGCACGCAGCCCCGGTGCGGGCCCGGTCGACGGTCACCGTGATCTGCTAGGCTGCGCATCCCTAACCGACCGGTGATCCTGTCCGAGCCGTGGCGACGACATCGCATTATGCACCGGCGGCGCCTGCGCTTTGGCGGCGCTACCTGGAGCTCACCAAGCCGAAGGTCGTCGCGCTCATTACCTTCACGGCCATCGTCGGGACGCTGCTCGCAAGTCCGGGGTTGCCTCCGCTGCGCGCACTCCTCTGGGGCAATCTCGGTATCGCGCTCGCGGCCGCCTGCGCCGCCACCATCAATCACGTGCTCGACCGGCGGATCGATGAGCAGATGGCGCGCACGCGCGCCCGGCCGCTGCCGACCGGCGCCCTGACCGAGCGCAACGCGCTCACGTTCGCCGCAGCTCTCGGGCTGCTGTCGATGGCGCTGCTCGCTTTTCTGGTGAATCTGCTCACCGCGGTGCTCACCTTTCTCTCCCTCATCGGCTACGCGGTGGTCTACACGGTGTGGCTCAAGCGCGCGACCTCACAGAACATCGTCATCGGCGGCGCCGCCGGGGCCGCACCACCGGTGCTTGGCTGGGCCGCCGTCACCAACAGCGTCGATCCGAACGCGCTGCTCTTGTTCCTCATCATCTTCGTGTGGACTCCGCCGCACTTCTGGGCGCTCGCGATCGCGCGCCGCGACGAGTACGCGCGCGCCGGCATCCCCATGCTGCCGGTCACACACGGCCTGGCGTACACGCGCCTGCAGGTGCTCCTCTATACGGTGCTCCTCACCCTGGTGACGCTCCTGCCCTATCTCACCCGCATGAGCGGGCTGCTGTACCTGGTCGCCGCGCTCGGCCTCAACGGCGGCTTCCTTTACTACGCACTGGCCCTCAAGGTTTCCACGCGCGCCGAGCTTCCCATGCGCGTGTTTCATTTCTCCGTCACCTATCTCATGTGGCTCTTTGCCGCCTTGTTGGTCGATCACTACCTGCCCGCCCTGCGCGGAGTCGCGTAGCGCACGGCCACGCTGCGGCGCAACAAAACCAACCCCTGACACCGTACCGATCGCGGCCACGCCGTCCCGTGTTGGTTGCGGGGGGTCGCCGAACGAACACCTGACCGCTCGAACTATCTGGCACGAGCGTGTCGGATCTTTTTACAGGCAGGCTGTCTTTTGCCCTCGTCCGCGGCGGAAGCAACTGAATTTGCTGACGGTGGAAGGTCGGCACAGATCATGCATACTGCAGAGTGAAGCAGCAGAATCGCGGGCCGGTTTTACTTAACCTGCGTGCCCAGACTGCAATCAGAGTAAGGTGCGTTGGGCATCGAAAGCGGGCATAAACAAAACAACAGCGGCACTGCAAACGCGTACCGCCGGAGATAACGAATGAGCCTCAGACAAGGGAAGATTCTAACGGCCGTCGCTGCCGCCATCGCGGCGACGATGGTTTCCACGGGCGCCTGGTCGCAGCCGGTAACCGTCAACCCGGGCGATACCAACGTCTCCATACCCACCTATACGGGCCCGGTACCGACGTACACCGTGCTCGCCACGACGGGCATCCAGAGCGATACGGTGTTCATCGGCACCACCCCCGTGCTGATCGCTTTTGACGAATATGCGGTGACCACCAGCCTCAATACGGCCGGTGTGACGTTCGCCTTCGCGATTGCCACCACTAACAATCCGTCCACGCTGTCGGCGGTGCTGCCGGGCTTCACGCTGACCGCGGGCACGCTCACGACTTCGGTCGAGGGATGCAACCCGTTCGTCGCGAGTGCCAGCGTATGCGGCCCGGCGACCGGATTTGCTTCCCGGAGCACCGGCGCCGGCAGTACCTTGAGCTTCAGTACCCTCGGCACCTCACTGACCTCGGTGCCGCCGATCGGCTCGGCCTATGTGACCAACCCGATTGCTATCTTCACGAACGCAAGCTCATGGGTCGACCCGACCGTGACCGTGACCGATGACGGCGTGACCGCGACCTTCGACGGTCTCGCACCGGCGGGCACGGCGAGCGGTGGTGGCGGCGGCGGTGGAGGCGGGGGTGGTGGCGGCGGCGGCGGTAGCACGGGCGTGCCGGAGCCGGCGACCTTCGGGCTGTTTGGTCTTGGGATGCTCGGCACCTTCCTGCGGCGCCGTCGTTCACTGACCTAGCTTCGCTTCTTCTTAAGGGGCCCGCGTTGCCCACGCGCAGCGCGGGCCCTTTTTAATTGCTCCGCTGCCCCCGCTGATCGGAGAGGGCTTCTCGTCAGTCCGCAAGGGCGCACCGTGTCCGGTGCGCCCTTGCGGTGTCAAGGCAGGTCGAACACCAACACCTCCGCGGCATTGCCCGCGTGCAGCGTCAGACTAAGCGGGCCTGCGCTGCCTGCCCCATCGCCGGCGCTAAGCCGCGTGTCATCGAGCGAGACCTCACCACGTGCCACGTGCACCCAGGCGCGCCGTGTGAGGGGCAGATCGAGCGCGGCACGCTCGGCACCGTCGAAAAGTCCGGCGTACACCCGCGCCTCCTGGTGGATGAGAACGGACCCTTCCGCGCCGTCCGGGGAGGCGATGAGTCGCAGCCGGCCGCGTTTCTCGGCGTCGCTGAAATGCTTCTGCTCATAGCCCGGGGCGAGTCGTTCGCGCGCGGGGCGGATCCAGATCTGCAGCAGATGCGCCTCCTCATCGGCGGACGGGTTGAACTCGCTGTGCAGCACCCCGGTCCCGGCGCTCATGCGCTGCACATCCCCGGGGCGGATCACCGAGCCGTTGCCCATCGAGTCGCGGTGCTCGAGCTCGCCGGCGAGGAGGTAGGTGAGGATCTCCATGTCGCGGTGGCCGTGCTTGCCGAAGCCCTCACCGGGAGCCACCCGGTCATCGTTGATGACGCGCAGCGGGCCGAAATCGATCCAGGCCGGATCCTGGTACTCGCCGAAAGAGAACGTGTGGTACGTCTTCAGCCACCCGTGATCGAAAAAGCCGCGCTCGGCACTGCGCCGTACCTGCAACATGCAAAGACTCCTCCCGGGGTGCTCTGACGCAGTCTAGGAGCGCAGCGCCGCCGCTGTCACCGCCTGAAGCCCCGCAAGCGCTGCCGCAGGCTTGGCGCGCGGCAAGGAGTAACATCCGCACCCTCCATGCCCGCCCCCGCACCCACTGTCAGCAATGTGCCCGATGCAGCGGGCGTTCCGCCAGAGCCGGTGGAATACCCCTGGGCGCTGCGCGCGCTGCGCACGCTGCAGTTCGGCTTCGCGCGGCTCCTGAGCCGCGACGGCTACGTCACCGCCCGGGCCGCCCCCTTTGGCCTCACCTTCACCGGTCCGGCGGCCGATGTCATCACACGGCACATCTATCGACTGGGCGCGCACGAGCCGGCGATCACGCGTTACCTCATCGAGCACGTGCGCCTCGGTGCGGGGGACGTTGCGCTGGATGTGGGCGCGAACATCGGCTGGTACAGCCTCCTGCTGCAGCATCTGAGCGCGCCGGGTGCGCAGATCTTTGCCTTCGAGCCGGACCCGGAGACCTACGGCCTGCTGTGCACCAATCTGCGCGCAAACGCCGCCGACCGCGTGACCGCGCTCAATCTTGCCCTGGGCGATGCGCCGGGCAGCGCGCAGCTGCGCCGCTACAAGCACAGCAACAACGGCCGTCATACGCTCGTCGTGGACGGCCCGGCCGCCGACATGGTGTCCGTGGACGTGCAGACGCTGGCGGGGTTCTGGAGTGCACACGCGCTCGGGGAGCGGCCGCTGCGCTTTCTGAAGATCGACGTGGAGGGGTTCGAATACTTTGTGCTGCGCGGCGCGGGGGAACTCCTCGCACGCTGCGCGAGCATTTTTCTCGAGTACTCCCCGGCGAGCCTGCGCCTGGCAGGTCTTGCGCCCGGTGCGCTGATCGAGCTGCTGCGCGCGGCCCGCCTGAGTGTCCGCGCCTTTCAGGGCGGGCAGCTGGTACCGATGAGTCTGACCCAGCTTGCGCAGCTCGAGGTGCAGCACGATCTGCTGCTCGTGCCCCAGTAAGCCGCGCAAACGGCAGCGGTGTCTAGGCGGCGCGCGTGTGCCTCATCTGCCAGGAATAGATCAGCCGGTCTTTCAGCAGCAGCATTCCGGCGGAGCGGTAACTGTCCGCATCGAGCTGGCCGAAATGTTCCGCCCCGTAGTACCCGGACGCCTCGCAGCCGTACACGGCCAGGATCGAGGTATCGATGACGGCAAAGCGGCCGGAGAGCTTGCCGAACATGGCGCTCTCGAAGCTCCATTTCAGACTCTCCCCCGGAGCGTGCGGGGGCTCGATGAGGTAAGCCTGCACGAACTCGGTGGGCGGGGAGCCAAGTACCTTGAGCTTGCCCGACAGCAGCCAGCAGTCCGGATGGTGCGCGATCTCGGTACGCGCCTGTGCCTCGAGCGGTTCGCCGTCGGCGCGCCACAGTGTCCCTGTTCCGGACCACACCGCCGGTTCGAACAGAAACGTATGCTTCATGCGCACATTATGGCGTGCGCTCAGGTTTCCGGGTACGTTGCCGGGAAACTACAGAAATGGAGGTGCCTTATGTTGACCGAACGCATCTGGTCGGGAAATTCGCTGCGCAACTTTCACTACCTCATCGCCGATCCGGACACGGGCGAAGCCCTCGCGGTCGATCCGCTCGAGTGGCGCCTGGTGCTGGATGCGGCCCGGCAGCGCGGGTGGAAGATCACCCAGATCCTGAACACGCATGAACACGCCGACCACACCGGCGGCAACGTGGGACTCAAAGATGCGACCGGCGCCAAGATACTGGCGCACGAAGGTGCCGCGGCGCGCATCTCCGGGGTCGACCGGGGGCTGAAGAAGGGCGACATCGTCAAGGTCGGTCGCGTGGAGCTGGAGTGTCTGGACACCCCCGGGCACACCATGACGCATGTGTGCCTCTTGTCGCACACCGATACGCCGGCGCTGTTCTGCGGTGACACGCTGTTCAACGCCGGGGCCGGCAACTGCTTCAACGGCGGCAACCCGGAGGTGCTCTACGACACCTTCGCGATGCAGATCTCGCGCCTGCCGGACTCAACCCAGGTCTACCCGGGGCATGAGTATCTTGCGCGCAATCTTGAGTTCACCCTCGATCGCGAGCCGACCAACAAGGAGGCCGCGGAGTTTCTCACCGAGGCGAAAAAACACCAGGCGCCCGATGCCCCCGTCACCACGCTCGGCCAGGAGAAGCGCATCAACACCTTCCTGCGTCTGCAGAGCCCGGCGGTGATCGCGAAGCTGCGCGAGAAGTTTCCCGACATCGGCGAGCGCCCGGACCCGAAGACCGTGTTCGTCAAGCTGCGCGAGCTGCGCAACAAGTGGTAGGGGCGCGCGCGCGCGCACTACTCGTGGCGCTCGCGGCCGCCGGCTGCGGCGCGCACCCCGATGCGGCCGCGACCGCGGTATCCGAAGCGCAGGCGCGCCGTGCCGAAGAGGACAGTGTGCGCGCCTTCGTACACGCGGTGGCCGAGAACGTGAGCCGCGAGGGGCCGGCCGCCTGGGGGCGCGCGTTCGCGGAGGGCCCACAGTTCTTCATGGCCTCCGACGGGCAGCTGGTGTTTGCGGACGGCCCGGCGGCGGCGCGCGGCATCGAGGCGCTCACCCACACGCTGCCGAAGATTGAGCTGCACTTCGGCGATGATCCGCGCGTGGACGTGCTCACGAGCGCCTTCGCACTCATCGGCTGCTCCTACTCCGAGCAACAGACCGACGCGCACGGTGAGCAGCACACCGACCGCGGCTACTTCACCGCCCTGGCCGAGCGGCGCGACGGGCAGTGGCGCTTGCGCAGCGCCCACTGGTCATCGCGGCCGCCCTGAGGGGGCACGGGAACGAGGAGTGGGGGTTGCGGCTGTTGCCGGCCGCGGTAAGTCCGAGGCAGCATGCCCGGGCGCCTTAAGGCGCCCGAGAACGAATCAAGGGAGGTTCCCCATGCGCACCCTGGTAAAGCTCCTCGCCGCAGGCCTGCTCGCCGGTCCCGTTGCCCTCGCCTGGGGGAACGGCGGCGGCTCGATGCCCGCCCCGATGCCGCGCATCGAGACACCCCAGCAAAGAGCACGTGATGCCTATAACGACGGCGTGCACCTCGTGAAAAAGGCCGACAGCGCCCAGGATTACGCGCTGCACGCGAGCGATGCCGCGAAGAAAGACAAGGCGCTGCACGAGGCCCAGGGGGATTACGCCGCCGCACTCGAGCGCTTCAGGCAGGCCGTGGGACTGGATGACTCGCTGGCGGAAGCGTGGAACTACCTCGGCTACAGCAGCCGCAAGCTCGGCCACTACGATGACGCGCTCACCGCCTACGCCAAGGCACTCACGCTCAAACCCAGCTATCCGGATGCCCTCGAGTACCGCGGCGAAGCGTACCTGGGATTGAACCGCGTCCCGGACGCGCAGCAGGCCTATCTCGACCTGTACGCGGGCAACCGGGCGCTCGCCGGGAAGCTCCTGAGCGCAATGAAGAGCTGGGCGATGGCCCAGCGCGCCAGCGGGGCGAACGTCGCCAACCTTGACGAGTTCGACAAGTGGATCCAGGAGCGCGAGCAGATCGCCGGCCAGACCGCCGCACTCACGCGCGCGGGCGCCGCCGCCGCCTGGCGCTGAGGCAGCCGCCGATGCGTGCCGCGCGCGGCGCGGTGCTGCTGTGCGTCCTGCTCACACTCCCGGCCGCCGCACAGGAGTACGCCTGGCATCTGCCGCGCGGCTTCCCGATCCCTGCAGTACCCGCCGACAACCCGATGTCGGACGCCAAGGTCGCACTCGGCCGGCGCCTGTTCTTCGAGCCGCGCCTCTCGGTGAGCGCTCGCTACAGCTGCGCGAGCTGCCACGACCCGAGCCGTGCCTTCACCGACGGCCGCGCGCGGGCGCAGGGCGCCACCGGTGAAGCACTGCCCCGCAACACCCTGACGCTGGTGAACGTCGCCTACAACATCAGCTTCGGCTGGCAGCAGCCTCAGGTGCGCTCCCTCGAGGCGCAGATGCGCCAACCACTGTTCAACGAGCACCCGGTGGAGCTGGGACTCAGGGGCCGCGCGCGCGCGCTGTGCGCGCAATTACAGGACGACCCAGGCTACGCGCAGGCCTTCGCACAGGCCTTCCCGCAGGCTCCGGCGGTCAGCCTCGATCACCTCATCAAGGCGATCGCCGCGTACGAGCGCACGCTGATCTTCGGGGGATCGGCGTTTGATCGCTACGTTTTCGCCGGTGAGCACGCGGCACTCTCGGATGCGGCCAAGCGCGGCATGGCGCTCTTCTTCTCGGCACGCCTCGGCTGCAGCGCCTGTCACGCCGGGATCAACTTCTCGGGCAACTGGCGCGACGCGCAGGGTACGACCGGGCGGGCGGGCTTTGCGGTCAACGGCACGAGTACCCGAGCGGTGCGCGTGCCGACCCTGCGCAACGTCGCGCTCACCGCCCCCTACATGCACGATGGACGCTTCGCCACGCTCGCCGCGGTACTCGAGCACTATTCGCAGCTCGCCACGCAGCGCCCGCCGCTGGACCGGCGCCTGCCGCAGCGGCCACTCGCGGCCACCGAGCGCGCCGATCTCATCGCTTTTCTCCAGAGCCTCACGGATGAGGTGTTCACGACGCCCGCGGCTGCGTGCGCCACCTGCCCGGCGCGCTAAGGCTTCGCCTTCAGATACTTGTCCATCCAGTCCAGGTAGCGCTGCGTGCGATCGACCAGGAAGCTCGGGCGGGTGAGCACGTGGTACTCGCCCGGATAGACGATGAGCTGCGCGGGCACCCCGAGCGTGCGCAGCGCCTCGTACATCTGCTCCCCGCCGGCGACCGGCACGTTGAAATCCTTATCCCCGCCGAGGAACAGCGTGGGCGTGCGGATGCGGTCGGCGTGAAAGAACGGATAGGACACCTTCAGCCACAGCGCCGGATCGCGCCACGGCGGACCGAGCTCCGCGTTGTACTGCACCAGGTACTCGTCCGCGCCGTACATGGCGGTCTGATTGGCACTGCCGGCGCCGCTGATGGCCGCCTTGAAGCGCGTGTCGCTCGCGATGGTGTAGTCGGTGAGGATGCCACCGTAGCTCCAGCCGCCGATCCCCAGGCGCTGCGGATCGGCGATGCCACGGGCGATGGCGTAGTCGACGCCGGCGAGCAGATCCTCGACCTCCTTGTGACCCCAGTCCGCGAAGATGGCGCGCGCATATTGCGCACCGCGGCCGGTGCCGCCGCGATAGTTGATAGCGAGCACGACATACCCGTGCGTGGCAAAGAACTGCCGCTCGAGCGGGGGGCCGTAACCCCACAGCTCCAGCGAATGATCATCCTGGCCGTTCGGCCCCCCATGGATCCAGAGGATCGTCGGGTAGCGGCGCCCGGGGGTGTAGCCGGGGGGCTTTACGATCTGTCCGTGAACCTCGGTGCCGCTGCGGCTTTTAAAGGTGATGTCCTCGACCGCGCCGAGCGTGAGCTGCGCGAACAGCGCATCGTTGTGGTGGCTCAGGCGTCGCAGCTTTCCCTCTTCGAGCGCGTACACCTCGGGCGCGGCCTCATCACTCGAGACCAGCACGGCGGTATGACCGGCGGCCGCGGCCAGCTCATGCACCACCATGGCATCGGCGATGTGCGTGATCGTCCCGCTCGCCACGCTCACCGCGGCCGGGTACTGGTAGCCGTCGTCCTCGACCGTGAAGAGGATCGAGCCGCCGTCGGCGGTGAACTGCGGGCTGAAGGCCGCGCGGTCGAGCGCCTGCGTCAGTACCCGCACTTTTCCGGTCCTGGTGTCGGCCACGGCAAGCCGATCGGTGATGTAGGCGTTGAACTTCGGCTCATCGCCTTCCAGAAACGCGAGCTGCGTGCCATCGGGGCTCCACAGGAGCTTCTGGTGATTGGGCGAGTAGGTCGTGAGGAGCGGGCGCGGGGTGGCCCCTTTCTCGGCCGCCACCCGGTAGATCTCATCGCGCCCGCGATCGCTTCCCACCGGATTGCTCACGAAGGCGAGCTCGCGGCCGTCCGCGGAAAATGCCGGGGCCGAGTCCTCGCGGCTTGCATCGCGGGTGAGCGCCTCGCAGGCGCCGGTGCGCACATCCAGCAGGTACAGGTGCGTGCGCGACTCGGTGGTGAGATAGCCCTCCTTGTCCTGCTTGAACTGCAGGGCATCGATCACGAGCGGCCGGACGGGCTTGCCGGGCGCCTTGCCCTCGCCGGCCTCGCTATCCGCGTGCATGACGAGCACCACGTGCACGCCATCAGGGGACCATTCATAGGCGGTGATCTCGCCGGGCACGTGACCCACTGCGCGCGCTTCCCCGCCGCGCCGGTCCAGCAGCCACAGCTGCGTCGGGCTCTCGGCCGGGCGCGCCGCAAGAAAACTTACGTAGCGCCCGTCGGGACTGAAGCGCGGATCCGTGACGCTCTCCCCGTGGGTGAGCTGCACGCTCTCCCCGTGCGCCCAGTCCGCGCTCCACAGCGCACTCTTGCTCTCGTCCGCTTCCTTGTCGTACGTCGTCACAAGGTAGGCGACCGCCGCCCCATCGGGCGCGACCTGCAGATCCGACAGCGGCTGAAAGCGATACCAGTCCTCCGGCATCAAGGCGCGGCCGGCGCAGGCGCCACGCGCCAGTGCGCAGGCCGCGATGGCGATCAGAACCGGCAGCAGGCGTTTCACGTGCACGATGAGTCCTCGCCACGGAGCGCGCCCGCGGTTTCCGTTTCTGGGGTGGCGAACGCGCGCCGGTGGTAAGGCGGCTGCGAACGGCGTGCAAGTGTAGCTGAGCGGGGCACGCGTGGCAGCTGCGCCGGCAGCCCTTGCGCGCCATGCTAGGCTTGCTTGCGACGTGAACGCACCGAACACGCCAGCGACATTCGAGGAGGGGCGGCGCCAGGCACACGCGGCCCTGCGCGCCGGCCGCGCGGCGACCGCCGAGCGCTGGTTGCGCGCACTGCTCGCGCAGGCCCCCGATGAGCTGAACTGCCTGTGGCTGCTCGGCGTCGCGCTCCTTGATCAGGAGCGGCTCGAGGAGAGCGTGGCGACCCTGGAGCGCGCGTGCGCGCGGGCGCCGGATTTCGCCCAGGCACGAGTGGACCTCGCACGCGCCTATCGGCGCGCCGGCCGCGCGCCGCAGGCACGCGAGGAGGTGCGCCGGGTGCTCGCAACCGCTCCACACCATCATCGCGCCTGGCTCGCCTACGGCGATGCGCTCGTCGACCTGCAGCAGTACGACGACGCGCGCATCGCCTTCGAACGTGCGCGGCTCACGGATCCGGAACGCACGCGCCTGGAGGAGGCCACCGCAGCGCTGGTGGCCGACGATCGCAAGAAAGCCGAAGCGCTCTTCAGGGCCATCCTGCAGGCCGATCCGAGTCACGTGGCGGCACTCGTCGGCCTCGCTGCCGTCTCACTCGCCGCCGACAAGCCCTGGGATGCCGAGCGGCTGCTGCGCCATGCACTCAGGCAATCCGCGCACGTGCCGCTCGCGTTGCGCGGACTCGGGCCGGCGCTGATCGCGCTGGGGCGCGTGCAGGAGGCCGACGAGGCCGCGTGCCGGCTACTGAAGATCGAACCGGAGAATCCTCAGTCCTGGGTCACGGCAGCCGCGGCCGCGACGCGCTTGCTGCAACAGGAGCGGGCGCTCGAGGCCTACGAAAAGGCGGCCGCACTTAAGCCGGACGAGGAACTCATCCGGCTCTCGATCGGGCACGCGCAGAAAACACTCGGCCGGCGCAGCGACAGCGAAGCCTCCTACAAGGCGGCACTGGCGATCAATCCGGCCATGGGCGCGGCCTACTGGAGTCTCGCGGACCTGAAGAACTACACCTTCAGCGACGCGGAGATCTCCACCATGCACGGGCTGCTGCAGCAGGATCTGCCGCGCGAGGATGCGGCGCAGCTGCACTTCGCGCTCGGCAGGGCCTTCGAGCAACGGCAGGCGTACCCCAGGGCCTTCGAACACTACGCGCAGGGCAACGCACTGCGCCGGCTCGACGCCCCCTTTGACATCGAAGACTTCGAGCGCCGCAGCGCGCGCATCCGGGCTTTCTTTGATCGGAAATTCTTTGCCGCGCACGCCGGGAGCGGTAATCCGAGCCGCGCGCCCATCTTCATCGTGGGGCTGCCGCGCTCGGGGTCCACGCTGCTCGAGCAGATCCTCGCCAGCCACTCCCGGGTGGAAGGCACCATGGAGCTGCCGAATATCATCACGTTTGTGCATCAGTTCGATGACCTCGGGGGCAACCGTGACGGCTACCCGGACACCCTGAACGGCATTCCCCCCGCACAGCTCACCGCACTCGGCCAGCGCTACCTGGAGGAGACCGCGCCGCTGCGGACCGGGCGCGAGCACTTCATCGACAAATTACCCAACAACTTCAGCCACGTCGGCCTCATTCAGGCCATCCTGCCGCACGCCACCATCATCGATGCCCGGCGCCATCCGATGGACACCTGCTTCAGTACCTTCAAGCAGCATTTCGCCGCGGGCCAGACCTTCAGCTACAGCCTGGATGATCTGGGACGCTACTACCGCTGCTATCTGTCGCTTATGGACCACTGGGAGGCCGTGTTGCCGGGCAAGGTGCTGCAGGTGCAGTACGAGGCCGTGGTGCGCGAGCCCGAGGCGCAGATCCGACGGCTGCTGGAGCACTGCGGCCTCGACTTCGAGCCCGGGTGCCTCAGTTTCCATGCCACGCGCCGCCCGGTGCGTACCGCCAGCGCCGAGCAGGTGCGCCAGCCGCTTTACACGTCCGCCGTAGGCTACTGGCGTCATTTTGAGCGCGAACTCGAGCCGCTGCACGCGGCCCTGGGCGACGCGCTCACCCGCTTCGCCTGAACCTTCGCGGGCCATGCCCGACCCAATCCTTGTTGAACGATCGTTGACTAAGGGGCAGCGCTCAAAGGATGATCCGATGAGCGCCCTCCGGCGGAAGCTCCGGCTTTGTGACGTATTAACAACATGTTCTTGGGGAGTTGTCCGATGCATGTACGCAGGCAAAATCGCGCGACCCGCAGCTCAATGCTTGCTGCCAGGAGGGGCCCACGGGGCACCCGGATCGGCGTGGCGGTTGCCGCGGCACTGGCGGGCGCCCCCTGCACGCTGGTGCGCGCCGAGACACTCGCCGCTGACACCTCCTCGTCCGCTTCGGGCGGGGGTCTTCAGGAAGTGGTCGTTACCGCGCGCAAGCGCGAGGAGAACCTGCAGGACGTGCCGCTCAGCGTGGACGTCTTCACTGCCAGGGACATGCAGAATCTCGGGATCACAAGTCTCGATGACTACGTGCAGAAGGATCCCACGATCTCCTTTGTGAGTGTCGGCCCGGGAACCCAGGTCGTGGTCATGCGCGGCGCCTCCGACGGCAGCAGCCCCAACTATTCCAACACCTCCGCCGTCGGGTTCTTCCTGGATGACTCTTCCCTCAGCTGGGGCAGCGTGCAGCCGGACCTGCATCTCTACGACATCGAGCGCATCGAGGTGCTCAGTGGCCCGCAGGGAACGACCTTCGGAGCCGGCTCGATGACCGGTGCGATCCGCTATATCACCCACAAGCCCGACGTGAACTCGGTCAGCGCCGGCATCGACCTCAACGCCGGTCAGATCCAGAATGGCCAGCAGAACTGGACCTACGAAGGGTTTGTAAACCTCCCCATCATCGAGGGAGTGCTCGGCTTTCGCGCTTCGGGGTTCAGTGACTCGCACGGCGGCTTCATCGACAACGAGCTGACCACGCGCACCTGGGTGAACGGGACCGTCTCCACCAATGCCGCCTGGGCGCGCAACGATTACAACCGCGCGCACAATGAAGGCGGCCGCGCGGCCCTGCAGTACAACCTCAACGACAAGTGGAGCGCATCACTCACCTATGATTACCAGCGCCTGTCCACACTCGGCGCCTGGGACGAGGATCCGGCGCTGCCGCCGCGCACGGTCGAGCGCTTCGGGCCTGAGTCGCATGAGTTCCAGTCCAAGATCGTGGACCTGCACATTGACGGCGACGTCGGCATCGGCGATCTGGTCTTCGCGAGCACCTACTGGTCGATCCCCACGCGCCAGCAGAACGAGTATTCGCAGTACATGCAGAACTACCTCGGGGGCGCCCAGGAGGGCTTCACCTGCCTGAATGACCCGGTCTATGGCACGGGCCCGTACAGCGGCTGCAACGTGCCGACACAAACGTACGAGTACCACACCAATCCCGAGCGCTGGTCCGATGAGCTGCGGCTCGTCTCCAAGCCCGGTGGTCGCCTGCACTGGCTCGTGGGCGCGTACTGGGAGAAGACCCGCGACAAGAACTCCGGCAGCACCTACTACATGCCGGGGCTGAACTACAAAGGCGCGGCGTGGAATTATTACAACTACAGCGGCTCACCCACCGGATCGCTGCCGGCCGGGGAGTGGTACGCGTACATGACGCGTTCGGACTACCTGCAGACCACCGAGTTCATCAACATCAATTTCGACCTCACGGACAAGCTGAACGTGGAAGCCGGCACGGTGCACTTCCACTCGGACGGCAAGTACTACAGTCCCTTCGGCCAATTCTCCTACGCGCCGACAATGCCCAGCCTTAGTGTGAGCTCCTCGCACAAGTGGGACAGCCGCTTCGGGATCAACTACCACTTCACCGACAAGGTGCTCGGTTACGCGCTTTTCTCCCAGGGATTCCGCGACGGCGGCTCCAATTCCGGCTTTCCGGCGAGCTGCTATGCCAGCGGCGTTCCGCAGACCTACGTGCCTGACACGCTCAACAACTACGAGCTCGGCTGGAAATCCACGAGCCTCAACGGCCACCTGATCTGGAACGGTGCGACCTATGTTATGGATTGGAAGCAATTCCAGACCATCATTTACGACCCGACCGTGTGCGCCCCCAGCAGCTATTACGTGAACGTGGGGGATGCGCGCATCTATGGCGGCGAAACCAACGTCGACTACAAAATCAACGACAACTGGTCGTTGCAAGCGGCGGCCACTTACGATGATGCACGCATCATTTCCAGCCCCTATGCCGCGTTCCAGCAGGAAGTCAACGAACGGCTGCCGTTCTCACCGTATTTCAGCTGGAGCTGGAATGTGCGCTACGAGGCTCCACTCAACGCGCAGATGAAGGGTTACGCGCAGTTCGACATGACTCACAAGGGCGACATGTGGAACGATTTGAACCAAAACAGCACGTTCACCGGAATACCGCGCATCCTGCAACCGGGCTACACCCTCATGAACGTGCGCTTCGGGTTAAACCCTGCGGGCGGGCACTGGCTGGCGGAACTGTACGTCACGAACCTCACCGACAAGAACGCGATCGTCTACAGCAACACCGGCAACTACGACCTGCGTCTCACCACCAACGAGCCGCGCGTGTATGGCCTGCGCGTGAATTACCGCTTCGGCAAGGAAACCAACGAGGATTAGCGCCGGCGGCAGCGCCCTGAAGCGGCGGCGGCAGCCGTGAACAATCCCATCACGGCCGCCTTGCCTATACTCTAGAGAGGCCATGCATTCGGAGTTCTACCGCCGCTGCTTCCTCATCGTCACCGCGGCGATCCTCGGCTACGCCTTCTACCGCATCGTCGCACCGCTCCTCGGCATCATCGGCTGGGCGGTGG
This sequence comes from uncultured Pseudomonadota bacterium, assembly GCA_963742045.1. GTDB lineage: Bacteria > Pseudomonadota > Gammaproteobacteria > Steroidobacterales > Steroidobacteraceae > 13-2-20CM-66-19. The sequence goes on from CAVUKE010000003.1 coordinate 3,265,562, forward strand.
TGCTTGCCTTCATCCTCTATCCGCTGCACGAGCGCCTGACGCGCACGTTCAAGGGCCGCAAGTCCTGGTCCGCAGGTCTTATTGCCGGCGTCACGCCGTTTCTCGTGTTCGTGCCCCTCTCGGTGCTGGGCGCGGTGTTCGCCGGGCAGGTGGCGCGCGTCATCGAGTACCTGCGCGCGCAGACGGATGTGTCGTATCCGGAATTCGTCCACAGGCTCCAGAGCTACCCCCTGATCGGCGGCGCGGTCGAGTGGGTGCAGGAGAATACGAGCATCAGCGCAGAGCAGGTGCAGGGCTGGCTCACCGATGGGCTGCAGGCGATTCTCAAGAGCGCCGCCTCGATCGGCGGCAGCGTCGCGCTCAACGTGTTCGGCACGCTCATCGGCTTCTTTCTCATGATTTTCGTGCTGTTCTTCCTGCTGCGTGACGGGCGCGCGATCCTTGAGCAGCTGGTGCGGCTCGTACCGGTCGAGCGGGCGCGGCGCACGCAGCTCCTGAAGTACCTGGGCGACGTCACGCGCGCGGTGGTATTCGGCTCGGCCGCGACCGCGGTGCTGCAGGGGGTGATCGTCGGGATCGGCTTTGCGATCGCCAAGCTCCCCTCGCCGGTGGTGTTCGGCGTGCTCGCCACCATCGCCGCCTTCCTGCCGACGGGGGCCGCGCTCGTGCTGATTCCGGCGGTGCTGTATCTGGCCTTCACCGGGCACTGGGGCATGGCGATCTTTCTTGCCGTCTGGACCGGCCTTATGTGGATCACCGAGAACATCGTGCGCCCGCTTCTGACCGCCCACCATGCCGAGGTCTCCACGCTCGCCATCTTCATCGGCGCGATCGGCGGGGTGGCCGCCTTCGGCATCCTCGGGCTCATCATAGGTCCGGTGCTCCTGAGCTTCATCGTGGCGCTGGTGCGCTTCTCGCAGGAGCGCGCCCCGAGCTAAGCCCGAGCGGGCCGCTTTCCCGTAGAATGCGCGCCCCTATGGATCTGTCGCCGATCCTCAACCCCCTGAACGAGGCGCAGCGCGCCGCCGTTACGGCACCGCTCGGCCCGGTGCTGGTGCTGGCTGGAGCCGGCAGCGGCAAGACGCGCGTACTCACGCACCGCATCGCCTGGGTGATCCAGGCCGAAGGCGCCTCGCCCCACAACATCCTCGCCGTCACCTTCACCAACAAGGCGGCCGGGGAGATGCGCGGCCGCGTCGAGCAGCTGCTCGGCATCCCGGGCAGCGCCTTGTGGATCGGCACCTTCCACGGCATCGCCCACCGCCTGCTGCGCATCCACTGGCGCGAGGCGGGCCTGGTGCAGGGCTTCCAGATCATGGACTCGGAGGATCAGCAGCGCCTCATCAAGAAGCTCATCCGGGCCGCCGAGCTGGACGAGACGCGCTGGATTCCCCGCGAGGTGCAGTGGTTCATCAACTCGAACAAGGACGAGGGACGGCGGCCGAAGGGGCTCAGCGACAGCGGCGATCCGACCCGTGCGCAGCTGATCCGCCTGTACGTCCAGTACGAGGAGACCTGCGCCAGAAACGGCGTGGTGGACTTCGCGGAGCTGCTGGTGCGCGCTCACGAGCTCTTGAGGGACAACGCGGCCGTACTGGAGCACTACCGGCGGCGCTTCCGCCACGTGCTCGTAGATGAATTCCAGGACACTAATTCGATTCAGTACGCGTGGGTGAAACTGATCGCCGGTACCGATAACTACCCCTTTGTCGTCGGGGATGATGACCAGTGCCTTCCCGCCGGCACCCTGATCAGCATGGCTGACGGCTCCACACGCCCGATCGAGGCGGTCACGGCCGGCGATCTGGTGATGTCAAACTATGGCAGTGGTGCGTTGCGGGCGGCGAAGGTGACCGCGGCGTTCGAGCGCGAGCGCAACGGGCGCCTGCTGTCGCTGCAACTGCGCTCCGGCCGGGTGCTGCGTAGCACCCCTGAACACACGCACTTCGCCGGCTACCTTCCGGGTGAAACGCCGCAGACGTACTTTCTTTATCTGATGCAGAAGGAGGGCCTGGGCTGGCGTTTGGGTGCCTCGCAGGTCTACACCAACGGCCAGGAGAAGCCCATGGTGGGCTTCATGCAGCGCTCCGTGCACGAACATGCGGATGGGACGTGGATCATCCGCACGCACGCGAACGCGAATGAAGCGCGCCTTGATGAGATCGGGACTTCGTTACGGTTCGGCCTGCCGACGCTGCCGTCTGATCCACGCAAGGGCCGCGCAAGTGACGGCCTGGTTCATGACTACAAATACACCGCTCGGGTGTTCAGGTCTCTCGACACCCACGATGCGGCCCTGCGGCTGCTGGAGGAGGTCGGCCTGGATCCCGAGCGGCCGCACTACCGCCCCCGAAGCCGCAATTCAAACCGCCACAACATTATCATCACCCTGTGCGCGGACCGTCGCGGCGCAAGTCCCATGCACCGAATCTCAGTCGCGGGGACCTGCCAGAAGGTTCGTGGCATCCTGGAGGCACAGGGGCTGAATGTGCGTGGCGTCAAGCACCACCCGAAGAGCTGGCGCCTTGAAACCGTGCGCCAGGACTTCGGTGAGCTTATGACTGTCGCTCGACGCATTCGCGACGAGCTGGACGCCCAATATGTGCTGATGGGGCTCATGGGCACGCGCGCGCTACCCTTCGTCACCGCCTCCGCGATCCGCCCCGGCATGGTGGTGGTCACCGAGTCGAACGGCCTTGACGTTGTGGAGGGTATCGAGACCGAGAATTACCTCGGCAAAGTCTACGACCTGAACATCGAGCGCACACACAACTTCATCGCCGGCGGCGTGGTAACACACAACTCCATTTATCGCTGGCGCGGCGCCCAGGTGGAGAACCTGCACCAGTTCCGCCGCGACTACCCGGGCGCGCAGCTCTTTCGGCTCGAGCAGAACTACCGCTCCACCGCCACCATCCTCGAGGCCGCCAACGGGCTCATCGCCCACAACGCCGGGCGACTCGGCAAGAACCTCTGGACCAGCGGTGCCAAGGGCGACCCGATCCGCCTGTACACCGCCTTCAACGAGCGCGACGAGGCGGAGTTCGTCACGCACCGCATCCGCGAGCACGTGGCGCACGGGGGCCTCAGGCGCGAGGTGGCGATCCTGTATCGCTCGAACGCACAGTCGCGCGTGCTGGAAGAGGCGTTCCTGTCCGCACGCGTGCCGTATCGCGTCTACGGCGGGCTGCGCTTCTTCGAGCGCGCCGAGATCAAGGATGCACTCGCCTATTTGCGCCTGATCTCCAACCGCAAGGACGATGCCTCCTTTGAGCGCGTGGTGAACCTGCCGACACGCGGGGTGGGCGCCAAGAGCCTGGACGTGGTGCGCGAGTACGCCCGCGGCGCAGGCAGCTCGCTGTGGGACGCGGCCGGGGCGGCGCTCGGGGCCGGCACCCTCGGCGCCAAGGCGGCCGCCGCCGTGCACGGCTTCATGGGCCTCATCGAGCGCCTCGCGCGCGAGAGCGCAGGCCTTGCGCTGCACGAGCAGGTCGATCAGGTGCTCAAGGCGAGCGGGCTCATCGAGCACTACCGCCGCGAGAAGGCCGAGCGCGGTGAAGCGCGGGTCGAGAACCTCGATGAGCTCGTGAGCGCCGCGCGCGGCTTTGCCCCCGAGGCGACGGAGCTGCCACCGCTCGAGGCGTTTCTGGCGCACGCGGCGCTCGAGTCCGGCGAGGGGCAGGCGGATGCCTGGGAGGACTGCGTGCAGATGATGACGCTGCACAGCGCCAAGGGGCTCGAGTTCCCGGTGGTGTTCATGAGCGGCATGGAAGAGGGCCTCTTCCCGCACCAGCGCTCCTTGAATGACCTGGCCGGCCTCGAGGAGGAGCGGCGGCTGTGTTATGTCGGCATGACGCGCGCCATGCGCCAGCTGTATCTGACCTGCGCCGAGCAGCGCCGGCTGCACGGCGTCGACAGCTACGCTCAGGCCTCGCGCTTCATCCGCGAGGTCCCCGAGGAGCTGCTCGAGGAGGTGCGCCCGCGGGTGCAGGTGTCACGCCCGCTCTCCGTGGGGCGCTTTCGTGCACCGGAGGAGCCCGCCGCCGCCGGTGTGCGCCTCGGCGCCCGGGTGCGGCACGGCAAGTTCGGGGACGGTGTCATCCTGAATGTGGAGGGTAACGGACCGCACGCCCGGGTACAGGTAAGCTTCGAGCGCCAGGGCACGAAGTGGCTGATGGTGCAGTATGCGAATCTTGAACCGCTGTAGCGGGCCGGCACGGCGCCTGCCATGAAGATCCTCGTCCTCGGCGCCGGCCAGGTCGGGCGCACCGCCGCGCAGGCCCTCTCGCGCGAGGAGGCCAATGATGTGACGGTGGTCGATGTCAACGAGGAGGTGCTGCGCGAGCTGCAGGACCGCTTCGACGTGCGCACCGTGGTGGGCAATGCAGCGCTGCCGACGGTGCTCGAGGCCGCAGGTGCTGCGGAGGCGGAGATCATCGTCGCGCTCACCTCGAGCGATGAGGTGAATCTGGTCGCCTGTGATGTGGCGTTCACGCTCTTTCGCACACCCACCAAGATCGCGCGCATCCGCGCGGCCGAGTACGCGAGCCGCGCGGAGCTGTTCCGTCCCGGGGGGCTGTCGGTGGATGTCATCATCAGTCCCGAGCAGCTGGTGACCGAGTACGTCGAGCGACTGATCCACCATCCGGGCACGCTGCAGGTGCTCGACTTCGCCGACGGCAAGGTGCGCCTCGTGGGTGTGCAAACGCGTCGCGGCGGGCTTCTGGTCGGGCACCCGCTGCGCGAGCTCGCCAAGCACCTGCCGAACATGCAGCTGCGCGTGGTGGCGATCTACCGCGACGGGCGCCCGCTCGGGCCCCAGGGCGACACGGTGATCGCCGAGGGCGATGAGGTGTTCTTCCTGGCCGCGCGCGATGACATCCGCCGTGCCATGGCGGAGATGCGCCACGGGGATGATCCGGCGCGGCGCGTCATGATCGCCGGCGGCGGCCACATCGGCTACCGCCTGGCGAAGACACTGGAGAAGACCAACCAGGTGAAGCTCATCGAGCGCGACGCGCACCGCGCGCGCAAGATCTCCGAGCTCCTCGAGCACGCGATCGTGCTGCACGGGGACGCCGCCGATGAGGAACTGCTCATCGAGGAGAACATCGACAGCTCCGATGTGTTCGCCGCGGTCACCAACTCCGAAGAGGCCAACATCCTCTCGGCCATGCTCGCCAAGCGTCTGGGCGCCCACAAGGTCATGGCGCTCATCAACAAGCCCTCCTACACCGAGCTCGTCGAGTCGAGCAGCATCGACATCGCCATCTCCCCGCAGACCATCACCATCGGTTCACTGCTCGCCTACGTGCGCCGCGGCGACGTGGTGCGCGTGCACGCCCTCAGGCGTGGCGCGGCCGAGGCACTGGAAGCGATCGTGCACGGCGATGAGCGCAGTTCGCGCGTCATCGGCAGGACCGTGGGGGAGATCTCCCTGCCCGAGGGCGCCTCCATCGGCGCGGTGGTGCGCGGGGATGAGGTGATCATGGCGCACCACGACACGCGCGTGCTCGCCGATGATCATGTGATCCTCTTCCTCGCCGACCGCCGGCACCTGGAAGCCGTCGAGCGGCTGTTCCTGCGGTCGCCGCGCTAGCGGCGGCGCAAGGCGAGCTTCGTGCTGGCGGTCGCGCACGTCCTAGGTCTCCTGCTGGCAAGCTTCGCGGCGGCCTACCTCCTGCCGTTCCTCGGCTCGCTGTGGTTCGGGGATGGCCTGGCGCTGCCCTTTCTCAGGGCCGCGCTGATCACCGCCGGCGGCGGCGGCCTGCTCGCCCTGGCCACCTACCGCTTCCGCCGCGAACTGAAACCGCGCGACGGCTTTCTGCTCGTGACCCTGGGGTGGGTCCTCGTGCCGGCGGCCGCCGCGCTGCCGCTGCTCATGTGCATCCCGGGCCTGAGCTTCACCGGCGCCTTCTTCGAGTCCATGTCCGGGCTCACCACGACCGGCTCCACCGTGCTCGAGGGACTTGACGCGCTGCCCCCGTCGCTGAACTTCTGGCGTCACCTGCTCGAGTGGATCGGGGGACTGGGGATCATCGTCATGGCGCTCGCGGTGCTGCCGCTGCTGGGCGTCGGCGGCATGCAGCTTTACAAGGGCCAGGCGCCGGGGGTGAAGGAGGAGCGGCTCACCCCGCGCATCCGCGAGACCGCCAAGAACCTGTGGATGGTGTACGCGCTCATCACCGCCGCCGGCATCGGCGCGCTGCGCCTGTGCGGCATGAGCTGGTTCGACGCGGTCTGTCATGCCTTCTCCGCGGTCGGGCTCGGCGGCTTCTCGACCCACGACCGCAGCATCGCCTACTTTGACTCCGCGCCGATCGAGTTCGTGCTCGTGGTGCTGATGCTCATCGCCTCGTTGAACTTTGCGCGCCACTTCGTCGCGCTGCGCCAGCTGTCACTGGAGACCTACAAGAAAGATCCGGAGTGCAAGGCGATCTTCGTGATGCTGGCACTGAGTGTCATCGGCATCACGGCGCTGCTTGAGTGGCACGGGGTTTATCCGGATCTCTGGCAGTCGCTGCGCGCGTCCGCCTTCAACGTCATCTCGCAGGCAACGACCAGCGGGCTCACCACCGAGGACTACCAGAGCTGGCCGGTGTTCGCCCCCTACTGGATGCTGTTCCTCACCTGCATCGTGTGCAGCACCGGCTCCACCGGCGGCGGCATCAAGATGTTCCGCGCGCTGCTGCTGGCGCGGCAGACGGGGCGGGAACTGAAGCTCCTCATCCACCCGGCGGCGATGGCACCGGTGCGCATCGGCGGCCGTGCCATCCCCGATTCGGTCGGCCACGCGGTGCTCGCCTTCATCTTTCTTTACTTCGTCACCGTGGCGTTCCTCACCTTCGCGATGCTGCTCACGGGACTGGACTTTGACTCATCCGTCGCCGCGGTGGTGGCCTCGATCAACAACACCGCCCACGGCTTCGGCGCACCCGGGGCGGTGCACAACTTTCATTCCCTGAGCGCGCTGCAGATCTGGATCTGTACCGCGGCGATGCTGCTCGGGCGCCTGGAGATCTTCAGCATCGTGGTGCTGGCGCGGCCGGCGTACTGGCGCAAGTGAGCCGCCCGCGCGCCGCTAACGCGGCGCGACCTCCACCGTCAGCACAAGACTCGCCGAGATATCGAGCGTGCCCGATTCGATCGGTGTCGCCACCTCGGCCCCCGCCGCGGGTGCCATCGACATGGTGCGCATCACCGGCACGAAGCGCCCGCCGCCGCTCTCCTCGACGCTGAGCACGCGCACGATCTTAAGTCCCAGCGCCGCCGCCAGCACCTCGGCATCCGCGCGCGCCTTGGCCGCCGCCTTGCGCAGCGCCTCGGCATGCACGCTGTCCTGGTCACGCAGCGTGAAGGAGATGCCGCGCACGTTGTTGGCGCCGGCCTGCGCGGCCGCATCGATTACGTTGCTGATCTTTGTCAAATCATCGAGCGTCACCTGCACGATGTTCGCGGCACTGTAGCCGGTGAGGGCCGGCTCGTGACCATTTTGGTACTTGTAGGTCGGAGACAGCGAGTAGTTGACAGTCTTGAGTACTGCCGTGGGGCCGGCGGCCTTCTTGAGCGCGCTCAGCACCGCATCCACCTGGCGTGCGTTCTCCGCGGCCGCTTCCTGCGAGTGTTCGGCGTGCGTCGTGACGCCGATGTCGATCTGCACGCGATCGGGCTTGGCGCTCAGCTGCGAGTCCCCGGTGACGCGAATCGACGACACCGGCGGTTGCTGTGCCAGCACCGGGCTCATTAGTGCGCACGCCAGCACGGCACCGAGGAGATATTTCATGTTTCCATGTCCGATGGTACGCCTTCGCATATTCTACCCGCGCCGCGTGCGGCAGTTCATAGTTTGGGCAGGAGGCCGCGCATGCTCGCGCAACGAGACGGTATACAACTGAGGATGGCAACCCGCGAAATCAACGTCGCGCCGGATAAGTTCGAGGTCACTTCGGGCGACGTGCTGCTCGTCACCGAGCTGACTTCAGCGATCGCGGTGTGCGTGTACGATGCGACCGAGGAGGCGGGCGCCTTGCTGCACCTGCGCTGCATCGTGCGCACCTCCAAGCCCGCCGACGTCACCGACACCACGCTTGCGACCGAGCTGCTGCTTCTGGATCGTTGCGTGGCCTCGCTGCGCGAGGCGGTCCCGGCCGCGCGTCACCTGCAGGCGCGCATCGTGGTGCACCTGGCCGATTCGCCGCAGGCGGAAGCCACCTGCGCGATGGTGGTGGCACTGGTGAAGCGCTACCTGGAGGATGCCGGCGTGCGCCTCCTGCCCGAGGACATCGCGGCAGGGCCGGCGCGCGCGCTGCGCTTCCGGCCCAGTATGGGGTGGGTGCACACGCGCGCGTAAAGTGCGCCCATGCCACGCGCCCGCGAAGCCGCCGTCCCTGCCGAGCTGCGCGCCGCGCTCGAGAGCATTCTTGCGGTTCCGCTCGATCAGGTGCGCGTCATCGAGCACTCCTGGTTCGTGCGCCTGCACGGCCGCGCGCTCGCCACCACGCGCCGCCAGCGCATTTATCTGCGCGGCAGCGCGCAGGACTTCTTCAGCAACCCCTGGCTGATGCTGCACGAGTACTGCCACGTCATCCACCAGTGGCAGCCGGGCAGGCTCACCGTCGCCCGCTACCTTGCGGAGTGCCTGCGGCACGGCTACTGGAACAACCGCTTCGAGATCGAGGCGCGCGCCTTCGCCGACCGGCACTTCGCGCAGCTGCACGCCCGCCTCGGCGGCGCTTCAGCCGAGCAGCGCCTCGCGCCGGTACAGACGGCCGGCGATCAGTACCAGCAGCGCCCCGAGTAACAGCGTCGCGGTCACCGACACCGCAACGTACGCCAACGGCAGCGGCTCGTCGCGCAGCAGACTCGTGATGAGAAAGTGCTGGCTGAGTGAGGGCAGCGCCATGAGCGGCAGCGTCGGGCGCAGGCCGAGCACGCCGGCAAATGCCAGCGGCAGCGTCGGCACGAGCAGCACGACCCCCAGATACGACTGCGCTTCGCGGTAGGTGCGCGTGTAGGCGGCGACGATGGTCATGAGCGCGGCGGCGAGCGGCACGAACGGCAGGCAGTAGAGAATCAGACGCAGCGCCACCCAGGGGCCGAAGTTAATGCTCATGCCGAAGCGTTCCAGACCGGTGAAGCGCAGCAGAATGCCGAAGGCGAACACGGTGAGGCAGAGCGAGAGCAGCATGTAGGCGCAGGTGGCCAGGATCTTGCCGAAGATGAGGTGGGCGCGCGGCACCGGCACGGTGAGCAGCGGCTCGAGCGAGCCGCGCTCGCGCTCGCCGGCCGTCGCATCGATCGCCAGGTACATTCCGCCCATGAGCATGGTGAGCAGCATGAGGTAGCTTAAGGTGCCCAGCAGCAGCACCGAGCGCGTCGTCGGTGTCGAGACATCCACATCCTGCACCGCCAGCGGCGAGAGCACGAGGGGATCGACGCCGCGCGCGAGGATGCGCAGGTGCGCCAGCTGCGATGCGTACTGAGCAAGGAGCGCGCGCACGCGCTGCGTATCGGCGCTCGCAGCGGCGTCCGAGGCGTCCGCATACAGCTCAAGCGGCGCGGGCGAGCCCTCGCTCAGGTGCGCGGCGTACTGCGCCGTCACGCTCAGCACGCGCTCGTGGCGATGGGCCTGCACGGCGCTGCGCGCCGCGGCGGCCTCGTACGGCACCGCGGTCACCGTGACGCCGGCCTCCTTCAGGAACTGCATCAGGTTCGGCGCGCGCTCGCCGTGGGCCACGGCGAGGGCGAGCGGGCGCTCACCGGCCCCGCTGCTGCGGTGGATCTGCAGCCCGAGCAGTCCGGCGAACAGTACCGGACCGAGCAGCGGACCCAGGATCAGGGCGGTGAACAGCGTGCGCCGCTCGCGCAGGTTCTCGCGAAACTCCTTGAGGAAAACGATGAGGATGGCGCGCACGGCTTAGCCCTGCGTCGCCCCGCCGGTCAGCTGCACGAACGCATCCTCCAGTGTGTCGCTGCCGGCGCGCGCGGCGATCGCCTCCGGCGTGCCGCTCCCGATCACCGCCCCGCCGGCGATGATGATCAGCTCATCGCACAGCACGCTCACCTCCTGCATGACGTGGCTGGAGAAGAGCACGCAGTGCCCCGCATCGCGCAGCTGCCGCAGCAGCCGACGCAGGGCGCGCACCGCCATGACATCCAGTCCGTTGGTCGGCTCATCGAGGATGAGGTTGCGCGGGCGGTGCACGAGGGCGCGCGCAAGCGCGGTCTTCACCCGCTCGCCCTGCGAGAAGCCCTTCGCGCGGCGGTCGGCGAATTCCTCCATCTCCAGAAGCCCGATGAGTTCCGCGGCGCGCTCCCGGGCCGCACTGCCGGAGAGCCCGTACAGGGCCGCGAAGTACAGGATGTTCTCGCGCGCGCTCAGGTTCGGGTAGATGCCCGCGGCGTGCGTGAGCACCCCCAGGCGCCGCGCGGCCTCAAGCGGCGCATGCACGGCGCTGTGCCCGTCGATGAGGGCGTCCCCGCAATCGGGCCTGAGCACCGTGTAGAGCATGCGCAGGGTCGTGGACTTGCCCGCGCCGTTGGGACCCAGGAGTCCTGTGATGCGACCGTCGCCGGCAGTCAGGCTCACCGCGCGCACCGCCTGCACCGCGCCGAAGTGCTTCGAGAGCTCACGTGCCTCGATCACGGCGCCGGCCCGTTCACCGAGGTGAAAAAGGGCATCGGGCGCGCGTTGCGGGTGCAGGCCGTATCCAGGGCATTCACCGAGCCGAGCTCAAGGAAGCGCGCGAGCACGCGGTCCATGCAAGGCGCGGTGAGCTGCCCGTGCCCGAACCCGGGCAGCACCAGGGTGAGCGCGTGCGGCAGGCCGCGCGCCGCGGCCACCGCGTACGCCGGCGGCGTCACCGGGTCATCCCCGCCGGAGAGCAGGAGCGCCGGCACCTCGCTGTGCAGCGGCGCGTGCAGGTCAGCATCCACCGGGCCGTGCGGCCAGATACGGCAGATGAGGGTGAGGGCATCCAGCTGGCTCGTGCCCATGAAGGTCGCCGCGATGCGCGCACGCTCGAGCGCGCTCACCGCGTAGAAGGGGACGTCCTCGGCACACACCACGCTGTTGTTCATGCCGACCGCAAGGCCGCCATAGGAGCGCTCGAGCCAGAAAAACTGCGCGCCGAGGGGCGCGAAATCCCCCGCCGCGGCCGCGTGCAGCAAGAGCGGCAGGAGGGCTGCGTAATCGGCGCTGTAGCCGCCCAGCCGCAGCACGCTCGCGAGCTGATCCGGGTTGAAATTGAGCTGCCGGGCCACACCGCTCGTGGGGTCGGCGAGCCTCACCGGCACGGGGTGCTGCGCGAGCTGCGTGCGCAGCGCCTCGTAGTCGCGCGTCGGATCCCCGAAGCGCTCGGCGCAGCTCCGGTCCGCGGCACAGCGCCGCAGGATGCTGCGCAGCGCCTGCTCCGCATCCGTGGCCACCGCCGGCCCCACGGCCAGCTGCATCGGCACCACCCCATCGAGGATCAGCGTGCGCACGCGCGCCGGGAAATGCCGCAGGTACTGCTGCGCGACACGCGTGCCATAGGAGACCCCGTAGAGATTGATCCGCTCGTAGCCGAGCGCGGCGCGCACGCGCTCAAGATCCAACACGGCAAGACTGGTGGTGTAGTAAGCGGGACGGGCCCGCGCACGCAGACCCTCGAGGCAGCGCTCTGTGGCGGCGGTGATCTGCGCCTCGGAGACCTGCAGCAGCTGCTCCTCGTCCTCGGCGCAGTCGAGGGGATTTGAGGCGCCGGTGCCGCGCTGATCGATGAGCACGATGTCGCGCTCGCGCTGGATCCGCTCAAACGCTGCGGCGACGCTCGCGTAAAAAGCGCTCGCGGCCTGCCCCGGACCGCCGGCGAGAACGAAGAGCGCATCGGGCTGCTTGCGGCGGTTGATCGCCGCCACGCGCGCCACGTGCAGCCCGATCGTACGTCCGTGAGGCTCCTGCGGATTCTCGGGCACCTCGAGCACGCCGCACTCAGCCGGCACGACGGTGAGTCGCAGCGGATGCTCGATCTGGCAGGGGGCCAAGAGAAGCGCACCCGTCACAGGCGGTGTCGCCGGTGCAGGAGCGACAAGGGTGCTCAGAGCGAGGGCGCTAAGGGCCGTGCGCAGAGCGGCTTTCGTATGGCTCATCTATCGATAGACATCTTTGCGGTGCCCCGCCTCGATGCCGGTGACTTCTCGGCGGCAGTCATCGATGAGGGACACGATTTCGGTACTATAACTTCTGTGCGTTGTCAGCGTCCGTCGCTCGCGGGATCAATTCGAGCGTCCACGTTTGCCCGACGAGGTCGTGGCCGAATGAATGATGCGCGCGCTCCTCGATCAGCTTAAAGCCCGCCGCCTGATAGATGCGGCGCGCGGCGACGAGCACGTCGTTGGTCCAAAGCGTGATCCTTCGGTAGCCCAACGCACGCGCGTGCTCGATGCAGGTGTTGACCAGAGTGCGGCCGACACCCAGGCGACGGGCGCCCGGCTCCACATAAAGCAGCCGCAGTCTTGCGCTGTCCGGCTCTTCGCTCCTCATCAGAAACACCGAGCCGACGATGCTGCCGCAGCGCTCAGCCACCCACGCCTCCTCGCGCGTCGCGTCGAAGTGGGCGATGAATTTTCCGAGGATCTCGCAGACCAGCCCCTCGTAGGTGCGGTCCCAGCCATATTCGCGGTGGTAGAGGAGCCCCTGCCGATGGGTGATCCAGCCAAGATCCCCAGGCTCCGGTGCACGCAGGCGAACACTCGCCTCGCGCGCCTCGGCACCGAAGACTTCGCGGATCTCGCGCATCGCGCCGAGGAGCTTCTGACGGGCGTTAGCATCCAGCGGCCCCAGGAGCTCGTCCATGGCCGCACGTGTTCCCTGATCGGCGGCCGCGAACGTGCGGCGGCCGGCGTCCGTGAGCCGCAGCAGCCGGTGCCTGGCGTGCTCGGGGCTCACGCGGCTCTCGAGGAGCCCGCGCGCCCTGAAGCGCGAGAGAATCCGGCTGAGGTGCGCCTTGTCCATCCTCAGAAGTCGCGCCAGGTCCGCCGCGGTGCGCTCACCGCCGCGCGCCAGCTCGTAGAGCACGCGCGCCTCGGGGAGCGAGAGCTCACTCGCCGGCAGGTGTTCGGCCAGGAGACCGATCTGGCGGGTATAGAAGCGATTGAATTCGCGCACCTCATCGACGTCGGTCATCGGATGCGGCCCTGAGTGTTGCCTGAGACAACACTACTGCGGCACGCCCTCGCCTGGGAAGCCCCGGGGGCCTCAAGGAGTGCTCGTCATCCGCCGGCGGGGCCCTACAATACGCGTCGCCCGCGCAAGGTCGGAACGCCCGGCGCGGGCGCGACAGCCATGACCCAAAACCCCTCTTCTGCGTCCGCGCCGGATGTCCTGGTGATCGGCGGCGGGCATGCCGGAACCGAGGCGGCCCTTGCGGCCGCGCGCCTCGGCGCGCGCACGCTGCTCATCACGCAGTGCCTGGAGACGCTCGGGGCGATGAGCTGCAACCCGGCGATCGGGGGCATCGGCAAGGGACACCTGGTGCGCGAGATCGACGCGCTCGGGGGCGCCATGGCGCGCGCCGCGGATGCGGCCGGCATCCAGTTCCGCACCCTCAATGCGAGCAAGGGGCCGGCGGTGCGCGCAACGCGCGCGCAGGCGGACCGTCAGCTCTACCGGCAGGCCATCCGGACTCAGCTGGAGAGCCAGCCGAACCTTGCGCTCTTTCAGCAGGAGGCCGCCGACCTGCTCATCGAGGGCGGGCGCGTTCGCGGCGTCGTCACGGTCGGTGGCATCACGATAGAGGCGCCCGCCGTCATCCTCACCGTCGGCACCTTCCTGGGCGGGCGCATCCACGTGGGCCTGCAGAACGTTCCCGGGGGCCGCGCCGGGGATGCCCCGTCCAACCGCCTCGCCAGCCGCCTGCGCGAGCTTGCGCTGCGCGTGGGGCGTCTGAAGACCGGCACACCGCCGCGCCTGGACGGACGCTCCCTGGACTGGTCCCTCATGACGCGCCAGCCGGGCGATACACCCACACCGGTCTTTTCGTATCTTGGGCGCGTCAGTGATCATCCGCGGCAGACTGACTGTTTCATTACCAGCACAAATGAGCGTACGCACGAGATCATCCGCGCCGCCACCGACCGCTCCCCGATGTTCACCGGGCTCATCGAGGGCGTGGGTCCCCGCTACTGCCCCTCCGTCGAGGACAAGGTGGTGCGCTTTGCGGAAAAGCCTTCGCACCAGATCTTCATGGAGCCCGAGGGACTTCACACGCATGAGGTCTACCCGAACGGGATCTCCACCAGCCTGCCCTTTGATGTGCAGACGGCGTTCGTGCACAGCATCCGCGGCTGCGAGCGCGCGCACCTCACCCGTCCCGGCTACGCGATCGAGTACGACTTCTTCGACCCGCGGGACCTGAAGAGCTCGCTCGAGACGCGCTCGCTCGCGGGTCTGTACTTTGCCGGGCAGATCAACGGCACGACCGGCTACGAGGAAGCGGCCGCGCAGGGGCTCATCGCCGGCATCAACGCCGCCCTCGCGGTCCGGGGCGATGCGCCCTGGGTCCCGCTGCGCAGCGAGGCCTACCTCGGTGTCCTCATCGATGATCTGGTGACCCGCGGCACGCGTGAGCCCTACCGCATGTTCACCAGCCGCGCGGAGCACCGCCTGCTCCTGCGCGAGGACAACGCGGACCTGCGCCTCACCCCGCGCGGTCGCCGTCTGGGGCTGATCGATGATGAACGCTGGGGCTTGTTCGAGGCCAAGGCGCACCTCTCGGAAGCCGAAGTCGCGCGCCTCACCCAGATACGGCTGAAGGGCGCCGAGGTTCCGGCCGCCTGGAGCACGCGGGTACTCGGGGGCCCCCTCACCCGTGATACGAGCGCCTTTGAACTGCTGCGGCGCCCGCAGGTCAGCTACGAGGCCCTGAGTGAGCTGACCGGGCTGCCCGCCTGGGCCGCACCGGGTGCGGCCGATGATCGGTTGGCGCCCCAGGTGCGCACCCAGGTCGAGGTGCGCGCCAAGTACGCCGGCTACATCGAGCGGCAGCACGAGGAGATCGCGCGTGCACGGCGCCACGAGGAAATGCAGCTCCCGCGGGAGCTCGATTACGCTCGCATGAGCGGCCTCTCGCACGAGGTACGCCAGAAGCTGTGCGAAGTGCGCCCCGCCACCCTCGGGCAGGCGGCACGGCTTCCCGGGGTGACCCCGGCGGCGGTGCAGATCCTGCTCGTGTATCTGAAGCGCGACGGCGCGCGCGCGCAGGTGGCATGAGCGGCTTCATCGAGCGGCTGCAGCGCGCCTGGGAGCAGCACGACTCGCTCGTGTGCGTGGGGCTTGACCCGGAGCTCGAGCGCTTCCCCCGACCGATCGCGGCCGAGTCCTCGCCGATCTTCCACTTCAACCGCGCCATCATCGATGCCACCCACGATCTGGTGTGCGCGTTCAAGCCGCAGTTCGCGCACTACGCCGCCTATGCTGCCGAAGAGCAGCTGGCGCGTACCATCGAGTACATTCATCAGACCTACCCGCAGGTACCGGTGATCCTCGATGCGAAGCGCGGCGACGTCGGCAACACGGCCGAGCGCTACGCGCACGAGGCCTTCGAACGCTACGGCGCCGATGCGGTGACGGTGAATCCGTATCTGGGCACCGATGCACTCGAGCCGTTCCTGCGCCATGCCGAGAAGGGCATCCTCGTCCTGTGCCGCACCTCCAATCCCGGGGGCCGCGACCTGCAGGATCTGAAGGTCGGCGAGCGGCCGCTTTACCAGGTGGTGGCGGAGCTGGCCGCGCAGCGCTGGAACACGCGCGGCAACTGCCTCCTGGTCGTCGGCGCCACCTACCCGCAGGAGCTGGCCGCGGTGCGCGCGCTCGTCGGGGACATGCCGCTGCTGCTGCCGGGCATCGGCGCCCAGGGCGGGGACGTCGAGAAGGCGGTGCGTGCCGGGCAGACGGCCGCCGGCACCGGACTTCTGCTGAGCTCCTCGCGCGCCATCCTCTACAGCTCCCAGGGTGCGGACTTCGCGCACGCTGCGCGCGCGGCGACCGCCGCCTTGCGCACCGAAATCAACCGCCACCGCGTACGCCCCCGATGAGGGCGCGCGCCGGCGCGCTGCTCGGCGCCTTCGCCGTACTCGCTGGCCTCGGCGGCTGTGCGCGCTCCCCGGCACCTGCCGCTGCCGCGCCGGCGGCGATCCTGGTGCGCGGCGGGGGACCGGATCCGGATTCGCTCGACCCGCAGAAGGCGCGCGGTTTTGAGGCGCAGAGCATCCTGCGCGATCTGTGCGAGGGGCTCACGACGCTCGACCGCAACGCGCACGTTGCCCCGGGGGTGGCACGCAGCTGGGAGGTGAGCGCAGACGGGCGCACCTACACGTTCCGGCTGCGTCCGGAAGCGCGCTGGTCGAACGGTGATCCGGTGGTCGCGGCGGATTTCGTGGCCGCGCTCGAGCGCCTGGTGGATCCGGCCACCGGTTCCGGCTACGCGGAGTATGTGGATGTCATCACCCACACCGCGGCGATCGTCGCCGGACAGAGGCCACCGACCGACTTAGGGGTCGCGGCACCCGACGATGCAACCCTCATCATTACCCTGACCCAACCTGCGCCCTATCTGCCGACGCTGCTGTCGCACCCGAGCACCTGCCCGGTGCACCGCGCGACGCTCGCCGCGCACCCGCAGGGGTTTGCGCGCCCCGGGCTCATGCCCGCGAACGGCGCGTTCGTCCTGAGCGAGTGGGTGCAGGGCTCCTACATCCTCGCGCTGCGCAACCACCGCTACTGGAATGACGCGGCCACGCATCTTGAGGGGGTGAAGTACCTGCTGATTCCGGATGAGAACGCGGAGCTGGCGCGCTACCGCGGCGGCGAGCTCGACGTCACCTTCGTCGTGCCGCGCGGGCAGTTCGACTGGATCAAGGCGAATCTTGCCGATCAGCTGCACGTCGCCCCGCAGCTCACCACCTACTACTACGGCTTCAACCTGCGCCGCGCACCCTTCAAGGACAATGCGCCGCTGCGCCGCGCGCTCTCACTCGTCATCGACCGTGAGAAGCTGGCACAGCTCATCCTGCGGGTGGGCGAGCTGCCCGCCTACGGCTGGGTGCCGCCCGGGATCGACAACTACAGCCCCCAGGCCTTCGACTACCGCGCTGAGCCGATGGCGGCACGCGTGCAGGAAGCGCAGCGGCTCTACCGGGCGGCCGGCTACTCGGGCGAGAAGCCGCTGCGTTTTGAGCTGCGCTACAACGCCGGCGAAGTGCACACGAAGGTCGCGCTCGCGATCGCCTCCATGTGGCAGGAGGCACTCGGGGTGCAGGTGACACTCACGCAGGTGGAGTTCAAGTCCCTGCTGCAGGACATCGATCGGGGCGATGTGCAGATGTTCCGCTCGAGCTGGGTCGGTGACTACAACGACGCCTATACGTTCGCGCAGTACCTGAAGAGTGATTTCGGTGTGAACCTGCCGCACTACCGCAATGCGCAGTACGATGGGTTGCTCGAGCGCGCCGCCGCGCAGGCGGACCCGGCGCAGCGACGGCAGCTGCTCGAGGAGGCCGAGCGTGTGATGCTTGCCGATCATCCGCTGCTGCCGCTGTACTTCTACGTCAACAAGCACCTGGTGAAACCGCAGGTGCAGGGCTGGTACGACAACGTCATGAACGTCGTCTACAGCAAGGATCTTTCACTCAGGGGCGCGGCGCGCTGAAAGTCAGGATGAACGCCATGGCGGCAAGCACCGAGGACCCGCGGCTCACCCGAGTGTCGGAGATCTGTCTTGCGCTGCCGGAGGCGCTGCGCGCCCTGCGCGGCGATCACGCCGACTTTCGCGTGCGCCAGAAGGTGTTCGCGTACTTTCTCAACAGCCATCACGGCGATGGCATCGTCTCGGTGTGCGTCAGGTCCTCCCTCGGGGAGGGCGTTGATCGCGTGGCCCGCTTTCCTGAGCGTTACTACCTGCCCGCCTACATCGGCGCGCGCGGCTGGTTCGGCCTGCGGCTTGACCGCGGCGCGATCGACTGGCGCGAAGTGACCAACATCGTCGAACTCAGCTACTGTCTCGCGGCGCCGCGGACGCTCGCGCGCGCGCTGGAGGCGCGCATGGGCGCAGGTCCGGCCCGCTGAAGTCGCCTTTGCCGCGACGGACTATTTGCCGATGCAGAACCCGGCAAAGATGCGCCCGAGGAGGTCCTCGCTCGTGAATTCCCCCGTGATGCCGCACAGCGCCTGCTGTGCGGCGCGCAGTTCCTCGGCCACCAGCTCCCCGGCACGCGTCTCGGTCAGCTGGCGCGCCGCCTCCTCGGTGTGGTGGCGTGCGAGGGCGAGGGCTTCCAGGTGCCGGCGCCGCGCGCTCACCGCGCCCGCCTCCACGCTCTGGTAGCCCATGCAGTGCTTCAGGTGCGCGCGCAGCTCCTGCAGCCCCGCGCCGCTGAGCGCCGAGAGCGTGATGCGCGGTGGCCCGCTGAGGGTGTCGGCCACTGGCACACCGGCCGCCAGATCGCACTTGTTGAACACCAGCGTCACGGGCACGTCCGCCGGCAGCCGGGCGTGCTCCTCACGAAACGCCAGCCCGGTCGGATCTTCGCTGGCATCGATCACGAAGAGCACCCGATCCGCGCGCGCCATCTCCGCCTGCGCCCGCCGGATGCCCTCCTCCTCCACCAGATCCCCCGCCGCCTCGCGCAAGCCGGCGGTGTCGAGTACGTGCAGCGGCATGCCATCGATGGCGATGCGCTCGCGCACGATGTCGCGCGTCGTCCCGGGTATGGGGGTGACGATCGCCGCGTCGTAGCCGGCCAGACGGTTCAGCAGGCTCGACTTGCCGGCATTCGGCCGCCCGGCGATGACGACCGTCATGCCCTCGCGCAGCAAACGTCCCTGGCGAGCCGAATCGAGCACGCCCTCGAAGTGATCGCGCACCCTCTGGAAGCGCTCGGCGAGCTCGCGGTCGGCGAGGAAGTCAATCTCTTCTTCCGGAAAGTCGATGGCCGCCTCAACGTAGGTGCGCAGGTCAATCACCGCCTCGGTGAGCCCGCGCACCATGGTGGAGAACTCCCCCTGCAGCGAGCGCATCGCCGCGCGCGCCGCCTCGCGTGAGCCGGCGTCGATGAGATCGGCGATCGCCTCGGCCTGCGCCAGATCGAGCTTGTCGTTGAGGAAGGCGCGCTGGGTGAATTCCCCGGGCAGCGCGCGCCGCGCGCCAAGCTCAAGCGCGCGCCCGAGCAGCGCCTCCATCACCACCGGTCCCCCGTGGCCCTGCAGCTCGAGCACGTGCTCGCCGGTGTAGGAATGTGGTGCGGGAAAGAAGAGCGCGAGCCCGGCATCGAGGGCTTCCCCGCTCGCGTCCAGGAAGCGGCTGAAGCTCGCCGTGCGCGCCGGCGGCAGCTCCCCGAGCATCACGGCGGCAATCTGCGGCGCCTTGGGTCCGGAGAGGCGCACGATGCCGATACCTCCCCGGCCCGGGGGGGTGGCCGCGGCCACGATGGTGTCCGTACGTGTCATGTCGGTCTGCCGCTGAAGGCTACCGCCACGGGCACCCGGAAAGGAAGGCGGCGCGGATTTCAGTTGGCGCGCTTGGCTGCCGAGGCCGCCTCGATGCGGCGGTTGATGTTCCACTGCTGCGCGATGGACAGAACCGTGTTGGTCACCCAATAAAGCACCAGGCCCGCCGGGAAGAACGCGAACATCACCGACATCGCCAGCGGCATGATCATGAACACCTTCGCCTGCACCGGATCCGGCGGCGCGGGGTTGAGCTTGTACTGCACGAACATCGCCACCGCCATGATCGCCGGGAGAATGAACCAGGGATCGCGTGAGGACAGATCGTGGATCCAGAAGGCGAACGGCGCCTGGCGCATCTCGACGCTCTCGAGCAGTGCCCAGTAGAAGGCGATGAACACCGGAATCTGGATGATGATCGGCAGGCATCCGGCCACCGGATTGATCTTCTCGCGCTGGTACAGCTCCATCATGGCGCGCCCGAGCTTCTCGCGGTCGTCCTTGTAGGTCTCCTGCAGGTTCTTGATGCGCGGCTGCAGGGTTTTCATCTTCGCCATCGAGCGGCCGCTCGCTTCCGAGAGCGGGTAGAAGAGCAGCTTCAGGAGAAACGTGACGACGATGATGGCGATGCCCCAGTTGCCGGTGAGGGCGTGCACCTTGGCGAGCAGCAGGTACAGGGGCTGTGCCAGGAACCACAATCTTCCGTAATCGGCGACGCGGTCGAGCTCCGGCGCGGTGGCATCGAGCTGATCCTGCAGCTTCGGTCCGACGAAGAACGTGAGCGGGAACTGCGCACTCGCGCCCGGGGCGACCGTCTGCAGGGGGCCAGTGGCGGCGAGCTGGTACTGATCGGCCGCCAACTGCAGCGAGAAATGCCACGGCTCGCCCCGCGGCGGCACGATGGCGCTCACGAAGTAGTGCTGCAGGGCGGCGAGCCACCCGCCGCGCACCTCGAGCGAGAGCTGAGTTGCATCATGACTCGTCGGATCGAGCGGCCGGTACTTGGTGCCGTCGTGTATCGCCGGGCCGTGAAAGGCGTAGCTGCCGACATCGAAATACGAGCGCTTGGTGCGCGGATCGTTACGCACGATCTGCGCGTACGGCCGCACTTCCCACGGCGCGCTGCCCCCGTTGTGCACCGCGTACTCGACGCCGATCGCGTAGCGGCCGCGCTTGAAGATGAAGGTCTTGGTGACGGTGACGCCGTTGGCGCTCCAGGTGAGCGGCACACGCAGCTCGGCGCTGCTGCCCATGCGGTACTCAGGACTCGCGCTCGTAAAGAGCGCCGACTGATCCGGGTACTCGGCGCCGGCCGGGCCGCTGAGGCCTGACTGCAGCTCATAGAGCGTCTGCGGGGAGTCCTGGTTCTCCAGACGCACCGGGGCGGCTTCACCCTTCACCTGCGGATAGGCGAGCAGGTCCGCGCGCGCAAGCGTGCCGCCGCGCGTGCTGATGTCGATGTCGTACACGTCGGTGCGGACGTTCACCATCGGTGCGGCGGCGGCGACCGGCGTCGCGGCGGCAGACTCCGCCGCAGCCGCGGCCACCGGGGCGGCGGGACTTGCGCCCGCCGGACTTTGTGCACCGGCCGGCAGGCGCTGGCTCAGATCGTTCGCCGGTGGAGCCGGGATGGCGCCCGCCACCGCCGTCGCCTCGGACACCGGCGGCGGTGCGTAGTCCTTGAACCAGTACTCGACGTTCAGGAACAGGAGCAGCCCCAGGGCCACCCACAGGTAAACGCGCGGACTGTTGGGCAGGAAGTTATTGCTCATGGGCGTGATGCGTGCAGACGAGGGCCGCCGCGGTGGGCGGCACGGGATCAAAGCCCCCGGGATGCCAGGGATGACAGCGCCCGAGACGTTTCAGGGCAAGCCACCCGCCGCGCAGCAGGCCAAAGCGCAGGATGGCCTCGCGCGCGTAGTGCGAGCAGCTCGGGTAGAAGCGGCACGCGGGCCCGAGCAGCGGGCTGAGCGTCCACTGATAGACACGGATCAGGAAGGCGACGAGGTAGCGCATTGCTCACCGACTTTCTTCCACAGCGCCGCCAGGCTCTCGTGCAGCTGCCCTCCGGAGGCCGTGCGCGCCTTGGGGCGCGCGCTCACCACCAGGTCCACGGCGGGGATCTCGCGCTGATGCAGGCGGAAGGACTCGCGAATGATGCGCCGGATGCGGTTACGCCCGACGGCGCCGCCGGCGACGCGCACCGCCACCGCAAGACCCAGGCGCGGCGCGCCCGCATCATTTATGGCCGCAGTCACCGCAAAGAACCCATCACCCATGCGTCGCCCGCGCGCATAGGCGGCATCAAAGTCGCGTTTGCGCCGCAGGCGAAGTCGCGCCGGCAGAGTGAGCCGCCCTGGCATCGAGCCCTTGAGGAAAACTTCAGAATCGGGGCCCTTAGCGCTACGCAAGCCGTGCGCGTGACCCGCCTTATTTAGGGTATCAGCTTGCGCCGGCCCTTGGCGCGGCGCCGCGCGAGCACCTTGCGGCCGTTCTTGGTGGCCATGCGCGCACGGAACCCGTGGGTGCGCTTGCGACGCACTTTGCTCGGTTGATAGGTACGCTTCATGCCGTGGGCTCCGTGAACGATCCGTGGCGCTCAAAAAAGGGCGGCAAGGCTAAGCCGTTGAGCGTCAAGGTGTCAATATTTTCAGTTCGGGAAAGCCTTCAGCACGCCCCGCGATCAGTATAGACTTCGCGACCTTTCCCTTTACGTTCAAAAAAACGTCGCGGAGGCAACGCGCGTGGAAGCGTCGCTTTGGACTCGCTGCATGGGCGCGTTGGAGACGGAGCTTCCGGAGCAGCAATTCAATACCTGGGTGCGGCCGCTGCAGGCGATGGAGGGCAATGGGGCGCTGAAGCTCCTGGCACCCAACCGCTTCGTGGTGGACTGGATCAACGCCAATCTGCTGCCCCGCATCGGGGAGCTGCTGCGGGACGAGAGCACCGGGGATGCGCCCATTGTCACCGTGGAGGTCGGCGCGCGTGCAACCCCGCTGCGCGGGGTGCCCGCGCCGGTGCTGCCGAGCCGCCCGCGGCGCGCCGAGGGCCTCGTCGTTGGCGCGCGGCTGAATGCGGACTTCACCTTCGCCAGCTTCGTCGAGGGCAAGAGCAACCAACTCGCCAAAGCCGCCTCCTTGCAGGTCGCCGAGAATCCCGGGCGCGCCTACAACCCGCTGTTCCTCTATGGGGGTGTTGGTCTTGGCAAGACGCACCTGATGCATGCCATCGCGCATCTGGTGAAGCAGCGCGATCCGGAAGCGCGCATCGCCTACATCCACTCGGAGCGCTTCGTCGGGGACATGGTGCGCGCGCTGCAACACAACTCGATGAACGAGTTCAAGACCGCGTACCGCTCCCTCGATGCGCTCCTCATCGACGATATCCAGTTTTTTGCCGGAAAAGACCGCTCGCAGGAGGAGTTCTTCCATACCTTCAATGAGCTGCTCGAAGGGCAGCATCAGGTCATCCTCACCTGTGATCGGTACCCGAAGGAGGTCGACGGTCTTGAGGAGCGTCTGAAGTCGCGCTTCGGCTGGGGACTCACGGTGGCGATCGAGCCGCCGGAGCTGGAGACGTGCGTTGCGATCCTCATGACAAAGGCGCACGTGGTCGGCGTCACGCTGCCCGAGGAAGTCGCGTTCTTCATCGCCAAGCGCATCCGTTCCAACGTGCGCGAGCTTGAGGGTGCGCTGCGGCGCGTGATCGCCAACTCGCGCTTCACCGGGCGCGCCATCACCCTGGAATTTACCAAGGAAGCGCTCAAGGACCTGCTGTCACTGCAGGCCAAACTCGTCACCATCGAGAACATTCAGAAGACGGTGGCCGACTACTACAAGGTGCGCCTGGCGGACCTGCTCTCCAAGCGCCGCAGCCGCTCGGTGGCCCGTCCGCGCCAGGTGGCGATGGCGCTTTCGAAGGAACTCACCACCCACAGTCTTCCGGAGATCGGGGATGCTTTCGGCGGCCGCGATCACACGACCGTGCTGCATGCCTGCAGGCGCATCAAGGAATTACGCGACCTCGAGCAGCGGATGAAGGAAGATTATTCGAACCTGTTGAGAACCCTGGCCGGTTGACTGTGGATTACCTGTGAGCGCAGTTGGGGATAAAGTTATGCACAGGAGCCACACAGCACTTCGGTAGTTCCTCCTACACGATATGCCCGGCTAAAATCGATTCAATTTATTGATTTACATACATAAATTATCTTATTACCGTTATCATCGGGCTCTATAATTCCTACAATAAGAGAGCTTTAATCCTACAAAGATTGTTTTCAGAGAGAGTTAAAACCCCATGAAGCTGACGGCCACGCGCGAAGATCTCCTGAGTCCCCTGCAGAGTGTCATCGGTGTTGTGGAGCGCCGCCAGACCATGCCGGTGCTCGCGAACGTGCTGCTCGCGGCGCGCGAGAACCGTCTGAGCGTGACGGGCACGGATCTTGAGGTGGAGCTCGTTGCCGCCACGCAGGTGAGCGTGCAGCAAAGCGGTGACATCACGATTCCGGGACGCAAGCTGCTCGATATTTTTCGCTCATTACCCGAGAAAACCAGCGTTACGCTCAGTACCGAGGGCGAGCGGGTTTCCGTGCGCGCCGGGCGCAGCCGCTTCACGTTGTCGAGTCTGCCGGCTGCGGAATTTCCGCTCGTCGAAGAAATCAACGCGCAGCAGACCCTCACGGTGCCGCAGGGCGAGTTCCGCAGACTTATCGATAAGACACATTTCTCGATGGCGCAGCAGGACGTGCGCTACTACCTCAACGGACTGCTGCTCGAGACCGACGGCAAGGCCCTGCGGGCGGTCGCCACCGACGGGCATCGCCTCGCCCTGTGCGAGATGGAGCTGGCCGGCAAGGCGAAAACCACGCACCAGGTGATCATTCCGCGCAAGGGGGTCCTCGAGCTGCAGCGGATCCTCGGTACCGAGGGGGATATCGAGCTTGCGATCGGGACCAATCACGTTCGCGCCCAGATCGGCGATATTCGCTTCACTTCGAAGCTGATCGATGGTCGTTTCCCGGAGTACGGCCGTGTAATCCCCAGCAGCCCGCCCCGGACGGTGGAAGCGGACCGCGAGACGCTGCGCCAGGCGCTGCAGCGCACGGCCATCCTGTCGAACGAGAAATACCGCGGGATCCGCCTGACGGCACGGCCGGATCTTCTGACCCTGCAGGCCCACAATCCGGAGCAGGAAGAGGCCGAAGACCAGGTCGAGGTCTCGTACAAGGGCGAGGAAGTGGAGATCGGCTTCAACGTGAATTACCTGCTCGATGCCCTGAGTGCCATCGAGGGTGACAAGGTCGAGATCGGACTCACCGACTCCAACAGCAGCTGCCTGATCCATGCGCCCGGCACGGCACACACGCGCTACGTCGTGATGCCGATGCGGCTCTAGGGCGGACGGCGATGACCGGGGCGTCGCCGCGGCGCCCGGCATGGGGGCCGATCGGCCCCGGGTTGAACGCCCGGCGCCACTGGCGCCTCCCGGAGCGCCGGCGCTCTGCGACACCGCGGCCACCCCCGTTTTGCGCGCCACCTCCTTGCGACGATGGCCGGTGGGGCACGGCGTTTTCACTTCTTCTGCAGCCCCCATCCGGTGCGCGGGTTCCACGTGGAACACGGACGGTGCCCCGAGGCGACGGCGGCGGCTCGGCGATGGAGCTTGCCTTCGGGGCGTCGGCACCCGGGTTGACGCGCACGTGGCGGGAGTCAGCGGCGGCGGCGGACGGGGGAGACGGTGCGCCCGCCCAGGCGGGGATCGCGCCTCACGCCTTACCCCGGTTCCACGTGGAACGTCGGCGCCCGCGGGGAGCCGGTTCCGCCCCGAGGGGGTCTTGCATCGGCGGCACGCCCGACACCGGCGGCGGCCTGGCGACGCCGGCCCGGACGACAATCCCGGCATGAGCCTCGTCTCCATCACCGTCGGCAATGTGCGGTCCATTGAACACGCCGAGCTGGAGGTGGCGCCGGGGCTCACGCTTCTGTGGGGTGACAATGGCTCCGGAAAGACCTCGCTGCTGGAGGCCATCTTTCTTTTGGGCCGCGGCCGATCGTTCCGCACGAGAAACACTGAACGCCTGATTCGCGCTGGACAGGATCATCTGAGAGTCATTGGGCAGGTCCGCTTGGGCGATTTCGCCCAGACCGTCGGCTTTGAGGCCCGCGCGTCCGCCGTCGCGGCACGGGTCTCGGGTCGCGCGGTGTCCTCACTGGCGGAGCTGTCGCAGGTATTTGCGGTGCAGGTCATCGAGCCGGGCGTGCACAAGCTCCTCGAGGAGGGCGGGCATCGCCGCCGGCGCTGGATGGACTGGGCGGTGTTCCACGTGGAACCTGTGTTCGCGGAGACCTGGCTGCGCTATACGCGCGCGCTCAAACAGCGCAACGCCGCCCTGAAGACACAGCCGCAGCAGGCCACCGCCTGGGACATGGAGCTGGTCCGCGCCGGGGAGGTGATCGCCGAATCCCGCCAGAGCTTTCTTGAGCAGCTGCGACCGTACTGGCAGGAGGCAGTAACCGCGCTCAGCGGGCTCGACGTGCAGCTGCACTACCTGCGCGGCTGGAGCGCGGGTCGCACACTCGCTGAGGCCCTGGTCGCCTCGCGGGCGCGCGATGAACTGCGGGGCCTGACTCACGCCGGGCCGCATCGGGCGGACGTCGCCGTGCGTCTGGGGGGCCGACCGGCGCGGGAAGTGCTCTCGCGCGGCCAGCAGAAACTGGTCGCGGTCGCGATGACGGTGGCGCAGCTGCGCCTGCTGCAGGCGCTCACGGGGACGACGCCGACGCTGCTCCTGGATGATCCGGCCGCAGAGCTTGATGCCGAGCGGCTGCGCCTTTTCATCGAGCAGGTCATACAGTTGCGATCGCAACTAATTGTGACGTCGCTGACCGCAGAATCGCAGCTTTTCGGCGCGCCGGAACGCACGTTCCACGTGGATCGGGGGAGGGTGCAACCGGTATAATGCCGTGTCACAAAACTGAGTCATTTCATGGCCGCAGACGACGTCTACGATTCCAGTAAAATCAAAGTCTTAAAGGGTCTTGATGCGGTGCGCAAACGCCCCGGGATGTATATCGGGGATACCGACGATGGCACCGGGCTGCACCACATGGTTTTTGAAGTCGTCGATAACTCCATCGACGAGTCCCTGGCCGGTTACTGCGATCGCATCGTCGTCACCATCCACGCCGACGAATCCATCACCGTGTCCGATAACGGCCGCGGCATTCCTGTGGATATCCACCCCGAGGAGGGGCGCTCGGCGGCCGAAGTGATCATGACCGTGCTGCATTCGGGCGGTAAGTTCGATGACAGCTCCTACAAGGTCTCCGGCGGCCTGCACGGGGTGGGCGTGTCGGTCGTGAACGCACTCTCGGCCTACCTGCTGCTGAACATCTCCCGCGACGGCAAGCTGCACCGCCAGGAATATCACCTGGGTGAACCGGTCGCGCCCTTGGCGGAAGTCGGCGAAACACACGACCGCGGTACGGTCATCCGCTTTCGCCCGAGCTCGCAGATCTTCACCAACATCAGTTTTCATTACGACATTCTCGCCAAGCGGCTGCGCGAATTGTCGTTCCTCAATTCCGGTGTGCGCATCGAACTCATCGACGAGCGCGAAAACAAATCCGACGTGTTTGCGCACGCCGGCGGCCTGCAGGCGTTCGTCGCCTATCTGAACCGCACGCGCACGCCGGTGCACGAGACCGTGTTCTGGTTTCGCACGCAGGACGGGCCGGTGTCGGTGGAAGTCGCGTTGCAGTGGAATGACTCCTATCAGGAGAGCATGTTCTGCTACACCAACAATATTCCGCAGAAGGACGGCGGCACCCACCTGGCCGGTTTTCGCAGCGCGCTCACGCGCACCCTGAATGACTACGTCGAGAAGGAACTCTCCGGCAAGAAGGACCGGATCCCGATGACCGGTGATGATGCGCGCGAGGGCCTCACCGCGATCCTGTCAGTGAAACTGCCGGATCCGAAGTTCTCCTCGCAGACCAAGGACAAGTTGGTTTCCTCGGAAGTGAAGGGCGTGGTGGAGAACGCGGTCGGCACCAAGCTGCAGGAGTTTCTGCTCGAGCATCCGCAGGAAGCACGCGCGATTGTTGCCAAGATGGTCGAGGCGGCCCGCGCACGCGAAGCGGCGCGCAAGGCGCGCGAGATGACCCGCCGCAAGGGCGCGCTCGATATCGCCGGGCTTCCGGGAAAACTCGCTGACTGTCAGGAAAAAGATCCCGCGCTCTCGGAGATCTTCATCGTCGAGGGAGACTCCGCCGGCGGCTCCGCCAAGCAGGGACGTGACCGGCGCACGCAGGCGATCCTGCCGCTGAAGGGGAAGATCCTCAACGTCGAGCGTGCGCGCTTCGACAAGATGCTCTCATCCGCTGAGGTCGGCACGCTCATCACCGCGTTAGGTTGCGGGATCGGCAAAGACGACTTCGACATCGGCAAGCTGCGCTATCACACCGTTGCGATCATGACCGATGCGGACGTTGACGGCTCGCACATACGGACGCTCCTGCTTACGTTCTTCTATCGGCAGATGCCCGAGCTGATCGAGCGCGGCCACATCTACATCGCGCAGCCGCCGCTTTACAAAGTGAAACGCGGCAAGCAGGAAACGTACGTCAAGGACGATAACGAGCTCAATCAACTGCTGCTCAACGGCGCGCTCGAGAACGCCGGCCTGCACGTCAACGCCCTCGCGCCGCCGCTGTCAGGCTCGGGGCTTGAGCTGCTCGCGCGCAAGTACATGGAGGTGCAGGCCATCGTCAAGCGTTGGTCGAAGCGCTACGACGACCGCCTGCTCGAGCAGCTCATTTACATGCCCGAGGTCACGCCCGCGAACTTCGACCGCGCCGACTGGCTGCGTGGCTGGGCGGCGGATCTGAATCAGCACCTGAATGCACTGGCCGATGGGACGCGTACCTACCGGGTCGAGACCCGAGCGGCCGCGGATGGTCACGCCGCGCGCGTGATCGTGCACAAGACCGAGCACGGCACACCCACCCACAAGTACCTGCCGCGCGAGTTCTTTGAGTCGGCCGAGTACCAGCGCATCGCAGAGCTTGCGCGCACGCTCGCCGGGTTAATCGGCGAGGGCGCCTTTGTCACGCGTGGCAACGAGCGCCGTGAAGTGGGCTCCTTCAAGGAGGCGATGAACTGGCTGTTCGAGCAGGTGAAGAAGGGCCAGTCGATCCAGCGCTACAAGGGACTCGGCGAGATGAACCCGGAACAACTGTGGGAGACCACCATCAATCCGGAGACCCGCCGCCTGCTGCAGGTGAAGATCGATGATGCGGTTGCAGCGGATGACATCTTCACGACGCTCATGGGCGATCAGGTGGAACCGCGGCGCGAATTCATCGAGAAGAACGCACTGTCGGTCATGAACCTCGACGTCTGAAGCCGACGGCGCGCTCGCAAGCGCGCTACTGCGCATCGGGCATGAGACGGCGCACGGTCGCCTCTACCCACGCCTGGATCTCCTCGTTCACTTCGCGCACGTCGCGTCCGGCCGGGGAGACCGGCGCACCGATGACCACGCGCACGGTGCCCGGCTTCTTCATGAGTCCGCGCCGCGGCCAGTAGTAGCCGGCGTTGTGCGCCACGGGCACGAGGAGCTTGCCGGTTTGCTGCGCGAGCAGCGTCCCGCTCACCCCGTAACGGCGCGTCTCGCCCGCGGCCATGCGCGTGCCCTCGGGGAAGATCATGATCCAGTCACCCTCATCGAGCCGCTCTTTGCCCTGCTCGATCACCTGCGAGACCGCCGAGTGGCCGGCCTTGCGGTCGATGGCGATTGCGTGCATCTGCAGCACCCCGAGGCCGACGACCGGAATCCATACCAGTTCGCGCTTGAGTACCCACACCTGGCGCGGAAACACCACCATCATCGCCATGGTTTCCCAGGAGGAGGAGTGCTTCCAGAGCGCAATGTGGCAGCCCTCCGGCAGCGGCGCGCCCTCGATCTGATAGCTCAGGCCGCAGCTCCACCTGAGCACCCACAGGATGCTGCCCGCATAGAAGCGGACCAGCACGAAGCGGCGCGCAAAGGGCAGGAACAGACACATGAGCACGAACGCAATGGCGTAAAGAAACGTCCAGACGAACAGAAACCCGGTAAAGAAGAGCGAGCCGAGGCCCTGCACCAGCGGGCCGCGCCGCCGCGTGGCGCCGCTTGCGCGCGTCGCGCTCAACCGGGCAGTCGCGAGAGGTCCGCGACCCCGCCGAACAATGCCTGCAGCTGCGCCAGCAGGCTCAGGCGGTTCGCGCGCAGCTGCGGGTTCTCATCCATGACCATAACCGCATCGAAGAAGGCATCCACGGCGGGTCGCAGCTGCGCGAGCCGGCCGAGCGCGGCCGTGTACTGCCGCTGCGCCGTCGCCGCCGCCACCGCATCCTTCAGCGCCCGCATGGAATCGTACAGGCGCACCTCGGCCGGCTCGCGCAGCTGTTCGATGTCGATCTGCGCTGCGGCCGCGGCGGGGGCCTTGCGCAGGATGTTGGCGATGCGCTTGTTGGCGGCCGTGAGACTGCCGGCCTCGGGCAGGTCGAGGAAGGCGCTGAGCGCCTTCAGGCGCGCATCAAAATCCAGCGGCGATGCCGGGCGCGCGGCCAGCACCGCGTCGAACATCTCGGGGGTCACCGCCGCGCGCCCCGGTGCCGCACTGATGCGCTCCAGGTAATACGCGCGCAGGCGCTCCATCAGGAAGTCGTAGATCCAGGCGGCGACGACGTCGGCGCCCACGTGAGCCTTCGCCGCCGCTGCCCCCCTTCCGCGCGCACCCGATCGATGTCCGCGCGCACGCCAGCCACGGCCAGATCGATGAGGCGCTTCAGATCCAGCTCCAGGCCCTGTTCGATGAGGATGCGCTGCACGCCGAGGGCGCCGCGGCGCAGCCCGAAGGGGTCCTTGTTGCCGGTCGGGCGTTCGCCGATCGCAAATATTGCAGCGAGTGTGTCGAGCTTGTCGGCGATCGCGACCGCGATGCCGGTACGTGTCGAGGGCAGCGCATCTCCGGCCGCGCGCGGCAGGTAGTGCTCACGGATGGCGTCGGCCACTTCGGCGGCCTCACCATCCGCGCGCGCGTAATAAGCGCCCATGACCCCCTGCAGGTCCGGGAACTCCCCCACCATGCTCGTGAGCAGATCGCACTTGCACAGCTCCGCCGCGCGACGCGTGGCGTCCACCGGCGCGTTGATGGCAACGGCGACGTCGGTCGCGAGCCCGATGATGCGACGCGTCTTGTCTCCGAGGGAGCCGAGTTTGCTCTGGAAAGTGACGACATCCAGCCGCGCCAGCCGCGCCGCGAGGGGCTGCTTGCGGTCCTGTTCCCAGAAAAACGCAGCGTCCGCCAGGCGTGGACGCACCACGCGCTCGTTGCCTTCGCGCACCTTGACCGGATCGCGGCTCTCGATATTGCTGACGGTGATGAAGGCGGGCAGCAGCTGTCCGGCGGCATCCTCGACGGGGAAATAGCGCTGATGATCCTCGAGTGTGGAGATCAGTACTTCGCGCGGCAGCGAGAGGAAGCGCTCCTCGAAGCGCCCGGCGAGGGCGACCGGCCATTCCACGAGCGCCGTGACCTCCTCGAGGAGCTCCTCGCCGATCAGTGCCCGGCCGTTCAGGCTGCGTGCCAGCGAGTTCACCTCGGTGCGGATGCGCTCGCGGCGCATGCTGAAGTCCGCGAGCACCCGGCCGCGTTCGCGCAGCGTACGCTCGTAGGCGCCGGCACTCGTGATGCGCAGCGGCTTGGGCGCATGAAAGCGGTGCCCGTAGGTGATGTGGCCGGCGGGCGTCTCGAGCAGGGTCGCCGGCACCACGTCCTGGCCGAAGAGCATCAGCAGCCAGTGCACCGGGCGCACGAACAGGGCATCACCCGCCCCCCAGTGCATGCGGCGCGGAATGGGCAGCTGATCGAGCGCTGTCTGCACCATGCCGGGCAGGAGTTCCGCCGCGCGCTCCCCGGGCCGGGTGCCGACGAAGAAGAGAAACGTGCCCTTACCCTCCTGGAACCGCTCGAGGGTGGCGACGTTCACGCCGCAGCTTTCTGCGAAGGCGAGTGCCGCGCGAGTCGGGGCGCCGGCCGCGTCAAAGGCCGCCGCGAGCGGCGGTCCCTTGCGCTTCAGGTGCTGTTCGGGCTGGCGCGTGGCCAGGCGCTTCACCCACACGGCCAGACGCCGTGGCGTCGCATACCCGGTGAGCTCACCGTGCGCGAGCTGCGCCTTGTCGAGCCCGGCGCCGAGCCCCGAGACCAGGGCCTTCTGCAGCGTCAGCAGCGCCCGCGGGGGCAGCTCCTCGGTGCCGATCTCCAGGAGAAAGTCGTGATGCTCGACCTTCACGCCGCGCTCACCCCGGATGCGGCCGCGTCCGCACGGCGCAGCGGGAAGCCCAGCGCCGCGCGGCTCTCGTAGTAGGTTTTGGCCACGGCGCTGGCGAGTGCGCGCACCTTGAGAATGTAGCGCTGCCGCTCGGTAACCGAGATGGCGCGGCGCGCATCGAGCAGATTGAAGGCGTGGGAGGCCTTCAGTACCTGCTCATACGCGGGCAGGGCGAGCTTCGCCTCGAGCAGCTTCTTGCAGATGCGCTCGTGATCCTCGAACTGCCTGAGCAGCGTCGGCACGTCGGCGTGCTCGAAGTTGTACGCGGACTGCTCGACTTCGTTCTGGTGGAAGATGTCCCCGTACGTGATGCGCCCGCAGGGCCCCTCGCTCCAGAGAATGTCGTAGATGCTCTCGACCCCCTGCAGGTACATCGCCAGCCGCTCAAGGCCGTACGTGATCTCGCCGGTCACCGGACGGCAGTCCAGCCCGCCGACCTGCTGGAAGTAGGTGAACTGGGTGACCTCCATGCCATTCAGCCACACCTCCCAGCCCAGGCCCCAGGCCCCGAGCGTCGGGGACTCCCAGTTGTCCTCGACGAAGCGCACGTCGTGCACCAGAGGATCGAGCCCGAGTGCCGCGAGGCTTCCCAGGTACAGATCCACAATCTCCAGCGGCGAGGGTTTGATCACCACCTGGTACTGGTAGTAGTGCTGCAGGCGGAAGGGATTCTCCCCATAGCGCCCGTCGGTCGGACGGCGGGACGGTTGCACATAGGCGGCCCGCCACGGTTCCGGTCCCACGGCGCGCAGGAAGGTGGCGGTGTGAAACGTGCCCGCGCCCACCTCCATATCGTAGGGCTGCAGGATGAGGCAGCCCTGTTCCGCCCAGTACAGCTGCAGGGCAAAGATCAGGTCCTGAAACGTGCGCGGTGCGCGACCGGTTTTCATGGGTGAGACTGACCAACACCTCAAAAAGAGCGCGCGAGTATAACGGCGCGCACCGTCCGGCCGCCTCAATGCCGCTTGAGCCGCCACAGCACGCCCGGCGCGATGCCCCGGCTGCACCAGCAGCGCGCGACGCGCGGTCCCGGTGCGGATCGGCCGCGGTGCCCCGGGCCCGTTCGCACACGTTTGGTGCAGCTGGCGTGGCCTTGCGCACCAATAAGGTGCATCATGCCGATCGATTGCACCGTAAGTGATTGATTTCGGCCGCCCCAAGGGTGGCACGCGGCCTGCAACGCCCGAGGCCTCTGCCGCTCATTCGGGCGCGAGGCCCTATTGGGTTTTTGAGCGGTAAGGTTTCTACCCCTTTCCCGGAGGCGATATGACACCCAGTGATGTGCTGAAGCTCATAAAAGAAAAACAGGCGAAGTTCGCGGACCTGCGCTTCACCGACACGCGCGGCAAGGAGCAGCACGTGACGATCCCGGCGCGGCTCGTCGACGAGGATCTGTTCCGCGACGGCAAGATGTTCGACGGTTCCTCGATCGCCGGCTGGAAGGGCATCAACGAGTCGGACATGATCCTGATGCCCGATGCCACGACGGCGGTCATCGATCCGTTCTTCGAGGAGACCACGGTCAACATCCGCTGCGATGTCATCGAGCCTGCGACGATGCAGGGCTACGAGCGCGATCCGCGCTCGCTCGCGAAGCGCGCCGAGGCGTACCTGAAGTCCACCGGCATCGCCGACGGCGGCGCTCTTCGGCCCGGAAAACGAATTCTTCATCTTCGACAGCGTGCGCTTTGGCCAACGAGATGCGCGGGGCCTCCTACGAGATCGACTCGGTGCAGGGCGCCTGGAACTCCAGCACGGACTATCAGGACGGCAACAAGGGCCACCGCCCCGGCATCAAGGGCGGCTACTTCCCGGTGCCCCCGGTGGATGCCTTCCAGGACATCCGCTCGGCGATGTGTCTGGCCTGCGAGGAGATGGGACTTAAGGTCGAAGTGCATCACCACGAGGTGGCGACCGGCCGGCCAGTCCGAGATCGGCATCGGCGCCGGCACGCTCGTCTACAAGGCCGACCAGGTGCAGATCCTGAAGTACGCCGTGCACAACGTGGCGCACGGCTATGGCAAGACCGCAACCTTCATGCCCAAGCCCCTCGTCGGGGACAACGGCAGCGGCATGCACGTGCACCAGTCGCTGCAGAAGGAGGGCAAGGCGCTCTTTGCCGGTGACAAGTACGGGGGACTTTCGGACCTGGCGCTCTACTACATCGGCGGCATCATCAAGCACGCCAAGGCGCTCAACGCCTTCACCAACGCCGGCACCAACAGCTACAAGCGCCTGGTGCCGGGCTTTGAGGCGCCGGTGATGCTCGCCTACTCGGCCCGCAACCGCTCCGCCTCGATCCGCATTCCATGGGTCTCCAATCCCAAGGCGCGCCGCATCGAGGTGCGTTTCCCGGACTCGACGCGCGAATCCGTACTTCGCCTTCACGGCCATGATGATGGCCGGCCTCGATGGCATCCAGAACAAGATCCATCCGGGCGATCCGGCCGACAAGGATCTCTACGACCTGGAGCCCGAGGAGGCGAAGCACATTCCGACCGTGTGCCACTCGCTCGACATGGCGCTCGAGCATCTCGACAAGGATCGCGAGTTCCTCACGCGCGGCGGCGTGTTCACCAACGATGTGATCGATGCCTACATGGACCTGAAGATGCAGGAGGTCACGCAAGCTTTCGCATGTCCACCCACCCGATCGAGCTGGAGCTGTACTACAGCTGCTGATCCACTGATGCGACAGCCAGGGTTCTCACTCACACCTCGCAGCTGCGGCCCGTGCCGTGGCCGCCCTGCAGGCGTGGGGGGGAAAGGGGCGCGGGTGGCGGCGTGCGCCCAACGCCGCTATGCGCTTTTGTTCCGCGGCGGCATGAGGGTTATGCTGGATCCCGATGCGCACACTCCTGTTTACCTTAATGTCGCTGGTCTGTTCAGCGGTGCTCGCGGCCACGGTCTACAAGTGGGTCGACGAGGACGGCGTGGTGCATTACTCGGATCAGCCGCACCCGAATGCCGAGAAGGTGCACGTGCAGGCGGTGCAGACCTACAAGTCCGCTCCGTACGCGGCGGGCGGTGGCGCTGCGCAGGCGGCGCCCTCAAATGCGGCCGCCTCCTCGGCCGCCTACACCGGCTGCGCGATTGCTCAGCCCGGGGACAATCAGAATTACCCCAATATCGAGTCCCTGAGCATCGTGGTGCGCACCGACCCATCGCTGCATGCCGGGGATCAGATCTTTCTCATGCTGGACGGCTCGCCGCTGAACAACGCCCAGCCCGTGGGCACCCAGTTCACGCTCTCCCCGATCGAGCGCGGCACGCATACCGTGCAGGCCGTGGTGCGCGATGGCAATGGCGCGCTCATGTGCCAGACCCCGGCGGTCACCTTCAGCGTGACCCAGCCCTCGACCCAGAACCCGGTCAACCCCATCAAGCCGCACTGAGACGCGCGCGCGGCGCGCCGGTCTCGCTGGCGGCGGGGCGGGGCCCTCATGGCGCTTGAGCAGGCCGCCCCTTCGGCGCTCTCGCACTTTGACGCGGCGGATCTGCTCGATGCGCTCGCCACCGGCATCGTGATGCTCGATGCGCAGCTGTGCCCCGTGTACGCGAACGTTGCCGCGCAGGACCTGCTCGCCTTCAGCCTGAAGATGGCGCGCGGCCGGCCGTTCACCGATTTCCTGCATGACGCGGAAGGCCTGAGCCGCATCCTGCGTCGCGCGCTCGAGACCGGCGAGAGCATCGCGGATCGGGAGGTGGCGCTGCGCCCGGCGGGGGCGCCGCGTGAGGTGCGTACGCTGGATGTCACCATCACCCCCTTCAGCGGTCTCACCGGCACGCAGCTCCTGCTCGAGATCGCCGACACCACTCAGCGCCAGCGCATCACGCGCGAGAACGACCTGCTCGCGCGGCTGGACGGCAGCCGTCTCATGGTTCGCCAGCTCGCGCACGAGATCAAAAATCCCCTGGGCGGCCTGCGCGGGGCGGCGCAGCTGCTCGAGCGGGAACTGCCCGCCGCCGCGCTGCGCGAGTACACCCAGCTCATCATCGGGGAGGCCGACCGGCTCACCGCGCTCGTCGACTCGATGTCCGGTCCCACGCGTGCCCCGGCCAAAAGCTCGCTCAACGTGCACGAGATCTGCGAGCACGTGTATCACCTCTTGCGCGCCGAAGCGCCGAGCGGCGTCGTGATCGAGCGCGACTACGATCCGAGCCTGCCCAACGCCATGCTCGATCGGCACCAGATGATCCAGGCACTGCTGAACGTGGCGCGCAACGCGCTGCAGGCGCAGGGGGATCTCGGGCGCATCGTGCTGCGCACCCGCGCGCGCTCAAATGTCAGCATCGGCTCGGTGCAGCACCGCCTGATCGCAAGCGTGCAGATCGAGGACAACGGCCCGGGGGTGCCCGCGCACCTGCGCTCCTCGATCTTCTATCCGCTCGTCACCGGGCGCGCCAACGGCACGGGCCTCGGGCTCGCGGTGGCGCAGGAACTCGTCACCCGCAACGGCGGCATCATCGAATTTGAAAGCGAAATGGGGCGCACGGTGTTCACACTGCTCCTGCCCCTGGGAGAGGATCCATGAACACTGCTCTACGTGTGTGGCTGGTCGACGACGATGCCTCCATCCGCTGGGTGCTGGAGCGCGCCCTGCGCAACGACGGCATGGCGCCGCGCGCCTTCGAGGCCGCGGAACCTGCGCTCGATGCGCTGCGCCGCGAGTCCCCGGACGTCCTCATCACCGACATCCGCATGCCCGGTGCCTCGGGGCTCGAGCTGCTGCGCCTCATCCGCGATGCGCGCCCGACGCTGCCGGTGATCGTCATGACCGCGCACTCGGATCTTGGCAGCGCCGTCTCCGCTTACGAGGGCGGGGCGTTCGAGTACTTACCCAAGCCCTTCGATATCGACAAGGCGGTGGCGCTCGTGCGCCGCGCGGCCAACGGGGCGGCGCCGGGCAACGGGGATGCTGCCGGCGCCACGCGCATCCCGGAGCTCCTCGGGCGTGCACCGGCGATGCAGCAGGTGTTCCGCGCCATCGGCCGGCTCGCCCGCTCGAGCGTGACGGTGCTCATCACCGGGGAGTCCGGCACCGGCAAGGAGCTCGTGGCGCGAGCCCTGCACGAGCACAGCCCGCGCGCGGGCAAGCCCTTCGTCGCGCTCAACACCGCGGCGATCCCGGCGGATCTGCTCGAGTCGGAGCTCTTCGGCCATGAGCGCGGCGCCTTTACCGGCGCCGACACGCAACGCCGCGGCCGCTTCGAGCAGGCCGACGGCGGCACGCTCTTCCTGGATGAGATCGGCGACATGTCGCTGCCGCTGCAGACGCGCCTGCTGCGTGTGCTCGCCGAAGGGGAGTTCTACCGCGTGGGCGGCCAGACCCCGATCCGCGTCGATGTACGCGTCATCGCCGCCACGCACCAGGCGCTCGAAGACCGCCTGGGGCGCGGGCTGTTCCGCGAGGATCTCTATCATCGTCTGAACGTCATCCGCATCGAGCTGCCGCCGCTGCGTGCGCGCGGCGAGGACATTCCGGATCTGCTGCGGCACTACATGCTGGTGGCGGCGGCGGAGCTCGGCGTCGAGCCCAAGGCGCTCGCCCCCGAGGCGCTGGCGCGCCTGGCCGCCCACGACTGGCCGGGGAACGTCCGCGAGCTCGTCAACCTGTGCCGGCGGCTCTCGGTGCTGGCTCCCGGAAGCGAGGTGCACCTGGCGGATCTGCCCCCCGAGCTCACGAGCCCCGCGGGCCACAGCGAGGCACCCGACTGGGCGAGCGCCCTGGCTGCCTGGGCGCAGCGCGCCGCCCAGGCCGGCGGGGAGCCGCTGCTGGATGTGGCGCTGCCGCGAGTTTGAGCGCGTGCTGATCCGCGCGGCGCTGAAGCGCACGCAGGGCCACCGCCAGGAGGCCGCCCGGCTGATCGGCTGGGGACGCAACACCCTCACGCGCAAGCTAAAGGAGCTGGGCATGAACGATGCGGAGGGGGACGCATAGTCGCGCGTGTGAGAACCCGGTAAGGTTCGCCGCCTTCATCGGGGAGTTTCGGCGCAGATGTCCGGTTGGCGCAATCTGGGACACATCGAGTTCCTGGGCAATGAGCTCGGTACCTGGGCGATCGCGCTCGGCATCTTTCTCATTACCTTCACGATCCTGCCGCTCCTGAAGCGCGTCATCAGCGCGCGCCGCCGCCGCCGGGGCGAGTACGGCACGGGGAACTTTGCGGTGGAGCTGACCGCGGTGCTGGTGGCGCGCACCAGTCGCGTGTTCCTGTGGGGTGCGGCCGTGTGGCTCGCCTCGCGCGACCTTACCTTCCCGCCGCGCGTCGAGCGCTGGCTCACCATCGCGCTGGTGCTGCTCTTCTGGATGCAGGCGGCGCGCTGGGCGATGACCGCCGTGCGCTTTGCGATCGATGCGCGTCGCGCGCGCTCGAGCGGTCCGGACACGCTCCTCAGGAGCTCGATGGAAGTGATCCTGTTCGGTGCGGGGATCCTCATCTGGGGGATCGCGGCGCTCCTCGCGCTGGATAACCTCGGGGTCGAGATCAAGCCGCTGCTCGCCGGACTCGGCATCGGCGGCATTGCGCTTGCGCTCGCCGTGCAGACCGTGCTCGCGGACCTGCTCGCCTCACTCTCGATCGCGCTCGATAAGCCCTTCGGCATTGGCGATGCGCTCTCCCTCGATGACGTGCAGGGGACGGTCGAACACATCGGTGTCAAGAGCACCCGTCTGCGCAGTATCAACGGCGAGCAGATCATCCTGGCGAACGCCGACATCCTCAAGGCGCGCCTGCGCAACTTCGGGCGCCTGCGCGAGCGGCGCTCACTGTTTCGTCTGGACGTACATTACGAGACGCCGGTGCCTGCACTCGCCGCCGTGCCGCGTGCGGTGCGCGAGATCATCGAGGCGACCCCCGAGACACGCTTCGAGCGCTGTCATCTGATCAGCTGTGGCGGCCCGGCACTGCAGTTCGAGGTGGTGTACTTCGTGACGAGCCCCGACTTCAAGGTGTACGCGGACGCACAGCAGAGCATCAACCTGCGCATCCTCGAGCGCTTCCGCGCCCTCGGCGTGAGCTTCATGGGAGCCGTGCCGACTCGGGTGACTCTGCAGCAGCCACAACCCCCCGCCCCGGATGCCGGCGGCCAGGCGCGGTTGCTGTAGGGTTGGCGCCTGGCACCGGCTGTGCAGCGCAACATTCCGGGCGCCTGGAATGGAAGCGCCGTGCGTCCCCATCGGAGCGCGTACAAAGAAATATTATCAGTCACTTAGAGCGCATCCGCGCTCGTGCAACGCTGCCCGCCGGACACGTGCTCTGGTGCATATGTTATGAAAACTTCACGGCAGTGAAACCTGCTGCGTTGGCGAGGCTGTATGTTTTCAGGACGGATCCGCATCGAGGGAGAGGACCGTGCCAGCGCGAGCGACGTACAAGGCAATCAGACAGGCTATAGCCGTGGCCTGCCTTGCAGGACTCAGCGCCGCGGCGCACGCCTCGCCGATGACCTACGACTTCGTCAACGGGTTTGTCACCCTCAGCGCCAGCGATCTGACCAACACCGGGTATACGATCACGCTGAGCAACGCCGGGGATTCCAATCTTTCGCAGGTTCTGCTGAATGGGACCCAGGCGACCTTCGACTCCTCGGCACTGACGCTCAACTCCTTCGCTTTCGCCGCCCCTACCCAGACGCTGGCGGTGACCGTCACCAACGGCAGCACGCCCGTGATCTCATTCGACGTGGCGCTGAGTGGGCTGCAGGCTCTCAATGACCCTACGACCTATTCGAGCAGTGCCGCTGCGCTCGGCGGCGGCGACTATACCTTCGCGGCAAATGGCGTGGATGTCTCGACGAACTATACGTTGAGCAGTGGCGCCAGCGGCTCGGGCACTATCCACACCATGCACCAGAGCCTTAACGGCAGCATCGCCCTGAGTTCGATGGGGAATTTCCAGCTCGATGCGGCCGCCATCGGTGATATCACGGTCGGACCCACCGGGCACCAACAGGTTATCCAGCTCACCGCCGAGGACATCGTGTTTAACGGTGCGCCGGCCGTGCCCCTGCCGGCCGCCGTGTGGCTGTTCGGTTCGGGTCTGAGCTTTCTGGGGGGGCTACCGCTGCTGCGACGGCGCAGGGCCGTCGCGGCGTGACTCACACAGTGCGATCCCCTGCGGGAGGATGACATGGGACGAAGGGAAAGCGCTTCTCGAGGCGCTGATGGCGCACTTGTCGGCCGTACCGACAAGATTCTTATCGGCGCTGCCGCACTCGCGCTCGGGTGGCTCATCGTCCCGCAAGCATCATCCGCAAGCGTGCTCGACGTGACCGGTGGCAACGGACTGGATTCGGGTGCGCTGTGCGATCTGGGCCAGCTGTGTCCGAGCACGCCTGTCTTCAACTGGAGCAGCGG
Organism: uncultured Pseudomonadota bacterium; assembly: GCA_963742045.1. Classification (GTDB taxonomy): domain Bacteria; phylum Pseudomonadota; class Gammaproteobacteria; order Steroidobacterales; family Steroidobacteraceae; genus 13-2-20CM-66-19. Next base: position 3,305,783 of record CAVUKE010000003.1, read on the forward strand.
CGGTGCGGTCACCGGCTCCTTTAACTACACCCCGGGAACCGTGGCTTTCACGCTCACGACCACGGCACCCACGTATTTCGGCGGCGAGGAGCTGCTGGCGGGCGCGACCTTCAGCGGCAGTGTGCCCGTGGGCGTGACCACGAGCGGGGGTTTCGAGACCCTCGCGCAAAGCCTGACCCCGAGTGCCAACGGCAGCACCACCGGCGTGGTGTTCAGTCCGGGACTGAGCGTGACGCAGAATACGCCGTTACTTACGGCGCTACGGTGCCAGATTCTGATCAGTAACGGCAACGGTACGTGCACGGTGTCCGTCGGGTCGCCGAACGGCGCCTCGCCGAACATGCTCGAGCTCACCGACCCATCGAACAACAATTACAGCGCGATTTTCGCCTTCAGCACCAATGTGTCGACCGTACCTGTGCCCGCCGCCGCGTGGCTGATGTTGAGCGGGCTCGGGGGAGTCGGCGCGCTGCTCCGCCGCCGTCGCGGTCTGACAGTCACCGCCGCCTGAAGGCCGCTGCTGCCTTCGGCGCTGCGCCGCTAGTGCTCTGCGAGCAACTGCTTCAGGGCCGCATCGAACTCATCGTACGGCTGCGCGCCATCGACCAGCTGCCCTTCGAGGCCGCCGTTCGCCATGCGGCCGATCACGAACGCAGGCGTGCCGTGGATGTTGAGCGCATCCGCCGCGGCGATGTTGCGCGCGATCGCCGACTCGTAGCGGTTCGCCTTCATGCACGACTGCAGCCGCTCGGTGTCGAGGCCGAGCGCCTTGGCACGCCGCTCGATACCGCCACTGGCCAGCGGATCATCCCCGGTGAGGAGCGCGTGGTGCATCTCCCAGAACTTGCCCTGCTCCCCGGCACAGTGCGCGGCCTCGGCCGCCGGGCGCGCCGCGGAATGAAACTGCAGCGGCAGGTCGCGCACGACGAAGCGCAGCTTGCCGGTATCGATGTAGTTTTTCTTCAGCAGCGGCCAGGTCTCGGCCTGGAAGCGCCGGCAGAACGGACACTGGTAGTCGGTGAACTCGAGCATGGTAAGCGGCGCATCGGCGCGCCCGAGGGAGTATTCGCGCGCATCCAGCCTCAGGTGCACGAACTGGGCTGCCGGCTCCTCCTGCGGGCCGCCGGCGGCCAGCCGCACATTCAGCAGAGCCAGGGCAAGGGCCGCCGTGGCGAGCGTCAACGCTGTGAATTTTCTCATCCTGAAACTGCGCAGTCCTGTGTGTCGCGCGCGCTGCTGAGTGTGCCCACGAGCTCGGTCACGTTGCCAATCCCCTGGGCGCGCAGGTACTCGGCGATGCCCTCGTTGACCTTCTTGCAGACCATCGGATCGTAAAAGAGCGCCGTGCCGATGCCGACCGCGCTCGCGCCGGCAATGATGAACTCGAGCGCATCGTGGACGCTCGTGATGCCGCCCTGTCCGATGATGGGAATACGATGTGGGCGTGCGACCTCGTAAACCTGATGCACCTTCAGCAGTGCGATCGGCTTGATGGCAGGTCCGGAGAGCCCCCCTTGCACGTTGCCGATGACCGGACGGCGGGTCGTGACATCAATCGCCATGCCCATCACCGTATTGATGACTGCCAGCGCATCGCTGCCTGCCTCGATGCAGCGGCGCGCGTTCTCGCGGATGTCGGTCTGGTTCGGGGAGAGCTTGGTGATCAGGGGCTTGCGTGTCACGCGGCGGCAGGCACTCACCACCTGCGCGGACATGTCCGGGTAGTTGCCGAAGGCGACGCCGCCTTCCTTGACGTTCGGGCAGGAGATGTTGATCTCCAGGGCATCGATCGGTGACTGATCGAAGCGCCGCGTGACCTCGACATACTCCTCGATGGTCGAGCCGCAGACGTTGGCGATGAAGCGCGTCTCGCTGAAATCCAGCTGCGGCAGGATATGCGCCACCACCTGCTCGACGCCCGGGTTCTGCAACCCGATCGCGTTCAGCATGCCCCCCGGGGTCTCGTAGACACGGTGGGGCGGATTGCCCAGGCGCGGCTGGCCGGTCGTACCCTTGAGCACAATGGCGCCGGCGTCACGGTTCGAGAACCCCTCGATGCGGGTGTATTCCTCGCCGAAGCCGACGCACCCGGAGAGCAGCACGAGCGGGGAGGCGAAATCGAGGCCACAGAACCTGAAAGCGAGCCGCGCAGCATCCGCCGCTGTCACTCCGGCTGCGCCCAAGGCTGGTTGGACCGTTGCCATCCGGCGCATTATCGCACACGCGTCAATGCCGGGCCGCAGCCTCCATGTTCCACGTTGTACTCGTTCAGCCCGAGATCCCGCCCAACACGGGCAACGTCATTCGCCTGTGCGCGAACAGCGGCTGCACGCTGCACCTGGTGAGACCGCTCGGGTTCGAGCTCACGCGCCGGGCTGTGCGCCGTGCCGGTCTGGACTACGCGGAGCTCGCGGAGGTGCGCGTGCACGCAGACTTCGGCGCCTGTCTTGAGTCGCTCTTTGGCGCGCGCGTGTTCAGCATCGAGACCGGCGGCGCGCACCCGTACAGCGAGGCGGCATTCGGCCCCACGGATGCACTCGTCTTCGGCTCCGAGACCCGTGGCCTGCCGAGGCAGGTTCTCGACCGGGTCCCGCGTACCCGCCAGCTGAGTATCCCCATGCGGCCCGGTAATCGCAGCCTCAACCTCTCGAACGCGGTCGCGCTGGTGGTGTACGAGGCCTGGCGGCAGAACGGCTTTGGGCCCTGCCGCGATCGTTCCTAGCCCGCGCCAGTCAGCTCTAGCGCTGCGCCAGCGCACCGTCCGAGCGATCCAGCGGGCTGCGCACGCCGCTGGCGCCCTTGGTCATGACGTGGGTATAGATCATGGTGGTGTTGAGATCCGCGTGCCCGAGCAGTTCCTGCAGGGTGCGGATGTCGTAGCCATCCTCGAGCAGGTGCGTCGCGAAGGAGTGCCGCAGCGTGTGACAGCTGGCCGGTTGCGCGATGCCGGCCTTACGCACGGCCGACTGCATGGCGCGCTGAATGCTTTTCTCGTGCAGGTGATGCCGCACCGGCTGGCCGCTCTGGGGGTCCTGACACAGATCCACTGAGGGAAAAAGATACTGCCAGCCCCATTGCGTGGCCGCCTGGGGGTACTTGCGCGCCAGCGCAAAGGGCAGCGACACGCCCGGATGGCCGCGCCGCCGCTCCTGCTCGTACCATTCCCGCAGCCGGGCGAGATGCGCGCGCAGTGGCACCTCGAGGGTAGCGGGCAACACGGTCACGCGGTCCTTGCCGCCCTTGGCTTGCCGCACGATGAGCTCCCCGCGATCCAGCTGCAGATCCTTGACGCGCAGGCCCAGCCCCTCCATCAGTCGCAGTCCGCTGCCATAGAGCAGATTGGCGACGAGCCAGGGGGCGCCCTGCAGCTGGGCCAGCAGTGCACGCACTTCGGTGCGGCTGAGGACCACGGGCAGTCGCTTCGCGTGCGAGGCCCGCGTCACGTTGTCCAGCCAGGGCAGTTGTATTTCGAGCACGTGCCGATAGAGAAACAGGATCGCCTGCAGCGCCTGGTTCTGGGTGGCTGCGCTGACCTTGCGGTCCACGGCAAGATGCGTCAAGAATTGCTCGACCTCGGGCGCGCCAAGTTCGCGCGGAGGCCGACGATGATGAAACGCGACATAACGCCGCAGCCACTGCAGGTAGACCTGCTCGGTTCTCAGGGCGAGGTGACGCGTGCGCATCCTGTCGCGAGCTACGGCAAACAATCCGGGTGGCGATCCCATGGCTGCTCCTTCGCACTGCTGCAACCGGCGGCGCCGGCCTTGGCCTCGCCATCGAATCAGTTCTGGGACTGCAGGTCGACCTTCTTATCTGACGTGTTTGGGGTGTTTCATCATCCCGGTTCGGTCGTCGAAATATAGTTAGACAACGCTTTATGACGGACGCGGATTGGATCTCGGTAGCTGAATTTGCGGACCCACCGTCGGCCCAGGTGGTCTCGCAGCGCCTGACAGTTGAGGGGATTCCGAACCGGGTGGTATTCGGTTTTATTGGTTCAACATACCCATCCCCGGGCAGCAGCCCTTGCTACATTTGGGTTCCGCCAGAATTGGCGGATAAGGCGAGGCAGATCCTTAGTGAACCTGCTATTTCCGAGGATGAGTTAGCGTCCCTAGCGCTGAAATATCCACGGCCAGACGATGCGTAAGTTTCATTCCGTAATGTCGCAGGCGTTGTCTAACCAACGGGTATGGACTCCTCCGTCAAGCGAGAAGTGAGCAGCGGTTCGGTTGCAGTCGGGTATTCGTCCTGTTGATGAGCGTCCGATGACCCGGAGCTCTGGACATCATGAGATCCGCCGGCGCGGAGCCAATCGCTTGGAAGGCCTGTGAGGGCCACGTTGGTTATCGGCTTCACCGCGCCGCGGACCGATCCGCTGTTCATGATCAAGATCGTTTAGCAACTATGAGAAGTGATGCGTCAGGCCGCTTGTCGCGCCCAGTTGCCATCGAAGGGCCGTTCATACTTCCACGTAGCCCAGAGGATGCGTGCGAGACGATTGGCGAGCGCGACAGTTGCCTTGTTGTGACCTCGTTGCCGCTCACAGTCCAGTGCCCACTGTCTGAGCCTGTCCAGAGCTCGTCCCGAGCGCTGTGCCCGATGTGCAGCAAGCAACGCAGAGCGCGCACCATGTACAAGCAGCGTTCGCACGTAGATGTCTCCGCGCTTGGAGATTCCGCCGAGTCGGCGGTGCTCTGCACTGGAGTGCTCGCGCGCGGTGAGCCCCAACCAGGAGGCAAAGTGTCGACCGGATGGGAAGCGCTGGATGTCCCCGACCGTTGCGCGGATCGCGGTGCTGGTGAGCAGGCCGATGCCGGGGATGGCACGCATTTGCTGAACACGCTCATCCGAGCGGGTGAGCGCGGTCAGCTCGCGCTCGATGTTGTCGATCTTCTGCTCAAGAGCTGTGATCTCCTCCAGCATCTGAGCGAGTGCCGGCCGCACCCCTGCGGGGACTTCACTTTCCGAGTCTGCCAGCGCTGCGCTGATTTGGCGCTTTGCCGCTGCAACGCCGAGCGCGATCGGAACGCCAAACTCGCGCAAGATGCCGCGTAGCATGTTGATGCAGCGATGCCGCGTACTCATCCACTGACTGCGCAATCGATGCAGCGCCAACACCTGCTGCTGCTCGAGCGTCTTGACCGGTACCGGGCGGATATCAGCGCAGCGCACCGCTTCGATCAGCGCGGCTGCATCGGCCCGATCGGTCTTATTGCGCCTGACATAAGCTCGTACGTACTGCGCCGGCAGCAATCGAACCTCATGACCGCATGCAGCGATCCGCCGCGCCCAGTAGTGCGCGCTCCCGCAGGCTTCCATGACCACAACGCACGGGCCACGGTGCACGAAGAACGCTGCAAACCGCGCCCGGCTCAGGCGCTGGCGCTCGCAGACACGCCAATCGGCACCGGCAATCGCCACCTCGAACACACTTTTTGCCAGATCAACCGCTACAGTCGTAGAGTTCATACGTGGACTCCTCTTGGATAGGCTTCAGCTGTCACACCAATTTCAGCTTGGCACATCGATGCCGTACTGCCAGCCAGGAGGAGTCCATTTCATCACTTGGAGCGGCCGTGATGTTAAGTGTGCGACGCGACATGAGCGCGCTACGCTATCTTGCGCTCATGTCGCGCAGCAAACGCATGTGCCCGGCCGCTCAAGCTTTTCGTTAGAGTGCCGATTCAGCGTCGGGAGATAATTTCCGCCAGCTCCCGGTTTGATGCCCCCAGGGCTAGTAAGGACTTCACCAGAAGATCCAAAGATACGGTGGGATCGCCCGACTCCATCTTCGCAACCCGTGATTGGCTCGACTTTATGCTTTGAGCCAGCTGCACTTGTGTCACGCCGCGCGCCTGACGACGGGCCTTGAGGCCGCCTGCCAACTTCAGTCTCAGCTCAATGTACGTCTGCTCTTCCGCCGACAGCCCCAAGAGCTCCTTTGGGCTACCCAGCTTCCAGCCCGCGGCCTCCAGCTTTTTTCGCTTACTTACTCGCATTGTCGTACTCCTTCAGGCGCTTCCGGCATGTCGCGATAACGGCCGCGGGTGTCTGGCTGGTCTTTTTGGCGAACACTTCAAGGATCACGATCGCATCCTTATCGATGCGATACATAATTCGCCACGTGCCCGATGCATCGTTTACCCGTAGCTCATGGCACCGCGCTCCCATCGACGGCATTGGGCGCGATTGCGGCATCGATAGCAGCTCGCCTCTCTGAAGGCGACGCAGCAGAAACCCTGCCTCGAGCCGCGCTTCCTTGCTGAACGGAGGAGTCTTAAGCTCTCCGTGAAGCCACGCCAGAGGCTTGTCCTTTGGGCTCACGACCGGAGTATATGTCATTACTGACATACTTGCAAAGCGGCACTCTAACCAGCGCTTCGAGCGGGCCGTGAGGCGTCTGCGGCTAGGCGCCGCGGGCGCTAGGGAAAATCGTGCGCCCGCGTCGCTCGGCAAACGCCTGAGTGCGGCCGCTCAAGCTCATCGTTAGATTCCGAACGGCGCTGGTTTTGGCACCATTCTCGAAGCGAGTACAATCAGGCCCGGAGGCGCTATATGGCTCGTGAATTTGACGTTGTTGTAGAAAAGGACGCCGACGGTTATTTCGTCGCCAGCGTCCCTGCGCTCCCTGGCTGTCACACTCAGGCGCGTTCACTCGACGAGCTTATGTCTCGTATCAGGGAGGCGATTGAGCTCTGTCTTGAGGTCCAGGGCGTTCCTTCTGAGCAGCTGGACTTTGTAGGGGTGCAGCGGGTCACGGTTGGGGCTTGACCTCGTACGGAACCGTTTCGGGAAAGGAACTTATCGCGGCGCTTCGTCGCGGCGGATTCGCGGTGGTTCGCACCAAGGGCAGTCACCACTTCCTGCGTCATACCGATGGTCGCGTCACGGTCGTACCAGTACACAGCGGCGAATCCATCTGTCGCGGCCTACTTGCCTCAATTCTTCGCGACGTGAAACTCACACGGGAGCAGCTTCAAGAGCTGCTTTAGCGATTGAGTTCGGAATCTAACCAACGGGTATGGACTCCTCCGTCAAGCGAGAAGTGAGCAGCGGTTCGGTTGCAGTCGGGTATTCGTCCTGTTGATGAGCGTCCGATGACCCGGAGCTCTGGACATCATGAGATCCGCCGGCGCGGAGCCAATCGCTTGGAAGGCCTGTGAGGGCCACGTTGGTTATCGGCTTCACCGCGCCGCGGACCGATCCGCTGTTCATGATCAAGATCGTTTAGCAACTATGAGAAGTGATGCGTCAGGCCGCTTGTCGCGCCCAGTTGCCATCGAAGGGCCGTTCATACTTCCACGTAGCCCAGAGGATGCGTGCGAGACGATTGGCGAGCGCGACAGTTGCCTTGTTGTGACCTCGTTGCCGCTCACAGTCCAGTGCCCACTGTCTGAGCCTGTCCAGAGCTCGTCCCGAGCGCTGTGCCCGATGTGCAGCAAGCAACGCAGAGCGCGCACCATGTACAAGCAGCGTTCGCACGTAGATGTCTCCGCGCTTGGAGATTCCGCCGAGTCGGCGGTGCTCTGCACTGGAGTGCTCGCGCGCGGTGAGCCCCAACCAGGAGGCAAAGTGTCGACCGGATGGGAAGCGCTGGATGTCCCCGACCGTTGCGCGGATCGCGGTGCTGGTGAGCAGGCCGATGCCGGGGATGGCACGCATTTGCTGAACACGCTCATCCGAGCGGGTGAGCGCGGTCAGCTCGCGCTCGATGTTGTCGATCTTCTGCTCAAGAGCTGTGATCTCCTCCAGCATCTGAGCGAGTGCCGGCCGCACCCCTGCGGGGACTTCACTTTCCGAGTCTGCCAGCGCTGCGCTGATTTGGCGCTTTGCCGCTGCAACGCCGAGCGCGATCGGAACGCCAAACTCGCGCAAGATGCCGCGTAGCATGTTGATGCAGCGATGCCGCGTACTCATCCACTGACTGCGCAATCGATGCAGCGCCAACACCTGCTGCTGCTCGAGCGTCTTGACCGGTACCGGGCGGATATCAGCGCAGCGCACCGCTTCGATCAGCGCGGCTGCATCGGCCCGATCGGTCTTATTGCGCCTGACATAAGCTCGTACGTACTGCGCCGGCAGCAATCGAACCTCATGACCGCATGCAGCGATCCGCCGCGCCCAGTAGTGCGCGCTCCCGCAGGCTTCCATGACCACAACGCACGGGCCACGGTGCACGAAGAACGCTGCAAACCGCGCCCGGCTCAGGCGCTGGCGCTCGCAGACACGCCAATCGGCACCGGCAATCGCCACCTCGAACACACTTTTTGCCAGATCAACCGCTACAGTCGTAGAGTTCATACGTGGACTCCTCTTGGATAGGCTTCAGCTGTCACACCAATTTCAGCTTGGCACATCGATGCCGTACTGCCAGCCAGGAGGAGTCCATTTCATCACTTGGAGCGGCCCGTGGCAGGCAATACTTCGTCGCCGCGAGCGCTAAGACATTTTGCGCTCGCGGCTCTTTGCATGCGGCATCAGACGGCCGCTCAAGCGCGACGTTAGACCGCATGTATCCGCACCATCACTTCATCCAGTGCTACTCGCATCATGGTCGTGTCGCGGTTCTTGTTGAGTTTGGCTTGGAGACTTGGCTAATTACCGAGCGAGCTGAATTTCTCGAACTATCCCGCAATATCGCCATGCACGTTGCGGGGTTAAATCCTGAGTCACTTCAGGCGCTGCTCGAACAGCCCTACGCCCGGGATCCCGACGTCCCCCCGATTTTGAGTAGCGGAACGGTTTAGAGTCTAGCCCCCGGCCGAGGAGGTTGGACGTGAAGAAGAGGTTCAGCGAGGAGCAGATCATCGGCTTTCTGAAGGAGGCCGAACGGGGTGTGGCGGTGAAGGAGCTGTGCCGCAAGCACGGGTTTTCGGACGCCAGCTTCTACCTCTGGCGCAGCAGGTTCGGAGGTATGGACGTGTCCGATGCGAAGCGTCTGAAGTTGCTGGAGAGCGAGAACGCGCGGCTGAAGAAGCTACTGGCCGAGTCGATGCTCGAGAACGAGGTAACCCGTGAGGCACTTCGAAAAAAGTTCTAAGCGCACCAGCTCGCCGGGAGCAGGTGCGGTGGATGACTTCGCGGGGCCTGACGGAGCGCCGCAGCCTGCGGGTATTCGGCATGAGTGCCAGTGCGCTGCGATATCCGCCGCGAGCAGATCGCAATGGACTGCTGCGACAGAAGATCGTGGCTCTGGCGCAGCGGCATCGACGCTACGGCGCGGAGATGATTTACCTAAAGCTGCGCCAGGCGGGCGAGATCGTCAATCACAAGCGTGTCGAGCGGCTGTATACGCTGGAGAAGCTGCAGGTAAAGCGCCGGCGCCGCAAGAAGATCCCGGTGAGCGAACGTCAGCCATTGATTCGCCCCGGAGCTCCCAACGAGGTGTGGTCCGCGGACTTCGTATTCGACCGGGTTGCCTCGAGTCGGATGCTCAAGTGTCTCGTGATCGTCGACGATGCCACCCACGAGTCGATCGCCATCGTGGTGGAGCACTGCATGGGAGGCAGTCACCTCACGCGGGTGCTGGATGGGATCTGCTCTCAGCGGGGAAGACCGGCCGTCATTCGTACCGACAACGGGCCAGAGTTCTGCAGCAAAGCGCTGCTCACCTGGGCGCATCGCAACGGCGTAACGCTGCGGCTGATCGAACCTGGCAAGCCGAACCAGAATGCTTACGTCGAGTCCTTCAATGGCCGTTTCCGCGACGAATGCCTCAACGAGCACTGGTTCACCAGCCTGGGGCATGCACGGGCGGTCATCGAGGCATGGCGCCGAGAGTACAACGAAGAACGCCCGAAGAAGGTCCTCGGCGGGCTTACGCCCGTCGAGTATGCACTGCGGTTAACCGACCAAAAGGTCATTACAATGCCGGGAAAACTCTAGACCCGACCGCTACTCAAGGCGGGGGGACGTCGCTGGAACCCTACAGGGACCTTCACTCGCGACCCTCGTCGACGCTGCAGCACGCTCTTTCAATGTTTCCGACTTCGATTACTGCACTTGGCTCAAGCACTGGCGGCTGTGGGGAGTTGCCATGAGTTGCGCTGGTGGCGCTGTCACGGTTGCCGGTACGGCATTAGCGTTTCGGCGGCGCTGGGGCCTAACAGTCTTGGCTGCGGTCTTGATACTAGCCGCAGCAGCGCCCTGGGTCATTCAAGCCTTAGGAATGGCCCCTTACTCCTACGAACGCGCAAGCGCAATTGAACCCGTAAGGTTGCTTGCTCTTTCAGTTCTGGCGGGCGGAGGCACACACCGAGATCCCTGTGACGTGGCGTACGACGACGGCACGAAGCGCCAGGAGGCGGCAGCTTGCGAAGTGCGGGCACGATCGGGCGGTCCAAACGCACAGTTTTCGTATGGTTTAATCTTGTGGAGCGGCCACGATCGCCGGTCCGATCACAGAGCGGCTTTAGAGTGGTTTCGGAAGAGCGCACGTCAGGGCCATCTACTTGCGCAAGTTACGTTAGGCGAGTTTCTGAGTCACCCTGAGGTTGAGCCCGAGCTACGAGCCCCGGTCGAGGCTTACGCGTGGTGGAAAGCGGCCGGGGAGACAAAGGCGGCCGAACGACTCCTGGCGACGCTCAGCGCCTCCGACGCGGATGCGGCTAAGTTGTTGAGTGTTGAGTACCGCACAAAATATGGTGAGAAGCGTCCCACTGTAAGCGGCCCCTAAAGCTGACGCGCGACAACCTTCTATGGCTTAAACCTCCGATCGGCCTTCCAGCGCGCGCGGCGGGGTGGGGGAACGGGGAGGGGCGCACGCATACACCGGCGACAAGTGACCTAGAGGGGCAGTCCGCCTGCTCCCAAGCGGGCAGTCGGATACTGTGAAACCAGACGTTGGCTAGACGAAAGGTAACGAACCAATGAAATCACACGCCAGCTCCCTCCTCGCGATCATCGCAGGGGCGCTTGCTTACACAGTAGCAGCCGCCGCTGGCAGCCAGATTCTCCACAACGTCACACCAACGCTCAGCACGACTTGGGCACGCCCGATAACTGCGTCGCTCATTTTCCTGATTCAGCTTCTTCCTGGTTTCGTGGCTGGCGCCATGCACCGACAGAGGGTTTTGCTACTCGGATTCGTGGCCGGCGTCCTCGGCGGACTCACACAAGGCACCGTCGGCGTTATCACGTCCATTTTGAAGGCCGGTACAGCCGCTGAGTTTCCCTTCGGAGCTGCTGCGTTGGACATCATCCTGAGCGCGATTCCTGTCGGCATACTCGGTGCAGCGGGCGGCGCTGTTGGGCTAGTCGCAATCCGAGGAGGACACTCAAGCAAATCACGTGGAGCGTGACTCACGGAAGAGCCGCGGCGACAACTCGGCCTGCGACCCAAAGTGGACGCTGCCACGGGCTGAAGCGGGCTACAAAGTCGGTACGTACCTCACACCTGCGTGTTCACATCGTTGGTTACGTCACGCGTAACGGGGTAGTCTCCTCCGATGCACTCGTTGGAAGAGGAACTGCGCGAGCTTCGTTCGACCGGGGCTGTGGACGAACCCGCCGCGGCTCACGCTCTTGCCCTTGAGCGCCACATCCTCTTTTCCGTATTCGACGAGTTGCGTGCGGCGCTATATGCGGCAGTTGCTCTTGTAATTGCCGGAGTTGGGATTCTTGTCAAGGAGCACTTGGACCACATCGGTCCGTTGACGCTGACTTTTGCGTTGGCGATCGCGGGCGCGGCATGTTACGTCCCGGCAATACGTGCGAAATCGCGCGGGAATGATCAGACGACCGCCGCCGACTACCTCCTGCTCCTCGGCGCCCTAATCGTGAGCGCGGACGTCGGATACGCTGAATCCCAGTTCCACCTGCTAGGTCCGAATTGGTCGCGACACTTGCTGGTCCTCGCCACATTTCACGCATTCACAGCGTACGCACTCCAATCGCGGCTCGTGCTTTCTGTCGCCCTCACCTCTCTGGCCGGATGGTTTGGCATCGAGCGCGGCTCCGGAAATCTCTTGCCTTGGGTTTTCGCCACACCCAAGCTCGGCCTGCGTGCGCTTGTCTGTAGCGCGGTCATACTTGCTTGGCGGGCGATCGACGAGCGTAGTAACGCAGCTCGCTTTCGCGAGGTCTTCGAACACTTCGCCGCCAACCTCGCGTTCTGGGGCGCGGTAGGTTGGTGTTCCAATGCCCATATGCGAGTCGTCGGCGTCGTTACCTTGTTACTGCTCGCAGCTATTGCCGTCCGCAAAGCGCTTCGCTCAAGAGCCGAATCGTTTGCCGTGTACGGCGTCGGCTATACGGCTTTAGGCTTAAGTCTTGTGGTGGCGCAAGTTACAGACCTCACATTGCTTGGTGCAACGGTGGTGCTGGTTATCGTTCTCACCGCTGCTGCGGTACTGCGCCGCCTGCATGACGTATTGAAGGAGTCGCGGACATGACCCTGCGGCCTACGCCGTCTGAGGAGCGCTGGCTCACATTGGCGCGACGTCTTCGCCGCAGCCCTCGAGAAGCGCCTTTCTCTGAGCACATCGGAGGGTGGCGGACAGCGAATCTCCCGAGCCGCTGCACGTTCTTTGTATTGGGACTAATTGCCGCCGGCATGATTGGGATCATTACGGAGCGGCTGGGGCCGGCAGGCGGCCTGGGAATTGCCGGACTCCTGTCTATTGCGATAGCTGAATGGCTTATTCTGGTCCGTCGGCATTTCTGGTCCGGAATTGAAGAAGCACTGGAGGTGGCCGGACTGATTATGTTGGCGTTTGAATCGGTGAGCGATGGCAGATGGCGGCCCGACTGGTTTGTCTTCGCCGCTTTTGCGATCGCGGGACTACGGCTACTCAATCCGCTTTTTACGACGCTATCGGTTCTTGCTTTTGTAGGTGCGATCGATGCACCTCCCTCAGGTTCGGGCTTGGTGTGCTACGGCATCGGCATAGCTGCACTATTTGCCGGCGGCTATCGCTTTCGACGCCCGACACACGATCTGATGCTCGAATGGCTGGTCGTCGTCATGCCGGTCGCGGGATATCTTTGGTCGGCCTCCCGAGGCAGTCTCGCGGTCGCCACGGACTACCTTCACGCAGCGCCGGCCGCGTGGCTTGTTCCGCTTTGCCCTCTTGTCTACGCAGGGGTGGCGCTTGCGGTTGGTCTTTCGCGTCGCGCACACGCTCCAATTGGCGCATTCATGTTGTGTGTAGCGTGCACAGCCTACGAGCTGCGGCGACTTACCGGATTGTCGCTTGAAACACGGCTGATCGTCTGGGGCTCAGTCCTGCTCGTCGTGTCGATTGTTCTCGAGCGCTATCTGCGAGACGCCCGTGGTGGTATCACGTCTCGCCGGTTGCGCGAGGCGGGCGATTCCGCCGGGATTCTGGGGATTGTCGGCAGTGCAGTGCTGACACCGCATTCGTCTCCGAAAGCTGCACCGTCATTTGAAGGGGGTGGCGGCCGGTTCGGCGGAGGTGGCGCGACAGGCCAGTTCTAACAGGGGACCTCCGGTCATCTCGGGTAAGTACTTCCAGTTCCGCAAAGCAGCCATTGAACCGCTTCTGGCCGTGCGCGGAAGTTCGCCTTCGAAGAAGGCCCCGGATAAGGTTGCTAGGTTCTATTGTTTATTTCGGTGGGATATATCTATACCCCCTAACCATCGCTTGGAGCGGGCCGATGAAGGCTGAAGGGGCGCGCTGTGCGCGCCGAGATTATTTTGCGCGCACAGCGCGTACATGGCGTCGGACCGCGGCCGCTGAAGCTCATCGTTAGGTGCCACGTCGTGCGGCTCTGGACACTCCATCCCAAGTATCTCGACAATCGAGGATTGGTGGCGCTCTGGCGAGAAGGCTTGCTTGCTGGCGCGGTACTCAAGCGCGAAACCAAGGCCTATCGCCATCACCCGCAACTCACACGCTTCCGTGCGCATCCGTCGCCAATCGCCGCGATAAACGCATACCTTAAGATCGTCTTAGTCGAAGCAGTAGGTCGCGGATATGCTTTCGACCGGAAGAAGATAGGCCCGCTGCGCCGGGGGATTAGGCTGAGGGTCACGCAGGGCCAGTTGACGTTTGAAAGGCAGCATCTATTACGCAAGCTGCGAGTGCGTAGTCCGAAACTGTACCGCGTTCGGGTGCGCGTCGCTGCATTTGAGCCGCATCCGCTGTTCAGAATTGTTTCAGGCGGCGTGGAACCTTGGGAGCGAAAGGTTGGCGTGGCACCTAACAATCGTTGGAGGGGGCCGTGATGCGTCAGCGGTTAGGCGCCGCGGGCGCGGGAAGACAGTGTGCGCCAGCGGCGCTGATCAAGCGCTTCTGCGCGGCCCCTCAACTTCACTCTAAGGACTTCGCCGTGTAGTCAACTTCTTTTGATTTCTGGTTCTTTTGACTGCTGGGATCGAGCGAAGAAGGACAGACTGCGTAACTCTAATCGGCCACTTGAAGAGTGCCTGGGCACTCGGGCCCGCGTGTAAGCCGCGCGCTCGCGCCTCGATCGTTAGACAGCGTTTTCCGCTCGGAAGTCTATCTGGTTCCGCGAGCGCCGGTCTGACCTGTTGTGCTCGATGGACAGTGCTTGTTGTATCTCCTGTGAGCTGCCGGTTGTGGGCGAGACAGTATCGCTAAGCTGCAACAGCCTCCTTTGACAGCAAGGCCCAAGCGACCCGTGCATTCTTAGCTGCGACAGCGACACAAGCTCGGTGGTAACCGCGTCGCTGCTGCAAGGCAAGTGCCCACCGCGAGAGCGGATCCGCTTCTCGAGCAGCACGCTGTAGCACTGAACGGGCCCCCATGACGAACAGGGTGCGCAAGTAAGGGTCCCCTCGTTTCGTGATATGACCCAGCCGCGTCTTACCACCGGTGGAGTATTGACGCGGAACCAGGCCGAGCCAGGCCGCGAACTGCCGCCCGTTCTGGAAGTCACGGCCATTGCCGACGGTGGCTACCAAGGCCGAGGCGGTGATTGCACCGATGCCCATGCGAGTCTGCGTGCGCCGAGCGAGCGCATTCGAGCGCACGTGGGCTCTGATCTCGTGTTCGTACTCCAGTATCTTGGCTTCGAGCCGTGCCGCGTGCTCCAGAAGATCTTGGGCGCAAGCCGCGACTCGTGCCGGGAGTTTGCCGAGCAGCTGCGGCACTTGACGTCGCACCTCAATGGAGCGAAGCGGCAGCACGTGCCCGAACTCCGTCAGTAACCCGCGCAGCCGGTTCAACGTTGCCGTGCGCTCTTCGACGAACCCCTGGCGCACGCGATGCAGCGTCAGGTCGGACTGCTGCTCGAGAGACTTCACGGGAACGAACCGCATGTTCGGCCGCGCGACCGCCTCACAGATGGCTTCGGCGTCGTTGCCATCGTTCTTGCCGCTCTTGCGATACGGCGCTACAAACTTCGCCGCCATCAGCTTTACCGTGTGTCCGTAAGCACTGAAGCGCCGCGCCCACTCGTGCGCTCCGGAACAGGCTTCCATACCGATCAGGCACGCAGGCAATTGGGCCACTACCTCACTGAGCTTCGCCCGCGACAGGCTGCGGCGCAGCACCACCTCCCCGTTTGCATTAACCCCGTGCAACGAAAAGCTGTTCTTTGCCAAGTCGATTCCAAGCGTAGAAACTAGGTTCATGGGACTTCCCCTTTCTGAAGGATCGAATACGCAACTCAATCCTGACACCTCGGTGTCGTTTCGGGACGGGGAAGTCCCTTACATTCGTTAGGCCGCACCGTAGGGAGCGCCCATGCGTAATCGAATCTTCGGGGTAATTGGCGTCATCTGGGGAGGCGTCGCGCTCGTGAACGCCTTTCGCGGAGCTGGAACGGAGGGTTCTGCTTCGTACGCCGCCGGCCATACCGCGGGTGTCATTTTCGGCGGTCTGCTATTTCTCGTCGGTGGCTACTATTTGCTGACCGGCGGCGGGAAGAAGTCCTAGAAGCCAGTTACGATGCGCCGTCTAGCCATCGCCTGGAGCGGTCCGTGACAGTCAAAGTGGCGCGCTGTGCGCGATTCGATGCTGCGGTCGGCCGCTCAAGCTCATCATTAGGAGGCACGGATGTGGTCGGCGCTCACTGATCCGCTGCGCGGAAAAACCTCACTCTGGAAAGTCATCTGGATTTACGGCTTTGGCGTATCGGTGGTTTACACAGTGCTGGGCTTGATTGTTGTGCCGGAAACGCCGGTTGGCATCGGCGTTTACATTCTCCTGGGACTAGCCCTCGGTATCGTTCAATCGGCGATGTTGTGGAAGTGCGCCTATAACTCTAGATTCCCCTCCGCGGGCAAATTACTTCGCATTGTGGCTGTTGCTGGGTTATTAACGATTCCACTGATGCTGTATATCCTATTCAACCATCCAGAAGCCTTGGTGCCTCCTAACTAACGCTTGGAGCGGGCCGTGACAGACAAAATGGCGCGCGATCCGATGCGGTGGGCGGCCGCTCAGGCCTTTCTTCAGGCATCGAAGGTAGAAGCCGTACCATGATCAAAACGCATGGTCTCAGTCATGTCGCGCTTTCCGTGGTTGACCCGGAGCGTTCCCTCGCTTTCTATCGCTCGGTGTTCGGCGTCCGCGAGTATTTTCGTGATGACACGACCATCCAGGTCCTGGGCCCCGGGCAGTACGATGTCATTGCCTTCGAGAAGCGCCCTGCCAACGCCGGCATGATTGGAGGAATCCTACATTTCGGGTTCCGTCTCACTCGCCCCGAGGATATTGACGCTGCGGTCGGCGCCGTTATGGCTGCTGGTGGCACCATGGTGTCTCGGGGTGAATTCGGTCCGGGATTACCGTATGCCTTCGTTCGTGACCCGGACGGCTACGAAATTGAAATTTGGTACGAGTAACCTGGGTTCGATGCCTAAGCAATGCTTGGAGCGGCCGTGAGAGCTAGCAAAGCGCGCTGTGCGCGTCGGAATGATTGTACGCGTACAGCGCGCGCTCACAGGCGGTGGCCGGCCGCTCAACATTATCCTTAGATCTGGATATGCACTTCACTCCGGACAATCCAGCACTTCGAAGGTGGCGCCTCTGGGGCGGGGCGGTCCTCGTTGCAGAGATCTGTTGGTTCGCACTGCTACATCCGCGGATCGCGGGGAACTTGCGCACGGTTCTTGGGTTGGCGCTGCTTCCCCTGACGGTTGTTGGATACGTTTACCTGATGGCAGCCGTTTCCGCGTACCTTGTTGACCGAGACTGGGATTTTCGGCTTCGCCAGGTGATTGTCATTATGCTCGGGCTCAGCGTTGGGTCTTTCGTATTCGCCGTACTATGGCTCGCCAAGGTGCATTTAGAGCGCGAGCTCGGCTGAGGGCATGCGGCATGAGATCTGACAGGCGCCTGGAACGGACGTGAAGCACATTATGTCGTCGCCGCAAGCGGCTGAGACATTTTGCGCTCGCGGCTCCCTGTGGCTTCAGCTCAATATCAATGGCGCGCGCACTGGTGGTTCTAATGCGCTCTAGCCATGCGCTTCAGGCGGCGCCGCGGCATTCGCTGCGCATGCCGGGGTTGCCTCGCTCGAAGAACTCGCGCGGCGCGCCTGAGCGCGAACGTTAGGCGCCCGGATATGCTGCAGTCGCTGCTTCTCGAGTCAACCTTAACGTGCCCCGCCTGCGGGGCCAGAACCACGGAGCTCATGCCGAACAACGCATGTATCTACTTTCACGAATGCGTCAGCTGCCACTCGCTCATTCGTCCCAAGGCGGGCGACTGCTGCGTATTTTGCTCCTACGGTTCTGTGAAGTGCCCGCCGATCCAGCAGGCTGAGCGCTGCTGTAGCGCCGCAACGGCACCTCGCAAC
Source organism: uncultured Pseudomonadota bacterium (assembly GCA_963742045.1). Lineage (GTDB taxonomy): Bacteria > Pseudomonadota > Gammaproteobacteria > Steroidobacterales > Steroidobacteraceae > 13-2-20CM-66-19. Next base: position 3,323,516 of record CAVUKE010000003.1, read on the forward strand.
CGGTAGCAGGCGATTACGTGCAAGCCCGGGACTCGCAACCTTCATTTCCATCATAGTTCCGACTGAGCTTCTTCATCGTGCACGATGGTTACTTCAGGACGCTCAGGTGTCGGCGAGTGAACTCACCTTTCTCGCCACGCAGGACCTTCCGAATGGCTCCGACGGTAACTGAGGCGCTCCGGGAGGCCCGCAACGCGCCGGAGCGCCATCGTTAGCAATCGCCATGGACCAGTCTGGATCTTTGCTGCCTTTCACTGTGCGCCTACGGCGTCTGCGTTCCTATCGGTTGCTCGCTAACGCCTTCGCGCCTCTACTTGTAGTCGCTTTGGCGATTCTCGTATTTCGATGGATGTTTCCGCGGCTATTCTCATTTCTTGTCTTCCTCTGGACTGCAGAGGCCCTGTTGCTGGTCGCATTAGCCATCCCTTGGCTCGTGGTGTCGTGCGCCTTTGCCCTGGGCAGGATCAAATGCCCGTCGTGCGACCTTCCGTTTACGTCCAAATTACACCTGTGGGTTCCGAAGACCTGCCAGGGCTGTGGGTATGACATCACCGCTGCGAAGAACGGCGCGACTTCCAACAATCGCTGAAGCGGCCGTGACAGGTAAACGACTGCGCTGCGTGCGCGTAAATGACTGTGCGCGCTCGGCGCCCTGGGGAGTGGTCCTCGGGCCTCTCAACTTCACCCTTGGCAGGAACGGCGTTTGAGATACCGAGTCTGGATCGTCAGCACCGTAGCCCTTTTGCTGTTGGGCTCATGCGGGATATTCCCGGAATCTTCGTTCGAATTGGCGCCCTCATCGCGCTTGCCTAGATGGATCCATCTGCCCGCTGGGCTTCGGCGGGATCAGGTGACCGTGACGCTGGACTATTACATTTTCTCACCTCTTGGACGCACCGCCACATTTTCGCTGTACGATCCAAAGGGGCAGCGGCTGCGGAAGGTCAGTGGATCTCAGCGCGGTCAGCATCCTTTGAGCCTCGAGAGATCATCCCAGGGCTATCCTTTCTATGAAGTCATAACGATTGATGGTCTAACTGACGTGGTAGAGCACCGTGCCGCGGAGCCAACTTTCTACATGACGGACGATCCAGCAGTACGCCAGGAGTTGGGGGTGGCCGCCATCCAACGCCCGGAGCACCCGTGATGTGGTCATGAGGATTCGCTGGATTCTCGTAACCGCGTGGTCCCTCCGGCCCCTTAACTGGCTCCTGACTTTCTGCACCGCAGGGCTTTGGCGTAGCATGAACTCAGTGGCGCAAGGACGCCGGTCAACCGTATGAACGTCTCGCCGCCGATAACGCTTATTAACGTTTTCAGGGTCGATGCCGCGAAGCAGGAGGAGCTGCTGGACCTGCTCGCAACGGGCGACCGAGGCCTCGGTGCGTCACGCGCCGGGGTTCATCACGGCGAAACTGCACCGCAGTCTCGACGGCACGAAGGTGACGATGTACGCACGATGGGAGAGCCGCGAGGCGTACGAAGCCATGCGCCAGGATCCAGGCCCGCGGTCCTATCTTCAGCGTGCGTTGGCGATAGCGAGGTTTGAACCTGGCATGTATGAAGTCGTTCAGACCTTTCTGCCGCTGGCGCCGGGTGCAGGGTGACTCCTGAGCATCGCTGGAAGCGGCCGTGAGGCGCCGGTGGTTATGCGCCGCGGGGTGCTGAGGGCCATGGTGCGCCCGCAGCGCTTGGCGGGGGCTTCTGCCCGGGCCCTCATCTTCCCCGGCGGATAGCAACCGAGCACCATGGACGACACGCCTCGGTACTGGTTCGGAGCGAAAGTCGGTTGGGGCTATCGGCCGCCCCTTAACTGGCGAGGTTGGGCGGCCTATGCAGGTTGGACCACAGTGTGGCTCGCGGCGACACCGTTCGTGAATTCTCAGGAACATCCGCTTAAGAGCCTCGGGTTCTTTTTCGGGTGGATTTTGGTCCTGCTCGGAGTGGTCAAGTGGAAAGGCGAGCCTTGAGGCTGGCACGGCGAATAATCAGCAGGCGTCAACGACCGGACAACCGGCGCCGCGGATCGTGACGCCCCGCCTTTACCACTCGGTGCCAGGATCTTCCTCGTGAACCCCTTCGACCTCGAACGGTACCTCCATGAGCACATCCCTCTGTCGAGGGCCATGGAGGTCTCAGTCGTTGAGGTGCAAAGCGATGGCATCACTCTGCGTGCTCCGCTGACGCCGAACACCAATCACCGGAATACGATTTTTGGTGGAAGCGTCTCGGCCGTAGCAATCCTGGCGGGTTGGTCCCTCGTACACACGCGCCTCGCGGCGGCGGGGCTGTCCGGCCACCTTGTCATTCAACGCAACACCGTGCACTACGATCTGCCGATGTCCGGCTCCTTTACGGCTCGATCGTTCATTCAGACAGCGGCTGCCTGGGAGCTCTTCGTCAGGATGCTCAAACGCAGAGGTCGCGGCAGACTCACCGTCTCATGCATTCTCGAGTACCAGGGGCAGGTGGCGGGTCGCTTCGAGGGCGAGTTTGTGGCGCTGGACGCCCATGGCGCCTAAGCGGCCCCTGGCGCAAGCTCACCGCTAGAAGCCGCAGTCGGGTGCGTGTCAGCAGTCAGCGCAATGCCAAGACAGTCGCTCAGCCTTACCTCCGTGCTGGTCCGCGAGTACGACGAGGCGATCGCCTTTTATGTAAAGGTTCTTGGCTTCGCTCTCCTCGAGGACACGCCCATTCCCGGACAAAATAAGCGCTGGGTGGTGATCGCTCCCCCAGGCGCGCAAGAGTCACGACTCCTGCTCGCCCGCGCGGCAGGCTCTGAACAGGAGTCGCGGATCGGCAATCAGACCGGCGGGCGCGTCTTCTTATTTCTGCACACCGATGACTTCTGGCGCGACTACCATTCCTATGTCGCAAAAGGCGTCAGCTTTGTGCGGCCGCCATCGCAAGAGCGATACGGCACCGTTGCGGTCTTTCGCGATCTCTACGGCAACCTGTGGGATCTGGTGCAGCGGAAGGAGGTTGCCTCTCGTGCGACCACTGATCGCCCGGAGCCCCCGTGAAGGGCAATACCAGAATCAAATGGCGCTACGCAGTCGCTCTGCCATTTCTCCTCTCACTCAGCGGCTGCATCGAGATCACGACGTACGTCTCGCCTTCTGCGGCGGGCACGGTCGTTGATGCCATCTCAAGAAAGCCCATTCAGGGAGCGACGATCTCAGTGGACGGCCACCCGGGCTTGTTTACGCAAACGGACTCCGAGGGAGAATTCGTTTTGGTGCCTGCTACGCGCAGGACACATATTTTCGCGCTCGCTCCGTACGAGTCACTTCCGCCGGGCGGCACCGTGGTGGTTTCCGCACCCGGCTATGCTTCGAAGGAAATCGTGGTCACCGGCAGCGCTGACGCGCTGCAGTTCTCCTTAGAGAGGATTCGCTAGTGCAGCCCAAGCAGCGCTTACGAGGGACTTAAGATCAGCATGGAAGCCATCGCAACAGGATCCGAAGGATGTGGATGCTTATCTTCCTAGAGTTCGTCGCGACGCTGGCAGCAGCCATGTTTTCAGGCGCCGCGCTGTATATCAACCTCGTGGAGCAACCCGCGCGGATGACGCTCGACACCCGGTTTGCCGCGGCACAGTGGGCCCCGAGCTACCGACGCGCCACCTGGATGCAGGCGCCCCTGGCGTTGCTGAGCCTGCTCGCCGGCGTGGGCTCCTGGCTCCTCGGCGGCGGTCTCGGGTGGGCCATCGGCGCTCTCCTGATCGGTGCCGTCGTTCCCTTTACGTTCATCGGCATCATGCCGACGAACCGGGCGTTACTCGCGCCGGGGCGCGATCTCGGGACACCTGAGACCCGCTCCCTGCTCAAGCGCTGGGCGAAGCTTCACGGGGTGAGAACGGTGCTGAGTCTCGCAGCGACCCTCTTGTATGTGTATCTTGCGCTGGCCTCCTGAGCAGAGGCCCGCAACGGGCCGCGAGAGCGAAGATGGCGCGCGGTTCGCGCTTGGGATCAACGTTCCTTCGGCATGCGCAGATGCGCTTCGCTGGCGCCCGTCCGGGCTTATCGTTCGGCGGCAACAGCCACGCGCTCGCATCAATCTTGCCCCCTCCGATGGGGACCAAAACTCCTCCAACACAGACTCCTCAAAACTATGGCTAAAGCGTATTGGATTTCCGCGTACCGCGCGGTACGCGATCAAGAGGCTCTTGCCGCGTACGCCAAGCTCGCAGGCCCGGCGCTTCAGGCCGCGGGCGGCCGCTTCCTGGCGCGCGGGCTGCCGGCGCGCGTCTATGAGGGCGGGCTCGAGCAGCGCATGGTTCTCATTGAGTTTGAGAGCGTCGCGCAGGCGATCGCCGCCCATGACAGTCCCGGGTATCAGCAGGCACTGCGCGTGCTGGGCGACGCGGTGGACCGTGACTTGCGCATCGTCGAGGGCGTCGCATGAGCGTCCGTGGGAAGAAACTCACGCTCACGCCTTGCGGCACCGCCCGGTCATCGTGATCGTGTGCCTGCGTTCGTAGCGTTGCTCCGGGGCGTCAACGTCGGCAAGGGCAAGCGTGTGCCCATGGCCGGGTTGCGGGCATTGCTCGCCGGTATGGGCTATACCGGTGTGGCGACACTCCTCAACAGCGGCAACGCTGTTTTCTGCGCGGCGAAGGGCACGCCGGCTGAGCACGCGGCGGACATCGCGGCTGCGATCCTGAGGCAACTCAAGGTTGAGGTGCCTGTCATCGTCAAATCGGCCAGCGAATTGACGACGATCATCTCGGAGAACCCGATAGAGGCGCGGGCGCACCTGCATCCACGCTTCCTCGTTGCCTTTGTTCAGGGCCGCAAAGCCCTGTCCGGTCTTGCCGCCCTCGGGTCGCTCGTCACGCCTCCCGAGCGGTTCGCGGTGGGCAAAGGCGCCGCTTACCTGTTCTGCGCCGCTGGCATACTGCAGAGCAGGGCCGCGGCAGCGCTGCTCGGTAAGGCGGGCGGCTCGGCGATCACGAGAAACTGGGCCACCGTGCTTAAGCTGCAGGCGCTGGCAAGGGCGAGCGGCGCGAAGCACTCGTTAGAGCAAGGCGTGAGGGTGATCTATGGACACTGATCTTGAGGCACTGTCCCGCCAACAACTGATCACAGAAGTCAAAAGGCTTCGGCAGGCGATCCGCGAGCACCGGGACTCGAGCGGTCATGATCTGTGCTGGCACCACCCGGGCCTCTGGTCGTTACTGCCGGAAAAGATAACGCCCGCGGTGGCCGTGCCTGCGTGGCCCCAGTTCTTGCGCGGCTGCATCCGGTATCGCCAGTCGCTCGACGAACAGGCGCCGGATGCACCGGGTGTTAAGACGCAGTTCAAGGGCAGCGATGCGCCCGAAGAGTCATGACTGCACCGGCGCAAACGGCCGCGTGCGTGGGATACGCCAGCGGACCGGGGCTCAGGTAAGAACTGCCGCGACCACTGAAAACCGGCAGATAGGTAAAGAGACGCGCGCTCATGAAACCGTACTTCGCGATGATGGCCGACTACAACCGCTGGGCGAACGCCCGGCTGTACGAGGCGGCCACGACTTTGCCGGACGAGCAGTTCCGCAGATCCGTCGGAGTCTACTTCAGGTCCCTCCAGGGCACGCTCAACCACCTGCTGGTCGCCGACCGGATCTGGATGCACAGGCTGGATCGGACCGGCACACACCCCACGAGGTTAGATGCGATTGTTTTTGAGGATCTGGCCGCGCTGCGGGCCGCAAGGGAAGTCGAAGATCAGCGCATCGCCCGCTACATCGATGACCGCTCGGATACCGGGCTTGCGGCGGTATGTGAGTACCACACCCTGAGTGGCGTGCCCCGGCAGCAACCTGTTCGGGACATTCTCGCCCATCTCTTCAATCATCAGACTCATCATCGCGGACAGGCGCACGCGGCGCTCACGCTGCTCGGAATTCACGAACCGGTGGCGCTGGATCTGTTGATCATGCAGCGTGAGAAGGCATCTGCGTGGGACGCTTGAGCAGGCAATTCAGGCATCGTTCCGGCACACACCGACCGAACCGTAGAAGGCAGCGCCATGCGGATCACAAGCCTGGGTCTTGATATCGGTGGCGACCTGTTCCTGGTCATGGGACTCCTGCATGCGCTCTATACCCTCCTCGACCTTCGCAGGCATCGACGGCTCGTGCCGGATGACCCTGCCGTTGCTGCCGCGATGGCGCGATCGACCCTGCGACTGTCCCGCGGCGGCACCACGATGTGGCGCGCCTGGGTGGGCTTCAACTTCAGTCATAGCCTCGGGGCGGTCCTCTTTGGGGCACTGTGCGTCGTACTCGGGTCCCTCGTGGGGACGGTGCCGGTTCCCGGTTGGGTGCTGGGGCTGCCGCCGGCGATCGGGCTGATTTATCTCACGCTCGCCGTGCTGTACTGGTTCAGAATCCCCGTGGTGGGCATCGCCCTCGCGACCGGTTGTCTGCTCGTGGCATGGCTGGAGTACCTCGCCGCGGCGCACTAGCGATGGCAAGCCGTCAGGGAGATCTCCAATGACCGCCGAATCCGCGCAGGGCTTTTTGCTGTGGTGCCTGCTCCTCAACTACGGCATTTTGCTGGTGTGGTTCCTGGTGTTTTGCCTGGGCCATGACTGGATGCTTCAGCTCCACGGGCGCTGGTTTCGTCTGTCGCATGAGCGCTTCGACGCTATTCACTATGCGTCCATGTCGATGTACAAAATTGGCATTCTTCTCTTCAATCTGGTCCCTTACGTGGCCCTGCGCCTGATGCTCGCCCATGCCCCCTGACCCGGCGTTCAAGGAGGTTGCGCCACCTGCGCCCTGCGTGCTGGAGCGCTTCGGCGCGCCCGCCTGGGCGTGCCGGATTCTGTGGGTCTTTCTCGCCATATTTGTCCCCGCGTATGGCGCGCTCGTGATGATGTCCGGCTCCTGGGGGCACTCCAGGCTCTGGTTCTTACCGCTGATCACCGTGCCGGTCGCCCTGGTGCTGGCGCTGATTGTTGTCGGACGCGGCGGGCGCCGCTGACCTTCCCCGCGATCACTCAAAGCGTCTCCGGGTAACGCCGACAGGGGCCTGTTTTCGTCCGCTTTGCCCAGGGGCTGCGTCCGCTTGAGGCATACTCGCAGGCAGCGCGGCGAGCGCATCAGCTCAAGAGCGGGACGATGTGACAGCGAACTATCCCAACGACCCTGACGGAGACTCGCTGCGACAGGTCGCGAGCAGCGGCAGCGACATGGCGGTGCCGATGATCATCGACTTTTCGGTCGCGGCACCGGATGAGGCGTCCGCCCGCGCCGTCGCCAGTGCGACGGAGCCTTGTGGATTTGATCCTTCGATCTATCAGAGCCCCGACAATGGGTCCTGGAGCGTGTACTGCTCAAAGTCGATGCTCGCCACGTACGAAGGTGTGGTGGCCACGCGCGCGCAGTTGAACGAGATCGCAAGGCCCTTCGGCGCAACCTGTGACGGCTGGGCCAGCTTTGGGAATTCGCGCTGAGCACGGACGCCGCCGCTGATCGAAAACGGTTTCCTGAAAGGTACGCCCGGTGAAAACCGCTTCGGCCCCGATCCTCTTGAGCAGAAAATCTGAAACTGCCGTGATCCCTCATGTCGTTTCTTACCGGCGAACTGCCGCATCGGTGCGCGTCGCAGGCGTGGCGTGTGCCATGGGCCTTGTGCTCTCGGCCTGCTCGCGAGCGCCCGATTCGCGCGCCACCTCAGCCGCCGTTGCCCCGATTCCGTGTCCCGCGGCCGGCGCGCGGGTCGCCGTCTCCGGACTCAGCGGGGCCGTCTGGCTCAACGGTATCCAGATTTCCCCGCCGGCGCTTGCGGCTGACCTGCGCTCCCTGGCTCCGCCGCCGGCCGTCGTCTGCTACTACCGGGAGGCGGCCACGAGCGGCGCCACCACCGCTCCTGACGTGCTGGCGGCGATCATGTCGATGCGCTTGCCGGTCCTGGTCTTTGAAGACACCGAGTTTGCGCGCGGGGTACCGCTGCGCTGAGGGTGCCCCGGACCACCTCATTTTCGGGTGCTCCACGGCGCTCATCGGGAACGGGTTTGGGAACGGCCGTGCTGAAGGCTGGGGCCCACACGCATGGGGGTGAGTGCTTTAGTGGCTGGCAGCGCGGGCGTTTGCGGACTATCTTTCTGAACAACACACACGCCCAGGCATCGGTGCACTGCAATGTCCGCCTACGAGCTTGCGCAGCTGAACATCGGGATCATCAAAGGAGCGATGGACTCGCCTCTGATGGCAGAATTTGCCGCCAAGCTCGCACGCATCAACGCCCTCGCGGAAAGCTCGCCCGGTTTTCTCTGGCGACTGCAGACCGACGCGGGGGATGCGACGGCGATCCGGCCGTTCGAGAACGAGAGCCTGCTCGTCAATATGTCCGTGTGGCGGGATGTCGAGTCGCTTCGTCAGTACGTCTACAACACCGCACACGCCAGCGTGATGCGCCGGCGCCGCGAATGGTTTGAGCGCATGACCGAGGCCTTCCTCGTGCTCTGGTGGGTGCCGCGCGGGCACCGGCCGAGCCTCACCGAGGCGATCAGCAGACTCGAGCTGTTGCGCCGTGAAGGCGCAAGCGCGCAAGCCTTCACCTTCCGGCAGGCCTACCCGCCGCCCGATGCGGAGCACGGCACCTTGCCGGTGGAGTTTGGCGATGAATGTCCCGGCACCTAGCGAGCGAGGCTCCTGCGCAGCGGATCGACGGGCGAGCCGGATACTCGGCGGGCTGCTCCTCCTGTATGCGGCGGCGAGCCTGCTGCATTTTGCCCACAACGCCGAATACCTCGCCGACTATCCGAACCTGCCGGCGTGGCTGTCGCGTGCGGATGTGTATCTTGCCTGGTGCGCTGCGGCGCTCATCGGCGTCAGCGGTTACGTGCTCTACCGCCGCGCCCACCGGCGCCTCGGTCTGCTGCTGCTTCTGATTTATGCGCTGATCGGCTTTGATGGCCTGCTGCATTACCGGCGTGCGCCTTTTTCCATGCACACCGGCATGATGAACCTTACCATCTGGACCGAAGTGCTGGCCGCGGCGCTGCTGCTGGCGGGCATCACGAGCGCTGCGCTGCGCACCCGGGAGCTTGTCCTGCGGCGCTGAAGTCTGTGTACCGCTGTGGAGTTCGTATGCCTCTGGTCACACTCACCGTCCGCGAAGGCAAGTCCCGGGAATCCAAATCCGCCGTGCTCGCGGCCGTGCACGGTGCGCTGGTCGCTTCGGGGGTTCCGGAGCAGGATCGCTTCCAGCGCGTCCTGGAACTGGGCGCGGAAGATTTCCGCTTCGATCCGGAATACCCCGATCTCACCACGCGCCGCACCGAGGATTTCGTACTGATCGAGATCCTCCTGTCGGTGGGGCGCAGCGTGAAGGTGAAAAAGAAGATCCTGGCCGATCTCATCGCCGCGGTGACGAAGGACCCGGGACTGAATGCCGAGAACGTCATGGTGTGCTTCAAGGAGACGCTGTGGGAGAACTGGTCATTCGCCGGCGGCCGCCTGCTGCACACCTGATGCGCTTCCGCGCGCGCGACGGGAGTGCCTGAGAGTGCTGATCCGTGGCGGCTGCCACTGCGGCAACATCCGTTTCGCGCTCGAGTGGACGCCCGAGCCGACGCAGATCCCGGCGCGCGCCTGCGGCTGCTCCTTCTGCAAAAAGCACGGGGGCCTGTGGACCTCCTGCCCCGATGGCGCACTCACCGTGACGATCGCGGATGCCGCGCGCGTGCAGCGCTATGCGTTCGGCACCCGCACGGCGCAGTTCCATGTCTGCCGCACCTGTGGCGCGGTGCCCCTCGTCACGAGCCGGATCGATGGCGAGCTGTACGCGGTGGTCAGCGTCAACGCCTTCGAAGGCGTCGATCCTGAGCTGCTGCACCATGCGACGGCTGACTTTGAGGCCGAGAGCGAGGCGACGCGACTTGCGCGCCGCAAACGCAACTGGATCGCCCGCGTCGAGTTCGCCTGACGCGGCTAGGCGACTTCCGCCCTGATGGGGCGGCTCATCAACGCGCGTACCGCATCTTTTGGCGCTAACCCCTCGTAGAGCACCCGGTACGCCATCTCGCACAGCGGCATCTCCACGCCCGCGCGTGCGGCGACGCCGCGGATGGCGCGCGCGCCCGCATAACCCTCCACCGCCTGGCCGATTCTTGCGAGCGCGGCTTGCGGCGTAAGACCGCTCGCGAGCAGCAGGCCGAAGCGGCGGTTGCGCGACTGATCATCGGTACAGGTCAGCACGAGATCCCCGAGCCCGGCGAGTCCCATGAACGTGTCCGCCTGCGCACCCAGAGCCACCCCCAGTCGTGTCATCTCCTTCAGGCCCCGCGTGATGAGCGCCACGCGCGTGTTGGCACCGAAGCCGAGCCCGTCGCACAGTCCGGCACCGACGGCGAGCGCATTCTTCACCGCCCCGCCGATCTCCACCCCGAGGATGTCGCCGGAGGTGTAGGCGCGGAAGTTCGCCGAGGAGAGGTCCTGGGCCAGGTCCTGGGCATACTCAGCATCCGCAGAGGCAATGGTCATCGCAGTCGGCAGGCCCGCGCCGACCTCGCGCGCAAAAGTGGGACCGGAGAGCACGGCGACGGGCCGCTCGGCGCCGAGCACTTCGCGCGCCACCTGGTGCGGCAGCTTGCCGCTCTCGGCCTCGAACCCCTTGGTGGCCCATGCGACCTGCATGCCGGGGGCGAGGTGCGGGGCGAGCTGCTGCAAGAGCGCGCGCAGTGCGGGGCTGGGCACGACGATGAGGACATCGCGCGCCCCGCGCAGCGCTGCGCCGAGCTCCTGCTGCACTTCGAGGGAATCCGGAAAGGGCGTCTCGGGCAGGTAGCGCTCGTTCACGCGCACCTGTGCCATGCGTTGAAGTTGTACGGCATCGCGGCCCCACAGGCGCACCGCCCGCCCGCCGCGGGCGAACTGCACGGCCAGGGCGCTCCCCCAGGAGCCCGCCCCGAGCACCGCGATCGCAGCGTCCCGCTGTGCCGGGGGCATGGGTGCGCTCATCGCGGCCGCCTCAGTTGGTGGTTTGCGGCGTCTGCTGCAGGTTGGCCGCGTAGAGTGCTTCGAAATTCACCGGCGGCAGCAGAAACTGCGGAAAGCCGCCCTGCGTGACGAGGTGCGAGATGGCCGCGCGCGCGTACGGGAAGAGCACCCCGGGGCAGTAGGTGCTGATGGCCCGCTTGGTGTCTTCCTCGGAGAGATTGCGGATCACGAACAGGCCCGCCTGTTTCACCTCGGCCAGAAAGATGGTGGCCTCGCCGTACTTGGCCGACACGGTGACCGTGAGCACAACCTCGCGCACCTCCGGTCCCAGGGGGGTCGAACCGGTCTGCAGGTCCAGGTTGATCTGCGGGTTCCAGGTGCCCTCCATGCGAGGACCGTTGGGCGACTCGTACGAGCAGTCCTTCAGGTACACGTTCTGCAGGGCGACGACCGCCTCGGCGCCGGCGGCCGCTTCGGCGCCGACTGTTTCGTTCACCATAGTTCTTAAGGCTCCGTTACTTTCAACAGGGGATCCAGGCGGCCGTCCGCATCCAGGGCATGCAGCTCTTCGCAGCCGCCAATGTACTGCTCGTTGATGAAAATCTGCGGTATCGAAGTGCGCCCGGTGCGTGCCCGCATCTGCGCCTGCGCGCCCTCGACGACATCCACGTCGATCTCCTCGTAGGCGACGCCCTTGGTATCGAGCAGGCGGCGCGCGCGCGCGCAGTACCCACACCAGTCTGCGCTGTACATGATGACCTTCGGGGCAGCCATGGGCCTTGGAAGGTGCGAGGCGCCCCTTCAGGCGCGCGACACCGGCAGGTTATCCGCGCGCCACGCCGCAAGCCCCCCGCGCAGCGCGAACGCGCGCGTAAAACCCTGCGCGGCGAGCTGGCGCACGGCCGGGCCGCCGAGGGCGCCGTTGTCGTCATACACCACCACCGGCTTCTCCTTGTGCTTCTTCAGCGTGTCAGAGGCCTTGAGGATCTGCTCACCGCTGATCTGGCGCGCGCCGTTCAAGTGCCCGGCCTGATACTGTTCCTGCGGGCGCAGGTCCAGCACCAGTGCCCCCTGGTTCATCAGGCGGATCAGCTCCTGGGGCGAGACGGTAACCTTGCCGTCCGAGCGGGCGCGCATCTCGTAGGCGAAGACCAGCGCCGCGACCAGCGCGGTCGCGCTGGACAGCCAGGGGTGATGGGCGAGGTATTCAAGGACACGATCCATGGGCGGCCGGGACATCTTAAGGGCAAAAAAGGGCGCGCATTATAGCGTCCCGCCGCCGCGCGTCGCGGCAACCTGCCGGCCCCTGGGGTGGGTGGCGCTCGCACTCCTGGGGGTGGGCGTTGCCACCCCCGCCCCCCGCCCGGAAGGGGATGCCCGCAAGACCGAGGCGCAGCTGGAGGCCGTCAAGGCCGAAATCGAGCGTATCACGCGTGAGGTGAGCGCCGAGCAGGTCGAGCGCGATCGCCTGACGCGCGAGCTGCGCGGCGCGGAGCTTTCGGTCGGGGAGGCGCGCGCGGGGCTGCTCGAGGTGCGCCGCCAACGCGCCGAAGCGGCCGCCCGGCGCGGCGCCCTCGCGGCCGAGAAGAAGACGCGCGAGACGCAGCTCGCCGACAACCGCGCGGCGCTCGCCGGGCAGATGCGCGCCGCCTATCTCATCGGCCGCCAGGAGCCCCTGAAGCTGCTGCTCAATCAGAAAGACCCCGCGCTCGCCGGGCGCATGTTCGCCTACTACAGTTACTTTGGCCGTGCGCGCGCCGGGCAGATCCAGCTGATCGAGGAGGACATGCAGCGCATCGGCGAACTCGAGGGCGAACTTGAGGCCGAGGATGCCAAGCTTGCCGAGCTGGAAAAGCAGCAGCGCACGCAGCTCAATGCGCTCGAGTCCGCGCGCGAGCAGCGCTCGCACGTGCTCGCCGGTCTCGAGTCCCAGTCGCGCACGCGTGCGCAGAATCTGGCGCGTCTGAAGAGCGAGCAGGCGGGGCTGGAGAAACTCCTGCGCGAGCTGCGCGCCGCCATGGAGCGCTTCCCCGTCGAGGGCAACGATGCCTTCACGCGCCTGCGCGGCAAGCTCAACTGGCCGGTGAGCGGGCAGCTCGTTGCACGCTTTGGCGAGTCGCGCGCCGGCGGGGTGCATTGGGACGGGGTGCTGGTGGCAACCGAGCGCGGCAGCCCGGTGAAGGCGGTGTGCCAGGGGCGCGTCATCTACGCGGACTGGCTCCCCGGCTTAGGCCTTCTCACCATCGTCGATCATGGCGATGGGTACCTGAGCCTCTACGGCCACAACGAGAAGCTGCTGAAGGCGGTGGGCGAAGAGGTGGCCGCCGGGGACACCATCGCCTCGGCCGGTGACAGCGGCGGCAGCAGCCGCCCGGAGCTGTATTTCGAGATCCGCAAGGCCGGCAAACCGGTCGACCCGCGCCCCTGGTTCAGGAGCACGGACCCCTAGGAAAGACCCCCCGGAATGCACCGTTCCCGGACCCCGCCCGCGCAGCGCCCGGCCCGGATGTGATTGGGTTCAATGTTTTGGGGCCCCCGGCGGCCGCGCAAGCGCGGATTCGCCAACTCGCGCAAGGCAAGCAGGCGACATAAACGCAATCGTAGCAGTTGCCGTTGCCAGTGTTCGAAACCCGCAGCAGGGGACATGAATCAGCCTTCCCAAAGCGAGTACGTGCCGGGCCAGCCGGGTGTCCGCTTTGACCCCTTCGTGCGCCTGGTGCGCTCGCTCCTGCCGCGCACCTCCTGCATCGCCCACTTTGGCCCCTCGGGGGAGCTGCTGTGGTCGACCGATGCCATGGTCGGCCCGGATCTCATCAACATCGTCGATGACGCGCTTTTGTCCGCCGGCGCCAATCCCGGCGGCGCCGGTCAGCTGCGCCTGCTCGCCGGCAATCTGCCGGTGTATCTGTGCTCGCTGCGCGATGAGGAGCAGTTGCTCGCGATCCTCGCGATCGTGTGCCGCGCGCCGGACTCGCAGGAGCGCAAGATCCCCGACTTCACCTTCGCCTACTCCCTGCTCGCGCCGGTACTCGAGTGCCTGCGGCGCGACCTCATCATGCACGCCACCATCGAGGAGCTGAACCGCACGGTCGGCGGACTCGACAAGGATCTGAACCTGCTGCTCACGCAGGGGGCCGCCGAGCCGGCCGCGCCGCTCGCCGACGGGGCGAGTGAACTGCAGCAGCTGCTGCAGCAGACCATCGAGCACCTGCACGCCTCAACCGGTGCGCTGCTCGTGCCGGAGAAGAACGTGACCCTGGTGCGCTCCGGTGGCGCGGGCACCCCGGACACGCAGTTCCTCATGCGCGCGCACAGAAAGCTCCTGACGCTCGCGCAGGCGCAGCGCGAGCCGGTGGTCTGCAACGAGACCCAGTCCGTCGCCGCCCCGGAGGCCTTTCCGTACCGGGTGTTGTGTTGCCCGCTGCGCTCGCGCGCCGGCCGCTCGATCGGGGTGCTGGTGCTGTTGCGCGAGGCGACCGCGGAGGAATTCAACGAGCGCGATGCGCACATCGGCGAGATCCTTGCGCGCAAGACCATCGGCGTCATCGAGAGCAGTTACGACTCACTGAGCGGTCTTTACACCCGCACCGCCTTCGAGCGGCGCGTGCGCGCCGCGCTCGCGGATCGCAAGAGCGGGCAGCCCTGGAGCGCGCTCTACATCGACGTCGATCAGCTGCACGCCATCAACGAGAAATCCGGCATGCACGTCGGCGATGCGGTGCTCGGGCAGCTCGGGGAGCTCGTGCGCCAGCGCCTGCCCCCCGGGGCCTTCGGCGCGCGCATCTCCGGGGACCGCTTCCTCGTGCTCCTGTCCGCACAGATGAGTGACGCGGAGCGCTTCGCTGAATCGCTGCGCGAGGGGGCCGAGCGGCTCTCGCTGCTGCAGTCGGACAACCGCGCGCCGGTATCGATCAGCGTCGGGGTGGCGCCGCTGGCCGCGGCCGATGAGCTCGCGCACGTGTTCGCCGCCGCCGAAACCGCCTGCAAGCTCGCCAAGGAGCGCGGCCGCAACCGCGTCGAGATCTACCAGCCAAGCGACCTCAGCAACGTGCGCCGCTTTGCCGACAGCGGCATCGCCGACACGCTGCGCGCGGCCATCGCTGAAGGACGGCTGCATCTGGATGCGCAGCTGATCCTGCCCTTCGCCGCCGCCGAGAGCGCCCGCCCGCACTATGAGCTGCTCCTGCGCATGAAGGATGAGACGGGGCGCACCGTGGGCCCGGACAGCTTCTTAGCCGCCGCGACGCGCTATCAGCTGATGCCGCAGATCGACCGCTGGGTGGTGAACCACGTGATCGATGCCCTGAAACCGCGCGCCGGTGTGCTCGAAGGCCGCGCGCTGGGGTTTGCCATCAATGTGAGCGGACCGTCCCTGAATGACGAGGCCTTCGGCGACTTCCTCATCGAGCAGGTCAGCGGCAGTGGCCTTGACCCGGAGCTGTTGTGCTTTGAGATCACCGAAAACGCCACCGTCGCCAATCTGGCGCGCGCGGAGTCTCTCATGCGGCGCCTGCGCCAGATCGGCTGCGGCGTGGCGCTCGATGACTTCGGCAACGGGCTCTCCTCGCTCTCCTGCCTGCGCTCGCTCCCCGTGACCATGCTCAAGATCGACGGCAGCTTCGTGCGCGATGTGCTCAAGGACTCGCGCGCGGAGTCCATGGTGCGCGCCATCGCGCAGCTCGCCCGTAGCATGTCGATCACCACCGTGGCCGAATACGTCGAGACCGAGGCGATCAGCATCCGCATCGCCGAGCTCGGCGTCGACTACGGGCAGGGCTTTGCGATCGGCAAACCGATCCCGCTCGAGGACCTGCTGACGGAGCTGCCGCTGCCGAGTGATCCGGCGCAGCTTCCCGGCGATGAGAGCACCGGCGAGTCCGAGATGGCCTGGTACGCAGGCACGGCGCCCTAGGGTTCCCGCACGTGCGCCGCGAACGACAAGGATGTCCGCCCAGGAGGGCCCGATCGTGAGCCTCAGTCCCCGCCCGCGTACGCTGCTCGCCCTCGTGGCCGGTATCGCCCTGGGGTTTTGCGGCGCGCTTGCCGGCGGCGCCCTGGCCGACCGCCCGCGCGAGGCCCCCCGGCCGGCCTCGGGCGCCCTTCCCTGGCAGGAGGCGAGCCTCTTTGCCGAGGTGTACGAGCGCATCAAGCACGAGTACGTCGATGAGGTCGATGATCACGCCCTCATGGATAAGGCCGTGCGCGGCATGGTGGCCGCGCTCGATGCGCACTCGGCGTACCTCGACAGCGAGGAGTTCAACGAGATCCGCCTGAGCACCATGGGCTCCTACCCCGGGGTCGGCATCGAAGTCGCCGCCGCCAACGGGGGGGTGCGGGTGCTGAAGCCGATCGAGGGCTCCCCGGCTCGCGAGGCGGGGATCCAGGCCGGTGATGAGATCGTGCGCATCGATGGCACGGAGATCGGCGCGGACCTGGCCGGCGCCATCGCGCAGCTGCGCGGGGATGCCGGCAGCCTCGTGCGGCTGAGCATCCGCCGCGAGGGCACCGCGGGGCTGCTGGAGTTCTCCCTGCGCCGCACCGAGGTCGAAGTGCACAGCGTCGGCGCCCAGACGCTCGAGCCCGGCTACGGGTACGTGCGTATTTCGACGTTCAGCAATACCACCCACGAGGACCTGGTTCGGGCCATATTGAAGCTAAAGAGAGACAATTCGGCCAGATTAAAGGGTATTGTGCTCGATTTGAGAAACAATCCGGGCGGCGTCCTCGAGGCCGGCGTCGCCGTGGCGGACGACTTCCTCGAGTCCGGCGTGATCGTCACAGCCGACGGGCGCACCCCGGACGCGCGCTTTGAGATGGACGCGACCCCGGGGGATCTGATCGACGGTGCCCCGCTCGTGGTGCTCGTGAACGCAGGTTCCGCCTCCGCCTCCGAGATCGTGGCCGGGGCGCTCAAGGACCACGGGCGTGCGTTGCTCATCGGGCGGCGCACCTATGGCAAGGGCTCCGTGCAGACCATCATGCCCCTGAGCCGCGGCGGCGCGGTCAAGCTCACCACCTCGCGCTACTTCACCCCCTCGGGCGCCTCCATCCACGGCAAGGGCCTGTGGCCGGACATCCTCGAGGAGGGCCCGGGGACGGCGCCCGCGGAGATGCTCAGCGCTGCGGCGGCCCCCCTGACCGAGCGGGATGCCGACGTGCGCCTCGGGCTGGACACCCTGAAGCACGAGCACCTGCTCGCGAATCGGTCCACTCCCGCCACCCGCCTCCTCGTGCCCTGAAGGGCAGCGGTGGCGCGCGCCGGGCGCGCGTCCCGTATCCTCGTGCGCCTATGGTGGCCTGGCTCCTTGATCTGATCCTGCACCTGGACCGGCATCTGGTCGAGCTGCTCTCGCGCTTTGACCTGTGGCTGTACCCGATCCTGTTCGCGGTGATCTTCTGCGAGACCGGTCTCGTCGTGACGCCCTTCCTGCCCGGGGACTCGCTCCTGTTCGCCTGCGGTGCGCTGTCCGCGGTGGACACCTCCGGCACGCTGCGGGCGCCGCTGCTGACGCTGGTGCTGACGCTCGCCGCCGTGCTCGGCAACACGTCCAACTACGGCATCGGGCGCCTGATCGGGCCGCGGGCCTTCTCGGGCCGTTATCGGCTGCTGAAGCTGGAGTATCTGCAGCGTACCGAGGAGTTCTTCGTGCGCTACGGGGGGCGGGCGATCCTGCTGTCGCGCTTCCTGCCGATCTTTCGCACCTGTGCCCCCTTCGTGGCCGGCGTCGGGCGCATGCCCTACGCTCGCTTCCTCGGCTACAATTTTTTGGGCGGCATCCTGTGGGTGGTGGTGTTCGTCTGGGGCGGCTACCTCTTCGGCAACATCCCCTTCGTGAAGGCGAATTTCGGGCTGGTGACGCTCGCCATCATCGGCGTATCCCTCATCCCCCTCGCCCTCACCTGGTGGCGGGGGCGCCGCGCGCCGGCCTGAAGCGGGGGGCCGCGCTCAGGGTGCGCTCGCGGTACGCACCAGCCAGACGATGGCGCCGATCAGTCCGCCGGCGAGCAGGACGAGGTTGGGGATCCCCGAGAGCAGAAAGCCCGTCGAGCGCTTGGCCGGCTCCTTCACGTACCCCTTGAAGTACACCCAGCGGCCGATGATGAACAGGAGCCCGAGCGCGGCGGCGATGAGCGGGTGCACGTAACGGGCGAAAAGCAGGATCGAGGGGAGGAAGATGACGAGCTGCTCGATGGTGTTCATCTGCACGCGGAAGTAGCGCTCGAACGTCTCGTTGCCGCTCGTGGCCGGGGCGGGCACCTTGTAGGTGTCGCGGGCGCGACCGACGGCCAACAGGAACACGAAGAATTCGATCAGGGCGAGTGCGATCACGATATGAACCAGCGGCATGAGTCCTCCAGATTCGCCTGAGAATGGCACAATGCGCGCATGAGCGACAAGGAGCGTGGCTACGCACATCGTGTCGATATCCTCGCTGAGGCCGGGGAGGTGTGGCGTGCGCTCACCGACAACCAACAGCTCGCGCGCTGGTGCTCCCCCGGGGCCGACATCCGCGCACGCCCGGGCGGCAGCTTCCGCGCGAGCGTCGATCGGGTGACCGAGTTCGAGGCGCACATCGATGTGTTTGAGCCGGGGCGGCGGCTGCGGCTGCTGTACCTGCCGGTGCCGGACCTGCCGCGGGCGGACTCGGTGATGGTGGATGACTTCATCCTCGACCGCGTCCCCGGGGGCACGATCGTGCGGCTGTTAGGCTCAGGTGTCCCGGCGACCCCGGAATGGGATACTCAGTACTGGCGGCTGCGCACCAGCTGGCAGCAGGCCATGACGCGCCTTAAAGTATTCGTCGAAAAACAATCCAAAACGGGAGCGCTTCCATGATGGGATTTTTACTGCGCGCGGTCATCACCGCCGCCGGTCTGTGGCTCGCCACCCAGTGGGTGACGGGCGTGCACGTGGATACCGTGCCGATGCTGCTGTTCGCGGCCGTGCTGCTCGGGGTGGTCAATGCCATCGTGCGCCCGATCGCCTTCATCCTCACGCTCCCGGTGACGATCCTGACACTCGGCCTGTTCCTCTTCGTGCTGAACGCGCTCATGGTGTGGCTGGTCGCCTGGATCGTGCCGGGCTTTCACGTCGACACCTTCAAGGCCGCGCTCCTCACCGCGATCATCGTGTGGATCGTCGGCTGGATCGGCTCCTGGTTCATCGGCAAGAACGGCTTCGAGAAGTTCGCGCGCCGCTGATGCACTGAGCCGCCGAGGGAATTTTTTGCGCCGCCGGGCGCGCCGCACGCGCCTGCCCGCGCCTGCCCGCGCGCTGCGCCTGAGCATCTGTGGTGCCGGTCGGCGCGCGGCTGCGATCCCGTCAACAGCGCGAGCTTTGTCCCGGCAGAGCCGCGGTTGCTTTCGTCACGGGCGCCGATGGATCATTCCCAACACGCTGGCGGTGCGTCCCGAGGCACTTCGTGCGGGACGAACCTCACAGGACGGTCACGAAGATCACAACGGGCTGTCACACCCACGCGGGCGCCGAAGTCAGGGGAAGCATCATGCGCAATCACACGCTCCGGGCATTGACCACAGCGCCCTGGCTCGCACTTGTCTTCATCGGTGCCGCCCTTGCTCCCGGCAGCGCGGCGCTGGCGGGAGCGACCGATGGCACGCAATGGCCGGAACAGGCCCCTTATGCGATCGGTCACACGACGGTTGTGATCACCGACACCTCGCGCAATCCGGACGGCTCGACGCCGGTCACTTCGGCGGGTCGGCCGCTGTATCTGCACCTGTGGTATCCGACCCCGCTCGAGACGACTCAACACCTCAGATACACGTGGAATAACCCGATCTACAATCAAAATCCCGGGGGCGCCGTCTACCCGGGGCTGCCGGATGTTCCGGCACTCACTTTCACCGGCAGCGCTTCCGCGCACGCCGTGGCCGAGCACGCCCCGCTCGCGCGCGGCAAATTTCCGCTGCTCGTCGCGACGCATGGTCTTGAAGTGGCCGCCGCCAAGAACATGCCCGACACCCTGGAGACCCTGGCGAGCCAGGGCTACATCGTGGCCTCCGTCGAACACACCGGTGATGATGATGCGTACTACCAGGCGTCTTTCCTCAAAACCTATGTCGGTCTTGCGCTCGGACCCAACCCGAGCATTCACTCATCGATCCTTGAGCGCGCCCGGGATGTCAGCTTCGTCATCAGTGCCATCCTCGATGGCCTCGTCGATAAAAAGAGCGGCACGGCGTTCTCCCCTCAGATCGAGGCGGACAGCATCGGGGTGCTCGGCTACTCACTCGGCGGGGAGACGAGCCTCGCCACCGTGACCGGTATCAGCTCGCAGGGTCTGCCGGCGGATCGGCGCGTGAAAGCGGCCTTCATGGGATCGGGCAGCAACTACGGTCTGGTGCTCAACTCAGCCGATTACGCGAACGCGCGCGTGCCGCTCATGTTTTTTGGTAACGACACCGGCATCGCGTATGAGAACTTCAACGCCTTCACCCACAGCTTCCCGAAATACCTGGTCGACATCGCAGGTCTCAACCACCATGTGGGCGGCTATCAGAGCAGCTGGTGTCAGGACTTTCATGATTCCATGATCGCGGTGAACCCGGCGGTGTTTCCGCAGGCGTTCATCAATCCGGCCTCACTCAGCCCGAATGACATCGCCAACTGGGTGTTCGACGCCACCTTCTACTTCAGTTACACCGGAGCGCGTGAACTCGGGGTTTACAACTACTGTCCGGCCTCGGCCTTCAGCGGCATCAGCGATGCGCAGCTGGTGTCGGTGCTCTTTGGTAATCCGCAGATCCTCTCGGCGAGGGACGAACTTGAGGGTTCCATGCCGCTCGCAGCCGAACTGCCCATTGCCGCGACCACGCACCTGACGAGCTGGTATGCGGTTTCCTTCTTCGATGCAACGCTCAAGCACCAGGGCGATGAGGGCCACCTCGCCGATTCCGACCCCAATCGGCGCGCGAATCCGCTGGTTCACTTCGTGGCCAACTGCGAGAAGGTCAAAGCCCACCCCATCGATCTTAAACCCGGTGACAAGATCACCTTCATCCCCGTGGGCAATTCCGGATACGACGTGAGTGTGACCTCGGGGGCGGCGCTGCTGCCGGCGGGCACGACACAACTGGCCGTCGGCGGAGGCGCGAGCGTTGCCCTGAGCTATCCGGGATTCTCCTTCTCCGTGCCCGGCATCGCCGTTCCGATCAGCACCCTCATCGTCAACGAGCACGGGGCCATTACCTCGCGCACCTCGGCGGATTACCCCGGTGTGGATGACAACGGCTCACCCTGGTACATGCGCGGTCAGCTGCTGCTCACCAATCGGTTCACGATCGGCGCCCTCATGAAGGACCTCGACAGCACGGCGGCCGCCACCGGCGGGGGCGTGTTCGGGTACTTCGATGCCCCCAACGCGCGCGTCATCGTAACCTACAGCGGCGTGCCGGCCAGCGGCACGACCGCACCGAATACGCTGCAGATCGGCATCTACGGCAGCGGCAAGATCGAGATGATCGTCGGCGCACTCGCCGCGACGGGGGCGGTGTATTCACCCGGCATCCTCGGCACCCTCGGCATCGCCTCCGGGCAAACGAAGGCGAGCGATCTGAGGAAGACCCGGCCGATCCGCTTCAGCGAACTCAGGAACAGCGCGCCCGTGTTTCTGCCCTTTGGCGCGGACGGGGCCATCTACGAGCAGTTCTCCGGCGGCATCGCCGCCGCCTGCCGCGATGAGGACGCGGACGAGGATTGAGCGGCGGTAAAAAGGGCGGTGCGCTGCGGGCTAGGGAGCGAGCGCCCGGCCCACCCGGCGGTAGAGCGCGTAGATCACGAGCGCGAAGACGATGCCGCCGAGCCACACGGCCTCGTTGTCGGCGAACGCGTCGCCCACGAGTGCAAGGGGGAAATCCTTCCCCGAAAAGGCGACCAGCGCTGCCACGAGCACACCGATCAGCCCTTCACCGACGATCATGCCCGAGGCCAGCAGCACGCCGAGCTGCCTGGTGGCTTCGGGCTTGGCGCGCCGCTCGGCGTGCCGGTCGTAGATCCAGCCCGCCACTGCGCCCACGACGACCATCAGGGTGCTCTGCGTCGGCAGATAAATGCCAAGCCCCACCGCCAGGGGCGCGAGGTGCATCCCGGGCTTGAGCCTGCGCAGGAGGATATCGACGATGATGACGACGACGCCGATCACACCGCCGATCTGGATCAGGCTCCAGTCCACGTTGTTCTGGATGACCCCCTGAGCCAGCGCCGAGATCAGTCCCGCCTGCGGGGCAGGCAGCGGATGCTCGTGGTGCGGGCCGGGTGCTCCGGCGAAGCCATAGGCGCGGTTGAGCAGATCAAGAATGGGCGGGATGATCGCCGAGCCTGCGATCACGCCAATCACGAGCGCCACCTGCTGCTTCCAGGGTGTCGCATCCACCAGCTGCCCGGTCTTCAGATCCTGCAGGTTGTTGTTGGCGATGGCGGCGGCGGAAAAGACCACGGCGGTCACGAAGAGTGCATACGCGACCAGGGATTTGCCGGCATCCGCGGACAGGCTGGCCTGCACGCCAAAGACGAGTATCAGCGCGAAGCCGATGACGGCCAGGATCCCGATGCCCGAGAGCGGACTGTTCGATGAGCCGATGAGGCCGGCCATATAACCGCACACCGCGGACACGAGGAAACTCATGATCGCGATGTAGAGCACCCCGCTCACGACGAGCCATGCGAGGTGATCGCCGAGGCCGCTGGCGAGCGCGAACTGCCCGAGCAGCACCCCCACCGGCAGCACGCACAGGAGTGACACCACGCCCACCACGCCGATCGGGATGTCCTGTTCGGTGCGCGGCAGGAGCGCCGCATTGCCGGCCGCGCGCGCGCGCGAGGCGACCATCGCCGAGCGCAGCCCCGCGGCTACGGGCTTGACCAGCTTTGCGAGCGTCCACACCGCCGCCACCCCGATCGTGCCCGCGCCGACGAAGCGCACCTTATGACTCCAGGTGTCATGGGCCAGGGCATCCAGCGCCGAGGCGGCAAGGTTCGCATCGGTCGCCGACAGTGCGGAGAAATGCGGCACGCCCCAGCCCCAGGCGATCAGCGCGCCGACGAGCATCGCGAGGCCGCACGAGAGGCCCACGAGGTGGCCGACGCCAAAGAGCGCAAACGACAGGAGAAAGTCGTACCCGGTGACGCCGCGCTCGCCCACGCGAAAGTTGCGGGCGACATCACTCGCCAGGATCCGTGTCGCGGTGATCAGGGAGAAGGTACCGGCCACTACCGAGCCCCACAGCAGCGCGCTTAAGCCCGCGCGGCTCTCTTCAATCCCCGAGGCGTGCTCGCCGCTGCCCACCTTGAGCACCTCGGCGCAGGCGACGCCTTCCGGATACGGCAGGTCCGACTGCGACACGAGCGCCCGACGCAGGGGAATCGAATACATGACGCCCAGGATCCCGCCCAGGGCGCAGATGGCGAAGGAGACCCAGTACGGAAAGCCGGTCCACCAGCCGATCATGACCATGCCCGGCAGCACGAAGATGATTGAGGAGATGGTGCCGGCGGCGGAGGCGACCGTCTGCACGATGTTGTTCTCGCGGATCGAGGTGCCGCGCAGGGCGCGCAGCACGGCCATCGAGATGACCGCGGCCGGTATCGAGGTGGCAAAGGTGAGCCCGGCCTTGAGCCCGAAGTAGACATTGGCCGCGGTGAACAGCAGCGTGATGATGACACCCAGGATCAGCGCCCGCAGTGTCAGCTCGGCCCGCGATTCGTTCATATCGTTCTTCTCCAGGTCACAGCGCCAACGACCCCCGGGCGCTTCTCGCATGCTCGCAGACATCACCACCGCACCGCCAGCCGCTTGTTGGCAGCGGCGCTGAGCGCCGACTCCGCATCAGTGCGGCGCGCTCCTAAGTGCGCGCGCCGAGCGCCTCTTCCAGCGCGCTCGTGAGCGGCTTGAGGAAAAACGCCTCTTCGGGCATCAGACGCGCCTCGACGCCGTGCCGATGCAGCGTCTCGGCCACGACCGGTCCGACCGCTGCCACCAGAGTGTGCTGCAGCGACGCGCACACCTGCGCGGCCGGGGCCACGGCGAACAGCCGCTCGACCTGCGGGGTGCTGGTGAAGGCGATGGCATCCACCTCGCCGCGCTCGAGGCGCTCAAGCAGCGCAAGAACCGAGGCATCATCGGCGGCATCCGCGTACACATAGGGCGCGACGGTCGTCACGGCAGCCCCCGCATCCGTTAGAAACTTTATGAGCGGCACGTTCGGCTCGGTGCCGTAGAGCTGCACCGCCACGCGCCGCCCCGCGAGGTTCTCATCCTTCAGGCTCTCGATGATGCCGGCGGTGGTGGGCTGCACGGCGGCGAGATCGGCCTTAAGCGCAAGCTCGCGCAGCGCACGCGCCGGCTTCGGCCCACGCGTGATCTTGCGCAGCCGCGCGAGCTGCGTGAGGAAGGGCGCGCGCAGCGCGGGCTCTTCGCGCTCAATGCAGCCCATGAGCCGCCGCAACCCCTCGCCCGTGGTGAGGATCAGGTCATCGAAGGCGCCGGCGGCGAGCGCGCGGGCGAAGGCGAGCACCGGGGCGGGATCGGGGGCGTCGCGGATCGCGACCAGGGGGCAGCGCAACACCGCCGCACCGCGCCGCTCGAGGAGCGTGGCGAACACCTCAAGCTCACGGGTCTCGGGCACCGCCACGGTGCGCCCGGCAAGGGGCTGTAAATCCATAGCGGGGCATCTTAGCCGCGCGGGCGGCCGTGTGCGCGCCCGTCGCGGCCTCAGCACACGCCTCCCGGGGGTGCACACGCGCTATGCTTGGCGCTAACAACAGCGGCTGCAGAGCCGCCGCCGGCCCGCCGGGGCGAAAGGTGATCGATGAACACTCCCCTGAAGAAGCGCTCGCGCCCGATGCTCAAATTTCTCAGCGTCGTTCTTTTGGTGTGCGCGCTGGTGTTCGCAGGCGTCGCCTGGCTGAGCCTGCGCTGGGTTTACTCCGACGGCGAGCGCGCCGGTTACGTGCAGAAGTTCTCGCGCCGCGGCTGGCTGTGCAAGACCTGGGAAGGGGAGATGGCGATGGTGACGATGCCCGGGACGGTGGCGGAGAAATTTGCCTTCACCGTGCGAGATGACGCCATCGCCGCGCAGATCAACGCCGACATCGGCAAGCGCCTGGTGCTGCACTACGAGCAGCACAAGTGGATCCCGAACTCCTGCTTCGCGGATACCGAGTACTGGGTGAGTGCGGTGAAGGTGGCCGAGGATGCGAGGCCACCGCAGTAGTGCGCCCTACCAGCCGCACTGCTGGCCCTTGTTCTCTTCGCCCAGCCACTGCATGAGCGGCTGAAAGTACTCGGTGATCGCGCTGGCATCGATCTGCCGTGCGCCGGTGAGCTTCTCGAGCGTGTCCTGCCAGGGCGCGGCGGCACCCTGCGCCAGCATCGCCTGGAATTTCTCCCCCGCCGCCTTGCTGCCGAAGTTGGAGCACTCGTAGAGCGGCGCCTGGTTGCCGGCGGCCGCGCACAATGCCTTGTGGAACTGGAACTGCAGGATGAAGGACAGGAAGTAGCGCGTGTAGGGGGTGTTGGCCGGGATGTGATACTTCGCGCCCGGGTCAAAGTCCGCCTCGGTGCGCGGCACCGGCGGGGCGATGCCCTGGTAGCGGCGACGCAGCTCCCACCAGCTCTCGTTGTAGTGCTCCGGCGTGATCTCCCCGGAGAACACCTTCCAGCGCCACTGATCGATGAGCCGCCCGAAGGGCAGGAAGGCGATCTTGTCGAGCGCCATCTTCATCTGCTGGTTGATGAGCGCCTCGCGGCTCGGCTTCACCGCGTGCACGAGGCCGATCTTCGCCAGATACGCCGGCGTCACCGACAGGTTCACCGTATCCCCGATCGCCTCGTGGAAGCCGTCGTTGGCGCCGTCGCGGAACAGGTACGGCTGCTTCGCGTAGCTCAAGAAGTAGTAGTCGTGACCGAGCTCGTGGTAGACCGTGTACAGATCCTCCTCGGTCGGCTCAAGACACGCCTTCACCCGCACATCGGTGCCCGGGGCCATGTCCCAGGCGCTCGCGTGGCAGACGACCTCGCGATCGCGCGGGCGCGTGAGCATCGAGCGCTCCCAGAACGCCGGCGGCAGCTGCGGGAATCCGAGCGAGGTGTAGAAGCTCTCCGCCGAGCGCGCCATGCGCACCGCGTCCCATTTCTGCGCCCTGAGCTGCGCATCCGCACTCTCGATGCTGGCGTGCGGATAGGGCTTGAGCACATCGTCGTAGATCTTGTTCCACTGCTGCGCCCACATGTTGCCCAGAAGCTGTGCCGGGATGGGCTTGCCCGGGGGCACCTTGTCCGCGCCGTAGCGCCTGGCGAGACGGGCGCGCGCGTAGCAGTGCAGCCCGTCGTAAAGCGGCTTCACCTGCTGCCACAGCCGCTCGGACTGCGCGTCGAAGGCCTCGGGCGCCATGTCGTAGTTGGCGCGCCACATGACCCCTAAGTCCTTGAAGCCGAGGTTGCGCGCCCCTTCGTTGGCAAGCGCCACGAACTCGGTGTAGTCCGCGCGCATGCCGGCGCCGACGTCGTGCCAGCCCTTCCAGGCCTGCGTGAGCTCCTCGTAGTTGCGGCTCTTGGCGAGGATGTCTGAGAGCTGGTCGAGGTTCTTGCAGGAGCTGAGACCTGCCGGGCAGTACTTGCCCTCGCCGTACTTGGCCTGCAGCTGCGACTGAAGCTGCGTCATGCGCGCCCGCTTGGCGGCATCGGCCGGGGCGGGCGCGGCGACGTTGAGCCGCAGCTTCATGAGCGCGCGCGCCGTTTGCGGGGCGAGCGGCTGCCCGTCAAAGCGCCGGGCCTCATCGAGCGCCTGGGTGAGGTAGGCAAGATAGCGGTCGGTCGCCTTCGCATTCAGCAGCTGCGTATCGATGGTGATGTAGGTGTCCTGCGTCCAGCCGGCGGCGGCGGCCTCCGCGTTCAGTGCGCTGAGGTCCTTGTTGACGCGCGTCACGAACGCTTCGGCGCTCTCGGACGGGGCGGCCGCCGCCGGCGGGGGCGCCTCGCGCGCGCAACCGACGAGGACGAGGACGAGGAGCGCGAGCGCGGCGCAGGAGAGTCTCATCATGGGAGGGCCCTTTACCTGACGCCTGCCATGAGGCGCTTGATGAACGGCGTGAGCAGCAGCATCACGGCGCCTGCGATGAGGCCGTACCAGAAGACCTGCCGGAAGAGCCCGGGGAGGGACTCAAGATGGCTCGAGTCGTACTGCCCGGAGAGCTGTCCGGCGAGATTGCCGCCGAGTGCCAGCGAGAGGAACCACATGCCCATCACCTGGCCGGTGAAACGCGGTGGGGCGAGCTTACTCATGTACGACAGTCCCACGGGCGAGAGGCACAGCTCCCCGAACGTGTGCAAGAGATACGTGCACACGAGCCAGGTGGGCAGCACCATCTGCCCGGCGAGCACGTGCAGGGAGGCGAAGTACATGACCAGGAAGCCGAGTCCCAGGAAGATGAGCCCGATGCCGAACTTGGCGCTGGCGGTGAGATCCAGACCGCGCCTGCCCAGGGCGATCCACAGCGCGGCGAACACCGGTGCCAGCGCGATGACGAAGAAGGGGTTCACCGCCTGCAGCACGCCCGCGGGCATGTTCCAGCCCAGGATGTGCCGGTCGGTATAGCGATCGGCGAACAGGTTGAAGGAAGCGCCCTGCTGCTCGTAGCCGGACCAGAAGATCACCGAAGCGGCGAACAGTGCCACCATCACCAGTACCCGGTTGCGCTCGGTGGGTGTAAGTGCGGCGAAGAAGAGCAGATAGGCGAAGTACCCCACCGCGAGGATGAGATAGCCCCAGCTGGCAAAAGCTGCGAGCGCGATCGCGTTGATGCGCAGCGCGCCGGTGGCGGCGAGCACCACCACCACCGCCACCACGGCAAGAAAGACGAAGACGGGCATCCAGGAGCCGCGCTGGTTCTTCGCCGGGGTGAGTCCGGCGCCGCCGAGGTGGCGGCGTGTCAGGAGAAACTGCACCACGCCGAGCGCCATACCTAAGGCGGGCAGCGCAAAACCCCAGCGCCAGCCGAACCACGCCGCAAAGAGCGGCACCAGCCAGGAGCCGAGGAAGGCACCGAGGTTGATGCCCATGTAGAAGACGGAGAAGCCCGCATCGCGCCGCGCGCCGCCTTCCGGGTAGAGCGAGGCCACGAGCGCGCTCACGTTCGGTTTCAGGAGCCCCACGCCCATGGCGATGACCAGGAGGCCGATGAAGAAGAGCGCCGTGTTGCCGAGGGCGAGCAGTGCGTTGCCCACCGTGATGAGCACGCCGCCGCTGATCACCGCCTGTTGCGCGCCGAGCAGCCGATCGGCGATCCACCCGCCTGCCAGCCCCAGAAGGTAGGTGCTGCCCAGGTAGAGGCCGTAGATCGCGCTCGCGGAAGTATCGTTGATGCCGAGTCCTCCCTGGGCGAGCGCGCCGGCCATGAACAGGATCAGGAGCGCCCGCATGCCGTAGTACGTGAAGCGCTCCCACATCTCGGTGAGAAAGAGCGTCGCAAGACCGCGCGGCTGGCCGAAGAGGGTCTGGCCGGGCACCGAAGGTGCACGGAGGGCGTCGGCGGCCTGGTTCATTTCGAGGCGGCTTAGGTTCTTATTGGGCGCGGCGCACGATGCGCGAGTCTGACCCACTTCACGGTGCACGCGCAACGAGGGGCGTGCGCGCTCCTCACGGCATTGTCATTTGCCAGTGCTAGACGCTCCTGGAGCCGTGGTCGAGATTCCTCGAGGCCGGCGGACACTTCGCGCTCGCCGTGTGTGCGCTGCTCGTCACGGTTGCGCTCGCGCGCAAACGGTATCAGCGCCGCAGCGCTGCCGTCGCCTCAGGTCTCCCCGGCGCTGGCGGGCTCGTCCGCGGCTTTCTTGCGCGACAGGAGGCGCGCCATGAGGATGCCCCCCTCGTACAGCAGGTACATCGGCACGGCGAGTGAGCACTGCGCGATGGCGTCGGGGGGCGTGAGGAGCGCTGCCAGTATGAAGATGCCGATGAGCACGTAGCCGCGGTTTTTCGCGAGCTTCTCCACCCGCACCACGCCCATCAGCACCAGCAGCACCACCGCCACGGGTACTTCGAAGGCGAGCCCGAAGCAGAAGAACATGGTGAGCACGAAGTCGAGGTAGTTGTTGATGTCGGTCATCATCGCCACCCCCTGCGGGGTCGTGCTGGCGAAGAAGCGGAACATCGCCGGGAAGACGAAGTAGTAGGCAAAGGCGATGCCGGTATAGAAGAGGAGGATCGAGGAGATGAGCAGCGGTACGGCGAAACGCCGTTCCTTGCGGTAGAGGCCCGGCGCCACGAACGCCCACAGCTGGTAGATGACGTACGGCATCGCGAGCATCAGCGCGGCGAAGAAGGAGAGCTTGAAGGGCGTGGTGAAGGGGGACATGACGCCCGTGGCGATGAGATTGCCGCCGGGGGGAGCTTCTCCAAGAGCGGCCGCGAGAGAAACGTGAAGAGCGCGTTGGCGTTGAGCACGCACGGCACGAAGGCGAGACCCACGGCGACGAGCGCGCGCAGCAGCCGGTCGCGCAGCTCGAGCAGATGCGAGATCAGCGTGCCTTCGGCGAGCTTCTCAGGTTCGCTGCTCATCGGCGCTCGCGGCGGCCGCACGCACGCTGCTGTCCGTGCCCGTCTCGGCGGCCGCGGGGGCGTGCGAGAAGGTCGGCGGCGTCGGCGGCAGGGGGGGCGGCTCGGGCGCCGGTGACGGGGTAATGGCGGATGTGGGGGTCGCCGTCGTCGGGGTGGCGGGCGCTGCGGGCGCGGGGGGCGGCGGCGGGGTCATCGGCTGCGCCTTGCGCGCCTCCTCCAGCTGCACTTCCTCCTCGAGCTGCTCGCGGAACTGGCGCGCCATGGCGCGCGCGCGCCCCACCCAGCGACCCAGTTCCGAAACCACGCGCGGCAGCTTCTCCGGTCCCAGCACGATCAGTGCCAGGACGAAGATGATCAGGATTTCCGAAAACCGGCCCTCGAACAGGTCAGCTGCTCCGCTCGCTCTTCGTGTCGCTCTTCGTGTCGCTCTTCTTCGCGACTTCGGCGAATTCCGCGTCCGGGGTCTCCGAGCGGATCTGCTTGGGAGGGTTGCTCTGCTCCTCCTCCCCATCGCTCATCGCTTTCTTGAAGCCCCGTACGGCGTGCCCCAGATCCGAACCCACAGTCCGCAGCTTCTTCGCGCCGAAGACAACGAGCACGACCAGCAGGATCACCACCAGCTCGCGCATTCCTAAACCCATGACACGCCTCCACAAGCTCCGCTGGCGCGGAGGAAAGAATGAAATGATAGGTCAAATGAGTCTTCGGAACCCCACAAGTTCGAGCGACTCCGCGACGCACGTCACGGGCAGCTCGCTAGAGGCTCTCCAGCCAGAAGGTGACCGGTCCGTCGTTGAGGAGGGACACCTGCATGTCCGCCCCAAATACGCCTGCGGAAACAGGGGCATAGGCGCGCTGCGCGCACCGCAGGAGGTGCTCAAAGAGCCGCTGCGCCTCCGCCGGTGCCGCGGCGGTGGAGAACCCGGCCCGCGTGCCCTTGCGGGTATCGGCCGCGAGCGTGAACTGTGGCACGAGCAGCACCGCACCGCCGATGTCGCGCACCGAGAGGTTCATGCGCGCCTCGGTGTCGGGGAAGACGCGATAGCCGAGTACCCGGGTGGCGAGGCGCGCGGCGGAGTCCTCGGTGTCGCCGCGGCGCACCCCGATGAAAGCGAGGAGGCCGCGGCCGATGGCCGCGACGGAATGCTCGCGGAGGGAAACTTCCGCGCGGCTGACGCGTTGTATCAGGGCAATCATGACCGGCACGGGCAGTGTGGCATTTGCCGTGATGAGTCCGTAAGATTCGGGGCCATTTTGCGACGGCGGGGAGAGCACGGATGAGGCGCGGGCGAGGGTTCGTGATTCGCGCGGGAGTCAGCATCACCGCGCTCGCGCTCAGTGTGTGCTCGGGTGCGGCGCTCGCCCAACAGGCAGCCAGCGGCGATGCCCAGCACGGCAAGGCTATCTCCTACACCTGTCTGGGCTGTCACGGCATCGAGGGTTACAAGAACGCGTACCCCATGTACAGCGTGCCGAAGCTCGAGGGGCAGCATCCGGAGTACCTGGACGCGGCGCTGCACGGCTACCGTGACGGCGATCGTGCGCACCTCACCATGCATTCGCAGGCCTCGACGCTCTCCGATCAGGACATCGCCGACATCGCCACCTACTTCGCCGGCAAGCCCCTGGCTCCCGCGGGCAAGCCGCCCGCGAACCTGCCGGCGGCGGCGACCCTGTGTACCTCGTGTCACGGCGCCGATGGCGTTGCGATCGCGCCGACCTATCCTTCCCTTGCCGGCCAGCACCCGGATTACCTCGCGCGCGCCATCGATGAGTACCGCAAGGGCGGTCGCAAGAACCCGGTCATGAAGCAGTTCGCGGGCAACCTGAAGGATGCGGACATCGCCGTGATCGCCGCCTACTTCGGTAAGCTCACGCCGGGCCTGAAGACCGAGAGCCGCCCCTACACGCGCTTCGGCCAGTAAATCCGGCCCGGACGCCGGCCGCGACTCCCCTTTTTCGGGCCTCCTGCGCGGCCTTAAGGCTCCCATAAGGCGCCCTTTCTATCGTACGGCGCATCCGGCCCCCTTCCGGCCTCTTTTGCGCTTTTACGGAGCACCCGTTTATGAACCTGCCGAATGTTCTCAAGAAGCCCCTGGTCGCGGCCCTCCTGGGCGCGGCCACGATCGCAGCGCCCGTGAGCGTGCTGTACGTGGCCGGGGCGACCCGCGCGGCCGCCACCACCAGTCCCACGCAGCCGACGCCGGCTGCGCCGACGGTCAGTCCGTCCGCGCAGCTGCCCGACTTCAGCGCCATGGTGCAGCACTATGGGCCGGCGGTCGTGAACATCGCCGTCACGAGCAAGGCGACGCCTGCCATGGACCAGGGCGATGAGGATGACAACGACGACAACGACAACGGGAGCGCGACCCCGTTCGGCCCCAACGGCCCCTTAGGGCCGAACAGCCCGTTCGCGCCGTTCTTCCGCGGCCAGCCCTTCCAGGGCCATCCGGCCCCGGTGCACGGTGAGGGCTCGGGCTTCATCATCCGCAGCGACGGCGTCATCCTCACCAACGCGCACGTGGTGAACGGCGCCACCGAAGTCACCGTGCGCATGACCGACCGGCGCGAGTACACCGCCAAGGTCATCGGCGTGGACACCAAGTCCGACATCGCCGTCATCAAGATCAACGCCAAGGACCTGCCGGTGGTGAAGACCGGTGACTCGCGCAGCCTCAAGGTCGGGGAGTGGGTGCTCGCGATCGGGGCGCCCTTTGGCTTCGAGAACAGCGCCACCGCCGGCATCGTCAGTGCCAAGGGACGCACGCTCGACTCCGGCTACGTGCCTTTCATCCAGACCGATGTGCCGATCAACCCGGGTAACTCCGGCGGCCCGCTCTTCAACATGAAAGGTGAGGTCGTCGGCATCAACTCGCAGATCTACAGCCGCAGCGGCGGCTACCAGGGCGTCTCGTTCTCGATCCCGATCGATGTGGCGCTGCAGGTGAGCAATCAGCTGCAGACCACCGGGCACGTGACGCGCGGCAAGATCGGCGTCGTGATCCAGCCGGTGACGCAGGGACTGGCGGATTCCTTCGCCCTGCCGCAGCCGGAAGGGGCGCTGGTCTCAAGCGTCGAGAAGGGCGGACCGGCCGAGAAAGCCGGCATCGAGCCGGGCGATGTGATCCTGAAGCTCAACGGTCAGCCGCTCATGGACTCGAACGAGCTGCCCGCGCTGGTCGCCGGGATCACCCCGGGCACGAGCGTGAATCTGGAGATCTGGCGCAACCACGCCGCCAAGGAGATGAGCGTCACCCTGGGGGCGCTCGAGGACAAGCGCACCGCGGCCAACACGGCCACGCACGAGCAGGGCGGCAAGCTCGGGCTTGCGGTGCGCCCTTTAAGCCCCGAGGAGCGTCGCCAGGGCAACCTCCAGGGCGGGCTCGTGGTCGAGCGTGCCAGCGGGCCGGCGGCGGAGGCGGGTATTCAGCCCGGGGACGTGGTGCTGGCGGCTAACGGGTCGACGGTCACGAGCGCCGATGAGCTCAAGAGCGCCGTGGACAAGTCCAAGGGCCACATCGCGCTTCTGATCCAGCGCGGTGAGGCGCGCATCTTCGTGCCGGTGCGCGTCGGCTAGCGCCAGGGCTCGCACAGCAGACGGCCCGTCGTCCTTCAGGCGACGGGCCGTTTTGCTTTTTCAGGCGGCGGGCGTGCCGTTGGTGACGAGCGCGGCCATGAGCTCGTTGACCGGCAGCGTATCCAGCTGCGCGGATCTGGCGAACAGCCCCTTGATGCGCTCGGCCTGCCTGGGCGGGAAGTGCGCATCGACCGAGGTCTCAAATTTCTTCACCAGCACGGGCATCCCTTCCGCGCGGCGCTTGCGGTGCCCGATCGGGAAATCCACCTGCACGCGCGCCGTGGCGCTGCCGTCCTTGAAGAACACCTGCACGGCGTTGCCGATGTAGCGCTTCTCGGGGGCGTAGTACTCGCTCGTGAACGTCGGGTTCTCGCGCACCTGCATCTTCGCGCGCAACGCATCGATGCGCGGATCGGCGGCGACTTTATCCTCGTAGTCCTCGGCGGTGAGACGCCCGAAGATGAGCGGGATCGCCACCATGTACTGGATGCAGTGATCGCGGTCGGCAGGATTGGCGAGGGGGCCGGTCTTGTCGATGATGCGCACGCCCGGCTCCTGGGTCTCGATCACCACCCGCTCGATGTCCGCCAGGCGCGCCTGCACCTGCGGGTGCAGCGTCATGGCCGCCTCGACCGCGGTCTGCGCGTGAAACTCCGCCGGGTAGGAGATCTTGAACAGCACGTTCTCCATGACGTAGCTGCCCAGGGGCTGCGCCAGGACGAGGGGCTTGCCCTTGAACAGCACGTCCTGGAAGCCCCAGGTCCTGGCCGAGAGCGCCGAGGGGTAGCCCATCTCGCCGGTGAGCGCGATGAGCGCCAGGCGCACCGCGCGGCTCGTGGCATCCCCTGCCGCCCAGCTCTTGCGCGAACCGGTGTTGGGGGCATGACGGTAGGTGCGCAGCGCGCCGCCGTCGATCCAGGCATTGGAGACCGCGTTCACCACCTGCTCGAGCGTCCCCGAGAGCATGCTGGTCACGACCGCGGTGGAGGCGACGCGCACGAGCAGCACGTGATCGAGTCCGACGCGGTTGAAGCTGTTCTCGAGCGCGAGCACGCCCTGGATCTCGTGCGCCTTGATCATGGCCGTGAGCAGCTCGCGCACCGTGGGCGGATCCAGCCCCTGCATGACCGCGCTGCGTGCCAGGTAGTCGGCCACCGCCAGAATCGCCCCGAGGTTATCGGAAGGGTGGCCCCACTCGGCGGCGAGCCAGGTGTCGTTGAAGTCGAGCCAGCGCACCATGGCGCCGATGTTGAAGGCGGCCTGCACCGGCTCAAGCTCAAAGGAGGTCCCGGGCACGCGCGCCCCGCCGCTCATCACCGCCCCTGGCACCACAGGACCCAGGAGCTTGCGGCAGGCCGGATACTTCAGCGCCTGGAAGCCGCAGGCGAGGGTGTCCATGAGGCAGTAGCGCGCGGTCTCGTAGGCGATGGGGCTGGAGAGCACGGTATTACGCGCGTAGGCGCCGATCGCGGTGAGGACGGCATCCGGCTGCGGGCGCTCGGCGGACTTGATGTCGTGTGCGGACATAGGGGGGATTACTTGCGCTTCTCGATGGGCACGAACTTAAGGTTCTCGGGCCCGGTGTAGTTGGCGGCCGGGCGGATGATCTTGCCGTCGCTGCGCTGCTCGATCACGTGCGCCGCCCAGCCGCTGGTGCGCGCGATGACAAAGAGCGGCGTGAACATCTCCGTCGGCACGCCCATCATGTGGTAGGAAACCGCCGAGAACCAGTCGAGGTTGGCGAACATGTTCTTGGTGTCGCGCATCACCGCTTCGATGCGCTCGGCGATCGCGAACATCTTCATGTCGCCGGCCTCCTTGGAGAGCTTGCGCGCGACCTCCTTGATGAGCTCGTTGCGCGGATCGGCGAGCGTGTACACCGGATGGCCGAAGCCGATGATGACTTCCTTGTTGCTGACGCGCGCGCGGATGTCGCTTTCCGCACTCTCCGGGGTCTCGTAGCGCTTCTGGATCTCGAAGGCAAACTCGTTGGCGCCGCCGTGCTTGGGTCCGCGCAGCGCGCCGATTGCGCCGGTGATGCAGGAGTAGATGTCAGCCCCGGTGCCGGCGATCACGCGCGCAGCGAAGGTCGAGGCGTTGAACTCGTGTTCTGCGTAGAGGATGAGCGAGGTGTGCATGGCGCGCACCCAGGAGGCCGGCGGGGCACGCCGGTGCAGCAGGTGCAGAAAATGCCCGCCCACCGAATCGTCCTCGGTCTCCACCTGGATGCGCAGGCCGGAGTGGCTGAAGTGGTACCAGTAGCACAGCGCCGAGCCGAAGGAGGCGATGAGGCGATCGGCGATGTCGCGGGCGCCAGGGGTGGCGTGGTCGTCCTTCTCCGGCAAGGTACAGCCCGAGAAAGGAGGCGGCGGTGCGCATGACGTCCATCGGATGGGTGCCCGCGGGCAGCAGCTCGAGCGCGCTGCGCAGCACGGCGGGCAGACCGCGCAGGGATTTGAGCTTGCCCTTGTAGGCGCTCAGTTCCGCACGCGTCGGCAGCTTCTCGTGGATGAGCAGGTAGGCGATCTCCTCGAACTCGCACGTGTTGGCGATCTCGAGGATGTCGTAACCACGGTAGTGCAGGTCATTCCCGGTGGTGCCCACGGTGCACAGCGCGGTGTTGCCCGCGATGACGCCCGAGAGCGCCACCGACTTCTTCGGCTTGAATCCACCGGTCTCATTCATGGTTTGTCTTCCCGAACAGTTCATCGAGCTTCTGCTCGTACTCGTGGTAGCCGAGCACCTGGTACAGCTCGGCGCGTGTTTGCATGTCGGGCACGACGCTCTTCTGCGTGCCCGCGCGGCGGATGGCTTCATACACCACCCCCTGCGCCCTGGCGGCCGCGCGAAACGCTGAGAGCGGGTAGAGCACGAGCCGCACGCCGGCCGCTCCGAGCTCCTCGCGCGTGAAGAGCGGGGTCTGGCCGAACTCGGTGATGTTGGCGAGCACCGGCACGGTGAGGCGCGTGGCGAAGGCGCGATACTCCTCCAGGGTCGTGAGCGCCTCGGCGAAGATCATGTCGGCGCCGGCCGCCACGTAGGCCTGGGCGCGCGCCAGCGCCGCCTCCTGGCCCTCGACCGCGTGCGCATCGGTGCGCGCCATGACGACGAAGCTCGCATCAAAGCGGGCATCCACCGCCGCCTTGATGCGATCGACCATCTCGGCCGCCGACACCAGGGCTTTCCCCGGGCGGTGTCCGCAGCGCTTGGCCGACACCTGGTCCTCAAGGTGCATGCCGCCGGCGCCCGCACGGGTCAGATCGCGGCAGGTGCGGGCGATGTTAAAGGCGGTGCCCCAGCCGGTATCCGCATCCACCAGCAGCGGCAGCGTGCTCGCCGCCGTGATGCGGCGCACATCCTCGCAGACGTCATTGAGGGAGGTGATACCCAGATCCGGCAGGCCGAAGGAGGCGTTGGCGACGCCGGCGCCGGACAGATAGAGCGCCCTGAAGCCGGCGCGCTGCGCAAGAAGCGCCGCGTAGGCGTTGATGGCGCCCACCACCTGCAGGGGACGTTCCTCATCGACCGCGGCCCGCAGGCGCGCGCCGGCGGTGTGCATTTCCGACATACGGGGACCTCGCAAGGGATGCGCATTCTAACCGTGCCGCTCGTCCGTGCGCGATCTACTCGGCAGTAGGATCGGGCACGGCGCGCGTTAGTCCGTTCAGGCGATGCGCACCACCGTGCGCCCGGTGACCGCGCCCTCGAGGTAGGCGGGGAAGGCCTGCGGCAGCTCGGCAAAATCGATGGTGCGGGTCACGATCTTGTCCAGGTGCCGCGGTTTTAAGTCCGAGCCGATGCGCTGCCAGACCGCCAGGCGCCACTCGCGCGGCGTCGCCGAGGAGTTGATACCGATCAGGCTCACGCCGCGCAGGATGAAGGGCATGACCGTGGTGTTGAGCGCAGGACCTGCGGCCAGGCCGATGCTCGCGATGTTGCCCCAGAAATCCACCGTGCGCGTGAGCCAGGTGAGGAACTCCCCGCCCAGGTTGTCGATGGCGCCGCCGTAGCGGGCGGTCTCGAGCGGCCGGGTGCCCAAATCCAGCTGCTGCCGCGCGAGCACCTCCTCGGCGCCCAGCGCCTTGAGGTACGCCGTGGCGCTCGCCTTGCCGCTCACCGCGGTCACGCGATAACCGCGCGTGGCGAGCATGTCCACCGCGACGCTGCCGACGCCCCCGGAGGCGCCGGTCACGACGATCGGCCCGCCCTGCGGGCGCTGGCCGTTGTGCTCCATGCGATGGATGGCGAGCGCGGCGGTGAAGCCGGCGGTGCCGAGCGCCATCGCCTCAAAGGCGCTCATGCCGGCGGGTAACGGGATGACCCAGTCCCCCTGCACGCGCGCGAACTGCGCGTAGCCCCCGTCGTGGGTCTCCGAGAGCGCGCAGCCGGTGACCAGTACCCCCTCGCCCGCCTGATAGCGCGGATCGGCGGAGGACTCGATGACGCCCGCCAGATCAATGCCGCCGACGAGCGGATAGCGGCGCAGGATCTTGCCCGCCCCGGTGGCGGCGAGGGCATCCTTGTAGTTGATGCCCGAGTGGGTGACGCGGATCACGACCTGCCCGGGCGACAGGTCGCTCAGAGCGATGTCTTCGAAGCGCGCGACGATGCGCCCGCCGTCTGAGTGAATGCGAAACGCCCGAAACTTCTGCGTCATGCCCGTCGCTCCCGTTGCAGCCATACCACGAGTCCCTGGGTATTGAGCTCAAGGTCCCCCTCGAGGATATTCTCAAGCTCGGCCTCACTGTGCGTGAGGCCGTGGCGCCGTGCCGCGCTCACCCACAGGGTGAGCATATCGGCCCGGATACCGGGAGTGGGATCCCGATCTGCGGCATGCGCGCGTGCGATGCGCGCGTATTCGGCCACCTGGCGCTTCAGTTCCTGCGCCAGGCGTGGCACGTCCGTCACGCGGCTGAAGTGCATCAGGTACATCGACTCGGGCTGGAACTTGAGCATGCGGTCGATGGAGGCGA
The DNA here is from genome assembly GCA_963742045.1 of uncultured Pseudomonadota bacterium. Taxonomy (GTDB): domain Bacteria; phylum Pseudomonadota; class Gammaproteobacteria; order Steroidobacterales; family Steroidobacteraceae; genus 13-2-20CM-66-19. The sequence continues at coordinate 3,361,581 of CAVUKE010000003.1, forward strand.
TGGCCTGCTCAGGATCGAACTGCGTGGGCGGGGTGGTGGGGAAGATGAAGGCGCCCTGCGCGGAGTCGAGCGAGCGGTAGGAGATGCCGAAGGTGTCACCGGTGAAGATGCTCGCGTGCGCCTCATCGACGATGACGTAGTGGTGCAGGGCGTGTCCGGGGGTGTGCAGCAGCTGAAGCGTTCGCTCACCGAGGCGCACGTGTTCCCCGTCCCCGACCACCGCGAGCCGCTCGGGCGGGATCGGCACGAGCTCCCCATACAGGCGCGCGAAGCGCTCCTCGCCGTAGACCACCTTGGAGCCGGCGATGAGCCGCGCAGGATCGAGCATGTGGGATGCCCCGCGCGGATGCACTAGCGCCTGCGCGTGCGGCAGCTCGCGCAAGAGCGCCCCCGCGCCTCCGGCGTGATCCAGGTGCACGTGCGTGAGCAGGAGGTAATCGACCGCGGCGCGGGGAATGTTCAGCTCCTCGAGGGCTGCCAGCAGATAGGGAACGGAGAAGTTGGTACCGACGTCGACGAATGCGGCGCGGCCGTGATCCTCGATGATGTGCGCGGCGGCGTGTCCGGGGTACAGGTACTCTGCGTCCACGGCCGTGATGCCGTGCGGGTGTCGATACAGTTGCGCTTTCACCGGATCCTCGACCCTGGGGACTCCTCCGGCGCAGCGGGCGGCGGATGTACACATCGTAACCCGTACGCTAGGGTGTCGACACATGACTTCCCGAAACTCGCCACGCGCGGCGTACGCGCTCGCCGTCGTGGCACTTGTTGGCAGCAGCGCGGCTGGGGCGCAGCCGGCCGAAGCGCCCAAGCACATCGAGCATGGGCCTTTGGTGTATGAAGGCATCCCGCCGACCGAGCCGGCGCTCGCCGCGACCCTGCAGCGCTATCTGCACTCGCGCGGCGCCACGTTCCTTGACTGGACGGCCGATGGCGGCGTGCTCGTCAAGACGCGCTTCGCCGAGACCGAACAGCTGCACCGCGTCGCATTCGCCGGCGCCGAGCGCGAGCAGCTCACCTTCTACCCCGACCCGATCGAGTGGGCGCGCGCGGCCAAGTCCGGCAGCGGCGTCATCTACTGGAAGGACAACGCGGGGGATGACAACTTCCAGATCTACTCCCTCGGCGCGAACGGCCAGATCCGCCAGCTCACGAGCGGCGACTTCATCCACGGCAGCCCCGTGTGGGCGCACGATGGCAGGCGCGTGGCGTTCTACGGCAACGACCGCGATTCGCTCAGCTACGACATCTACGTGGCCGATGTCAGCGGCAACGGGCCGCCGCAGCTGCTCATCGGCGGCAAGGATGACACCTGGTACCCGCTTGACTGGTCGGCGGATGATTCGAAGCTGCTCGTGTGGAAGTACCTCTCCGCGTACGAAAGCTACCTCTACCTCGCCGATGTCACGACCGGCGCGCTGACCCCGCTCGAGCTCAAACCCACCATGGGCGGCATCCGCCGCGCGAAGTTCGGCCCCGACGGCCGCGGCGTCTACGTGCTCACGGACGAGGACGGAGAAGTGGCGGCGGTGAAGTTCAAGGACCCGATCACGCACACGAGCCGCCGCATCACCCCCGCATCGGCCTGGGATGTGGAGGATTTTGACGTGAGCCCCGACGGGCGCTACGTCGCTTATGTCCTCAACGAGGACGGTCGCAGCCGCCTCACCGTGCTCGACACCCAGGCGAAACTTGAGCTCGCCCCGAACGGCTTGCCGGAGGGCCACATCGGCACGGTGCGCTTTGATCACACGGGGACGAAGCTTGCGATGTCGGCCGAGTCGGCGACCACCCCGCGCGATGTGTACGTCTTTGACATCGAGCACAGCCGGCTCGAGCGCTGGACGAAGAGCGAGCTCGGACCGATCGATGCCTCGATGCTCGTCACCCCGGAGCTGGTGAAATTCCCGACCTGGGACCGCGTCAACAACCATCCGCGGCTGCTCTCGGCCTGGGTGTACCGGCCGGCGCACCCGAAGGGTACGAGCCCGGTCGTCATCAACATCCATGGCGGTCCGGAGGCGCAGGCGCGCCCGGACTTTGACCCGTTCGTGCAGTTTCTCGTCAACGAGCTCGGCTACACGGTGGTCGCGCCGAACGTGCGCGGCTCCTCCGGCTACGGCAAGAGCTTCCAGGCGCTCGATAACGGCGAGCTGCGCGAGGATGCGGTCCGGGATATCGGTTCGCTCCTGGTGTGGATCGGTGTGCAGCCGGACATGGACAGAAATCACGTGGCCGTCATGGGCGGCTCCTACGGCGGCTACATGGCCCTCGCCGCGCTCGTGACGTATGGGGAGCGGCTGCGCGGGGGCATCGACGTCGCCGGCATCAGCGACTTTGTGAGCTTCCTGCGCAACACGTCCGCTTACCGCCGCGACCTGCGCCGCGCCGAGTACGGCGATGAGCGCGAGGTGCACACACGAGTGTTCCTCGAGCGCATCTCCCCGCTCACCAACGCGGCGCGTATCAAGCAGCCGCTGCTGGTGGTCGCCGGCATCAACGATCCGCGCGTGCCGGCCTCGGAGTCCGAGCAGCTCGTGTGGCGCATCCGCACCGCGGGCGGCCAGGTGTGGTACCTGACCGCGAAGGGCGAGGGGCACGACTTCCGGCGCAAGGCCGACCGTGATGCGTACCTTGAGGTGGCGGCGAGCTTCCTGCAGAAGCTCGCGCACTGAAAGTGCGCCTAAGGTGCGCTCTGGAAGGGCGCGCGGCCCGGGAAGGTGACGGCGACGGCAACACCGCGCCCCTCCAGGCCCTCGCTGAGCTGCAGGCTCGCCCCGTGCGCGTCCGCGATCGACTTCACGATCGCAAGTCCGAGCCCGCTGCCGGGCTCTGCCGCACCCGCGCGCCGATAGAAACGGTCGAAGACCCGCGCGCGCTCGGCAGGCTCGATCCCCGGACCGTTGTCGCTCACCGTTACCTTCACGGCGCCGGCGGGGGCGGTGAGGGTTTCGACCGAGACGTCCACGCGTCCGTGCTCGGCGGTGTAGCGCACCGCGTTGTCGATGAGGTTGCGCAAGAGCGCGCGCAGCGCATCCGCATCGGCCCACACCTGCGCGGGCGGTGCGGCGGCGACACCCAGGTCGATATGGCGCAGGTCCGCGAGCGGCACGAGCTCGCCCACCACCTCGCGCGCGAGCTCATCGAGGCGTACCGGACCGCGCGCCGCTTCCGCGCGCGGCTCCTGGCGCGCAAGCGCGAGCATCTGCTCGATCAGGCGGATGGCGCGCTGCACGCCGGCCGAGAGCGTCTCCATGGCCGCGACGCGCTCGCCCTCGCTCTTGGCGCGTGCCAGCATGCCCATCTGCAGGTGCAGCGCGGTGAGGGGCGTGCGCAGCTCGTGCGCCGCGTCCGCCATGAAGGCGCGCTCGCGGCCGAGCGCGCTGCGCAGCCGCGCGAGCAGGTCGTTGAGGGCGGTCACGAGCGGTTGCACCTCATCGGGCAGCGGCTCCGCGGGCAAGGGATCGAGCGCATCCACCCGTCGCGCCTTCACCAGCGCCGTGAGGCGCTCGAGGGGCTTGAGCGCATGGCCGACGGCGAACCAGATGAGTAGCGCGAGCGCGGGCAGGAGCAGCGCAAAGGGCTTGAGCGTTTCCAGCGCCAGGCGCGCGGCGCGCTCCTGGCGCACGCTCATCGGCTGCGCAACCTGGATGACGCGCGTCTGGGCCTGCACGCCAAAGACGCGCCAGCGCCCCTCGCTCGTGTTGACGGTGGCGAAGCCGAGCGTGGTGACCTGCGGCAGCACCGTGTGCGGACGCGAGAGGTAGACGCGCACCCCATCGAGTGACCAGACCTGCACCACGAAGTCGTAGGAGGCATCGGGAGCGGGGATGCGCGGCGCGAGCTGGTACTCGACCGGCTCGTCGCGCAGCACGAGGGCGGTCTGGCGCAGGTGATAGTCGAAGAAGTCCCCGGCCTCGCGCAGCGCGTTGCGGTACACGATGAAGCCCCCGCCCGCCCCGACCGCGAGCACGCCGCCGAGGAGCCACGCCAGGAGGCGCGCGCGCAGCGAGCTCATGCGGGCCGCACGCGGTAGCCGACACCGCGCACGGTGAGGATGAAGTCGGCGCCGAGCTTCTTGCGCAGCCCGTGGATGTGCACCTCCACCGCGTTGCTCTCGACTTCCTCGCCCCAGCCGTACAGGCGCTCCTCCAGCTGCGTGCGCGAGAGGATGCTGCCGGGGCGCTCCATGAGCAGCTGCAGCAGCGCGAACTCACGCGGCGAGAGCGCCACGTCCACCCCCGCGCGCGTCACCTGATGCGCGGCCGGATCAAGCCGCACCCCGAGGTGCTCAAGTCCTGCGGCGCTGCGGCCGGCCCGGCGGCGCAGGAGCGCGCGGATGCGCGCGGCGAGCTCATCCAGGTCGAAGGGCTTGATGAGGTAGTCATCGGCGCCGGCGTCGAGCCCCTGCACCCGGTCGAAGACCGCATCGCGCGCGGTAATGATGAGCACCGGCAGCGTCATTGCCTTCTCGCGCAGCGCCTTCAGGAGTGTGAGGCCATCGCGCCCGGGGAGCCCCAGATCAAGCAGCAAGAGCTCGAAGGGTTCCCGGTCGAGTGCACTTTCCGCGGCGCGCGCCTCGCGCACCCAGTCCACGGTGAAACCGTCGCGTTTCAGTCCCGCGCGGATCGCCTCCCCGATCATCGGGTCATCCTCGACGAGCAGCAGTCTCATGGCGTGCAAAGTATGATCAATCGCGCCCGTTGGTGCGCAAGGAGCTTTGCAGGTTGAGCCCCCGCGATCGTCTCATCCGGGATGCCGGCAGCTTAGGGGTGCGCTTGAGCGTCGCGGATGCGCAGCGCCTGCTGGCTTTGACCCAGGAGCTGGGCCGCTGGAACCGCACCTACAACCTCACCGCCGTCACCGACCCGGAACAGATGCTGACGCACCATCTGCTCGACAGTCTTGCGGTGCAGGCGGATCTTTGCGGCACGCGCATCGCGGATGTGGGCACCGGCGCAGGCTTTCCCGGGCTGCCGCTTGCCGTGTGTAACCCCGATCGCGCCTTCACCCTCATCGACTCCAACGGCAAGAAAATCCGCTTCGTCTCGCATGCGGCGCACCTTCTGGGGCTCACCAACGTCACAGCTGTACAGACGCGCGCCGAGGCCTTGCGGCCGGATAGGCCCTTTGACACCGTGGTCGCGCGCGCCTTCGCCGCGCTGGCGCAGTTCTTGCCAAGCGTGGAAAGCCTGTGCGGCCCCGAGACGCGGGTGCTGGCCATGAAGGGGCGCTGGCCTGCGGAGGAACTCGCCGCGCTCCCGGCATCGTGGCGTGTGGTGCATTCACGCTCGATCGAGGTGCCGGGCCTTGAGGCCGCCCGCTGCGTCATCGTGCTGATGCGCTGAGGGCCCAATGCCCGAGGGAGAAGTCAGGGGCTTGCGGAGCCTCAACTCTTCGCAGGCGCTGAAGCCGCGATCGGCGCTCGAGCGTTCACGCACCCAATCGGGCCGCACAGCGGCAATGGGAGCGTTACCGGGTCATCGGTTGCGGTGACTGAGCGCAGTGCAACATTGGCCCGGGCGCTGGCACGACCAGGGCGTTCACACCTGGCGCAGTGCCCGCCGCCATCACTACTGTACGAGCTGGTCGCGGATGCGGTCCCTTTCCTTCTCATCCTCATCGAACGCATTTAGCCCGACCCCGGTGACCGAGCCGTGGCCCCCCAGGGACGAGCCGGTCTCCCCTTTCGTGAAGTGCGCGGCCTGCGTGATCAGCGCCGCAGCGGGCAATGGCACATAGCCCACAGCGCTCACGTACTTGGTGCTCTCAGGCGACAGGTAGAAGCGCGCGAACGCGTTGATCTCCGGGCGGGAAGCGGCCGCCTGGGCGACATAGAGGAACAGCGGGCGAGTCAGCGGTTGGTAGGTCCCGTCCGCAACCGTCTGCGGGCTGGGTAAGACACAGCCGTGCCCATTGTCGACGGCAATGGCTTTCAGCTGGTCTTTGTGGGCCTGGTAGTACGCATAGCCGAAGTAGCCGAGCGCGTTCGGTTCGGCCGCGACGCCCCGCTCGATGACCATGTCGTCCTCGCTCTTGCTGTAGTCGTTGCGGCTGCTGCCCTCGGTACCGACGATTGCTAACGTAAAATAATCAAACGTACCGGACGCCCTTCCTGGGCCGAAAAGCGCCAGCGGCTGTGCCGGAAAGCTCGGTCGGATCTGGTTCCATTGGCTGATCTGGTGCTCTGCCGCGGGTTCCCACGTGTCTTTCAATTCTTTGACTGTCAGACACTCGACAAAGGTATTCCTGGCATTCACCACCACCGTTAGGCTGTCGAATGCAACGGGGACCTCAATGTATGCAACGTGCTGTGCTTTGCACTGCTCGCTCTCTTCGGCGTTGATCGGGCGCGAAGCGTCCTCGATGTCAACCTGTCCGGCGCAGAATTTTTTGAATCCCCCGCCGGTGCCGGAGAGCTCGATAGCGAAGTGTACGGCCGGATGGCTCTCGCGAAACGCGGCTGCCATTGCCTGGGACAGTGGATAGACCGTGGCCGATCCATCGACCGTGACTCTTCCGGATAAGGGGGCGGAGGGCTGCTGCGCGCTGCCGCAGGCGCTGAGCGCTCCGGTTACACCCAAGGCGAGCATGAGCGAGTACCGACCGCATGGGCGAGCGAACATGATCTGTCTCCTCGGTCGATCGACGAGCTGCCTTTTCGGCAAAGACTCTGGTGCAAAGCTTGCGAGGAACCCCTCGGTTTTTTGAGCGCCAGTGGCCATCGCGCGCCACGTCTGAATCCGATAGGGTTCCCAGACTTCTACTCTTCCAGAATAATAAAATCGTTAAAGGCCGTCAACGTAACGCGCTATCGTGGGCGGTGAGAAGCCCGGGCCGCCGGTTGCATCGCGGAGCTTGCTGCCCGACGGTGGGCGGTGCAGCGTCGCGCCGCGGTGCCTCAGGCTGGGCAGTAGCGCATGGGGGAACGATCTTGAAAGTTTCGGTCGAAATCATCGGATGGGTAGCCGCGGCGATGATGTTGGCGGCTTATTTGCTGCTGACGACGGGTCGACTGGGTTCAAACTCGGCGACCTATCAATGGCTCAACGTGCTCTCGGGCGCCGGCTTCATCGTGAACAGCGGGTGGAACGGTGCTTACCCGTCAGCCTTCATCAACGTCATGTGGATGGGGATCGGGCTCTACGGAGTCCTGAGGGGCAACCGCGTCCGGCCCGGACCTGCGGCCTAAAGAAGTCCGCGGCTCAGCGCAGGCGCCGGCCCTGCTCATCGACGACTCGCTCCCCGTCCTCTTTCGTGAAGGCCGCCTGCTGGGGAAGCGGCAGGATATCGAGAACCCTCTCCGAGGGCCTGCAGAGACGCACGCCCCAGGGGCTGATCACGATAGGTCGGTTGATGAGGATCGGATGAGCGAGCATCTGGTCGAGCAGCTGCACGTCCGACCAATGCTCGCTCGCAAGCCCGAGCTCAGCGTAGGGCGTACCCTTCTCACGCAGCAGCTCGCGCGGCCTCATCTGCATACGCCGGAGCAGGTCGATGAGGGTGGCGCGATCCGGTGGGGTCTTCAGGTATTCAATCACGGTGGGCTCGATCCCGGCATTGCGAATCAGGGCCAGAGTGTTCCTGGAAGTCCCGCAGGCCGGGTTGTGATAGATCGTTACCGCGACCGATGGCTCGGTCATGAGCTCACCTCGGCGCGCGCACTGCCCGTTGATGTTGTCGCGGCATCAACCGCCTGACTCGCTCGAGCGTCAGTGAAGACGAATCTGCCTACGAGCAGGGCGAGCAGGGCGCCGCCCAGCTGCGCCGCGATAAACCCTGGCACATCGGCGGGCCGGATACCGGCAAAGGTGTCCGAAAGGCTGCGTGCGATCGTAATCGCGGGGTTCGCGAAGGATGTCGATGCGGTGAACCAGTAGGCGCCCCCGATCCAGGCCGCGACCATCCAGGGAGCATCCTCATTGCGCCGGTGCCCGAGGACGACGAGGAGCAGGCCGAATGTCGCGACCCCCTCGGCCAGCCATTGTGAAGGACCGCTGCGCACGTGAGCGGAGGACTGTAGCCAGGGCAGATCAAACATTGCGTGAGCCAGCACTACACCGGCACAGCAGCCCAGTACCTGGACGAGCGCGTAAGTACCGGCCTCTCGCCAGGGGAGCACGTTGCGGAGGGCCTGGATCAGCGAAACTGCCGGATTGAAGTGCGCGCCACTGACCGGCCCCAGGAGCGCGATGAGGGTCGCAAGTACGCACACGGTCGCGCCCGTGTTTGCCAGCAGTGCGACGGCCGAGTTGCCGCCGGCCAATCGCTCGGCCATGACCCCCGAGCCCACGACCGCGGCGGCCAGGAGCAGTGAGCCGATCCCTTCCGCGCTCAGGCGCCTAGTGAGATTCATTCATCGAACCTGCGCACGTGCGATCACGCGATACCCTTGCCGTTCAAAGAAAGCCCTTGCGCTCAGCGTCAGCAGTGCAAGCTGCTTCACTTGAAGGGTGCGCGCGATCCGTTCGAGTTCCTGCACTACACGTTGTCCCACGCCGCTGCCGCGCAGCTTTGGCGCCACGATCACAGAGCGCAGCAAAGCCGATTCGCCAGCGCACTGCAGCGCACCGGCGGCTACCACCCTATCCGCACCATCGACGGCCACGATGAATCGTGGGGATGCCCGCGACAAATCGCCCGTCGGAAGGTTTCCTGCCTCAAGAAGCGCGCGAATGCCGGAGACGTCCCCGGCCGCACCGGCTCGCAGCTGCACCGGAGGCTCCTTTATGCGGCCCCGGGCGAACAGCAGCTCGGCGCGCAACAGGACGCTTCAGTTTCTCGCTTCTCCTGCACGGACCGTATCTCGTCCGTACCGTATACGGTGCTTTCACCCGTGGTAAGAAAAGTTTCCCACTGGACCCCCTGCGGATCTTCGATCCAGCTCTTCTCGCTCTGCGCGTAGCAGCAGGTCGTCTCGCCTTCCTCGAGCACGGGGCGCTCGGCCTTCTGCAGCCGAGTATAAACGTCCTGCAGCTCCGCGCGATCCTCGACCTGGATACCCAAGTGATCAACGCCGGAGGGCACGCCGCGCTCACCGCGCTCACTGATGGCAAAGTTGACCCGCGGATCCTCGAGCATCCATTTTGCGTAGTCGGGCTTTCGCACACTGGGCTCGGCGGCGAATAACTGCGAGTAGAAACGAATCGAGGCGTCAAGATTCTTGACCGCGACGTGAACGTGCAAGCGCTTCATGCTCTTTTCCTTTGAGCTGGGGCAGCCGCGAGCGGCTGACAGGTTGCATCACAAGGCTCCTTCGCGAGGCTGCAGCAATTCTCGGTGAGGAAGGCGACGAGTGCGTTCATGCGCGCGATGCTGGGGCTGTAATACAGGTTGCGGCCTTGGCGGCGACTGACCACCAGCCTCGCACGCACAAGTTCCTTCAGATGAAAGGAGAGCGTGGGGCCGGGGACATCCAGGCGAGCGCCAAGCTCCGAAGGGGTGTACCCCTCGGGACCCCGCTTTACCAGCAAACGATAAACGGCGAGGCGCGCCTCCGAGGCAAGGGCGCTCAGGGCATCGATGACTTCAGGTGATTTCATAGTTTCAACTATATCGAAATAATGGAGGCGCGCAAGTTCCAAAAGAGGGAGTCTTGAAAAACGCCCTCAGCGCAGGAGCTTAGCAGCCTCAGGCGACCGAGAATCCTCTTAGCCGGGTCGGCGTCGATGCGGCGCGCTTGTGCTTGCCTGACGAGGAAACCAGCGCGCGAAGGTCGTGGCCATTGCCAGACGCGAACTCGGGGCCGGATAGGCCCAGCTGAGGACCGAGACCGTATCGGGAGTCGCTATCTTGCGATAGAAGCTCACCATGCCATCCGTGGGCCAGCCGGCCGCGTAGGCGATGGTCATACCCAGCTGATCGGCCTCACTTTCCTGGATCCTCGAAAGCCTGGCGAGCTGAATCTGCACCGACCAGCTCGTGTCGTAGCGCTCCATCGCCGTGTGGATCGAAATCGGCAGTAATGCGACGTTCAGAAAGAACACCTGCGAAAGCGTCTCGCGCTGGTGCTCGGCGATCGCGTGCGCCACTTCGTGGGCGATGAGGGTCGCGAGCTCCCCGTCGGTGAGATTCAGGCCGCGGATGTATGAAGATCCAAGCAGCAACTTGCCGCCCGCGGTGCACGAAGCAAGCTCCTCGACGGAACTCGTGGTATGGATTTCCCACGTCCAGGCGGCGGCGGTGGTTTTGAGATCGACCGCCTCTCGGATCAGGACTGCACCAATGCGCCGCGCCCGTTCGAGTAGCTCCCGATCATCATCGAGCTTGCCCTGGCCGCGAAGCACCGCGATGCGGCGGTAGTAGGCAGCCGCCGCTTCCGCTTCGACAGCGCCGGCCGGGTAGGCGAACTCCTGCCACCGCCCGAGTACCGGAACCTCGGCGACCGCGTACTGTGACAACAGCAAGACAACAAGTAGACCGACCGCAACTGCGAATCGCCGCGGCAGCGAGGGGAACCAGAGGACGCGCGGGTGCGGCCAGCGTTGGTCGCTTTCGAGCGGCACCGGCGCGACACCCATCTGAGCCTCACGGCCAGATCGGCTTTCCCGCGGAGTCCTTCATCTGTGTGCCCCAGGAGGCCTCAATTTGCTTGACGACTGCGGCGGGCATGGGCACGTAGTCCAGCGTCCCGGCAAGCTTGGCACCCTCATCCGAGTACGCCCAGCTAAAGAACTTCAGGATCTGCTGCGTCGTGGCAGGCTTGGACTGCGTCCTGTGCATCAGTACAAAGACGGACCCCGTGATCGGCCATGCGCCCTTAGCGGGTTGATCCGTCAGAATGAGATAAAACCCGGGGGCATGCGCCCAGTCCGCACCGGCAGCGGCCGCAGCGAAGGACTGCGTATTGGCGTGCACAAACTCGGAGTTGCGGTTTTGCACCTGCACGTCCGTCATCTTGTTCTGCAGCGCGTAGGCATACTCCACGTAGCCGATCGATCCTGAGATCTGCTGCACGGTCGCAGAGACGCCCTCATTCCCTTTGCCTCCGACACCGGCAGGCCACTCTACCGATGTGCCCTCGCCGACCTTGGTCTTCCAATCCGGGCTGACTTTCGAAAGATAGTTGGTCCAGATAAAAGTCGTTCCGGATCCGTCAGATCGATGCACCACGGAAATGTCCTGCGCCGGTAGAGTCACTCCTTTGTTCAGGGCGGCGATTGCCGGATCCGTCCATTTCGTTATTTTCCCCAAAAAAATGTCGGCCAACACGGGACCTGTCAGCTTGAGCTGCCCGGCACTGATGCCCTTCAGATTAACCACTGGGACGTCCCCGCCGATCACGACGGGAAACTGCGTGAGCGCGGCGGCTTCGAGGTCATCAGGCTTGAGCGGCATGTCCGAGGCTCCGAAATCGACGGTGCCCTTCTTGATCTGGGCGATACCGCCGCCGGAGCCGATGGACTGGTAGTTGATCGACAGACCCGACTTGGTCTTGTAGCTGTCGCTCCACTTGGCCAGGATCGGATAGACAAACGTGGAGCCGGCTCCCGTGACAGTGCTTTCCGCTGAAGCCGTGGACCAGGCCGCCCAGCTCAGCACCGTCAGCGTGGTCAACACTCGATGATGACGTAGGGTCTTGTAGAGCATGGTTTAAGTCCAATGTAGTTGGTTTCTGCGAGCCACCTTCCGCTCGCGCAACGCTTAGCTGACTCCTAAGGATGTCCGCTATGCCATCCTCGTCGGCGTCGTGCGTCAGCGCACCTCGGAGCATGGGAATGTTGGGCTCGCCCCATTTTCGCGTGCTTCTATTCTTCCAAGTTTATTGAACTGTCTACAGAGTGCAAGCCCCCGTGAGAAGCCTCAGAGCCTCGGCACGGCCACGGCGCTGGCGTGACCCGTGCGTGGGGCTCCTCGCCTCAACTCCGTGCGGTATCGCGGGTATTTAGACTCTCCACGCGCACCTCAGTCCCCTTTCGAGAGGGGTCCAACTGTGGCGTGCCTCAGCAAAGATGCAGGGGCAGCGCCGTGGTTTCTTTGATCACGGCGAGCGCGATTGAGGAGTTCACCGACTGTACGCCCGGAAAGCGCGACAGGTGATCCAGGAAGAACGCCTCGTACGCCTTGATGTCGCGGCAGGCGATGCGCAGCAGGAAGTCGGTCTCCCCCATCAAGGTGTAGCACTCGAGGATCTCCGGGTGCGCGCGCACGGCCTGCTCGAAGCGCAGGAGTGCATCGCGGCCGTGGCCGGCCACCTTCACGTGCGAGAACACCGTGACCGAAAGACCGAGCTTCTCACGGTCCAGGAGCGCCACGCGCTTGCGGATCACGCCAAGATCCTCCAGTCGGCTCACCCGCCGCCAGCAGGTGGAAGTGGTGAGACTTAAGCGTTCGGCGATCTCGGCGGCCGAGAGATTGGCCTGCTCCTGCAGCAGCTCGAGGAGGCGCAGATCGGTGCGGTCTAAATGAGGTTGCAATGAATGAACCATAAGCCCACGGATAGTGAGACAAATGATTCACTAATGGGCGTGGCATGGCAAGTTTTGTGACGATCGATGCACGAACCCGGAGGTAATCTGGCGACATCCGTTGCTGCGGGCCGCCAGTGCCCGAGGCTGAAAGTCCGATGGAAATCTTCGACATGCGCGAGTTCGACGCCCATGAGCTCGTCGTGTTCGGTCACGACGCCGCGAGCGGCCTGCGCGCCATCATCGCCATTCATTCCACGGCCTTAGGCCCTGCGGCCGGCGGCTGCCGCATGTGGCCGTACGGCACTACCCAGGAGGCGGTGGCGGACGTGCTGCGGCTCTCGCGCGGCATGAGCTACAAGAACGCGATGGCGGGGCTTCAGTTCGGGGGCGGCAAGGCGGTCATCATCGCGGATGCGCGCAAGGGCAAGACCCCGGAGCTGTTCGAGGCCTTCGGGCGCTTCGTGGATTCACTCGGCGGCCGCTACGTCACCGCGGAGGATGTGGGCACGACCACCGCGGACATGACCCGGGTGGCGCACGCGACGCGCTTCGTCGCGGGCCTGGGTGCCGCCCCGGGAGATGCGGGCGGGGATCCGGGACCGAAGACCGCGCTCGGGGTGTTCCTGGGCCTGAAGGCCGCGGTGAAATTCCGCCTGGGACGCGCCGACCTCACCGACGTCTCGGTGGCGGTGCAGGGCGCGGGCGGGGTCGGGTACCACCTGTGCGCCCTGCTCGCCGCGCAGGGCGCGAAGCTTGCCGTCGCGGATGTGCGTCCGGTGGCGCTGCAGCGGGTGTGCGATGAATTCAAGGCGCGACCTGTGGCGGTGGAAGAGGTGCTGTTCGAGGACGTGGACGTGCTCTCACCCTGCGCCCTGGGCGCGGTGCTCAGTGCGCAGTCGATCCCGCGCCTGCGTGCGCGCGTCATCGCGGGCGCTGCCAATAACCAGCTCGCGCAGGGCCAGGACGGCGCGGCGCTGCCGGCGGCCGGCATCCTTTATGCACCCGACTACATCATCAATGCCGGCGGCATCATCAGCGTTTCGCGCGAGTACCACGGCGGGGCGAGCGAGGCGCAGGTGATCGCCGATATCCAGGGCATCCCCGCACGCCTCACGGAGATCTTCGAGCGCGCCCGGCGCGAGAACCGCACCACGAACGCGGTGGCCGATGAGATGGCACGCGAGCGCCTCGGGCGCCCCCGCGTGCAGCGGGTCGCTTAAGCTCAAGACCAGCAAAAACCGCGCCGGCACCGGCGCGGGCGGCGCGGTGAAGTACACTGTCGCCCATGAAGCGCGTCATCGCCATCGCGAACCAGAAGGGCGGCGTCGGCAAGACCACGACCGCGGTGAATCTTGCGGCCTCGCTCGCGGCGACCCGCCGCCGCGTGCTGCTCATGGACTTAGATCCCCAGGGCAACGCCACCATGGGCTGCGGGGTCGACAAGGGCAAGCTCACCAAGAGCGCCTGCGAGGTACTGCTCGGGGAGAGTGATCTGGCGAGCGCTCTGGTGTCGGTGGAACAAAGCGGCTTTACGCTCTTGCCGTCGAACCAGGATCTGACGGCCGCAGAAGTGCGCTTGCTGTCGCTGCCGATCGGACGGGAAATCAAACTGCGCCAGGCACTGCAGCCGCTGCGCGAACAGTTCGACGTCGTGCTCATCGACTGCCCGCCGGCACTGAACATGCTCACCATCAACGCGCTCGTCGCCGCCGACAGCGTACTGATCCCGATGCAGTGCGAGTACTACGCGCTCGAGGGACTGTCGGCGCTTTTGAATACGGTGGAGCAGATCCGCATCGCCGCCAATCCGCAGCTGTCGATCGAGGGGCTGCTGCGCACCATGTTCGACCCGCGCAATAATCTTTCCAACGAGGTGAGCGGGCAGCTGATCGCGCACTTCGGCGAGCAGGTCTTCCGCACCGTGATCCCGCGCAATATCCGCCTCGCCGAAGCCCCCTCCTTCGGGAAGCCCGCGCTCTTTCACGACAAGGAATCCCGTGGCGCGCTCGCGTATCTGGCGCTCGCCGGCGAGATGATCCGCCGCGAGGAAGTGGCGAACGGCGTGACCCGGGTACCCACGACCGCCCTCCTCGCCGCCGGCAACGGCGCGCTGACCGCCCCCGAAACCCCGGTCGCGCACGGCGCGCTCGCCCAGGAATCTCCCGCCGCAGGGGTGATGGCGAAGGACAGCGGAGGATGAGAAAACCCACCCTCGGTCGCGGGCTCGCGGATCTGCTCGGCCAGGGCCGACCGCTCATGGCGCCCGCGCCGGCCGCCGCCGAGCACCGCGGGGAAGCGCTCGCCCGGCTGCCGCTGGATCTGCTGCAGCGCGGACGCTACCAGCCGCGCATGGACATGCGCACCGAGACCCTCGCCGAGCTGGCCGATTCCATCAAGGCGCAGGGGGTGGTGCAGCCGATCGTAGTGCGTCCGGTGGACACACCCGGAGACGGGGCTTCGCAGCGCTACGAGATCATCGCCGGGGAGCGGCGCTGGCGCGCGGCGCAGATGGCCGGATTAAGTGAGATTCCGGCCGTCATCCGCCATATCCCCGATGAGGCTGCCATTGCGATGGCGCTCATCGAGAACATCCAGCGCGAGAACTTAAATCCGCTGGAAGAGGCGCGGGCGCTCGAGCGCCTCATCAGCGAGTTCGGGCTCACCCACCAGCAGGCGGCCGAAGCGGTGGGTCGCTCCCGAGCGGGCGTGAGTAACCTCTTGCGCCTGCTTGAGCTCGCCCCGGAAGTGTGTGAGCTGCTCGAGCACCGTCAGATCGAGATGGGGCATGCACGGGCGCTCCTGGCGCTCGAGCAGCGCCGCAAACAGATCGAAGTCGCCAGCCTCGTCGCCAAGAAGGGCCTCTCGGTGCGTGAGACCGAGGCGCTGGTGCGGCGCCTGCAGACGCCCGCGGCGGTTCGGGCGGCCGAGGACGGCACGGTCCGCGACCCGAACGTACACAAGCTCGAGCAGGATCTCGCCGAAAAGCTCGGTGCCCGGGTCGCGATCCAGCACGGCAGCGGCGGCAAGGGCAGGCTCGTGGTCACCTACAACAGCCTCGATGAGCTCGACGGGATCCTCGCTCATATTCAGTAAGTACAAGACCGTGTGGACGCCCGCACGGGCGGTCTCTATAATTCCGCCGCTTTTTGGCCGGAACAGCCCTAAGTGACTGAACGGCCGACGTAAGTTGAGCCACTTGCGCTGGAGCTCACGCGCAAGGACCGTGGCTGTTTTGAGCCCCGCAACGGGACTTAGATAAGGTGTTGGCGATCGATCTGCCCCACGCGCGACGGCTGGCCTTCGCCATCGTGCTGGCCCAGGCGGCGGTCACCGTGACGGCGGCGCTCGGCGCCTGGGGCCTCGCTGACAGGCGCGCGGCGCTCTCGGCATTCCTGGGTGGTGGTATCGCCACCCTCGGAAGCCTCGTCATGGCCGGTCTCGTCTTCGGGGGCGCGAGGGCGGCGAGCGCGCCGCGCGTGCTGGGCCTGTTCTACGTCGGCGAGGCCGTGAAGGTCGCGCTCGTGATCGTGCTGTTCGTGATGGCACTGAAGTGGGTAAATGTGGCGCCGCTGGCGATGTTGCTCGCCTTCGCCGCGACGTTCCTGGTGTATTGGATCGCGCTGGTGAGCGCGCTGCCGTCCTTAGGCGGCACGCGCCCGCGCAACTAAGGGCACAATTGACGGACTGACAGGCATGGCAGACGCAGCAGAAAAAGCGCCGGGTGCGACCGAATACATCCTGCATCACCAGGCCAATCTTTCGAACAAGGCCCCGCACGGCATCATCGACTTCTCGGTCATCAACTACGACACCGTCTTCTTCTCGGTGGCGCTGGCCTTGGTGTTTCTCGGGCTCTTCTGGCTGGTGGCGCGCAAGGTCACCTCGGGGATCCCCGGCAAGGTGCAGAACTTCGTCGAGATTCTCGTGCAGTTCGTCGATCAGCAGGTGCGCGACACCTTTCACGGCACGAGCCGGCTCATCGCGCCGCTTGCACTGACCATCTTCTGCTGGATCTTCCTCTTCAATTTCATGGATCTGGTGCCCGTGGACCTGCTGCCGGCTGCCGCGCGCGGCGCGGGCTTTGAGCACCTGAAGGTCGTGCCGAGCACGGACCTGAATGCGACGTTTGCCTTATCCCTGACCGTCTTTGCACTCATTATCTTCTACAGCATCAAGATGAAGGGCCTCGGCGGCTTCATCGGCGAGCTCACGCTGCAACCCTTCCGGTCCAAGAACTGGTTCGTGCAGGCGCTCCTGGTTCCGCCGAATTTAATCCTGGAATCGGTGACCTTCCTTGCCCGCCCGATCTCACTCTCGCTGCGGCTCTACGGCAACCTCTACGCCGGGGAGATGATCTTCCTGCTGCTCGCGGCGCTGACGTTACCGGGCCTGCAAGCCCTCACCACGGTAGGCGGTTGGCTCGGAGTCGTGGCGCAACTGATTCTCGGGCTGGCCTGGGCCATCTTTCACGTCCTGATTATCGTGCTCCAGGCTTTCATATTCATGGTGCTGACGATTGTCTATCTGGCGATGGCTAACGAGCACCATTGAATAGGCAGCTTCGCGCCTCCATTTTTTTATTGGTTTTGTTTCGAGGAGAGATTGAATGGAAAACATTGCACACATCCAGGCCATGACCGTGCTGGCCGTCGGCATCATCTTCGGCATGGGTGCGCTCGGCACCGCCATCGGTTTCGGCATTCTCGGTGGCCGCTTCATCGAAGGCTCGGCGCGTCAGCCGGAGCTGCTGCCGACGCTGCGCGTGCAGATGTTCCTGGTCGCAGGACTGCTCGACGCGGTGGCGATGATCGGTATCGGCTTTGCCCTGTTCTTCACCTTTGCGAACCCGTTCGTGAGCGCGCTGCAGGCGGCCGTGCACTAAAGCACGCTTGTGCCTGAGGGCTCGAGGCAGGAGATAGGACCGTGAATATCAATCTCACGCTCATCGTGCAGATGATCGTGTTCGCCTTGCTCATCTTCATTACCATGAAGTGGATCTGGCCGCCCATTCTTGCGGCCATGGATGAGCGCTCGCGCAAGATTGCGCAGGGACTCGCGGCGGCGGAGAAAGGTGAGCAGGCCCTCACCGAAGCCCGTGGTAATGCGGAGGCCATCATCCGCGAGGCACGCGAGCGCGCCACCCATATCATCGATCAGGCGCAGCACCGCGCCAACGAGATGGTCGAGGAAGCCAAGGGCACGGCCAACGTCGAAGGCGCGCGCCTTGTCGCAGCCGCGCGCCAGCAGATCGAGCTGGACACCACACGCGCGCGCGAGGGCCTGCGCCGCGAAGTCGCCGGCATCGCCGTCGGAGCGGCCTCCAAGCTCCTCGGCCGCGAGATCGATGCGCGCAAGCACGCAGAGCTGCTCGATCAGTTCGCCACGCAAATCTAAGCGCACCCATGGCGGACAAGCTCACCATCGCAAGACCTTACGCGCGCGCCGCCTTCGAGCAGGCTCGCGAGGATGACCGCCAGGCGCAGTGGTCTGAGTCACTGAAGGTGGCCGCGCAGGTGGTGCAGGATCCGCGGGTCGCGGCGCTGCTCGGTAATCCGCACGTGACACCCGAAGAGCTCGCGCAGCTTTTCATCGGGATCGCTGGCCCCGGCTTAGGCGAGCACGGCGCAAACTTCGTGCGTACGCTCGCCGCGAACGGCCGCCTCGCCTACCTGCCCGAGATCGCCGCGCAGTTCGAGGTGCTGAAGGATGCGGATGAGGGGGTCGCAGACGTCACGGTCACTTCCGCGGCGCCCCTCGATGAGGCGCTGCAGCAGAAACTGTCGCAGGCGCTGGAGAAGCGCCTCAGGCGCAAGGTGCGGCTGCATGTCGAGCTCGACCCGCACCTCATCGGCGGCGCGATCGTGCGCGCCGGGGACCTTGTCATCGATGGCTCCTTGAGCACGCGCCTCGAGCGCATCGCCTACGAACTGAGCGCTTAACGCACGCCACCGAATACGTCGGAAGAGAGAACACACATGGCCATCAAGGCAACCGAGATCAGCGATCTGATCAAGCAGCGGATCGAGCAGTTCAGGTCCGTTACCGAGGCGCGCAACGTCGGCTCGATCATGTCGGTCACCGACGGCATCACCCGCATCCACGGGCTCGCCGATGCCTGTTACGGCGAGATGCTCGAGTTCCCGGGCAACACCTTTGGCCTGGCGCTGAACCTCGAGCAGGACTCGGTCGGCGCGGTTGTGCTCGGTGAGTACAAGCACCTCTCGGAAGGCGATACCGTGAAGACCACGGGACGCATTCTGGAAGTGCCGGTGGGGCCGCAGCTGCTCGGCCGCGTGGTCGATGCGCTCGGGGTACCGATCGACGGCAAGGGCGCGATCAACGCCACACGTACCTCGCCGATCGAGCGCGTCGCCCCCGGTGTCATCTACCGCAAGTCCGTGAGCCAGCCGGTGCAGACCGGTTACAAGGCCATCGACTCGATGGTGCCGATCGGCCGCGGGCAGCGCGAACTGATCATCGGCGACCGCCAGACCGGCAAGACCGCACTCGCGGTGGACACGATCATTAACCAGAAGTCCTCGGGCATTAAATGCGTCTACGTTGCGATCGGGCAGAAGCAGTCCACCATCGCCAACGTGGTGCGCAAGCTCGAGGAGCACGGCGCGCTCGCGCACACCATCGTGGTGGTCGCCTCCGCCTCGACGCCGCCCGCGCTGCAGTACCTCGCCGCCTACTCGGGCGTGACCATGGGCGAGTACTTCATGGACAATGGCGAAGACGCACTCATCATTTATGACGATCTGTCCAAGCAGGCCGTCGCCTACCGGCAGATCTCGCTCCTGTTGCGCCGCCCGCCCGGACGCGAAGCCTTCCCCGGGGATGTGTTCTACCTGCACTCACGCCTCCTTGAACGCAGTGCACGCGTGAACGAGGAATACGTGGAGATGATGAGCAAGGGCGCCGTCAAGGGTAAGACCGGCTCCCTCACCGGACTGCCGATCATCGAGACGCAGGCAGGGGATGTCACCGCGTTCGTGCCCACCAACGTCATCTCGATCACCGACGGGCAGATCTTCCTCGAGACGGATCTTTTCAATGCCGGCATCCGCCCGGCCATGAACGCGGGCATCTCGGTATCACGTGTCGGTGGTGCGGCCCAGACCGACATCATCAAGAAGCTCGGCGGCGGCATCCGCCTCGCGCTCGCGCAGTACCGCGAGCTTGCGGCGTTCTCGCAGTTCGCCTCCGACCTCGATGAGGCGACCCGCAAGCAGCTCGAGCGCGGTCAGCGCGTCACCGAAGTGATGAAGCAGAAGCAGTACGCCCCCATGTCGGTCGCGGAGATGGCGCTGTCGATCTACGCGGTCAGTAACGGCTACATGGACAAGGTGGAGCTGAAGAATATCGTGGCGTTCGAGGCGGCGCTGCAGGCCTTCGCGCACTCGAACTACCAGGCGACGCTCGAGGGCATCAACGCGACGCCGAAGTTGTCCAAGGAAAACGAGGCGCGCTTAAAGAAGTGTGTCGAGGACTTCCTCGCCACCGGAACCTACTAAGGCCGCACAGGCGGGCACACGACATGCCGGGCACCAAGGAAATCCGCTCCAAGATCGCGAGTGTCAAGAGCACTCAGAAGATCACCAAGGCCATGCAGATGGTGGCCACGAGCAAGATGCGCCGCGCGCAGGAGCGGCTGCGCCTGGCGCGCCCCTATGCGGTCAAGATGCTCAATGTCATCGGGCACCTGACCCAGGCCAATCCCGACTACCACCATCCCTTGCTCGCGCGGCGCGAGACCAAGGCCGTCGGCCTCATCATCATCTCCAGCGACCGCGGGCTGGCCGGGGCCCTCAATGCGAACGTCTTCAAGCGGGCGCTGCTCCTGGCGCGCGAGTGGGAGGGCAAAGGCGCGGAGGTGAGCCTGTGCGTGCTCGGCACCAAGGGGCTGAATTTTTTCCGGCGCCTGCCGCTGCCGATCCTCGCGAGCCTGCCGAGATTGGGCGATACGCCGCACGTGAAGGACCTGATCGGCCCCGTCAAGGTGATGCTGGACGCCTACAGCGAGGGCAAGATCGATCGGCTGTTCGGGGTGGCTGCGCGCTTCGATAACACCATGACGCAGACGCCGGTCGTGCTGCAGCTGCTGCCGATCGAGCCGATCGACACCGAGGGGCTGCAGGAGCACTGGGACTACATCTATGAACCGGATGCCGCCGGTATCCTCGATGCGCTGCTCATGCGCTACATCGAATCGCAGGTGTACCGCGGCGCGGTCGAGAACGTCGCCTCCGAGATGGCCGCGCGCATGGTCGCGATGAAGGCGGCCTCCGACAACGCCAGCGACCTGATTCAAGAGTTGCAACTGATCTACAACAAGGCGCGCCAGGCTGCGATCACGAAGGAACTTTCGGAGATCGTGGGCGGCGCGGCCGCGGTTTGAGGAACGACACCATGGCCACTCCCGCTGAGGGACACATTACCCAGATCATCGGCGCCGTCATCGACGTCGAGTTTCCGCGCGAAGCGCTCCCGCACGTCTACGAGGCGCTCAAGCTCAAGGACGTTGACCTCACGCTCGAGGTCCAGCAGCAGCTCGGCGACGGGGTGGTACGCACCATCGCCATGGGCGCCTCCGAGGGCCTGAAGCGCGGGCTCGCCGTGACGGCGACCGGCGCGCCGATCTCGGTGCCGGTAGGGCAGGGCACGCTCGGGCGCATCATGGATGTGCTCGGGCAGCCGCAGGACAACCGCGGTCCGGTCAAGGCGACCGAGTACCTGCCAATCCACCGCCCGCCGCCGGCGTTCGATGAGCAGACCGGTGGGCAGGAACTGCTGGTCACGGGCATCAAGGTCATTGACCTGCTGGTGCCGTTCGCCAAGGGCGGCAAGGTCGGCCTGTTCGGTGGCGCCGGCGTCGGCAAGACGGTGAACATGCTCGAGCTCATCAACAACATCGCCAAGCAGTACAGCGGCCTTTCGGTGTTCGCCGGCGTCGGCGAGCGTACCCGCGAGGGCAACGACTTCTATCACGAGATGATGGAATCGGGCGTCATCGACAAGGAGACGCTTGCGAACTCCAAGGTGGCAATGGTGTACGGGCAGATGAACGAGCCGCCGGGCAATCGCCTGCGCGTCGCGCTCACCGGTCTTACCATGGCCGAATACTTCCGCGACGAAACGCGCCCGGACTCCGGCGGCAAGGGCCGCGACGTCCTGTTCTTCGTCGACAACATCTACCGCTACACGCTCGCCGGCACCGAAGTGTCGGCGCTGCTCGGGCGCATGCCCTCCGCGGTCGGCTACCAGCCGACGCTGGCCGAGGAGATGGGCGTGCTGCAGGAGCGCATCACCTCCACCAAGAAGGGCTCGATCACCTCCATCCAGGCGGTGTACGTGCCCGCGGACGACCTGACCGATCCTTCGCCCGCGACGACGTTTGCGCACCTGGATGCGACCGTGGTGCTGTCGCGCCAGATCGCATCCCTTGGCATCTACCCGGCCGTCGATCCGCTCGATTCGACCAGCCGGCAGCTGGATCCGCTGGTGGTGGGCGAGGAGCACTACAACACCGCGCGCGGCGTGCAGGCGGTGCTGCAGCGCTACAAGGAACTGCAGGACATCATCGCCATCCTCGGCATGGACGAGCTGTCGGAAGAGGACAAGCAGCTGGTGTACCGCGCGCGCAAGGTGCAGCGTTTCCTCTCACAGCCCTTCAACGTGGCCAAGGTGTTCACCGGCCAGGACGGCAAGATCGTGCCGCTCAAGGACACTATCCGAGGCTTCAAGGGCATCCTCAGCGGCGAATTCGACGCCCTTCCGGAGCAGGCCTTCTACATGGTCGGCTCGATCGAGGAAGTGGTCGAGAAGGCGAAAACGCTGCAGTAAGCGCAGCCAGGGAAAGAGCCACATGGCCGAAGCAGCGACCATTCATCTCGACATCGTGAGCGCGGAGGGCGAGATCTTCTCCGGAGCGGTGAGCAGCGTGGTAGCGCCCGGTTCCCAGGGGGATCTGGGCATCTATCCGCACCACGCACCGCTCCTCTCGCTGCTGAGGCCGGGATTGGTGCATGCGCGCACGCCCTCGGGGGAGGAGCATTTCTTTTTCGTCGGCGGCGGCGCCATGGAAGTGCAGCCGCACAAGGTGACCTTGCTCGCCGATACCGCGATTCGCGCCAAGGACATCGATGAAGCCGCAGCGGTGGCCGCCAAGCAGCGCGCCGAGGAGGCGCTGCGGGACCGCTCCGGAGTGATCTCGCAGGCGGAGGCGCTCGCGGAACTGTCTCGCGCGGCGGCCCAGCTGCAAGCGCTCCAGCGCCTGCGCAAGCTGCGGGGCTGATCCCTGGAATCTTCCCCGGCTCCTGCCCCGCCTGCCGTACCGGCCAGCGCGCCGCCGGGCTTCTTCGCCGGCCTCGCCCGGAACCTGAAGACGGGGCTTAGCCTCGTGGCGCTCAAGCGGCGCTGGCCGGCGCAGCTCAGCGTCAGCTTCGATCAGGTGGGGGTGCTGCTCGGTCTGAATCTTCTCGTGTGGGCGCTGCTCGACAAAGTCCACGCGCCCGCGCATGCGCCGCTCGCGCTCGATGGCCTCTTTGGCTGGGCGTGCTACCTGCTCCTCGGCCTTGCCGCCTGCGCGCTGGTGGCCCGCGTACAAAGCCGCAGCACCGAGACGCGCGTGCTGCTCATCGCGGTGCTCTCGGCGGCGCCCTGGGTACTCCTTATCTTCTGGCTCGCGAGTGACCTGCCGCTCGTGCGCGCCCGCCCGATTCTCTTCACCGGGGCGGCACTCCTCTACCTGGCGCTTCTCGCGGTGCGCGTGCTCGGGGCGGCGTTTGGCTTCGCGCGCGCACGGCCGGTGCTCCTGGCGCTGCTCCTGCTGCTCGCTTCTCCCTGGGTGCTCGCGACGCTGAACCTGGATACGCGCCTGTGGGTGGTGGATGACAGCAGCGAGTCGCAGAACGATGAGGACTCCGCTCAGGCGGAGGTGCTCTTCTATGATCAGCCGCAGCGCATCGCCGCGGCCGTACAGCGCGTGCGTGCCAGCCAGCGCGGCCGCACCAGCGTGTATTTTGTCGGCTTCGCAGGCGACGGGGATCCGGCGGTCTTTCGCCGCGAGGCCCAGTTCGCGAGCGAGGTGTTCGGCCAGCGCTTCGGCTCCGAGGGCCGCTCGCTCCTCTTGATCAACGACGTCGAGGACCGTGACTCCTACCCGCTCGCGAGCGTCTCCGGCTTGAGCCAGACGCTGAAGGCGCTCAGCGCGCGCATGGACCCGGACAATGACGTGCTCGTGCTCTTCCTGACCTCGCACGGCTCGCAGGACGGGCTCGAGGTGCAAAACGGCTCACTGCCACTGGCGCAGCTGGCGCCCTCGGACCTGCACGAGGCGCTCGATACCGCCGGCATCCGCTGGCGCCTGATCGTGGTCTCGGCGTGCTACGCGGGCGTGTTCCTCGATGAACTCAAGGGCGACACCACCGCGATCGTGACGGCCGCCGATGCCGATCACACCTCCTTCGGCTGCGAGGAGGATCGCGACCTCACCTGGTTCGGCGAGGCGTTTCTGAAAGATGCCCTGCCCATGAGCACCTCGCTCGAGGACGCTTTTCACAAGGCGAGCGCCCTGATCACGCAGCGCGAGGACGCCGGCCACCAGACCCATTCCAACCCGCAGCTCTTCGTGGGCGAGGCGATGCGGCCGAAGCTGGCCGAAATCGAGGCCGCCCGGCCCACGAGCGAGCGGCGCTCGTTTAGCGTCAAGCGGTGAGTACAATCAGCGTCCATGCCTAGCAAACGCCCCGCCAAGCCCTCAGCGCCCGCTGCGCTTTCGGTCGTGATCCTGGCCGCCGGCGAGGGCAAGCGCATGAAAGCGGCGCTGCCGAAGGTACTGCAGCCGCTCGCGGGCCCCCCGTTGCTCAAGCGCGTAATCGATACCGCGCGTGAGCTCACCCCCGCCGCCATCTGCGTCGTGTACGGCCACGGCGGGGAGCGCGTGCGCCAGGCGCTCAAGGACGAACCGGTCATCTGGGTGCCGCAGCGCGAGCGCCTCGGCACCGGGCACGCCGTGCTGCAGGCAATGCCGAACGTTCCGGACACGCACACCGTGCTCGTGCTGTATGGCGATGTGCCCCTCATCCGCGCGCAGACGCTTAAGGAACTGCTGGCGCTCGCGGGTCCTAAGCGCCTGAGTCTCCTCACGGTGAATCTCGATGAGCCGAGCGGCTACGGGCGTATCGTGCGCAATGCCCGGGGCGAGGTGCGCAAGATCGTGGAGCACCCGGAGGCGAGCCGCCGCGAACTGGCGCTACGCGAGTGCAACACCGGCGTGCTCGCCGCCCCGGCGCGCCTGCTCAAGAAATGGCTCACGCGCGTGAAGCCGCACAACTCCCAGGGGGAGTATTACCTCACCGACGTCATCGCGCTCGCCGTCAAGGAAGGCATCGCGGTCAAACCGCTGCGCGCGCGCCAGGCGGCGGAGGTGCTGGGGATCAATGACAAGGCGCAACTCGCGCAGGCCGAGAGCTGCTGGCGTGCGCAGGTGGCGCAGGAGCTCATGCTCGCGGGCGTCACACTCGCGGATCCGGCGCGCCTTGACGTGCGTGGCACCTTAGCGCACGGCACGGACGTCTTCCTCGACGTCAACGTCGTCATCGAGGGACGGGTGACTCTGGGAGACCGCGTGCGCATCGGCCCGGGGTGCGTGCTGCGCAACAGCGAGATCGGCGCCGACACCGAAGTGTTCGCGCACTGCGTCATCGACAGCGCCATCATCGGCGAGCACTGCAACATCGGGCCGTTCGCGCGCTTTCGGCCGAGCTCGACGCTCGCCGCCGGTGTGCACATCGGTAACTTCGTGGAAGTGAAGAACTCGCAGCTCGGTGAGAATTCCAAGGCCAATCACCTGGCCTACGTCGGCGATGCCGAGCTGGGCGCGCGTGTGAACATCGGCGCCGGCACGATCGTTGCCAACTATGACGGCGCCCACAAACATCGCTCGCTCATCAGCGACGATGTGCACACCGGCAGCAACAGCGTGCTCGTGGCGCCGATCACCGTCGGCGCCGGTGCGACGATTGGTGCAGGATCCACCGTCACACACTCGGTGCCGGCCGGGAAACTCACCGTGGCGCGTGCGCGGCAGGAGACCCTCGAAAACTGGCAGCGACCGCGGAAGCCCGGCAAGTAACTCGCCATTTTTTTAAAAAACTTTTTTAACGCAGCTGTAGCCCGCAACGCTTCAAATTCAGCCGTCGTCTGATCAAGTTCGACCTCGACGGATTACCTCATCGTCTTTCGCGTCGCGGCCCTCACGGTCTTCGGCACCATCGAAGTGAACTCGCGCAACGTCGTTGAGGCGGTGCTCTTCGCCATCGTGCTCATGTACGCCTGCGAGGTGCTGGTCGGCAGCACTTCCGAAGGTCTGAGCCGCCGCCTGCTGCAGTACTCGACGCTGGGCACCTTGTTGATCGTCGCGCTGCGCGGGATGCTCTAACCCGTCGCCTCGTGCGGCGCCCCGACCCGCAACCGCGGCCGGCAGCGCGGCTGTTGCTGCGTGGCAGCAGGGACATGAGCTGAGCCGTGGCTACCCTGACCGGCGCCGGGCCTGACGGGTCCAATGCCCGGGCGTCCTTAATGGGCCGCCTTCCCTTCCCAGGCTCCGTGCTCGGGCAAGCGCGACGCTTATCACGCCTTTCGGGAGTCAAATCCGCGCTTTTGACCCACTTCAGGCACACTTGGCATTCAGCCGGCCCCAAGGTCCCTGGGGCTCCGGGGAAATCGAGGCAAGAAGCCGTATGTGTGGAATCGTCGGAGCCGTCGCCGAGCGTGACATTGTCCCCGTCCTGATGGAGGGGCTGCGGCGGCTGGAGTATCGCGGCTACGACTCAGCCGGCATCGCCGTCCTCAACGGCTCCAGGCACCTCACCCGGCTGCGCACCGTGGGCAAGGTACGCATGCTCGATGACGCGCTCGAGCAGACCCCCACCCACGGCAAAATCGGTATCGCGCACACGCGCTGGGCGACCCACGGGGTGCCGAGCGAGCGCAACGCCCATCCGCACATCTCGCGCGACGGGCTCGCGATCGTACACAACGGCATTATCGAGAATCACGAGGAGCTGCGTGCCGACCTTGAGCGTCGCGGTTACCAGTTCTCCTCCGAGACCGACACGGAGGTCATCGCGCACCGCATCCATTATCACCTGCAGACCGTGCGCGATCTGTTCAAGGCCGTGCGCGCCACGGTCGCCGAGCTCGAGGGCGCGTACGCGCTGCTTGTGGTGAGTGAGCACGACCCGGAGCGGCTGATCCTCGCGCGCCAGGGGTGCCCGGTGGTCGTCGGGCTCGGTGTCGATGAGAATTTCGTCGCCTCTGACGTCGCCGCGCTTCTGCCCGTGACGCGACGCTTCATCTTCCTCGAGGAGGGCGATGTTGCGGAGGTGCGCCGCAAGAGCGTGCGCGTCATCGATCGCGACGGCAACACCGCGGAGCGCCCGATCCGCGAGAGCGAGCTGTCGGCGGATTCCGCCGAGCGCGGCCAGTACGCGCACTTCATGCTCAAAGAGATTCACGAGCAGCCGCGTGCGCTCGCCGACACCCTCTCCGAACGCGTCGCCAACGGCCGGCTGCTGGAGGCGGCGTTCGGGCCGCTCGCCACGGAGGTCTTCACGCGCACGCACAACGTGCACATCGTCGCCTGTGGCACGAGCTTCCACGCCGCGAGCGTCGCGCGCTATTTCATCGAGCAGATCTGCAAGATTCCCTGCGCGGTCGACATCGCGAGCGAGTACCGCTATCGCAACCCGCTCGTGCCGGCGAATTCTCTGTTCGTGACCATATCGCAGTCGGGCGAGACGGCCGACACGCTCGCCGCGCTGCGCCTCGCCAAACAGTCCGGCTACCTCTCGACGCTGGCCATCTGCAACGTCCCGGAGAGCTCCCTGGTGCGCGAGTCGGAACTCGTGATGCTCACCCGCGCAGGTCCTGAGATCGGTGTCGCCTCCACTAAGGCGTTCACGACGCAGCTGGCGGCGCTCGGCATGCTGGTGGTCGCGCTCGCCCGCCATAACAGCGCGGACGCGGAGCGCGAGCGTGGTCTCGTGACGCGCCTCATCGAGCTGCCGGGGCTGGTCGAGAAGACCCTCGAACTGGATCCGGTGATCCATCGCCTGGCCGAGCGCTTCGCCAACAAGCACCACGCGCTCTTCCTCGGGCGCGGCGCGCTCTATCCGATTGCGATGGAGGGCGCGCTTAAACTCAAGGAAATCTCCTACATCCACGCGGAGGCGTACCCGGCGGGGGAGCTGAAGCACGGGCCGCTCGCGCTGGTGGACGCCGACATGCCGGTGGTGACGGTGGCGCCGAACAACGATTTGCTGGAGAAGCTCAAATCCAACCTGCAGGAAGTGCGCGCCCGCGGCGGTGAACTCATCGTGTTCGCCGATCCGGAAGCGGGCATCACCTCCAGTGACGGAGTCACCGTGATCGAGATGCCGCGGCACGTGACCTACGTGCAGGCACCCGTGGTCTACACGATCCCGCTGCAGCTGCTCGCTTACCATGCGGCGATCCTCAAGGGCACCGACGTCGACCAGCCGCGTAACCTCGCCAAGAGCGTCACGGTCGAATAACCCGCGGCTTGCGATGCAGGCTGTCTCTTTCGGGCGGTGCGCAGCACGGGGGCGCCAGCCACCCCTTCCAGGTTAGTAGTTCGTATCTCGTCCTTTCAGACGAGTAATCGCAAAATACGGTCTATATTCGGCTACTAAGTCGAGTAATTGCATTACTAATAGGATATGATTACTCGTCGTAAAGGTCGATATATATCGGGATATGGTGATTACTCGCTCATAAAGGCGACTTATGAAGTTCACATCCGCCCTGGCAGACGCGGCCATCCTCCGGGAGCTGGGTGCGCGGCTGGAGCGCCGACGCATCGACACGAATCTCACTCAGGCGCAGCTGGCCGAGGAAGCGGGCGTCTCCAAGCGCACCCTCGAGCGCATCGAGGCCGGACGCCGAACCGACCTGGTCATGCTCGTTCGGGTCCTGCGCGCCCTGAAGCTCGTTGAGGGCCTGGAGAACCTCATCTCGGATCGCCCGCAAAGTCCGATCACGCTCCTGAAGCAGAAGGGCCGCGAGCGAAAGCGCGTGCGGCGTGCCCGCACCCAGAGCGGCGGCGGCACGGCGGCGCGCTCAGTTCCGTGGAAGTGGGGCGAATAGAGCATGGCCACCGTGGCCGAAGTGCAGCTCTGGGGCCGGACGATCGGGGCGGTTTCCCTGGAAGAGGGGGCCCGGGTCGCCGCGTTCCAGTATGCCCCGGCCTTTGTCCCGAGCGGGATCCAGATCTCCCCGATCGTGATGCCCTTATCCTCGCAGGTGTACCAGTTTCCCGCACTCCCCGAGGTCTCGTTCCACGGCCTGCCGGGACTGCTGGCGGATTCGCTGCCGGATCGGTTCGGTAATGCGCTGATTGATGCCTGGCTCGCCACCGAGGGCCGCCGGCCCGAGAGTTTCAGCGCCGTCGAGCGGCTCTGTTATATCGGCGTACGCGGTATGGGCGCACTGCAGTTCGCTCCGGTCCTCGGACCGCCGCTGCGCGGATCCGTCAAAGTGCGCGTCGATGCCCTCGTGGCGCTCGCATCGGAAGTCCTCTCGCACCGCGATTCACTCCAGAGCTCCTTTGCAGCCGGGCAGCGCCAGCAGGGGCTCAAGGAGATCCTGCGCGTGGGCACCTCTGCCGGCGGCGCGCGCGCCAAAGCCATCATCGCCTGGAACCCGCACACGCACGAAGTGCGCTCGGGGCAGGTGAAGGCGCCGCCGGGGTTTGGCTACTGGCTCCTCAAATTCGATGGCGTGAGTGCGAACAAAGACAAGGAGCTCGAGGACCCGCAGGGCTACACGGTCATCGAATACGCCTACGCGCTCATGGCGAAGGCGGCCGGTATCGAGATGAGCGAGTGCCGGCTGCTTGAGGAGGGCGGCCGCCGGCACTTCATGACGCGCCGCTTCGACCGGCTGGCCGACGGCGGCAAGCTGCACATGCAATCACTCGCGGCGCTTGCTCATTTTGATTTCCACTCCGCCGGAGCCTACGCCTACGAACAGGCCTTCGCGGTGATGAAGACACTCGCGCTGCCCATGCGGGCGATCGAGCAGCAGTTTCGCCGCATGTTGTTCAACGTCGTCGCACGCAACCAGGATGATCACGTCAAGAACATCGCCTTCCTGATGGACAAGAGCGGCGCCTGGGCTTTGTCACCGGCCTTTGACGTGACCTATGCCTACAACCCCCAGGGCGCCTGGACGGCGCGCCATCAGATGAGCATCAACGGCAAGACGGAAGGCTTTACGCTCGCCGACTTCAATGCCTGCGCGCAGCTCGCCGGGCTCAAACGCGGGCGTGATGCGGACATGCTCGCCGAGGTTGTTGACGCGGTGAAAAACTGGCCACGCTTCGCGCAGGACGCCCGCGTGCGCGCCGACCAACGTGAGCGCATCGCGCGCACCCTGAGGCTGCAGTTCGCGAAGGAGTGAGGTAGCGCTCGCGGCCGTCCGCGTGCCGGCTCGCAAGCCGTGCCCCCCGTGAGGATTGCGCTACGATGGCGCGCAGATGAAAACAACACTTTCCCTACCGGATCTGCTGGCGGGCCTGTCGATCGCAGGCCTCCTGCTGCCGGAGGCGGTCGCATACTCGGGGGTCGCGAACCTGCCGCCGCAGGCGGGTGTGATCGCACTCTTCGCCGGCCTTCTCTCCTATGGCCTGATCGGCCGCAGTCGCTACGCCATCGTGACCGCCACGTCCTCCTCAGGCGCCGTACTCGCCTCGGCGATGCTCGCGCTGGGGGCAACGGATATGGCGCAGCGGGTGATGTTTGCCTCCCTGCTCGTCGTTGGCACCGGCATCGCCTTTACACTCGCCGGCTCCCTGCGGCTCGGGGCGATCTCGAGCCTCATCGCGCGCCCCGTGCTGCGCGGCTACTCATTCGGGCTCGCGCTCGTGATCGCAGTCAAGCAATGGCCGCACATCATCGGGCTGCACACGCACAGCAGCACCTTCTTTCCGCTCCTCGCTGAACTTGCGCGCGGCTACGCCGCCTGGCAGCTGCCGAGTCTTGCGTGCGGGCTGCTCGCCCTCACGGGCCTTTTTCTCCTCGAGCGCGTGCCGCACATTCCGGGCGCGCTGGTCGTCATCCTCGCGAGCATCGTAAGCGCAGGGTGGCTCTCCGCACACGCTGTTGCGCTCACCGGCCCGATTCATCTGGCGCTCGCAGTGCCACACTTTGCCTGGCCGCAAGGGGTGCGCTGGGTCTCGGTCGTCGAGTTCTCACTCGCCCTGATGTTCATTCTGTTCGCCGAGTCCTACAGCTCGATCCGCACTTTCGCACTCAAACACGACGATCCGGTACAGCCGAACCGCGATCTCGTCGCCTTCGGCGTGGCCAACGTCATCGCCGGACTCTTGCAAGGCACGCCCGTCGGCGCGGGCTATTCGGGCACCTCGGCCAACGAGGCCGCGGGCGCGCGCTCGCGCCTCGCCGGCCTCATCGCCGCCGCCGTCGTCCTGCTGCTGGTCCTCATCTTCCTTCGATGGATTGAACGCATCCCCGAGCCGGTGCTGGCCGCGATCGTCATCCATGCCGTGAGCAAGTCACTGCGCCTGAGCGTGTTCAGAAACTATTTCCTCTGGCATCGCGACCGGCTGATCGCGATCGCCGCGGTGCTGGGCGTGATGATTTTCGGCGTGCTCGATGGGCTGCTGGCGGCGATCGCTGTGAGTCTTGCGCTGCTCGTGCGCTCCCTCGCCAAGCCGCGCCTGTCGGTGCTCGGCCAGGTGGGCGAGCACGATTACCTGAGCGTGACGCGCTTCCCGGACGCGCGGATACACCCGGCTATGTTGATCCTGCGTCCCGAGGAGCCGCTGTTCTTTGCCAACGCCGAGCCGCTGATGACGCAGGTGCGCGAGCGCGTGATGGCGCAGCCGGGGCTGCGGGTGCTGGTCTTGAGTCTCGAGGAGTCCCCGGACCTGGACACCACCGCGCTTGAGACCCTCGCGGAGTTCTGCAGCTGGTTCGCTCGTCACGGCGGGGAGCTGCGCCTGGCACGGCTGAAGGACAATGCGCGTGAGGCGCTGGCGCAGGCGCAGGTGCAGGCTGGAGCACTCGACTATTCGAGCGTGGACGACGCCGTGCACGAGCGGCACATACGGCCGCCACGGCGCGCAGGCACCCACTAACGGCCGCGGGCGCGTTTTGGGTGTTTGTCTGACAGCCCCTCGGGCACCTGTTGGGATAGCGTCCGTGGTTCGTGTTAATCTTTTGCCTCACCGGTGTAAAATCGGTCCGGTTGCAGCGGCCGTGCCACGAAAATAAAACGGTACGCGCGCTCCGCCGCCCCTGAAACGTTACGGAAATTTAATCCGAAGGATCGTGGAGGACACCATGGCGGATAACACACCCCCGGCAGGCGACAATCCCTACACGCAGACGCACATCGTGCAGTCGGGTGACACGCTCTCAAAGATCGCGCAGAAGTACTACGGCGACCCGGCGCTCTACGACAAGATCTTCCAGGCCAATCGCGACGTGCTGAAAGATCCGAACAAGATCTTCCCGGGCCAGAAGCTCAAGATTCCCTAAACCGTACCTGGTTGGAAAAACCGCAACAGAGGATGTCGAAAATGAAGAAGCAATTCGTTTGGCTGCTCGCCGCGCTGCTGACCGTGCTCATCGTCGGCTGTGCGAACCAGAAGGGCCCGGCGCAGCAGGCGATCGCGGGCGCGGAGAGCGCGCTGGCGGCGGTGCGCGATACGGCGCAGAAGTACGTTCCGGATCAGCTGCAGGCCGTCGATGCGCAGATCGCCAGTGCCAAGGACGCCTTCGCCAAGGGTGACTACAAGGCCGTCCTCGCGGCCGCCCCGGCGATCACCACGGCGATCAGCAGCCTGGGTGATGCGGCGCAGGCCAAGCAGGCGGACATGCAGGCGGCGATGTCGAAGGCGAAGGACGCCTGGACCGCGGTGAGCACCGATACCCCGAAGATGGTCGATGCGATCCAGAGCCGCCTCGCGATTCTTTCCAAGTCGCACCATCTGCCGGCCAACGTGAGCAAGGATGCGCTCGCGGGCGCGAAGTCCGGTCTGGATTCGCTGAAGTCGACCTGGAGCGATGCGCAGAGCGCGGCCGCCTCGGGTGACTACACCACGGCGCTGAGCAAGGCGCAGGCGGTCAAGGACAAGGGCGCCGAGATCATGCACTCACTCGGGATGACCTCGTAAGTCACCCGCGCTGAGGGGCAGCACCGGCTATCTTCGGCCCGGCGGGCTCAAGATGGCCGGTGAGATCGTAGGCATCCGCGCTCACGATGCGCACGTCGGCGAAGTCCCCGGCGCGCAGTTTGCCAGCCTCTTCGATGTGCACCACGCCATCGATCTGCGGCGCATCCGCGGCGCTGCGTGCTACGGCGCGCCCGTCCCGCACTTCGTCCACGAGCACGCGCAGCTGCCGGCCGACGCGTGCCTTGAGCCGCCGGGCACTGATGGCGGCCGCACGCTGCATGAAGCGCGCGTAGCGCTCCTCCTGAATTTCGGCCGGCACGTGACCGGGCAGCGCGTTGGCGCTTGCGCCCTCGACCGGTGAGTACTTGAAGCAGCCGACGCGATCAAGCTCGGCCTCATCGAGCCACGCGAGGAGTTCTGCGAATTCCGCTTCCGTCTCCCCCGGAAAGCCGACGATGAAGGTGCTGCGCAGCGTGAGCTCGGCACACTCACGACGCCAGGCGCGGATGCGCGCGAGCGTGTCGACCGCGTGCGCGGGCCGGCGCATGCGTTTGAGCACCGAGGCACTGCCGTGCTGGAACGGGATGTCCAGATACGGCAGCACCCGCCCCTCGGTCATGAGCGGGATGACGGCATCCACGTGCGGGTACGGATAGACGTAGTGCAGCCGCACCCAGACGCCCAGCTCCCCGAGCGCGCGCGCCAGGTCGATGAAACGCGTCTCGTACGCAAGGCCGCGCCACTCGCCCGGGGCGTAGCGGATATCGGCCCCATAGGCACTGGTGTCCTGGGAGATCACCAGCAGTTCCTTCACCCCGGCGTGCACGAGTCGTTCGGCTTCGCGCATGACCTCATCGATGCGGCGGCTCGCGAGCCGCCCGCGCATCGCCGGGATGATGCAGAAGCTGCAGCGGTTGTTGCAGCCTTCCGCGATCTTCAGGTACGCATAGTGCCGCGGCGTCAGGCGCACGCCCTGTGGCGGCAGCAGATCGAAAAACGGCTCGTGCCGCGGGGGCAGATGCTCATGCACCGCGCCGACGACTTCCTCGTAGGCATGGGGACCAGTCACCTTCAGGACCCGAGGGTGACGCTCGAGGATGCGCTCGGGCCGGGCGCCCAGGCAGCCGGTGACGATCACGCGCCCGTTCTGCTCGAGTGCCTCGCCGATCGCCTCGAGCGATTCATCGACCGCGGCATCGATGAAGCCGCAGGTGTTGACCACGACCACGTCCGCCGCCGCATAGGTCGGGGCGACCTCATACCCTTCGGCGCGCAGCTGCGTGAGGATGCGCTCGGAGTCCACCAGCGCCTTCGGGCATCCGAGGCTTACGAAACCGACCTTGGGGACGCGCTGCCTCAGGCGCGGGCGCGCCGCCGGTTGCGCGGCCGGGCGGCTGCGGGGGCGGGATTTCAGGGGCGTGCGGGGCATTGGCGGTGGGGGCCAAAGCGAGGCCTGCGGGGCGAAAAAGGGTCGCTATGCTAGCCGCGACGACCCCGCGCCGCCACTTGCGGGTGCGTTCAGCCGCCGTCGGTGGATACGGCAGGCGTGGGCGCCGGCGGGGGCACATTGCCCGGCCGCTGGTGCACGCGGTACAGCGCGTAGAACGCCACCAGCACGACGAGCGGCATCACGAGCCACGGCCACACCGCCGGGCGGCGCTCGCGGGGGCTAGTTGCCATAAATTCCGGTCAGCTCGGCGCTGCCGAGCGCCTGGGCGCGAACCGTGGTCTCGACCAGCGCGGCGCTCGCCTCGCCCGGCAGGTCGAGCTGGGCGACCTTCAGGGCATACAGCCGGAAGTGATAACGGTGCGGCGCGCCCGGCGGCGGACAGGGGCCGCCGTAGTCGGCGGTGCCGAAGTCCGTGCGCCCTTGCACGGCACCGGGCGGCAACGCGGTTTTCTTCACATCGCCTGCGCCTGCGGGCAGTGAGCTCGTGTTCGCCGGAAGGTTGTAGAGCACCCAGTGCCACCAGCCACTGCCGGTGGCCGCGTCCGGATCGTGCACCAGGAGCGCGAAGCTGCGGGTGCCGGCAGGCGCGTGGCTCCAGCTCAGTGCCGGGGAGATGTTGTCGCCCATGCAGCCGTACCGGTTGTACACCTGGGCGTTGGCGATCGGACCGCCGGGGGCGATATCCGGACTGGTCAGGGTGAATTTCGCGTCGGGCGCATCGGCGGCCGCTGTCGCGGCCGCGAACAGGACCGTCGCGAACCAGCCGCTCGCGCGGCCTGACCTGCCTCTCATGATCCCCTGCTCCTCGTCAGCGAACGCCCTCGGCACCGGCGGAGCAGTGTGCAGCGCCCGAGGGGCGCAGTGCAAATGAGGGTGCGGGGCCGCGCCCGTAGGGCAGGCCCCGCACCCACCGAGCTTCAGTCGGTAATTGGCTTAGCCGCGGGCCCAGTGGCCCGGCACCATGTGCCAGCTGCCATTAACCGGGCGCCACTCGTGTGCCACCCAGTGATACCCCGGACGCGGAGCTTCCCAGCGACCCGGATGCCACGCGTAGCGGCCGCCTTCCCAGAACCAGGCGCCACCGACCCAGAAGTATCCGGGTTGCGGCGGCACGCCGACCACTTCATAGCGAACCGGCGGCGGGGCCGTAGTGATCACGACCTCTCCTGGAACCACCACGGCCGCCGGACGCGCCGTTACGACGCAGCCGGAAAGTGCCGCGGCGAGCACCACGCCCGCGAGCGCGGCCTTGAGTGAATTAGCTCTCATCATCTGCCTCCTGTTGTTCGCGCACCGTGCGTGAACCTACTCGCAAGCAACGCGCGAGATAGGGCGCGAGCATACATAAGGGATGACGAAATTGAAGGTTACAGTATCCGGAAATGCGAACCGCGTCAGCCAATTCCCTCAGTTTGCGCGCGTTCAGGCACCATTCAGGGCAGAGGTTGCGGCGGCGGATGTTGGGGCGCGCATGAGTTTCGATCGCGACTACTACGAGCGTTACTACTTTGATCCACGCACCGCGGTGGCAAGCCGCGCCGAGATGCGCGCACGCGCAACGCTGATCGCAGCCCTCACGCAGCACGCGGGCCTGCCGGTGCGCCGCATCCTCGAAGCCGGCTGCGGCACCGGGATGCTGCGGGCGCCGCTTAAGCGGCTGCTGCCGCGGGCGCAGTACGTGGGACTGGAGACGAGTGAGTACCTGTGCGAGCGCTACGGCTGGCAGCACGGCCGCATCGAGCAGTACCGCAGCCGCACGCCCTTTGATCTGGTCATCTGCTACGACGTGTTGCAATACCTCGATGCCGCTGCGGCTGTGCGTGCGCTCAACAACTTCGCACGCCTGTGTCGCGGCGTGCTGTACTTCAGCGCGCTCACCCGCTATGACCTCGGGCACAACGCGGATCCGGCGCGCACCGATGCGAACGTGCACCTGCGCAGTGCCCACTGGTACCGCAGCCGCCTGCGCCGTCAGTTCCGCGAGGCGGGACTGGGCTTCTGGCTGCGCCGCGGCGCGCCGCTCATGTTGTGGGAGCTGGAGACGCACTGAAGCGGGGGGCACCCGGGCGCAGCTGTCGTACAATCCGTGCGGCGCACAGCACGGAGCAGCAACCATGGCCGGGCACGAGTATCACGCCCTGATTCACTGGGCGCGCGGCAGCGCGCGCTTCACCGACAATCGCTTCAGTCGCGGCCACACCTGGAGGTTCGACGGTGGCATCGAGGTGCCCGCGTCCTCCTCACCGAGCGTAGTGCGCGTGCCGCTGTCGGTGGAGGCGGCCGTGGATCCGGAAGAAGCGTTTGTCGCATCCCTCTCCAGTTGCCACATGCTGTGGTTCCTGTCACTCGCCGCTGCGGGCGGCTGGTGCGTGGATGATTACCGCGATGATGCCGTGGGCGTCATGGGCAAAAACGCCGCGGGCAAGATCGCCATGCTGCAGGTGACGCTGCGACCACAGGTGAAGTTTGCCGGCGAGCCGCGGCCCGGCCCCACCGAGCTTGAGCGGCTGCATCACCGTGCGCACGAGGAGTGCTTTATCGCGAACTCGGTGACGACCGAGGTGCGCGTGGCAGCGCCCGCCGATGCCTGAGCTGCTCGCGAGCTTTCGCGGGCCGGTGCGCGCCGAGCGCTCGCCCGGGCCGCTGGGATTGACCTTGAGCGGGGACACGCGCGAAGCGCCGGGCGCGGTGACGGTGCTCGCCTTCAGCGCCGCAGCGCCCGGGGATCTTCCTGCCTCGCTCGCCGATGTCCGGGTCGAGCGCCTCGCCCCCGGCGACTACCGCATCACGAGCGGCGCGCGCGAGTGGCGCCTTCTTGCGCGCGCGGTGCATCTGACCCGTGAGGTCGCCGGTGAGTTCTACCGCGCGCTGCCGCCGCGGCCGGTGCCTGCCGCCAAACGTTTCTTCCTGCGCATCGTGTTTGCGCTCGCCGCGAGCCGTGCCGGCTTTGCTCTGCTGCGGGCGCTGCGCCGCTAGGGGACCTGAAGCCATGCAAATCCTGCTCTATCTGCTCGGACTCGGCGTCGGCATCGGTCTTGTGCTTCAGGTGGGCATGAATAGTACGCTGCGCAGCCTCCTCGGCAGCCCGATCCTGGCGGCGTTCATCAGTTTCGTGGTGGGTGCCGTGGCACTCGCCGGCTTTCTCGGCGTGCTGCGTACGCCGCTGCCGCCGCGCGCGCAGTGGATGGCGGTGCCCGCCTGGGCGTGGTTCGGCGGCATTCTCGGGGCTTTTTATGTGGCCTCGAGTGTCATCGTCGGCCCGCGTCTGGGCGCTGCCACGCTGCTCGCGCTCGTGGTGCTCGGGCAGCTCGGCACCTCGCTCATCGTCGATCACTTCGGCTGGCTTGGCTTTGCGCAGCACCCGCTCACTCTCATGCGGCTGACGGGGGCGGCATTGCTCTTTGGCGGCGTGCTGCTCATCACGCGCTGAAGCACTCTCGGTGCCTGGGAATAGGGCCTGTTAACACTACTGACGTAGTGCTTCCACGATGAGCGCAAAATAAATGAAGGCGATGAACACCAGGTCGAGTTTGTCGAAGCGACTGAAGATGCGGCGAAAGCCTTTGAGCCGTCGGAATAAGCGCTCGATCTCGTTGCGACGTTTATATAGAGCTTTTTTGAGCCTCCAGGGCTCGACCCGGTTCGGATGCGGTGGCACGACGGGAATGAAGCCCAGGTCGAAAGCAAGTTGTCGGGTTTCATCGCCTTCATACGCGCAGTCCATCAGCAGGTGACAGGCCATGG
Organism: uncultured Pseudomonadota bacterium; assembly: GCA_963742045.1. Classification (GTDB taxonomy): domain Bacteria; phylum Pseudomonadota; class Gammaproteobacteria; order Steroidobacterales; family Steroidobacteraceae; genus 13-2-20CM-66-19. The sequence continues at coordinate 3,399,412 of CAVUKE010000003.1, forward strand.
GCAGTTCGGGAATAGAGCGCAGTAACGCGCGCCCCTCGGGAGCATCTCCGGCTTGTCCTGGGGAGAGTGAGAACCCTATGGCGCATCGAGCACTCGCGGCAACCATATGAACTTTTGTGCTCCAGCCGCCGCGGGATTTGCGGATGGCTTGTGGCCCGTTTTTTTTAGAGCACCGGTGCCATCCGGATGAACCTTCACGATCGTACTGTCCAGACTCACCGCTTCGATCTTGATGCGGATCAGCTGTTCGCGCTGCAGCTCGGCAAAAAGCCGATCCAGAACGCCGGCTTTTGCCCAGCGATTCATGCGCGTGTAGATCGTATGCCAGTTACCGAAGCGCTTCGGCAGCGCGCGCCACTTGCAGCCGTTCTCTGCGACAAACAGGATCGCGTTAATCACGTTGAGGTTCTCATGCGAGACGTTGCCACGATGAATCGGCAAGTGCGGCTCGATGCGTGCGTACTGTTCGGGTGTGATTTCCATACCCACAGCATATCACTTAGTGTTAACCTAGGAGGTCGGCGAGCGCAGGGAGAGGATGTCCGTTTCCGGCAGCGGCAGGCGCTGCGTGCCGATGAGGGAGGCGTAGGTGGCCATCTGCGCGTGAAAGGCGCGGTGCCAGGTGAATTGCCTGAGCACGCGCTCGCGTGCGGCCGCCCCGAGGGCATCGAGGTCGCGCTCGTAGAGGGCGGCGATGGCGTCCGCCATGCTCAGCGCATCCTGCGGCTCAGCCAGCACTCCCACACTGTCATCGACGAATTCCGGAAAGGCGCCGGCTCGCGCGGCCACCACGGGGCGCCCGCACGCCATGGCCTCCAGGATTACGAGCCCGAAGGTTTCCTTGGTGCCTGCGTGGACCAGCGCATCGGCCGAGGCGATCCAGCCGGCGAGCTCCACGCTGTCGCGCCGGTACGGCAGCATCGTGACGTTGCGCGCGGGGCGCGCCTCGCGTTCACCACCGATCAGCAACAGATGATAGGGCGCGCCTAAGCGCGCGAACGCCTGCAGCAGCACCGGCAGGTTCTTCTCCTCGGCGAAGCGCCCCGCGTAGAGGAGCACGCGCGTGCGGGCCGGCAGGCCCAGCCGCTCGCTCAGCGGCGCGCCACGGCGCTCGGGGCTGAATACCTGCGCATCCACGCCCAGGGGCTGGAGCATGGCGTGCGCCACGCCGATGTCTTTCAGATACGCGCACATGAGGCGGCTTGGCGCGAAGACCACATCGAAGCGCTCGTACAGCCAGCGCAGATAGCGCTGCATCGCCGGCTCCGACAGCGCCCGGCCGAAACGCCGGCCGATGATCTGCGGCAGGTTCGAGTGATAGAACGCCGCGAGCGCGATGCCGCGGCGTTGCGCGACGCGCCAGGCGCACCAGGCCGGATGGAAGGCGTCGCCGGCTTCGATGAGCGTCGGTTCGAGGGCTTCGAGCAGCCGCACCCAGCGGCGCGGGTTCAGCGGCAGCCGATAGTTGAAAGTGCCGGGGACCGGGTAGCCGGGCAGCGTGCAGATGCCGCCGCGTTCGATGCCGGAGCGCTCCCCCGGTACGACGATCGTGTGTTCCCACGAGGTGTGGGCGCGGAGCCAGGCGTGTTTGGCCGACAGATAGCGCTTAACGCCGCCGCTCGTGGGCGAATAAAACAGGGTCGTGTCGACGAGATGCATGGATTCTTGTTTCGGCCTTGCGACCCCTGCCCAGCCAGCATGCGACCGGGAAGCATTGCACCTTTATGACGCAGGTGTGTCAAGCGTGGCGGCGTCATCGTAACGACACCAAACGGCTCAGGCTGCCGGCTTGATGTTGGCGTTCAGATGGAACAGGTTGGTTGGATCGTAACTTTTCTTAACAGTCGCAAGGCGCGCGTAGTTATCCCCGTACGCCGCATGCACGCGACTGTCACGATCATCGGTGTTGGCGAGGTTCACGTAGTTGCCGCGCGTCAGGGGCTCGATCTGCGCCCAGGCATTGCGGACCCACTCGGTGTTGCGTTGCGCATCCGCGCTCGGCACTCTCCAGGCCCCCGCAAGGCCGAGGTTGTGCGTGGCGCCCCGGCCCCAGTACGCCGTCGCCTGCGGCGCCACGCGGCTGATCGCGCCGCCCTGGTGCTGCATCCACACATCGAGCAGGTCCGAAGGCGCCTCTTCCATGAAGCCCACCAGAGCGTCGATGAGCGGCGGCGTCATGCCAAAGATGAGGCCGCCCTTGATGTAGGAGCCGAAATGACTGTAGCCGGGCGTGTCGGCGCTGCCCTGCAGCTTCACGTACGTGGCCGGGGCGAGGGTGTCCTTGAGCGGCTTGCCGAGCTTGCGCAGCGGGGCGAGCATGCGCGGCGCATCAGCCACCGGGCCGCTGTAGCAGACATCAAAGCCCACGCACTTGCCGAGCTTCTCGTCCGTTTGCAGATCCACATCCACGTACAGCTCATCGGGCGCAGCGGCGATCCACTCGGCGAAGTGCCGCAGCAGCTGGCGGGCGCCTGCCATCGGGAAGAGGATCTCGCCGCCGTACATCTGCGGGTTGACCTCGTGCAGCTGATAGACAAACTCGGTGACGACGCCGAAGTTGCCCCCGCCGCCGCGCAGCCCCCAGAGCAGATCCGGATTCTCACTCGCGCTGGCGCGCCGCCACTTTCCGTCTGCGGTCACGATCTGCGCCTCGAGCAGGTTGTCGCAGGTAAGACCGAAGCGCCGGCCGATGCGCCCGACACCGCCGCCGAGCGTCAATCCTGCGACACCCGTGTCGGCGACCGTGCCGGCCGTGGTCGCCAGTCCGAAGGCCTGCGCCTCAAGATCCAGGTACCCGAGCAGCGCCCCGGCCCCGACGCGCGCCTGCCGGGCCACGGGATCAACGTCGATGGCACGCATGGGCGACACATCGATCATGATGCCGCCATCGCAGCTGGACTGGCCCGAGAGGCTGTGGCCGCCCCCGTGCACCGCGGTCAGCAGGTTGTGGCCGGCGGCGAAGTTCACCGCGCGCACCGCATCGGCCGCACCGGCACAGCGCACGATCAGCGCGGGCTTGCGATCGATCCCCGCGTTCCACAGCCGCCGCGCCGCATCGTAGCTGGCGTCCCCGGGGAGGATGAGATCGCCGCGCAGCCCCGCGCGCAGATCTTCGAGGTCGCGGGCGCTGAGGCTGAGCGCTCGGCCGTCACTGCCGATGGCCGCCACCTCCGTCGCCGCGGCATGCGCGCGGGCGTAAGGCAGGCACAAGGTGGCGAGCGCCGCGGCACCGGCGGCGCAGAATTCTCTTCTTTTCATGTTCTCTCCCCGCGCCAGCAGCGTGTCGCGAGCGTGCTCCCGCACGGCCCGTGCCGTCAAGCTCACGGTTGCTGCAGCGCGGCTGTGGCACACTAGCGCGCCTCCGCGGGGTCTTTGTCAGGGGCGCCGCGCGCTGGCCAGCCTATCGGTTTGCGGGAGTTTTGCGCGTGAGACGGATCGTCATCATCGCGGCTGCGGCCTTCGTGAGCGGCGCGACCCTGGACAAAGCTGCACGATGATCGATCACACCGGCGTGAGCGTGAGTGATCTTAAGCGCTCGCAGGCCTTCTACCGTGCGGCGCTGGCGCCGATCGGTTACCAACTCCTCGCCGAGTTTCCCGCCGCCGTCACCGGCGGCAGCGACGTCGCCGGCTTCGGTGTGCCACCGAAGCCGGATTTCTGGCTCTCCCAGGGCGCACCCAACCGCCCGCCGGTGCACGTCGCGTTTCGTGTCGGCGAGCGTGCCCTGGTGGATGCCTTTTACCGCGCGGCGCTGCAGGCCGGCGCGCGCGACAACGGCGCGCCGGGTCCGCGGCCGCATTATCACGAACACTATTACGGGGCGTTCGTCCTTGATTTAGACGGTCACAACGTTGAAGTGGTGTGTCATGAACCAGTTCCTGCGGCGTCTGGTCGTACTGCAGCCGGGTGAAGCGCCGGCGCTGCTGGCGTCGTTCGCGACGCTGCTGTGCATGTTCGCGAGCTACACCATCCTGCGCCCGGTGCGCGATGCGCTCGGTATCACCTCGGGGCTGGAGAACATCCCCTATCTGTTCTGGGGCGTGTTCGTCGTCATGCTCTTGCTGCAGCCGCTGTACGGCTGGCTCACCTCGCGCTTTCCGCGCTCGGTGTTTCTGCCCTGGGTGTACGGCTTCTTCGCCCTGAACCTGCTCATCTTCTGGGTGTGGTTTCGCGTGCAGGCGGATCACACCTGGATCGCGCGTACCTACTTTGTGTGGGTGAGCGTGTTCAATCTGTTCGTCGTGGCGGCCTTCTGGAGCCTGATGGCGGATGTGTTCACGCGTGAGCAGGCGGGGCGTCTGTTTGGCTTTATCTGGGCGGGCGCGAGCACCGGCGGCCTCTTAGGTCCGCTCATCGACCGCAAGCTCGCCGTCCCGCTGGGCGCCATCAATCTCTTACCGCTCTCGGCCACGCTCTTGCTGCTGTCGCTCTTTTTCATGGCCGTGGTGATCCGCTGGCAGCGCCGCCAGGCCGCACAGGCCACAGCCGCGCGGCCGCAGGAGGCCACGCCAGACACCCACGGCGGGGTCGGGGGCGGCGTATTCGCCGCCTTCGGGCAGGTGGTGCGCTCGCCGTACCTGCTCGGGATCACGTTGTTCGTGCTGCTCATGACCTGGGTGTCGACGTTCTTGTACCTCGAGCAGCAGGCGTTCGTCGCCAAGGCATTCCATAGCGCGGATGAGCGCACGCGCTTCTTTGCCGGCATCGATTTTTACGTGCAGGCCGCATCACTGACGATCCAGTTCCTGCTCTTCGGCCGGTTGTTCAAGTGGTTCGGCATGCGGGCGCTTCTCGCCTCGGTGCCCATCATCATGACCGCCGGCTACGCGTTCTTCGCGCTCAACCCGGTCTTCATCGTGCTGGTCCTCGTGTACGCGGTGCGCCGCGTCGCCGACTACGCCATCACCCGCCCGTGCCGCGACTCGCTCTTCACGGTCGTGAGCCGCGAGGAGAAGTATCAGGCGAAGAGCCTCATTGATACGTTTGCCTATCGCGGGGGCGATGCGTTGAGCGGCTCGCTCTACAAGGCGCTCACCGGCGGCTTCGGGGCAAGCCCCACGGCGATCGGCTGGCTGGGTGCGGGGATTTCGGCCCTGTGGGCGGTGCTCGCGCTCGCCCTGGGGCGCGCCTTTCAGCAGCGCGGTCGCACTCTCCGGGCCAACCCCTAGGCGGCGCTGGTCTGCGCCTCGCCGGCCGCGCCCTTTCGCAGCGTGGCGGCGGCGACGATGATCTCGGCGGCCGTGGCGAAGCGCTCGCCGCGGGCCTTTGCCAGCAGCCGCGCAAGGAAGGGCTGGTAGCGCGAGAGGTTCTCCGGCAGCGCCGGCAGCGCCGAGCTCACGTGCTGCTGCAGCACCTCCATGGCCGTGCCGCCCGTGTAGGGCTTCTGACCGGTCAGCATCTCGTAGCAGATGACCCCGAGGCTGTAGAAGTCCGAGCGTGCATCGAGGGGCTCCCCGAGCGCCTGCTCGGGGCTCATGTAGAGCGGCGAGCCGAGCAGCACGCCGGTGTGGGTGCTGAAGCTGTTGCCATCGAGTGAGCGGGCGAGGCCGAAGTCGATGAGCGCGACGCCGTCGTTCTCGCGCAGCATGACATTGGCGGGTTTCAGATCCCGGTGCACGAGCCCGGCCTCGTGCACCACCTGCAGTGCGGAGGCAATCTGCACCAGGTAGTGCAGCGCTTCCGCCTCACTCACGCCGCGCTGGATGCGCGCCTTGAGGTCCCCGCGCGGCAGGTATTCCATCGCGAGGTACTCAAAGCCCCCGTGCACGCCGTAGTCATAGATCTCCACCACCAGCTGGCTGCGCACGGCCATGATGGCGGTGTATTCGCGCTCGAGGAACTGCCGTCCGGCGGCTTCATCCCGCAACGTCTTGCTCACCTTGAGCGCCACGTTGTGTCCGCGGTGCGCGCTTGAGGCCAGATACACCACGGCCTTCTCGGATTCGCCGATTTTCAGCCGCAGCGTGTAACCGGGGATGACCTCGGCGTTCGCCGCCGCGAGCAACGCCGCCACGCCCGCCGGCTGCAGCGCCTCGCCCGTGTCTGCGGCAGCGGCTTTCCCGGCTGCGCCGGCCGGGGCCGCCTCAGCTCCCTCGGCGGGCGCGGCAGCAGCGGCGGCGCCCGGTGCCGCGGTGGCCGCCGGGTCGGCATGGGCGGCCTGGTTGCGTGAGAGGTTGGCAAGACTCGCCAGGCGCCGTGCCACGCGGCGCTCGACGCGCCGCAGCGCCACGAGCACGGCGGTACTGAGCCGCTCGGCGGTGAGCAGGCGCTTGGGCAGGTAGTCCACCGCGCCCAGCTGCAGCGCCCGCACCGCGGTGAGTTCGTTGCCGTCCTCGGCGAGGGCGATCACGGCCGGGCTTGCGGGCTGCTCGCGCAGACGGCGCAGGAGCGTCAGGCCGTGCGCGGCCGGATCCTCGGGGCTTGAGCCGAACTTCGCGGCGAGCATCAGGAGGTCGCAGTCGCGCCCGGAGAACATCGCGCACCAGCGCCCGAATTCCTCCAGGTTCAGCATGCTCACACTCGCCTGCGGGCACAGCACGTCCAGGTGGTGGCGCAGCCACTCCCCGTAGCGCACGTCATCGTCCACCACCAGCACGCGGGCCGGGGGCGCGGTGCGTCGGGCGGTCATGACTTCACCGCGAAGCGCACGCGCACGCGTGCGCGCTGCGTACTCGCCTGCCCGTCGCGCATGACCGGCTGATAGCGCCAGTGGCGCACGGCCTCAAGCGCTGCCTGCTCAAAAATGCCGACCGGCTGCGCGCCGACGATCGTCACCTCAGTGAGTGAGCCGTCGGTGTTGACCAGAAACTGCACGTCCACCCAGCCGGCAATGCCGCGATCGCGGGCACTCGGCGGATATTGGGGCTCCACGTAGTGGGTGCGCGCGAGGGCGCTTTCGTTGACATAGGCACCCTCGGCCGCGGCGGCGGTGGGCGGCGCGACGGGCGCGCTCTGCGCAGCATTGAGTTCGGCTTCCACCGCGCTGATACCGGCGGGACTTGCACCGGCATTGTGCGCTTCGCTCAGCCAGCGACGCGCGGCCGGGTAATCCTGCGCCTGCACGGCGCCGTGCGCCTCATCGAGCAGGCGCGTCTCAAAGGCGGTGCGGGCCGCGAGCGTCGAGGCGGCGGCGGGTTCCGCCTGCGCGAGTTGCTCGAGGTAGTACTTGGCGCTGTCAGTGGCCGGCTCGAGCACTCGCCCCTGGGCCAGGCGCTGGTTGAAGAGAGATTCGACGTGCGCGAGCGTGTCGGCCTTGGCCGTGCCGCGCAGCTGCTGCGCGCTCGCGTGCAAGGCGGCCACCTCGGCGGCATCCGCGCCCGCCTCCGCCGCCGCATTCGCCCACGTGTCCGCCTGCTCCGCATTGCCGGCGGCGATCGCTTTGTGCGCTTCGGCCTCAAGGCGTGCGATCAGATCCTGGCGCGCCTGTTGAACCGCCGGATCGTCCGGCGCGAGCGCGCGCGCGGATTCGATGAAGAAGTGCGCACTCTGCTCGGGGGGCTCGAGCAGGGCGCCGCTGCCGAGGGCCTCGCGGCCGCGGGCGACGAAGTCGGCGACGCGCTCATCGATCTGCTTCTGCGCGAGCTGCTGGCGGGCCTCGTCCACCAGCGTCGAGCGATGCCCGCCGCGGGTGGCATCATCCAGCAAGCCCAGCGCGGCGTTCACATCGCCGCTCGCGGCGGCGCGCTGGGCCTTGCCCAGCACCGCCCGCTCGCGCTGGGCGCCGATCTGCGCGGTCAGGAACGCCACGCGCGGGTGGCTCGGGTTAATGGCGCGTGCCTGATCGGCGAGTTGTTGTGCGGCATCGAGGCGGTGCTCCTGCAGCGCTTGCTCCGCGTCGGTCACGAGGTGATCGATGACCTGCTCAAGTCCGTTCACCGCGCGCGGATCGCGCGCGTTGCGCCGCAGCGCCTCGCGGTAAAGATCGGCCGCACTCTCGCCGGCGGGGGCGACCAGTGCCCCTTCGGCGAGCGCTTTGTCCGCGCGCGCCAGCAGATCCTCGAGCGCTGCGTCGTTGGCCACCGCGGCGAGGTTGGCGACCGCCGGTGCGCCCGGCGCGGGGGCCTCGGTCGCAGGCGGGCGTGTGAGGAGCCAGGTCAGGGGAACAGCGAGGGCGATGAGCGCCACGGCCATCAGGGCCCAGCGGCCGCGCCGCGGCGGGGCGGGCGCTGCCGCTGCGGCGCGGCGACCACTGCGGGCTTCCTCATGCCGCCGCCAGGCAGCTTCGACGAACAGCCGCACGCGCTGCTCGGAGACCGGCTTGTGCAGAAAGCGATGCACCGAGCCGTCGGTGATCTGGGCGGTGAGCGCGCCCTGCTCCTCGGCGGTGCCGGCGACGATCAGCACGAGGTCCGGGAACTGCGCGTGCAGGCGCGCCGCCAGCTGAGCGATCGGGGTGGCCACGGCGGCCGAGTCGAGCACCGCGACCCCGGCATCCTGCGCCATGAGGCTCGCGGCCAGATCGATTTCCGAACCGGCCGCATGCACCGCGTGCGCCGGCTCCGAGATCGTCCGCAGCGTGGCGAGAAACTTCTGATCCTGGCTGAGGGCGATGAGGGGCGCGGGGACGGGTGCAAACGGGCCGCGCGCGAAGCCTTGCGGCACCGTTGCTCTGGAAGGCTGCGCTGAGGTACTGGCCACGACTGTCACAGTGGAAAACCCGCCCGCCGGCCTTGGAGCCTGGCCGCTCGAGCCACGATGACGCAAGCCGCGCAGCCTGTCGCTAACGGGCGCCGGATTCTGTGAAACTGATCATCATGTGGCGCAGGCGACGCCCGGGTGGCCCCGGGTGTGATGTGAATCCGCCTGCAAAAACCGCAAAAAAATGCGTGCCGGGGGCAGCGGATGCGACATGTTCTGCCGGCGCTGGTGCGAGCCTTGCCGCCTAGTCCCGAGGCAGCAGAAAGCGTGCGCCGTTGTAGGTGAGCACGGCCCCTTCAGGGGTAATGCTGTCCACGCGCACCCCCTCGGGGAGTGAGTCGCCTTCGCGCAGCTTGTGCATGTTGATCATGACGAAGCGCTCTTCGGGGCGCGCCGCGTAAACGTGCAGGTCGAGGCGCAATTGCGGCAGGCTCGCGCCGCTGCTCGCCGCCCAGTCCTGGTAGAGCGGCACCCCATCGGCGGTGCCGCGGCGCACGTGGCTGCTCAGAGGGGCGGCGATCGGTTCGGCGGCCGGTGCGAGGTCTTCGGGATTTTGTTGCTCGGCGCTGCTGTTCGGCGCTGCGGCCGCAGGAGCGGGCGCATGCACGGCGCTCACGGGCACCGCCGTCACCGGCGCTCCCGCAGGCCCGGTGGCCGGGGCGATAACGGCCGGGGCGAGAAGGGCCGCCGGTGCGGGGGCCGGCAGGGGTGCGCTCACGGTGCTCACCGGGAGCGGGGCCGGCGCGGGGTGGCCCGCCGCCGCATCGAGCGTGGCCTCGGCGTGCGCCGTCGGGTGCCTCAAGAGCATCCAGGCGAGGATCACGAGGTTGACGGCGAGCAGCAGCGCGAGCGCCAGCGCCCACAGCGGCAGGCGCGTGCGCCGTGGCGCCACTTTCACTTCGAACAGCGCCGGCCCGCTTTGCCGCTGGCGGTCGCTTTCGGATTTCTTCAGCGCATCGAGGATGAACGACATCGGTCAGCCGCCGTGGTGAGTATCGATGGCCGACAGCAGGGGCGTGCCGGGGGTCGCCACCGCGCTGGCGAGCGCAATCTGTGTCTGCACGCCGGCGATGCCGTCCACGGCGAGCTGATGCTGGCGCTGAAAATCGCGCACCTGCGTGGTGAGGTCGGCATCAAACACGTCGCTCACCGGCGTATCGCCGCCGCCGCCCTTCAGGTGTTGCAGGCTCTGGCGCAGCCAGCGCACCTGCTCCCCGCGCATGCCGGCGGAGAGGGGTTTCACGGGTGAGTTGGCAGGTCGCCACAGCATCACGAAGTCTCCCAGCCAATAGCGCGACAGCTCGCCCAGGCCGACGCTGTGGGTGCCACCGAGGTCCAGGCTCGCCACATCGTCGGTCAGTCCGGTGAGCACCACCTGGTGGTTCGCACCGCCGCTGTCGGTGAGCAGCAGTATCGCAGGGTGGTTGTAGAGACGCAGCTGCCCGAAGGAGCCCCGTTCGGCGATGCACTCGAGCCCCTGCTCATGGGCCTGGGTGCAAGGATCGACCGTGCTCGCCTGGTACTTGGCGCCCCAGAGGCCGAAGAGCTTGCCGAAGGCGCCGTCGGTGTCAGTTTCCGCCGCGTGCCCCTTAAGCAGCTGCGCAAGCGCTGCCGGTGCTGCCGCCACCGCCGCCGGCGCGCTCTGCGGCGCCGCCACCGCGGGTACGCTCGTCGGCGTGGGCACGGCAGCGACGGCTTCCCCTGCGGCCGTGTGCGACAGCTGCGGCGGGGCATGGCGGTTCCAGGGCTCAAAGCGCCACAGTGCGATCAGCCCGACAAACGCGAGCGCGGCGGCGCCCGCGGTGAGCGCCCAGGGCAGCCAGTGCGGTGTGAAATGTCGGCCGAACACTTCGGCGGCGGCATGGCGCACCAGCGGTGAGGTTACGCGGTGCCGGTCGAGGGAGTAGGCGCCCAGGAGCGCCCGGTCGCAGATCACGTTGATGACGCGCGGCACGCCCTGGGAGAGGCGGAACACTTCGCTCAGCGCCTGGGGGCTGCAGATGTCGTTCGTGGCCCCGGCAACGCGCAGGCGGTGACGCACGTACGCGGTGGTCTCATCGCGGGAGAGGGGATTCAGGTGATAGCGGCCGGTGACGCGCTGCGCGAGCTGGCGCAGCTCGTTGCGTGCGAGCAGCTCCCGCAGCTCCGGCTGGCCGATCAGAATGATCTGCAGGAGCTTTTGCGTGTTGGTCTCAAGGTTGGTGAGCAGGCGCACCTGCTCGAGCACCTCGGGCGAGAGGTTTTGCGCCTCATCCACCACCAGCACCACGCGCCGCCCGGCGGCATGGGCACGCAGCAGGTAGTGACTGAGGATGTCCACCAGGTCCTTCAGGCTCTCAAGCGAGGCGTCCGGCACGCCGATGCCGAGCTCCTCGCAGATGGTGAGCAGGAACTCCGCCGGGGTCATCTTCGGGTTGAGGATGAGGGCGATCTCGGCGTTCTTCGGCGTCTGTGCCAATAGCGAGCGCACGATGGTCGTCTTGCCCGTGCCGACTTCGCCAGTGAGCTGCACGAAGCCGCCGGCCTCGTTGATGCCGTACAGCAGGTGCGCCAGGGCCTCCGCGTGCCGCTCGCTCAGGTACAGATAGCGCGGATCGGGGGTGATCGCGAACGGCTTTTCGTTGAGGCCGAAGAAGGTCAGGTACATGGACGGATGCTACTCGATGGTGTTACCGCGCCGCAGCGCCCGCGTGCCAAAGCGCGCCCGGGCTTCATCGAGGGTGGCATCGACACGGCTTTGCGGGCGCGCATCGTCGAACAGGCCAAGCTGTGCGGCGGGCGTCAGCTCTGTGAGGACCACCCCCAGGAGCCGAAGTTTCGCATCCGGGTTTGCCCCGAGCCAGCGCGTGAGCAGCTCCGCGGCGACCCCAGCGATGGCCCGGCCCTCGCAGGTGGGGGGCGCGACCGCCCGCTGGCGCGTGAAAGTGGTGAAATCCCCGCGTCGTATCTTCACTCCGATACAGCCGGCCATGAGCTCGCGCGCGCGCAGGCGACTCGCCGCCAGGTCCGCCAGGCGCGCCAGCTGGCGCTGCAGTACGCGCGCCTCCCCGATGTCCGTCTCGAAGGTGTCCTCGGCGCTCAAGGACTTCTCCTCCAGGTCCGGCTGCACCGGCCGCTCATCGATGCCGGAGGCACGCTCGCGCATCCAGCCCGAGTAGCGCCCGAAGAGCGGCCAGAGCAGCGCGTCCGCAGCGCTGCGCAGTTCCCCGAGCGTGTGGATGCCAGCCGCCTCCACGCGGGCGCCGGTCTTGCGCCCGAGGCCGGGGAGTTTGCGCACCGAGAGCGGATCGAGCAGTGCCCGCAGCGACTGCGCCGTCACGACCGTCAGTCCGTCGGGCTTGTGCAGATCGGAGGCGATCTTGGCGATGAGCTTGTTGGAGGCCACGCCCACCGAGGCCGTAAGCCCGGTGCGCTCGCGGATGCGCCGCTTGATGCGCTGCGCGATCTCGGGCGCCCCGCCCAGCAGCGCCTGGCTTGCGGTGACATCGAGGAACGCCTCATCGAGGGAGAGCCCCTCAACGAGCGGGGTGATCTCGTGGAAAACGCCGAACACGGTGCGCGAGACCTCCTGGTAGCGCGCCATGCGCGGGCGCACGCACAGCGCCTGCGGACACCTCTGCAGGGCGGCGCGCATCGGCATGGCCGAGTGCACGCCAAAGGCGCGCACTTCGTAGCTCGCGGCCGCCACGACCCCGCGTGCGCCCTCCCAGCCGACGATGACGGGCTTGCCCTTGAGTGAGGGATCATCGTGCTGCTCGACAGAGGCGTAGAACGCATCCATGTCGACATGCAGGACGGCGCGCGTCATGGGCGTTCAGGCTTTGCCTTACGGCAGCACGGTGATGGTGATCTTTTGCGAGAGCAGCGGCGGACTGTGCGGGATGTGGCTCTGATCGGCGAGCAGCAGCTGCAGGGTGTGTTTGCCCGGGGCGAGGTTGAGTGTCGTCTCCGTCTGCCCCTTGCCAAAGTGCACGATCTTGTCGGTTGCCGGCAGCGGCGCGCTCAAATCCGCGGGCGGGTCAGTGTCGATGAGCAGGTGATGGTGGCCGCTGTTCTCGAACTTCACGCCCGCCGGGGCAATGCCCATGCCCTTGAGGCCGAACTGCACCAGCACCGGGGCGTGCACTCTTGCGCCATCTTTGGGACTGATGAGGTAGACCTCGGCGCCCGCGGGTGAAGGGGTGCGTTCCTGTGCGACGGCGAATGACACCCCCAGCATGAGCACGGCGATGATCAAGGTACGCATGGCAGACTCCTTCCTCAGAGCATTATGGCGCTATAGACACTGGTGAGCGCGAGCATCAGCACGGCGAACAGGAAGTAAAAGAACGACAGCAGCACGAGCTTGCTCACCGTCAGCGCGCGGCCCTGGTTGTAGACCACGCGCATCGAACGGAACATGTACCAGACAAAATACAGGAAGATCGCGAACTTCAGCACCGGCAGGCGGGCGGTAACGCTCGAGAAGAGCAGCGCGAGCGTCGCCACCAGGAACACGAAGGCGTGGTTGTGCACGAAGAGCAGCAGGTGTTCCACGTAGTAGTGCCGCGGTCGCCAGTACATGAGCATCATGACCGCGGCCAGCAGCGGCAGGAAGATGAACATGGCGCGCGGGATGTTGTGCAGAAACTGCGCCTGCAGCTCGCGGCCATTGTCGATGACGCTCTTGCGGCAGGCCTTTTGCAAGAGTGGCTGCAGCGTCTTCTCCCAGGGTCCGTTGTAATTGCTGTCCGCGCACACGCGGTCGGCGCGCTGCTCGGGGGTTTCGCCGGGCCGCGGCGGCACGACGCTCGCCACCGCGTCCTTGACGGTGTTCGTGGGCTGCACCTTGCTGCGGCCGGGATGCTCGTCGTCGATCGACAGCACCGTAAAGTGCCTGGGTACCGCACTTGCGGCCAGGAAGAACACTACCGAGAGCACGAGGTACAGCCGCACGGGGGGCAGATAGCGTGCGCGGCGCCCGGCGAGAAACTCGCGCGTGAGGTGCCCGGGCCTGGCGAGCAGCGCCCAGAGCGTGCGCCACACCCGCGAGTCCGCGTGCGTGAGGTCCTCGGTGGCGATCTGCGAGAAGTGCCACAGCGAGTTCAGCGGTGGGTCGAGCCGCTGCCCGCACGCGCCGCAGTAGCGCTGGCTCACCTCGTTGCCGCAGTTCTCGCAGCGCTCAGGCGAGGGCATGGCGGGGGCTGCCGCCGGTGACGCCCCGGGCGGGATGCTCGCGCGCGGCGCGGGGGTATTCATGCCACGTGCGCGCTGGACCTCGGGGCGGCTTGCGCCTGGGTGCCCAGGGCCTGCGGCTCAAAGTCATCCACGTGGATCAGATCCATCACCTTGCGGTCATAGTCGCGCAGCGCGGCAGCTTCGGTCTCCGAGATCAGCCCCAAGGCGAGTGCCTGCTGGATGCGCCCGGGCAGGTCCAGCGCCGTGACCCGGCCGGTCTTCACACCCTCGACGCGAATGCGTTTCTCGAGCGGCTCGAGCTGCACGGCGAGCAGCAGCGCCTCCTGCAGCAGGCCGAGCGGGTTAGTCGGCTCGAGCGTGCGGTAGGCAAACTCCCCGAGCCGCTCGCGCGCGCTCGTGGGACTCGTCACGAGTGCGGCCACGCGGCGGGCGAGCCGATCGTCGGGGGCCGAGTAGACGCGTCCGCGCGGAAAAATCAGCACGCGCATGACGCCGGCGAGGAAGGCATTGGGGAAATTGCGCAGGAAACCGTGCAGCTGCTCCTGCGCATCGTAGAGCAGGTTGCGGCAGGCCCACTCCAGCATCGGCAGATCCTCCTCCTGACGGCCCTGGTTCTCGTGATGCTTGAGCACCATCGAGGCCAGGTACAGGCACGAGAGCACGTCTCCCAGGCGTGCGGACAGGTTCTCCTTTTTCTTCAGGTACCCGCCGAGTGTGAGCATCGCCACATCCACCGCGAAGGCGAAGGAGGCGCTGAAGCGCACCACGTGCTGGTAGTAGCGGGCGGTCGCGCCCTGGACCGGCGCGCGCGTGAAGCGCGCGTGCGTTAAGGCCATGATGAAGGATCGCACGGCGTTCGAGATCGTGAAGCCGATGTGCCCGAAGAGCGCGCGGTCGAACTCATCCACGCCGCGGGCGCGGTCGGGGTTGCGCGCCGCGGTCATCTCGCGCAGCACGAACGGATGGCAGCGGATCGCCCCCTGACCGAAGATGATGAGGTTGCGGGTGAGAAGGTTGGCGCCTTCCACCGTGATCGCCACCGGCACGACCTGGTAGCCGCGCCCGAGGTAGTTGTTCGGACCCAGGCAGATGCCCTTGCCGCCGTGTACGTCCATGGCGTCGTTGGCGACGTGGCGGCCCATCTCGGTGACGTGGTACTTGAGAATGCCGGAGGGCACCGAGGGGCGCTCGCCGCCATCGATGGCGCCGGCGGTGACCGAGCGCGCCGCATCCATGGTGTAGGTGAGCCCGACCATGCGCGCGATCACCGTCTCGACGCCTTCGAACTTGCCCACCGGCATGTTGAACTGCGTGCGGATGCGCGCGTACGCGCCGGTGGCCCACACGGCCGCCTTCGCCCCGCCGGTGGTGTTGGAGGGCAGCGAGATGCAGCGCCCGACCGAGAGCTGCTCGACCAGCATGCGCCAGCCGCTGCCGGCCATCTTCGCGCCGCCGATGATGCAATCGAGCGGCACGAACACGTCCTTCCCCTGGATAGGTCCATTCTGGAAGGGAATGTTGAGCGGGAAGTGGCGGCGCCCGATCGTGACCCCGGGGTGTTGCGCGGGATGAGCGCACAGGTGATGCCGAGATCGGTCTTCTCGCCCAGGAGCTTCTCCGGATCGAACATGCGAAAGGCAAGACCGATGACGGTGGCGATCGGCGCCAGGGTGATGTAGCGCTTGGAGAAGTTCAGCCGCAGCCCGAGCACCTCGCGCCCCTGCTAGCTGCCGCGGCACACGATGCCGGTGTCCGGGATCGAGCCGGCATCCGAGCCCGCGCGCGGACCGGTGAGCGCAAAGCACGGGACTTCCTCGCCGCGCGCGAGGCGCGGCAGGTAGTAGTTCTTCTGCTCCTCGGTGCCGTAGTGGTGCAAGAGCTCGGCGGGACCCAAGGAGTTGGGCACGGCGACGGTGGAGGAGGCAGGTGGCGCTGCGGCTGGAGATCTTGGCGAGCACGCACGAGTGCGCGTAGGCGCAGAACTCAAGCCCGCCGTACTGCTTCGGGATGATCATGGCGAAAAAGCCGCGCGACTTTAGGAACTCCCACACCTGCGGCGGCAGATCGCCGCGCTCGTGCGTGATGTTCCAGTCATCGAGCATGCGGCACAGCTCTTCGCAGGGACCGTCGAGGAAGGCCTGCTCCTCGGCCGAGAGCGCGGGCGGGTTTGGCGGCGAGCAGCTTCTCCCAGCGCGGGGCGCCGGTGAAGAGCTCCCCGTCCCACCACACGGTGCCGGCCTCGAGTGCCTCCTTCTCGGTCTGCGACATCGAGGGCAGCAGTTTCAGGTACGCGCGCATGAAGGGCCGCGTGATGAGCGCCTTGCGCAGGGAGCGCAGGTTGAGCAGCCACAGCGCCGCGAGCATCAGCCACAGGAATCCCTTCCAGATCCCCGCCGGCGTGCCGGCGCTGCCGAGCCAGGTATAGGCCGCCAGCAGCACCGTGAAGGTCGCCGTGAAGGCGAGGAGCGAGAGACGGCGGTAGGCGAGGAACAGCACCGCGCCGATGAACAGCAGCGTGATAACACCGCCGATCTGCGTGACCGCGAAGGCAGCCGCGACGACCAGGATCAGCGTGACGATCGCACCCAACATGGAGTCTTCCTTTCGTCCCGCACGCGCCTGCGACTATAGCGACGCCGCGCCGGGCAAGATACGTCTCAGCCGAGCAGGCTCTTCACCCCGTCGCGCTCCTCGAGCAGCTCCGCGTGGGTCGCGGCCATGCGCTGGCGGCTGAACTCATCGATCGCAAGTCCCGGGACGATCTGATACTCGCCGTTTCGCACCGTGACCGGATACGAGTAAATGACGCCGGCGGGGATGTCGTAACTGCCATCGGCCGGCACCGCCATGCTCACCCAGTCGCCCGCGGCGGTGCCGTGGAACCAGGTGTGCACGTGATCGATCGCGGCCGAGGCCGCCGAGGCGGCCGAGGAGGACCCGCGCGCCTTGATGACGGCGGCGCCGCGCTGTTGCACGGTCGGGATGAAGCTCTGCTCGATCCACTCGCGGCGACGAGCGAGGGGGCACTCTTGCCGTGCACCTGCGCGTGCGTCAGGTCCGGATACTGAGTCGCCGAGTGGTTGCCCCAGATCGTCATGCGGCGGATGTCGCTGACGTGGGCGGCGGTTTTCTCGGCGAGCTGCGACAGCGCGCGGTTGTGATCCAGGCGCGTCATCGCGGTGAAGTTGCGCGCGTTCAGATCCGGCGCGTTGGCGCGCGCGATGAGCGCGTTGGTGTTGGCGGGATTGCCGACCACCAGCACCTTCACCTTGCGGCCCGCGGCCTCGTTGAGGGCCTTGCCCTGCGCGGAGAAAATCTGCGCGTTGGCCAGCAGCAGATCCTTGCGCTCCATGCCCGGACCGCGCGGCCGCGCCCCGACGAGCAGCGCGACCTGACAGTCGCGGAAGGCGCCCTTGGCCTCGTCGGTGGCGATGACCGTGTTGAGCGTCGGGAAGGCGCAGTCATTGAGCTCCATCACGACGCCGTGCGAGTGCCGGCAAAGCCGCCGCGATCTCCAGCAGGTGCAGGTTCACGGGCGTCTCGGCTCCCGAGCAGCGCGCCGGAGGCGACACGGAAGGCGAGGGCATAGCCGATCTGGCCGGCGGCGCCGGTGATCGCAACATTCACGGGGGCTTTCATGGTGTGAGTCTTCTTCCTTGGGCGAAAAGAGCCAGGAATTCTAACGTGCGCGCCCCGGCTTGCCCGCGCCCCCTCTAAACAGCGCAACCCCCGCTGCGATCTGCAGGGGGTCGTCCCAGGAGCCTCAGGGCCGCTGCCGGGCCCTGTCCGGGCCCTTTTTGGGATGCCCCCCGGCGGGAACGGCCCCCGAATTAAATTTGGTGAGCTGGCTTGACACTTGAGTAGTGTTCTACTAGAGTACAACACCAAGGAAGGCAGCCGGCCCCGTCCGCCAAGCCCTCCGAAGCAGACCGACCCACAAGGAGATGACCATGAACACTTTCGCAAACACGCTGTACCGCGATCTGACCTGCGGCGCCGCCGCGATCCTGATCACCGCCGTTCTCGGCATGAGCTTCGTGAACTCGACCGCCGTGCCCCCGGGCACGCATGTCCCGGCCGTCCGCACGGTTGGCGTGCAGCCTCAGCAGGCGTGGTTCGGGCAGCCCGAGCCGGCCGTTTTGGTAGATTAGTCGGCTATTCCCCCGTCACAGGCACCGTGTCAACGATCATGGACCCGCAGTGGGATGACAGCCTGCCGATCTACCGGCAACTGCGCGACCGGGTGGTAGCGATGATCCTTGAGGGCGTCCTCAAGGAAGGCGACCCGCTGCCCTCGGTCCGCAACGTCGCCGCAGACTTCAGGGTGAATCCTCTGACCGTGCTCAAAGGCTATCAGCAGCTGGTGGACGAGCAGCTGGTCGAGAAGCGCCGCGGATTGGGCATGTTCGTGAGCCCCGGGGCGCGCAAGGCACTGCTGAAGGATGAGCGCCAGCGCTTTCTCGAGGACGAGTGGCCCAAGATCTACGCGACCATCCAGCGCCTGGGACTGACTCCGGATGAACTGCAGCGCGCGGGCGCCTCAGCCCCGGCCACACCGTGGCCCGCGCAGGGAACTCCTGCGGCCACGCAAGGTGAAAAAGATGACAGCAGTAATTGAAGCGCGCGGACTCGCCAAGAGCTTCGGCGCCACGCAGGCCCTGGCAGGCGTAAGCCTTCACATCGACGCCGGCCGCATCGTCGGGCTCATCGGCCCGAACGGGGCGGGCAAGACCACCGCACTTAAGGCGATCCTGGGACTGACGCCGTTTCAGGGCGAGCTCAGGGTGCTCGGTCTCGATCCGCGCACGCAGCGCGATGAGCTGATGCGCGATGTGTGCTTCATGGCCGATGTGGCGGTGCTGCCGCGCTGGCTGCGCGTGAGCCAGGCGCTCGAGTACTGCGGCGGCGTGCACCCGCGCTTCGACCGCGAGCGCGCCGAGGCCTTCCTGCGCAAGACCGACATTCAGATGAAGAGCCGCGTGCGCGAGCTCTCCAAGGGCATGGTGACGCAGCTGCACCTGGCGCTGATCCTGGCCATCGACGCGCGACTGCTGGTGCTCGATGAGCCCACCCTCGGGCTCGATCTGCTCTACCGGCGCCAGTTCTACGACACGCTGCTCAATGACTACTTCGACAAGGAACGCACCATCCTCCTCACCACCCACCAGGTGGAGGAGGTGGAGAACCTCTTCACCGATGTGATTTTCATCAGCCACGGACAGGTGGCGCTGGCAACCTCGGTGGAAGAGCTCGGCAGCCAATACCTGCAGCTGAACGTGAGCGCCGACGCGGCCGCCGCGCGCGCGCGCGCTCAAGCCCTTCTACGAGCGCGAAGTGTTCGGTCGCATCGCCATGTTCTTCGAGGGACGTACTGCCGCGCAGCTTGCACCCTTAGGGGAGCTGCGCACGCCCTCGATCGCCGATCTGTTCGTCGCCAAGATGCAAGGGACGATGAAGTCATGAACACCGAAACGGCAGACCTGGGTAACGCGGCAGCCGTGAGCAGCACGGCCCGTATCGACACGCGCGGCGCGCTGCTCACCTTGATGCGGCGCGAGTTCTGGGAGCATGCGGCACTCTGGCGCGTGCCCCTGGTCGTCGCCGCGTTGCTGGCGATCTCGACGATTTTCTCGCACGTCGATCTGGACAGTGCGCGCCTTCACATGATCGATGATCCCGCGCGCATCGTCGTGCTCAACATGAGTCAGGTGATCTTCGCGCTGCTCATCTATCTTGCGGCCTCCATCGTGGTGACGTTCTACGCGCTCGACTGCCTGTACGCCGAGCGCAAGGACCGCAGCATCCTCTTCTGGAAGTCACTGCCGGTCTCCGATGGCCTGACCGTGCTCTCTAAGTTCCTGGTCGCCATGGTGCTCGTGCCAGGGGGCGTTTTCCTGCTCGCGATCGCCAGTCACCTCATCGCCCTGAGCATCTGGGAACTGCGCGTGGCCTCCGGCGGTGTCCCGGACGTGGTGAGCTGGGACACCGTGGCCTGGGTGCGCGGCGAGCTCGTCATCCTCTTGTGCCTCATCCTGAGCTCGCTCTGGTACGCGCCCCTCGTCGCCGCCTCCATGCTCTTGTCCGCGTGGGTGAAGCGCGGCCCGATCCTGTGGGCATTCCTCGCACCCTTCCTGGTGTGGCTGCTGGAGCTGATCGTGTTTCACACCTTCTACTTCTGGCACTTCATCCAGTACCGCAGCACCGGGATCTGGCACATCCTCGCCACGCGCGGCGCTCATTCCGTCATGAGTAAGAACATGCGGCTGCTGAGCGATCTTAACTGGGCCGCCGCTTTCACCAGTTTGGACCTGTGGCTCGGCGTGCTCGCCGCCGCGGGCCTCCTGTACGCGGCCGCGCGCGTGCGCCGCTACCGCGACGACACCTGAAAGGGCAGCGCCTCCCCGCCGTGGCGAGTTCGTGCGGTCACCAACGCGAGCCAGAGCGCTGCGCGCCGCGCCCGCCCGCGTGTACGCACCCCGGCGGGTGAGCCGAAGGCGCCCAGGCAGGCAATGCGGGAGTCGCTGAGGTAGAATTTTTGTGCCGCGGCGTATCCGGCCCTGAAGAAGCCAACACCGGGCCGTTCCGATAGCGTGTGTGGATCAGCGCCAGCCGAAGAGGTGATTGGCCGCGCCAACGCCCGCCGATGATCAAATGCGGTCGAGCAAAGGAGTCCTGATGTCGAAGACCCAGAACGCCCTGCCGCTGCGGGAGCGCGCCTGCGGGGTGCAGCTGCTCGAGGAGCCGCCCGCGCCGTGCAGCGGGGCGCATCGGCACCGCCCGCACTGAGCGTTCTAGAGCCCCCGTCAGCATGGCCGCCGAGGTCCGGCGCAGCGCAGAGGGTCTGGAGCTTACGCTGACCGGCACCTGGGATACGCGTGAGTTCAGCACGCTGGAAGCGCAGCTGGCGGGGATCGACGTGCAGTCCACGAGGCGCGTGCGCATTGACGCACAACCGCTCACCGCGCTTGATCTCTCCGGCGCCTGGGCGCTGCATCAGTTCATCGCGCGCGCGCGCGCCGCCGGCGCTGAGGTGAGCTTCCAGGGCGCGGCCCCCGAGCAGCTGCGGCTCCTGGATGAGACGCTGCAGGAGGCCGAGAAAGGCCTCGAGGCGGGGCCGCCGCCGCCGCCGCCGGCTCCCTCGCAAGGGCCCGTCATGGCGCTGCTGATGCATACCGGCCGGCACGCCCTGCACTTTGGCAGCAACCTCGAGCATGGACTCGCTTTTCTGGGCAAGGCGAGCCTAACCGCACTCTTCAGTGTCGCGCGCCCGAAGCACCTGCGGCCGACCTCCATCGCCCGCCACGTCTACGACACAGGGATCACCGCGCTGCCGATCGTTTCCCTCATCGCCTTTCTCATCAGCGCCATCATCGCCTACATGAGCGCCCGGCAGCTGCGCGGGCTCGGGGCCGACATCTACGTGGCGGATCTGGTGACGATCGGCGTATTGCGCGAGTTGGGCGTGTTGCTCACCGCCATCATCGTGGCCGGCCGCTCCGGCAGTGCCTTCGCCGCTGAGCTGGGTTCCATGAAGCTCAACCAGGAGGTCGATGCCCTCATCGCCACCGGCATCGATCCGTTTGAGGTACTGGTCGTGCCGCGCATCATCGGTCTGACCATCGCGCTGCCGCTGCTCACGGTGGTGGCCGATCTGGTCGGGCTCGCCGGCGGCGCCGTGCTGTGCCGTTTTCTGCTTGATATGCCCTTCAGCCAGTACCTCGGCCGTGTCAACGATGCTATTTCCGACACAACCTTCTGGGTGGGCATCATCAAGGCGCCGGTGTTCGCGCTGCTCATCGCCTCGGCGGGCTGCTACCGCGGACTGCAGGTGCGCTCTTCCGCACGCGAGCTCGGACGCCTGGTGACGGTCGCGGTGGTGCAGGCCATCTTCTTCGTCATCCTGGCGGACGCACTGTTCGCGGTGCTGTTCATGGAGATGGACATCTGATGTCCCCGGTGGTGCAGGTGCAGGGGCTCGTCAACCGCTTCGGCACCCAGGTGGTGCACGACGGACTGGACATGCAGGTGATGCCCGATGAGGTCTTCGGCATCGTCGGCGGCTCGGGCACGGGCAAGTCGGTGCTGCTGCGCACGATCCTGGGACTGCAGCGCCCGCAGGCGGGCGTCGTGCGCATCGAAGGGCACGACATTACGCAGATGTCGGAGGCGCAGCTGCGCACCGTCAAGTCGCACTACGGGGTGAGTTTCCAGGCCGGGGCGCTGTACTCGGGCCTGACCGTGAAGCAGAACATCCAGCTGCCCATGCTCGAGTACCTCGCGCTCAGCGAACGTGCCCTGGAGGATCTGGCGCTGCTGAAGATCTGTCTGGTCGGCCTTGCGCCGCAGGCGGCCGACAAGTACCCCTCCGAGCTCTCCGGCGGCATGGTCAAGCGCGCAGCGCTCGCCCGGGCGCTCGCCCTGGACCCCAAACTGTTGTTTCTCGATGAACCGACCTCGGGGCTGGACCCGATTGGCGCGGCCGCCTTCGATGACCTGGTGATTTATCTGCAGAGGGAACTGAAGCTGACCATCATCATGATCACGCACGATCTGGACAGTATCTTCCGTACCTGCAATCGTGTCGGGGTGATCGTGGACCGGCGCATGATATCGGACACCTTGGCGGGCATCGTCGACAACCCTGATCCGTGGATCCAGGAGTACTTCCACGGCGAGCGCGCACGCGCGCGTCTGGAAGCACTGCATCATGGAGCGTGAGGCCAACTACGCGGCCGTGGGCGCATTCGTGCTGCTCATCGCGCTCGCCACGGCGCTCTTTGTCTACTGGTACTCCGGCACGCGCGATCACCGCGACTACGATCGCTACGAGATCTACTTCACCGGCACCGTCAGCGGCCTGGACAAGGGGGCCAGCGTGCGCTATCTCGGTGTCGGCGTCGGCCGGGTCGACAACATTCGCATCGATCCGCGCGATTCCGGGCGCGTGGAGGTGATCGTCGACATCGACTCCACCACGCCCATCTCGCAACACACCGTCGCGGAGCTGCAGCTGCAGGGGGTGACGGGACTGCTCTACATCGACCTGATCGATGACCGCGACAACAAGCGCGCAGCTCCTGCGATTGCGGGCCTGAAGTACCCGGTGATCCGCTCGGCGCCCTCGCGCTTTGACGTATTCCTCTCCAGCCTGCCGCAGCTCGTGGCCGGCGCCAACGACGTGGTGAAGCGCGCCGACCGGCTCTTCGATGACAACAATCTCAAGGCCATCGCGAACACGCTCGAGAGCCTTGAGAGCACCACTCGCGGCCTGCCGCAGACCGAACGGGACGTGGCGGCGCTCGTGAGCGAGCTGCGCGGCGCCACCGCCGAGGTGAGCGCACTGGCCAAGAGCACGCACGGGTTGGTCGGCACGGTGGGCCCGGACATCGAGCAGGCCGCACAGCGCCTGCGCACGGTCGCCGAACATCTGGCGGGGGCGAGCGACGAGCTCAATTCGATCCTGACGGAGAACCGTCAGGACATACGCGCCTTTGCGCGCGACGGACTGCCCGAGATCGAGCGCTTCGTGCGCGAAGGGCGTGCCGCGGCCGCCGACATCCGCGCACTCTCGAACAGTCTGCGCGAAGACCCGACCCAGCTTATCTATCAGCCGACCGAGCGCGGTGTGGAGATTCCCCGGTGAAACTGCCCTCGCTGCTCCGGGGCGCCGTCCCCCTGCTGGGACTCCTCGCGGGCGGTTGCACGGGCTTGTTCCACAGCACGGCCCGGCCCGAGCAGATCTATTACCTGCGTGCGCCGGCGCCGAGCGATGCTGCAGGCGGCGCACCCGCCGGCGCCTCGCTGCGCGTGGGGCACCCCATGGCGGACCCCGGACTGGATACCTCGCACATCATCCTGCGGGAGCCGGATCACCGCATGAGCTTCTACGCCGGCAGCCGCTGGCCCTCGCCCGTGCCGGATGTGGTCGCCGCGCTCGCCGTGCAGACCCTGCGCGCCTCGGGCAACTGGAGCTCGGTGGAGGATTCCGCGAGCCCCTTCCCCTCCGATTACCTGCTGCAGATCACGGTGCGACGCTTCGATGCGGACTACAGCGGTGGCGCGGCCGCCCCGGAGGTGAACGTGGTGTTTGAATGCATCATCGGGCGGCGCGAGGGGCGCGACGTCGTCGGCAGTTTTGTGGTCTCCGCCAGCGCGCCGGCCGCGGCCAACCGGCAAGCCGACGTCGTGGGTGCTTTCGAGCAGGCGGTGGGGAGCGCCCTCGAGGCGCTGCGGCAACAGGCGGCGTCCGCGGTGCGCGCGGATGCCGCGCACGGCGCTCAGAACCCCACGAGTCCTGCGCCCTCGAGGAGTCTGCACAGCCAGTAGTCCGCCTGCGAAGGATCGGCGAAGCTGGCGAAATCGGCGGTGTATTCGATACCGAGCGCTGCGCGGTTGCTCCAGAGCGTGTCGAAGTACTCGAGCGTCTGCTGCGCGAGCGGGGCATCGCGCGTTAAGCCCACGGCAAGATCGGCATCGAGGTCGTAGTCGGCGAGACTGCGGCGTGTGAAGTTCGCCGATCCCACCAGGAGCCACAGCCGCTCAGCCCCGTACACCTGGGCGAGCGTACCGTGGAAGCGCTCCCCATGCGTGCGGTACCAGCGCACGTGGATCGCCCCGGCACTGCGCGAGACGAGTTCGCTTGCGAGGGGCTGATTGGGCAGTCCGGAAGGGGTGACGGTGGTGGCGTCCTCGCTGGCATCGAGGATCAGACGCACGCGTACGCCGCGCCGCGCGGCCTGCAGCAACGCCTCGATCACGCCGCGGTCGGCGAGCTTGAACAGGGCGAAATCGACGCTGTCGCCGCTGACCGCCGCGTCCAGCTGTCCGAGCAGCTCGCGGTGGATCGCCCCCTCGGTCAGCACCTGCACGCGCGCCTGAGTGGCCGTCGGCTCAGCCGGCGCTACGGCATCGCAGGCGGAGGCCGCATTGGCCGGCGGCCCGAAGGCGGCGGCCTCGCCGTGCCAGCCGGAAAAGCGGGCGATGGCCAGCTCGCTGGCGAGCAGCGTGCGCACGCTGCCGCCGGCAAAGCGCAGCGCGGTGTTGGACCATGCGCTTTGTTGGTCGATGGGACTCGCAGAACCGACCACCGCGGCCAGCCCGCCGCTGCCGTCGTCGGCGATGAGGAGGCGGCGATGGTTCGATTTGAAATTCAGCTCCCGTGCCAGAACCCCCGGCTGCCCCGGCGGCCCCCCCCACCAGTGCAGCGTGAGGCGCCAGAGGCTCGAATACATGAAGTTCGGGTCGCGCAGCGCATCGAGCTTGGTGCGTACGACCGCGACCCCCGCGGCCCGCAACAGCTCGAACTGCGGCGACGGCGCCGCACCGTATCGCTCATTCACCGGGTCGGTGATGAACAGCACGCGCATATCCGGATGCGCGCGGCGCTGCTCGAGCAGCGCGTCGGTGAGTTGCGCGGCGATGCGCCGCTGCGGGCTGCCGTTCGCCGCATCCGCGCCGAGGAGCTGATAGTCGAGCACGATGAACTGGCGGGCCCCCTGCACCAGGCGCAGCACCTCATCGAAGATGCCCTGGCTGAGCACGACCCGCCCGTAGGCATCCGCCGCCGTGATGTCGGCGAGGAAACTCACCTCCTGCGCCGTGACCGTGCACACGGCCGAGGCGGTGTGCATGCCCGGGGGGAGGGGCTTGTGTGTCTGCCACCAGGCGGTGGCGATCCAGGCGCTGGCGGCGGCGATGCCCACGATGCGCCCCCAGCGCACGCTCATGAGGCGCGCTCCTCAAGCGCCGTCATCACCGCAAGCCAGCGCTCCTCGAGTGCGGCGATCTGGTACGCAAGTTCGCCGTGGCGCAGCGCAAGCTCGCGCTGCTCCTCGACCGGGCGCGAGGCGTAAGTCGCCGGGTCGGCGAGGGCCGCTTCGATGTCGAGGCGCTCGCGTGCCAGCGCGCCCAGCTGACTCTCCAGCTGCTGCTGCTCGCTGCGCAGCGGGCTCAGGCGCTGGCGCGCCTCGGCTTCAAGTCGGCGCTGCGCGCGCCGCGAAGGCCCGGCGCTGCCCTGCACCGTCGCCGGCGCAGCGCTGCGGTTGGCGTTGAGCCAGGCGGCGTAGTCCTCAAGATCCCCGTCAAAGGCGCTGAGCGCCCCGTTGGCCACCAGCACGAAGCGGTCGCAGGCGCCGCGCAGCAGCGCCCGATCGTGCGACACCACCACGACCGCGCCGGGAAACTCCTGCAGTGCCAGGAGCAGCGTGTGCCGCATGGACAGGTCCAGATGGTTGGTGGGCTCATCGAGCAGCAGCAGATTCGGGCGGCGCGCCACCAGGATCGCGAGCGCGAGGCGCGAGCGCTCGCCGCCGGAGAAGTTGGCCGTGGGCTCAAAGACGCGCTCGCCGCCAAAACCGAAGCGGCCGAGATGGTCGCGCTGCTGCTGCTGCGTCCAGGCGGCCACCGCCGCGCCGCCGCGCCGCGCCAGCTCCGTGAGGGCCGAGCCGCCACCATCGAGCTGCTCAAGTTCCAGCTGCGCGAAGAAGCCGCTCGCCAGGTCGGCGGCGGCGGTACGGGCGCCGCCGCTCGGGGCGAGCTCGCCGGCGAGCACGCGCATCAGGGTGGACTTGCCGGCGCCATTGCGGCCGAGTACCCCGAGGCGCTCACCCGGACTTAAGCTGAGTGAGACCTCCTCAAGCACGCGGCGCCCCGCATAGCCGGCGCTCACCTTCTCCAGCGTCACCAGCGGCCGCGGCAGTTTGCGCGGCGCGGCGAACTCCCACTCGAAGTCCGATTCGGTGTGCACCGTGGCCAGCTCCCCGAGGCGTGCCAGCCACTTCAGGCGGCTTTGTACCTGGGGCGCCTTGCTCGCCTGGGCGCGAAAGCGGCGCACGAAGCTCTCGATGTGGGCCGCTTCGCGGCGCTGCTTGGCGTGCAGCGCCGCGGTGCGCTCGGCGTGCGCGGCGTGCTGCGTTTCAAAGGCGCTGTAGTTGCCCGCGTAGGCCTTGAGCCGTCCGCCCTCGATGTGCAGGATGCGCGTGACGATGCGATCGAGGAACTCGCGATCGTGCGAGACCAAGAGCAGCGTGCCACGGTAGGCGCGCAGCCACTCCTCGAGCCACAAGAGCGCATCAAGGTCGAGGTGATTGGTCGGCTCATCGAGCAGCAGCAGATCCGAGCGGCGCATCAGCGCGCGCGCAAGATTCGCGCGCATGCGCAGCCCGCCGGAGAAGGCGCGCAGCGGCCGCTCAAGATCGGCCGGCTCAAACCCGAGGCCGGCGGCCAGCTGCGCGGCGCGGCTGCGCGCCGCGTAACCCTCGAGCGCTTCGTAGCGCGCGTGCAGTGTGGCCTCGTGCGTGCCGTCCGCGCGCGCGCCCGCTGCGAGCAGTTCCCCCTGCACGGCGCACAGCTCCTCGTCGCCCTCGAGGATGTAGTCGCAGAGCGCGGTGCCGGTGTCGGGCAGCTCCTGCGCGACCGAGGCGATCGTAAGATTCGGCGGCGCGGTGTACTCGCCGGCATCCAGCGCGAGTTCGCCGCGGATCAGTGCCAGGAGCGAGGATTTGCCGCAGCCGTTGCGGCCGATGATGCCGATCTTTTCGCCGCGAAAGACACTGACCGTGGCCTCATCGAGCAGCACCTGGGTGCCGCGACGGACGCGGGCGTGGGCAAGGGTAAGCAACCGGCGTCAGGCCGAGCGTGGAGCGGCCTCGTCGCTGGAGCGCAGCAGGTGGCCGAAGGGTGCCGGCCCCTGCGCCTGGTGCGCAAGCAGCGCGAGCAGCCCTTCCGCAGTGCACGGTTCGCCAAAGAGGCGACCCTGTCCATAGTTGCAGCCGTTGCTGCGTAAAAATTCCAGCTGCGCCTGTGACTCGACCCCTTCGGCGATGACCTCGATGCCAAGGCTGCGCCCCATCTCGATGATGGTGCGCACGATGGTGGCATCGTTGGCATCCTCGGTCGCATCGCGCACGAAGGACTGGTCGATCTTGAGCGTGCCGATGGGGAACTGCTGCAGCGCCGAGAGCGAGGAGTAGCCGGTGCCGAAGTCATCGATCGACAGGTGCAGGCCCATGGCGTACAGCTCATCGAGCAGCCGCACCGTGCGCTGCGGGTCGGCCATGAGCGTGGTCTCGGTGATCTCGAGTTCGAAGGCGGTCGGTGAGACGCGATGGCGCCGGAACACGGAGCGGCAGCGCAGGATGAAGCTCGCCTGGCGCAGCTGCTTCAGTGACAGATTGAGCGAGATGCGCCCCGGATCCCCGCCTTCCTTCTGCATCTGGCGGTAATCAAGACAGACGCGGTTGAGGACCCACTCGCCAATGTCCAGGATGAGATTGGTTTCCTCGGCGAGCGGGATGAACTGCGAGGGCGGGATGTCCCCGTGGCCCGGCAGGCGCCAGCGCAGCAGCGCCTCGGCGCCGATGATGCGGCCCGTGCGCAGATCCACCTTGGGCTGGTACTTGATCTCGAGCTCATCGCGCTCCAGGGCGCGGCGCAGCTTGCTCTTGAGCATCAGCCGCTCGACCGCCGCGGCATTCATCTCCGGGGAGTAGAAGGCGAAGGTATTGCCGCCGTTTTGCTTGGAGTAGTACATCGCTGCGTCCGCGTTGCGCAGCAGATCGATGACATTCTCCGCGTCGCGCGGGCAGAAGGCGATGCCGATGCTGGCGGTGAGGAACACCTCGTGCTGATTCAGCTGGAACGGCCGGGCCACCTCGGTCAGGAGCGAGCGTGCCAGCTGCGCGATCGGTCCGCGGTTGTCGGCATCCGCGGGCAGCCCGTCGACGAAGAGTGCAAACTCATCCCCCGCCAGCCGCCCGACCACGGTCTCCTTGGGGAGCGAATGCGTCAGGCGCTCGGCGAGCACCTCCAGGACGCGATCGCCGGCGCCGTGGCCGAAGGTGTCGTTCACCTCCTTGAAGCGGTCCATGTCCAGGTACAGCGCCGCCACCACATGACCGCTGCGCAGCGCGCGCGCGATGGTCTGCTGCAGCACGTGGTGGAACTGCATGCGGTTCGGGATCTTGGTGAGCGCATCGTAGCGGGCGAGATAGCGGATGCGACGTTCGGCGCGCTTGCGGTCGGTGATGTTGCGGGCCACGAAAATGTTGCCCTGGAACTGCGGATCGTCGCTGTCGATGCGCGAGCCGGTGAAGGAGACCGGGATCGTCTGGCCGCTGCGCGTGCGCACCACGGTTTCGCGCGTCTCCTGCGCCGCCTGCAGCAGATCGAAGTCCTCACGCTCGCGCTCATCGAGCACCGCGAGGATGCCCTTGCCGAGCAGCTCCTCCTCGCTGTAGCCGAGGAGCTTCCAGGCGGCCGCGTTGGCAATCTTGATCACCCCGTCCGGGGAGGTGACGAACACCGCATCGGTCATGCTGTTGAGCACGCTGTGCAGGTAGCTCTTGTTGATGGTCGATTGGCGCAGCCGGCCGCGCATGCGCTCGAGCGCCTGCTCAGTTCCCCGAGCGCATCAGCGCCGCGCACCTCCACCGGGCGGGTGTAGTCGCCCTGGCCGATGCGCTCGGCGCTCTTGATGAGCGCGGCCACCGGGCGTTGCAGCTGCGCGATGGCGCGCCAGGCGAACACGCCGGCGGCGGCGGCCCCGAGGGCCGCAAGCGCCAGACCCAGGAACCAGGTGAGCCGGGTGCGTTGGGCGTTGGCCGCCTCGAGCCGCCCGCCGACGCTCACCGCCGCCACCGGGGCGGCCTGCTCGAGCGTGAGCGTGAGGTCCGCGAGCGTCGTCGGGGTGGCCGCCCCCGGGATGTTCTCGATATAGATGCGCACCGGCGCTGTGACCTGGGCGGTGAGTGCGCCGTTCGGGGGCGCCTCGGCGCGCTGCCAGCGATACAGGCTCCTGCCGGTGTCGCTCGTGATGCTGATCGCCGCCACGGTCGGGTTGTCCATGAAAGGCTGCAGCCGGCGCAGCATGCCGCTCTCATCCCCGGCCCGCACGGCACCGGCGATGGAGTCCGCGGCGTGCGCCGCGAGACTTTGGGCCCGCGCCTGCAGCTCCGGGGTCACCCGTTCGCGCGCGGTCTGCTCGGCGAGGGCGCCGAGGGTGCGCGTATCCGCATCGTGGCGCATCAGGAACACGGCCACGACCAGTGCGGCTGCGAGCAGCACGAGCAGAAAGGCGGTAGCGGTGTACTTGAGCTTGAAGCTGGCGGCGGTCACGTGCGAGGTCGCCGCGGGAGGCACTGTGATCCCGCGGGCGGCTGATCCCCTTACTTATAAGGGATTGATCTTAACCGCCGCTTAAGCCCCAAGGCTACCGACTTCAGGCCCCCGACCAGATGCGCTTGATGTGCCCGAGCATCAGACCGCGCATGGTGCCCATGGGGTCCGGGGTGGCGGCGAAGATCGGCGGCCGCCGCCGCAGCAGCTGCCAGCTCTCGCTGCGCAGAATCTGGCGCAGATACTCGACGTTACGGTCGATGGCCTCGATATAGGGGTTGCGGCCGCCGTAGAGGATCTCCAGATACCGATACGCGCGGTGGAAATCCCCGTCGAGGCGCTTGGCCCGCACGTCCGCGATGAAATCGGGCGTCTGGCGCAGCAGATCCAGCCCCGAGGCGTACTTAACCTGGGGATTGCCCTCGCTCAGGGGCAGCGCCACGCCGCCGAGCACGAACTCCGCGTACAGCCGGTCACGGCATTTCTCGAGGTAACAGCGGTCGGCGATCTGCGCGATCATGTCGGCCGTGCCCAGCAGATGCCCGACCATTATGTCACGTGGATCGGCGACGAGTTCCTCGATGCGCGCGAAGGGCATCTCGTAGCCGGTGAAGTGAATGATCTGCGTGCTGACGGGGACCCAGTCGGCGAAGCCGAGCAGCGGCAGGTACTCCGCCAGAAAACGCGCGCCGCGCGAGACGTGGGTGCGCGTGAACTCCGCGCCGTTGCGCGAGTCAGTGTCATCGCTGCGCCGCAGGTAACCGACATCGTGGAACAGCCCGGTCAGGATCCCGACGGTCGCGCGGGCACCGCCGAGGCGCTGCGGCTCGGCGTGCTGGCGCTCGAAGCCGACGAGCAGTCGCGCGAGCGCGAGGGTGATGTCGAGGGTGTGCTGCCGGTCGTGGTAGACCGTGTCCACCCCGTGAAAGCCTTCGACCCCACCGGCAAAGAGCCGCTCGAAATGCTCGAACGCGCGCACCAGCGGCTGAGTCGACAGCTGCGGCCAGGTGGGACGGAAGAGCGCCTCCACGGCGGCGAGCACCGCCGGGGGCGAGCTCACCTGCACGGTGTCGGTCACGTCGAAATCACTGCGCCGGGTTTTGCTCATTGTGTAAGGAGTCGTGGCGGGTGCGCGCGGGCCCATCCCCTGAAGGGCGCACGCGGCGGCTTGAAGCGCAGTCTAGGCAGTTCATACCGGCCCCTACCGCGACACGGCGCACACTTTACCGGGCAGATTACCCGTTTATTGTCATCCCGGCAGCCGCAGGCGCGGGCGCATCGGCGCGGTACCCGCTTCGCACGCTGGCAGGGGCCGGCAGGGTTCCGGGTGACGTAGTGCACGCTTCGGGATCTTCCTTCAGTAGATCTTAAGACCGCCGTATTTCTTGCGGATCGTGCGATCGAGTGTGCGCCAGCCGAGCGCGAAGCCCAGTGCGAGCGCCAAGAGCGCGGCAGCGCCCACCCAGGGCCACAGGCGCCGCGGTGCGCTATCGGGGACGCTGAAGAGCGCGCCCGGTGCGCCCACCGCCGCATCCTCCGTCGGTGCGGCAGCCGGGGCGGGAAGGGTGCCGCGCATGCTGGCGGCGGCGTTCGCCTCGGCCTGCAGACGACTCACCTCCGCCTTAAGACGCGTCACCTCCGCCTCGCTTTGCTGCAGCCGCGGGCGCAGCGGCTCATCGCCGGAGAGATAGATGGCGCGCAGCCACCCCTCCTTTCCGTCCGGCAGACGTACGTGCACCGCCTCGCCCACCCGCTCGATCAGTTCCACGCGATCCCCGCTCTTGAGCGTGGCGACACGCTCGCCGCTGCCCTCGGCGGTGCTGTTGACGCTCACCACCACCTGCTCGACGACGTACAGCGCATCGGCCGCGCGCGCACACACACACCATGCCACGAGCGCAAGTGCCAGTGCGGCCCCCGCGTAAGCGCGCGGCACGCTCAGACGCCGCGGCGCGGGGCGCCGAGGATGCCGTGCTGTTTCAGAAGCGCGCGCACATCGGGACGGCGGCCGCGAAACTCGATGAAGGCGTCGAGTGCATCGCGGCTGCCGCCGCGACTGAGGATCGCATCGAGGAAGCGTTGCGCGGTCGGGCGGTCAAACACGCCGCTTTCCTCGAAGGCCGCAAAGGCGTCCGCCGCCAGCACCTCGGCCCATTTGTAGCTGTAGTAGCCGGCCGCGTAGCCGCCGGCAAAGATGTGGCCGAAGCTGTTCGGGAAGCGGTTCCATTCGGGCACCGGCAGCACTGCCACCTCGCTGCGCACCTCGCGCAGGATCTCAAGAATGCGGCCGCCGCGCTCGGGGGCGTACTCGGTATGCATGCGGAAGTCGAACAGCGCGAACTCCAGCTGCCGCATCATCTGCAGGCCGGCGTGAAAGCTGCGTGTGGCGATGAGCCGCGCCTGCTGCGCCTGCGGCAGCGGCTGCCCGCTCTGGAAGTGACCGGAGATGCGCTGCAGCACCTCCGGGTGCCAGGCGTAGTTCTCCAGGAACTGGCTCGGCAGCTCCACCGCATCCCAGGCGACACCGTTGATCCCGGCAATGCTCGGGTAATCCACGCGCGTGAGCAGGTGATGCAGACCGTGGCCGAACTCGTGAAAGAGCGTGAGCACGTCATCATGCGTGAGCAGCGCCGGGCGCTCCTGCCCGGGGGGCAGGAAGTTGCACACGAGGTAGGCCACCGGCAGCGCCTCGCCACTGGCGAGGCGCTTGCGGCCGACGCACTCGTCCATCCAGGCGCCGCTGCGCTTGTTGGGGCGTGCGTAGGCGTCCAGGTAGAAACTGCCGACCGCCTCGCCGCGCACGTTCTCGATATCGAACAGCCGCGCATCCGGGTGCCACACCGGGGCACCGGCACGCTCGTGGATGCGCACACCGAACAGCCGTTCGGCGACTTCGAACAATCCGGCGAGCACGCGCGGCAGCGGGAAGTAGGGGCGCAGCTCCTCCTGCGACACCGAGAAGCGCTCGCGCTGCAGCCGCTCGGCGTAGAAGGCGACGTCCCAGGCGGCGAGCTTGCGGTGGGCGAAGGCCTCCAGCTCCGCGAACTCCGCCTGCGCGGCCTTGCGTGCGGCCCCGGCAAGCTCGTGCAGGAACTTCAGCACCTCATCGATGCTGTGCGCCATGCGGGTGGCGAGCGCGTACTCGGCGTAGTTCTTGAAGTTGAGCAGCCGTGCGGCTTCGTGCCGGCGCTTGAGGATCTCCTCCATGACCGAGGAGTTGTCCCAGCGGCTGGCATTGGGGCCCTGGTCGGAAGCGCGTGTGGTCCAGGCCTCGTAGAAGGCGCGCCGCAGCGGCTCAGACTCCGCATCGGTCACGACCGCAACGTAGGTCGGCTGGTCGAGACTTAAGACCCACCCGGGCAGCGCACGCTCGAGGGCGCGCACGCGGGCCTGCTCGATCAGCATCTCATTCAGTCCGCTCAGCTGCGCCGGATCGGTGATGTGCCAGGTCCAGTGGTTGGTGGCATCGAGCACGTTCTCTTCGAACTTCGCCTGCAGCTGCGTAAGTTCCAGCATCGCGGTCTTGAAGCGCTCCTTGCGCTCCGCGGGCAGTCCGACACCGGCGAGGTGAAAGTCGCGCACGCGGTGCTCGAGCAGCTGCCGCTGTACCGGCGCCAGATGCGCCCCCTGCTGCTCGGCCACCGTGCGGTAGGCGCGGAAGAGCGGCTCGCTCTGGGCAAGATCGGTGTGGTAGGCGGACAGAAGCGGCAGGCAGGCGTTGTAGCCGGCGCGCAGTGCATCGGAGTTGAGCACCGCATTCAGGTGGCTCACGGGAGACCAGGTGCGCGAGGTGCGGTGGTGCAGCTCTTCCATCGGCTCGACCACCGAGGCGAAGGTCGGCTCGGACAGGGTCGCGAGTTCCTCGATCCGTGCGCGGTGCTCCGAGAGCAGCTCGCGCACCGCCGGTTCCACGTGCTCGGGACGGATCTTCAGGAACTGCGGCAGCGGTTCCTGGCCAAGTAGCGGGTTTTCCATGCACGTCCCGGAGGGTGTGGAGGGTCGCCATTGTAGCGGCCCGGCGGCGGTGGGGGGCTTTCGGCTCTCGAACTTCCGCGCCGGGACCTCATATAACATGGCATCCGCGCGGAGCTGAGGGCCTATGAGCGAGAAATTCGACCTGGCGGTGATCGGTGGCGGCAGCGGCGGGCTGGCCGCCGCGCAGCGCGCGGCGGAGTACGGCGCCAGGGTCGTCCTGATCGAGTCCGGCCCCCTGGGCGGCACGTGCGTGAACGTGGGCTGCGTGCCGAAGAAGATCATGTGGAACGCCGCTGAACTTGGCGCTGCGCTGCACGATGCGCCCGGCTACGGCTTTCAGCTGCAGCTGTCCGGCCACGACTGGGGACACCTCAAGGCCGGGCGCGACGCCTACGTGCACCGCCTGAACGGCATTTACGCAGCCAACCTCGCCAAGCGCCAGATTGAGCTCGTGCGCGCCCGCGCCAGTTTTCTGGATGCGCACACCCTGAGCGCCGCCGGCCGTGCCTTCAGCGCCGAGCACACCATCATCGCCACCGGCGGGCGGCCGCTGCTGCCGCCGATCCCCGGGGCGGAGCTGGGCATCACCTCGGATGGCTTCTTTGCGCTGCCCGCGCGGCCGCAGCGCGTGGCGATCGCGGGCAGCAGCTACATCGCCGTCGAGCTCGCCGGCATCTTCTCGGGCCTGGGATCCGACACCACCCTGATCCTGCGTGGCGAGACGGTGCTCAGGAGTTTCGATGCCATGCTCGGGCAAGCCACCCTCGTGAGCCTGCGCGCCCGCGGGGTTCAGATCGTGACCGGGGTCGTGCCGGGGCGCCTCGGGCGCGCCGCCGACGGGACGCTCGAGCCGCAGGCCGCCGACGGGCGCCGGCTCGGACGCTTTGACGCTCTGGTGTGGGCCATCGGGCGGGTGGCCGCGGTGGAGGATCTGGCCTTGGACCGGGCTGACGTTGCGCTCACCGGGCAGGGCTTCATCCGCACCGACAAGTTTCAGACCACGAGCGCGCCCAGGATCTACGCGATCGGCGACGTCACCGGTTGCGTGCAGCTGACGCCGGTGGCGATCGCGGCCGGCCGGCGCCTGTCGGACCGACTGTTCGGCGGGCAGCCCGAGCGGCATCTGGACTACGAGAACATCCCGACGGTGATCTTCGGTCACCCGCCGATTGGCACCGTGGGACTCACCGAGCAGGAGGCGCGCGAGCGTTATGGAGCGAACGTCAGCATCTTTCGCTCAAGCTTCGTGCCGCTGTATCACGCGCTGACGGATGAGAAGGTGCGGGTGGAGATGAAGCTGGTGACGCACGGTCCCGAGCAGCGCATCGTCGGGTTGCATGTGGTGGGTGAGGGCGCGGATGAGATGCTGCAGGGCTTTGCGGTGGCGCTGCGCATGGGCGCGACCAAGAAGGACTTCGATGACACCGTGGCGATTCACCCGACCAGCGCGGAAGAATTCGTCACCATGCGCTGAAGCCTCAGAGGTAAGCGCCGCCTGCGCGTTCGCGCAGCGCATCCAGTATGCGCGCCGTGGCCGGTCGTACGCCCCGCCACAGGCGGAAGGACTCCGCCGCCTGCTCGACCAGCATCCCAAGTCCCTGCAGCGCGCGCGCGCAGCCCTGCGCTGCGGCCCAGCGCACGAACGCGGTCGCCGATTTGCCATAGGCGAGGTCGTAGCACACCGTCTGCGGCCCGATCACGCCCGAGGGCAGGGGCGGGATCTCGCCCGAGAGGCTCGCGGAGGTCGCGTTGATGATCAGATCAAAGGGCGTGGGCTCGACGTCTTCGAAACCGACGCCCTGCGTCGTGCCCAGATCCGAGAACGCCGCCGCCAGCGCCGCGGCGCGCTCGGGCGTGCGGTTAGCGATCACGAGCAGCGTCGGCTCAAGACCCAGAATCGGTGCCAGCACGCCGCGCGTCGCACCGCCGGCGCCGATCACGAGCAGCCGCCGGTGCGTGATGACGAGCCCGAGGTTATCGCACAGGTCGCGCACCAGGCCCGCCCCGTCGGTGTTGTCCCCGAGGATCCCCTCGCCCTTGACCGCCAGGGTGTTGACGGCGGCCGCGTGCGCGGCGCGCGCGGTGAGCTCCTGAGCGACCTCGACCGCGGCAACCTTATACGGCAGGGTGATGTTGAGTCCGCGGCCACCGTGCGCGAAGAAATCCGCCACCCGTTCGGGGAACTCCTCGGGGGTGACGTCAAAGGCGCGATAACTCATCTGCTGGCCGGTCTCGCGCGCGAACAGGCCATGGATGAAGGGCGATAGGCTGTGATTGACCGGGTGGCCAAAGACCCCGTATTGGTCGACAACCGTGCTCATCCGGCTGATTCTGACAGCATCCGCGCGCTGCTGCCCGCGTCTGCGCTGCTGCGCAGGCTCGCGAGCAGCTGCGGCAGCCACACCTGCATGCGCTCGAGAATCAGGTGCGGCGGGTTGACGATGAGAAGTCCCGAACCGTTCAGCGCCACACGCGAGTCGCGGCGGAACAGCCACAGTTCGCTGGCGAGGGTGGGTACGCCAAGTGCGCGCGCGCACCCGGCCTGCCAGGCGCTGCTGGTGCGCTCGTCCTTGATCGGGTACCACGCCACCTGCACGCCGCTCGGAAAGCGCCGCAGGCCCTCCGCGAGCGCCGCGCTCACGCGGCCAAACTCCTCCGGCTCCTCGTACGGCGGATCGATGAAGGTGAGCCCGCGCCGCTCGGGCGGCGGCAGCCACGCCTTGAGGCGCTGGAAGCCATCGCCGCGCTCCACGCGCACCGGGGCGAGCGGGGCTCCCCGCACCTGGGTGAGAGCGCTCACGGCCGCCTCGAGGGCGTGCGCCTCGCCGCCGTCCAGCTCGATGAGCACCGCCCGGTCCTGGGGCCGCAGCGCAGAGAGCGCCAGCAGCGGGGAGCCGGGGTACAGGTGTCGCTGGCTGAGCTCCCCGCGCAAGGTGGCAAGGGCGCTCGCGTAAGCGCGCAGTTCGGCGGCCGCGTGCACCGCCTGCGCCAGGCGACCGATGCCGCTCGCCGCTTCGACCGTGGGACTGGACAGATCGTAACTGCCGCGGCCGGCATGCGTGTCGAGGTAGAAAAATCCTTTGTCCTTCTTCTGAAGGGCGCCGATGAGCGCGAGCAGCGTCACGTGCTTGTGCACGTCCGCGAAGTTACCGGCGTGATAGCTGTGACGGTATCGCATCGCCCAACACCAGGCCCGGCGCGGTCGCCCGCCGCGCGCGGGCGCTTACTTCAGGCGCCGCGCGCGCGCAGGGGCCCCGCTGGCAGCGCTGCGGGACTTGGCGGCACTCGTCTTGCGCGCACTCTTGGCGCGCGCCTTGCGGGCGCGGGTACCGCTGCGCGGCGTGCCGTGGGTGGGCGGTGCGCTGGCCGTGCGGGCGGGCGGCGGGGCGTGCGCGGCGCTGGCGGCCGCACCGTCACCGCGCGCCGCGCCCCGCGGGGCCTTCTTGCCGGGGCGGGCGGCCCTGGCGGCCTTCGGCGTAGCGGCGGGTGCTTCGCCGGCGCTGACGGGGGCGCCGGCCGCGGCGGGCACGGCCTTCTTGCGACCCCAGCGCCCGAAGCGGCCACGCTCCGGAGCGGCTGCGAGGAGCGTGCGGCACTCCTCGAGCGTCACGGTCTTCGGATCGCGCTCCTTGGGGATCTTGGCGTTCTTCTTCTTATCCGTGATGTAGGGCCCGTAGCGGCCGTTGAGCACCTGGATGCCCGCGTCGGGGAAGTCCTGGATGAGGCGGCTGGCATCGGCCTCCTGCTTCAGGCGAATCACTTCGCGCGCTCGCTCGAGCGTCACGGTGTACGGATCGTCTTCCTTGAGCGAGGCGTACTTGCTGCCGTACTTCACGTACGGACCAAACCGACCCACATTGGCGACGATGGTTTCACCAGCCTCGGTCTGCCCGAGGGTGCGCGGCAGTTTGAACAACTCCATCGCATCGGCGAAGGTGATGTGATCCATCTTCTGTCCGGGACGCAGCCCTGCGAAGCGCGGCTTCTCCTCATCGTCCTTGGTACCGATCTGTACGAAGGGGCCGAAGCGGCCCATGCGCACCGTGATCGGTTTGCCGCTCGCCGGGTCCTTGCCCAGTTCGCGCGCCTGCGCGACCTGTTCGCGCGTCACCGTGCGCTCGATCTTCTCGACCTGGTGGATGAAGGGCTTCCAGAACTTCTCCAGCGGCACCGTCCAGTCCTCTTCGCCGCGCGACACCGCATCGAGCTCATCCTCCATGGCGGCGGTGAAGCCGTACTCCACGTAGCGGTGAAAATGATGCGTGAGGAAGCGGTTGACGATCTTGCCGATGTCGGTCGGCACGAAGCGCCGACTGTCCATCTCCACGTACTCCCGATCCTGGAGCGTGGAGATGATGGTCGCGTAGGTCGAGGGTCGCCCGATCCCGTGCTCCTCGAGCGCCTTCACGAGCGAGGCTTCGCTGTAGCGCGGCGGCGGCTCGGTGAAATGCTGCTCGGCGCGCAGCGCGCTCAGGCTGACCGGATCGCCCTCATTCATCGGCGGCAGCACGTGATCGCCCTCATCGGTCTTGGCATCATCGGTGCCTTCCTGGTACACCGAGATGTAACCGGGCTTCACCAGCGTTGAGCCGTTGGCGCGCAACAGATGCCGCTGCGGGCCGTCGCTGCCGGCCAGCATATCGACCGCGACGGTATCGAAGAGCGCGTGGCTCATCTGCGAGGCCACGGCGCGCTTCCAGATGAGCGCGTACAGCCGGTACAGGTCGTCCTCGATCTTGCCCTCGACGTCAGCGGGAGTGATGGCCGCGGAGGTCGGGCGGATCGCCTCGTGCGCTTCCTGCGCGTTCTTTGACTTGGTCTTGTAGATGCGCGGTTCCTCGGCCACCTCGTCCTTGCCGTACAGCCGCGCGGCGACCTCACGGATCTCCTGCACGGCCTCGGCGGCGAGGGACACCGAGTCGGTGCGCATGTAGGTAATGAGCCCGACGCTGCCGTCGCCGATGTCCAGGCCCTCGTACAGCTGCTGCGCAAGGCGCATGGTGCGGCGCGCGTTGAAGCCGAGCTTGCGCGCCGCCTCCTGCTGCAGCGTCGAGGTGGTGAAGGGAGGCGCGGGATTGCGCCGGCGTTGCTTGCGGTCGATGCTGATGACACGCAACGTGCCGGCGCGTTCGGCACTGGCGCCGGCCGCGGCCTGCACCGCGCGCTCGACCTCACGCGCCTGCGTCTCGTTGGTGAAGCTGAACTGCTCGACCTTCTGGCCGCGGTACTCGAGCAGCTTCAGCGGGAAGGCCTGCGTGCTGTGCGCGCCTTCGCCCTCGATGGTCCAGTATTCCTGCGCCCTGAAGGCGTCGATCTCCTCCTCGCGCTCGCAGATCATGCGCAGCGCCGGGCTCTGCACCCGACCGGCCGAGAGCCCCTGACGCACCTTCTTCCACAAGAGCGGGGAGAGATTGAAGCCGACCAGATAATCGAGCGCGCGGCGCGCCTGCTGCGCGTTCACCAGCTCGAGCGACAAGCCGCGCGGCTTGCCGACGGCCTCGCGGATGGCGTTGCGCGTGATCTCGTAGAACACCACGCGGTGCACGTCCTTGCCGTCAAGGTCGCCGCGCTCCTTGAGGATCTCCTTCAGATGCCAGGCGATCGCCTCGCCCTCGCGGTCCGGGTCGGTCGCCAGGTACAGCGCCTTGGATTTGCGCAGACTCTTGGCGATCGCCTCCACATGGCGCTCGTTTTTCTCCAGCACCCGGTACTTCATCGCGTAGCCGGCATCCGGATCGACGGCGCCTTCCTTGGGCACCAGATCGCGGACGTGGCCGTAGGAGGCGAGTACGTCAAAGTCCCGCCCGAGATACTTCTTGATCGTCTTGGCTTTGGCCGGGGACTCGACTATGACGAGGTTGTCTGCCATGAGAAAACGCTAGTTCCTAAAACGAAAAACCGCGGACAAGCCGCGGAGCTCTGCCGTAGCCAGTGCGCGCTCCTGCCTCAATGCGGAGCACTGAGGCGCGCGTCCGTGATCAGCCCGCCGAGCCGCTCGACCGCGAGCTCCTGCCCCGGCTGGCTCGAGAGCACCATCAGCACCACCCACTTCAGCTGCTCGGTATCCGGCTCATCAGCATCCAGCGCGAGCATGCGCTCGATCACGATCTCGCGCTGCTGCGGCGTGAGCACGCGGGCGCTCTCGAGCCTGAGCAAGAGTCCGCGGCACTCGGTCGACAGGCGTGCGAGTTCGCTGTCGCTGAACACGCGCACGCCCGCGGAAGTCTCGGCGCGCGTGCAGTCAGCCGCCTGCTCGTGTCCGAAGGCCAGATCGGCGAGCCAGTCGAGCGCCCGCTCCACGTTCGCGGGCGCGAAGCCGATGCGCTCAAGATCCTGTGCCAGGCGCTCGCGCTCGGGCACGTCCGGTGTCTCATTGAGCATGTACCGGTCGAAGACGTAGATCAGGATGTCAAGAACGCTGTCAGTGATCATGCAAGGTAATCGGCCGCAGCGGCCGCCAGGAAGAGCCAGCACACGCTCCGTAAGCCTCGCATGCGACAACATCGGGGCAGCCGACTCGCCGGGCCAGGTGCGTGCGACGGGAAATTCAACTGTCGCCGGTTCAAGTGCGGGGGCATCTAACAGCATTTCCCGGGCCTTGTCCAATACCGACAGCGCGCGCGCCGCGCGCAGCGCGGCCGTAAGTGCTTCTTGCGACATATTTTTCATCCCACGAGTTTTTCATCCCACGAGGCGCACCCCCGCCGGATGCGAACGCGGCGGTTGCCCGTAAA
The DNA here is from genome assembly GCA_963742045.1 of uncultured Pseudomonadota bacterium. Taxonomy (GTDB): domain Bacteria; phylum Pseudomonadota; class Gammaproteobacteria; order Steroidobacterales; family Steroidobacteraceae; genus 13-2-20CM-66-19. Next base: position 3,440,049 of record CAVUKE010000003.1, read on the forward strand.
TGCGAACCGCCGCGGTGCTTGGCAAGCGCCGCGGCGGTTCATGGGGGGGCTGTTGCCCCGGCGCGCGCCGCAGGGGCGCGGGGTTCTCAGGGGTTGTGTACGACGTTCCCGACTTGGATGTAGTCGTCCGCGCCGATGACCAGCGCGAAGCTGACGCGCTGGTAGGTCTTGAACACCAGCAGCGTCCCGTTGCGCTCGTTCGGGAGCTTCACCTTCGGGGCGAAAGTGATGGAACCGGTCGTGCCGATGTTGCGGCCGTCGCGATAGATGTCCGGCACGACGTCCCCTTCCATATCGACCGCGAGTACCGTGCCCGCATCCAGGCCCTGGCTGCTGCCGCGATTGAGGACGACCACGTCGTACAGACCGATAAGATCGGTGCCCGCGACCCGGTTGATGATGCGTCCGCGCACCTTGCTCGTCGGCGCATGCGGCGTGAAGGTGATCGGGGTCTCGGTGTTTTCTGCCGAGAGCAGCCGATCACCGGCGAGGGTCTCGCGCGCCGGATCAATCAGCAGGGCCTTGGTCGGCTCACCCGGGCGTTCCACGAGCGCGGTGGCAGTGTAGATCGCCTCGTAACCGAGGAGCTTGTTGTCGTCCGGATCGCGCAGCGGGGTGGCGATGTGCACGATGGCGTAGCGCGAGTTCTCGACTGCCGAGAGGTTGCGGATGTAGACCGTCTGGTTCGAGCCGGCCGCCTGGTGCAGGTCGCGGAAGCCGAGCACGTACGGGGCGCGCTTCACCTCTTCTTCGGCCATGACCGACGGGCGCCCGAGGAATGCGGAGATGGCCGAGTACGGGATGGTCGGGATGGCGTTCGCGAGCGGCGTGCTGCGCAGGCGCGGATCCAGGCGCACTTCGCCCGCCTGCTCGACCCGCACACTCGGGTGCCCGTCGGCACCGTAGGCGAGCGCCAGTTGGTCCCCCGGGTAGATAAGGTGCGGGTTCGGGATCTGCGGATTGATGACCCACACTTCCGGCCACAGCCACGGATCCTTCAGGTACATCGAGGCGATGCCCCAGAGCGTATCCCCGCGCTTGACCGTGTAGTGCATCGGCGCGCTCGGGTTCACCATGTCGCGGGTGACCGTGGCGCTGCCGGATGCGGGTGCGGCGCTGATGGCCGCCTCGGTGGCCGTCATCTCCGGCGGCGCCCCTTGAGCCTGGGCCGTCGTCGCGTTCGCCGTCACCGGCGTGGGCGCAGCCGCGGCCGCATCCTGGTGCTGCGCGTGCGAGCACGCGAAAAGCGCCACGGACAGGATCAGCAGGCCCGCCGCATTGCGAGCCCCAAGTACTTGATTTGAGACCATCCTCCACTCCTCATTGCGCGAGGTTGACCACACGTCCCGCGCCGGAATTCTAGTTCGTTATACTGGCACGGCGGCCCCCGGCATACGAATTAATGTCAACTTTGTGCGCTGGATCACGGCCGGCGCGCCCCTATATAGATCGTCCCATGGCCCTACGAACTATCCTCGAATTTCCCGACCCGAGACTGCGCACCCGTGCGCAGCCGGTGACGCGTTTTGATGCCGCTTTAGGCACGCTGATCGATGACATGCTCGAGACGATGTATGCCGCTCCGGGCATCGGGCTGGCGGCGACCCAGGTGGACGTGCACCAGCGCGTGGTCGTCATCGACATCTCCGATGAGCGCACCCAGCCGCTGGTACTGATCAACCCCGAGATCCTCACCCGCGAGGGCGAGGCGACGAGCGAGGAGGGTTGCCTCTCGGTACCGGGGATCTTCGATGAGGTGAAGCGCGCCGCCAAGATACGCCTGCGCTCGCACGATCGGCACGGTGCACTCATGGAGGGCGAGTACGAGGAGGTCCTCGCCGTGTGCATCCAGCACGAGATGGATCATCTGGAGGGCAAGCTCTTTGTCGATTATCTGTCGGATCTGAAGCGCGAGCGCATCCGCAAAAAGCTCGACAAGGAGCGCAAGGAGCGCGCCTCGCACGCAGGCTCCGGAGCGGGCGGCGCGCGGCGCGCGTACTGACATTGCGCGTCGCCTTCGCCGGCACGCCGGAGTTTGCCCTGCCCGCGCTCGCCGCACTGTGTGCGCAGCATGAGGTCGTCGGCGTCCTCACCCAGCCGGATCGCCCGCAGGGGCGCGGCCGTCAGGTGAAGCCGAGCCCGGTCAAGGCGGCGGCGCTGGCGCGCGCGCTGCCGCTCGCGCAGCCCGAGACGCTCAGCAGTGAAGCGGCCCGCAGCGTGCTGCAGCACTGGGCGCCCGAGGCGCTCATCGTGGTCGCTTATGGGCTGCTGCTGCCGCGCGAAATACTGCCGCTGCCGCGCTATGGGTGTCTGAACATTCACGCCTCCCTGCTGCCGCGCTGGCGGGGGGCTGCGCCCATTCAGCGTGCGATCCTCGCCGGCGATCAGCAGACCGGCGTGACGATCATGCAAATGGATCAGGGCCTGGATACCGGCGCGCTCCTGAGCTCCCGGGTGCGGCCCATTTCCGCCACCGATACCGGGGGTTCCGTGCACGACGCTCTGGCGCTTCTCGGGGCCGCCGCGCTGCTCGAGACGCTCGAGGCCATCGCCGCGGGCCGCCTGATTCCCGTGCCGCAGCCCCCGCAGGGGGTGACCTACGCTGCGAAGATCGGCAAGGCCGAGGCCCGCATCGACTGGACGCAGGATGCCGCGGTGATCGGGCGGCAGGTGCGGGCATTTAATCCCTGGCCGGTGGCCGAAACCACGCTCCAGGGCGAGCAGCTGCGTATCTACGGCGCCCATCCGAGCGATGAAGCTGAGCTCAACGTGCTTCGTACCGCCGACAAAAGCCTCGAACAGGGTGTGATCATCGCCGTACGGGACGATAAGATGCTCGTGCGCTGCGGTCGGGGAATACTGGCGGTCACCGAAGTGCAGCAACCGGGGCGTAAGCGGGTGTGCGTCCGGGACTTCTCCCACAGCCACCGCCTTCTCGGACACCGTCTTGGGTAGGACCACCTGGGCGCCGGGTGCGCCTGCGCTCGCAGGGGCGGCCCGTGCCCTGGAAGCGGTGATCTCCAGGGGCCAGTCGGCGGAGGCGGCCCTGGCGGCGATCGAGCATGGCCGCGAGCGCGCCGCCGTGCGCGCGATCACCCTCGGTAGCGTGCGCTGGTATCTGCGGCTCGCGCCGGCGATCGACGCGCTGCTGCGCCGCCCGCGCGGGATTGCCGGCCCCGTGCACGCGCTCCTCGTGTGTGCGGCTCACCAGATCGAGTACTCGCGCAACGTCGCGGAGTCGACCGTGAACGCCGCCGTCGATGCCGCCCGCCTCCTCGGCAAAGCCCCGGCGGCGGCGCTGACGAACGCGCTGCTGCGGCGCTTCGTGCGCGAGCGGGGCGCCTTGTTCGGCCGCATCGACAGCACACTTCCCGGGCGCACGGCCCATCCGCGTTGGCTGGTCGAGCGGCTGCAGCAGATCTGGCCGGCGCACGCGCTGCAGATCCTGGAGGCCAACAACACCCATCCTCCGATGACGCTGCGGGTCGACCGGTCCCGCACGACGGCGCACGCATTCGTCGGCCGCCTGCAGGAGGCTTCCATTGACGCACAAGAAATACAATGGATTAATTCCGGCGTTACTTTGGATCAGCCAAGAGCCGTCAGCGAGCTTCCGGGCTTTGACGACGGACTCGTGTCCGTGCAGGACGCCGGCGCGCAGCTGACCGCGGCGCTCCTGCAGGTGCACTCGGGGCAGCGCGTGCTCGATGCCTGCGCCGCCCCCGGGGGCAAGACCGGCCAGCTGCTGGAGGTGGCCGGGGACATCCAGCTGACGGCCCTTGATATCAGTGCCGAGCGCGTCGCGCTCATCGAGGAGAACCTGCGGCGGCTCGGGCGCCGCGCGCGCACCCTCGTCGGTGACCTGCGCGAGCCGGCGTCCTTTTGGGACGGGCGCCCGTACGAACGCATTCTGGTGGACGCGCCGTGCTCCTCGACCGGGGTCATCCGGCGGCACCCGGACATCAAGCTGCTGCGGCGCGAGACGGATGTGGCGACCTTCGCCGCCGAGCAGCTGGCACTGCTGCGCTCGGCCGCAGCGCTGCTCACCCCGGGCGGGCGCCTGCTCTATGTCACCTGCTCCGTGCTGCCCGAAGAGAACGAAGCGCTCGTGGCGCGCCTCTTAGAGGAGGTGCCGGTCCTGCATGTGGCGGCCATGCCCAAGGCTGCGGTGCTGGCGCCCGGAGGGCTCGATCGTGTGGTGGGGGTGCAGCTCCTGCCCGGAGCACAGGCGGGGACCGACGGCTTCTATTATGCTTGTCTCGAAAAGACAACGGCCGGAACCTGAGCACCTGCCGTCGCAGGCGTCCATGCTACGCGGCGTTCCAACAAGGACTGGTTTGATCCCGGGCAGGCTGATCACGACCCTGTGCGCCGTCGGCCTCCTTCTCGGGGGCCTGGCGCACGGCAACGCTCTTGAAGGCGTTCTCGAGGTGCGATCGGCCTACGTCAACGTCGACAAAGGGGTATTCCTCCTGTACGCGCGCGTCGAGTATCCCGAGAGCCCCGCCATCCACGACGCGCTGCGCGACGGCATCACCTTGACCTTCGATCTGGATGCGCGGGTGGAGCGCGACCGGCGCTTCTGGTTCAACGCCGCGATCGTCGACCTGACGCTGCGGCGCGAGCTGACCTATCACGCCGTGAGCGACCGCTACGTGGTGAAGGACACCAAGAGCGGCGATCAGAGCACCTTCGCGACGCTCGAGGAGGCGCTCGGCTATCTCGGGCACGTGGACGCCTGGCCGATTCTCGTTGAGCCGCAGCTGGACGGGGGCAACTACAACATCAGTGTGCGCGCCGGCGTGCGTCGCGGGCACCTGCCCTCTTCGATGCGGGTGATCCTCTTCTGGACCGATGACTGGGCGCGCGTGAGCGAGTGGTACACATGGTCACTCCCGGTATAAGCGCTCGACCGCCGCGGGGTTTGCGCTGGGTCGCCGTGGGCCAGGTGCTGCTGTGGAGCGCGATCGGACTTGGGGCGTTTCTGCTGCTGGCCAAGAGCGTGCAGAACTCCGCGGAGTTCGGCCGCCTGCAGCTGTGGATCTTGTTGGTCGATGCCTTCGGCGTCATCGGCATGAGCGTGCTGCTCGCACGCAAGCTGTGGCGGCTGGTGCGCGACTACCGCGCCCACGTGCCCGGCTCGCGCCTGACCGCCCGCACGGTCGGGATCTTCGGTGCGCTGGTGATCGCCCCGCTCCTGATCGTGTATGTCTCCTCGCTCGAGTTCATCAACCAGGGCATCGACAGCTGGTTCAAGGTCGAAGTGAAACAGGGCCTGAACGATGCCCTCGGCCTCTCGCGCGCCGCGCTCGATCTGCGCATGCGCGAGTACTCGGAGCGCACCGTGACGCTCGCCCACGCACTCGCCGGCAGCGACGCGGCCGACATCCCGGCGCAAGCTCGACGCCGAGCGGCGCGCCACTCAGGCGCTCGAGATCTCCCTCTTCGGGCAGCACGGCCGTATCGTCGCGACGAGCCTCGAGAACCCGCTCGAGACGCTGCCCTCGCAGCCCGCGCCGGATCTGGTGCGCCAGGTGGAACAGCGCCTGCCGTACGTGAGCCTCGAGCCGCAAAACGGCGGTCGTTATCTCATCCGTACCGCTGCGGTGCTGCCGCGCGCCACCGCCGGGGGCGAGACGCGCTTCGTCGTGGCGCTCTACCCGGTGCCGGCGCAGCTGGCCGCGCTCGTCGGAGGCCGTGCAGAGCTCTTACAACGCAGTACGGCAACCTCGCCGCCATGCGCGAGCCGCTCAAGTACAGCTTCCGGCTCACACTCACGCTCGTGGTGCTGCTCGCGATGCTCGCGGCGATCTACCTGGCGATCTACTCCGCGCAGCGCCTGGTGCGCCCGGTGCAGGACCTGATCGAGGGCACGCGCGCGGTCGGCAAGGGCGACTTCGCCACGCGTCTGCCGCTGCCCTCGCGCGATGAGATGGGCTTTCTCGTGCACTCCTTCAACGACATGACCAAGCGCCTGCGCCGTGCGCGCGCGGAAGCCACGCACAGTCAGCAGGCGGTGGAACGCGAGCGCGACACGCCTCGCCATCATCCTGGCGCGCCTCTCGACCGGCGTGCTCGCCATCGACCGCTCCCTCACCGTGCGCAACGCCAATGAGGCCGCCGGCGCAATCCTCGGCACGGATCTGTCGGCGGCCACGGGCCGTTCGCTGCCGGAACTTGCCGCCGGCAACGAGCGCCTCGGGCAGTTCGTCGCCGCGCTCGCGGTGCGCTTCGCCGCCGGGCGCGAGGAGTGGCGCGAGCAGCTCGACCTGGATGGCGCCGGCGGGCGCCGCACGCTCATGTGCGCCTGCACCTCACTGCCGGGTGAGGATGCAGGCGTCGGCTTTGTCATCGTGTTCGATGACATCACCGCGCTCTTGCAGGCGCAGCGCGACGCCGCCTGGGGCGAGGTCGCCCGCCGTCTCGCGCACGAGATCAAGAACCCGCTCACCCCGATCCAGCTGTCCGCCGAGCGGCTGCGGCGGCGCCTGCTCGCCGGCATGAGCGAGCGCGACGCGGACATCCTCGAGCGCGGCACGCGCACCATCGTGCAGCAGGTGCAGACCATGCAGCAGATGGTCAATGCCTTCAGCGAGTACGCGCGCGCCCCGGAGATGCACATCACGCGCTTCAGCCTGAATCAGCTGGTGGCGGAAGTGGCCGACCTGTACCGCTCGCAGGACCCGCGCACCCAGATCCAGCTGCAGCTCGATGCCCAGATCGAGGCGATCGAGGCCGACCGTGGCCGCGTGCGCCAGATCCTCAACAATCTCGTGACCAACGCGCTGGAAGCACTTGATGGGGTTGGCTCTCCGCAGCTCGAGATCACGACGAAGCTGGAGATGAGCGGCGAGGCCGAATACGCCGCCGTGAGCGTGTGTGACAATGGACCGGGCTTTCAGCGCGAACTGCTGGGGCGGGTGTTCGACCCGTACGTGACCAGCAAGCCGAAGGGGACGGGACTGGGGCTCGCAATCGTGAAGAAAATCATCGAGGAACACGGCGGCCGGATCGATGCCGACAACCGACCCGAAGGCGGAGCACGCGTGCGCGTCGTGCTGCCCGTCAAGGACAGCACCCGGTCCGCGACCGGGGGCGCGCGCGAACGCCGAGAGCAGTTGCGGAGGGAACGGGCATGAGCAGTCCACACATTCTGGTGGTCGATGACGAGGCGGACATCCGCGGCCTGCTGAAAGAGATCCTCTCCGAGGAGGGCTACGAGGTCGACGTCGCCGCCAACGCCGCGCAGGCGCGCGCCTCGCGGGCTCGCCAGGTGCCCGATCTGGTGCTGCTGGATATCTGGATGCCCGACGTCGATGGCATCACGCTGCTGCGCGAGTGGTCGGTGGGCCGCGAGCCGACGGCTGTCCGGTGGTCATGATGTCCGGGCACAGCACGGTCGAGACCGCGGTCGAGGCGACGCGCCTCGGCGCCTTCGATTTCGTCGAGAAGCCGCTGTCACTCGCCAAGCTGCTGCGCACCGTCGAGCGGGCGCTCGATGCCGGCCGGCGCCACCGTCAGTCCGGCAGGCTTATGGGCACCCCGCTCGCGCTGCCGCTCCGGCAAGAGCCGCGTCATGCAGCAGCTGCGCGCGGAGCTGCAGCAGATCGCCGCCAACCCCTCCCCGGTGTTGCTGATCGGCGAGCCCGGCTCCGGGCGCGAGGCGTTCGCCCGCTACCTGCATGAGCACGGCGCGCACGCGAACGCGCCCTTCGTGTCGCTCGTGGCGAGCAGCCTGCGCGATGCGGATACGGAAGCGCGCCTGTTCGGCCGTGAGGAGGCCGACGGGGCGAACGTGGCCGGCGTGCTCGAGGAGGCCGGCAGCGGCACGCTCTTTATCCACGAGGTCGAAGATCTGCCGCCCGGCGCACAGCGTCTGCTGTTTGGCGCGTTTGAATCGGGCCAGTTCACACGTCTGGGCGGGCGCGAGCCGGTCAGCTTCCGCGCGCGCGTACTCTCCTCGGCGCAGCCGGGGATCGAGCAGCGCGCCGGGACTGAGGCACTGCGGCGCGACCTGCTCGCGCACCTGAACGTGCTCATCGTGCGCGTGCCGCCGCTGCGCGAGTACGCCGAGGACGTGCCGGATCTGCTGCGTCACCAGGTCGATCGCATGGTCGATGCCGATGGGCTGCCGTTCCGGCGCTTCAGCGTCGCCGCGCAGAACCGTCTGCGCAATTATCCCTGGCCGGACAACGTGCGCGAGCTGCGCCATCTGGTGCATCGTCTGCTCATCCACGGCGGCACCGAGGAGATCCGGCTCGAGGAGATCGAGCGCGAGCTCGCCGTGCAGACCCCCGCGGATGAGCCGCTGGTGAAGCAGGACCTGCTCGCCCTGCCGCTGCGCGAGGCGCGCGAACAGTTCGAGCGCGCCTACCTGCAGCAGCAGCTGTTGCTCTGCAGCGGCAAGGTGGGCCAGCTCGCCAAGCGGGTCGGCATGGAACGCACCCACCTGTACCGCAAGCTGCGCTCACTCGGGGTTGATTTCCGCAACATCAGCGACGACTGACCGCGTCCGGATCTGGCGCGTGGCAGTCAGCAGCGATTATCTGCAGTTCATCCTCGAGCAGCTGCACGGGCTCGGGCGTGTGCATGCACGGCGCATGTTCGGCGCCGCCGGACTGTATTGCGAGGCCGTCTTCTTCGGCATCATCAGCGACGACACGCTCTACCTGCGTGTCGATGAAGCGAGCCGCGGCGACTACACAGCCCGCGGCATGGCAGCCTTCCGCCCTTATGCGGACCGGCCCGAGATCAGCATGACTTATTTTGAGGTGCCGGCAGAGGTGCTGGAAGATCCCGAGGAGCTCCTGAGCTGGAGCCAGCGTGCGCTGGCGACCCGGGCTGCCGCCAGCGCTGCGGCCGTCAAGCCGCGAAAACCGCGCCCCAAGGGCCGCCCGACGCAGCCGCGCGCGCTGAATACGCGGGAAGTTAAACAGCGGTCGATGGCTCGGTAGGTTCGTGCGCGGCTGCGCCTCGAGTGCTTACTTACCCATGTGCGCTGCCAAGAAGCCCTCGAGCGCTGCCAGCATCTTGACCCGCGTCTCCGTGTAAGACAGCCGGTGATCATCACCGGCGAGCTTGAGCGGCGTTACGCTGTTGCCCGCTGGTTCAAGGGCGAGCGCCATGCTCTGCGACTGCCTCGGGACGGTTAGTCGCCCACCCGGATCACGAGCGCGTCCACTTCGGCCGCCTGCAGCTGCCTGCGCACTTTGTTAAGTTCATCAAGATTGCTGATGGGGCCGATGCGCACGCGGTGCCAGACATCAGCGTCCACCGCGACCCGCTGCACCTTGGCGTCGACGCCCTGCAGCGCGAGCTGCGCGCGCACGCGGTTGGCGTCGGACTCGTTGCGGTACGAGCCGGCCTGCAGCACGTACACGCCGGGCCGTTCGATCTTTGCAGTCGCCGGCAGATCGCGCTTGACGTCCTTGTCCTTCTCCGGGACGACCACCTCGAAATTCGGCAGCATCTCGTAGAAGTCGTACTTCTCGGCACTCTTGCCCGAGCCCGGGCCGCTCGCTTCCGCGTCCGCGCGCGTCACGCGGTGCGGGTCCGGCCGCGGAGTGTCGGGGGCGTCCGCGGAGTGGTGCACACGGCTGTAGACATAAGCAAACACGAGGCCCGCGAGCAGCGCGCCGGCGATGGTGCCGTAGGCAAACTCGCGCAGCCCGCGCACCCTGAGCCCGCGGCGCTGGCTACCCTTGTAGTCGCGGCCGGTCAGTTTGGCCACAGCTTCGCCCCTGGCGCGCGCCGCCAGCGCGCCCTCACATGCTCTCCGGTGCCGAAACACCGAGCAGCGCAAGTCCATTGCGCAGCACCTGCTGCACCCCGAGCACGAGCGCCAGGCGCGCGTTGCGCAGCGCGTCGTCCCCGACGATGAACTGCTCGGCGTTGTAGTAGGTGTGGAAGACGTTAGCGAGATCGCGCAGGTAATGCACCAGCGTGTGCGGCGTGTGGTTGAGAGCTGCCTGCTCGACGAACTCCGGATAGCGGCTGAGGGTGCTGAGCACGCCCTGCTCCTGGGGGCTGCTGAGGGTTGCGCTCGCCGCCAGCCCCTGCGCGCCATCGTAGGGGAGTCCGCGCGCGCTCAGCTGCTTCATGACGCTCGCCACACGCGCGTGCGCGTACTGGATGTAGTAGACCGGATTCTCGTTGGTGCGCGACTTGGCGAGCTCGAGGTCAAAATCGAGCGGCTGATCGTGACTGCGGATCAGGTAGAAGAAGCGTGCAGGCATCGTTGCCCACTTCCTCGCGCAGCTGGCGCAGCGTCACGAACTGCGCCTCACGCTTGCCCATCGGGATCTTCTGCGTGCCGCGGAACAGGCTCACGAACTGAATGAGCGTCGCTTCCAGGCAATCGCCCGGCTGCCCCATGGCGATGAGCCCGGCACGCACACGCGCGACGTACCCATGGTGGTCGGCGCCGAGTACATCGATGAGGCGCTTGAAGCCGCGCTCGCACTTGGCGAGGTGATAGGCGATGTCCGAGGCGAAATAGGTCTTCTGGCCATTCTCACGCACCACCACGCGGTCTTTCTCGTCGCCAAACTCACTGGCGCGGAACCACAGCGGCGCCGTCGCGGCGCTCGAGCCGCCCCTGGGCTTGAAGCACCGCGAGGGCGTGATCGATGGCACCGCTCTCGGTGAGCGCGCGCTCGGAGGTCCAGTGCTCGAATACCACGCCAAATTCGGTGAGGTCCTCACGGATGTCGGCCAGCATCCGCGTCAGCGACAGCTCGAGCACCTGCCCGAAGCCCTGCGCGCCGATGAGCGCCCGCGCGCGCTCGATCAGGGCATCGATATAGGCTTCCTTGTCCCCGGCGGGAGCATCCGCGGGCAACTGCGCGAGCACCGCCGCCGCCGGGCGTCGCAGGCGCTCGCCGACGTCGGCCTTGAGTTGTAGCGCGAGCGGGCGTACGTAATCGCCGCGGTAGCCGTTCTCGGGAAACGGCAGTTCCTCACCGCAGCTCTCGAGGTAACGCACCCAGGTGCTCACCGCGAGGATGTCCATCTGCCGTCCGGCGTCGTTGATGTAGTACTCGCGCTCGACGCTGAAGCCTGCGGCCCGGAGGATGTTAGCGAGCGTCGCCCCGTAGGCGGCCTGGCGGCCATGGCCAACGTGCAGCGGCCCGGTGGGATTGGCCGACACGAACTCGAGCAACACCCGCTCACCGGCCCCAAGGGTGCTCTCGCCGTAGTGCGCGCCGCGCGCATGAATGGCAGCGAGCTCGCGCGCGTACGCCTCCGGTGCGAGATGAAAGTTGATGAAGCCGGCGCCGGCGACCTCGGCGCGCGCCACCAGCGCACTCGCCGGCAGCGCCGAGACGATCGCGGCCGCAAGCTCGCGCGGGTTCTTGCGCGCAAGCTTCGCCAGGCGCAGTGCGAGGTTGGTGGCAAACTCACCGTGCTGCGCCTCGCGCGTGCGCTCGAGCGTCACGGCAGAGGCGGGCGGCATCTCGGGCAACAGGGTGCCGGCGAGTTTGCGCAAGGCGGCGAGCAGCAGCTGCTCGAGTTCTTGTTTCAAAGGGGTGAGAGTTCCGCGGCAGAGGGCAGCGCGCGAGTTTACCCGAAGCGATCTGCCGTGGGCCGCCTTTGACCGCTGCGCGGCGCGAAATTCGCACGCCCCCGCGCGCGCGGTCCGCTCTTACCGGGGCGCCGCCGGGTGCGCCCGCTGCAAGCGGGGGCGTTCAGAACAGTTCCAGCGGATCCACATCGAGCGACCAGCGCACCGCGCGCGCGCTCTTGAGCTGCTCGACCTCTGGCAACCACTCATCCAGAAAGCCGTGCAGGCGCGCGCGTTCGGCGCTTTCGATGAGCAGCTGCGCGTGGTAGCGCCCGGCGCGCTTGGCCATGGCGGCCGGCACCGGACCCAGCAGCCGCACGCCGCGCGGGGCGGCGCGCGCGAGCGCGCGCGCTTCGCTCAGAAAGCCGAGCGCCGCCTCGTGGGTCTTGGCCGAGTCGCGCACCGCGGCCAGTCGCGAGAACGGCGGCCACGCCGCCTGCGCGCGCTCCTCGAGCGCGGCACGCGCGAACCCGTCATAACCCTCCGCCAGCAGGTTGCGCAGCAGCGGATGCTCGGGAAACTCGGTCTGGATGAGCACTTCCCCAGGCCGGTTGCCACGTCCGGCCCGGCCGGCGACCTGCACGATGGTCTGCGCCAGGCGCTCGGGGGCGCGAAAATCGGTGCTGAACAGACCCTGGTCGGCGTTGAGCACGACGACCAGCGTGAGGTTCGGAAAATCATGCCCCTTGGTCACCATCTGCGTGCCCACGAGAATGCGCGCATCGCCCGAGGCCATGCGCTGCACGACCGCTTCCAGATCGCCGCGCTTGCGCACGACGTCGCGGTCGAGGCGGGCGATCTGCACCGCGGGGAAGAGCGCGGCGAGCGCCTCCTCGATGCGCTCGGTGCCCTGGCCCACCGCCTTTACGGCGAAGCCGCACTGCGGGCAGCGCTGCGGCAGGGGCGCATCGGCGCCGCAGTGGTGACAGCGCAGCCGCGCGGCCCCCTGGTGCACCGTGAGGCGCGCATCGCACTCGCGGCACGGTGCGATCCAGCCGCAGGCCGTACACAGTAGGCTCGGTGCGTAGCCGCGGCGGTTCAAGAACATGAGCACCTGGCCCTCCTCGGCCAGGTGCCGCTCGATCGCCTGCACCGCCGGGGTGGCGATGCCCGAGCGCACGGCGCTGCTGCGCAGGTCGACGAGTTTCAGGTGTGGCGGCCGCGCCTGTGCCGCGCGGCGCTCGAGCCGCAGCCGCCGGTAGCGCCCGGCGGCCACGTTCTGCAGCGTCTCGAGGGCCGGGGTGGCGGAGCCCAGGACGATGGGCACGCGCGCGTGGCTCGCCCGTACCACCGCAAGGTCGCGCGCCGAGTAACGCAGCGCGCCTTCGTGCTGCTTGAAGGAGGCATCATGCTCCTCATCGACCACGATGAGTCCGAGGTCCGGGACCGGCGCGAACACGGCCGAGCGCGTGCCGAGCACGATGCGGGCGTGGCCGCTGAAGGCGTCACGCCAGGCGCGCAGACGTTCCTGATCGGTGAGCGCCGAGTGCAGCACCGCCATGGGCGTTGCGAAGCGCTCGCGGAAGCGCCCGACGAGCTGCGGGGTGAGCCCGATCTCCGGCACCAGCACCAGCACACGGCGCCCGGCCTCGAGCACGCGGGCCACCAGCTGCAGATACACCTCTGTCTTGCCGCTGCCGGTGATCCCGTGCAGCACGAAGGCGGCGTAATCACCCAGCGCCGCCCCGATCGCGGCCACCGCCTCGGCCTGCTCGCCGGAGAGCGGTGGCCCGGCCCCGCGTACGCTCGCCCCCGAGGGGGGTGGCACGACCGTGATCTCGCTCCTCGCCAGCCAGCCGCGGCCGAGCAGCGCGCGCGCGACCGCGCGCCAGCCGGGCAGGCGCTCGGTGAGCTCTCGGGCGCCGCTGACGCCCGCCCCGGTGAGCAACTCCAGAAGCGCCCGCTGTTTGCGGGCCCGACGCGGATGACCCTGTGCGAACTGCTCCGCCCCGGCTGCCGTGACGACCCAGTGCTCCTCGTGCCCCTGCGCGGGGGCCCCCAGGCGCAGGGCCTTCGGCAAAGCGCCGGCAACCACTTCACCGATCGGGTGGTGGTAGTACTCGGCGGCCCAGCTCAGAAGACCCAGCGCGGCGGTATCGAGTACCGGTACGGGGTCGAGCACCTCGAGCACCCGTTTGAGGCGCTCGGGTGCCAGTTCAGAGGAGTCGGCGCATGCCATAACGAGGCCGACCAGACGCTGGCGGCCGAAGGGCACCCGCACGCGCACGCCAGCGGGCACCGCAGCGCCGCCGCAGGCGGGGGGCACGAGATAGTCGAACAGCCGGCGCAGGGGGGTGTCGAGCGCCACCCGCAGCACTTGAGACTCAGGGCTCACGTTTTAGCTAAATCAGTGACTTGCGGGACAGCAGGCCCGTCAACCAGGTCAGGCGCGTGCGCGTTATACACGCCATGTACGAGTTTGCTACGCTCGCCTCGCCTTATAGCATGCCGGCCGCATTACACGGCGACGTGGACCAGACGGATTCTTCTGCCCCGAGTCGATCCCGTGCGCTGAACCAGTTTCTGGCCAGCGTCGAGCTCAAGGCGTTCAAGATCGCCCAGGCGGGGTTGCGCCACGAGGACGACGCGCTGGATGCGGTGCAGGACGCGATGCTGCAGCTTGCCCGCGCCTACGCTGATCGCCCCGCGGAGGAGTGGAAGCCGCTCTTCTACCGTATTCTGGAAAACCGCATCCGTGATATGCAGCGCCGCCGCACCGTTCGCGGCCGCGTAATCGCCTGGCTCCCGTTTCGCGGCGAGGAGGACGAGGATGAGCCGGATCCGATCAGCCAGGCGCCAAGCCACGAGCCGCAGCCGGTCAAGCGGCTGGAACTGGACGAGGCGATGGGCGCACTGCAGAAGGCCCTGAACGGGCTGCCGCGACGCCAGCAGCAGGCGTTCCTGCTGCGCACGCTTGAGGGGATGGACGTGGCGGAGACGGCCGCCGCGATGGGCTGCTCGCAGGGCAGTGTTAAGACACATTATTTCCGCGCAGTGCAGTCGCTGCGCGCGCAACTCGGAGAGCTCTATGAGCCGGGCGCCTGAGCCGCTGACGAAGTTTGAGCGCAACGCGCGCATCCTCCTGGAAGAGAGCGTGCTGCGCATCGATGCGCGCACGCGCTCGCGCCTGAATCAGGCGCGACACGCGGCGCTTGAAGCTGCGCAGGGTCGGCGCCGCAGCCGCTGGCGCACCTTCACACTGATGCCGGCTGCCGGGGTGGCGGCCGCTGCGGTGCTGGTGGCCGTGACGCTGTGGCATCGCAACCCGGGCGGGGAGCTGCCGCTGCTCGAAGGGCAGCACTCGGCGATGGAAGACATCGATCTGCTCGCTGACAGTGAGGGTCTGGATCTGGTTCAGAATGGGGACGGCTCGTTCTACGAGTGGGCTGCGGCCCAGACCGACAATGCCGAGAGCGAGGGCTGATGCCCCACAAAATCGCCGGCTTCACGGTGCTGCTCGGGTGCGCGCTGCTGGCCGGCGCGGCCCGCGCCGACGATGCGCGCAAGCCGCCCACCCAGGATCCGGACCCGGGCTTTCTGGAGTTTCTCGGCAGCGTCGACGGGCTTGCCGAGGTCAATCCGGACTACCTCGCGCAGGCGAGTGCCGCGCGGCCACCGTCCACGGCGCCCGCCGGTGCTGCGGTGAAGCCGCCCGCGACACCTGCACCGCCCCCGCCTGCGAGCGCCGCCGGAGTGAAGAACAATGAATAACACCCGACACTCCCTGCTTTTGGCGGCGCTGCTCTGGTGCGCCACGCCGCTGCTGGCGCAACAGGCCCCGCCCACGGTGCCGGCCGCCCCGGTCAGCTGGTCGAGTCTTTCGCCGCCGCAGCAGCAGCTGCTGTCCAAGTTCGGCGGTCAGTGGAGCACGCTCCCGCCGGCGCGTCAGCAGGCGCTCGCGCGCGGCAGCGAGCGTTGGCTCGGAATGTCGCAGCAGCAGCGCGACCAGGCGCGCGAGCGCTTCACGCGCTGGCGCGCCCTGCCACCGGAGCAGCGCCAGGCGCTGCGCAACCGCTGGCAGCAGTTCCAGGCGCTGCCGCCGAATGAGCGCGCGATCGTCCGCGAGAACTTTCACCGCTTTCAGCAGCTGCCGCCGGCCCGGCGCCAGATGCTGCGCGAGCAGTGGCGCAACGCCACGCCCGCGCAACGCCAGCAGATGGTGCAGCACGCGCGCGAGCACCTGAAGCAGTCCGGGCCGCCGCACGCGCCGCCGCACGGGCCGCCGCCGCACCGCTGAAGCGGCGGCTCAGCGCGCCGCGGGGCTCGCGCGTACCCGCGCCGGAATCGGAATGTTGCAGACGTCCACGCGTCCGGCCGGCACCTTGAACCACTCCTCGAGACGGTTGCGACGTGCCGCCACATAGGCGAGAAAGGTCGGGGTGTCGGTCCGCAGGACCTCGAGCTGCGTGCGCTGGGTCAGCGGCACGTCACTCGCGACCCGCAGGGAACTGATCGGTATGCGCTGCTCGGGGTGCTCATAGAAGCCCAGCGCGCCGCTGCCGCGTGGCATCACGCTGAGCAGCTCCATCCCCTGCACCACCCGGCCGAGCAGCGTGACGTTGCGGTCCAGGTGTCGCGGCGCCTGACCGATGACGACGTAGAGCTCCGTGCCACCACCGGAGTCGACGTCGTTGTCGCGTCCGGCCCCCACCATGCCGTAGCAGTGTACCGGCCAGGCCCGGCCACTGGCGGGGTCCGCCGCCATGGGAAAATCGTCGAGAAACCCGACGAGGGGGGCGTAGGTGTCCGGGTCGACGAGCTTCACCACCGTCAGCCCCCGCAGCGGGCGCTCGAACTCCGCCGCGAGCGTACGTTGCGCCTCACCGACCGGCTTCTTACCCTCCGCATCCCCCCACTGCACGACGTAGTTGTCCTGCGCGCGCATGATCGCGAGCCCATCGAAGTAGTGGCCCCGGGCCAGGGCGATGACGTTGGCGACGTGGTGCGGGGCGAACTGCGGTGCGAGTTCGATGATGACCCGACCCGAGGGCAGCTGCATATAAAGAGTGTTCAGCGGATCGAGCGCGCGCCAGTCGGCGGCCCCGGAAGCGGCCAGCACCTGCGCGGTGGTGAGGGGTTTTGTCGTCTGGGCGGCGGGTGTTGCGGGGGCGGCGCACAGCGGTGCGACGCACAGTACGAGCGCCGCCGCGATGAGCGGCCCGAAAATGCCGGGCGGCCCTTCCGGGGGAGGTGTCATTTGTCACGCTCGTCACAATGAAGTAAATGCAGCATCCGATGCAGCACCGGGGCCAGGATGATGGTGGCGGTGACGAGGAAGATCAGTCCCGCGTAGAGCGCGTACCAGCCGGCGAAGAGCTTCCCGGCGTTGCTTACCGGGTTGTTCACCGGCCCCATGCCGCCCAGCAGCATGCAGGCGTTTTCGAAGGCATCGTGCCACTCCAGATGCTCAAAGTGCTCATAGCCGAGCATGCCGATCAGGAGCGAGACCGCGAGCAGCACCACCGCGAGCGCGAAGTGGCGCAGCAGTCGCAGATAAAACAGCCGGTTCGACAGCGGCGCTTCACGACGGTGCTCGTAGCCAAAGGTGCTGACGGATTTACGCTCCATGGCGCTTCAGGCGTCGATGCGCGCGAAACCATCC
The DNA here is from genome assembly GCA_963742045.1 of uncultured Pseudomonadota bacterium. Classification (GTDB taxonomy): domain Bacteria; phylum Pseudomonadota; class Gammaproteobacteria; order Steroidobacterales; family Steroidobacteraceae; genus 13-2-20CM-66-19. The sequence goes on from CAVUKE010000003.1 coordinate 3,457,214, forward strand.
GCAGACCACGCCTCGCTCCCCACCCCGTGGTGCACGAAGAACAGACCCTGCGGATCGTAACGTTTCTTGATCGCCAGAAGCTTCGGGTAGTGACTGCCGAAATAGGCCTGCTGCCAGTTGGCGTTGAAGTAGTTGCTCTCGGAGAGGTACGAACCCGGCAACGGGGCGACCCGGCGCAACTCCTGCGTGGCGCGGTCGATGGCGCGGGCGTCCTTGTGTGCCGCCTCCCGATCGATGGGCGGGCGCTTCATGCCCGGATACGCGGCCGCCTCGCCGTCGGCGATGATGGCGAGGGCGAAGGCCTCGGTGACCGCCGGGTTCATCGCGGTGTCGAGGCTCGCCCTGATGGCCTCGGGTGGCGCAAAGGCGAGTCCCTTGTTGATGTGCAACTCGATGCTCTTGTGACGGCTGCCGGCGAAGAGCGCCGCCGCCAGCCGCGGCTGCTCGGCCGGCTGCAGGAGCGCTGCCGGCAGCCACAGAGAGTCATAGCCATGCAGATAAGCTCCCACCTGGTCCTGATCACCCTGCCACCAGCCGCGCCCCGGCGGGGCGCCGGGGCGCAGGTCGCGGACCATGCTCGGATTGCTCTGTACTTCCCACCAGCTCTGTGCGCGGTGCGCCCCCGCACCGAGCTTATCCGTCACCGTGTAGTCGGCGGAGGCGGCGATCCAGTCGAAGAAAGGCTTCCAGACCGCACGCGCCTCCTCCTTGCTCAGGCCCTGGCTGACCATCGAGATCTTCAGTGAGTTATCCGACTGCACCGCCACCTGCTCGCCCCAGTGCAGATTGGCGAGGCTCGTCGCGTAGAAGGCGACGAAGCGGCCGATCAGCCGTTGAAAGGCATCGTCGGAGTTCGCTTTGACCGTGCCCCAGGCGGCGCCGAAGAACTCCGGCAGATCGTGGGTACGCAGTGTCAGGCGCGTGATCACACCGTAGGTGCCGCCCCCGCCACCCTTCAGCGCCCAGAACAGGTCCGGGTCGTTGCAGGGGTTGACCACGCGTACCCGGCCGTCGGCGGTGACGATCTCGGCTTCGAGTAATCCTGCGGCGGCGTTGCCGAAGCCCTTGGAGAAGCTGCCGAAGCCGCCGCTCTGGATGAGACCGGCGACCCCCACGCTGGCGCAGCCGCCGCCTTGCACGTAGCGTCCCGCGCGCGTGGTCACGGCCGTGTACACATCGATCCACAGGCAACCGGCGCCCACGCTGACCGCGGGCGTCGGCGCGAGGGCACCTGTGCAGCCTTGCGGGACGAAAGCCTCGTGCAGCGCGATCTCATTCATCGCACGCGTCCAGACGAGCAGCGAATCAGGAGCGTTCGAGGTGCCCAGGTAACTGTGCGCGCCGCCTTTGACGACGAGGCGCAGGTTGCGCGTGCGCGCGAAGTTGACCGCCGCGGCGACATCGGCGGCATGGCGCACTTTGACCGCATACACACTCGGCTCCGGCGTCCAGGCGTCCAGCCACCCGGAGACCTGGGTGCCGCCGGCCTGGTCACCGATGTAGAAGGGATTGTGGATGTTCTGGTACACCTCGGCGCACGCGGCACCCTCGGGCGCGCCTGCGCAGGGTGCAAAGAGCGCCTGCACCTCGAAGAGGTTACCGCCCACCTGGGTCTTGAGCGCCTGCCACTGCGCAGCACTCGGCCAGAGGGGATCCGCTGGCCGCACGCGGCGCAACGGGGTCATGACGCGCGCGAGTGCGGCGTGGGGGAGTACGCCGAGGAGCGGCAAGGCCGCGGCACTCTTGAGAAGACTTCTACGCTGCATGGAGGCTGCCGTTCGAGCCAGGTGTGTTCGGCCGCGGTGCGCGCGATCAGCCGACGGCTTTGACCGCCTGGATCAGCTCGCCGGCGGCTTTTTGCGCATCCCCGTACAGCATGCGCGTGTTGTCCAGATAGAACAGCGCATTCTCGATCCCGGAGAAGCCCGCCCCCTGACCGCGTTTGATGACGATGACATTCTTGGCCTTGTCGGCGTTAAGGATCGGCATGCCGTAGATGGGACTGGACTTGTCGGTGCGGGCCACCGGGTTGACGACGTCGTTCGCGCCGATGATGAGCGCGACGTCGGCGGTCTCGAACTCTGCGTTGATCTCATCCAGGTCCGAGATCAGATCGTACGGCACGCCCGCCTCGGCCAGCAGCACGTTCATGTGCCCGGGCATGCGCCCGGCCACCGGGTGGATCGCGAACTTCACGGTGACGCCGCGATCGATGAGCAGCTGGCTCAGCTCCCAGATCTTGTGCTGCGCCTGTGCGACTGCCATGCCGTAGCCGGGCACGACGATCACCTTCTGGGCGAAGGCCATCATGACGCCCACGTCCGCCGCGTCGATGGGTTTTAGGCTGCCCGTGACCGTGCCGGTCACCGCGCCGCCGGTATCCCCGAAGCCGGAAAAGAGTACGTTGCCGAGCGAACGGTTCATCGCCTTGGCCATGAGTTTCGTGAGCAGTGTGCCGGCCGAGCCCACCACCGTGCCGGCGATGATCATCGCCTCATTGCTCAGCACAAAGCCTTCGAAGGCGACCGCAAGCCCGGTGAGCGCGTTGTAGAGGGAGATGACGACCGGCATGTCGGCGCCGCCGATCGGCAGCGTCATGGTGAGCCCGAGAATCAGTGCCACCACGAAAAGGCCCGTGACCACCAGCGGCGCGGCGTTCACGTGCGCGCCGATCAGTGCCCCGAGGAGCAGGGCCGCCGCGAGCAGCAGCAGATTGAGGATCTGCTGGCCGCGGAAGCGGAAGCTGCGCTTGATGAGGCCCTGGAGCTTCCCGAACGCGATGGCGCTGCCGCTGAAGGAGATCGCGCCGATGATGCCGCCGGCCACGGCGAGGGTGTTGACCGTGTAGCCGTGAGCTTCCCCGCGATACAGCTCCACCGCCGCGATCGCTGCGGCCGCACCGCCCCCCATGCCGTTGTAGAGCGCAATCATCTGCGGCATGTCGGTCATGGCGACGCGCTTGCCGCTCCACCAGGCAAGACCCGCTCCCACGAACATCGCCGGAATGATCAGCTCGTAGTTGCTCATGCCCGGGTAGAGGAAGGTGACGAGCGTCGCCACCAGCATGCCGGCACCGGCCCAGAGGATGCCGCTGCGCGCGCTCACCGGGGAGCTCATGCGCTTGAGCCCGATGATGAAGAGCACGGCGGTGATGAAGTAACTCGCCTGGATCAGCAGCTCCCGCGACAGCCACGAGGGCATCAGTGGCTCCCTTTGCCGGCGCTGCGGGTGCCGCTCGACTTGAACATCTCGAGCATGCGCTCGGTGACCACGTAGCCGCCCACGGCGTTGCCGGCCGCCAGCAGCACACCGATGACGCCGATGCTCTTCTCGAGCGTGGTGTGCGCGCCGCCCAAGGCGACCATGGCGCCGACCAGGACGATGCCGTGCACGAAGTTCGAGCCCGACATGAGCGGGGTGTGCAGGATCACCGGCACGCGCGAGATGACCTCGTAGCCGGTGAAGGCTGCGAGCATGAAAATATACAGCGCCACGATCCCGGTCATCTTCAGCCCTCCAGCGCCTTGCGCGTCGGCTCATGCTGGATAGCACCGCCGCGCGTCAGGCATGACTGCGCAAACACCTCATCATTCCAGTCGAGCGTAAGCTCGCCCTTCACCAGGGCGGGCTTGAGGAAGTTGAACAGGTTGCGGGCGTACATCTCGCTGGCGTTGTAGGCGAGTTCCGCGGCCAGGTTCACCGCCCCGACGATCCTCACGCCCTGGTGCTCGAGCACCTCCCCGGCGCGCGTCAGCTCGCAGTTGCCGCCCTGCTCGGCGGCGATGTCGACGATGACCGAGCCGGCGCGCATGCGCTCGACCACCGCGCGCGCGATGATCTTCGGCGCCGGCCGTCCTGGTACGGATGCGGTCGTCACCACGGCATCGGCGGCGGCGATGCGGGCATCGAGCACTTCCTGCTGCTTGGCCTTCTCCTCGCCCGTGAGCTCGCGTGCGTAGCCCCCGCTGCCCTCGGCGCTCACGCCGGTCTCGACGAACTTGGCCCCGAGAGACTTCACCTGCTCGCGTGTGGCACCGCGCACGTCGTACGCCTCAACCACCGCGCCCAGGCGCCGCGCGGTGGCGATCGCCTGCAGTCCTGCAACACCGGCCCCAATGATCAGCACCTGTGCCGGGCGGATCGTGCCCGCCGCGGTCGTCAGCATCGGGAAGAACTTCTGCAGCTGGCTCGCGGCGATCAGCACCGCCTTGTAGCCGGCGATTGCGGCCTGCGAGGAGAGCGCATCCATCGACTGGGCGCGCGAGATGCGCGGCACGAGTTCCATGGCAAAACTGGTGATGCCGCGGGCCTTGAGGGCCTTGACCTCGTTGGTGCGCGCGTACGGCTGCATGAAACCGATGACCACGGCGCTGGGCCTCAGGCGCTCGATCTGCGCCACGCTCAGCGGCTGTACCGTGAGCACCACGTCCGCTTCACCGAGCACCTGCTCGGCAGACTCAGCCCAGGTCACGTTCTTATAAAGAGAGTCCGGAAAGCGCGCCCGCTCGCCCGCGCCGCGCTCGAGCAGGACGCGTGCCCCCTCCTTCAGGAGTTTGTCGGCCACCTCGGGCACCAGGCTGACGCGCGTCTCTTGCGGTGCGCTCTCACGAAGCGCCCCAATGGTTACTGGCATTCTCAGCCTCTTGCGGGACGTGGCCGGGCGGCCACGCTGTTAAAAATCTGTAATCGAATTAATACTTTGCGCTGTTGAATTCTTGCACAAAAGTGCCGTATCTTACACGCCGCCATGCTAGGCATCGATCTGGAGCGCGCCGACCACGGTCTGATTCAGGACCTGCGCATCGTCGCAACCGCTACGCGGGGGCTGTCGCAGCTCGTACTGCGTACAGATGTCGCCGGAATGCCCCTCGAGTGGATCGACTACAAGGAAGCCGCGCGACTGTATCACCAGGAACAGGTCGCTTACACGTGCGGCTCGGCGCTCTTTGAGCTGTTTGGGGGCACCAACGCGCGTACCGGACGGCGCACGAGGCTCGAAGTGAACTCGATCGTGGCCACCGTGGGCCACACGGGCAATCCGGGTAACACCCGCCACGACTACGTGCCGCCGCTGAACAACCAGACGTTGTTCCGTCGGGATGCGTACCTGTGCATGTACTGCAGCCAGCGCTTCGCCTCGCGCGAGTTGTCGCGTGATCATATCCGCCCCTTCAGCCAGGGCGGCGCGGATCTGTGGACCAACGTGGTCGCCGCCTGCCGGCGCTGCAACAACCAGAAGGCCTCGCGCACGCCCGAACAGGCCAAGATGCAGCTGATCGCGGTACCCTTCACGCCGACCTATGCGGAGTACATCTTTCTGAAGGGGCGGCGCGTGCTGGCCGACCAGATGCAGTACCTGCTGGCGCACTTTCCGCGCTCAAGCCCGCTGCACGATCGCATCCAGCGCTGGCTCGCCTGAAAAAGCGCCCGTGACGATCACGGGCTGCGCTGCTAAGGTGAGACGCCTGCAAAGGAGCGCCGCACCGCCTTGATCTTCCTCATCGACGCCTCGGTCTACGTCTTTCGCGCCTACCACTCCGTGCTGCCAGACATGCGCGACCGCGACGGCCACCCGATGCATGCGGTGTTTGGCTTCGCGCGCTTCCTCGGGGACCTCATCGAGCGCGTGCGACCGAAGTACATCGCGGTCGCGTTCGATCAGCGCCGTGCGAATTCCTACCGCAACCGTATCTATCCGGCCTACAAGGCCAACCGTGAGCGTGCGCCGGCAGACCTCGTGCTGCAGTTTGAGCGCTGCCGCGAGTTATGCCGGCACCTCGGGCTTGCGGTGTTCGTCGATCCGGAATACGAGGCCGATGATCTCATCGGCTCACTCGCTTCGCTCATGCGCGATGAGGGCGTGCGCTCGGCATTCATCACACGCGACAAGGATCTGGCGCAGCTGATGCGCGACGGGGACGTCTTCTGGGACTTCGGCGCGCGCGAGCAGTTTGGCTATCACGACATCGAGCGGCACTTCGGCGTACTGCCGGAGCGTTTCGCGGACTACCTGGCACTGACCGGCGATGATGTGGACAACATCCCCGGCGTCCCGGGGATCGGTCATCGCACCGCCGCCTCCCTCATGAAGGCGTTCGGCTCGCTCGATGAGATGTACGAGGATCTCGGGCGCGTGGCGCAGCTGAAACTGCGGGGTGCCGGCACCCTGGCACAGAGACTCACCGAGCACCGTGAGGCCGTTTACCTCAGTCGCCGCCTGACGCGCATCGCCTGCGATCTGCAGCTGGGCATCGGTATGGAGGGACTGCGCCGCCGGCTGCCGGATATGTCGGCGCTGTCGGGACTTTACGATCATCTGGGGTTCGGACCATTCCTGCGACGCCAGGGCGAACGGCTTACGCAACTGCCCGTCGCCTAATCTCAGTTAGGCTGCGTCCGCGCCTCGCACTTTTTGACCGGCTCTCGACCCTTTGCGACCATGATGTATGCACTTCCGCATCCTCGGTGACATCTCTGGTGCGGAAACTATTGCGACTGGGTCCGGTATCCGCGAGATTGCACGCTTGCGGAAACTTTACGGCCGCGGCCGGTGGCGGAAGCGCAAGGGTACGGCAGAAATCAAGCTACCTAGCGGTGTGATTGCCTTGGCGGAGTTACACTGGTACGAGGCGACGGGAATCGGGCGCCGCGAGTTCAAGATCAAGCGCCTCCTGTGAGGTGACACATTATGGCCAAAGCATTAAAACGCCTCGTAATTTGCGTGGACAATTCGGGATACGAAGTCTCGCTCGAGCGTCGGAAGATCTATGTGTCTATTCCGGATGCCAAGGCTGAAAGGCTGGGTCAGATGCGCGTTATTGACGAATCAGGCGAAGACTACCTCTATCCAAAGAAGGCCTTTGTCAAAGTTGCGTTGCCGCAGCCAATTCGCCGAGCGGTCTTGCACGCAGCCTAACCAAGCGCTCTCATCGCGGCGCTTCGTCGCGGCGGATTCGCGGTACTTCGCACTAGGGCCTGTTAACACTAAGTGATATGCTGTGGGTATGGAAATCACACCCGAACAGTACGCACGCATCGAGCCGCACTTGCCGATTCATCGTGGCAACGTCTCGCATGAGAACCTCAACGTGATTAACGCGATCCTGTTTGTCGCAGAGAACGGCTGCAAGTGGCGCGCGCTGCCAAAGCGCTTCGGTAACTGGCATACGATCTACACGCGCATGAATCGCTGGGCAAAAGCCGGCGTTCTGGATCGGCTTTTTGCGGAGCTGCAGCGCGAACAGCTGATCCGCATCAAGATCGAAGCGGTGAGTCTGGACAGTACGATCGTGAAGGTTCATCCGGATGGCACCGGTGCTCTAAAAAAAACGGCCCTCAAGCGATCGGCAAATCCCGTGGCGGCTGGAGCACAAAAGTTCATATGGTTGCCGCGAGTGCTCGATGCGCCATAGGGTTTTCACTCTCCCCAGGACAAGCCGGAGATGCTCCCGAGGGGCGCGCGTTACTGCGCTCTATTCCCGAACTGCCCATGGCCTGCCACCTGCTGATGGACTGCGCGTATGAAGGCGATGAAACCCGACAACTTGCTTTCGACCTGGGCTTCATTCCCGTCGTGCCACCGCATCCGAACCGGGTCGAGCCCTGGAGGCTCAAGAAAGCTCTATATAAACGTCGCAACGAGATCGAGCGCTTATTCCGACGGCTCAAAGGCTTTCGCCGCATCTTCAGTCGCTTCGACAAACTCGACCTGGTGTTCATCGCCTTCATTTATTTTGCGCTCATCGTGGAAGCACTACGTCAGTAGTGTTAACAGGCCCTAGGGGTAGTCATCACTTTCTGCGGCACCCAACCAGTGCATGCGACTTCCTGAACCCCTCTTTCTAGTCATCAACCCGATGATGCGCACTCTGCTGCGCTCACCTCTCCACTTTGTTCAGAGCAAAAGCCTCATGCTCATTACCTTTACCGGTAGGAAAAGTGGCCGGCGCTTCACTACGCCCGTGCGATACGTCCGCATCGGAGACACTGTGCGGTGCTTTACTTCACCCGAGAACCTATGGTGGCGAAACCTCCGTGGCGGCGCAGTCGTATCATTGCGCATCGCGGGGAAGGAAAGTTTCTTCTGGGCCGCGCCAATCGAAAATGATCCTCCGGCGGTTCGTGAAGCACTGAAACACTACCTGGGTTTATTTCCACAGGACGCTGCGTACCACGACATTCGCCTTAACCGCGACAAGTCACTTGTCGAAGATGACCTGGAACGAGTATCTCATCACGCTGTAGTCATCGAGGCGCGGCCTACCGGGTGACGGGATGCGAGGTGCGGCAGCCCTAACGGGTCACAGGACGGCAGGTGAACGAATCATGCCCGCCCGGAACGCCGTACGCGTCGCAGTTAAAAACGTTGCTTTTGCATGTGGCGGTCCATGTGCCGCTGTTGCCCGGTTGCATCACGACATTGGAGATCTGATTATCATCGGCCGGACACCCGGTATAATCCGCGCTGACCCTTTTCAACTTGTTTATGACATCCGGCGAGTTCCCCGACACCGGCGCGCAAGCTGTCACGACGACGGCAAGCAGGGTGCTCGCCAAGACGGTAACTCGAGAGTCGTACGTGTTCATAGGAACTCCTCTTAACGTTAGGTGCCGCCGCACGGTTCAACTCCGGGCTCGTGTCAGCGCCGGGAACGCTATCGACTGACATATGCGCGTCACCGCCGCTTTCGTCAAGCGTCGTTTGCGCACCCCCGACATCGCGTCGCGACACGCGGCGCGCACCTTCGGTGTCAGACCTCACTTCATCTGCCTCAACTGCGAGGGCACAAAAGCGCATCCAGCAGAAACGTTGGCTGTATTGCACGCTGGTCCTGGTTGCGAGCCTGGCAGCGCTGGGTTCGCTCTTTGCCTTGCTCGAACTGGGAGCGCCCCGCTGGACCCTTTCGGTCAATGTATTGTCCCTGGTGTGTGTGCTCCTGGCGCTCAGAATGCGCGCCAGCCTGCCAGCCGCGCCGGGTTGATGACTTTGCGCGTGTGAACGCGCAGCTGCATCTGAGACGGCCTGCGCGCGCGGTCACGCGGCGGCATTAGGCATGGAGCGCTTTACCGCGATCGCGCGCGAACTGAGCGCCCTGAGCGGGGTGCAGTGCGCGCCCACGCCCGAGTGCAGCGTGGCCGGCGGCAGCATCAATGAATGCTACGCGTGGCGCTGCGGCGCGGAACGGCTGTTCGTCAAGGTCGGCGCGCCGGCTGCGCGGGCCGGCTTTGAAGCCGAGTCCCTGGGCCTGGCCGAGCTCATGCGTGCGCGGGCACTGCGCGTACCGCGCGTGCTTGCGTGCGGGCAGACCGAGGCCGCTGCGTTCCTCGCTCTGGAGTGGATCGAGGCGGGGGTCGCGGATGCACGCTGCGAGGAGCGCCTCGGCGAGGGACTCGCTGCGTTGCACGCGGTGAGCGCGAGCCGATTCGGCTTCCAGCACGACAATCTGATCGGACGCACGCCGCAATCCAATGGCTGGACCTCAAACTGGGCCGAGTTTTTTCGCGACCGCCGGCTGCGGCCCCAGCTCGCACTCGCGGCGCAGGGGGGCGATGGTGCAGGGCTGACGGAGCTGGGTGCGCGCCTGCTGGAACGGGTGCCGGCGCTGCTGGGCGGCCACCAGCCGCGCGCCTCCTTGCTGCATGGCGATCTGTGGGGCGGGAACTGGCTCGCAAGCCGGCACGGTGAGCCGGTGGTGTTTGATCCGGCCGTCTACTACGGCGATCGCGAAGCCGATCTGGCGATGACGCGGCTGTTTGGTGGCTTCGGCAGCTCGTTCTACCGTGCCTACAACGCGGCCGCACCGCTTGCGCCGGGGTGGCAGGCGCGCAGCGAACTTTACAATCTCTACCACGTGCTCAATCACGCCAACCTCTTCGGCGCTGCCTACACGCATCAGGCGCGGGCGATGATGGAGCGACTGTTGGCGTGAGTGCGGCCGACATACCACCCGTACACGATTCGGCTATGCTCTGACGCCCGCGCACCGGTGTGTGTTGCAGCAAACACGGCGAGAGGCCCATGTCGGACAAGAACATCCGTTCGATCTTGCAGGAAGAGCGCACCTTCGCCCCGCCCGCCGCGTTCACCGCGCGCGCGCGCATCAAGCCTGCGGACCTCGAGAGTCTGCGGCGACGCGCCCGCGAGGATCATGTCGGCTTCTGGGCGGAGCTTGCAGCGCGGGAACTGAAATGGCAGGTGCCCTTCACGCGCGCGCTCGATGACAGCCGCGCACCGAACTACCGCTGGTTCACGGACGGGCGGCTCAATGCCTCATTCAACTGTCTTGACGTGCACCTCGAAGAGCGCGGCCACAAGACGGCCATCATCTTCGAGGGTGAGGCGGGGGATGCGCGGCGTCTGAGCTACCGTGAGCTGCACGCCGAAGTGTGCCGCTTCGCGAACGCGCTCAAAGCGCAAGGCGTGAAGTACGGCGACCGCATCATCATCTACATGCCGCTCGTGCCCGAGGTGCTCGTGGCCATGCACGCCTGCAACCGCATCGGCGCCATCCACTCGGTTGTCTTCGGCGGCTTCTCCGCCCCGGCGCTCAAGGATCGCATCGAGGACACCGGTGCCAAGGTTGTGATCACGGCCGACGGCGGCTGGCGTGGCGGTCAGGTGATCGAACTGAAGGCGGCAGCCGACAAGGCCCTCGCCAGCGGCTGCGCCAGCGTCGAACGCGTCATCGTGTATCAGCGCACCGGCAAGCCTGTGCCGATGAAGCCGGGGCGCGATGTGTGGTGGCACGAGGTCATCGAGGCTCAGCCGCCGACCTGCGAGCCGGAATGGGTGGACGCGGAGCACCCGCTGTACCTGCTGTATACCTCCGGTTCCACCGGCAAGCCCAAGGGCATTCAGCACTGCACCGGCGGTTACCTGCTGCAGGCGAAGCTCACCACGCAGTGGATCTTTGATCTGCGCGACGAAGATGTGTTCTGGTGCACGGCGGACGTGGGCTGGGTCACCGGGCACAGCTACGTCGCCTACGGTCCGCTCGCCGCCGGCGCGACCATCCTCATCTATGAGGGCGCGCCGACGTTTCCTGATGGCGGGCGCTTCTGGAAGAACTGCCAGACCCACGGGGTGACGGTGTTCTACACCGCGCCGACCGCGATCCGCGCGCTGATGAAGCTCGGCGAGGAGCTGCCGCGCAAATACGACTTATCGAAGCTGCGCCTGCTCGGCAGCGTCGGCGAGCCGATCAATCCGGAAGCCTGGATGTGGTATCACCGCGTGATCGGTGCGGGCCGCTGTCCGATCGTGGACACCTGGTGGCAGACCGAGACCGGCGCGATCCTCATCTCGCCATTGCCGGGCGCTACGGCGACCAAACCCGGCTCCTGCACTCAGCCGTTGCCGGGAATCGATGCGGACATCGTCGATGATCACGGCAACAGAGTGGTACGTGCTGATGCCGGCGGCTACCTGGTGATCCGCAGGCCCTGGCCTGCCATGCTGCGCACCATCTGGGGCGACAACGCGCGCTATCTTGAGACCTACTGGGCGAAATTCGACAACCGCTTCTATGTCGCCGGCGACAGCGCACACCGCGATAAGGACGGTTACTTCTGGATCATGGGGCGCATCGATGACGTGCTGAACGTCGCCGGGCATCGTCTGGGCACGATGGAGGTCGAATCCGCACTGGTGGCGCATCCGCGCGTCGCGGAAGCCGCCGTGGTTGGCAAGCCGCATGAGATCAAGGGCGAGTCGGTATTCGCGTTCGTCGTCTTTCGCGGCCAGCGCCCGAGCGGTGACGTCAGCGCGCTCGTCAAGGAGTTGCGCGACTGGGTGGCCGAGCAGGTCGGTGCCATCGCCAGGCCCGACGACATCCGTTTTGCCGACAACCTGCCCAAGACGCGCTCGGGCAAGATCATGCGGCGGCTGCTGAAAGCCGTGGCGCGCGGCGAGGAGATCACCCAGGACGTCTCGACGCTGGAGAATCCGGCCATCCTCGATCAGCTGCGCGGTCATGATCCGGGGCCATCAGGCACCAAGGCCGCGCCGCGCAAGCCGGCCGCGAAGCCGGCGGCCAAGGTCGGTAGGTCCCGCAAGAGCGCCAAAAAAACCCGGCGCACGCGGCCCAAGTCCGTCGCGCCGCGGCCTACTCCCCCGCGGCGGCCGGCTCGCAGCAAGCCCAAGAAGGCGATGCGCCGGCCCGTGCGCAAGCCCGCACCGCGCCGCCCGGCGCGCAAACGCTAGAGGCCCCCGAACCCGCGCCCCGCAGGGCGGGCGGGCCTAGTCGGGCTCGGGCGCGCCCGCACGCGTCGCATCGAGCGCGAGTACGAGCAGGCGCTGCTGTAGGTGCTCGCTCACGCCGCGCGGCCGCGTGAGGCCCATGCGCTCGAGCGCGGCGCTGTGACGCGTGGCGGCCGCGCCGTGCAGGAGCGCTGCGGTCACGCTGCGCACACGCGCACGCAGCGAGCCGCTGTGGGCCTCAAGAAACTTAAGCGCGCGCGCGAGCGCGACTTCATCCGTCGTCAGGTCCGTGCCGAAGGGGTACTCGCTGAAGAAGCCGCGCGCGCGGTGGCTCTCAAGAGCGCGTGTCAGCCGTTGCGGCAGGTTCTCGCGGCACGCTTCCGGGATGCGGTAGTCCCTGGCGATCTTGCCGGCCGCCTGGGCGCGCGCCAGCAGCGCCGGTTGGAAGCGCGAATCGGCCACGTTCAGCAGGGCGGCGATCACTTCCTCGTCCGTGCGGTTGCGCAGATCCGCGATCCCGTACTCGGTGATCACGATGTCGCGCAGGTGACGCGGGATCGTCTCATGCGCGTAGCTCCAGAGGATGTTTGAGCTGGTGCGCCCCTGCCGGGTGCGTGTGGCGCGCACGCACAGGATGGAGCGTGCATCCGGCAGCGCATGCGCCATGGCGACGAAGTTGTACTGGCCACCGACCCCACTCACCACCTGCCCGCTCTCGAGCGCATCCGAGACGGCCGCGCCGAGCAGCGTCACCATCATGGTGCTGTTGATGCAGCGCGCCGCCCGCCGCTGCAGCATGCGCAGTTCCTGGTCCGCCCCGTAGAGCTGGTTGACGTACCCCACGCCGCGCATGCCGAACTCGGCCCGCTGCGGCTCGGACAGCTCGCGCAACGCCGCATAAAAGCCCCGCGGTCCGAGAAAGAATCCGGCGTGCAGCACCTGTCCGTTGCGCAGCTGCCGTCCCAGGCACTCGGCGGCCATGCGTGCGCAGCTGGCCGGATCGCCCAGGTCCGCGCGCAACCACTGCCCGCCGGGCGCGCGCACGCGGCCGGCACTGAATTCCACCTCCTCGCGAAACACGCCGTGGCGCTTAAGATCCGCAAACTCCCCCTCACTCAGCAGCGGTCCGACACCGACGTCCCGCAGTGCCGGCAGGATCGCGGCGTCAAAGCGCTCGGCGTGTCCGGCGGCCAGCAGCCGCTCCAGCGGCAGCGAATCGTAGGCGCGGCGGCGCAGGATGCCGGCGCGGTACAGCTCGAGCAGCTGATCGACGAACATCTCGCTCGCGGCGAACAGGCCGTGCGTGAAGGGCGCCTCGCCGCCGCTCGCGCGGATGAGCCCAGCCGCAGCTCCCGTGCCGAGTGTTGCCAGGGCGCCGCGCCAGGGGCTGTTTTGCTGATGACGCAGCAGCAGCGCGTAGAGGAGCGCATCGCCGAGCTCGCCGATCCCGACCTGCAGCGTGCCGCCATCCCGCACCAGCGCACTGGCATACAGCCCGATGGCGTGCGCCACGGTGCCGAGCGCCGCGTTCGGCGGTGCGTACAGGTCATAGTCGTAGTGCGCCGCGTCGATGAGGAAATCAAAGCGCTCCGGCGCGATCTGTGCGTGACCGGTCATGAAGGGCATCTGCGCGTGCGTCTCGCCCACCAGCACGATGTCGCGGCCCGCCGCGCGCGCACGCTCCACCAGCGGCAGCAGGTCCAGGGTCACGTCCGGATTTGAGCCCAGGCTCAGCTGCATCTGCCCTGCGAGCGTGCGCCGTGCGACCAGATGCGCGATGACATTCACACCGCGCTCCATGACGGCGCGCGCCACGTGGGTGTAGTTGGCGCTCAGGTAGCGCCGCTGCGCGTGCTCAGAATTGAGAAAAGCCCCGGGAGTGAGGAAGAACTCGATGACGTGCACGTTCGGCGGCAGGGTGTCCGCCTTCATCGCGAGCGCGTACTCAGGCTCGACGTAGCTGCCGAACACGCGCTGCACCAGCGGTTCAAGCAGGCGCCGCTCGAGCGCGGCATGCGCCACCGGTTTCAGCAGCGACAGCGCCGTGATGATGGTGAGGTCGATGCCTGAATCGCGCACGGCGCGCCGATAGAACTCATTCGCGAGCGGATTGGGCTTCCCGATGCCCAGTGGCAGGGCGAGAACGACGCGCGGCCCTACGCGGCGCAGCACCGCATCGACGCAGTGGCCGACGTCATCGAGTATTTCAAGCATGCAGCTTGTGGCATGCTCCTCGAAGGATGCGGCGCGCGTCAACCACGCCCTTGCCCCCGGAGGATGTATGCCCCTGAAGAAGCCCGCCCTGGATCCGCAGAGTGTCGAGGCGCTCTCACGCAGCAGCTATCCGGACGCGTATCGCTCGCGCGTGCTGCCGCGCGAGGTGCGTGCGCTCGGGGATGCCCTGGGGCTGACGCAGATCGGCATCAACATGACCCGCCTGCTTCCCGGCAAGGAGTCCTCCATGCGTCATTGGCACACGCGTGAGGACGAGTTCGTCTACGTACTCGAAGGCGAGCTGGTGCTGCGCACCGAGGCGGGCGAACAGGTGTTGCGCGCGGGAATGTGTGCGGGCTTTGCCGCCGGCTGCACCGACGGCCATCACTTCATCAATCGCAGCACGCAGCCAGCCACCTACCTCGTCGTCAGCAACCGCGACCCGCAAGATACGGCGCACTATTCGGATCCGGACGTGGACCTCATCTGGAGCCCGGCGCACGCGCGCTTGAAGATGACGCGCCGCGACGGCACGCCCTGGTGATACCCCTCTTCAGTGCGGCGCGGCGCTCAGGCGCAGCGCAAAGGACACGCCGACCTCATTGCCGACCTGGTCGGTGGCTTTCCAGTCTCCCTGGCCGACGCCGTAGTCGAGTCGTTTGAGCGTCGTCTTGCCGTTCATGTAGCCGGCGCTCGTGCCCGCCTCGCTCGCGCTGCGAAAGGTGAAGGGCACGTGTGCCTCGCGCGTGGCATCGCGGATCGTCAGCTTCCCCACCGCCTCGTAGCCGCCCGCCGTCTTCAGGATCTGCGTGGCGCTGAAGTGCGCCTGCGGGAATTTCTTGACCGCGAACAGCTCCGCATCGCGCAGCGTGTCGTCGCGTTCCTGGTCACCGGTGTCCAGTGAAGCGACATCGATCGTGACCTCCAGGCGACTCGCCGCGAGGTTGTCGGGCGAGAAATCGAAGTTCGCGGTGAAGTGCCTGAACCGACCTTTGTTCTGGGCGCCCGCCTGCGTGAAAGTGAATTCCAGCGTGCTCTTGGCCGGATCAAGTGCGTAGTGGGAAAGGGCGGGGGCATCGGCGCTGGCGGCCGGGAACGACACCAGCAGCAGCGCAGCTGCGCACCAGGGCGCACCGGTTCTCATCAGGCGGATCCTTGCGACTTGTGGGAACGGAAGGGCAGCATGCGCCACAGTACGTCGTCCTTGAGCATGAAGTGGTGCTTGAGCGCGGCCCCCAGGTGCAGCGTGGCCACGCCACCGAGGATCCATGCCAGTACCGTGTGGGTGCTGAGCAGCATGTTATACAGGGACTTATCTTTGGGCACGAGGTCCGGCAGCGTGAACAGGCCGAACCAACTGACCGGGAAGCCGCGCGCCGAGGACATGGTCCACCCGGTCAGCGGCACGGCAAACAGCAGTACATAGAGCAACGCGTGCGTGAAGCGGGCGAGACTGCGTTCGTAGGGCTTGAGCGTGTCCGGCAGCGTCGGTGTGGGGTTGGCCCAGCGCCACCCGAGACGCAGACAGGCGAGCATCAGGATGCTGATGCCGATCGACTTGTGGCGCGCGAGCAGCGTGAGCTTCTTCGCACCCGCCGGCAGATCATCAAAGAGCCACGCGAGCGTGAATTGCGCGATGATGAAAAGCGCGATGAGCCAGTGAAGCAGCTGGGCAATGGCGCCCCAGCGGCGCGTGGTGTTGCGTATGGGCATGTTGGTAAGCTTAAGCGGGTGAAGCGCTCTTGCCTACTGCGCCGGGCGGCCCCGCTGCTGCTGGCGCTCCTCGCCGCCTGTGCGGTGCATGCACCGGCGCCGGTGCCGGGTGGGACGGCGGCGACACCCGCCGCACACTTTGGCACCCCGTTCGAGATCGCCGCAGGTGAATCGCTCCTCACCATCCGCGTCTACAAAGGCGGCGCGCTCGCCGCCGCCGGTCACAACCACCTCATCGCCTCGCGCGCGCTCGCCGGCACCCTCTACGTGCCCGCGCAGCCGCTCAAGACGAGCTTCGAGGTGCACCTGCCGGTGGCAAGCTTCACGGTCGATGAGCGTGAGCTGCGCGCCGCCGAAGGCAGCGCCGATTTTCCCCCGGAGGTACCGGATTCGGCCAAGGAGGGCACGCGGCACAACATGCTCGGCGAGGCGCTCCTTGATGGCGCGCATTACCCGGAGATCGTGCTGCGCGCCGTGCAGCTGCAGGAGACGCAGCCGCCTCACCCGGGGGCAGCACTCGCCACGATGCAGGCGAGCGTGCGCGGGGAGGTGCATGAGCTGTCCGTGCCGCTGCACTACGAGCGCTCCCCTGCGGGGATCACCGTGACGGGGGAGACGACCGTCAAACAAAGCGAGCTCGGACTTAAGCCCTTCAGCGCCATGCTCGGGGCGCTGCAGGTGCAGGATGAGATGCGCGTGCGCTTCCGCATCGTGGCGCACGCCCGTCCCGCACCGGCGCCGCACCCGGCGACCGAATGAGGGCCGCCGGGCGCGCGTGCTCAGAAGTTACTTCGCGCCGAGCTCGGTGAGCAGCTCGTTTGCCTTGTACACCTTGCGCAGCGCCTCGAAGATGATCTGTGGGTCCACGGCGACGGAGCGGTTCAGCTGCGGGTCGAACCAGAAGTCTCCGGCGATCGAGTGAATGTTGCCGTCAAACATGAGCCCGACGACGCGGCCGTTGACGTCAATGAGGGGGCTCCCGGAATTGCCGCCCACGATGTCGTTGTTGGTGGACAGGTCAAAGCGCGTCTGCAGGTCGAGTGTGTCCTTCACGCGCAGCCAGGAATCGGGGATCTTGAACGGCTCCTGGCCGGTGGCGCGCTCGAACAATCGCGACAGGTGGGTGAAGGGCTCAACCTCCTGTCCGGCTTCCTTCCAGCCCTGCACGGTGCCGAAATTCAGCCGCAGCGTGAAGTTCGCATCCGGCGGCTCACTCGTGCCGAACACCTGGAAGCGGGCGCGGGCGATCTTTTCCGAGGCGGCATTGACCGGCGC
Organism: uncultured Pseudomonadota bacterium; assembly: GCA_963742045.1. Lineage (GTDB taxonomy): Bacteria > Pseudomonadota > Gammaproteobacteria > Steroidobacterales > Steroidobacteraceae > 13-2-20CM-66-19. The sequence goes on from CAVUKE010000003.1 coordinate 3,474,615, forward strand.
CTCCACCTCATCCTCGTACGTTTTGCGCACGGCGCGCGCCTGCGCATCGACGTTGCGGGCGAACACGATCATCGGGTCGGTGGAGGCATCCACCGCCGCGGCGCCCCCGTCCCACAGGCGCTTGCGCACCTGCGGATCCGCGAGCTGCGTCCCGCCCACCAACTTTGCCGCGAGCGTATCGGGGGAATCCTGTGACAGCAGCTGGCGCACGATCGGCGCATCCGGTCCGAGCCACTCGCGCATGCGCTCGAGGCTGAAGGAGAGGTTCAGTTTCTCCAGCTCCGGATAGACCGGCACCGGGGCCTCGAGGCGCTGGATGACACGCGGCAGCGCGCTGTCGCTGTATTCACGCAGCCGCTCGGTGTTGGGCTTGGTGCGCTCGGCGCTGCCGCGCACGAGCGTGCGCGCGTAGCCGAACAGCCGCCCCGGGAAGTTAGCGCCGAGACCAACACCCTGCTCGACGAATACGTACGGGAGGTAGATCTGCTCCTCGCGCAGCTGCGCCTTGGCGATCTGCCCCCACGGATCGCCGATGGTCTTGGCGAGCTGCGGGTCGGCGGCGACCTTGGCGCGCAGCGCCTCCTCCTGGGTGCGCTTGCTCTGCATCAGCCGGTCATCCAGCAGTGCGTCGAGGAGCTTGCGGCGTACCTTGATGGAATTCTCGAGACTGTTCAGCGGGTCATCGACGATGCGCGCCGCTTCCGGGCTCGTCTTGCCGTACTCGATCAGCCGGCCGCGCATCTCCGAGGCGCGCAGCAGCCAGCGCGGCAGGATGACGTTGCGCAGCGTTTCCAGCTCCGCCACCGTCAAGAGGCGCGAGGTGTTGCCCGGGTGTCCGGAGACAAACACGAGCTCACCGGCGTTGGGGCCTTCCGGGCGCAGGCTGAGGAAGTTGGGCGTCGCGGCGGGCTTGCCGTCCGCCCCGTAGGCGCGCAACACCGACATGTCCAGACACCAGCGTGGGAACTGAAAGTTATCCGGGTCGCCGCCGAAGGCGGCAATACCGCGCTCGGGCGCGAACACCAGCCGCACATCGCTGTAGCGGCGGTACTTGTAGAGCCAGTACTGGCCGCCCTGATACATGTCGACCGTCTCGCACTTGTAGGGACCACCCCTGGCCGCCTTGCTCTCCTGCTCGCAGGCCTGCTCGAGCTGGGTCATCGTGGCCTTGCGCTTGTCGTTGGCCGCCTTGGCGTCCAGTCCACGGGTCGCGGCATCCACCTTCGCCGTGATCTCTTCCATGGCCATCAGCACATCCGCGATCTGCGTGCCGCACTTGAGCTCCTGTTCGCGCGTGCGCGCGAGGAAGCCTGCCGCAACCAGGTTCTGGTCCTTGCTGGAGTGCTCATCCAGGCACGCTTCCGCGCAGTGGTGATTGGTGAGAATGAGTCCGTCGGCGGAGACGAAGGAGGCGGTGCAGTTGGAGAGGCGGATGGTGGCCGTGCGCACGCGATCGAGCCACGCGTTGCTGACATCGGCACCGTGTTCGCGCTTGAGGAGCGCGTGCGGGAACTCCTGGAAGGTCCACATGCCTCCGTCGCTGAAGGCCGGTGCGGAGATCACGAGGACCACGAGGGCGAGCAGGGCGCGGCGCGGCATGGAGGATCCTTTCACGGGTTATTCTGGGGTGCTCTGGGGCACTTCTAAGGTGCGATTATGCTCGAAAGTTACGTGGCGCTGCTCGGGGCTCACATGCTGCTCGCCGTCGCAAGTCCGGTGTTGTTCTCGCTCCGGGCCTGGCGCAGCATCCGCGGGCTCGAGCCGGCGCGCGGCTGGCTGCGGGTCACCCCGCACGTGGTGGACAGCCTGCTGCTCCTGGCGGGCATCGCTCTGGCGCTCATTATCCGGCAGTATCCTTTCGTCGAGCCGTGGCTTACCGCGAAATTGGTGGCGCTCATCGCATACATTGCGGCCGGCCACGTGGCCGTGCGGCGCGCGCGCAGCGTGCGCGGCAAGCTCGCCGCCTGGCTCATCGGGCTCGCCCTCGTGCTGTACATATTCGCGGTCGCCCTCACCCGGAGCCCGACGGCGGGCGTGGCTTGAGGTTTCTTAGTCTTCCGCGGGCAGCAGCAAGAGCGGCGTGCCGTCGGGCGCCTGCAGCAGCGCCGCCGGGGCGGGCAGACCGCGCGGGGTGGACGCAAAGCTCACCCCACTCTGGTGCAGCCGCGCAAGACGCGCCGGCAGCTCGCGGTCGCGGAACACCAGCAGCGGCCGCGTGCACAGGCGCGGGTCATGGAAGGCGAGGTCCAGGTGATCACTCGTCAGGGTGAGGTGCGCATAGGGGTGCAGCGCCTCATCGGCCGCGACGAAGCCGAGCGGCTCCCAAAAGCGCTGCGCGGCCGCGAAGTCCGCCACCGGCAGGCTCACTTCCGCGAAGTCCCCGCACCAGGACGGTTCGGTCTCGCTGCGATCGACCGGCGAATAGGTGCGCGCTTCGAGCACCGCCACCGCCTGCCCGCACGGGTCCGTGAAGCCGAGCTCGTTGAAGACTTCCTCGCCGATGCGACAGCTCGTGAGTTCGATGCCGGCGGCCTCGAACGCGGGCACGCTCTGCGCCACACCGGGGCGCACGAAGGTAAGAGCGGGGGAGGGACCCTCGCGCTGGTGCAGACCGATGAAGAGCCGCCCGTCGGTGAGCACCCCGTAGGGGTGTGTGTAGGTATCGGTGGTCGTGGCCTGCGTGAAGCCGAGCCGCTCGTAGAACTCCACGCCCGCGCGCACGTCCTCGAGGACGACGCTGAACTCGTGAAACGTCCCGAGCAGGGGTAGCGGGGCGCCGCTCATCAGGCGGAGGCACCGCGCGCGGCCTGCGGCAGGCTGTCGTGTCCGGCCGCCATCCAGCCCTGGCAGTGTTGCGCAATCAGATCCGACAGGCACTGCGCGTGACTGGGGCGCGCGTTGAGCGCCGGCACGTACTCGTAGCGGGCGCCGCCGGCGTTGAGGAACGCGGCGCGGTTCTCGACGTTGATCTCTTCGAGGGTCTCCAGGCAGTCCACCGCGAACCCCGGGCACACGACGCTGACTTCGCGCACCCCGCGCGCCGGCATGGCGCTCAGCACCGCCTGGGTGTAGGGCTTGAGCCACCCGGCCGGTCCGAAGCGTGACTGGAAGCTCACGCTCCACTCGCCCTCACGCAACAGCAACTCATCCGCCAGCAGCCGCGCGGTGCCATGACACTGCTCGAAGTACGGATCCCCGGCGCGCACGTTGCGCTCCGGAATGCCGTGAAAGGACATGAGCAGGTGCGCCGTGCGTCCGTACGCGTTCCAGTGTTCCACGACGCTGCCGCGCAGCGCTTCGATGTAGCCGGGGTTATCGTGATAGTCGGTGATGAAATGCACCTGCGGCAGCCGCCGCCAGCCCTTGAGCACGGCGCTCACCGCGTCAAAGGCGGCGCCCGCGGTGGCGCCGCAGTACTGCGGGAAAAGCGGCAGCACGAGCACCCGCTGCGCACCCCCGTCGCGCAACCGCTCGAGCGCCGCGCGCAGCGCCGGAGCGCTGTAGAGCATGCCCACTTCCAGCGACAGCGGCGCCAGCACGCGCTGTGCGAGCGCCGTGGTCAGTTCCGCCCGCAGCCGCTCGGTGAGCTCACGCAGCGGTGAGCCGGAGGCGCTCCAGATCAGCCGGTACTTGCGTGCGATGCGTCGCGGGCGCCACGGCAGGATCAGCCCGTACAGCAGCGGCAGCCACAGCCAGCGGGGCAGCTCGACCACGCGCGGGTCGGCCAGGAAGCGGGCGAGGAAGGCTCGCACCGCCCGCGGTTCGGCCGCCTCGGGCGTGCCGGAGTTGACCAGCAGGATGCCGATGCGCTCGGCGGCCGCGGCGGAATGTTGCGCTGAACGGGCGGCGCTCATGATGCCTACCATAGCGCAAGCGCCCCAGGCGGGGCGCGGGTGCTAGCCGATGCCGACACAGAGGTACTTCAGTTCCGTGTAGTCGAGGATGCCGTACTTGGAACCCTCCCGGCCCGTGCCCGACTCCTTCATGCCGCCAAAGGGCGCCACTTCCGTCGAGATGATCCCGGTGTTGAGGCCGACGATACCGTACTCGAGGGCTTCGGCCACGCGCCAGGAGCGCGCCAGATCGCGGGTGTAGAAGTACGCGGCCAGCCCAAACTCGGTGTCATTGGCCATGCGGATCGCATCCGTCTCGGATTCGAAGCGAAACAGCGGTGCGACCGGCCCGAAGGTCTCCTCGCGTGCCACCAGCATCTTCGGGGTGACGTCGGTGAGCACCGTGGGTTCAAAGAACGTGCCGCCGAGCGCGTGCCGCCGGCCGCCCTGCGCGATGTGCGCGCCCTTGCTGAGCGCATCCTGCAGGTGCTCCTCGACCTTGGCGAGGGCTTTCTCATCAATCAGCGGACCCTGGTCGGTGGGGCCCTTGAGGCCGTCGCCGACGCGCAGCTGCGAGACCGCGGCGACGAGCTTGCGCGTGAACTCCTCGTACACCGGCGCCTGCACCAGCAGCCGATTGGCACACACGCAGGTCTGACCGGTGTTGCGGTACTTGCTGGCGATGGCGCCGGCGACCGCCGCATCCAGATCCGCGTCCGCAAAGACGATGAAGGGCGCGTTGCCGCCAAGCTCCATCGAGATGCGCTTCATCGTGCCGGCGCACTGCGCCATGAGCTTCTTGCCAATGGCCGTGGAGCCGGTAAAGGTTACCTTGCGCACGAGCGGGTTCGAAGTCATCTCCCCGCCGATCGCGCTCGCCTCCCCGGTGACGATATTGAGCACCCCGGCCGGCACGCCCGCGCGCTCGGCGAGGACGGCCGCGGCGAGCGCCGAGTAGGGCGTCTGCCCGGCAGGCTTGCAGACGAAGGTGCAGCCGGCCGCGAGCGCCGGGCCCGCCTTGCGCGTGATCATGGCGAGCGGGAAGTTCCAGGGCGTGATCGCGGCGACCACCCCGACCGGCTGGCGCAGCACGAGCAGGCGCTTGTCCGGCTGATGCCCGGGAATGATGTCGCCGTAGAGGCGCTTGCCTTCCTCGGCGAACCACTCGATGAAGGAGGCGGCATAGGCAATCTCGCCCTTCGCCTCGGCGAGGGGCTTGCCCTGCTCGGCGGTCATGAGCGTGGCGAGATCCTCCTGGTTCGCCATCAGCAGCTCGTACCAGCGCCGCAGGATCAGCGCGCGCTCCTTGGCGGTGCGCGCAGCCCAGGCGGGAAAGGCGTCGCTGGCGGCCTGGATGGCGCGCCGCGTCTCGCCCGCCCCCATGACCGGCACGGTGCCGATCACTTCGTGCGTTGCGGGGTTCAATACCGGGTGCGTGCCGCCCGCGGCGGCATCGACCCACGCCCCGCCGATGAAGGCGCGGGTGCGCAAAAGATCCGGATCACGCAGTTTCATATGAGCCTCGACGTCAACTATGCCTCAACTCTCGGTGGCCGCTTTGCCCGTGAGGTAACGGGCGAGAAATTCGAGCGTGCGCGTGCGGGCCAATGCTGCAGCCTGGGGGTTGTAGCTGTCCCGTTGGTCACAGTTGAAGCCGTGCCCGGCACCCTCGTAGACGTAGATATTTTCCGGCGCCGGCACCGCCGCACGCGTGCGCTCCACATCGGCGAGCGGGATGCTCTGATCCTGCGAGCCGTAGTGGAACATCACCGGGCAGCGTGGCTTCTGTTCCAGATACGCCACCACTTTGCCGTAGTACACCACCGCGCAGGCGAGCGGCAGCTGGCAGGCCGCCAGATACGCCAGCGTGCCGCCCCAGCAGTAACCGATACATCCCACCCGCCCGGAATGGCGCACGACCGCGGCGGCGGCCGCCACATCCTTCAGGGTCGTCTCGGGGTTGAGCTGACTGCGGTAACCGGCCCCCTCCTGCATCTCGGCGGCCGAGTAACCGAGCTGAATGCCGCGGCGTATCCGGTCAAACAGGCTCGGCGCGATCACGGTATAGCCGTGCGCGGCCAGCTCATCCGCAACCGCACGGATGTGGCTGTTGACACCGAAGATCTCCTGCAGGACGAGCAACGCCCCGCGCGGCCGCCCGGGCGGGGCGGCCAGCCAGGCCTGAAACTCGTGCCCGTCCCGGGCCATGATGGTGGTGTAGTCACCCACGTACGGCTTCCATGGCTTCGCCTGATTGGGCGTGGCATTCTAACCTGCCGCGCAGTGGGGAGGAGTCATGCTGGTCGGACCTGCAGTCAGGCGCGTCGCCATCGTCGGTGGCCTGCGCATTCCTTTTGCCCGCGCCTACACCGCCTACGCTGCGGCCAGTAACCAGGACATGCTCACGGCTGCGCTGCGCGCCGTGGTCGAGCGCTTCAAGCTTCAGGGCGAGCGGCTCGGGGATGTGGTCGCCGGCGCCGTCATCAAGCACACCCGCGATTACAACCTCGTGCGCGAGAGCGTGCTCTCCAGCGGCCTTGATCCGCAGACCCCGGGCCTGGATATGCAGCGCGCCTGTGGCACCGGGCTTGAGGCGGCGATTGACATCGGCAACAAGATCGCGCTCGGACAGATCGAGGCGGGCATCGCCGGCGGCGTCGACTCCGTCAGCGACGCCCCGATCGTCTATCCGCGCTCCTACCAGCAGCTGTTGCTGCGCAGTTACCGCGGCCGCGGCGCCTGGCAGCGGCTGACGCCCTGGTTTGACCTGCGCCCCAAGGACTTCAAACCCGTGGCGCCGGCGGTCGTGGAACCGCGCACCGGACTGTCCATGGGGCAGAGCACCGAGATCATGGCCAAGCGCTGGCAGATCAGCCGCACCGATCAGGATCTGCTCGCCTACGACAGCCATCTGAAGGCGGCCGCCGCCTGGCGCGCCGGCTTCTACGATGACCTCGTCATCGAGTACCTGGGACTGCGCGGCGACAACAACGTCCGCGGCGACACCAGTCTTGACAAGCTCGGCAAGCTCAGGCCGAGCTTTGCCGCCGACGGCACCCTGACCGCCGGCAACAGCACCCCGCTCACCGACGGGGCCAGCGCGGTATTGCTCGCCACGCCCGAGTGGGCCGCGCGGCGCAATCTGCCGGTGCTCGCGTACCTGCGCTACGGCAAAGCCTGGGCGGTGGATTTCGCGAGCGGCAAGGAAGGCCTGCTGATGGCGCCCGCGTACGCGGTGCCCGCGATGCTGCGGGATGCCGGCCTCACGCTGCAGGACTTTGACTATTACGAGATTCACGAAGCCTTTGCGGCGCAGGTGCTGTGCACGCTCAAGGCCTGGGAGTCTGCGGACTACTGCCGCCAGGCCCTCGGGCTACCCGCCGCGCTCGGCAGCATCGATCGCGGCAAACTCAACATCAAAGGGGGCAGCGTGGCCCTCGGCCACCCCTTCGCGGCCACCGGCACGCGCATCGTGGCCTCACTCGCCAAGATCCTCGCCGGGGACGCCAATGCCAAACGGGGGCTTGTCTCGGTGTGCACCGCCGGGGGTATGGGAGTTACGGCGATCATCGAACGCTAGCCGCGTCTCGTGCGTCCCGCACCGTTATCCCCGGGGGAGGGTCAGGCGATGAACGTGAGAATGAACTGCGCGCTGCTGGGCGTGGCGGCGCTCGCCGCGAGTGCGCTCTCGCGGGCGGAGTTTGCGCAGGCGCTCAAGGACTACAACGCCAGTCATTTCGAGGCCGCGCGCGCACAGTTTCAGTCGCTGGCGGAGCTCGGGGACTGTCCCTCGCAGTTCAATCTCGGGGCCATGGTGCTCAAGGGGCAGGGCGGCGCGAAGGATCGCGGCACCGGTGTCGGGTGGCTCGAGGCCGCCTTGAGCAACGGCTGCCGCGAGCAGGTCGGCGAGCGCATCCCGGGGTTGCTCGCGAGCCTCAATCCGGAAGAGGCGCGCGCCGCGGCGGCCATCCTGGCGCGCTACGGTCATGATGCCCTGCAGACTCAGGGAATTCTCGCGCCGAATTTTGAGTGCGACGCGCAGATCCCCCCGAGCGTTGTGGAAGCACCCGCTCCGGAGTACCCGCGTATCCAGGGCGGCGGCCCGGCTCCCGAGGCGATCGTCGTGACCGCACTCACCGTGGGCGTCGATGGCTTCGCGCGTGATCCGGAAGTTCTGCTGGCTGTCCCGGAGAAAGGCTTCGCGGCGGCCGCGGTCGAGGCGTGGCTCAACTCGCGCTTCACGCCCGCAAGGCGCCACGGCGTGGCGGTTGCTTCGCGGCTGCAGGCGAAGCTGCGCTTTGTGGGTGCCACGGGGAATCTGGCGAGTTCGCCGGTTTATCAGGCCGCGCTGCCGGCGGCCGCGGCGAACGATCCGGACTCGCAGTACCTGGTGGGACTGACGGCCAACCTGGATCCAACACTCGGCGTGACGCTCGCACGCGCGGGACAGATGCTCATGAGCGCCGCGCGCGCCGGCAGCCCCGCCGCCCAGTACTGGGTGGCCACGCAGGTGGCATCGGCGGCGCCGTGTCATCCGGGGGCGGATGCGAGCGTGTGGCTGCGACACGCGGCCGATGGCGGCAGTGCTTCGGCGGCCGTCGTTGAGGCCGAGCAGCTCCTGCGCGCCAGTCCTGCGCAGGCACAGCTGTCACAGGCGCGCGAGCTGCTCGCGCGCGCGGCGACCACCGACAGTTACTACGCGCGCAAACATGCCGTGGCGCTGCTCGCGGCCTCCCCGGTGGAGGCGGTGCACGATCCAGCACTCGCGCTCAGGCTCGCCCAGCAACTGCTCGCCGGAGAGATCCAGTCCGATCCGCAGATGTTTGAGGCGCTCGCCGCAGCGTATGCGGTCAATAAGGACTTTCGCGAGGCCAGCGCGCAGCAACGCGTGGCGATCAACAAGGCGTCGGCCCTCGGCTGGGACAGGGCCGCCATGCAGCAGCGGCTGGCCGCCTACCGCGCCGAGCGTGCGTGGACGGGGGATCTGTTCGCCGCGCCGCCGGGGGAGAAATAAATCCCCGCGGGGGGGCGCTGCGCTGCGCGGGCTGATGTGGAAGCCTAACGCGACAGCAGCTCTACCAGAGCCCGCTGTTCGGCCGTCATGAGTTCGCGCGGCGTCACCACGGCACCACGCAAGGCGTGGCGGCACGGCCGCGCCTCATCTTCCTCGTACTGCGCGACAGTGTCCGCCAGCAGCTGCTGCACGCGCATCAGGTTGCTGCGGAACTGCGCGAGCACCTGTTCGGCGGAGACATGCTGCGCGGGGTCATCGAGCCAGCAGTCATAGTCGGTCGCGAGCGCGATGGTGCAGTAGCCCAGCTGCGCCTCCAGGGCGAGAAACGCCTCGGGCACGTTGGTCATGCCGACCAGGTCCGCCCCGGCGCTGCGCAGGAACAGGCTCTCCGCGCGCGTACCCAGACGCGGACCTTCGATGCAGGCGTAGGTGGTCTCCTCGTGCAGCCTCACCGCGGCGGCGCGCGCCGCACCGGCGATGAGCGCGGCGGTGGCCCGACAGGTGGGGTGCGCGGTGGAGACGTGACCGACCAGGCCGCCGCCGAAGAAACTGGCGATGCGCTGCCCCTTGGTGAAGTCGAGGTACTGCGATGGCAGCGCCAGATCCCCGGGACGGATCGCTTCGCGCAGGCTGCCGACGGCCGAGACACCGATCACCGTGCGCGCGCCGATGCTTTTCAGTGCCCAGATGTTGGCGCGGAAGTTGATCTCGCCCGGCAGCAACTGATGACTCACCCCGTGGCGCGCGAGGAAAGCGACTTCCCGCCCGCGCAGCGTTCCCCGGATCAGCGGCGCGGAGGGTGCGCCAAAGGGGGTGGTCAGATCCTGCGCCCGGGGGGCTTTGAGCTCGGGCATCGCGTACAGGCCCGTCCCCCCGATGATTCCAATCATGTCCGTTCTCCCCCGGGGGCGCTGAGGTTCCGGGCCCGCGAGGGGGCAAGATGCCTCAAATCCCAACGCACCAACAACTGCCGCGCGCGGGACGCGCCTGGGCGCCAGCGCCCTGTCAATCCGCCTGAATATGTGGCTCCCACCGGGGGCGCGGCGGTACGATGATTCGTATGCTCCCTAAGCCAGACCGCTGACATGGCGGTTTCCTCCAGTCACAGCGGAGCCTCCGCGCAATTCGCGAATTTCCGCGAGTTCTATCCCTATTACCTCGAGCAGCACACACGCCCCGCCTGCCGCCGCCTGCACTTGCTCGGCACGGGGCTCGCGCTTCTGATCACGGCCGGGGCGCTGATCAGCCAGCACTGGGTGCTGTTGCTCGCGGTGCCGCCCGCCGGTTACCTGCCCGCCTGGTTCGGGCACTTTGTGTTCCAGGGCAACTCCCCGGCCACCTTCCGCCATCCGCTTTACAGCCTGCGGGGGGATTTCCTCATGCTCGGTGAGGTGCTCGCCGGACGCGTCCCCTGGTAGCGGGCAAGCCACTCGCATGAGCAGACCGGGCATCGACCGCGCCTTCGAAAGGCGCCTCGCCGCTCTCATCAACAGTGGCGCCCCGCGGATTCTGCAAGGTGGCCGCAAGGGGGTTGAAAAGGAGTCGCTGCGGGTGCTGCCGCGCGGCACGCTCGCGCACTCGCCGCACCCGCCGCTGCTGGGCTCGGCGCTCACCAACGAGCACATCACCACCGATTATTCGGAGGCGCTGATCGAGCTGGTCACGCCGGCTTTCACACACAGCTGGGAGCTGCTGCAGTACCTGCTCGATCTGCACCAGTTCGTGTACCGCCATTTGGGCGATGAGCTCTTGTGGGCGACCAGCATGCCGTGCGCCATCGAAGGTGACGCGGACATTCCGCTCGCGCAGTACGGCAGCTCGCACATCGGGCGCATGAAGACCATCTACCGTAACGGCCTCGGGCTGCGCTATGGGCGCATGATGCAGGCGATCTCCGGAGTGCACTTCAACTACTCCTTCCCGCTGCCCTTCTGGGAGGCTTATGCCGCGGCGCGTGCCTCACGCACGCACGACGCGGCGTTCATCTCCGCCTGTTACTTTGACCTGCTGCGCAACTACCGGCGTTTCGGCTGGATCGTGCTGTATCTGTTTGGTGTTTCCCCGGTCGTGTGCAAGAGCTTTCTGCGCGACCCGGGGCTGGAGCTTCAGGACTTCGGCCCGGGCACCGCGTTCGAACCCTATGCCACGAGCCTGCGCATGAGCGATGTCGGTTACCGCAACCGCAACCAGGCGGGACTGGCGGTGTCGGTGAACAGTCTGGATGAGTACATCCGCGACCTGTCACGCGCCATCAGCACGCCACATCCGCCCTATGAGGCGTTCGGTGTGAAGGTGAACGGTGAGTACCGCCAGCTCAATGCCAACATCCTGCAGATCGAGAACGAGTACTACAGCTTCATCCGCCCCAAGCGCGTGGCGCGCTCGGGTGAGCGGCCGACCAAGGCGCTGCGGCGTGCCGGGGTCGAGTACGTCGAGGTACGGGCACTGGATGTCAGCGCCTTTGATCCGGTCGGCGTCAATCAGAACAAGCTGCGCTTTCTGGAGGCGTTTGTCGCCTTGTGCCTGATGAAGGAGAGTGCCCCGATCGCCGACTCCGAGCAGGGGGCGCTGGATGAGAACCACATCGCCGTGGCGCGCCGCGGCCGCGATCCGGCGCTGACACTCTGGCGCGACGGTCGCAGCGTGCCGATGCGCGCGTGGGCGCGTGAGTTGCTGGACTCGATGACCGGCATCTGCGAGCTGCTCGACTACGGGGACCCGGCACGCCCCTATGGCCAGGCCCTGGCCACCCAGGCCGCCAAGATCGAGGACGTCGCCCTCACCCCCTCGGCCCGGCTCATGACGGAACTCAGCGCCGGGGAGTCGTTTTTTGACCTGGCGCTGCGCATGTCCGCGGCGCATAAGGCTTATTTCCTGGAGCTGTACCCCCCCAACGAGGAGCGCCTGCACGAGTTTGCCGAGGAGGCGCAGGAGTCCCTTGCAGCGCAGCGCCGCATCGAGGCGAAGGATACGGGAACGTTTGAGCAGTACCTGTCGCGCTATTTTGCGGACTGAAAACAACAGCACCGAAAAGGGGCAGGTCCGCGCGGCGTTCAGCTGCGGTTAACGTAACATAATCATCAACTTTCGCAGTCGCTTTTGCTCCCGGGACGACATAAACTTTGCTCCCAGGTCGCACTAAGGAAGGGCGGCCGGGCCAACGGAAGATAAGAGCAACAACGCTGGGACCGTCGATAACAAGCAGGAGCGCAGGACGATGAAGAGCAAAGGCGCGGAAGGAGTTCCCGCTGATCCTCAGGCCTCATTGGCGGCGAACGAGGAGTTCAGGGAATTCATTGGGGACTATGAACTCACTCGGCCGCAGTCCGGCTGGGACCCCTACGATGTGTGGCGCACCCGAGTGAAGACTGCTTCCCGGCCCAAAGAACGCGAGGCTGCCGACCCGCGACGTTGACGGGAATCGGCCCAGGGGGGCGATTGCATACAGGGCAGTCAGACACGGCGCCCTCCGGTGAAGGTCGCTTCGGCGCTATGCGTCTGAGGTTCCGCGACGCGGAACTGGAAAATCAGTTCATCCTGAACTACCGCGCGAGCGCGCGGCCGTGGATACGCGTGAGTCTCGTCGTGGCGCTCTCCACGGTGCTCGGCTTCGCCATCATCGATCACGTGCTGCTCGTCGGGCCGCGCCTGGTGCACCCTGACATCTGGCGCTTCGGGCTGCAGCTGCCGCTCGTGCTCATCATGTTGGTGCTGACGAGTCCGCGCTGGTACGTGCGCTGGTACCAGCCGGCGGTGCAGGTGGCAGCCCCGCTGTTCGCCGCCGGCACCGTGCTCATGGCGATCGAGGCGACACCCGAACAACTGCCGCTCGTCGCCGCGCGACTGCTGCTTGCGGCGTTCTACTTCTACTTCATGCTCGGCCTCACCTTCGGGGCGGCGGTGCGCACGAACCTGATCCTGATCGGCGTGTATGCGGGCGCCGCCCTCGTGGGCGCGATTGCGCGCAACGTGGCGGTGTATTCGCTCTTCGTGCTCTTCTGCGCGAATCTCATCGGCGGCTCGGGCAGCTACGCGCTCGAGTACGCCAACCGCCGCGCCTTCCTCGAGCGGCGCCGTCTCTCCGAGGTCGCGCTGCACGATGGGCTCACCGGACTCCTCAACCGCGCCGCGCTCGAAGAGCAGGCGCGCGGTCTGTGGCGACACGCACAGCTGGCGCGCCTGCCGGTCTCGGTGTTGCTGATCGATATCGATCACTTCAAGGCGTACAACGACCGCTACGGCCATCAGGCGGGGGATCTTTGCCTGCGGCAGGTGGCGAGCGCGATCCGCGGCTCAGTCGCGCGGCGGCCGCTCGACATGGTGGCCCGCTACGGAGGCGAAGAGATCATCGCGATTCTTCCCGGGGCTGATCGGGCGCACGCTGCGGATGTTGCGGCCGCCATTCTCAAGGCCGTGGCGGATCTGGGCATCGCGCACGGAGCTTCCACGACGCGTCCGTACGTCACGGTGAGCGTAGGCGTCACCACGGTGGATCCGGGCGGCGAGTACTCGCACGAGAGCGCCGTGCGTCTGGCGGACCTGGCGCTCTACACGATCAAGGCACGCGGGCGCGATGGGTGGTCGTTCCGTGAACCGGCCGAGCTGGCGGCCGACCATCAGCTGGAGCTGCTGAAGACTGCCAGCTGAGGCGCGCGCTGCTGCGCGTACGGCGCGCGTTGATGCGTCAATACCCCGCCGGAGGCATGGTCTGTCCGGCCGCGCTCCCCAACACTGACGGCTGCGGGCTTGCGCTCCCGCGCGCAACCCCCGATCCTTTGGGTATGAATGCACTTTCCGTACGCGGACTCACCAAGACCTACAGAAACGGGGTACAGGCGCTGCAGGGCGTCGACCTGGATGTGGAGCGGGGGGATTTCTTCGCGCTCCTCGGTCCGAATGGTGCCGGCAAGACGACCCTGATCGGGATCATCACCTCGCTGGTCAACAAAAGCTCCGGCGAAGCGCGCGTGTTCGGTCACGACATCGACCGCGAGCTGGAGGCCGCCAAGGCCTGCATCGGCGTGGTGCCGCAGGAAATCAACTTCAACATGTTCGAGTCGCCGTTCACGATCGTCGTGAACCAGGCCGGCTTCTACGGCATCCCGCGACCGGTGGCGCGTGAGCGCGCCGAGAAGTATCTGAAGCAGCTGCAGCTGTGGGACAAGCGTAACGGCATCTCGCGCGGACTCTCCGGCGGCATGAAGCGCCGCCTCATGATCGCGCGCGCGCTCATGCACGAGCCGCGGTTGCTGATTCTGGATGAGCCCACGGCGGGCGTGGACATCGAGATCCGCCGCTCGATGTGGGACTTTTTGCGCGAGATCAACGCGCGCGGCACGACGATCATCCTCACGACGCACTACCTGGAAGAGGCCGAGACGCTCTGCCGCAACATCGCCATCATCAACGGCGGCCGCATCGTCGTGCGCGAGCGCATGAGCAATCTGCTGCGCCGGCTGCACTTTGAGACCTTCGTGCTCAACCTGCGCGATCCACTGACGCAGGCTCCGGCACTCGAAGGCTACGCACTGCGGCTCGATCGATGATCACACGCTCGAGGTGGAGATCTCCAAGGACGAGAACCTCAACGAGCATCTTCGCGCGCCTCTCGGCACTCGGGATCGAGGTGGTGAGCATGCGCAACAAGGTGAACCGCCTCGAGGAGATCTTCATGCGCCTGGTCGAAGGGCGCGGTGATGAGGGCGAGGGTGGGGTCGCGCGCGCGGCGGCCGCCGCGCTGCCGGTGCAGGCACCGGCGGAAGTGGCGCGATGAACAGCGTCGCCGCCGTGCCGGCGGTCAACCTGAATGTGGTGCGCTGGATCGGTTTTAAGACCATCGTCATCCGCGAATACGGCCGCATCCTGCGCATCTGGGGCCAGACGATCGTGCCCTCGGTGGTCACCTCGGTCCTGTATTTCGCCATCTTCGGCAGCCTCATCGGCCGGCGCGTCGGGGCGATGGACGGCTTTGACTACAAGCAGTACATCGCGCCTGGCCTGATCATGATGTCGGTGATCACCAACTCCTACGGCAACGTGGTGGCCTCATTCTTCGGCGCCAAGTTCGGCAAGCACGTGGAGGAGCTACTGGTCTCACCGCTGCCGAACTGGGTGATCGTGGGGGGCTACGCGGCCGGCGGGATCCTGCGCGGCGTGCTGGTGGGCGCGGCGGTGACCATCGTGTCACTCGTCTTCACGCACCTGCAGGTGCATCACCTGCTGGTGGTGCTGGCCGCGTTGCTGCTGACCTCCCTCACCTTCGGGCTCGGTGGCTTCCTGAACGCGCTGTTCGCCAAGAACTTCGATCAGGTGAACTGGATCCCCGCGTTCGTGCTGACCCCGCTCACCTATTTTGGCGGTGTGTTCTACTCGGTGAGCCTGCTGCCGGGCTGGGCCCGCACGCTCTCGTACGCGAACCCGATCCTCTACATGGTCAACGCGTTTCGCTACGGGTTTCTGGGTGTATCGGACGTGGATGTGCGCGTGGCCTTCGCGCTCATGGTGGGCGCGGTCGTGGTGCTCTTTAGCACGGCACTCATCCTCATGAACCGTGGTACGGGAATCCGCGATTGACACGGGTCGCGCTCGTCAGCGCGCGCGCCGCGCGTGCCCTGGACGAGGACATGCCGCCGCTCCTGGCGGCGTTTGCCGCCGCCGGCGTCAGCGCCGAGATCGCCGACTGGGATGACGCGCGGGTCGAGTGGGGCGGCTTTGACGCGGCGCTGCTGCGCTCGGCGTGGGATTACACCGAGCGCCTGAGTGAATTTCTCGCCTGGGTGGAGCGCACCGCCTCGGTGACGACGCTCCTGCATCCGCCCGCGGTGGTGCGCTGGAATTCCGACAAACACTACCTCGCGCAGCTCGCACAGCAGGGGCTGCCCACGGTCGCGAGCCACTTCTGCGAGCCGCACGAGGAGGCCGCGCAGGCGCTGGAGGAGTTTCTCGCGCAGCAGGAGGAGGCTGAAGTCGTGGTGAAGCCGGCCGTCGGCGCCGGCTCGCGCGATACGCGTCGGCATGCGCGCACGGCGCGGCCGCAGATCCTGGGGCACATGCGCAAACTCCTTGATGCGCATCGCAGCGTGCTGCTGCAGCCGTACCTGCCGAGCGTCGATCACGAGGGCGAGACCGCGCTCATCTATCTGGATGGCATCTTCAGTCACGCGATCCGCAAAGGTCCGCTCCTGCCCGCAGGCGCGGCCGCGACCGCGGCGCTCTTTGCCCCGGAGGAGATCACCGCGCGCACCGCCGCAGCGGAGGAGCGCGCGGTCGCCGGGCGCATCCTCGCGGCGCTGCCCTTCGGCACGCTTCTTTATGCGCGTATCGATCTGATCCGCGGCGCGCAGGGCGAGCCGCGCCTGCTCGAGCTGGAGCTCACCGAGCCGTCACTGTTTTTTGCGCACGCGCCGGGTTCAGCCGATCGTCTGGTGGCCGCGACGCTCGCGCGTCTCGCCGTACGCTGACCGCGCGCTTAGCGCAAGCGCGCATGCGCAGGCTCAGAGGCCGCTGCTCGCCTTACGAGCAGGCGGCAACGGAAGCTCAGTCGCCGCGTGTACAGTTAGTCGTCCGCAACGGCCGAAAAGTAGCCTTTGATGCTTGCACTGGCTAACACGTGGTGCTCACGACTCGCGTCAATCAATTCTTGGTACAGCCCCTCAGGTCCGGCCGGAACAAAATCACCGAATGTCTTCACGATAGGCAGGAACTTGTCCAGCGCGTACACCGTGACCGTATATTCATGAACGTACGGTGCAAAGGTCGTCGGTGGGCACGGTCCGCCGTAGCTTGGACTGAAGAAGTCGTTGCCGTTTTGTACGCCATAGATGCTCTCTGGGACCCCTGCGTTTTCCGGCAAACTGGTCGTCCCTCGCGGAATGTTGTACATGGCCCAATGCGTGAACTGGGCCACAACATCGTAAATGATGACCACAAAGCTTCGCGTCTCCTCGGGAGCGTGTTTCCATGAGAGCTGGGGAGATTGATCGCCTCCGGCGGCGCCGCTGGCCGTGCAGGTATTCTGCCCGTTGGTGCCCGGAGAATTGTTGATCATGCTGAGCGGCAGGGTGCCGCCGTTCGCAAAGGTTGCGCTTCGCAAAGTGAAGTGGCCGTCCTCGTCATCGGCTAAGGCAGTACCGATCCCCATCGATGCAAGCACCGCCGCTACCACTGCGCTCACCCATCCGTGCGAGTGCTTGCGCTTGAATTGAGTATTCATGACTGTACCCCTTGGACTTGGTTTTTTTTTGGTCAGTCCCGGCGCTTCACCCTACCTCGGTATCATGTAGCTGCCGTGTCACGCAAAGACCTGAGGCATCGAGCGCTTGGCTCCGGTCAGATTTTAAGGCCGTCTGACCCGTCCGGTCAGCCGCCCGCCAGAATCTACTGTCTGCGACATAATCGCGACGGGGGTTCGCGCCCGGGCGTTCGCAGGCGCGGGTCTCGTTGCACGTGCCCTCCTGACCCCGGGGCAAGCTCGCAGGCGAAGGCCCGTCTGCTCGTAAAGGCGACCGGGTCGCAACCGCCTCCTCCGGCCGGATCCGGACTTCGCGGCCGAGGGGGCACGCGATGCAGCAATTATGTGAGGTAGCGCACACAAAATAACGCCTAAGCCCTTGTAGCAAAAAAACTTTCATATTTTCTTCACGCCCCTGACGCACCCCCCGGCGAGCCTGTATGTGTCATGAAAGCGACCGGACTCAATGCATTCATGGCGCGCGTGGACGCCGCCGAATACGGGCTGTGCCGTCGGCTCAACCGCGGCGCCGCATTCGCACTGCCGCGGCGGATTTTTCAGATCGCCAGCCGTCTGGGCGACGGACTTGCCTGGTATGCGCTTTTGATCGCCCTGCCGCTGCTGTATGGGGCGAGCGCGCTGCGGCCGGCGGGCGTGATGGCCCTCACCGGTGCCCTGGGCGTGCTCATCTACGGGCTCCTCAAGCGGCTGTTCGTGCGGGAGCGACCCTTCATCACGCACACGAGCATCGATCAGGCGGCCGCGCCCCTGGATCGCTACAGCTTCCCCTCCGGACACACCCTGCATGCGGTGTCCTTCACCTGGCAGGCCGGCGCGCACTTCCCGGAGCTGCTGTGGGTGCTGCTGCCCCTCGCGGCCCTCATCGGCGCCTCGCGCGTCGTGCTCGGCCTGCACTACCCCTCGGACGTGCTCGCCGGCGCCGCCATCGGGGCGGCCCTCGCCGAGCTTGGACTGTCGATCGCCTAGCGCCGATGCGGACGCGCTGCCTTAGCGCGCACTTCACGCGCGGCCGGTCTTAGCGCATGCGCGTCCTGCTCATCTCCGACGTCTACTTCCCGCGCGTCAACGGCGTCTCCACGTCCATCCGTACCTTCCGCGCAGATCTGGCCGAGCAGGGGGTCGAAACCATCCTGGTGGCACCGCGCTATGGCGCGGAGCCGGAGGAGGCGGGGGTGCTGCGGATCAATTCCGCCGCCGTGCCGCAGGATCCTGAGGATCGGCGCATGCGCTGGGGCGAGCTCACGCGCGCACTGGATGCGCGCCCGGCGGGCGAGTTCGACCTGGTGCACATCCAGACCCCCTTCGTCGCGCATTATGCGGGGGTGCGCTGCGCACGGCGCGCGCAGGTGCCGTGCCTGGCGACTTATCACACCTTCTTCGAG
Organism: uncultured Pseudomonadota bacterium; assembly: GCA_963742045.1. GTDB lineage: Bacteria > Pseudomonadota > Gammaproteobacteria > Steroidobacterales > Steroidobacteraceae > 13-2-20CM-66-19. The sequence continues at coordinate 3,493,095 of CAVUKE010000003.1, forward strand.
GAGTACCTGCACCACTACGTGCCGGTGCTGCCGCGCGCCCTCGGGCGCTGGGCGGCGCGCCACTTCACGCGCTCGCAGTGCGCGGCCGTGCAGGCCCTCATCGCCCCTTCCGACCCGATGCGTGCCGTGCTCAGCGATTACGGCGTGCGCACCCGCATCGAGGTGTTGCCCACGGGACTGGCGGCGGATCGCTTCCGGGCCGGCGATGGTGGCGCCTTTCGCGCCCAGGCGGGAATCGCCCCGGCGCGGCCGCTCATCACCTACATCGGACGGGTGGCGCACGAGAAGAACATCGGCTTTCTGGTGCGCACGTTTCGCGTGCGTGCTTGCGCAGGTGCCCGAGGCGCTGTTGGTCATCGCCGGCGAAGGTCCGGCGCGTGAGCCGCTGCGCGCGCAGGTCGCCGCGCTCGGACTCACCGAGCGGGTGCACTTCGCCGGCTATCTGGAGCGCGACAGCGCGCTCCTCGACTGCTATGCGGCCGCGGACGTCTTCGTGTTTGCCTCGCGCACCGAAACCCAGGGCCTGGTACTGCTGGAGGCCATGGCGCAGGGGGTGCCGGTGGTCTCCACGGCCGAGATGGGCACGCGCTCGATCCTCGTGCCACACAGCGGGGCGCTGGTCGTGCCGGAGCAGGAGGCGGCGTTTGCCGCCGCCGTGGTGCGCGTGTTGACGGACCCTGGTCTGCGCGAGGGCCTCGGCGCGCGCGGCCGCATGTATGCGCGCACCTGGTCCTCGGCCGCGATGGCGCGCCGACTCATCGCGCTCTACCGCGAAGTGTGCGCAGCGTCGCGTTCCGAGGCGCACGTCGGCGTCATCGGCTAACCCACCCGTCTTTGCACGGCGACAGCGGTGCGCTGCCGCGGTCTGAGCTACACTTTCCCCACTACCTGACCGCGGGTGTCTGGAGCGGAGCATGGGTGCAAAACGGGCCTTGATCGTGGACGATTCGAAGTCCGCGCGCCTGTTTCTCGCCCGGGTACTGGAGAAGTACGACATCGACGTCGACAGCGCCGAGAGCGCCGAGGCGGCGATCAGCTACCTCACCAGCAACCGTCCGGACGTGATCTTCATGGATCACCTCATGCCCGGCATGGACGGCCTGCAGGCCGTGCAGCACATCAAGAACGATCCGCGCACCGCCACCATCCCCATCATGATGTACACCTCCCAGGAAGGGGAGCTGTACCTCGGCCAGGCGCGCGCCCTCGGCGCGATCGGCGTGCTGCCCAAACAGATCAAACCCACCGATGTCTCCAAGGTCCTCTACCAGCTGCACCTGGTTCCCGATCGGCGCACCCCCGAGCAGTCGAGCTTCATGCCGATCAACCTGCGCGTGGAGGCCGGTGCGCCCGAGGCGACCGCCGGGGTGCTCTCCAAGCCCCTGACCGACACCGCGCTGCGCGAGCACTTCGCGGAGCTGCGGCGCGCGCTGGTCGCAGGCGTCGACACCCAGACCGATCGGATCACCGGCGAGGTGCGCGCGCTCCTGCTCGAGTCGCTGCCGCAGCCGCAACCGTCCGAGGATGCGCCGCTCAGCCTCGGACCTGCGTCGCGGCGACGCGCGAGCCCGCCGTGGGCGTGGATCGTCGCCTGCAGTGCGCTCGCGATCGCCCTCATCAGCAGCCTGCTGTGGTGGCGCAGCGTGCGCCTGCTCGAAGGACTGACGGAAGAGGTGGCACAGCTGCGCCTGCAGCGCGCCGCACCACTGGCGAGCCTCACCGCGCGCCACCGCGGCCTCCGCCACGGCGGCCGCCGGGCCGGTGGTCGAGGCGAAGCCGATCCTCGCCCTGGTGCCCTACGGGGCGGAGGCACTCGGCGGCGCGCGCCTGGACGTCATCGGCAAGCTCCTCTCGCGCCTGGTGGCACAACGGGCGAGCGGGCTGGTGGACCTCCGCACCTTCGCCGGACGCTTCTGTCTGATGGGCAACGGTACGGACGGGTATTCCCTGGCGCCCGAGGAGATGCTGTTCTCGCGGTGCGATGTGGTCGGTAATCCTTACGATGAGGCGCTCTCGCCCACGCAGCGCATGCCGCTCGCGCTCGCCAATCTCATCGGCGAGGTGCGCAGTTCCACCAATGGGGCGCTCAGCGTGCAGCGCCGCGGTCGGGGACCCCACGAGTCTGGCGGCCCCCTATCCGCCGGTGTCCCCGACGCTCACCGCCGGGGAGTGGAACCGCGCGGCGATCGCCAACAATCGCATCGAGATCCGCGTCGCGTTGAACTCCGTCGTCCTGAGTGCCGCCGCCGAGGATGAGTTTCAGCCTGCGCGCTGGCTGCGCAACCGTCACCTGCAGTCGATGCTGGCGAGCACCGCCTGGCGGCGCGGCCGCGTGCTCGCGCGCGCCGCGCCCATGCTCGCCGCCGCCGAGCGAGCTGCTGCTGGATTGCGGGGCGGGGGTGCGCCTGCAGTGCTTTGCTCTCGCGCCCGCCGCAGAGCCGCGGCGCACCGGTCGTGCTGCTGCACGGCTGGGAGGGCAGCGCCGAGTCGCTGTACGTGCTCTCGCTGGCGCAGCTGCTGTATCGGCAGCGGCTTCGAGGTGGTCCGTCTTAACCTGCGCGACCACGGCGAGACACACCACCTGAACCGCGAGTTGTTCCACTCCTGCCGTCTGCCGGAGGTGGTGGGCGCGGTGTGCGCCCTGCAGCGGCAACACCTCGCCGGGCGCGCGCCGCAGCTGGTCGGCTTTTCGCTCGGGGGCAACTTCATGTTGCGCGTGGCAGCCCAGGCGCGCGCGGCGGAGCTGCCGCTCGCGCAGGTGATCGCGGTCTCCCCGGTGCTCGATCCGATCGAGACCCTCGCGGCGCTGCAGCGCGGCTTCCCCGGCTATGAGCTGTACTTCGTGCGCAAGTGGCTGCGTTCGCTGCGCAAGAAACAGGCCGTGTGGCCCGATGCCTACGACTTTCGCGCCATCCGCCGCATGCGGGACCTGAAGACCATGACCGCCGAGCTCGTGCGCGAGCACACCGACTTCGCGACGCTCGAGGACTACCTGAACGGGTATGCGATCACCGGCACGCGCCTGGCGCCCCTGGAGGTCCCGGCGACCATCTTCACCTCCCTGGATGATCCGATCATTCCCGCCGGGGGGCTGGCGCGCCTTGCGCGGCCGGCGGCGCTGTCGGTCAGCATCTCGCGTTACGGCGGTCACTGCGGCTTCTTTGCACGCCTGGCGGGACCCACCTGGCTCGAGCGGCGCATCGTGCGCGCAGCTCGGCGGCGCGCCGCTGTCGTAGCCCGCCGCGCGCTTCTCCTCGAACTCCACTACGGCCTGGCCGCTGGTGACGGTCACGGCCCCCTCGATCACCGCGCCCCTGGCGACGGCGATGCTGTGGGCGACGATGTCGGCCCGAATGACAGCCGTGGCGCCGATCTCGAGCTTGTTCTCGACCACCAGCCGCCCGGTGATCCGACCGGCGATCACCGCGGCCTGGGCATGGATCTCCCCCTCCCACTGGGCCGTCACGGCCATCCGCAGGGTGCCACCCACCCGTCCGTCCCCGCGGATCGCGCCGCAGACGACCAGGGGGCCGGCGGTTTCCAGATCCCCGCTGATGCGCACGCCCTCGGCGACGAACGTCGGGGAGTCACCGATCGAGTCGATCAGTCTGCGCTTGTGCAAGTCGCTCATCCGCTCACTCCGGGGGGCTCGGCAGGGGCCATAATACGAACCGACCCGCCCCAAAAGGCCGACCATGGTCACATTCTGGGCAGCACGGGTGATGCTGGTGGCCGTGCTGCTGAGTCTGGCTGCCGGCTGCAGCCGTGAGCAGCAAGACTGGCGCTCCGCGGAGGGCGCCGATACCAGCGAAGCCTATGCGCGCTTTCTTGAGCAGCACGCGGATAGCGAGCTTGCGCGCCAGGCGCGGTTGCGGATTGCGCAGCTGCAGGAGGAACGCGACTGGAGCCACGCCGATGGCGTGGCGACGGTCGAGGCGTACCGTCAGTTTCTCGCGCAGCACCCGGGCGGCAAGTGGGCGGAGCAGGCGCGTATCCGTATCGAGGGATTCTCGCTCGGCTCCGCGCCGCGCACGGACGGATCGCGCGTCGGGCCGCTCACGGCGGCGCGCAACGGGGTGAACGCCCTACAGCTTGCCACCGGGGTGGTCAATCCGGCACCCGCGCCCGCCAGCCCCACCGCCGAAGCGCACGCCACCGTGATCCGGGCGGCGGATCTGGCCCAGCCGGCCCCTGCCGCGCCCGAAACGCGGGTACTGGCGAGTCCCAAAATGGCCGAGGGCTATGGGATTCAACTGGGTGCATTCGGCACGCAGGCGAGCGCGGATCGGGAATGGCAGCGTCTGCAGGACCAGTTCGGCTCACAGTTGAGTGGCCTTGCGCCACGCATCGTGGTCGCCAGCAGTAACGCCGGCCCGCTCTATCGGTTGCAGGCTCCGACGAGCGGGGAGGCGCAGGCGCGGGCCTTGTGTGCGGCGCTTCAGGAGCACTCGCAGGCCTGTGTCCCGGTCATGCCGCGCTGATTTGCCTTAAGAAAAAGGCCGTCGGCTTTCACCGACGGCCGAATGCCATCTGAGGCTCACACTGCTGCGCTTGGCTCCAAAGTGACAAATCGCGTCACCCGTCATGCTCACCGGGATCCGCGTTAACTCACTGTTTTAACTACATTTACCCGCTTGGCACAGGCCTTGCTCTATCCAAGACAGTTGCGAACAACTTCCCCGTGTTCGCTCCTGCGCGCCGCGATGCGACTTCCCCCGCCTCGCGGCGCTTTTTTTTGGGTGATCGGAGGGGAGACGAGACGTGCGCTCGAGGGGGATCGAAAGTGACGCCCCGTCTCCCACTCCGGTCATTCTGGCGCGCCCGTCAGTTGAGCGGTCGCGGGTGTTTGAGAACTCCCATTCTGATGCGCACGCATGGCAGTGAGGTTGCGCAGCACGAAGCTCGCCTGCGGTGCCAGCGCTTGCGCGCGCGCCAGATCCTCCTGCGCTGCGGGCAGGTCCGCATCGAGCCAGTGCAGCACCGCGCGGTTTGAGTACGCGAGGGCGGCGGCGGCGGCCGACTGTTGCCGCGCCTGCGCGCTGCTCCCGAGCACCCCGGAGTCGGCGCCGTGCGCATCGCGCACCGCCGCATCACACGCGGCGTGCGCCTGGCTCAGCTGTTGGCTCATCGCGTAGGCCACACAGCGGTTGGTGTCGAGCGCCTGCGGATCCGGGAGCGATGCGTCCGAGTGCAGCGCTCGTGCCGCGCGGCTGTAGTCGCCCGTCATAAGGTTCTGGCCACCGGTGCGATTGCTGTAAGCGACGAGCACGAACGGGTCGGCTGATTCGGCGGCGGCCGCCGTCGTGACGAGGGCCACGGTGAGGATCCCCAGACTCACCGCCTGCGCTGGGCTGCCGCAACTGCGGTGCATGAACATGTTGGTTTCTCCTGTCGGTTCGCTTCGGTCACAGCGCGCAACGATCTGCAGCGCGTGGGTGCACGATACGAACGACGAAGAAGCCCGACAAACGAAAAGAATTGGCGCGATGGATGATGAGTCTTCAACCACGCTGATACTCCTGCAGCGCCCAGCGGGTGAGCGCCCTCACCTGGGGTTTCTCGGCATCCTTCGGCCGGCTCACCAGATAATAAGAATCCCCGGTGTTCAGCTGCACCGCGAACACGCGCACTAAGGCGCCCGAGCGCATCCACGAATCACACAGCACCGCAGGCACGAGCCCGACCCCGAGGCCGCGCTCGGCGGCGCGCACCACCGCTGACATGGTGTCCAGTTCGATGACCTGTTTCGGTTCCGGCGTCTCCAGACCCACCTCATCCGCCCAGCTGTCCCAGGCGAAGGGACGCGTGCGGTCAACCAGCAGCGCCAGGGTGCCGAACACCTCGCGCCCGAGTTGTGCCACCCTGGGTGCGTGCTCACGCGCACATACGGCGATCAGCGGTGAGGAAAAAAGCCGCATGCTCTTCATCCCCACCGGGGCAGTGTCAGCCACCACGATCGATACGTCGGCGGTCGGCGGATGCACGGCCGGACGCGGGTCGCGCGTGTCGAGCTGTACGTCGACCTGTGGGTTCGCCGCACAGAACGCCGCCAGACGCGGAATAAAGAGCTCGTTGGCAAACAGCGCCGGCAGCCTGATGCGCAGCGTCTGGCGCCCGTTGCGGCGCGCGAGCTGCGCGAGGGTGCGATCGAGCGCCTCGAGCAGCGGCTCGACCTCATCGAGCAGCCGATGCGCCGCGGTGGTCAGTTCCAGCGCACGGGGCTTGCGCTCGAACAGTCGCGTACCGAGGGCTGCTTCCAATTCTTTCATCTGATGGCTCACCGCAGAAGGCGTCACACACAATTCATCGGCCGCGAACTTGAAGCTGCGATGACGCGCCGCCGCGCAGAACGCCCGCAGATTTTTCAGCGGCGGGGGTCGGGACAAGCGCATCATCTCTTACCATCCTTAGTCCGCCTGAGTGTTGAAGCAAAATCCGTGCCCCTGCGAAGATGTCCTCCTTTGCGGGGCGACGCGGGCGCCCGGGGCGCAGGGTGCTTCAGGGCGGTGCGCGGGCGGCGCGCCCTGCACCGGAGCGGTGCGCCGCGCGGTTAGAATCGCGGCGGGCGTGCGAGGGGTGCGGGGCTAGGCAATGGAATACCGGGACTACTACAAGATCTTGGGGCTGGAACGGGCAACGACGGCGGAGCAGATCAAGACCGCTTACCGCCGCCTGGCGCGCAAGTTTCACCCGGACGTCAGCAAGGAAAAGAACGCCGAAGAGCGCTTCAAGGAGGTGCAGGAGGCGTACGAGGTGCTGAAGGATCCGCAGAAGCGCGCCGCCTATGACCAGCTGGGCAGTGAGTGGAAGTCCGGGCAGCAGTTTCGGCCCCCGCCGGACTGGGGCAGTGACTTTGAATTCTCCGGTGGCCCGCAGCAGAGCGGGCGCCGCCAGCGCACGCGGCGCGCAAGCGGCGGCGAGCAGGCCCCGGAAGACTTCAGCGATTTTTTCTCCTCACTCTTTGGGGGCGAGACGCCCTTCGCCAGCGCCGGCGCCCGCGCCGCACGCGATCATCACGCGCGCGTCGACATCACGCTCGAGGAGGCCTTCCGCGGCGCCACGCGCACGCTTGAGCTGCGCCGTCCGCAGCTGCGCGAGGATGGCAACGTCGAGCTCGCCACCCACACCGTGCGGGTCACGATTCCCGCCGGCGTCACCCAGGGGCAGCTCATCCGCCTCGCCGGGCAGGGCGGCACGGCCGGCGAGGGGCCGCCGGGGGATTTGTATCTCGAGGCCCACATCCTGCCGCACCCGCTCTTCCAGCTCGACGGGCGCGATGTGACGCTCACCTTTCCGGTGGCCCCGTGGGAGGCCGCGCTCGGGGCCAGCGCCACCGTGCCGACGCTGGGCGGCCCGGTCGAGATGCACATTCCTGCCGGCGCCCAGTCCGGGCAGAAGCTGCGGTTGCGCGGGCGCGGCCTGCCGGGCACGCCCGCGGGCGATGAGTACGTACAGCTGAAGGTTGTGTTGCCGAGCGCGAGCTCGCCGGAGGCGAAGGCCCTGTATGAACAGATGCGCGAGAAGTTAAACTTCAATCCGCGCGCGGATTTCGCGAGGTAATGACGATGGTACGCGTAACCACACACGTCATCGAAGCGCACGTACTCACCGACAGCGACTGGATTGGTGCGAGCGAGATCTGCCAGCTGTGTCGCATCGATATCGCGGCGGTGCAGGAGCTGGGCGAGCTCGGTCTGATCACCCCGCGCGCCACCGACTCAGGCCTGCAGCTGCCGGCGACCGCGCTGCCGCGCCTGCAGGTCATCGGCCGCCTGATGCACGATCTGGGCGTGAATGTCAGCGGCGCGGCGCTGGCGGTCGAGCTGCTCGAGGCGCAGCGCGCGCTCGAGCGGCGCGTGCGCCAACTGGAAGCTCTGGCGGGCAATCACTGACCGAAGGCGCTGCCGCCGCGCTGCAGCCACTCCACTTCCGCGGCCGTGCTGGTGCGGCCGAGAATCTCGTTGCGATGCGGGAAGCGGCCGAACTGCTCGATGATCGCGCGGTGGTTCTCGGCCGAGCGCACCGCCCCCTCGAACACCGCGCGCAACTCGCCCGGCGCCTCGGTCAGGAGGCGCCGGTAAGCGGCCAGCGACTCCTCCTGCACCTCGCGCGCTTCGGCGTGCTGCAGCGGCATGTAGAAAAAGATGCGTTGCACCACCGCGAGCGCGGCGTCGGCGGCCGACTGCATCCCCGAGAGCGTCAGGGAGAGCGCCTGTGCATCGTAAGCAAAGGCGCGCGCCGTGCCGCGGTAGATATTGCGCGGAAACTGATCGAGCAGAATGATGAGGCTCAGGCGGCGGCGCGGCCCGTCGGCCCAGGCGGCGAGCTCCCCGGTGGACGCCCGCTCCAGCAGACCCGTGAAGCGGCGCCGGATGGTCTCATCGCGCCGCTGGCGAATGTGCGAGGACTCGTCCCCGAACCAGAAGCGCATGCGGCGATTCAGCTCCGCGGGCGAGGGCGGGTTTTGTTGTCCGAACCAGAAGTCCCTGACACTGCGCGCCTCGTCCATGCCTTACTCCGTCTTACTGTCGGTGTCGGCCTCGAACAGCCTCTCGAGCTGCTGCGCGGCCTCGCGCGAGGTGGCGAGGAACTTCGTGTCGTCTTCCTTCACCTGGTACTGCCTGGCCAGCGTTGCCTCATCGTGGTTGCGGAAGCGGCGCACCACCTCGCGTACCGCGGCGGGCGTGAGGCCGAGCGCCTCGAGCAGCGTCGCGGCCATCTCCAGACTCGAAGCGTAGGTCTCACGCACGATATCGGTCACGCCCGCATCCATGAGCGCAAACACGTGCTGGCGGCTGCGCGCACGCGCGAAGATGCGGATGTGCGGGAACTGCTCGCGCACCAGGCGCGCGGTGCGTGTGGCGCCCTCGACATCATCGATGGCCAGCACCAGAAAACGCGCGCGTGCAGCGCCGGCGGCGCGCAGCAGATCCAGCCGCGAAGCATCCCCGTAGAACACCTCGTTGCCGAAGCGGCGCACAAAGTCGACGTGCGTCTGGCTGCTGTCGAGTGCGGTGAAGGCGATGCCCTTCACGCGCAGCACGCGCCCGACGATCTGGCCGAAGCGGCCGAAGCCGGCGATGATCACCGCTCCGTCGCGCGCTTCGATGGCGTCGTAGGGCTCCTGCGGGGGCAGGAGCCAGCGCTGCGCGAACGCCTCGTAGCCGATGAGCAGGAGGGGTCCGAGCATCATCGACAGCGTCACCGCCAGCACCAGCAGATCCGCCGTCTCATCCGCGATGAGGCGCTGGCGCGCGGCCAGGGTGAAGAGGACGAAGGCGAACTCGCCGCCGGCCGGGAGGGAGAATGCCAGGCGCCGCGCCGCGCCGCTTTCTGTCCGAACAGCCGCCCGAGCACGGCCACCAGAACGATCTTCATGAGCAGAAAGCCCACCGTGACGCTGAGCAGCTGCAGCGGTGCGGAGCGCAGCAGCCCCAGGTTGGCCGACATGCCGACGGTGATGAAGAACAGACCGAGCAGGAGGCCCTTGAACGGCTCGAGGTCCGCTTCCAGCTCGTGGCGGAACTCGCTGTCGGCGAGCAGCACACCGGCGACGAAGGCGCCGAGCGAGGCTGACAGCCCGAGCCAATTCGCCAGCAGCGCGGTCGCGATCACCGTGAGCAGTGCGGCCGCCGTGAACACCTCGCTCACCTGGGCGCGCGCGACCAGTCTGAGCGCCGGGCGCAGTACGAGACGGCCGCCGGCGATGATGACCAGCACGATAACGAGCAGGAGCTTCGCCAGGGCGAGCCACCAGGAGCCCCCGGCGTGCGGCCCGCTCAGCTGGCCGCTCAGGAGTGGCAGCACCGCGAGCACCGGCAGCACCGCGAGGTCCTGGAAGAGCAGAATGCCGAAGGCTGCCCGTCCATGCTGGGTCTGCAGCTGCTTGCGCTCGGCGAGCACCTGCAGCACGAGCGGCGTGGAGGAGAGTGACAGGCCGAACCCGATGACCGCCGCCGCCACCGGCGGCTGCCCGCAGGCGTAGGCGGCGGCCGCGAGCGCGAGCGTGCAGGCGAGCACCTGCGCTGCGCCGAGCCCGAACACCGTGCGGCGCATCACCCACAGCCGCGTCGGCTGCAGCTCCAGTCCGATGATAAAGAGCAGCAGCACGATGCCGAACTCCGACACCTGCCGTATGCGGTGGAAGTCGCCGATGAGGTTGAGCCCCCAGGGACCGATCACCAGGCCCGCCGCGAGGTAGCCGAGGATCGAGGAGAGGCGCAGGAAGCGGAACAGGGACACACTGACCACGGCGGCAGTGAGCAGGATCGCGGTCTGGGCGAGAGACATCATGGACTTGGCGATTCTCGCAGGAATCGGCCGCCCCGTTCACTCTTGAGTTTGGGAGCGCCGGGCCCCATGCCTGCTGACATGCTCGACACCTCTGAGCCCGCACCTGACCGGCTGAGCGATCCGCTGGATGCCTACTCGGCCGCCGTCGTCGGCGCGGTCGATGAGGTGGGCCCGGCCGTCGTCAGCATCTATGTGGGCGGCGCGCACGAGGCCGAACGCGCCCGCGGCGGCGCCGGTTCCGGGGTCCTGATCACCCCGGACGGGTATCTCCTCACCAACGAGCACGTCGTGCAGAAGGTAAGTCAGGCACGCGTCACCCTGGTCGACGGCCGCAGCGTACCCGCCACCGTGGCCGGGCGCGATCCGGCGACGGATCTGGCGGTGCTGCGCGCCCAGGCCGCAGCGCTCCCCTACGCACAGCTCGCCCCGCAGCAGCGTCTGCGCGCCGGGCAGCTCGTGGTCGCGGTCGGCAACCCGTTCGGCTTCGAGTCCACGGTCTCGGCCGGAGTGGTCAGTGCGCTCGGGCGCTCGCTGCGCAGCCGTCAGGGCCGTCTGATCGAGGGTGTCGTGCAGCACAGCGCGGCCCTGAATCCGGGCAATTCCGGCGGACCACTCGTGGACGCCCGCGGCCGGGTGGCCGGTATCAACACGGCGATCATTGCGATGGCGCAGGGGATCGGGTTTGCGATTCCGGCGGCCACGGCGCAGTGGGTGCTGACCGAGATCCTCACCCAGGGCCGGGTGCGGCGCGCGTGGCTCGGCGTCGCCGCGCGCGACCGGCCGCTCGACCTGCGGCTCGTGCGTGCGCTCGGGCTTGCCGGCCCGCGCGCGGTCGAGATCCTCTCGCGTGAGAGCGCAGGGCCTGCGGCGGCAGCGGACCTGCAGCCCGGGGATCTGATCGTGGCCGTCAACAGCGAGCCGGTGGACGGCATCGATACGCTGCACCGGCTGCTCGGGCGCGTGCCGCCCGGCAGTGAGCTGCACCTGAAGATCGTGCGCCGCACGCAGCAGCTCACGGTCGCACTGACGGCCCGCGAACCGCCGGCCTAAGGAGCGCCCGGCTCGGGGCTCACTCGCACAGGCTCTCCAGATACCCCTGCGCCACGGGCGAGAGGCGCTTGAGGGCGAGTGCGCGCGCCTTGGGTGCATCCTGCAGGTATTCGAGTGGCCCGGAGACGAGCATTGCGCGGATGCGCGGGTCGCGCGCCGAGGCACGCGCCATCTTGTTGAGGAGTGTAAAGCCGCGATTGATGAGGGATCCGCCAGCGCGATTGTGCTCGATTACGCGGGCGAGATATTGCCCGAAGCGGGCGTAGAGAAAGTAATCGTCGTCCCCGACCTGGAAGCGCACTTCGGCGAAGAAGTCGGGAAAGTTCTTCTGCAGGTACTCGTTCAGAGGTTGCAGACGGGGCCCAGAGTCGCTCTCAGTCGACGCTTTGCGCGGCTTCATTGCGTGCCAACACCTCGATCGCCGGCAAGATTACGGCGGCGCGCATGTTGCGGCAGCACTTCGCGCGATGCAAGTGCGCAGGTTAAAGTTCTGGGGGATGAGGCCGATATTTTTTCCGGACGCCCTCGCCTTCCGCCTCTGGCTGGGCGCCCATCACGCGCGCGCCGCAGAGCTCGTGGTCGGTTTTTACAAGCGGCACTCCGGCCGCGCGAGCCTCAGCTGGCCCGAGTCGGTGGACGAGGCGCTGTGCTTTGGCTGGATCGATGGGGTGCGGCGGCGCCTCGATGCCTCAAGCTACACGGTGCGCTTCACGCCGCGGCGGGCGGGCAGCATCTGGAGCGCGGTCAACCTTCGCAAGGTGAGCGCGCTTAAGGCCGCAGGGCGCATGCACCCGGCAGGCCTCAGGGCCTGGCGCGCGCGCCGCGCTCGCCGTTCGGGCCGCTACTCGTACGAGCAGCGGCCTGTGCGACTGCCCGCGCCGCACGCGCGGCTGCTGAAGCAGGACGTGGCAGCTTTCCGCTTCTTCATGTCGCAGAGCCCCTCGTACCGGCGCGCGGCCACCTGGTGGGTCATCAGCGCCCAGCGCCCCGAAACACGCGCCCGGCGTGCGGCGGCTCTGGTGGAGTGCTCCGCGGCCGGTAAGCTCATCCCGCAGTTTCTGCGCACCCCGCGTCCGTCGCGCTCAGGGACGCGCGGCCGTCCACGCCGCTGAACTGAGCCGGTAGAGCCGGTGAGGGCGCAGCGCATGCCCCGCCGGCAGCCGCGGATGCTCAAAGTCTGCGTCGTAGCGCAGACCGAGCCGTTGCATGAGGGCCTGGGAGCGCACGTTGGCGGGCACCGTGAAGGCGATGATCTCGGGCAATGCGAGATCCTCGAAGGCGAAGCGTAAGACTTCGCGCGCCGCCTCGGTCGCATAACCGCAGCCCCAGCTTGCGCGCTCGAGGCGCCAGGCGATCTCCACCGCCGGGGTGAAGGGGGCCGCGAAGGTCACGGGGCTGAGGCCGAGGTAGCCGATGAAGGGGGTGTGGCCGCGCACCTCCACCGCCCAGAGGCCAAAGCCGCGCTGCGCGAGCCCCGCCTGCGCCTGCCGGGCGAAGAGCTCGCTTTGTGCCCGACTGAGACAGCCGGGCATGAATTGCATGACCTGCGGGTCGGCACTGAGGGCGGCAAAGGGGGCCGCATCGGCCGCGCGCCAGTACCGCAGCCGCAGCCGTGCGGTCGAAAGCTCATTCATGGGGCAGCGCTTGCAAGCTCATCCGGGGCCGGTATTATCGAACGCATTGTGATGGTGTAAGACAGTCCTGCGACGGGGACGAACGCTCGCGCCCGTTTCGACCGGGGCTGCTCATTCGCGGATCCTCTTAGGTCCTGCGGATCTCCTTCAGCGCCTGAATTGCCGGCACGCCGCTTGAACCCGCGGACCGATCGTCCCCGGGGAAGCGCGGCCGCGTTTAAGACCAACCGGGGCGATCCTCATGCATCCTCAGGAGCGCGGACTCTACAAAGAAGCCTACGAGCGCGACAGCTGCGGCTTTGGGCTCATCGCGAGCCTCGATGATGTGGCCAGTCACTGGCTGGTGCGCACCGCCATGACCTCGCTCAACCGTCTCACCCACCGCGGTGCCATCGCGGCTGACGGCAAGACCGGGGATGGCTGCGGGCTCTTGTTGAAGCAGCCGCAAGGGTTTCTGCGCGCCGTGGCGGCCGAGGCCGGGATCGCACTCGCCGAGCGCTTCGCCTCCGGCCTCGTCTTCCTCTCTCACGCGCCTGAGGCCGCGGCGGCCGCGCGCGCCTGCCTCGGCGCGCAGCTTGAGCAGCAGGGGCTCGAGCTCGCCGGCTGGCGCGTGGTGCCCACCGATGCGAGCGCCTGCGGCGCCCAGGCGCTCAAGTCGCTGCCGCGGATCGAGCAGGTGTTCGTGAACTGCCGCGGTACCGAGCCTGATGAAGCCGCCTTCAACCGGCGGCTGTACATGGCGCGGCGGCTCACGGAGAAGGCGCTCGCGGCGGATGCGGTCTTCTACGTGCCGAGTCTCTCGGCGAGCACCATCGTCTTTAAGGGCATGGTGATGCCGCAGTATCTGGCGCAGTTCTATCCGGATCTCGCCGATCCGCGGCTCGAGAGCTCGGTGGCCGTGTTTCACCAGCGCTTCTCCACCAACACCCTGCCGCAGTGGCGCCTTGCGCACCCGTACCGCTATCTGGCGCACAACGGCGAGATCAACACGGTGCAGGGCAATCGCAACTGGGCACTGGCGCGCGGACCGCTGTTGAGTTCTGCCTTGCTGCCCGAGCTCTCGCAGGCGCTGCCGCTGGTCTCGCTCACCGGCTCCGACTCACAAAGCCTCGATAACATGCTCGAGGTGCTGCTCATGGGCGGCCTTGATCCGCTGCATGCCATGCGCCTGCTCATACCGCCCGCCTGGCACGGGCTCGATACGCTCGATCCGGACCTGCGCGCCTTCTACGAGTACTACTCGGTACACATGGAGCCCTGGGACGGGCCGGCCGGCGTCGTGCTGACGGACGGCCGCTACGCCTTGTGCACGCTCGATCGCAACGGCCTCAGGCCGGCGCGTTTCTGCATCACCAACAACCGCTGCCTCACGATCGCCTCCGAAGCGGGTGTGTGGGACTACGCGCCGCAGGATGTGGTGCGCAAGGGCAAGCTCGGCCCCGGGGATATGATCGCGCTCGATCTGAAGAGCGGCACGCTGCTCGCCTCGGCCGACATCGACCAGATTCTCAAGAACCGTCATCCCTACAAGGCGTGGCTGAAGACGGGCGTGCGTTATCTGGAGAGCGACCTGGTCGATCCGCGGCTCGCCGCGGAGCCGATGGACCGCGCCACGCTCGGGCTCTACCAGAAGATGTTCAACGTCACGCAGGAGGAGCGCGACGACATCATCCGCGTGCTCGCCCAGGATGAGAACGAGGCGGTCGGCTCGATGGGCGATGACACACCCATGCCGGTGCTGTCGCATCAGGTGCGCTCGCTCTATGACTACTTCCGCCAGCAGTTCGCCCAGGTCACCAACCCGCCGATCGATTCCCTGCGCGAGACGATCGTCATGTCGCTGCAGACGCAGATCGGCCCCGAGTGCAACATCTTCGAGCCCGCCCCCGGGCACGCGCGCCAGGTCGTGCTCGGCTCGCCGATCCTCTCGCAGCGCAAGCTCCGCCAGATCCTGGCGATCGAGGAGGTCACGCACGAGTTTCTCGACCTGCAGTACGACCCGGGCGAAGGGCTGCGCGCGGCGATCGCACGACTGTGCGCGCAGGCGGAAAGCGCCGTGCGCGAGGGCAAGCTCGTGCTGCTTGCTCTCGGATCGCTATCTGGTCAAGGGACGCATCCCCGCACACGCGCTGCTCGCCACGGGCGCCGTGCACCAGCACCTGGTGAAGACGGGTCTGCGCTGCAAGTGCAACCTTCTGGTCGAGACCGGCACGGCACGCGAGCCGCACCATTTCGCCTGCCTGATCGGCTATGGGGCGACCGCCGTGTATCCGTACATGGCCTATCAGGTGCTGTTCGAGATGATGCGCAAGGGGCGCGTGAAGCTCGACTTCGCCGCGCGCCTGGAACTGGGCCGCAGTTACCGCGCGGGAGTGCGCAAGGGGCTGTTCAAGATCATGTCGAAGATGGGCATCTCGACCATCTCGAGCTACCGCAGCTCGCAGCTGTTCGAGATCGTGGGGCTGGCGCAGGAGGTGGTGCAGCTGTGCTTCACCGGCACGGAAAGCCGCGTGCAGGGCGCGGATTTCGCCGACCTCGAGGCCGACACGCGCGAGCTCGCCGCGCGAGCCTGGAATCCGCGCGCCCCGATGGGGCAGGGCGGACTCTTGAAGTACGTGCATGGCGGGGAGTACCACATGTACAACCCGGATGTGATCGCCGCCCTGCAGGCGGCGGTGGTCTCGGGCGATTACGCGCTCTATCGCCAGTATCGCGCACCTGGTAAACTGCCGCCCGGCGGCGACCTTCCGCGATCTGCTGGCGCTGAAGTTCCACGGGGTCCCCGTCGCTCTGGCGGAAGTTGAGCCGGTGGAGGCGGTGCTGGCGCGTTTTGACAGCGCCGGCATGTCGCTCGGGGCGCTCTCGCCCGAGGCGCACGAGGCGCTCGCGATCGCCATGAACCGCCTGGGAGCGCGCTCGAACTCCGGCGAAGGCGGCGAGGATCCGGCCCGCTACGGCACCGAGAAGAACTCCAAGATCAAGCAGGTCGCCTCGGGGCGCTTCGGCGTCACCCCGGAGTACCTGATCAACGCCGAGGTGCTGCAGATCAAGATCGCGCAGGGCGCGAAACCGGGCGAAGGCGGCCAGCTCCCCGGACACAAGGTGAACGACATGATCGCGACCTTGCGCTTCGCGCGCCCGGGCGTGGGCCTGATCTCCCCGCCGCCGCACCACGACATCTACTCCATCGAGGATCTGGCGCAGCTGATCTTCGATCTGAAGCAGGTGAATCCTCGCGCGCTGGTGTCGGTCAAGCTGGTCGCCGAGCCGGGTGTCGGCACGGTCGCCGCCGGAGTCGCCAAGGCGTACGCCGATCTCATCACCATCTCCGGCTACGACGGCGGCACCGGCGCAAGTCCGCTCTCCTCCATCAAGTACGCCGGCACGCCCTGGGAGCTCGGGCTCGCCGAGACTCACCAGACCCTGCGGGTGAACGACCTGCGCCACCGCGTGCGGCTGCAGACCGACGGCGGACTGAAGACGGGCCTTGATGTGGTGAAGGCGGCGATCCTCGGCGCGGAGAGCTTCGGCTTCGGTACCGCGCCCATGGTGGCGTTGGGGTGCAAGTACCTGCGCATCTGCCACCTCAACAACTGCGCCACCGGGGTCGCAACGCAGCACAACGTGCTGCGCTCGAAGTACTTCATCGGTCTGCCGCGAGATGGTGATGAACTACTTCCGCTTCGTCGCCGAGGAGGTGCGCGAGATTCTCGCCTCCCTCGGGGTGCGCGCCTTGAGCGAGGTGATCGGCCGCACCGAGTACCTGCAGGTGCTCGAAGGGGCGACCGCGCGGCAGCGCAAGCTCGATCTGACCCCGATCCTCTCGGATGCCGGCGTCGACGCTGCGACCGCACAGTTCTGCCTGAGCGCCTCGAACCTGCCGTTCGACCAGGGCGAGCTCGCCGAGCGCATGGTGCGCGAATTGCTGCCGGCGATCCAGGGTAAGTCCGGCGGGGAGTGGCGCTACGAACTGAAGAACTTCAACCGCTCGATCGGTGCGCGCCTCTCGGGCGAGATCGCGCGCCGCTGGGGCAACTACGGCATGGGCGAGGCGCCCATCACCGTGCGCTGCAGTGGCAACGCCGGCCAGAGTTTCGGGGTGTGGAACGCCGGCGGGCTGCACCTGTACCTCGAGGGTGATGCCAACGATTACGTCGGCAAGGGCATGGCCGCCGGGCGCATCGTGCTGCGCCACCCCCGCAGCGCACGCTTCGTGGCACGCGAGACGGTCATCATGGGCAACACCTGCCTGTATGGCGCGACGGGCGGGGAGCTCTACGCGGCCGGTATCGCCGGCGAGCGCTTCGCGGTACGCAACTCCGGCGCCGTCGCCGTGCTCGAAGGCGCCGGGGATCACTGCTGCGAGTACATGACGGGCGGGGCTGTGTGCGTGCTCGGGCGCACGGGGGTCAACTTCGGCGCCGGCTTTACCGGCGGCTTCGCCTACGTGCTCGATCTGGAGCGCAATTTCGTCGACCGCTACAACCACGAGCTCATCGATATCAGCCGCATCCACCCTGAGGCCATGCAGTCGCACGTGCAGCACCTGGAGGGCCTGCTCGAGCGGCACGTGGACGAGACCGAGAGTGTCTGGGCGGCGGAGATCATGAGTGACCTGCGCACCTTTCTGCCGAAGTTCTGGGTCGTGAAACCCAAGGCCGCCTCGATCGATTCGCTCATCGATCACCTGCGGCGCGCAGCCTAGAGCGAGGCACCCCCGTCCGTCATGGCCGACAAGAACCTGCAGTTTCTGGATATTCCGCGCGCGGACCCGCCCAAGACGGCGGTGGAAGTGCGCGTGGGGAACTTTCGCGAGATCTACGCGCCGTATACCGCCACGGACGCCAGCCACCAGGCCGGGCGCTGCCTTGCCTGTGGCAACCCTTTTTGTGAATGGAAATGTCCGGTCCACAACTACATCCCCAACTGGCTGAAGCTCATCGAGGAAGGCAACCTCTTTGAGGCGGCGGAGCTCTCGCACCAGACCAATTCGCTGCCCGAGGTGTGCGGGCGCATCTGCCCGCAGGATCGCCTGTGCGAGGGTGCCTGCACGCTCAATGACGGGCTGGGCGCGGTCACGATCGGCGCGATCGAGAAATACATCACCGACGAGGCGCTCAAGGCCGGCTGGAAGCCGGATATGTCGCACGTGCAGGTAAGCGGCAAGCGCGTCGCCGTCATCGGCGCCGGGCCGGCAGGTCTTGCCTGCGCCGATATTCTGGTGCGCAACGGTGTAGCGCCCTTCGTGTTCGACCGGTACGAGCGCATCGGCGGTCTGCTCACCTTTGGCATCCCGCCCTTCAAGCTCGAGAAGGAGGTGCTGGAGAAGCGCCGCGAGATCATGGAGGGCATGGGGGTGCAGTTTCGCCTGGGCGTTGAGATCGGCGCCGACCTTCAGCTCGCGCAGCTCCTGGCCGAGTACGACGCGCTCTTCCTGGGCATGGGCACCTACACCGCCGTACGCGGCGGCTTTCCCGGCGAGGAGTTAACGGGCGTGCATGAGGCGCTGCCGTATCTGATCTCCAACATCCGTCACGAGCTGGCACTGCCGGGCGCCAGTGGTGGGCTCATCAGCATGCGCGGCAAGCGCGTGGTGGTGCTCGGCGGCGGCGATACCGCCATGGACTGCAACCGCACGGCGCTGCGTCAGGGCGCAGAGTCCGTGACCTGCACCTACCGGCGCGATGAACGCAACATGCCCGGCTCGCGCCGCGACTACCGCAACAGTCGCGAGGAGGGCGTGCAGTTTCTCTTCAACCGCCAGCCGATCGAGATCGTCGGTTCCGAGGGCGTCGAAGGGGTGAAACTCGTGAGCACCGAGCTTGGCGCGCCCGATGCGCGCGGTCGACGCGTGCCGCAGCCGGTGCCCGGATCCGAGGAGATCGTGCCAGCGGATGCGGTCATCATCGCGTTCGGTTTTCTGCCAAGTCCGCCCGCCTGGTTCCACGAGCATGCGATCCGCCTGCACGACAGCGGTCGCGTGCGCGTCTCCTCGGCCCAGGCGTTGCCCTTTCAGACCACCAATCCGCAAGTGTTCGCCGGCGGGGACATGGTGCGCGGCTCCGATCTCGTCGTCACCGCGGTGTTCGAAGGGCGCGAGGCGGCGCGCGGCATTCTCAACTACCTGGGGCTCGGTTAGCGCGAGCCAGTTAAGTGCTCAGGCGCTACCCGGTGGTCTCAACGCCCACTGCGGCGCGTCGGGTTCCCAATTGGGGGTTATCATGCTTGCCCGCACATGTGCCGGCAGCAAGTTACGGCACTCTGGAGAGAATGGGAGAGTGACATGAGCGTAACCGTCGAACAGCGAGCGCGCGCGGCCAACGGGACCGAGGAAAACCTGGTCCAGCTCGAGCGGCGCGGTGCCATTGCGCGTCTCACTCTCAATCGCGCGGACAAGTACAACGTTCTCTCGCGGGCCATGATCGCCTCGCTCAAGGAAGCGCTCGCGAGCCTCGGTGCTGATCCTGAGATCCGTGTCGTGGTGCTCGCTGCCGAGGGCAAGGCGTTTTCGGCCGGACACGACCTCACCGAGATGGGACCAGAAGTCGGCATCGACGAACTGCGTGCACTGTTTGCCGCGTGCACGGATCTCATGCTCACAATCCGGCACCTTCCGCAGCCGGTTATCGCTCGCGTGCAGGGCGTCGCGACGGCTGCGGGTTGCCAGTTGGTTGCAATGTGCGACTTGGCAATCGCGAGCAGCGAGGCCCGATTCGCCGTGTCCGGTATCAATCTTGGCCTATTCTGCGCTACGCCCTCGGTTGCGCTGTCACGCAATGTGTCGCAGAAGGCTGCCCTTGAGATGTTGCTGATCGGGGACTTTATCGACGCGGCGACCGCGTGCGAGCGAGGCCTGGTCAATCGGGTGGTACCGCTGGAATCGCTCGATGCGGAAATCGATGGACTGACAGCCTCGATAGCTGGCAAGTCACGCGCGGCAATCGCAGCAGGCAAGCGGCTCTTCTATGAGCAAGTCGAACTCCCGATCGAGGCGGCCTTCGCGCGGGCATCCGAGGTGATGGCCTGCAACGCTGTCTTGGAGGATGCGCGCGCGGGGATCGCAAGGTTTACCAAGCGTACTCGCTGAGATCTTGCCGGAGCACTGCGACGCTCACGCGACGCCTTCCGTGCTGAGTTTCCGGATCCAGGAGGACGGCATTCTGAACGCTGCTTATGACGCTAATTACAACTCCGCCGGCATCAACCCGATGACCGATACGCTATCCAACGCGGTGCGGATCTCCCGGCCGGCGCACGACTGATAGCGCTACGCCTCGCTGGCGCAGAAAGTTTACAGTGACTCTCCGTAGGAGCGACGACAATGACCAGCAAGAACACGATCTGTCTGTGGTATGACGGTACGGCCCTGGATGCCGCGCGCTTTTATGCCGAGACCTTCCCCGACAGCATGGTGGGTGCGGTCCACCGCGCACCCGGGGACTATCCCGACGGCAAGCAGGGCGACGTCCTGACCGTCGAATTCACTGTGGCTGGTATTCCCTGTGTCGGGCTCAACGGCGGGCCGCAGTTCAGGCACAACGAGGCGTTCTCGTTTCAGATCGCAACCGATAACCAGGCCGAAACCGATCGCCTATGGAACGCGATCGTGAAAAATGGCGGCCAGGAAAGCCAGTGCGGCTGGTGTAAGGACCAGTGGGGCGTGTCGTGGCAGATCACCCCGCGTGCCCTCATTGCCGCGCTCTCCGATCCTGATCCCGCGGCGGCCAAGCGTGCGTTCCAGGCGATGATGCCGATGAAAAAGATCGACATTGCCGCGATCGAGGCGGCGCGCAGGGGCCGCTGAAGAGAATCGGTGATCCTGTCCGACAGAGACAGCGACAGGAAATCAGCTCGTGCGCCAGAGCACCGACTGGCGCCCTCAGAGCAGGCGATCTCGAGAGCTGTCTCGGGTCAGGTGGTACTACTCGATCTGACACCGCCGCAATGCGGCTGCCAGGAATCCCATAAATGGCAAGGCCATCTGCACTGCCGGGCGCATGGGCGGTGGCGCGCCTCAGATGTCCGTGCGGGCTCCCGATTGAGCCCGCCCCGTAAAAGGATCAGAAGGTGAAACGACCACCGATGGTTGGAGCGACGTTGTTGTTGTAGTAGTAGGGGACGCCGGGGCCGTGAGGAATCGCGATGGCCAGACCGCCGGAGACGTTGGAATACGCAATGCCGGCATAAGCGTCGAAACGCTTGGTGAAGTGATGATCCATGTAGAGCGACACCTCGTTGAGGTAGCCCGCGCACGAAGCGCGGTAACCGGCGGTGGGTGAGCAGGTCGAGGGAACACGGAAGTTGTTCTGCCACTCTCGGTAGTAGGACAAAGTGATGTTGGTTTTACTGTCGAAGGCGTATTTCACGCCCGTCCACGCGACCTGCACGATCTTGGTGGAATCCAGATTGTTGTCTTCGACGCCGCTCAGTATATAACCGCCCTGGGCCGTGGCGCCCACGCCCAACGGGTCCGACGGGTTCTTCTGCTGGATGTGTTCGTAGCCGCCAAAGAACTTGAACGGCTCCCAGGTATATTTGGCCGCGACCATGATCGCGTTGTTGTCGGTCACGATGCCATACTCGGTGTTGACTGTTCCGACCAGATTGGCGCCCGTGATTTGGTTCGTGTTGATGCTGTTGACGGTCGACTGATAGGGCTGCGTCGGACTCTCAGGTCCCAGCAAGGGATTCACGACGCTGATCGCCTGGTTGTAGTGTTGAAAGACGACGTCGGCGGAGAAATTGGCGTAGTTTCCGCCCAGGTCGAATCCGTAGGCCCAGTTGTGCGGCTCTTCCGGCGTACAGGTAGCGGCGCTCCAGGTTGCGGAGGCGGAGTAGCAGCCACCCGAGCCCTCGGTGACTTTATACATCGCGCCGAAATGCACCGGACCATAGGTGAGGCGATATTTGATGGCCTCATCCCAGCGGGTGTCCTGGGTGTCGCCGCCACCGGCCATGAGGCCGTTATAGCCGATGAAGGAAAAGGAATAGGCGCCGCCGGCCGGATCGTAAGCGAGCATCGCATCGGTACCGAGCGCGCGCTGACGGCCAAAGGTCAGCGTGCCGAACGGCGCGGACGATACCCCGCCATAGAACTCGTCATTGAAGGTCTGGCCCGCGCGCGCGCCGTCGCCGGCGAACGAATAGCTGCCCCGGGGCAGCCCGGCGTTGCTGGTGTTGGTGGCCGCCATGTTGGAGAGGTCACCGGACTGCGGATTGATGCCGGTTGAAGCGTTGCCCACCACGGACCAGCCGGGCAGAAACTCTTCCCGGATCTTGATGCCCAGACCCGTCTGCGACAGGTTGTTCTGGGCAATGAGGAATTGAGAGTGGTTGCCGTTGCGGTTGACGAGCGATTCGCCCTCATAGTTGTAGCCGTTTTCCGGCAAGCCGTGGCTGACATAGCCCACACCGACGTCGAACGCGCCGTACAGGGTGATGCCGTGCCAGGTGAGCGGACAATCGGAGGCAAAGAACTCCTCGACGCTCGCGCAGGCTGCGGCCGCAGCCGTCCCGGTGGCGGCAGGATCCGCGGCGCGCACCGCAGGGTTCAGGACGAAAGTTGACGCAAGCGCCGCAACGGCGCACCCGACTGACCGCATTGTACTTTCCCCTCGGAAGAAGCCGTCACGACATCGAAATATACCCACGAATATAACGCTCGCGATGATCTTCCGCCGCCCGCGCGATTTCGCTCATGAGTATCACAGCCAAACACTGAACTCTTAACGGTTAAGCTTCTCCCGGAAATGCTTACCGCCAGCACTGTCAGCAGTCGATATGTTTGGCGGTATATAACACAGCTATATCGCAAAGCGCAAAGTGCCGCCCCGGGGGCGAGCCAGCGGATAGAGGTCATTGCAACAAGGGCCGCTGGCAGGGTGTTTGCCAAGGAGTCGCCCTCACCAGAATCTCGTGACGAGAAGGATGTCGAGGAGTGTTGCAATGATGCAGTGGGGAGGCCGCTCTGCAGATCCCGCAAGGTCGCGTTGTCAACTCTGGCGTCGACGTATGGGTACACGAAGCTGAGTGAGCAAATGGTCGGACGTCGCGGTCTCGGAGCTGGCGGTCGCGGCCGGCGCTTGAGGGTCGATCTCGGAAGCTCGGCGCGTCCAGGCCATACGGCCCGCACTTCTCGTCGACAGGAAACAGAGTCGCGTGCGCTCGAAGGCGGCGCGCCATAAAAAAAGCCCCGCGCGGGGCGCGGGGCTTCTTAAGTTTTTCGCTTCAAACGACCCGGTGGTTCGCTGTCAGCTCCTTCCGAGCAGCGCTGCGGACTTCCCATCCGCTCCCGCCTTCGGCACGTTGCGTCATCACGAGCATCTAAACTTTCCGGCTGAAACGCTTGGAGCCACTGCTCCGGCTTCTATCGCGAGGCCCGCATGTTCATCCACGCGTTGTATCGTTCCTGACAACCACAACAAGTTCGCAATTGTCGTCACCCGTGCCCGCGTCGATCCCCGAGTTTCTTCTGTGGTAAATCCGTCCTGCCTCTATGGCTTTGCCGCATCACCGTCACAACAGCGCTTTCGGCCCGGACAAAAAATTCGTTTACTGACGGTGCCTTGGGCGCTAATTGTACTCATTCCAGCCAAGGAAAGCGATGTCGTGATTTAGAGACATTCGTCTGGAGGAGCGCTGCCGGAACCGGCAGCGTCGATGTGACATAAGCTGCGCCGCAGGTGAGTCTCAGCAGGGGATGCGGACGAGGAAGCGCACGCCACTCCCATCGGGGAGGTTCGCGGCGCGCGCCTCGCCGCCGTGAAATTCCGCAATCAGCCGCACGATGTAGAGCCCGAGCCCGAAGTGCGGCCGCTCGTCGCGGGCCGGGCGGGAACGCCACAGGGACTCGAACAGCCGTCCCTCGATGTGAAGCGGCAGCAAGGAGCCGGGGTTGTCGACCTCGATCACCGCGCAGCGCTGCTCCAGGCGCAGGCGCACCGTGAGACTTGCCCCGGCGGGACTGAAGTCCACGGCATTCTCGATGAGCTTGTCGAGCATCTGCACGATGAGATCGGGCGCCCCGTGCAGCGTGAGCGTTGCCAGCGTGGTGTCGAAGCGAAAGGTGCGCTGCGGGAACGCCGTCGCGTAGGCGCTGACGGCGGCCGCCAGCACGGGCGGCAGGTCAAACTGCACCCGCTCGGCGCTGCTGATCGCCTCTTCCACGCGCGTGGCCGCGCCCATGGCGATGAGGATCGTGTTCAGGCGCTCGCTGCCCTGGCGCGCGCGTTCGACGTAGGCGCGTGCGGCGGGCGGTACGGGCTCTGATTCCAGATTATCCAGCGAGGAGCGCACGATCGTGAGCGGCGTGCGGATCTCGTGCGCGAGGCGCCCGGCGAGGGTGCGCAGATAACTCGTGTACTCGTTCAGGCGCGCAAGCAGCGTCGAGAAGCTGCGCGCCACGTCCCCGAGCTCATCGCGCGCCGCGGTCTCCGGGAAGCTCGTGACCAGGCCCGCGCGGGTGAGCGCCGTCTCGCTCGCCCGGCGCAGGCGCGCGAGGCGCAGCGCGAGCCAGGCGGCAAAGGCGAGGATCGCGCTGATGACGATCGCGCTCGTGGCGAGCGTGAAATTAAGCATGTGCGTCAGCGCCCGGTCGCGCAGCCGGATCCAGCGATCGGCGCTCTGCGTGACCTCGAGCTTGCCGATGACGAACGCGTGATCGCGGTCATAGATGGGGCTGGAGGATTCGAGCGGCTGACGCGCGCTCGGGCGGTCGACGAAGCGCCGGTAGAGCCGCGCGAGCATCGGGGCCTCGGGGGAGAGATTGGCGGGCCGCGCGAGCGCGTCCGCGCGCGCGAGGATGCGACCGGCGGGCGTTGTCACCGAGAGTTTCAGCCCCGGCTGCAGGAACTGCGTGAGGTAGCGGCCGAGCTCCGGCGCGGCGAGGATGAGGTGTCCGATGGTGTGCAGGTCATCCGGGCGCAGCGTGCCGTAGCTCACCGGCAGCGCGCCGCGCGCGTCGCGATCATCCACCAGCACGCCGAAACCCTTGCCGAGCATGGACAGAGGCACGCGCAGTTCGATGCGATAACCGTCGGCACTGGGTTGCCAGGCGCCGCGGATGCGCGGCTCGATGCGGGCGCTCTGGCGGCCATACTCACCGCTCTCGATGCGCCGGGCGCTCACCGCGCCGGGTCCGGTTGCAGCCAGGAAAACCTGCTGCTGGATACCTTGCGGGTCCTCGAAGCCCAGCCAGACGCGATCCCCGAAGGTGGCAGGATCGAGCACATTGTTGCCCGGCGCATCAAAGAGCGGATGCTCATCGTGCACGCGCAGCGCCACGTACAGCATGCGCTCGTGCACGCCGGTAAGAATGGCGAAGCTGTGGTGTTCGTCCCGGTCGTAGTGCGTCCACAGCTGCCCCTCGTGCGGCCAGTCCGCCGCGTAGCCATCGAGGAGCGGCGCGGCCGGCAGCGCGATCGGCTCAAGATCGTAGGGCGTTGGCTTGTAGAAGTCCGGGTCCGGCGCAGGTGGCGGTGCGTCTTGCGGCGCCTCGGTGAGCGGCTCTGACGGCGCCGGCGGGGCCTCGCGATAGAGCAGGTCCGTGCGACCCTGCAAAGACGTGGCGATGGTCTGCGAAAGCCCCTGCAGGGAGTCCGCTTCGCCCTGGCGCAGCGCGGACTCCATCTCACGCGCGTAGCGACAGCCGGCCCAGGGCAGCACGAGCGTGGCGAGGCCAAGCAGCAGCAGCTTCAGGCGCAACGACATGGACGCGCGGCTACTCCACCCAGCGATAGCCCATGCCGTAGACGGTCTGCAGCGCCTCGAACTTCGGGTCGCTCGCCTGGAACTTGCGCCGGATACGCTTCACGTGCGAGGTGATGGTGTTGTCATCGAGTACCACGTTGGCAGCGTCCATCAGCTGCTGGCGGTTCCTGACGTGGCCCGGGTGATGCGCCAATGCGTGCACGATCCAGAACTCCGTCAGCGACAAAGGCACCACCTTGCCGTCCCACTGCGCCGCCATGCGCTCGGCATCGAGCGTGAGCGGGCCGCGGCGCATCACATCGGTCGCGGCGGCGGGGTGGCGCAATGCATCGACGCGGCGGAAGAGCGCGTGCACGCGCGCGATGAGATGCGGCAGGCTCAGGTCCTTGGTGAGGAAGTCATCGGCTCCGAGGCGCAGGCCCGACACCGCATCGAGTTCGCTGTCGCGTGCGGTGAGAAAGATGATGGGCAGCTCGGCCGAGAGGGCACGCAACTGCCGGCACAGTTCGAAACCGCCTTCCGGTTCCTCCTCGAGCGAGATGTCGACGACGGCCAGATCCGGCAGTCGCGCCGCGCAGGCACTCATCGCCTGGGCGCGGTTCGCGTAGGTGCGCACGGCATAGCCCTCGCGTGCGAAGGCCGCGGCGTAGTTCTCGCGCAGCGCGGGTTCATCCTCGATGATGGCGATGAGACGCTTCATGGGGATCAAGGCTACAGGCGAAGCGGGCGGCGTGAAAGCGCCGCGCCGCGCCATATTGCGCCACAATTCTTCACCGCCGCGTCAGCATTCAAGCCGGACCCGGCCGCGCCCGCAGCGCGCAATGCTCCCATGGCCTGCGCACGGGAGCGTCCGATGAAGTCACAGTTGCCGGCACGCGCGCACGATGCGCCGCGTGCACAAGTCATCTTCAACTGGCTGGCGCTGCTTGCGCTGCTGGCGCTCGTCATCGTCTGAGGCGCGCGTACCGGTGGGCGTACCGACGCTCAGGCGCTTTCAGAAGGCGTTGAGCCCGGTGAGCTGGCGCCCGATGGTGAGCTGGTGAATCGTCTCGGTGCCCTCGTACGTGATGACACTCTCAAGATTGAGCATGTGGCGGATGGGGGCGAACTCGGCACTGATCCCCGCGCCACCGAGCATGTCACGGCAGTCGCGCGCCACATCCAACGCCATGCGGCAGTTGTTCCATTTGGCGAGCGAGACGTGCGCAGGCTGCATGGTGCCCGCATCCTTCATGCGCCCGAGCTGCAGTGCGAGCAGCTGCGCGGTGGTGATGCGGCGGGCCATCTCGGCGAGGCGCACCTGGATCATCTGGTTCTGGGCGAGCGGTCGGCCAAAGAGCGTGCGGCTCCGGGTGTACTCGAGCAGCTCCTTAAGACAGGCCTGCGCCGCGCCGATGACCCCCCAGGCGATGCCGTAACGCGCCTGGGTGAGGCACGAGAGCGGTCCTTTGAGGCCCACGACACCCGGCAGCACGCGCTCGGCGGGCACCACCACGTTATCAAAGTACAGTGCGGCGGTGACCGAGGCGCGCAGGGAGAACTTGTGCTGGATCTCCGGAGCGGAGAATCCGGGCGTGCCCTTCTCGATGAGAAAGCCCCGGATGCCTTCGGGTGTCATGGCCCACACCAGCGCCAGATCCGCAATGGCACCGTTCGTGATCCACATTTTCGCGCCGTTCAGCACCCACTCGGCCCCGCGTTTCTTCGCGTGCGTCTTCATGTTGGCCGGATCCGAACCGCCCTGCGGTTCGGTGAGCCCGAAGCAGCCGATCAGCTCGCCGCGCGCCATGCGCGGCAGGTAGGTCTGTTTCTGCTCCTCCGAGCCGAACGCCCAGATCGGATACATGCACAGCGAGGATTGCACCGAGACGAAGCTGCGGATGCCCGAGTCGCCGCGCTCGAGCTCCTGGCAGATGAGCCCATAGCACACGGCGTTGAGCCCGGCACAGTCGTAACCCTGGATCGAGGAGCCGAGCAGGCCCTGCTCGGCGAGTTTCGGCACGAGCTGTTTGGGGAAGCGATGTTCCTCGAACGCCTTCTGGATGAGCGGCAGTACTTCGGCATCCACCAGCCGCGCCACCGACTCCTGGACCAGGCGCTCTTCCTCACTCAGGGCTGCCCGAACGCCGAACAGATCCAGCGGGTCGATCGCAGCCCCCGCAGCCTTGCGGTCGGCAGGGTGGGGGTAGCAGCCACGGCACTCTCCTCAGGAAAACGCGAAAAAAGAAGGCCCCGCGAAGCGGGCGCGCATGATAGCGGGTATCGCGCCCGAGGGCATCCGCAGGGCCCGAGAGTGGCACAGGCGCAGCCGTTGGTGCACCCTTCCTCCCATGAAGATCCCCGAGATCCTCCTGGTCGAGACCGTGCACCAGCCCGGCAGCCTCGCCCGGGTGCTGCGGGTGATCGCCGATGCGGGCCTCACGATCGAACACCTCACCGCGCTGCGCCGCGACCAGGGTCGCACGTTGTGGGAGATCACCCTGGAGATGGATGAGGAAACCGACCGCTCGCTCTATGAGCGGATCGGCCAGCTGCCGACCGCGCGTTTCGTGGGCAAGTCCGATCGCGTGTTCAATCGTCACCGCGGCGGCAAGATTCGCACGGTCGCGAGCCTGCCCATCAACACGCGCGAGGTGCTGCGTGATGTGTACACCCCCGGGGTTGCGCGGGTGTGCCTCGCCATCCAGAAGGATCCGCAGGCGGCGCGCGAGTTCACCGCGCTCGCCCGCACGGTGGCCATCGTGACCAACGGCACCGCGGTGCTCGGGCTCGGCAACATCGGGGCGCTCGCGGGGTTGCCGGTGATGGAGGGCAAGGCGGCGCTGTTCGCTGAACTGGTCGGTATCAACGGCGTACCGATCCTGCTGAACGAGACGCAGCCGGCGCGCGTGGTGGAGGCGGTGCTGGCGATCGAGTCCTCCTTCGGCGCCATTCAGCTCGAGGACTTCGCAGCGCCCGAGTGCTTCGAGATCGAACAGACCCTGCAGCAGCGACTCGCGAAGCCGGTGATGCACGACGACCAGCACGGTACGGCCGTGGTGGCGCTCGCGGCACTGCAGAACGCCGCGCGCTACGCGCAGCACGCGCTGCGCACGAGTACCGTCGGACAGATCGGCCTCGGCGCCGCCGGCACAGGCATCGCGCGGCTGTTGCGCGCCTACGGCGTCAAGCACATCCTCGGCACCGATCGCAATGCGGCCGCGGTGGCGCGTCTTGAGGCGCAGGGCGGGGAGGGCACGACGCTCGAGTCACTCATGCAGCGCGCCGATATCGTGATCGCCACCACGGGGGTCAAAGGCCTCATCCGTCCGCAGTGGGTGCGCCCGGGCCAGGTGATCCTCGCCCTCTCCAATCCGGATCCGGAGATCGAGCCACTCGTGGCACGCGAGCACGGGGCCGCCTTCGCCGCCGACGGCAAGGGCATCAACAACCTGCTCGCCTTCCCGGGGCTGTTCAAGGGCGCCCTCGAAGCGAACGCGCCGCGCTTCTCGGAGGCGATGCTGATGGCCGCGGCGGACACGATCGCAGGCCTCGCGCGCGGGGATGAACTCGTGCCCGACCCGCTCGATAAAGCTCTGCATGAGGCGGTGGCGGCCGCGGTGCGCGCCGCCGCCGCGGGGCTCGGGCGCGCTCAGCCGGACTGACCGCGCAGCCGCGCGAGATTGAGGCCCGATTCTTCATGACCCACAACGCAGTGTGCTTTGGCGAGCTGAGTGCAGCGCGGACCTTCAAGCGTCACCTCTCCCCGTGGCAGTGGACGGCCATCGGCGCACTGGCGATACCGCTGTGGGCGATGTGGCCGTCCCTTGCGCTGCGCACCACGGCGGTACCCCCGCTCGAGACACTCACCCTCGCGTTTCTGTGCGGTTCGATCAGCTTCAAAGCGCTGCAACTGAGTGCGGGGGAATCCGCGCCGCCGCCCACCTCCTGGCGCGCCTGGATTCCCGCATTGGTTTATGCCGGCGCACTTTCCGGCGGCGACGTCTGCTTCCTCCTGGCCTTGCACCGCATTCCGGCAGCCCAGGCGAACCTTTTGGTCTATCTCTGGCCGGTCATGATCGTCGTCATGGGCGCCGCGGTCGGTTTGTTTCGGCTGCGCGCGCGGCAGCTCCTCGGGCTGCTGCTCGGATTTTCCGGCGCGGCGATCCTTATCTGGGACGGCCACGTCTCTCTGGCCGCGGGCGGTATCGCGCTCGCGCTGCTCAGCGGCGCGCTCTGGGCGCTCTACTGCGTCTTCCGGCTCTGGTGGAAGGGGCCGACCGGCTCGCTCCTCGCGCGCGGCTGCGTGATCTCGACCGTGCTGTGCGCCTTGCTGCATCTGCTGCTCGAGCCGACCGTCGTGCCCGATGCGGGCGCCGTGGCGGCGATCGCGACCGCAGGCTTCATCGCGCTCGGGGTCGGCAACTTCGTCTGGGATCTGGGCTTCCGGCGCGGTAACGGACAGCTGCTGGCCGTGATGGCCTATGCCACACCGCTGTGCAGCGCGCTCCTGCTCACGGCGCTGGGCGCGGTGCTGCTGACCTGGAACCTGCTGATCGGTGCCGTCGTCACTGTGCTCGCGGGCCTGTTGTCCCGCTCGGCCGATTCGGGCACGCGCACCGGTATCTAGTACGACACGCTCAGGCGCCGGTAGGCCGCGGCCAGCAGCCACGGGGGTCCGATCGCCGCGGCGGCGAGCGTCGCCCAGTTGAGCCAGGGCGATACGCTCGTGAGGGCGGGCGGTCGGTATCGACCAGAGCAGACCGAGCTCCGCCAGTACGATCTGCGGCACGCAGATCCAGTGCAGGAGCTTGTTGGCAGGGTGCCGATGGCTCGTGCCGTACTCGCTGAGCCAGTCACTGACGCTGCGCACGCGGCGGGCACGCTACCCGCGCCCGGGACGTGCGGGCAACTAAAGTTGCCCGCCGCCCGTGTGGGTGTTTTCAGGCCGCCATCATGCCGCGCAGTTTCCCGAGCGCACTCGATTCGATCTGACGGATGCGCTCCGCGGAGACGCCGTACTTGTTGGCGAGTTCGTGCAGGGTCGCCTTCTCTTCAGTCATCCAGCGCCGCTGTACGATCTCACGGCTGCGCGCATCCAGTCGATCCAGAGCCCCGCGCAGACGGTCGGAATCATCTTCGCTCGTCTCCGCACTCTCCACCTGCTCGGCCGGATCCGCATCCGGGGCCGGCAGATAGGCGGCCGGGCTGTACACCTCCTCCTCGTCCGACTCTGGCGTCGGGTCGAAGGACATGTCGCGTGCGGCGAGCCGCTTCTCCATCTCGGTGACTTCCGCCGGGGTCACCCCCAGGTCGCGTGCCACCGCCGCGGTCTCCTCGGCCGAGAGCCACGTCAGGTTCTTCTTCATCCGGCGCAGGTTGAAGAAGAGCTTGCGCTGCGCCTTGGTGGTGGCGATCTTCACCAGCCGCCAGTTGCGCAGCACGTACTCGTGGATCTCCGCACGGATCCAGTGGACCGCGAAAGACACCAGGCGCACGTTCAGAGCGGGGTCAAAACGCTTGACCGCCTTCATGAGGCCGACGTTGCCTTCCTGGATCAGGTCCCCGACCGGCAGGCCGTAGCCGCTGTAGCCACGTGCGATGTGCACCACGAAACGCAGGTGCGAGAGCACCAGCTGGCGTGCGGCGGCCAGGTCTTCGTCCTTGCGGAAGCGCTCGGCGAGGGCTCGCTCCTCCTCGCGCGTCAGAACCGCAATACGGCTGACCCGCTCGAGGTAAGCATCCAGGCTCCCCAGCGGACCGGCTAAAGCGTGATCGCCCATTCGGGCAACCAGAGCAGTTGCTGTCATTAGATCTCCCGTGGATTGGGTGGGCATTCTAGCAGTCACCCTCTTAGAGTGCTAAGGGCCCGGAGAGTTCCCGGGAGACGCCTGAGACGGGTCTTAACAAACAAGAGCTTGCGCGCGTCCCCGGGGTCCGCGGAATCCCCCTTGCGAGGGGGGTAGGGGAACCCATTGGGGGTGCCGGCCGAAGGCTGGGGCGCGGCAGCAGGCTTAGGAGGCAGGGTCCCGTGCACGGGCTCTTTGGGCCGCGGTGCGCTCGCAAAGTGTCCCCATCCTGCAGCGGCCCCGGGGCGGGTTGGCGGGGCGCGCAAGTTTGGGCGTACAGTCCGCCGGACCGCGCGGCGGACGCGGCGCATAAGAAAGAACCGGGGAGGCTTACATGATCAACGTCGCATCGCTGTGGCTGCCGATTCTGTTGGCGGCCGTGATCGTCTTTGTCGCAAGCTCCGTGATCCACATGGCGCCGCTCTGGCACAAGAGCGACTACCGGGGCATTCCGAAGGAGGCGGAGCTGATCAGCGCTCTGCGCCCGCTTGGCATTCCGCCGGGGGATTACTTTGTTCCGTGGACCGAGCAGCGGAACATGAAGTCGCCCGAGTTCCAGGAAAAGATGAAGCAGGGGCCGGTCGCGCTCGTGACCATCCTGCCCAATGGCCCGGTGGTGATGGGCAGGCCCTTGGTGCTGTGGTTCGTGTACCTCTTGATCGTTGGCACGTTCTCGGCCCTGATCGCCGCCCACACCCTGCCCGCGGGCACGCTGTATCTGCGCGTGTTCAAGCTCGTCCTGACCTGCTCGTTCATGGGTTACGCGCTCGCACTGCTGCAGAACTCGATCTGGCTGCGACGCTCCTGGGTGGTGACGCTCAAGGGGTGCTTCGACGGGCTGATCTATGCGGCGCTCACCGCCGGGACCTTCGGCTGGCTGTGGCCGCACTGAAAGGGAACGGCGCTCAGGCCCCCGGGGGCGCGACGCCGACTGCGTCACGCGCCAGTCGAGTTATGCCCGTGACCGCCTGGATAGAGCGAATTCACCTGCACTTGCTGAGCTAACACACGCGAAAACTTAAAAGTACGTCACGTATGCGTGACATAAGAGCTGCTCTGATAGACTCATCTGCAAAGTAACGATGGGGCGCAGGGGTCGATGAATCAGCGACGCTGGTTAGGGATGACGGCAGGGGTATGCCTGTGGCTGGCTGCGCCCTTCACCCAGGCGGCCGAGCCCTCCGGAAGCGTGGTCCGCACGCACCTGAAGTACGCCAACCGTAGCTCCCTCGCCCAGCCTTCGCTGCGCTCCACCGCAGCGCTGGTGCTCGATACGACACACTCCTCGGTGCTGTATTCGCGCCGTTCGGACATCGCCATGCCGATCGCCTCAATCACCAAGCTCATGACGGCCCTGGTGGTGACGGATGCCGGGCAGTCGCTCGATGAGGTGCTCGTGGTCAGCGACGATGACCGCAGCCTCGGCAAGGGCGCCGCCTCGCGCCTCGCCCCCGGCACCCACCTCTCGCGCGGTGACCTGATGCACCTCGCCCTGATGGCCTCGGAGAACCGCGCCGCCCACGCCCTGGGGCGCAACTACCCCGGCGGCGTGGCTGCTTGCGTGATCGCCATGAATGCCAAAGCGCGGGAACTTGGCATGACCAGCGCCCACTTCGTCGAGCCGACCGGGCTTTCGGATGAGAACGTCGCGAGCGCCGAGGATCTGTCCAAGCTCGTGATGGCGGCCGCGAAAGTGCCCGCCATTCGCGAGTACTCCACCGACAGCGACTACGTCGTACCGGTCGTCCGGGCGGCTGGTGCAGTTCCGCAGCACCGACTCGCTGGTGAGCAAGCCGGACTGGAACATCGTCGTGCAGAAGACCGGTTACATCTCCCAGGCCGGTCGCTGCCTCGTGATGCAGACGGTGATCGAGGAGCGCACCGTCGTGATCGTGCTGCTGAATTCCTTTGGCAAGCGCACCCGCGTGGCTGATGCCACGCCGCATCCGCAAGTGGGTGGAAGCGACCGTCGCGCACGCCGCAGGGCTGCCCGCGACCACCTGAACCGGCTGCCCGCGGCGGTTCCGGCCGCCCGTTTGACCCCCGTCTGCCTTCTCCTGCGCCCCCCTCAGGCGCGCGGCTCGATGCTCCTGAGGTGCCGCGCCGCGGCGATCCAGGCGCCGAGCCAGCCGAGCACGAGCCCGGCGCCCAACAGCACGCCGATATCCTGCAGCGTGAGCCCCTCGAGCAGGTAGCGGCTGCCGTAGAGGCGGGCGAGGGTGGCGACCGAATCGCGCAGCACCAGCACGACGAGCGTCAGAATGGCCCACGCGAGGAGCGCTCCGCCGAGTCCGTACAGCACCCCCGTATACAGAAACGGCCGCCGCACGAAGGCGTTCGAGCCGCCGACGAGTTTGGTCACCTCGATCTCGGCGCGCCGCGCCTGGATCTCCAGGCGGATGGTGTTGCCGATGATCGCGAGCACCCCGACTCCCAGGAGCACGGCCGCGATGATGAGCAGCCGCCGCAGCACCTCGAGGATGGCGTTAAAGCGCATCACCCATTCGGAGTCGACCTGCACCAGGTCCACTTCCGGCCAGGCCGCGAAGTAGCGCCGCAGGGATTCGAGCGCGGCGGCGGAGCTCGCCTCGGCGCGCGGGCGTACGTGCAGCACGTGCGGCAGGGGGTTCTCCTTGAGGGCGGCGAGTGCATCACCGAAGCCGGAGTAGGTGCGGAAGTCCTCCAGGCCCTTGTCGGCGCTGATGAGGGTGACCGCGGCCACATCGGGGCGCTGCTGCGCGGCCTGGGCGAGTTGCTGGGCTTTGGCGAGGGGCACATCGGTTTTCAGGTACACCGAAACGTCGACCGCGCTCGCAAAATTCCCGGTGGCCGCCTGCGCGTTGCTCACGAACAGTTTCAGCGCCGCCGGCAGTGCGAGCGCCAGCGCGATCACGAGCAGCGTCAGGAAGCTGGCAAGCGGGCTGCGCGCCAGACGCCCGAGCGAGCCGAGCAGGGCCTGCAGGTGACGGCCGCTGGCGACGCCGACGCTCATCGGGTGGCCATCACCGAGGGCAGCGTGTCACCCGGGGCGCCCTGCAGGGCGCCGTTCTCGAGTGTGATCACCCGCTCGCCGAATTCGCGCACGATGTGCAGGTCGTGAGTCGCCACCACGACCGTGACGCCCACGTCCTGGAAACGCCGGAACAGGCGCATCACCTCCAGTGACAGATCCGGATCGAGGTTGCCGGTGGGCTCATCCGCAATGAGCAGCGGGGGCTTGCTCACCACGGCGCGCGCGATGCCCACGCGCTGCTGCTCCCCGACCGACAGTTCCTGGGGCAGGGCGCGCTCCTTGCCGAGCAGCCCCACCTGATCGAGCGCGGCCCGCACACGCTTGTCGATCTCCTTGAGCGGCGTGGCCGCGACCGCAAGCGGCAGGGCGACGTTGTCGTACACCGGGCGGTCGGCGAGGAGCTTGTGATCCTGGAAGACAACGCCGATGCCGCGGCGGAAGGCGGCGATGTGCCGCGCCTTGAGCGTCTGGGTGTTGCGTCCCTGTACCAGCACCGCGCCGCGCGTGGGGCGCTCGAGCAGCGCGATCAGCTTGAGCACCGTGCTCTTGCCCGCCCCCGAGCGTCCGGTCAGGAACACCATCTCGCCGTTGTGGATGCTGAAACTTACGTTGGTAAGCGCCTCACGGCCGTTGCCGTAGCGTTTGCTGACGCGGTCAAAGACGATCATGCGCCGCCTGCCGCATCGGCCGCGCCGCCCTGGGGTCCCTCGATGAGGGCCGCGGCGAAGGCCTCGGCGTCGAACTCCCCGAAGTCCTCGGGCGCCTCGCCGACGCCGATGTAGCGGATCGGCAGCTTCAGGGTCTGGGCGATCGCGAGGACGATGCCGCCCTTGGCGGTGCCGTCGAGCTTGGTGAGCGCAAGCCCGGTGACGCCCACCGCCTCGTTGAACTGGCGAGCCTGCGCGAGCGCGTTCTGTCCCTGATTCGCATCGAGCACCAGCAGCACTTCGTGCGGCGCGGAGGGGTCTACACGCTGGAGCACCCGCTTCACCTTCTTCAGCTCCTCCATCAGGTGCGACTGACTGTGCAATCGCCCGGCGGTGTCGGCGAGCATGACATCGCTGCCGCGCGCCTGGGCCGCCTGCAGGGCATCAAAGACCACCGCGCCCGGGTCAGCTCCGGGCAGCTGAGCGGCAAAGGCGGCGCCCGAGCGCTCCGCCCATACCTTGAGCTGCTCGACGGCGGCCGCGCGGAAGGTATCCCCGGCGGCGAGCAGCACGCTCTTGCCCTCGTTCGCGCAGCGCCGGGCGAGCTTGCCGATGGTGGTGGTCTTGCCCGAGCCGTTCACCCCGACCACCAGGATCACGAACGGGCGGTGCGTGGGGTCGATCACGAGCGGACGGGCGCAGGGCGTGAGGATCTCCACGATGCTCGAGCGCAGCGCCTCGATCAGGGCGTGCACGTCCGCAAGCTCCTTGCGGGCCACGCGTTTGCGCAGATCCTCCAGGATCCGCGCACTCGCCTCCACCCCGACGTCGGCCGTGATGAGACGTGTTTCGAGCTCATCCAGGATGGCCGCATCGATCTGCCGGCCGCGCAGCAGCTGCGCCAGATCGTAAGTGAGCCAGGAGTTGCCCCGGTTGAGACGGGCGCGCAGGCGACGCAAGAAGCCCGGGCGCTCATCGGCCGGGGCGGCAGGGTCTGCAGGTGCGCGTCGGAACATAGGGCCGGCATTGTAGCGGCCAAAAGAGAAGGGCGGCCGTTCGGCCGCCGCAACCGGCGGTGGGGTACGCTTAGGGCGAGAAAGGGGGCAAGGCGTTGCGCCCCATTATGAAAGTGAGCCGCTTGGCCTCAGCCGGCAAGTCAGGTACGCACGCGCCCGGGGCGCCGCGGCGCGGCGCTCATGCGCGTGTGCTGCGCATCATCGGCGGCACCTGGCGGGGCAGAAAGCTGCGCTTCCCGGCAGGCGCCGAGATCCGGCCGACGCCGGATCGCGTGCGTGAGACCTTGTTCAACTGGCTCGGGGCGCGCACGCCGGGCGCCCGCTGCCTCGATCTGTTTGCCGGCAGCGGGGCCCTCGGTCTTGAGGCGCTCTCGCGCGGGGCGGCGCAAGTGACTTTCGTCGAGCGCGACGAGGCGGCGGCGCGGGCGCTGCGTGCGCGGCTGACGGAATGGCAGGCGCCGGATGCGCGCGTCGAGCGCCAGGATGCCCTCGAATTCCTCGCCGGCGCCCCGCAACCCTTCGACATCGCCTTTCTGGATCCGCCCTTTGGCTCAGAGCTGCTCGCGCAGGCGGCGCAGCGGCTGGCGCAGGGTAAGTGGCTGCGCCCGGGCGCGCTGATCTATGTCGAATGCGCTGCGCGCGCTGGGCTGCCCGCGCTGCCGGTCAGCTTCGCCGCCCTTAAGGCCAAGCAGGCCGGCGAGGTCGGTTATTATCTCTTTGCCAGTACACCGCAAGGGACGGTCTGAAGCTCGCATGAAACGCAACGCCGTCTATCCCGGCACCTTCGACCCGATCACCAATGGGCACCAGGACCTGGTGCGGCGCGCGGCCGGCATCTTTGATGCGGTGGTGGTGGGGATCGCCGCCAACCCCAACAAGACCCCGATGTTCCCGCTGGAGAAGCGCGTTGACCTCGCCCGCCGTGTGCTCAGTGACCTGCCCAACGTGACGGTGGAAGGCTACGACGGGCTCACGGTGGATTTCGCCCGGCAGCACGGGGGTGCGGTGGTGGTGCGTGGCCTGCGGGCGGTCTCGGACTTCGAATTCGAATTTCAGCTCGCCAACATGTCGCGCCACCTCGATAAGAACCTCGAGACCGTGTTCCTCACGCCCAAGGAGCACTTCACCTTCATCTCTTCCACCCTGGTGCGGGAGATCGCGATCCTGGGCGGGGATGTGCGACAGTTCGTGCACCCGATCGTGGAAGAAGAACTCAAGAAGCATCGCCGCCGCTGAAGGGGCGCATCCTGGCAGCTTCCGGCAACAACGCGCACGAGGGACTGCAAGGCGCCTGGGCGCCGATCGCGGCGAGCGTCGCCGACAAGTCGCTGCGGGTCGAGGATCTGCGCGTGCGCTATCTGCTGTTGCAGGCGGGTGAGTACCGTATCGTCGACGCCAGCAACCACGTGGTCGACCGCGGCCACTACCACCTGGACGAGAAGCGCTCTCCACCCACCATGGATATCATCGGGGAGAGCGGCCCGCATGCCGGGCGCACGATGCTGGCGATCTACGAGCTGCGCGGGGATGAGCTGACGGTGTGCTACGACCTCGAGCGTGCCGAGCGTCCGGCGAACCTTCAGCGGCAGCGCGATCAGTCGAAACTGCGCATCACCTATACCCGCGCCCCTATCGCTTCTTCTTAGCGCGCCGCCCGCGCGCCGCGCCGCGTGGCGTCACTTTCGTGGCGCGCGCCTTGCGGCTGGCGCTCTGGCGCACGGCCGCCGGGCGCGCCCGCCGTCGTTTCTTCACGCGCGGCAGCCGGATGCGCTCGGCGGGCGCGGGCAGCGTGCCGGCGCGCTCAAGCTCCAGAGCCCGCCACAGGTACCAGGCGGCCGCCGAGCGATACGGCTTCCAGCGCTGCCCGAAGGCGCCGAGCGCGCGCGTGTGCGGCAAACTCTTCAGTCCGTAGGCGGCGCGAAACCCGGCGCGCACGCCAAAGTCATCCACCGGCAGCACATCGGGGCGGCCGAGCCGGAACATGAGCAGCATCTCCACCGTCCAGCGGCCGATGCCGCGCACCTGCGTCAGGCGCGCGATGATCTCCTCGTCCGGCAGCGTGGCAAGTGCGGCGTGGTCCGGCACCACCGCCGCGAGCGTCTTGGCCGCCAGGTCCTTGAGTGCGGCCACCT
The DNA here is from genome assembly GCA_963742045.1 of uncultured Pseudomonadota bacterium. Lineage (GTDB taxonomy): Bacteria > Pseudomonadota > Gammaproteobacteria > Steroidobacterales > Steroidobacteraceae > 13-2-20CM-66-19. Next base: position 3,531,416 of record CAVUKE010000003.1, read on the forward strand.
TGGCGAAGGAGAAGCCGGCGGCGCGCAGACTCGCGACCGAGGCCTCCAACACGCACTGGGGCGTGGGAAAGCTGCCCTGCCCGCACGAGTCGATGAGGCGTCTGAGGATGGTATTGGCGGCGGTGCCGTTGAGCTGCTGATGTGCGATGGCCTGCGCCAGCGCCTGAAACGGGTGCACCTCCTCGGGGGGCTCGAGCGCGTACGGACCGACGGCGCGGATCAGGCCGGCCATCACTGCATCCGCCTTCGCAAGATGCGCCTGAATGTGCTTGCTCACTGGGGTACCTGTCAGTACGGAGGATGAAGCCGCCCTATTGCTGGCAGTGCGGACAATAGTAAGTGGAGCGCTGACCTTGCGTGAGGGCGCGCACCGCGGTGCCGCAGCGCCGACAGGGTTTCCCTGCGCGTTCATACACATACAGGCGCTGGCGAAAGTAGCCCGGGGCGCCATCCGCGCCGAGGTAGTCGCGCAGCGTCGTGCCGCCGGCGCGAATGGCGAGTTTGAGCACCGTACGCACCGCGCGCACCAGGCGGGCACATTGCGCCGGCGTGAGCGAGGAGGCGCGCCGCTGCGGTCTGAGGCGCGCGCGAAACAGCGCTTCGCTCGCGTAGATGTTGCCAACACCGACGACCAGGCGGCTGTTCATGAGCAGCTGCTTCAGTGCGATGCGCCGCCCGCGGCTGATGCGCCACAGGTAGGCGCCGTTGAAGCCTTTGGCGAAGGGCTCGGGCGCGAGGTGCTTCAGCAGCGCGTGCTCGGCCGGGTCCCCGGGCGTGTAGAGGAGGCTGCCGAAGCGGCGCGGGTCGTTGAAGCGCAGCGCGAGCCCGGAGTCGAGCAGCAGGTCAAAGTGATCGTGCTTCAGACGCGGCGTGGCGGCGGGCACCGCCCGCAGGTTGCCGGACATGCCCAGGTGCAAGAGCAGCGTGCCGGACTCAAGCTCGAGCAGCAGGTACTTCGCGCGCCGCCCCACGCGCTCGATGCGCCGGCCCGCCACCTGGCGCGGCAGCGCGCGCGCGATCGGCCAGCGCAGGCGCGACTCGTAGATCGCGAGGGCGACGATGCGCCGCTTGCGCGCGTGCGGGGCCAGTCCGCGCCGCGTCGTTTCGACTTCGGGAAGCTCGGGCACGCGCAGATCAGCGCGCGCGGTTACTTGATCTTGGATTCTTTGTAGGCGACGTGCTTGCGCGCCTTGGGGTCGAACTTGCGCACTTCCAGCTTGTCCGGGTGCAGGCGCTTGTTCTTGGTCGTCACGTAGAAGTGGCCGGTTCCGGCCGAAGACAGCAGCTTGATCTTCTCGCGCATGGTGGCTCCTTCAGATGCCGCTTCAGATCCTGCGGCCCTTGGCGCGCAGCTCCTCGACGACCTTGTCGATACCCTTCTTCTCCACGGTGCGCATGCCGCTGGTGCTCAGCCGCAGCGTGACCCAGCGCTTCTCGGTTTCCACCCAAAAACGCTGCGTGTGCAGGTTCGGCAGGAAGCGCCGACGCTTCTTGTTATTGGCGTGGGAGACGCGGTTACCGACGGCCGGCTTCTTGCCGGTGATCTCGCAGACGCGGGACATACGAACAACCTTAAGAGATTTCAGCGACTTAGGATCGAGGGAAATGCGCCCCTCGGGTTCCCGGGGCGGGCTTTATACCAGCCCGGCGGCGGGATCTCAAGGCAGGCCTGCACCTGCGCTCGCGGCACCCGCGGCCAACGGCGCTCGGCGGGCGAGGGCCGTCACGCACTGAGCCGGGGTGCGTCAGAGCAGTCCGCGGTCGGCAAATGAGATGGCGTCGCCGCCTGCGACGATGATGTGATCGAGCAGGCGGACATCGACCAGCGCCAGGGCTTCCTTCAGGCGGCGGGTAATGAGCTCATCGGCGTGGCTCGGATCGGCCGCGCCCGAGGGATGGGGATGCGCCAGCACCAACGCGGCGGCATTGCGTTCGAGCGCAAGCTTCACCACTTCGCGAGGGTAAACACTCGCCTTGTCGATCGTGCCGCGAAAGAGCTCCACGTAATCAATGAGCCGATGGCGGGCATCCAGCAGCAGTACCGCAAACGTCTCATGCTCGAGCGTCCCGAGCTTCATCGTGAGGAATTGCCGGACAGCGTGCGGGGAGTCCATGGCCATGCCCCGACGCACCCGCCGCGTCATCGCCTGTCGCGCGGCGGCGATGATCTCGGCGGCCGTCGCAGTGCGCAGCTCATCGAACGCACCACGAACAAAGAGCCGCTCCGCCGCTTGCGGTTCCCGACGGGCAGCGCTGGGGGCTGCGACCGCGCCGCCGGCCGGCTCGGTCAGCGGCAGAGGCAGCTGCTCGGTGGCACTCATCGGGTCGGGCCAGTGCCGGGTGCTCATACCTTTAGGTTCTAAGCGACGGGGCGGGCAGTCTAAGGAGGCCGGTGCCTGGCGGGCGAGGGGCACAAAGTGCCCCGAATGACCTGTTTTTCGCGCCGCGCTGTGCGCGGATTTGCGCGGCGGGGCAGCCGCGGTGCGATAATCCTCGCGGGAACGGGAAACCAAGATCCCATGCAAGACAAGCGCATCCTGTTAGGTGTGACCGGCGGCATCGCCGCTTACAAGAGCCCCGACCTCGTGCGCCGGTTGCGCGAGCGCGGCGCCGAAGTGCAGGTCGTCATGACCGCCGCGGCGCGCGAATTCGTGACCGCGGCGACTTTCCAGGCGGTCTCCGGGCGTGCCGTGCGCAGCGATCTGTGGGATCCGGCCGCGGAGGCGGCCATGGGACACATCGAACTGGCGCGCTGGGCCGATGCGGTGCTGATTGCCCCGGCGAGCGCGGATTTCCTGGCGCGCCTGGCCGGCGGCCAGGCCAATGACCTGCTCTCGACGCTGTGCCTTGCGACTGCGGCTCCCATCGCGGTCGCGCCCGCCATGAACCATCTGATGTGGGCCAATGCGGCCACCCAGGCGAACGTGGCGCTCCTCGGGCAGCGCGGTATCCGTATCCTGGGCCCCGGCGAGGGCGATCAGGCGTGCGGGGAGAGCGGACCGGGCAGAATGCTCGAGCCGCTGGATCTGACCGCGCGGCTGGAGGGGTTGTTCGCCGGCGGCGGCGCGCTCGCCGGAAAGCGGGTGCTCATTACCGCCGGCCCCACGCGCGAGCGCATCGATCCGGTGCGCTTCATCAGCAACCGCAGCTCCGGGAAGATGGGATTTGCCGTCGCCCAGGCGGCGCGCGAGGCCGGCGCCACCGTCGTGCTCGTGGCCGGACCGGTGAGTCTGCCCACCCCCGCGGGGGTGCAGCGCGTGGACGTGGAATGTGCGGCCGAGATGCTCGCCGCGGTGCTGCGCGAGCTTGCGGGCACGGATGTTTTCATCTCGACCGCCGCGGTGGCCGACTATCGCCCGGCACGCGCAGCGGAGCAGAAGATCAAGAAGACCAGCGACACCCTGGACCTGGCGATGGAACGCACCACCGACGTGCTCGCCACCGTCGCCGCGCGCGCCGAGCGCCCCTTCGTCGTGGGGTTCGCCGCCGAGACCGAGGCGGTAGAGCAGAACGCGCGCACCAAGCTCATGAAGAAGAACCTCGACATGATCGCGGCCAACGAGGTCGGTCACGACAAGGCCTTCGACTGCGAAGATAACCAGCTCATCGTGCTCGGGCGCAACGCGCGCCATGAGCTCGCGCGCGCGAGCAAGCTCACCCTCGCGCGCGGTCTGGTCAGACTGATCGGCGAGGATCTCGCCGCACGCAGCGCGGCGCGTAAACGCGGTCCGGCGCTCGCTTGAGCACCGCCCCTGCCGCGCGCCGCGCCCTGAAGGTGCGCATCCTCGATGCGCGCCTGGGCGGCGAATTCCCGTTACCCGCTTACGCGACCGCAGGTTCCGCCGGACTGGACCTGCGTGCCTGTCTGAGCGCACCGCTGCTGCTTGCGGGAGGCTGCGCCGAACTGATCCCCACCGGGCTCGCGATCCACCTCGCTGACCCCGGACTTGCCGCGGTCATCGTGCCGCGCTCGGGTCTCGGGCACAAAAACGGCATCGTGCTCGGCAATCTCGTCGGGCTGATCGACTCGGACTACCAGGGGCAGCTTATGGTGTCGTGCTGGAACCGCAGCGCCGCGCCCTTCACCGTGAACCCGGGCGAGCGCATTGCGCAGCTCATCGTGGTACCGGTGGTGCAGGTGGAACTTCAGGTGGTGGCCGATTTTGCGGCCAGCACGCGCGGTGCGGGCGGCTTCGGCCATTCGGGCCGCAATTAGGCGCCCCGCGCTACTGCTGCTCGTGCACCGTGTGCAGTTCGCGGTAACGCTGGATGTCAGCGTCGAACTGCGCCCGTAGCGTCTTTTCTTCCTCGCTCTTCGCTGCGAGCGCTGCGCTTTGCGCACGCACCTCGTTGAGTGTGCGCACGAGGTTCTCAGCCAGATCATCCGGCATGCGCCGCGCATCAGGGTTGGCGGCGTAGGGCTGATAGGCGACGGCGAGCCCCTGGAGGCTCCCGAGACGCGAGCGCAGGCTTTCCACGTACTGCTCGGCGGCCGTGCGCTGTCCGCGCAGCTGATCGAGCCGCACGTCCCGCAGCGCTTCAATATCCTGCACCGAGGTGTAGGTGGAGACGAGGAAGCTGTCGTGCTGGCGCTGCTTGAACAGTTCCGCCTTCTTGCGTGCCTCGGCCGAGGCCTGCTCCGGCGTCATCGCCGCCTCGATGTGTCCGACCGGGACACCCTGGCTGTTCAGCACTTCCCGATCCTGCTGCGCGTACTGCGGCGGGATGTGATCCCCGTAGTGCACCACGCCCTGCTCGTCGACCCATTTGTAGGCGACGCCGCCTTGTTTGGAGGAGCTGCCGGGTGCGGCGTACGCGTGAGCGGCAAACAGTGCCGCAGCGCCGAGCAGCACGACCAGGAGAGGGCGCTTCGCGCAGGATGACATATGACTAGTTTCCGGCGCCCGACGGGGCGCTGGCAAGCTCAAAGTATGCCGTAGCGCTGCCGATAGGCCTGCAGGGATGTGAGCTGTTCGGCAGAAATGCGCGCTGCTCCGTCGGCGGCACGCGTCAGTGCCTCGATGAGCTCGCCCAGTGTGACGATGCTCACACACCGAAGACCGTACTGTTGCTCAACTTCCTGCACCGCGCTAAGGCTGCCGCTGCCGCGCTCCTGGCGATCCAGGGCCAACGCGACGCCCACAGCCTGCGCGCCGCAGCCGCGGATGATCTCGAGCGACTCGCGCACTGCGCTACCGGCCGTGATGACGTCATCCACGATCAGCACGCGCCCCCTGAGGGGCGCACCGACGATAAGGCCACCTTCCCCGTGCGACTTGGCTTCCTTGCGGTTGAAGGCGTACGGCACGCTGCGGCCGTGGGCCGCCGCCAGTGCCACCGCGGTAACGGTCACAAGCGGGATGCCCTTGTAGGCGGGCCCGAAGAGCATGTCGAAGGCGAGCCCGGAGCGCACGAGCGCTGCGGCATAGCAGTGCCCGAGAACGTGGGCCGCCTCCCCGTCACTGAACAGACCGGCGTTGAAGAAGTAGGGGCTCTCGCGGCCGGACTTCAGGGTGAAGGTGCCGAAGCGCAGCGCCGCGCGCTTCAGTGCCAGGTCGATGAACGTGAGCTGGTATTGCTGCATGTCATATCATGCCCTCATGCGTGTCATCACCGTCAACGTCTGCGGCATACGTTCGGCGGCGGCGAAGGGCCTGTTCCGCTGGCTGCGACGCCAGCGGGCGGATTTTATCTGTCTGCAGGAGACCAAGGCCCAGGAGCAACAGCTGGGCGAGCACGATGTCACGCTGCCGGGCTATTACAGCTATTTCAGCGACGCGCAGCAGAAGGGCTACGCCGGGGTGGCGCTGTATACCCGCCACAAGCCCGAGCGCGTGGTGCGCGGCTTCGGCGCGGGGGAGTTCGATCGCGAAGGCCGCTACCTCGAGGTGCAGGTGGGGGAGCTGGCGGTCGTCTCGCTCTACCTGCCCTCCGGGTCCGCCGGCCCGCACCGGCAGGCGGCGAAATTCCGCTTCCTCGAGGCCTTCGGGCCGCACCTGGAGCGTCTGCGCCGGCGGCGGCGTCACTACATCCTCAGCGGCGACTGGAACATCGCTCACCGGCCGATCGATCTGCGCAACTGGCGTTCCAACCAGAAAAATTCCGGCTTTCTGCCCGAGGAGCGCGCCTGGATGGATGAGCTGTTCGGGCCGGTCGGCTACGTGGATGCCTTTCGCGAAGTGCGGCCGGAGGCGGATCTGTACACCTGGTGGTCCAACCGCGGACAGGCGCGCGCAAATAACGTCGGTTGGCGCATCGACTACCAGGTGGTGAGCGGCACCCTTGCCGGCAAGGCACGCGCGGCCTCCATATATAAGGAGAAGCGCTTCTCCGATCACGCGCCGCTCATCATGGACTACGATCTTTGAGCGCGGCCGCGGCCGAGCTGCACCCCTCCTTCCGCCGGCTGCTCGCGAGTCCGAAGATGCTCGCGATCCTGCTCCTCGGGGCCGCGTCCGGCTTTCCCAACCAGCTCACCGAGAGCGCGCTGCAGGCATGGCTCAAGGACGGCGGCGCCAGCAATACGATGATCGGCATCATGTCCTACGTGGCCTGGCCCTACCTGCTCAAGCCGCTGTGGGCACCGCTCGTCGACCGCTATCCGCTGCCCTTCCTCGGCCGCCGCCGCGGCTGGATCCTCGCCATGCAGATCGCGCTCGCGGCGGGCATCGCGCTCTTTGCGCTGCAGAACCCGGCGAGCTCCCTGGCACCGATTGCCGTGTGCGCGGTTGCCATCGTGTTCTTCTCGGCCACGCAGGACATCGCGATCGATGCGTATCGCACCGACGTGGCGGCACCGAGCGAGCGCGGCCTGGCCGCCGCTGCCACCAATCTCGGCTATCGCTCCGCCGCCTGGATCGCCTCGGCGCTCGCGCTGGTGATCGCCGGCGCCGTCGGCTGGCGTGCCGCCTTTCTCGTGCTGGCCGGGCTCATGCTGCTGTTCTGCGCGGCGACCATCTACGCGCCTTCCTCGCACAACGACTACCGGCCGCGCTCGTTGCGCGAGTCGATCATCGAGCCGCTGCGGGAGCTGCTGGGCACACCGAGCGCGCTCACACTGCTCCTGGTGGTGCTGCTCTTTAAGCTCGGGGACGCGTTCGCCAACAAGCTCTTCACGCCCTTTATGATGGACGTCGGCTTCACCAAGATCGAGATCGGTCTGATCGTGAAGGCCCTCTTCACGGTGAGCGCTCTTGTGGGCTCGGTGCTCGGTGGCATTCTCATGGTGCGCCTGGGGTTGCTGCGCTCAATGCTTGCGTTCGGCGTGCTGCAGGCGCTCAGCAATCTTCTGTACTGCGCGCTCGCGATCGCCGGCAAGAGCTATCCCATCATGGCCGCCGCGGTGATCATCGAGCACATCGCCGGCGCCATGGGCGGCATCGCTCTCGTGGCACTGATCATGGCGATGTGCGATGCGCGCTACACCGCCTTTCAGTACGCCTTGCTGTCGGCACTGGCGCTGCTGCCGCGCTACAGCCTCGGGTATCCGGCGGGCTGGATTGCCGATCACGGGGGCTGGTATGTGTATTTCGTGGCAAGTTTTGCCCTGGCGCTGCCCGGTCTTGCCATCGTGTGGTGGAAGCGCCGCCATATTGAGGCGCTGGATCGCGCCCGCGCACCGGCAGCACCGTGAACGGCAGCGGCGAGGCGGCCCTCTGCATTGATCTGGAGCGCGTCATCTGCCGCATCGAGGACCTCGAGCCGCACGGCGCGCGGGCCTTCACGATCGGCGGCGGCGACTGGCCGCTCAGGGGTTTCGTCGTACGCTCGGCTCAGGGGCTACACGGGTATGTGAATCGCTGTCCGCATGCCGGGCATCCGCTGAATCTGTTGCCCGGGCGCTTTCTGAGCCCCGACGGTGCGCTCATCCTGTGTGCCTCGCACGGCGCGCTGTTCGAGAAGGCAACGGGTTTTTGCGTGGCCGGTCCGTGCGCCGGGCGCGCGCTGACGGCGCTTGCGCTCGAGGTGCACAGTGGACTTGTGATGCTCGCCCAGAGCGTCGATGTCAACGCGCTGCGAGAAGCTCCCGCGCCGCAGCCTTAGTCGAAGAGGTCGATGCCGTCGAGGGAGCTGGCACGCAGATCACGATCATCCCCGAGAGAGTCTGAGCCGGCGCCGCGCGCATCGTCGTTCGCTTCGACGTCCACCGAGCCGCTCCAGTCCTCGGGGGCTTCCGCGGACTCCAGGGCGCCCTCTTCCCACTGCGCGTCCCAGTCCTCGATCTCCATCTCCTCGACCGTGCCGTCGAAGTACTGGATCTCGATCGTGCCGTCGTCGTTATCAAGCGCCACCACTTCGAACAACGCGCCGCCGTTCAAGCGATACCAGTCGCCAATGCCGGGTTGAGGAGTCGCCATGGTCGCTGTTCTCCTGCAAGGTCGCGATTCGCAGTACTGCACCAAACGCGCACGTTCTACAATCATGTTGCGCCTCGGCTGTGATGCTTTCAAGAACTTATTTGTACATACCGCCGGGGGAAATGCACGGTTACGTTTTCGCCGCAGGTGCGGCTCTTTTGCGCAGAGCACCATGTTCGAGCAGCCGCTGAAGTTTCTCGTCGTCTTTTTCGTCGTGGTCGAGCCGATCTCGCTCATTCCGCTGTTCACCGGGCTCACGAGCGGTGCCACGCCCCGCTACAAGCGCCGCATGGCCCTCAAGGCGGTCCTCATCGCCGCCGCCATCCTGGTGCTGTTCGCCGCCGGGGGTGCCGCGTTTCTTGAGCTCATGGGTATCAGCCTGCAGGCGTTTCGCATTTTCGGCGGCATGCTGCTGTTTCTACTATCGCTGGAGATGGTGTTCGCGCGCGAATCCGGCAGCCGCACTTCGAGCGATGAGGCTGCCGAGAGCAAGCGGCGCGCCGACATCTCCGTCTTCCCGCTCGCCTTTCCGTTCATCGCCGGCCCCGGCGCGCTCGCCACGATTCTTCTTTGGTTCGGGCCGGTGCATCTGGGTACGCAGCCGGCGCTCTTCGGCGCCTACCTCGTCGCGGTCCTGGTGGTGCTCGGCATCGCCTTCGCGCTGATGTTGCTGGCCGAACCGCTGATGCGGGTGCTCGGAGTGACCGGGGCGAATGTTTCGAGCCGCCTTCTGGGGGTGATCCTGGGAGCGCTCGCGGTGCAATTCGTGCTCGATGGCCTGCGGCAAGCCTTCGGCGTCGGCTGATTCTTCACCCCGTACGGCGCTGGAAGGCCAGATCCCAAACCTCATGGCCCAGGCGCTCGCCGCGACGCTCAAAGCGCGTCGGCTCACGTTCCGCGGGGCGGGGCGCGAAGCCGCCGGCGGCGGCCAGATTCTGCAGAGCCGGTGCGGCGCTCAAGGTCTCCAGCATCTGCGCCGCGTAGGGCTGCCAGTCGGTGGCGATGCGCAACACGCCGGCGCTGCCGAGGCGCTCCGTCGCGAGCTTCACGAACGCCTCCTGCACCAGACGGCGCTTGTGATGACGCTTCTTGGGCCAGGGATCCGGAAAGAGAATCAGGATCTCAGCCACCGATGCCGGTGGGATCTGCCGCTCGAGCACTTCGACCGCGTCGTGACAGATGATGCGCACGTTGGAAAGCCCCTGCGTCTTTAGTGCGAGCAGCAGCCGCCCCACGCCGGCGCGATGCACCTCGATGCCAAGGAAATCGCGTTGCGGGTAAGTGGCTGCGAGGCGCGCCAGATTGTCGCCGTTGCCAAAGCCGATCTCGAGTGTTAGGGGCGCGACCCGGCCGAAGAGCGCCGACGCATCGAGCGGCACCGATGCAAACTCGACGCCGTATTTCGGCCACAGCTCCTCGAGTGCACGCTGCTGCCCGACGGTGATGCGCCCGGCGCGCGTCACGAACGAGCGGATCGAGCGCGGGTGTTCGAGCTCAGACATGGCTTTTTGATCGATGCACGTGATCTTGCGTGCCCGCGATCTTATGCGATCAGTGAGCCCGGTGATGGATCGAAGAAGGCGTATGGGCACGCTCGAGCCGTGCAAAGGCAGCCTCGGCAGCGCCCCTTCAGGGAGTCGCGCGCAGGGCGATGACCGGCAGCACCATCTGCGCCCTCAGTCCCGGGTGGTTGTCGAGCAACTGCAGTACCCCGCCGTGCAGCCTGGCCACCGCATCGACGATGCTCAGGCCCAGACCGACCCCCGGGGTACCGCGGCTCGAGTCACCGCGGAAGAAGCGCTCGGTCGCCTTGGGCTTGTCGGCGTCGGCGATTCCAGGCCCGTCATCGGCCACCGCGATCTCCACCGCCCCGTCGGCGCGGCGCCCGACGTGTACGCTGATGGCGCCGCGCTCGGAGACGGATTTCAGGGAATTGTCGATGAGGTTACTGACCGCCTGCGCGAGCAGCACCGGGTCCCCGGCGACGGCGGCATCGCCTGCGGACTGGAACGAGAAGACGACGCCCTTTTGTTCCGCGGCGGGCTCGTAGTATTCCACCACCTCGGCCGCCACGGCCGCCGCGTCCACGCGCACGAACCCCGAGCGGCGCGCCCCGGAGTCAATCTCCGCCAGCCGCAGCAGTGCGTTGAACATGCGCATCACGCGATCCACGTCCGCGACCGCCGCCTCGATCTCCGCGAAGGCCTCTGCCGGGGGCGGCCGCGTCAGCGCCAGCTCCTCCAGACGCGAGCGCACCTCTGCGAGCGGCGTGCGCAGGTCATGCGCGATGGAGTTGGAAACGTTGCTGATCCCTGAGATCAGGTGCTCGATGTGATCGAGCATGCCGTTCAGGGTGCGCGAGAGGGTCGCGAACTCCTCGGAGCCACCCACCGGCAGGCGGTGGCGCAGATCCCCCTGCATGATCGCCGCCACCGCCTGGCCGATGCCCTGCACGCGCGCCAGCAGCGCGCGGCGGATGAGGAGTGCGCCTACGACGCCCACGACGAACAGAAACGTGACCGCGCTGATCAGCCCCCAGTTGAAGCGCTGCTCGAGCGGCACGAAGAGCGACAGCTCGCGGCCGACGAGCAGGTGATAGCCCCCGGGCAGCAGCGTTTCGATGAACAGCGTGCGCGTCGGCTGACCCGGCAGGTCGGAGAGCACCGCGCGCACGCCGGGTGTAGGGCGGATATCCTGCGGCCACGCGGCCAGATTGCCCGCGAGGCGGTGGTACGCGCCGTCCGTGAGCAACAGCGTGCGCTCGCCCGCGATCTGCAGGCCGACGCGCGCGTTGATGTGCGCGGTGAGCCCGGCGACGCCCTCGCGCGTGAACACCTCGGTCAGGCGCTGGGCGTCATCCCGCAGGATCTCCTCACGGGCGGTGCGGATGGTCCCGTTCCAGGCGTACCAGAGCGGTATCGCGAAGGCTGCGAGCGCCGCGATCCCCATGAGCACATAGCCGAGCGCCCAGGCGAGCGCGGAGGAGCGGATCAGCCTACTCATGCTCACTCATCATGTAGCCGGCATTGCGCACCGTGCGCACCAGGGGCCGTTCGGTGTCCAGCTCGAGCTTCTGGCGCAACTTGCTGATGTGCACGTCGACCACGTTGGTCTGGGGATCGAAATTGTAGTCCCACACCGCCTCCAGCAGCATGGTGCGGGTGACCACCTGATTCGCATGGCGCATGAGGTACTCGAGCAGCTTGAACTCGCGCGGCTGCAGGTTGATGGTACGGCTGCCGCGCGTCACGCGCCGCGACAGCAGGTCCATGCGCAGATCCCCGACCTGCAGCAGCCGCTCCGCCCCGTGATCGACCGCGCGCCGGCCGAGTGCGTCAACGCGCGCCAGCAGTTCGCCGAAGGCGAAGGGCTTGGTGAGGTAGTCATCGCCGCCGCTGCGTAAGCCCTTGATGCGCTCGTCGACGTTGTTGAGTGCGCTCAGGATCAGGATCGGCGTGTGGTTGCCGGATTTGCGCAGTGCCTCGATGATGCCGAGGCCGTCGATGTTCCCGGGCAGCATGCGATCGAGGACGATGACATCGTAGGGTTCGCTGGCGGCGATGAACAATCCGTCACGGCCGTTGCTCGCATGCTCCACCGTGTGGCCCGCCTCGCGCAGGCCGCGGGTGACGAAACGTGCGACCCGCTCATTATCCTCGACCACCAGGATCTTCATGCGGCGCCCTGCGGGGTCGGTGCAGCCGCTGCGGCGCCTTCGGAGTGCGGGTGCTTGCGCGCCCAGCGCACGACCAGCCGATCCAGGTACAGATAGATCACGGGCGTTGTGAACAAGGTCAACATCTGACTCAAGACCAGTCCGCCGACCATTGTATAGCCGAGCGGCTGGCGCAGCTCGGAGCCGGTACCGTGGCCGAGCATGAGCGGCAGCGCCCCGAGGAGCGCCGCCATGGTGGTCATCATGATGGGCCGGAAGCGCAGCAGGCAGGCCTGACGGATCGCAGCTTCGGGTGCCAGGTGCTGTTCGCGCTCGGCGTGGATGGCGAAGTCAACCATCATGATGCCGTTCTTCTTGACGATGCCGATCAGGAGGATGATGCCGATCAGCCCCACCACCGACAGATCAAAGTGGAACAGCATCAGCATCAGCAGTGCGCCGACACCGGCGGACGGGAGCGTGGAGAGAATCGTGAGCGGGTGGATGTAGCTCTCATAGAGCACCCCGAGAATAATGTACACCGCTACCAGGGCCGCCAGGATCAGGTACGGCGCGGTCTTCAGCGAGGCCTGGAACGCCTGCGCCGTACCCTGGAAGGTGCCCTGGATCGCGGCGGGCATGCGGATGGTGGCCGAGATCTTTTCGATTTGCTTCACGGCGTCCCCAAGCGCGACCCCGGGTGCCAGGTTGAACGACAAGGTGACGGCCGGAAACTGCCCCTGGTGATTAATCGACAGATAGCTCGTGTGGTCGGTGTCGAACTTGGTAAACACCGACAACGGCACCTGCTCGTTGGTGAGCGGGGACTTGATATAGATCTTGTTGAGCGAATCCGGATCGCCGAGCAGTGAGGGCAATACCTCGAGCACCACGTGGTAGCTGTTGAGCTGGGTGAAGTACTGCGTCACCTGGCGCTGGCCAAAGGCGTCGTAGAGCGTGTTGTCGATGAGGGCCGGCTGGATGCCGAAGCGAGCCGCCTGGTCGCGGTTGATCTCGAGCGAGAGTTTGCTGCTGCTGGTTTGCTGATCCGAGGCGACGTCGCGCAGCTGCGGCAGCTTTTTTAGCTCCCCGAGCATGCGCGGTGCCCAGGTGTTCAGCTCATCAAGATTGGCATCCTGCAGGGTGTACTGATACTGCGTGCGCGCGAGACGCCCGCCGACGTTCAGGTCCTGGGAGGCCTGCAGGTAGACCGTGCCATCCGGGACCTGGGCGATTTTCTTGCGCAGCCGGTCGATGATCCGATCCGCCGTCGCATCGCGCGCGTCACGCGGCTTGAGCCCCAGGACCACAAAGCCGTTGTTGAGCGGACGGCCGCCACCGACGAAAGCGGCCCAAGAGGCCACCCCGGGATCGCTCGCCAGCACATCGGTCAGGCGCCGTTCGAGCCGCAGCATGCGCTCGAAGGACACATCCTGGGGCGCATCCGTGAGCCCCTGGATGATGCCGGTGTCCTGCTGCGGGAAGAAGCCCTTGGGTATTACCACGTACAGCAGGACGGCTGCGGCCACGGTGAGCACGAAAGTCACCATGGTGGCGCGCTGGTGCCGCAGCACGAAGTCGAGCCCGCGTGTGTAGTGCTCGAGCAGCCATTCGAAGCCGCGCTCGAGCGTCAGGTAAAAGCGCCCGTGCTGCACGTTCTTTTCGTTGCGCAGGAAGAGCGCGCACATCATGGGAGAGAGCGTGAGCGCCACCACCGCCGAAACGGCGATCGTCATGGTCACGGTGACGGCGAACTCGCGGAACAGCCGTCCCACGATGCCGCTCATGAGCAACAACGGGATAAACACCGCCACCAGCGAGGTGCTGATGGAAAGAATGGTGAAGCCGATTTCACCGGAGCCCTTGATCGCCGCCTCGTAGGGACTCAGGCCCTCCTCGATGTGGCGGTAGATGTTCTCGAGCATGACGATCGCATCATCGACCACGAAGCCGACGGCGATGGTGAGGGCCATGAGCGAGAGGTTGTCGAGGCTATAGCCGATCGCGTACATGAGCGCCGCCGTGCCCAAAAGCGACAGCGGCACCGTGACCCCCGGGATCGCGGTGGCCCAGAAGCTGCGCAGGAAGAGAAAGATCACGAGCACCACGAGCACGATCGCGAGCATCAGCGAGAACTCGACATCCTTCACCGAGGCCTGGATGGTCGTCGTGCGATCAATGACCTGATCGACCTTGAGCGAGGGGGGCACCGAGTTCATGACGTGCGGCAAGGCCGCCTTGATGCCCCTGACGGCATCGATGACGTTGGTGCCGGGCTGCTTGTAAACCAGCAGCAGGATGCCGAGCTTGCCGTTCTGAAAACCGCGGATCTGTGAGTTCTCCGGGCCATCCACCGCGACACCGACGTCGCGGATGCGAACCGGCGCCCCGTTGCGGTAGGCGACGATCACATCATTCCACGGGGCGGCTTTGAGCAGCTGGTCGTTATCGTAGATGGCGAAGTTCTTATTCGCCCCGGTGATCGCCCCCTGCGGCGCGTCCACGGTGGCGGTCGTGATGAGGCTCGCGACGTCCTCCAGCTGCAGTCCGACGGCGGCAAGCTTCACCGGGTCGATCTGCACGCGCACCGCAGGCTTCTGCTGCCCGCCGACCGTCACCTGCGCGATGCCCGGCAGCTGCGAGAGCTGCTGCGCGATCACCGTCTCCGCGTAGTCATCGACCTGCGTGACCGGCATCACGTCCGAGTGCACCGCCAGAATGAGAATCGCCGAGTCCGCCGGATTCACCTTGCGGTACGAGGGCGGCGCGGGCAGATTCTTCGGCAGCTGACCGGCGGCCGCGTCGATCGCCGACTGCACATCCCCTGCGGCGGCATCGATATTGCGCTCGAGATTGAACTGCAGCGTGATCTGCGTCGATCCGAGCACGCTCGTGGAGGTCATCTGCGAGACGCCCGAGATCTGCGCGAACTGTGTCTCGAGCGGCTGCGCAACCGAGGAGGCCATGATCTCGGGGCTGGCACCGGGCAGGTTGGCGCTCACGAGGATCGTCGGGAAGTCGACCTGCGGCAGCGGCGCCACGGGCAGGAAGGGAAAGGCGGCCAGTCCCACCAGGAACAGTCCCGCCATCAAAAGCGTCGTGGCGACCGGGCGCTCGATGAAGGGCCTGGAGATGTTCACGGCGCCTGCCCGGGGGACTTGTTGCCGCTTGCCTTGCCGGCGCGCGGCGCGTTCGGGCGAATATGGCTGCCGGGCTGCAGGCGGTATTGGTTGCTGGCGACGACCTGGTCGCCGGCCTTGAGCCCCTTTTGCACCACGACGAGGTCGCTGTTCTGTTCGCCGATCGTCAGGGGTGCGACCTCGATGGTGGAATCGGCTTTCACAAGATAGGTAAAGAGTCCGTCGGGCCCGCGCTCCAGAGCGCTCGCCGGCATGGTGAGCACCTGGTGCTGCACTTCGGTGAGCACCCGCATGTTCACGAACTGCCCGGGCCACAGCCGATGGGCCTTGTTCGGGAGCGTGGCTTTCAGGCGCAGCGTGCCGGTGGTCTGATCGATCTGGTTGTCGATGAGCGCGAGCGTGCCGCGATCGAGCTCCTCATTGCGGTCGCGCGACAGCGCGACGGCCTGCACCGCCCCGTGCTGCAGCGCCGTGCTGAGCTGCTCGAAGCTCTCCTCCGGCAGACTGAAGATCACCGAGATCGGTTCAAGTTGCGTGACGACCACGATGCCGGTGGTATCGGTGGCGTGCACGATGTTGCCCGGATCGATCAGACGGATGCCCGTGCGGCCATTGATCGGGGAGCGGATGGTGGTGTAGTCGAGCTGCGTGCGCGCGTTGTCGATGGCCGCCTCATCGCCTTTCACCTGCGCGCCGAGCTGCGCGATCAGCGCCTTCTGAGTGTCGACGGTCTGCTTGCTGGCAAGATCCTCCGGGGCGAGCAGCTGGTAGCGGTCCATGTCCAGGTGCGCGTTCTGCAGCTGCGCGCGGTCCTTGTCGCGCGTGGCGATGGCGACGCCGAGAGCGGCCTGGAAGGGACGCGGATCGATCTGTGCGAGCAGCGCCCCTTGCTTGACGTCCTGGCCTTCCAGAAAGCCGATTTTGTCCACCTGCCCGTCGACCCGCGCGGTTACGGTAACCGTGTAAAAGGCCTGCACGGTGCCGAGGCCCTCGGCGTACACGGGAACATCCGAGGCCTGCACGGTCGCCACGTCGACCGCGATGACCGGCGCACCCTTGCTGGCATGGGGACTCTTCGGCCGCAGCCACAGCCACGCACCGAGCAGCACGAGAACCGCCAGGGCAGTGATGATGAGTGTGCGCCGCTTCATAGCGCAGCCGATTGCCAACCACCGCCGAGTGCCTGGTAGAGCGAGACGAGGGCCACAAGGTGCGCGTATTTCGCCTGCGCAAGAGCATCACGGGCGCTGAACAAGGCGGTCTGCGTATTAAGAAGCGTCAGAACGTTGATGGTGCCGGCGTGCATCTGCGCCTGCGCGAAGCGGTAGGCGCGCTGGGCCTGGTCGGCGGCCTCGCCGTCACGCCTCACCAGCTCGCTCGTTTGCTGTACGGCGATGAGTGAGTCCTCGACATTGGCGAATGCCGAGATCACCGCCTTGTGATAATCCGCCAGCAGCTCATCGTAGCGCGCCTGAGAGAGGCGATATTGCCCCACGAGCGCTCCACCCTGAAAGATCGGTTGCGAGAGTCCCGCGGCGAGCGACCACACGCCGTTGGCGGGCCGCAGAAGCGTGGCGAGCGAGGAACTCTCGTAGCCGCCATCGGCGGTGAGGGAAATGCTGGGAAAAAACGCCGCGCGCGCCTGGGCGATGTTGGCGTTGGCGCTGATCAGCTGTGCCTCTGCTTCCGCGACATCCGGTCGCCGCGCCAGCAGCTGCGAGGGCAATCCGGGTTGCACCTGAGGTTGGCTCAGGCCATCGAGCGTCCCATGCGTCACATCGACACCCTCGGGCGTGCGGCCGATCAGAATGGCGAGCGCATCCAGGCTCTGCCGCAACTGCTGTCGCAGCGGTGGGATGGTGGCGTTGACGGTGGCGACCACGGTCTGCTGTTGGGCGACGTCGAGTCCCGTGGCGGTGCCGGCGCGCTGCTCGAGCTTCAACCCCTGCAGCACCTTGGTGGCGTTCTCGAGGTTGGCGTTGGCGATGTCGAGGCGGTCGCGCAGTTCGAGCGCCTGAAAGTAGCTCGTGGCGACCGCGGTAACGACGGTGAGCTCGACCGTCGTGCGGTCGTAGCGGCTCGCCTGGGCGCTGGCGGTAGCCGCCGCGAGCGCTGCGCGGTTCTTGCCCCAGAAGTCCAGCTCGTAGCTGGCCGTCACCAACGGGGTGAAATCGTTGGTGGTCACAAAGCCCACGTTCTCAACGGCCGGCGCGCGCGCCCGGGAGGCCGTGGCCTGCACGCCGACGGTGGGCAGCAGCGGTGCTCCGGCGATGCGCCGCTGCGCGTCCGCCTCGCGCACGCGTGCGATCGCCGCGCGCAGGTCATCGTTCGCCTGCTGTGCCTGGCGGATGAGCTGGTTCAGGTCATCGGAGGCAAAGCCGCGCCACCAGTCGCTGGCGGGCCACTCGGGTGCCGAGGGGTCCGAGGGTGTGAGCCACCCCGCCGGCGGCGGCACGTCGGGACGATGGTAGTGGGGTCCAAGGCTGCACGCGGCGAGTACGCTGGCGCAGCCACACGCCAGCAGCGGGCGCCCGCGCCGGCCCCCCACAGACAATGCTCCTCGGCTCTGCAGTCGCGCCCGCATGAGGCCCCGACGGTAGTCCCGGCGACATGCTCCCGCGGTGGGCAAATGATTAAACTCTGTTAACCTGCCCAGTCGCTGCACCCTTTGGGCCTTACCCACCTCCCTTTGATGCGCTGGGGCACTTTTTGCAGGGGCGACGATGGCGCTGTGCGGGCGGCGCCCACGCCGGGAATTCTCCCGGGCCGTCTCTCAAACGAGGGATGGTGCCGCGAGGCGGTGCGCGCAAAAAATGCCGATCGGTCGCTCGGACAGCCACACGGGAGTTTTCGATGTCTATCAAGTTGACAGTGAACGGCGTGGCACGCGAACTGGACGTCCCGCCGGACATGCCGCTTCTGTGGGCGATCCGCGATCACCTGCAGCTCACCGGCACCAAGTTCGGCTGCGGCATGGCCCTGTGTGGGGCCTGCACGGTCCACATCGACGGACAGGCCACGCGCTCGTGCGTCACGCCGGTCGCTGCGGCCCAGGGCCGCCAGGTCACGACCATCGAAGGCCTGTCGGGTCCGGCCGGCCAGGCCGTGCAGGGCGCGTGGGTGGCGCTCGATGTGCCGCAATGCGGCTACTGCCAGAGCGGACAGATCATGTCAGCCGCGGCCCTGCTCGCGAGCAACCCGAAGCCGAGCGATGCGGATATCGACACGGCGATGAGCGGCAACATCTGCCGCTGCGCCACCTACGTGCGTATTCGTAGCGCGATCCACCAGGCGGCCGAGAACCTGCCGGCCGCGCAAGCCGCGCACGGCTGACACGGCAAGCACAAAGGATCCAGCGACATGTATTTTCGCCCGATGGATGAAGCCGCGGCACTCGCCGCAGGCGTCGCCGCGCCCGAGCTGACGCGGCGGCAGTTTCTCACCTTCAGCACACTGGCAGGCACCGGCCTCACGCTCGGTATTCTGCTGCCCGGCTGCGCCCCGACGGCCGGCCCGGCGGCAAAGAGCGCCGCCGCGCGGCCGCTCGCGATGCCTTTCGTGCGCATCGCACCGGACAACACGGTGACGGTGATCTGCAAGCACCTCGAGGCGGGCCAGGGCGTGTGGACGGGATTGCCGGCGATCGTCTGCGAGGAACTCGACGCCGCCTGGGGGCAGATGCTCGTCGAGAGCGCCCCCGCGCAGGTGCCGCAGTACGGCAACCTCGCCATGGGCGGCAAGATACAGCTGACCGGCGGTTCGACCGCGGTCGCCAACTCCTGGATGCAGCTGCGCCAGGCCGGCGCCACCGCGCGCGCCATGTTGGTCGCCGCTGCGGCCAAGAACTGGAACGTCCCGGCGGCGGAGATCACGGTCAGCGACGGCATCGTGGCTCACGCCGGTGCCGCCAAGCGCGCCACGTTCGGCGAGCTGGCCGCCGCGGCCGCCGAGCAGCCGGTGCCGAAAGAGGTGAAGCTCAAGGATCCGGGCGCGTTCAAAGTGATCGGCCGGGACAAGCTGCCGCGGCTGGACGCGCGCGCCAAATCGAGCGGCCAGCAGCAGTTCGCGATCGACGTGATGCTCCCGGGCATGATGACCGCGGTCATCCTGCGTCCGCCGCGCTTCGGCGGTAAAGTGGCGAGCATCGAGGCCACGAAAGCGAAAGCGGTCGCAGGCGTCGTCGACGTCGTGCAGATCCCGCGCGGGGTCGCCGTCGTCGGTATTGACATGTATTCGGCCAAGAAGGGCCGCGAGGCGCTCAGCGTCACCTGGGACGAGTCCGCCGCCGAGAAGCGCGGTACGGCGCAGATCCTGAAGGAATACCACGCCCTCGCGCGCGGTTCCGAGGCCTTCACGGTGACGAGTGAGGGCAATGCGGATGCTGCGCTCGCACGGGCGCTCCACAAGGTCGAGGGCGAGTTTGAGTTTCCGTATCTCGCTCATGCCCCCATGGAGCCACTCACCGCAGTGTGTCGCTTGGGCGCCGATAAATGCGAGATCTGGGCCGGCTGCCAGTTCCAGACGGTGGACCAGGCGAACGCGGCCGCTCAGGTCGGGATGAAGCCCGAACAGGTGATCATCTACACGCTCGCCGCCGGCGGCACCTTCGGCCGCCGCGCGAACGCGGAGTCGGATTACATTGCGGAAGTCGCCTCGATCGCCAAGGCCACCGGCGGCAGATACCCGGTGCGCCTGATCTGGACGCGGGAGGATGACATCACCGGGGGCAAATACCGGCCGCTGAACCTGCATCGCATCGCTGCCGGCATCGACAAGGACGGCAAGGTGGCTTATCGCCAGCGTGTCGTCGGGCAGTCCATCATGGCCGGTACGCCCTTCGCTGCCATGATGGTCAAGAACAACATCGACCCGACCGCTGTGGAAGGTAACGCCCCCGAGCAGTACGACCTCGATGACACGCACCTGTCCTGGACGCAGCCGAACGTCGGCGTGCCGGTGCTGTGGTGGCGCTCGGTGGGGCACACCCACATGGCGTTCTCCAAGGAAGTGATGATCGATGAGCTCTCACAGGCGGCGGGCCAGGATCCGGTCGCCTTTCGTCTGGCGCACCTGGGCAAGCATCCGCGCCACGCCGCCGCGCTCCGGCTCGCCGCGCAGAAGGCCGGCTGGGAGCAGCCATTCGCCAAGGACAAGGGGCGCGGCCGCGGTGTCGCGGTGCACGAATCCTTCGGCACGGTGGTGGCGCAGGTCGTGGAGATCACCGTGAGCGGGGACAAGATCACCGTGGACCGCGTGGTGTGCGCGGTGGATTGCGGTGTTGCAGTGACACCGGACGTCATCCGGGCGCAGATGCAAAGCGCGATCGGCTACGGGTTGTCGGCGGCGCTGCACGGCAAGATCACCCTCACCGACGGGCGGGTCGATCAGACCAATTTCCACCAGTACCAGGTGCTGCGTATCAACGAGATGCCCCGGGCGATCGAGGTGCACATCGTGCCCTCCAGCAATGAGCCCTCGGGCGTCGGGGAACCGGGCACGCCACCGATCGCACCGGCGGTCGCCAATGCGGTGCGCGCGGCAACCGGGGTGCGCTTACGCTCGCTGCCCTTTGATCTCGCGGCCGCGCGCGCCGCGAAAGCCTAAAGCGCACCTACAGCGCCGCGAAGCTGCGCGCCTCGGCACTCCAGCCGGGGGCGTTGGCGAGCGCCTCGGGAACCTCATCGGGTGTGTCCACGACCTGCCACATCGACAGATGGCGCGCGTCCATGAAGTGCTCATCCACGGCTCGGCGGAGCACCTCGAGCAGCGGATCGAAGAACCTGCGCGTATTGATGAGCACGATGGGGTTCAGATAAAGCCCGAGGCGTTTGAGTGTGATCGCCTCGAGCAGCTCCTCGAGCGTGCCCGAGCCGCCCGGCAGCGCAATCGCGGCCTGGCTCAGCGTGAGCATGACGTGTTTGCGCGTGCGCAGGTCCTCGACCAGCTGCAGGTCCGTCAGACCCGGATGGCCCCATTCCAGGTCCGCCATGAAGCGCGGCAGGATGCCGATGACGCGGCCGCCTGCGGCGAGCGCCCCGTCCGCGAGCGCACCCATGGAACCGGCGGCACCGCCGCCGTACACGATGTTGATGCCGGCGCCGGCCAGCACTTCGCCCAGGCGCTGCGCGGCGCTCCGATAGTCCGCGTGGGCGGCGCGGCTGGAGGCGCAGTACACGCACACGGCGCGCCGTTTGGCGGGGTCAGCCGGGGAATTCATGGGCGCGCGCAGTCTCTGGGGCGGATCACGGCCCCGCATTATAGAGGCGGCGCGCCCGCGGCGGCCCGTGGCGCGCACTTTCCTGAAGAAGGTCGCGCGCTGCAGCGATCTTCAGTGGGGCTGCGGCTCCGGGCGCGGCGCGGCGCTCGGCGAGCTCGCAAGTTCGCTCGCCTGATGCACCCAGTCGTCGCGCTCGATGCAGCCCTGGAACTGGGGCAGATGACTCTCGAGCTGCTTGACGTCATCGGCGGACCATTCCGCGATCTGCCAGAAATAGAACACGCCCATCTTGTGCAGTTTGCGCTCGAGTACCTTCGGTACCCCCTTGATCTGCGTCAGATCATCGGGTTTTCCGTGTCCGGGATGCGTCAGCAGGTTCCGGCTGCCTTCGCGGACCGCGAGCTTGGCGGCCGCGGGAGCCTCGATGTGCATACGCAGCGCGTCGAGCTGCTCGAGCACCGGTTCCAGGTCGAGGGGCTGCGGCTCGGGCACGCGCACGGCGCGTACTGCGCTTGCCAGCTCGTCCAGGCGCGTCTGTAGCGGAAAGAGCGCATGCTCGATCGCCGTGAGGCGCGCATCCGTGGAGCTCAGATCCGGCGCCTCCGGCAGCTGAATCTCCCCCACCCGGCGGGCAAGATCGTCAAGACGCGCATGGACGGGTGCCAGATCCACCCGTTCCGGGACCGGGATATCAATGTCACTCACCGCGGCATGCACGGCGGCCACTTGCGCGGTTACCGGCTCAAGATCCACCGCCGGACGCGCCGCCAGACGCTCTTCGAATCCGCGCCGCCACGCCAGCCACTCCTCGCGCGAGCGCGCGTACTCGAGTGAGATGTCCTCGTAATGACGGCGGAACCACCAGTAGGCGAAACCGGCGCCACCGGCGGCCGCCAGGCCCAACAGCAACAGCATCTTCACCAGGAGAAAGCCCATGGAAGCTCCTCGCGCTAGGTCGCGGGAATGGTGTGAAACTCGATGCGGCGGTTGCGCGCGCGCCCCGCCTCGGTCGTGTTGTCGGCGATCGGGCGGCGCGCGCCATAGCCCTTGGCCGAGAGCCGCCGCGCGGGCACCCCGCGGGTGATGAGCGCCTGGCGCACAGCGGCCGCCCGCTCTTCACTCAGTCGTCGGTTCAGGCGACCGCGGCCGACCGTATCGGTGTAGCCCTCGATGCGGATGTTGCCCGGACAGGCCTTGACCTCGTGCGCCAGCTGATCCAGCAGCGCGGTGCTCTTCGTATCAATCTTTGCGCTCCCGGCGGCGAACTGGATCTGCTCACCGGCGAGGATGCCCGCCAGTGAACTCTCGCAGCCCTGTCGGGTGACGGGGGACGGCACCTCCGTGGCACGCGGGGCAGGGGCGAGGGGCACCGGGGCCGCCTCCGCCGCCACGGGCGGCAGGAACTGCCCGCTGACACTCACCGCACAAGTGTGTCGACCCAGCCACGTCGGACAGGTGGCGCTGCGCGCCAGCTGCACGGCGCGCGCGCCCTCGCCGCTGGCCGGCTCCACGCCCGCGAGCTTGACGGCCTGTCCGGACACCGTGATTCCGACCCAGCCGAAGCCTGCAGCACTGAGCTGCTCGCGCACCTCACGCTCGACGCTTCCCTGGATCGCGTTATGCGCGAACGGCCCCAAGGCGTACAGCGCGATCAGCCCAAGAGCGGCGAGTGGCAGCAGGCCGCGCCAGAGGAAGGGCCACACGGGCGGATCGCGCCAGACAAGAAGATGGCGCTCTAGAACCATCGCGGATGCCATCGAACCCTCCGCTGCCAGCGGTCGCCGATCGCTCCCCTGTTAGGAGCACTGACACGACAACACTCTATACCGAGGGGACGAAGCGATCCAGACAGAGGCGCTCCCCGAGAGCGGCCGCGGCGGCGAGTTGAGTTGGTGCAGCAAGGCGCGACAGCGATGGCCGGGCTCGAGCGGCTTTCACCGCATCACGGTTCGGGTGCAGGCGCTTCGCTGCCCCGGTGCGAGCAACCGGCGGCCACGCGGGCAGCCCGGGCGCTGTATTGCCTGTCAGGTGCCTGTGGCAAGCGTGGCAAAGCGCCTGGCCCTCAGCCGGGCGGCGCGTGGGCCCGGCAGTTGCCGAACTGCGCGTAACCCGATTACAGTCGTCCCTCCCGGCGGGTGTAGTTCAATGGTAGAACTGCAGCTTCCCAAGCTGCTAACGTGGGTTCGATTCCCATCACCCGCTCCATTCCCATGGGCGTTCAGCAACTTCGGCGCGCGTGAGCGCTTCAGGGCACGACCACAGACGCCAGCATCCGGGTCTGAACCGTCGGGCTCAGCTCATTCGGGAAGTGCGGGGCGAGGACGAACGTTAAGGGTTGCGCTCCGCGCTAGCCAGGCAGGTTCAGCTTCTCAAGCAATGTCTTGAAGCGCGGGTCGGGCCGCAGGTTCTTCGCGCACGGATCAAATTTGAAGCCCGGAAGTCCGCCATCGCGCTGTTGGTACGCTCGCTCGAGCCAGGTAAAGGCCTTATCCGACTGCTTGCGGCACGCGTAGACGGAGGCGATGGCCGCAGCGTTAGTGTCCGCGTACTTCGTTTCGAGCACCGCCAGTGTCTGATCCGCATCGCTGCGGCGCCCGAGCGCGTCGAACGCCAGCGTGAGTCCATAGGGCCGGACGCCCTCATCGGTCTCCTGCTGCATTACAGCAAGCGCGCGCGACGCTTCACCGCGGGCCAGCAGTGCGGTTCCGAGTGCCAGGTGCAGACCGGCACGCGTCGGATTCAGTTCAGTCCCCTTGCGATAAGCGGACTCGGCATCGGCAAAACGGCCGCCGGCAAAGTGCACATCACCGATGGCGCTGTAGGCGTCGACGCCGACCGCGTCGAGCGTGGCAGCCTTTTGCGCCAGCCGCAGCGCTTCGTCGTTCCGATCCCGCAAGAGCGCGTAGCTGGAAGAGATCTCCAGTGCCAGCACGTTGTTCGGATCGAGCGCGAGCGCTGTCTGCAATTCGCCCTCTGCCGCCGGCCAGTTCCAGTCGAGCTCGCCCAGCACCCGCCCCATCGCCAGGTGCGCATCTGAGAGGCTCGGGTCGAGTCGCAGCGCCGTTTGCGCCGCTGCAAAGGCACGCGCGCGCACGGCCTGATGCGGGCCGCCGTAGCTGCCGTATTCATACACGAGGCTGTCAGCGATGGCCGCCCAGGCGGGCGCAAAGTCAGGATCGAGCTGCACGGCGCGCTGCCCGTAGAGGATGGCATTCTCCACATCGGCGTGCGTGCCCCGATAGTGCAGCGCGCGCGACTGCAGGAACAGCGCGTACGCCTCCTGATTCGCCACCGGCTTCGCCTTCGGCATGCCGCCCCCGAGCAGCCTCAGCTTGAGCGCCTTCACGACCGCGGCGCTGATCTCATCCTGTACTTTGAAGATGTCGTCGAGCTTGCGGTCGTAGGTCTGCGACCACATGTCGTAACCGTCATCGGCGCGAATCAGCTGCGCCGTAATGCGCAGTGTGTCGCCGGACTTGCGCACGCTGCCTTCAAGAACATGGGCAACACCGAGTGCCTTGGCGATCTCGCCGATCGTGGCCTGCTTGCCCTTGAAGTAGAACGATGAGGTGCGCGCCGGCACCTTCAGCTCCGGGATCCTGGTCAGCAGGCCGATGAGTTCTTCCGACAGGCCGTCGGAGAAGTATTCGTTGCTCTTGTCCTCGCTCATGTTGACGAAGGGCAGAACCGCGACGGACTTTTCCGGCACCGCCGGGGCCACGGCCGCGGCTGCGGCCACATGCCTGGAGAACCACAGCCGATCTAGCAGAAAGTAGCCCGAGGCAATGGCGAGGGCGGCGAGCGTGACGACGAGCACGCCGCGCCCGCGGCGCGCCGCAGATCTGTCTGTCAACGACGGCGGTACCGGATCAGCTTGCGCAGGAACGGGCGGCGCCGGGGACGGCACCCACGCCAGGCCCGCGGTGCGGAGCGCGCACGGCCGCGACGAGCGCGGGCACAATGTGCTCCGATCGGGCCGCCGGAGGCGTCCAGCCACTGATTGGCGCTCAGGAAGTATTCCAGTTCTGGCGGCAAGGCGCTGCCGTCCAGGCGGATCGAGAGGACCGGGCGGCGCTTGGAACTGGCGCGCTCGACTTCGCGCTGCACATGCGGGGAGTCGATCGCGTGCCGTGACAGTATCAGTACCAGTACCAGCATCCTGCTGTCGTTGATCGCGTTGACGATCGCTGCGGCGTAGGACTCCCCGGGCCGCACGTCGCGCGGGGCGATCCAGCAGAGCACACCCGCGGCCTCGATCGCCGCGCACAGCTGGCTGGCGATCTCGCCGTCCTGCGCGGCGTAACTGATGAAGATCCGGCCGGCGGGGCCGGCGGCACTTGCGGGGGCGGGCACGGGAGGATGTTGCTCGTCTGGGCGGCAGGCTTCGGTCACGCAACGGACTCTACATGAGTTGGCGTCGCACCCGGGGCATGCTTACTGTGGCAGCAGACGGTTGTACTTCTTCAGCACCTCGCGCAGTTTCTCATGCGAGAGCGCCGTGACGTGGTGATCGTCCACACCTGTCATGTCTTTGGCGGCCACCAGCGCGTTCACAATCGCTTCCTCGGTGGCCTGCACCGTCGCGGCAAAGATCGGATCGAGCGAGTCATTCGCCACCATGTGCAGCTGCGCGAGGTGTTCGCTGTTGCTCGCGTCGGGATTGGCGGTGGAGAAGGCGATGAAGATGTCCCCCGAGCCGTTGCCGGCGATGCTGCCGTTGCGCCCGATACCGAGTGACACGCGACGCGCCACCCGCTTGAGCTGATGCGGCAGCAGCGGCGCATCCGTCGCCACAACGACGATGATGGAGCCGCGTTCGGCCAGATCGGAGGGCACGAACGCATAGGGGTCTTCGCCGAATATCTCGCGCCCCACCGGGATGCCGGCAATGCGCAGGTTTTCGCGCGTGCCGTAGTTGCATTGCACCAACACGCCGACGATGTAGCCGCCATCCTTGGCGCTGAGCTTGCGCGAAGCGGTGCCGATGCCCCCCTTGTAGCCGTTGCAGATCATGCCCGTACCGCCGCCGACATTGCCCTCCTCGACCGGGCCGGCATGCGCCTCACTCAGCGCCTGGAACACGTGCTCGGGCTTTACGTGAAAGCCATTGATGTCATTGAGCCAGCCGTCCCAGGTCTCGGCGACCACGGGCAGCGACCACCAGGCGCCGGTTGCATCCGCCGGACCGTGCTTGACCCGCCAGGCGATGACCGCATCACGCACCACCCCGACGCTGTGCGTATTGGTGATCATGACCGGGCCTTCGAGGAAGCCGGATTCCTCCACCCAGGTCGTACCGGTCATTTCGCCGTTACCGTTCTCGGTGAACCAGCCGGCGAAGGAAAAGCGCTGAATGGAGTCCGCTCCGCGCGGCAGGATGGCGGTGACGCCGGTACGCACCGGGCCTTTGCCGACCACGAGCTTGCCGGAGCCACTGACGAGGGTCGTGTGCCCGACGAGCACCCCGGCGACGTCCGTGATGGCGTTCAAAGGACCCGGCGTGCCGTCAAAGGGTACGCCCAGATCGCGCGCCCGCGGCGCAGGGTTGGCGGCTAAGGCGCTAAGCGCCCCAGCACCCAGGACCAGGGTCGCGAGGACAAGGAGGAGTGTCTTGCGCAGCATGATGACCTGCTGGGTTGGGGTGTTGGCGGCGGTGCGGTCCGTGGGCAACCTTGCCCGGAGGCGGGTGACTTGTGCAACAGCCGCGCGCGCTATGCGCCCGCCGCCGGGGTGGCACCCCGCGGCCCGCGCCCACAAACTGGGGGATGTCTCTCACAGGCTGTGACGAATCGGTGACATTCAGCCTCCGCCGGGGCGGCTAAGCTCGCTTATGCACCAGATTGGGGTGGTCGGGCTTTCCTATCGCCACGCAGGTGTCGATGAGGTGGCGCGCTTCTCGCTGCCGCGTGCCGACATCGGCGCCCGGCTTTGCGCGCTGCGCGAGCGGCTCAAGGCCGCCGAGATTCTCTATGTCGGCACCTGTAACCGGGTCGAAGTGGTCTTTGCCACCGAGAATGGGGCCGTTGCCGCGGATGCGCGCCCGGATGTATTCCGGACGCTCACGGGGCGCGAGCCGCATTCGGGCGAGGCGGCCCGGCTGCTGCGCGCCTGGACGGGCGAGGCCGCCGTCGAGCACCTGTTTCTGCTCGCCTGCGGTCTGGATTCCGCCCAGACCGGCGAGCAGGAGATCGCGGCGCAGTTGCGCGGCGCCTGGGAGGATGCGCGCACCGCGCACACCTGCGGGCCCGTTCTCGACCGTTTGATCGGCGAAGCGCTGAGCATGGCGCGGCGCGTGCAGCGCCTGTCGGGCGCTGAGCGGGCACCCTCGCTCGGTGATCTGGCAGCGCAGCGGGTGCTGCAGCATCTGCGGGGTGAGAAAGCGCGCGTGGCGCTCCTGGGTGTCTCGCCGATGACGCGTCGTTGCGCGACCGTACTCAGCCGCGCGCAGGTGCCCCTCATCATCGTCAATCGCACGCCGCAGGCTGCGACGGAGCTGGCGCAGGCGCTCGCCGCCGAGGCGCAATCGCTGGAGGATTTTCGCCGTGACCCGCCGGGCGTGCGCGCCGTCGTGCTCGCCGCGGGCGGCGGGGAGCCGTTGCTCGCGGAGACGGCGCTCGCCGCCCTTAAGGCGCGTGCGGCACCGCTCCTGATCGATTTCGGCGTGCCCCCCAACGTCGACCCTGCAGCGGCGCAGCGCGCGGGCCTGGAGCGTGTTGGCATGAACGATCTCATCGCCGCCGCGCAGAGCCGGCGGCTGAGCGAGCTCATGCGACTGGCTCCGGTGCGCGCGGCGATCGATGAGCGGCTCACGCACCTGCGCACGCAGCAGGCGACCCGTGCCTTCGGCCCGCGGCTGGCGGACCTGCGCGAGGACTTTGAACAGATCGCTGCCGAGGAGGTGGCGCGTGCGCTCGCGCACGAGCTGCGTACACTGGGCGAGGGGGAGCGTGCGCAGGTGGCGCGGCTCGCCTCAACGGTCGCACGGCGCCTGGCGCACCTGCCGCTCGCGGGCCTGCGGGCGGCGGCGCTGCACGCCGATGCGGACGCCCTGGAGGCGTTCTTCAGTGCCACCAAAGCCGGGCGCGCACGCACGGATACGGAAAAAACATGAGCAACGCTTCGCACGACACCTCTGAGCGTTATCCGCGCTCGCACGCACTCTTTGAGCGCGCCTGCCGCGTGATCCCCGGTGGCGTGAGTTCCCCGGTGCGCGCGTTCCGGGCCGTTGGTGGCACGCCGCTGTTCATTGCGCGCGGCGCCGGCGCGCAGGTGTTTGACGCGGACGGCAACGCTTACCTGGACTTCGTCGGCTCCTGGGGCCCGCTGATCGCCGGCCATGCGCCCGCGGCGGTGGTCGCAGCCGTCACGGCGGCCCTTGGGCGGGGCACCACCTTCGGGGCGCCGTGCGAGGCGGAAGTGCAGCTGGCCGAGCACCTGGTGGGCTGCTACCGCGCGGTGGAACAGGTACGCTTCGTCTCCTCCGGCACCGAGGCGGTGATGAGCGCCATCCGTGTGGCGCGCGCCTACACCGGGCGCGACCTCATCGTGAAGTTCGCCGGCTGTTATCACGGTCATGCGGATCATCTGCTGGTGGCCGCCGGCTCCGGGCTCGCCACGTTCGGCCGTCCTTCCTCGGCCGGCGTGCCGGAAGGCTTTACCGCCTGCACGCGCGTGCTGCCCCTGGATGATGAGGCCGCTGTCGAGGCGCTCTTTGCGCGCGAAGGCGCCCGTATCGCGGCGCTCATCATCGAGCCGGTGCCGGCCAATCACGGTCTGCTGCTGCAGCGCGGCGCCTTCCTCGAAACGCTGCGCCGCCTCACGAGCGCGCACGGCACGCTGCTCATCTTCGATGAGGTGATCTCGGGCTTTCGCGTGGCGCGTGGCGGTGCGGCGCAGCTGCTCGGCATCGCCCCGGACCTCGCCACCTTCGGCAAGGTCATCGGCGGCGGAATGCCGGTCGGGGCCTTTGGCGGCCCGCGGCGCGTGCTGGCGCGGCTCGCGCCGGAAGGCGACACGTATCAGGCCGGCACCCTGTCCGGGAATCCCGTGGCGATGACCGCAGGCCTAGCCACGCTGGAGCTGCTCGAGCGCGAGCACGGCTGGGAGCGCCTGGAGGGGCTCGGCGCGCAGCTCGAAGCATTGCTGCGCCCTGTGCTGTCCGGCGCGCCCTTTCCGGTGCATTGGGTGCGCCAGGGTTCGCTCTTCTGGATGTCGCTGCACGAGGCCGGGGCACCACGCACGGCTGCGACACTCACCGCGCGCGAGAGCGCGCGCTTCGCTGCGCTCTTTCACGCCATGCTCGCGCGCGGCGTCTACCTGCCGCCGTCGGCGTACGAAGCGTGCTTTTTGTCACTGGCACACACGCGCGCGGATCTGGAGCACTTCACGCACGCCCTGCGCGAGTCCTTCGCGGCCCTCGCATGAAATCGACGCGCGTCTTTCAGCTGACGACGCTCGCGCTGGTGCTGGTGTCGGTGGTGCAGGTGGGCTGGTGGCTGTTCGATCAGCGCAACTTCACCGCCGCCGCGGTTGAGGCAACCCGCAGCGCCTACGCCGAGCAGGCCGCCACCGCACAGGCGCTGCTCGATGCCGGCACGAGCCCGCAGCGCATCACGCAGCTGCTGCCGAAGATTCGCGTGACCGAGGGCCACGCTGGCATCGCGCCGCAGGTGAGCGCGGCGCTCGATGCAGCGCAGCGCAGCCGTGACCTGCAGTACGCGTGGGAGGGGTCCTTTTTCCTGCTGGCGCTCGGGCTTTGCATCGCGGTGATCGCGCGTGCGTTGCGCGCCGAGGCGCACGTGCTCGAGGAACAGGACAGCTTTCTCGCCCTCGTGAGTCATCAGTTCAAGACCCCGCTCGCCAGCTTGCAGCTGTCGCTCGAGACGCTGGCGCTGCGCGCCCCGGCGCCCGAACAGGCACGCGTACTCATCGAGCGCATGCTGGCGGATTTAGCGCGCATGGAGCTCATGGTCACGCAGATCCTGGAGAGCGCGCGCCTCGAACGGGGTCGCGTTGACTTCAAGTCCGAGCCGCTGCAGCTCGCCGGAGCCGTCGCGCGCGTCATCGCGCAGCTCGAGGAGCGTGCCCGCCAGGCGCGCGTCAGCATCACGGCCAACATCGAGCCGCAGCTGCAGGTGATGACCGATCCGCTCGCACTGGATGTCGTGGTGCGCAACGTGCTCGAGAATGCGCTGGCAGCGCTCGCTCCCGTGGGCGGGGGCAGCATCGCCCTGAGCGCCCGTGCGCTCGCCGGGGAAGTGGAGCTGTCCGTGCGCGACAGCGGCGTGGGTTTCGCGCCGGCCGATGGCGCGCGACTGTTCGAGAAGTTCACGCGCCTGCATCCGGGGGGCGGCGGCGGCTACTACGGCACGGGCCTGGGACTGTTCATCGTACGGCGCCTGATGGAGCGGGCGCACGGGCGCGTGAGCGCGCACAGCGAGGGTCAGGGGCGGGGCGCATGCTTCGTGCTCAGCTGGCCCACGGTCGCCGACATGGCCGGACAGCGTCCATGAGTGCGACGCAGGCGGCTCCTCACGTGCTGGTGGTCGAGGACGATCCGCATCTCGCCGCGGGTGTGCTCGAGAACCTGCGCGCGGAGGGCTACGAGGTGAGCGCGGCGAGCGACGGTGAGCAGGCGCTCGCCTGGCTCAAAGGCACGCAGTGCGCTCTGATCGTGCTCGATGTGATGCTGCCCGGGATTGATGGCTTGGGGGTGTGTCGCACCTTGCGCGAGCAGGGCAACAATACCCCGGTGCTCTTTCTCACCGCGCGCGGGGATCCGGCCGATCGCGTACGCGGGCTCGAGTCCGGCGGTGATGATTACCTTGCCAAGCCGTTTCATCTGCAGGAGTTCCTGCTGCGCGTGCGCGCGATCCTGCGACGCTGGGACTGGTATCACAGCGTCTCGGCCACCGCGGCGACCGCGCTGCTCAGCTTTGGCGGCAACGAGGTGGACTTTCGCGCCTTCCGGGCGCGCGCCTGGAACGGGGAGGCGCAGGAGCTCACCGAGAAGGAAGCGATGATTCTCAAGGTGCTCGCCGAGCACGGCGGGGATATCGTTTCGCGCGAGGATCTATTGGAGAAGGTCTGGGGCTATGACGTCTTTCCTTCGACGCGCACGGTCGACAATTTCATCCTGCGCCTGCGCAAGCGCTTCGAGCGCGACCCGGCCAACCCGCGCCACTTCCTGACGGTGTGGGGCGTGGGTTACCGCTTCCTGAAGGACGGCGCGCCATGAAGAGCGCTGCGCTGCGCATCGGCACGCGCGCCTCGGCGCTCGCGCTGTGGCAGGCCGGGCACGTGGCGGCGCTGTTGCAGTCCCAGGGCGCCCCGCCGGTGCAACTGGTGCACATCAAGACCGCCGGCGACGTACAGAGCGAGGTGCCGCTGTGGCAGGCCGGTGGCCAGGCATTTTTTACCAAGGAAATCGATCGCGCGCTCCTTGAGGGCACGATCGACCTCGCCGTGCACAGTCTGAAGGATCTGTCCACGCAGCTGCAGCCCGGGCTTACGCTCGCCGCTACCCTGGCGCGCGCGGACCCACGCGATGTGCTCCTGAGTCGCGGCGGCGTAACGCTCGCGGACCTGCCAGCCGGTGCGCGCATCGGCACCAGCAGTTT
Source organism: uncultured Pseudomonadota bacterium (assembly GCA_963742045.1). GTDB lineage: Bacteria > Pseudomonadota > Gammaproteobacteria > Steroidobacterales > Steroidobacteraceae > 13-2-20CM-66-19. Next base: position 3,563,404 of record CAVUKE010000003.1, read on the forward strand.
GCGCCGGCGCGCCTTTCTGCGGCGCGCGCGCCCCGACCTGCAGCAGGTTGAACTGCGCGGCAACGTTCCGACGCGCGTGGAGCGGCTGCGAGGCGCTGATGACTACGAGGCGATCATTCTTGCGGCCGCCGGGCTTGCGCGCCTTGATCTGCTGCAGCAGGTCACCGAATACCTGCCCGCGGAGCTGTTTCCGCCGGCCGTCTCGCAGGGGGTGATCGGCATCTGCGCCCGCACGGTTGATGCGGCGACCCTGCGTTGGCTGCTGCCCCTGGATGACCGCGAGGCGCGACTCGCCTCGAGCGCCGAGCGCGCGCTGCTGCAGCGCATCCAGGGGGGGTGCCAGGTGCCCCTCGGGGCACTCGCCACGGTCAACGACCGGCTGCTGAAACTGCAGGCGAGCGTGTGCACACTCGATGGCACGCGGCAGCTGAGTGCGCAGGGCGCAGGTCCGGCCAGCATTGCCGATGCCATCGCGCTGGGGCAGCGCGTCGCAGACGAACTGCTGGCGCGCGGGGCCGGTGAGCTCATCGCGCACGAGCGCGCACGCCTGACGGTGGCGGCGCCGTGAACTCACCGGCCGGAAAGCCCGTCGTGGTCACGCGTGCGGAGGCTGCCGACGGGCCCCTCAGCCGCGAACTGAAGAATCTCGGACTTGAGGTGCTCTTGTGGCCGGCGGTCCGAGTCAGCCGCGCTGACCCGGCTGCGCTGTCCGCGGCGCTCGGGTCGATCGGCGCGTTTGGCTGGATCGTCTTTGCCAGCCGCCATGCGGTCGCGGCGGTCCTCGAGCAGCTGCCCGTCGCTCCTGCGGGTGTGGCGGTCGCCGCCATCGGCAAGGCGACCGCGCAGGTGTTAAGACAACGCGGCTGGCCCGTGGACCTGACACCGGATGAGGCGAGCGCTGCGGCGCTGGTGTCGGCGTTCGCGGCCCGGGTACCGGCCACGCTCCAAGGCACGCGCGTGCTTTATCCGGCCAGCTCGCGCGCACTGCCGACGCTCGCCGCGGGCCTGCGCCAGCTCGGCGCTGAGGTGATTCAGGTGGAAGCCTACCGTACCGACAGCGCCGCGCTGGATGTCGCCGACTGCCGCGCGTGGATTGCGCGTGCGGGGATCGGGGCGGTGACCTTCGCGAGCCCTTCCGCGGTGGACGAGCTCGCGCACGCACTCGGGGACGCGGACTTCGAACGCCTCCTCAGCGGCGCTGCGGCGGTGGCCATCGGCCGCACGACCGCGCGCGCCCTGAGCGCGCGCGGGCACGACGCCGTCGTCGCATCGGCGGCGACCCTCGAGGGGCTCGCCGCCACCACTCATCGCTTACTGCACTCGAGAGCATAACCATGGGTTTTCCCAAAGTACGTCCGCGTCGTACGCGCCAGTCGCACCTGTGGCGCCGCATGGTGCGTGAGACTCACTTGCGGCCCGAGGGACTCATCTACCCGATGTTCCTGGTACCCGGACGCGCTGTGCGCCACGCCGTCGAGAGCATGCCGGGAATCTTCCAGTTCTCGGTGGATGAGGCGGTGCGGCACGCGCGCGAGGTGGCCACGGGCGGTATCGGCGCGGTGTTGCTGTTCGCCGCGCCGGCGCGCAAGGACCGGGAGGCTAGCGATGCGCTCGATCCGAAGGGGCTCGCGGCCCAGGGGATCGGTGCGATCAAGGAAGCGTGCCCGGAGCTGCTGGTGTGGGCGGATGTGTGCCTGTGTGGCGCGACCGACCACGGCCACTGTGGACACGTGAGCGCCGCGGGGGTCATCGACAATGACGCCTCGGTCGAGCACCTTGGCGCAGGTGGCCCTCAACTACGCGCGCGCCGGCGCGGATGCGGTGGCCCCGAGTGACATGATGGACGGCCGGGTGGCGGCGATGCGCGCGCTGCTCGATGCCCATGGCCAGTCGAGCACGCCGATCGTCGCCTACGCCGCCAAGTACGCCTCCGCCTTCTACGGCCCGTTCCGCGAAGCCGCCGAATCCGCTCCCGCCTTCGGTGACCGGCGCTCCTATCAGATGGATCCGGCGAATGCGCGCGAGGCGCTGCGCGAGGTGCTGCTCGACGTCGAGGAGGGCGCGGATCTGGTCATGGTGAAACCCGCCGGACCCTATCTGGACATCATCCGCCAGGTGCGCGATACGGTGCGCGTACCCGTCGTGGCGTACCAGGTGTCCGGGGAGTTTAGCCTGATCAAGGCGGCCGCCGCACGCGGCTGGATCGATGAACGGGCGGCGGTGCTCGAAACCCTGACTGGCATTCGCCGCGCCGGAGCGGACCTCATCATCAGTTACTTCGCGCCGCAGGTGGCGCGGTGGCTGCGCGCATGAGCGTGCCGGTGCAGACCTCGGCCGCCGGCGCAGGCAGCGCCTTTCTCAGCGCCTGCCGCCGTGAGCGGCCGCAGCATCGCCCGATCTGGATCATGCGTCAGGCGGGGCGCTACCTGCCCGAATACCGCGCGCTGCGCGCCAAGGTGCCGTTCGAGGCGCTCACGCGCTCCCCGGAGCTGGCGGCGGAGGTGACGCTGCAGCCGCTGCGGCGCTTTGAGCTCGACGCCGCGATCCTCTTCAGCGACATCATGACCCCGCTGCAGGGGATGGGGGTGGAGCTGAAGTTTGAGCCCGGTCCGATCGTGCGCGAACCGATCCGCACCGATGCCCAGATCGATGCCCTGCCGCCCCTGGTGCCGGTGCGCGACGTGCCCTTCGTGCTCGACACGATCCGCCTGGTGCGCGCTGGCGCACCGCGTGGCGTGCCCCTCATCGGCTTCGCCGGGGCCCCGTTCACGCTGCTGTGCTATCTCGTCTGTGGCAAACCCTCCAAGGAGTTCGCCGCCGCGCGGGCGTTCCTTTATGCGCAACCGGAATCCGCCCAGCGCCTGCTCGCGCACCTGGCGGATGCGATGGCGGAGTATCTGAGCGCCCAGGCGGCCGCCGGCGCTCAGGCGCTCATGCTGTTCGAGTCGTGGGCGGGACTGCTCGCACCGCCGCAGTTCGCGCACTTCGCGCTCGCGGCCGTGCGGCGCACCGCGGCGGCACTGCGCCGCACCGGCGTGCCACTCATCTATTACATCAACCAGGGAGCGGCCCTCATGCCCTCGGTGGTCGACCTGGACGTGGATGTCATCGGCGTTGACTGGCGCACGGGGCTCACCCGGGTGCGCCAGATCCTCGGGCCCGCCAAGGCCGTGCAGGGAAATCTGGATCCGGCCGCGCTTTTCGCCAGCCCGCAGGAGCTGCGCCGTCACGTAGATGCAGTGCTCGCAGAGGCCGGTCCCGCCCCCGGGCACATCTTTAACCTCGGCCACGGTATCTGGCCCGACACCGATCCGGATGCGGTTGCGCGCCTGGTCGACTACGTGCATGAGCGGCGCTGAGGATCGGGCCGTGGCTGCGACGGCGTACTTCCGTGATCTGCAGGAGCGGATCTGCGCGGCGTTCGCAGCGCTGGAATCTTCCGGGCAATTCGAGTCACGCCGCTGGAGCAAACCGGAGGGGCATCGGCTGCAGGGGGGCGGGGAGTCGCGTCTGATGCGCGGCGCGGTCTTCGAGAAGGTCGGCGTCAACGTGAGCCATGTGTGGGGCGTGCTCGCGCCGGAAGCCCGCGCTCAGGTCGCCGGTGCGCGCGAGTCGGACGGCCGCTTCGTTGCCTGCGGCATATCGCTCGTCGCCCACATGATGAATCCCTACGTGCCGGCGGTGCATCTGAACCTGCGCTACCTGTGCACCAGCCGCGCCTGGTTCGGCGGCGGCACGGACCTGACACCGACGTACCCCTTCGAGCAGGACACGCAGGATTTTCACGCCGCCCTGCGAGGCGCCTGCGAACACTACCGACCGCAGGCCTACGCGGAGTTCAAGGCCTGGTGCGACCGCTACTTCTACCTGCCGCACCGCCAGGAAGCGCGCGGTGTTGGCGGGATCTTTTTTGACGATCTGGCGAGCGGCGATGCGACTGCGGACTTCGCGTTCGTGCGCTCAGTGGGGGAGGCCTTTCTGGGGATCTATCCGCAGCTCGTGGCGCGCCGCAAGGACACCCCGTTTGATGAGGCTGACCGGGAGCGACTGCTGCTGAAGCGCGGTCGCTACGTGGAGTTCAACCTGGTCTACGACCGCGGCACGAAATTCGGCTTCCAGACCGACGCGGATCCGGAGGCCTACCTGATGAGCCTGCCGCCCCTGGTGCGCTGGTAAGGACGCACCTCGAGCGCCTGCGGCTGTACCGTCAGCCACCTGCCGGGGGCCTGCCAGAACAGGCGGGTCGGGGTGAGTTTCGCTGCGGCGCGCCAGCGCTGCGATAGGACCTCGCTGATGGCCTCCAGGGTATCCCCGCCTGGCCGCCACAGGCGCTTAAACCCGTTATATGTTCTTCCCATGGCTCGCTCCTTGCCTTGCCGTTCGCCTTTCACGCCTTACTCATTAAGTAAGGAGTGGAGCAAATACGCCGGGGTTCCGTCAAAAAGTGTTGCCCTTGGGCGACGTTGGCTTTAAACCGGGCGCAGGCGAGCCGCCTCTAAAGAATTAGATGCAAGCACAGGCGGAAGACAGCCGGGTCGACTGGGAGGGGGCGCTGGTGCAGCGTGCCGTGGCCGGTGACACCCGGGCGTTCGAGCGGTTGTACCGCGAGCACTCCGGCCGGGTCTACGGACTGTGCCTGCGAATGACGCGGGACGAACATCTGGCGGAGGACTGTACGCAGGACACTTTCATCAACGCCTGGAAAGCGCTGCCGCACTTCGAGACGCGCAGCTCGCTGTCCACCTGGCTGCACCGCATCGCCGTCAACGTGAGTCTGGGGAAGCGGCGCAAGGCCTCTACGGTGCTGGAGGCGCCGACCGAGGATGAGCAGGAGCTTCGCGGGGGCTGGGCCCTCGAGACGCCCGTTGAGGTTGAAGAGCTGGAAGCGGCGATCGGTGCCTTGCCCGACGGCGCGCGCGACGCCCTGGTGCTGCATGCCCTGTACGGGTACTCGCACGGGGAGGCCGCGCGGATGCTCGGCATCGCCGAAGGCACCTGCAAAGCGCAGCTGCACCGGGCCCGCAAGCTCCTGCGCGAGCGCTTGAATATGGAGGTCAACTGACATGACAGGCCCCGAGGAACGCAAGGTGCAGTCGCTCCGCGAGCTCGCCGCCGCGATCGAGCCTGCGCGCGATCTGTGGCCCGAGATCGAGGCGCGTCTGAAAGCCACGGCCGCCGCGGCCGCGCCGCCGGCGCGCGCGCGCGCGGCGCAGCTGCGCTGGCTGGCCGTCGCCGCCATGGTGGCCAGTGTGGCGGTGGGGGTGTGGATCGGCCGCGACCTGCTGCCGCTCGGAGCGAGCGTGACCGCACCACCGCAGGCCACGACCGTTCCCGGGAAGAGCGAAGGTGGCGCGGTCGAGGCGGCCTACGTCAGTGATCCGCGCTATCGGCACGAGCGCGCGCAGCTGCTGAAATCGCTACAGGCGCAGCTGGATGCGATGCCGCCGCCGGCGCGCGCCAAAGTGACGGCGAGTCTGGCGGCCATCGAGACCGCCAAGAAGGATCTGGAGAGTGCGCTCGGCAAGGATCCGAGTAACGCGCTGCTGCAGGAATTGTTGATCAACACTTACCAGGACGAAATGCGGGTCCTCACGGACGTGCACGAAGCCAGCGATCCTGGCAGGGGGACTTGAATGCGTACCGTTGTCATACTTGCCGCCTCGATGATCGCGCTCGGTGCGAGCGCACTCGGCGCGGCTTCGAACTCACAGCCCTTCGACAAGGAGGTTGCCGCCGAAGCACGCGGCGTGGTGGAGATCTCCAACACCAGCGGCACCGTGACCGTCGCCGGCTGGGACCGCGCCGCAGTGAGCGTGCATGGGGAGATCGGCGCGGGCGTCGAGCGCGTCGAGGTCACCAGTGAGCCCGGGCGCACCCTGATCAAGGTGATACTACCCGGACACTCCGGACGCAGCGGGGATGCGACGCTGCATATTCAGATCCCCAAGGACAGCGAGCTGCACCTGACCACGGTCAGTGCGGATGCGAGTGTCAGTGGCGTGCAGGGCGCGCAGCGCGTGAACGTCGTGAGCGGAGATGTCAACACGGAGATCGCCGGCGCGGATCTGGAGCTGAAGACCGTGAGCGGGGACGTCAAGATCAAAGGACACGGTCAAAGCGCGCGGCTGCGTGTGAGCACGGTGAGCGGCGATGTGCACCTGGAGCACGGGGCCGGCGATCTTGAGATCGGCTCGGTGAGCGGCACGCTGGTCGTCACGCTCGACTCGGCCCGCTCGCTGCATGCGCGCACCACTTCCGGCGATCTGCGGTTCGAGGGCAAACTCACGCGCGGTGCCACCTTCGAGGCGTCCACCGTGAGCGGGGACCTGAGCGTGCGCGCCAGCGCTGAGGGTGGCTACGCGTACGAGGTCTCAACCTTCAGTGGCGATGTCAACGACTGCTTCGATGCCAAGCGCGACAAAAGCGGGATCGTGGGGCATTCGATCTCCGGCACGCGCGGCGAGGGGGCAGGACACATGCGGCTGAAGACGATGAGCGGCGATATCGAGCTCTGCGACCGCAACTGATTCGAGAACGCCCATGTTGCGCACCGGCCCACAAGCTCCGGTGCGCTTTTTTTGCGCCCGGCTGCGGCCCTTTGGTGGCGGCGGCGACCTTAGAATAGCCCCATGTCCAGCCTGAAGCCGCCGCTCGCGCCCCCACTGCTCGCCTGGCACGCCAGCGCCGGGCGACACGATCTGCCCTGGCAGCTTGAGCGCACCGCCTACCGGGTGTGGGTGTCGGAGATCATGCTGCAGCAGACTCAGGTGAGCACCGTCATCCCTTATTACCTGCGCTTCATGAGGCGCTTCGCGGACGTGAACGCGCTGGCGGCAGCGCCCATCGATGAGGTGCTGCACCTGTGGTCGGGCCTAGGTTATTACGCCCGGGCGCGCCACCTGCACCGCGCGGCGCGGTGCATCCGCGATGAGCACGCGGGGAAGTTTCCGCGTGCTTTCGCGCAGATCGTGGCACTGCCGGGCATCGGTCGCTCCACCGCCGGAGCCATCCTCGCGCTGGCCCACGAGGAGCGTTTTCCCATCCTGGACGGCAACGCACGGCGCGTGCTGGCGCGCTACTTCGGCGTCGCCGGCGCGGCGAAGGACACGGCCGTACTCCGGCGTCTGTGGCAGCTCGCCGATGAGCAGACGCCTTCGCAGGCCGTGGCCGCCTATACGCAGGCGATCATGGATCTGGGTGCCACGGTATGCGTGCGGCGGCGTCCGCTGTGCAGCCAGTGTCCGCTTGAAGCGCATTGCAGCGCGCGCCGCAGCGGCCGGCAGCATGAGATCCCGGCGCCGCGCTGCGGCGGCGCGCGACCCAAACGGGACGTGTTCATGGTGGTCGCGCTGCAGGATAGCGGTGCGGTGCTGCTCGAGCGCCGCCCGGAGAGCGGCGTGTGGGGCGGGCTGTGGTGCCTGCCGGAATTTGCCACCGCGAGCGCGGCCGGCGCATTCATCCGCAACTGCCTCGGTGGCTGCGCTGAAGCACAACCGCTGGATACGCTCGAACACGGCTTTACGCACTTTGATCTCGCCATCACCCCGCTCCTGGTACGCTGCCCGGGCGGCGCGGGGGCCGCGATAGGGGAGGGCGCAAGTCTCTGGTATAACATCCGCTCGCCTGCGCGCATCGGTCTGCCGGCACCCATCACGACGCTCCTGTCGGGGCTGGCGGGCGCCTCGTTGTTCGATGCGACGCCGCATTGACGAACGAGGAAGCCAACGTGTCCCACATGGTGCAGTGCGTGGTGCTCAAGAAGGAAGCCCCGGGCCTGGAGCGTGTCCCGTACCCCGGTGAGCTCGGGCGGCGTATTTACGAGCACGTCAGCAAGGAAGCCTGGGCGCAGTGGCTCAAGCACCAGACGATGCTGATCAACGAGTACCGCCTGACGCCGATCGAGCCGAAGGCGCGCAAGTTCCTCGAGGCGGAGATGGAGAAGTTCTTCTTCGGGGCAGGCTCGCAGGCCCCTGAGGGCTACCAGCCGCCCAAGACCTGAGCGCGCCGCGGCGCGCTAGAGGTGAATCAGGCCGCGTTTGTGTGCCACCGCCACGGCTTCCGTACGGCTGATCGCATCCAGTTTGGTGAGGATCGCCTTGACGTGGGTCTTCGCCGTGCCTTCGGTGATCGATAGGCGGCGCGCGATGTCTTTGTTGCTGCGCCCCTGCGCCACCAGCTGCAGCACGTCGAGCTCACGCTGCGTGAGGCTCGGCTTCCCCATGCGCTGCAGCGCCTTGGCGGCCACGGTCGTGGAGGTGTACGGGCGGTCTTCACTCACCGCGCGGATGGCGGAGAGGATCTCTTGGCGCGGTGCGTCCTTGAGCAGATACCCCTTGGCGCCCTGCGAAAGGCACTGAAAGATATCCTCGTCACCGTCGTAGGTCGTCATGACGAGGATGCACGCCTTGGGGTGGCTCTCGAGTACCTGCTGCACCACGGCGACGCCGTCGCGCTTGGGCATGCGCAGGTCGAGCACCATGACATCCGGTCGGTGCTGCTCATAGAGGGCGATCGCCTCTTCGCCGTCGCCGGCTTCCGCGACCACCTCCATGTCCGCCTGCTGGTTGACGATGGCCGCAAGTCCGTCGCGCACGACCGGATGATCATCGGCGAGCACGACCCGGATCTTCGTCTTCATGACCGCGGACACTAGGAGGCTCGCTTCATCATGCGCACGCTCACACGGGTGCCGGCGCCCGGCTCACTCTCGATCTGCCAGTCCCCGCCGATGGCGCCGGCGCGCTGGCGCATGCTGGAGAGTCCGAAGCCTTCGCGCGCGGAGAGCTCCGGCCGCTGTTGCATGCCGACACCGTCATCGGCGACCGCAAGCGTCCAGTGCTGCGATTCATCACTCATCGTGATGCGTACGATGTGCGGACGCCCGTGCCGCATCGCGTTGCTCACAGCCTCCTGCGCGATGCGCAGCAACTCGTGTTCGTGTTCGGGCCTCAGTCCGGTGACGATGCCGCCGCCGTCGAACGTGCAGGTGACGCCCCCGGGCACGGTGGAGCGGTCGGCGAGCTGGCGCAGCGCGATCTCAAGTCCGGCGCGCCGCGTCTGGTCGAGGCGCAGCGCCATGACTGAGCGGCGTGCTTCTGAGAGCCCGTCGCGCGCGAGCTCGCGCACCCGCGACAGAGTCAGCCCCAGCTCCGAACCGCGCTTCTTGCAGGAAGGAAATTCCTCAACCGCGCCCAGCTGCAGCAGGATGCCGGTGAAGGCCTGCGCCAGACCATCGTGAATCTCCTGGCCGATGCGTGTGCGCTCCATGAGCACGGCGGTCTCTTTGGCCGAGTAGGCGAGGCGCGTCAGCTGCACGGCGAGTGTTGCCTGCTGCACCAGTGCGACCAGCAGCTCGCTGCGCAACACATCCTCGGCGTTGCGCTGAAAGGTGAGCGCGAGGAACCCCACGCTGCGGGCGCCGAAGAGCAAAGGATAGATGAGGGTGCCCTGAGCGTTCTCACTGCGATGAAACGCCATCAGTCCTGGCCAGATCTCGGTTGTCTGCTGTGCGACATCCAGATAGACCGGCTCGCGCAACTCACCGAAGCGAGAGCTGAACACGGAGCCGGCAACGGGCACGCTCGTGGCGTAGGGCGGCTGCGCCAGCTGGCCGTCGCGCGCGTGCGCCACGATACGCCACTCCTGCGCCGTGTCCTTGAGGACGATGACGACGCCCGAGACGGCATCGAACTGCCGGGTCGCTTCGAGCAGCATGTGACCCATGAAGCTGGGCAGATCGGTTGCGCCGGCGAGGCGCTCGAGGTTGCCGCGGATCACCGCATTCGCTTTGGCGAGCTCGGCGACGCGCTCCTCGGCGGCGCGCTCGCGTTCACGACGCACATCGTCCACGAGCCGCTCGCGGTGCAAGGCAGCCCCGATGACCCCCGCTGCGGTCTCAAGCGCGGCGAGCTCGGCGGCGTCGATGGCCCGATGCTGCCGCGTGTTGTCAAAGCCGACCACGCCGATGAACTCACCGGCGACGAAGATCGGCACGATGGCCTTGGTCTGGGTCCCTACGCCCTCGATGCTCGAGGAGCCGCGCCCCGCCGACAGTTCCGTCTTGCTGAAACACACGCTGCGGCCCGCGCGCAGCTCGGCGCACACGGTGGCGAAGTTGCGCTCATCGCAGGAGCACAGGGCGATGTCCTTCAGGTGCGGTGTGACGCCGTCCGCCGTCCACTCACTCACCACCACCAGGAGGGGCTCGCCGTTCGGTCCGGTGCGGGTCTCCATGAGATTGACCCGATCCACATGGGCGGCTTCGCCGATGAGACCGAGGACACCGGGGATCGCCGCCCGCACATCCGGTGCCTGCAGCAGCAAGCGACTCGCCCGCGCTGTGGCGGTCAGCAGCCGCTCGCGCGCCTGCAGCGATTCGTTGGCGCGCGTCAGGCTCTCCGCGCATGGAGCAGGCTTCGCCTCGGCGGCCGGCAGGGGAGCAACGTTCGCGTTCATAGGGCAGGGTCCGAATCAGTTGATTTCGAAGTTTAGCGCGCGCGGAGCCGATTCTTCGCGCGAAGGGGCTCCTCTCTACCTTAAGAGAGGGTCGGCGCAGTCTCGTTTGGGACGGCCAAGCGTGGCGGCGGCACGCACGCCCAAGGCGGGCTGGACCACAGAGCCCGGAGAATCAACGGCTTATCGGGACGCTTGCTTGACGGGGTTCCGGCGGGTCGGTCTAATACGCGCCCCCCTCCGGCGGCCAGGTAGCTCAGTTGGTAGAGCAGCGGACTGAAAATCCGCGTGTCGGTGGTTCGATTCCGCCCCTGGCCACCACTAAAATGCTGATTCACCTACGTTTTCTGCAAAGGAAAATTGCGGTTGGTTTTGCGCATCGCGATCGGTTTCCATTTTGTTTCCAAACACTAGGGAGGCGAGCCGATCGCCAATCGGATCGCGCCTACGCGGAAGCATGTGGCAGTAAGTGTTGAACGTGAATGACGCGTTGGCGTGTCCCATGAGTCTCGACACGCGGACGATGTCTTCGCCGTTACTGATCATCAAACTCGCGAACGTGTGCCTGAGATCATGGAAGCGAATTCTTCGGATGCCGGCGCGCTTCAATGCCGGGTGAAAGCCACGCGCCATCAGGTTCCAATAGCTCATGGGCCGCCCGTCAAGATTTGGGAAGATCAGGTCATGGGGACTCCGGGGGCACGCGAGCCGCCAAACTCTAAGCTCCTTCAATAGAAAAGCCGGGAGCGCGATGCTGCGATACGAGGTGCGCGTCTTCGGTTCTTGAAAGTGACCTTCCCTGAAAGCCCGTCGAACTTGGAACTCGCCACTCTTCCAGTCGATGTGGTTCCAGCCCGCCCCCAAGATCTCACCCGCGCGGCACCCCGTGAACACGGCGAACGAAATCAGCAATCGATAGTTGTTGGTGATGAGCTTGCCGTCGCGATACGTGGCGGGAATGGCCGCTTCGCGCAAAGCCGCGACCTCTTCGGGTGTCAGCACGTCCATGTCCAAGGGCCGCTCCTCGAGCGGCCGCTGGTCGCGCGCCGGCTCCACATACCTGGCGGGATTGCGTGCCACCCATTGATTGCGCATTGCATAGTTGAAAATCATGCTGAGAACGGTCAACGCCTTGTTGATCGAGCGCGTGCTGATCTTCGCATGCTTTGCCCGTTGCTTGGCGCGGGCTTCTGCGTGACCAGGCCTCGCTGCCCGGACGCGTGCGATGAGCGCCTGTTTGATCGAGTCGGGAATGCCCGCGCTGAGCTCGGTGCGAAAACGCTCGATGTCCGTCACTTGAATCAGGCGGAGCGTGCGACCGCCAAAGTAGGGGATGAGGTAACCGACGAGGAGCTGCTGGTAGATGCGCCGTGTGGAGGGTCTAATAGCTACCTTGCTATTGAGCCACCGAGTCGCCGCGTCCTCGAAGGTTCCGTAGCCCTCGTGCACCAGCCCGTCCGCCACCTCGGCGACGCGATCTGCGAGGAGCGCTTGAGCAGCGCGCAACTCGTCCGTCAAGTTCTCAAAATGGCCTTTGGGGCGTTCGATTCGTCGCCGCTTGTTGGCGTCATAATAGTCGGCAACCCAATGTCCACGAGAGAATCTCACAATTGCCATACTGTGGCTCCTTTTTCGCTGGTGCACTGACGCGCGTCGCGAACGCGACGGGCTGCTGAGCTGAAAGATATGGAGAGGTGCATATCGGACAGACGCGAAGCCCCGCCGCGAACTCATCTCAGTAGCGGGAGGTGGCTGCGCGATCGAGAGATCGCTTGTATAGCCAATTCGCGAGAAATGCAGCGAGCTTGCCGCAAGCGAGTCGAGATTCGTCGCGCAGATGCCTCCGCCGCTGACCGATCAGGAACTAATCACGGCACAGATAATTCGTAAGCGGGGCCAGATTGCGGCAACGAGCCCTCTTGAGGGCCTTCTTCAGCGTGCCGTGATCGGCGGCTCACGTCGCAGACTCAGCGAGACCTTTGGTGACGACGAAACCGAGCATAAGAAAATTATGCGATTCCTCACTCGGCCCTGAATCGGGCCGGTACCAGGCGCCGGCTCCCCGTGAACCACACGGGTTCGTGAACGGCGGCAGCGGGCACGATATGAGGTACAGCGTGTTCGACGTCCGCGATCTGGAGCGCTGGGAATGGCACGAGAGCCGCGAGAAAGGGCAGCGGGAGTATTGACGCAAAATTGGATGAAACTCTGAAACTGGCAGTTTCAGTCTTTCACCACTGGCCGTTAACGACCCGAAGGGCCCGATTGAAGCGGACCTGATCGAGGCCATCTGCGACCCGACGCCCACCAGCCGGCGCGCGACCCGGCTGTGGCATCCTTGCATCGATGTGCACGTTTCGAACCCGCGGGCGACGGTGGTGGCTCGTAGCGATCGCCACGGCGCTGGTCGCAAGCCTTGCCGCGCTGCTGCTGAGATCTATGCTCGAGAACGCGGTGCGTGCGAGGATCGAGTCCGCGGCGGCGCGCTATGGCATGGTTGCCCGAATCGGGCTGGTGCACGTCGGCGTCTGGCCGTTGCTGCGGCTGGAGGGATTCGATCTCGATCTCGGTCATGGAGTGCAACTGCATGCCGACATGATCGCGGCCACGTGGCCCGGCCGGCTGCGACTCGCAGTTCGCGCCGCCGCTCTCGCGGGCCCGGCAGGGGCCAGGGTGAGCTCGCTGGCCACTGCCTGGGACATGGCGGGCATTCTCGGCGAGGATCTCCAACTCACGCTGGTGGAGCCACAGGCCGGCCTGTCCATCCGCAAGCTGGCGGATCCGGTCGGCAGCGCGTGGAACGTCGAGGCACGTGGGCTCGACGTCGGCCGCCTGCTCGACGTGCGGCGCGACGCCCACCCGCTGCTCGATGGTGGTGTCGCGGACGGCCGCGTGGATCTTCAGGCCAGCACTGATGCGCTCCGTTTCCACGTGGACATGGGCGCGCGCGGCGCGCGCTTGGGAGCGCTGGCGGATAACGCCGCCGACGAACCGCAGCTCGGCGATCCGACGGACGTGACCATACGATTCGATGGCACCTGGCGGCGGGCCGGGGGCACGATCGAGATCCCCGAGGTTCACGCGACGGTGGCCGGTGCAGCCCTGTCGGGCTCGATCGCGCTGCGCGATCTCGACACCGATCCGGTTGTAGATCTCGCACTCGGCGTGCAGCGGCTAGACTTCGCGCAGCTGCTGGGCACATCGGGGCTCGCGGTGCCCGAAAGTCTGGGAATGGCGCCCGGCGGCGGCCATGACCTTGGCTCGGCCACGATCGACGTGCGGGTACGCGGACGCCCGGCGGACCCTGCCTCGCTCTCGGTGAGCCAGAAGATCCACTTCAGGCCGCCACGCCAGATGCCGCCGGCGATCGTGCGCCTGCGAGGCGATTTCATCTTCAGCTCCGATGACGGCCCCGGACCGCACCGCCCCATCGACGTCTCGCTCGCATCCCCCGACTTCATCGCTCTGCGCGACGTTCCGCCGCTGTTCGTGCGCACTCTGCTGCTTGCCGAAGACACAGGCTTCTACGGGCATCGCGGCGTCGACCTGCGCGAACTACCCACCGCGCTGCTCACCAACTGGTCGCGCGGCGGTGCTGCGCGCGGCGCGTCGACAATCACCCAGCAGCTGGCCAAGAACCTGTTCCTGTCGCGCGACAAGCAGCTCGGACGCAAGCTGCAGGAACTAGCGATCACGTTCCTGCTCGAGTCGGCGCTCGGCAAGGATCGCATCCTCGAGATCTACCTGAACATTATCGAATGGGGACCGGACCTGCGTGGCCTGCGGCCCGCGGCCCGCACGTATTTCGGTCGCGAACCCCGCACGCTGACGCCGGCCCAGATAGCCTTCCTGGTCGCGATCATTCCCGGGCCGATCAAATACCAGAGTTCATTCGCGCACGGCACGCCGGGGCCCGGGCTGCGCTCGCTGATCGACGAGCTGCTCGCGAAGCTGCGTTCGGTGGATGCGATCAGCGAGGAGGAATATCTGCGAGCGCTTGGCGAATCCATCGTCGTCGTCGGCGGTAGGCCGCCCGGATGATCGGCGGCGACTGAAAATGGGCGGGAGAGGATCGACAAAATGCCCCTTTTTGTTGGGGGAGCAGCTGACCTGCGATGATTCGTCGCGCCACTAAGATGGTGATCACATCCACTCAAGCGAATTCAATCATTCAATCGACGTGCCAGGAATGTGCCGACTTCACTGAAAATCCGCGTGTCGGTGGTTCGATTCCGCCCCTGGCCACCATTAACACGCTGATTGGCTGAGGCTTTCTGCGTCTGGCAATTCTAGTTGGGTTGCTCGAGCGCTATCCGTTTCCATTTTGTTTCCAAACACCAAGGATGCGAGCCGATCGCCGCTCGGATCGTGCTCGCGTGGGATCATGTGGCTGTAGACGTTGAGCGTGAACGATGCGTTGGCGTGTCCCATCAGCCTCGACACGCGGACGATGTCCTCGCCGTTGCTGATCATCAGACTCGCGAACGTGTGCCGCAAATCGTGGAAGCGAATTCTCCTTACGCCGGCGCGCTTGAGCGCAGGATAAAACCCTCGCCGCATCAAATTCGAGTAGCTCATCGGCTGTCCGTCGAGATTCGGAAACATCAGATCGTACGGGCTGTTGGGGCACGCTAGCCGCCATACTTTCAGCTCCTTCAATAGAAAGGTCGGGAGGGAAAGACGCCGATACGAGGTGCGCGTCTTGGGTTCTTGAAATCGACCTTCTCTGAAAGTCCGGCGAACGTGAAACTGACCGCTCTCCCAGTCGATGTGGCTCCAGGCCGGGCCCAGCACCTCACCGACCCGACAGCCGGTGAACACGGCGAACGAAATGAGCAATCGATAGTTGTTGGTGACGAGCTTACCGTCGCGGTAGGTGGCGGGTCTTGCCGCTTCCCGCAACGCTGCAATTTCTTGCGGTGTGAGGACATCCATGTCCAAGCGCCGCTCTTCAAGCGGTCGTTCATCTCGTGCATCGTCCACATAGTCAGCGGGATTTCGCGTCACCCATTGATTGCGCATCGCATAATTGAAGACCATGCTGAGAACGGTGAGCGCCTTGTTGATCGAGCGACTGCTGAGCTTCACCTCACTCGCACGTTGCTTCGCGCGGGCTTCTGCGAGACTGGGTTTCGCTTTCAGCAGATGAGCCACGAGCGCCTCCTTGATCGAGTCGGGAATATCCCCGCTGAGCTCGGTTCGGAAGCGTTCAATGTCGGTCACTTGAATCAAGCAGAACGTGCGGTTACCGAAATAGGGAATGAGATAGCAGGAAAGGAGCTGCTGGTAGCTTCGCCGCGTAGATGGCCGAATCCCAACCTTGCTCTTGAGCCAGCGAGTGGTCAGGATAGGTCGGCCTGTGCAGCTCCGCTGCAGCGCACAAAGCACGCCGCTGCCCATACAAAAGGGGGATTGACGCCAGTGTCGTCGCGTGACGGTCTACGGAGCCGTTGGTATCGAAATGACTGAACGCACCGACCACGCCCGATCCTCGGCCAGTTCGAATCCGGTACGAGTGCGCTTTGACCGATTCGAGCTCGACGAGGCGAACGCACGCTTGCTGCGCGACGGAACGGCTGTCCCGCTCGCGCCGACGCCATTCGCCGTCCTGTGCGCGTTCGTGCGGCACGCCGGGTCCCTGCTTACCACAAGCGCTTTGCTCGATGAGGTTTGGGGCCACCAGTTCGTCACCGACTCGGTGTTAAGAACCGCCATCAGCGAGCTCCGGACGGCGCTCGACGACGACCCCCACAAACCGCGTTTCATCGAAACGGTTGCGCGGCGCGGGTATCGCCTAATTGCCGCGCCCAGTGCGATCCCCGCTGCGCCACGTGTCCAGCCAAACGTTTCGGGGCTCGCCGCGGTGCACGTGCCCTACTTCATCGGTCGCGCCGAACCGCTATCACGGCTGCGCTGCACCTGGGACATCGCGTGCAGCGGCAAGCGCGCGGTTGTCTGGATTGTCGGCGAGCCGGGTATCGGCAAGACGGCGCTGATCGAGCAGTTCATTGCGAGCCTCGGTGACGTCGCGTGTGCGCGCGGCCAATGCGTCGACTACGGCACGGGCGAGGCCTACCTTCCTGTTCTAGAAGCGCTGGAGGAGCTGTGCCGCAGCGACAGCGAGGTGCCGTCCTTGCTGCGCGCCGTGGCGCCATCCTGGCTGCTGCAGCTGCCGTGGCTCAGCACGACGGAGGAGCGAGAAGCGCTACGGCGAGAGCTCGCCGGCGTCAGCCCGGATCGCATGCTGCGCGAGATGGGCCACGTCCTCGATCGCTACACCGAGCGGCGCCCGCTGTTGCTGGTGACCGAGGACCTGCATTGGAGCGACCGCGCGACGATCCAGCTCATCGACTACATCGCGCGGCGCCGCGGCAGCGCGCGGCTCATGTGGCTTGCGAGCTTTCGTCTCGCCGAGGTGGTGGCGCTCGACCATCCACTCAAGCGGTTACGGCACGAGCTACGCCTGCATGACTTGTGCGAGGAGATCGTGCTCGATCCGTTCTCCGAAAGCGAGGTCGCCGACTACGTGGCGGAACGATCGCCAGCGATCGCCACCGACAAAGCGTTCGTGCACACGTTGTACGTGCGCACCGACGGCCTACCGCTGTTCGTCGCGTCGGTGATGACGGAGGTGATCACCCGCGCCGCGCAAGCCGGTGACGACGCTGCAGCGCGGTTGCAGTTCGCGAAAATCGCGGTTCCGGAGCATCTCGCGGCCATCATCGATCATTACATCGCGAAGCTCACAAGCGATCAGCGCTTGGTGCTCTCGGCCGCCGCAGTTTGCGGCATCGAGTTCTGCATCCATACGATCTCAGGAGCACTCGAGCGGGACGAAATATGGGTCGGCCAGACGTGCGACGAACTCGCACGCGAGCATTTGTGGCTCGTCGCCCCGTGTGCCGAGGAAGGTAGAAACGCGGTAGAGTTGCGGTATTCGTTCGGGCACGCGCTCTTTCGCCAGGTGCTGTACGAGCGCACGAACCGGTCGGTTCGGTCGCAGCTCCACCGCAAAGTCGGCACCACGCTCGAACGCGAGCGTGCGGCCGGCGTGCCGGTTGCCGCGGCGGAACTCGCGATGCACTTCGAGCTTGGCCGCGAGCCGATGGCCGCGTTGCGCTGGTACGTTGAGGCTGCCGAAGCGGCGCTCGCGCACCTGAGCCCGCGCGAGTGCATGAGCCTCACCGAGCATTCGATGACCCTCCTCGGCCAGGTGTCGGAGGGCACCGAGCGCGACGCGCTGGAGATCGCGCTCTCGACGCTCCGCGGAATATCGTCCACCCACGTGCATGGCATGGGTACCGAAGCGAAGAGCGCGTTCCAGCGTGCGTACTCGCTTCTCGCCGACATCCCCGAACATCCGATGCGCAGACGGCTGCTGCACGGGTTCGGGTTCGTTCTTACTGTGCGGGCGGACTATGCCGAGGCGCTAGCGGTGGCGGACCGAGCCGAGGCGCTGTCATCTGCAACGAACGATCCGGTGCTTGTGCTTGCCACGTGTATCGTGCATGGAGAGGTGGATCAGCTTCAGGGACGATCGCACGCGGCTGGCACGTGGATCGAGCGTGGGCTCGCGGCCTCGGAGGCTCTCGAACTGGCGCCGGTCGAAATCTTCGTGGCCGATCCGCAGGTCACGTTGCTCGGGCTGCTCGGCATTCACCTGCTTCATTCCGGGTTCGTCGAGCGGGGGCACGCGCAGTTGGAGCGGGCGCATGCACGCGCTCGCCTGCTGAGATGGCCGAACACGCGGCTGGTGGCCCTCTGGTTCAACGCGTTGTTCGAGGTCCGACTCGGCAACAGTGAGCGTGTCGCGGCTCTGGCCGACGAAA
Source organism: uncultured Pseudomonadota bacterium (assembly GCA_963742045.1). Classification (GTDB taxonomy): domain Bacteria; phylum Pseudomonadota; class Gammaproteobacteria; order Steroidobacterales; family Steroidobacteraceae; genus 13-2-20CM-66-19. Next base: position 3,581,685 of record CAVUKE010000003.1, read on the forward strand.
TGCGCGCACTCGTCGACGAATCGGAGGTCGCGCAAGGTCGGACTGCGTGCCGGTGGTTTCGCGGCTGGGCGGACGCCCGAATGGGACGACCACGCGACGGCTATCGCCTTATTCGAGAGGCGTACGAAGACAATACCCGGCTCGGGATGCTGGCGGGAGGAAGCGAAGTCCTGGGGTATGCCACGGAGGCCCTGATGCTTGACGGCGACTGGAATGGCGCGCAACAGAAACTCGAGGACGCGCTGCGACTGGCGAACACTCTCGGGGAACGAGTGTATCTGCCGCAGTTGTTCGTGATGCAGGCTGCCATCGCGCGCGTGCGCGGTGACCGCGCAGCCGCCGACGCCGCGATTCGAGGCGCGATCGCGGAGGCTAGAGCGCAGGAGGCGCGGTGGCTGGAGTTGATGGCGCTGATTGAACTGTGCGACTGCCACAGTCCAACGGCCGAAGACCGACGCGCGCTTGCCGCGCTCGTCGACCAGCTTCCCGAAGCGCTCGACACACCCGCTGCCGGCAAAGCGCGATCACTGCTCGACAAGACGAAGTCCGCGTAGACCACGCCTGCTCCTGCAGCGCGCGCTGCGGGCGTGTCAGCGTGCGACGCCGCACAGCTGATTCGATGACCTGACGCGGCGGCTACTCCGGCCGCAAAGCCAAGCACGCGCTATCTGAGCAAGTCGGTTTGCCCGATTCCGGATGAAATTGCGACGTTACGCTGACAACTCGGCGTAAGAGAGGCGTTAGGGTAGCCTCCTGGTAGCGACCACCGAGATGGCTTTCAACACTGACTCCAAGCACCCGACCCGACGCGCCTACGTGGTGAAGGTGCGGGCCGATGGAAGGCCGATGGAAGGCCCGATGCGCTTGCCGGTCGTTGCGAGAACCTTAACTGGCCGGCAAGGTGAATTCGCGTTCGGTTGCGAGGTGCCAGCGACCTCGAGGCGACCCTCCACGAGCGGGCGCCTGATGTGGAATGCAAGTGAGCGATGCCGTTCAGGGTCGTTAGTTATGACGGAAGCCGAAATGAACGCGAACGAACGAATGGCTGGAATTCTCGCGCGTCGATATCGCCGCGAAACATACGGGCGCGTCGTCGATTTGTCCGTGCGCGAGGGTGATCAGGCAGAGTCGGGCCAGGTCCTTGCGCGCCAGGAGGATGCAGAACACTAGCGCGATTGCGTGAGCAGCGATTTCAGCATTCACTCACAGGAAACGTGCATGAATCGGTTGCGCATTTTTCGAGCAGGGCAATCATGAACAATGAAGGACGCAAGGCACACTTGGTCGGGTCAGGAATCGCCAATCTGGCTGCCGCTGCCTACCTGATCAAGGACGGCGGCTTTGCGGGCGCGAACATCAGCATTTACGAGGAGGAAAGCTTACCGGGCGGATGTCTTGACTCAGCTGGCACTCCTGACAAGGGTTACATTATGCGCGGCGAGCGCATGTTCGAGGAGAATTACGTCTGCATGTACGATCTGCTTTCTTTCATCCCCTCAGTGGATGACCCGACGAAAACGGCCAAGCAGGATACCCTCGAGTTCACTAACGCCTACCGCTGGAACAACCAGTGTCGCCTAGTCGACAGCGGTAAGATTATGCACGCTCACTCTTATGGTTTTAATCCGAAAGACGAGTTAGAGCTCCTCGCGTTAACTTCCAAACCGGAGGAAGTGTCCAACGATGAGCGTATCAGCGACGTCTTCTCCGAGCACTTCTTTGAAACGAATTTCTGGCACATGTGGAAGACACTCTTTGCCTTTGAACCATGGCACAGCGCCATTGAAATGCGACGCTACCTGCTGAGATTCATGCATCTGTTCCCAGATATGGCGACGCAAAACTTGCTCCACCACACCAGGTATAACCAGTACGATTCGATGGTGCGCCCGATCATTAAGTGGCTAGTCGACCGTGGTGTGCAATACGTGGGAAACACACGAGTGACCGACATCGACCTCGGGAACGACACTGATGGCGAAATCACCGCCCAGGGGATCACGATAGTCCAGGACGGAAAGCAAAAGAAGGTTGAAGTCAGGCCGGAGGACATTGTCATAGCTACCCTGGGCTCGATGGTCGCCAATGCCACATTTGGTTCGAATAGTTCCCCACCGGAGCTGATCACGTCGTCGACGCATGAGGGGAAATGGGCACTGTGGGAGACTCTCGCGCGCAAGCGCAAGGACATCTTTCGTGATCCGTCGGTCTTCACCGGTCACATTGACGAGTCGAAATTGATGTCATTCACGGTGACCCAAAAGGACCGGCGGTTCTTTGATCTAATGGAGAAATTCTCCGGGCAAGAACCCGGTAGGAACGGGATCACCTCGTTTCCGGAGTCTGGCTGGTCGCTGACTTTTATTCTCAACCATCAGCCGTATTACCAGAACCAGCCAGAAGGCGTCTACGTGTTCTACGGGTTAGCTCTCTACCCCGACAAGTTCGGCGACTATGTTCGCAAACCAATGAATCAATGCAGCGGAAGAGAAATTCTAGAGGAGTTGCTGCATCACTTGAAGTTCGACGCCGACCTGAAGCGGATTGTAGATTCGTCAAACCTCATACCCTGCATGATGCCTTTCGTCACAAGCCAGTTTCTGAAGAGAAAGGTTACTGACCGACCTGATGTTGTTCCGAAAGGCTCAACCAACCTTGCCCTCACCGGTCAGTTCGTTGAAGTGCCAGACGATTGTGTCTTCACGATGGAATATTCGGTGCGTACAGGTCAAACCGCGGTCTACAAACTGCTGAATCTCGCCAAAGAAGTAACCGCGTTCCCACGAGTGAGTAACGACCTTCACGTCGTCTGGAACGCGTTCAAAGCGTTAACGCATAAGGATTAGCGAAACTAGACGCACTCACGGAAAGAAGCGAACGGGTCCATATGGAGGGCAATCGTGAGCGTCTATGAGCACATCAAAGCCCGGCCGCCCGCGGGCATCGGCAATTTGTTGGCTTTCGTGACGGTTATTGCCTGTGCGACGTCAGCGTCTGCGCAGTCGGTGCTGAACGAGGCTGACTCAATGAGTGCCTCTGCGACGCTGTCCTCTGCGCAGTCGGCGCCGGCGCCGACTGCGCCGAAGCCCAACCCAGATGCCTCGGCTGCAGCTGTCCCTTTGGGTAGTGCAGCTACCGCTGCGGCCAATGCAGGCGCTCTTTCGGCTAATGAATTAGCCAAGGAGATTAGTAACCCGGTCACCAGCATCTGGCAGCTCCAGTTCCAGTTTAACAACGAGAAACTTGAGAGCAGGAGTTTGGACCCTTTGAGCGGGAAGTGGGTGAACAACCTCTATTTTCAGCCGGTCCTGCCGGTGAGTCTGACCAACGATCTCAATCTGGTAACACGCCCCGTGATGACACTCTACCAAAGCGTGCCGTATCCCACAGCGACCGGTAGCGTCCAACGGACAACGACACTCGGCGACACGATCCTGGCGACAGTGCTTTCGCCCGCCCACACCGAGCCGTGGATTTGGGGAGTAGGACCGACCTGGATATTCCCGACCGCTACCTCAGATCTTACCGGACAAGGTAAGTGGCAGGTCGGACCAGCTGTCGGAGGTGGCTACATCACCAGCAAGTTTATGGTCGCAGCCCTTGTCCAGCAATGGTGGTCTTTCGCCGGAGACGCGGACCGCAAGCGCACCAACCAGATGAATGTGCTGCCTTTGATTTACTCTTTCTTCGGCGAGGGATGGAGCGTCGGCTACTCAGGGAGCATTCTGGCGGACTGGACGGCGCGTGGCAGTGATGTCTGGACGGTGCCTCTCGGACTATCGATCGGCAAGGTAATCAAGATCGGGATACTCCCGGTGCAGGTCCAGGTCGGAAGTCAGTATTTCGTGGAAAAGCCGCAGGGTGGCCCGAAGTGGAACTTCCAGCTTCAAGTTACACCGGTGATTCCGAGGCTGATAACGAAAACGCTGTTCCAATGAATACTCAAGCGCAACGCAAAACCTGCTTAGGCGAGACGGACGATCTATTGCCGCAAGGAGTAGTTGCATTCAAAGAACCCGTGCGGCAGGACGCGCGCGCCGGAGCCCAGGGCGATGCGCATGCGCAGACATCGGTGCTCCGACAAGTAGTTTCCACTCGTTTACCTACCGAGTGGGGTGTGTTTCAGCTCGTGGGGTTCGAGCATGTGTTCTGTAACGGCACGCGGCACACTGAAACCGCACTCGCGATGATCCTGGGGGATCTGATAGAAGGCGCTCCTCTGCTCCGCGTCCACTCCCAGTGTTTTACGAGTGAGGTTCTAGGCTCATTGCGCTGCGACTGCAAGGATCAGTTAGAACTCGCCCTGCAGAGCATAGCCGCGGAAGGGCGGGGTCTTGTTATCTACGAACATCAGGAAGGCCGCGGCATTGGACTAATGGCAAAGTTGCAGGCCTACGCGCTGCAGGACGAGGGCCTCGACACGTTCGAGGCGAACCGCCAACTCGGATTCGAGGCCGATTGCAGGAACTTCAGCTTGCCAGCCGCGATCCTGCACGAACTTGGCGTGACACAGGTTCGACTCCTCTCGAATAACCCCCACAAGTCGCTTGCGCTGGCTAATGCTGGGATTGAGGTGGTCGCTCAGATTTCGTGCGAGGTCGCGCCCAATCCACACTCCTTGACCTATCTCCGTGCCAAACAGGAGAAGATGGGACATGTCCTGAGCCTTAGCTGCGGCGACCGGACGAAATATGCGAAACCCAAACCGGGCGCAAGATAAGCCTTGCTTTGCAAACATAGCTGACTCCATTCGCGAACTAAGAGCTGGCCGCATGGTCGTTGTCGTTGATGCGGAAGATCGAGAGAACGAAGGCGACCTAACGATGGCGGCGGAGCTGGTCACACCCGGGGCTAAGTCCGCGTAGACCACGCCTGCTCCTGCAGCGCACGCTGCGGGCGTGTCTGCGTGCGACGCCGCACAGCCGATTCGATGACCTGACTGGGCGGCTACTCCGGCCGCGAAGCCAAGCACGCGCCATCTTAGCAGGCCGGTTTGCCCGAATCCGGATGAAATGGCGACGTTACGCTGACAACTCGGCGTAAGAGAGGCGTCAGGCTAACCTCTTAGTACCGACAACCGAGATGGCTTTCAACACTGACTCCAAGTACCCGACCCGACCCGCATACGTGGTGAAGGTGCGCGGCGATGCAAAGCCCGATGCGCTCGCCGGTCGTTGCGAGAACGTCGTAACCGGCTGGCAATGTGAATTCGCGTCCGGTTGCGAGCTGCTCGAGTCCATTGCCAGCGACCTCGAGGCGATCCTCCACGAGCGGCCGCCTGATGCGGAATGCAAGTGAGCCTGGATCGGTGGGATGTGCAAAAAGCTCGCTAGCTAGCTAACTAAGGAGAGACACATATGTTCTACAGTAATGGTAACTACGAAGCGTTCATTCGTCCCCGCAAGCCGCAGGGCGTGGACGGGAAGTCTGCCCATCTCATCGGCGGTGGCATCGCCTCGCTCGCGGCGGCGGGATTCTTGATCCGCGACGGGCAGATGGACGGCAAACGCATCACCATCTACGAGGCGAGCAAGATCTGCGGCGGCTGCCTGGACGGCATCGAGGACCCAAAGGAAGGCTTCCTCTTCCGCGGCGAGCGCGAGATGGAGGACCACTACGAGTGCCTGTGGGATCTGATGCGCTCGATCCCGTCGCTCGATGTCAAGGACGCCTCGGTCCTTGAAGACTTTTACCGGATCAACAAGGACTACCCCAACTACTCCCTGTGCCGGACTACTCACAAGCGCGGGCAGCCCTTCCCGACCGACGGCAAGATGCTCCTGACCCCCAAGGCGCAGGGCGAGGTGATGAAGCTCTTCTACACCCACAGAAGTGAGACATTCGACAAGCGGTTCGACGAATTCGTGGGCGAGGATTTCTTCAAGAGCAACTTCTGGGTGTATTGGCTATCGATGTTCGCCATAGGGCCCTGGCACGGCGCCCTGGAGATGAAGCTCTACTTGAACCGCTTCGTCCAGCATATCGGTGGGATGGCGGATCTCAGCACCATCAAGTTCACACGCCTCAACCAGTACGACTCTCTGATCGTCCCGCTCGTCAAGTGGCTCGAGCAGCAGGGCGTCACGATCGTGTACGGCACGAAGGTCACCAACGTCGTGTTCGACATCACCCCGGAACGCAAGGTCGCTCGCCGGATTGAGTGGATCCAGGGCGGAAAGCGCGGAGGACGCGACGTCACCAAGAACGATATAGTTCTCATTACCAACGGCTCCGCGGTCGAAAACACCGCGTGGGGGGATCACCACACCCCGCCCAAGTGGAACAGGGACATCCAGGAGGGCAGCATCTGGGCGATGTGGCGCAACATCGCCGCCCAGGACCCCGCCTTCGGTCGGCCCGACAAGTTCTGTGCCCACACCGACCAGACCAGCTATGTGTCGGCATGCATCAGAACCCTCGATGACAAGATTCCGCCCTACATCGAGCGGATCTGCCGGCGCGAAACGTCCAGTCACGAGGGGAAGCCCATCACCGGCGGCTTGGTGACCGTGCGCGATTCCAATTGGGTGTTTTCGTGGAACGTCGAGCGCAACCCGCACTTCAGGAACCACCCGAAGGGCCAGCTGATGCTTCACTTCTACGGCCAGTACAGCCTCGACCGGCCCGGCAACTACGTCAAGAAGGCGCTGCGTGAGTGCACTGGCGAGGAGGTCGCCCGGGAATGGCTCTACCACCTGGGGGTGCCGGACGATCAGATCAACCAGCTGGCGGCCAACTCGGTGAACGTGCATCCGTGCATGATGCCCTACATCACCGCCTTCTTCATGCCCCGGCGTGACGGCGACCGTCCCAAGGTGATTCCCGAGGGAGCGGTCAACTTCGGGTTCCTGGGGCAGCTCGCCGAGAGCCATCCTCGCGACGTCATCTTCACCATCGAGTACTCCGTGCGGACGGCGATGGAGGCGGTCTACTCCATGCTGGACATCGAGCGGGGCGTGCCGGAGCCGTGGGGCTCGCAGTACGACCTTCGTGCGCTGCTCAACTCGGCGATCGTGATGCGGGATTTTGAGAAGCTAAATTTACCCCACTACATTAAGGCGTTCCTCGAGCAAATCGGCATGAACGTGGAGAAAACCGACATCGGAGATCTGCTGCGGGACTACGGGTTCATCGGCGAACTCGGCGAACTCGGCGAAAACGAGCGCACGGTCGCGATACACAAAGACCCCCCGCGGGTGACTCGCACGGTCCTCTAGACCAGCGGAGAGACGGCAGCAAGATCGGACTGGTTCGGCTGTTAGCAGAGGTATCGCCCGCAATCGTTCGAGACTTAGCCCGGATCGATGGGATGTAAAGAGCGGATATGGGAGCGCTGGCTATAGCGTTTTCGAGCGGAGTGGGTACCCGGTTCGCGTGAAGAAAACGCGTCAATAAGACCTTGAGCCACGGTTCTGATTCCATCAGAACCGTGGCTCAAGGGAGGAACGAGATGAACGAGTTGACGAAGTGGGCGGCAGCCACTGTGCTGTCCATTGGCGCCGCTGCGCCGGCGCTTGGCGGCTCCGTCACGCGTCCGGGTGACACAATTGGCCTTGCGGTCGGGGTGCCGCTCCCTGAAGGCTTCCATCTCGGAAATACAACGACCGAGCAATGCACGGACACAAGCCCGAAAGAAACGTGTTTCCTCGTCGATGTCCCCATCTTGATTTGGACCACCCCCTGGACGATTTTTGGCGCACGACTGCAAGGTAATTTTGGGCCTTTGGTCCCGATAAAATTTAACAGCGGGCCCTACGACATCAGCGGCTTGTTTAATTCGTTTGCGGCGGCTCAGCTGATCTGGGATCTGGGTAACAATTGGGGCTTCAGCTACCTGCTCGGAGGCTACACCAACAAGGACAGCTCGGTGGCGTTTAGTTCGGGCTCGCTTAATCAGCGCTGGGGGCTGAGCTACACCGGCAACGGATGGGACCTGACCGCGAACGCCATCTGGGGCATCCAATTTGACCATGTCACAAACAGGCCACAGCTGTCCCCGTGCCCGGTTTCGGCCGCCTACCCTGACAATGGCTGTAACCCGAACTTCCTCAACCTCGACCTGACGGCGACCAAGAGGTTCGGCAAGTGGGAGTTGGGGCCGGTAGGTTTGTATTCCACCGATCTCAACTCGCCGGTCGCCGCCTATCAAAAGCAAAGCCAATTCGCCTTGGGGGGGCTTGTCGGCTATTCCTTCGATCGGCTTGTTCTGCAAGCGTACGTTACAAGGGACGTGTATGAGAAGAATTACGGCGGCTACACGAACAGCTTCAATTTCCGCTTCGTCATCCCCCTTGGGAATCCGCCTCCGTTTTTCGGACCCCTTGGGGGAAGCTAAATTACAGTGACGCCCATCTCACATTGATGGCGGCATGGTCGCTGACCACGATCAGCGAAAAGCTGGTGCCGGGCGCGCCCGGCACGCACTCCGTCGTGGCGCTTCCGCAAGGCTCTCCGATGACCACTCACCCGAGCAATGACGGTCTAAACCAGCAAGAGAGAGTGGCTTCGAGAGAACGCTGATGACGAGCCAATTCGGCAAAGCCCCCTCGAGTTATCTAGAGTTGCTTCGCTTGCAAGCTTTTCCGGGCGGGTATCGTGGGGTTGCCGCCATTATCCTGGCGGTTAGTCCGCCGCTCATCTGCGCCTCGTTTGCGACAGGTCACGACCGTTGGGACCTGTTTGAAAGGTCCGGTTCCCTAACGAGCGCTGTCGGTCTTCTGTTGGTGTCGAGGCAATATCTCGGATACGGCATCTTCGAGCTGGCAATCTTGCAAAAAAATAAAGAGTCAAGGTCGAGCATAGTCGAACTCGCGGAAGACATCCATACAGCGAAACTGGGATTGGCACTCTCGGCATTCGGCATGACCATTTCGGCATGGGGCAAGTACCTAGGGTGGTGGAGTTTCAGCTACGTCGTTGTATGGGCGGTGATTGCGGCTCTTGACGCGTGGCGCGATTTCGTTCGTCTGCGCGACGACAACCTGTAGCGGTCAATAGGACACTTGCTCGATTCATGGCCGAAAAGGTACCGAAAATGCTCAGCTATTTAGCTGGTTTCGCTGGCCCAACAAGACAGCCCGCGCGGCCTGTCTTAGGCGCGGATCGCTTCCATCAAGCCGCCAACGCCCGGAATGCTCATTACCCGTTTCATGTTGTAACCCAGGACGTGCAACGCCATTTCGGTACCGACATGCCTGAGTGTTTTCCTCGAAGTGCGTCGATCCTACCGGATCTGTTGCCGCAACAGATCCGCGTAGAGTATGTGATGGCTTTTGCACCAAGGAGGAGCACCGGACGTTTCTCGACCTCTGCCCGTGGCAGGAGAAAGTTGCCATCAGCACCGGGATCAAGCTCATCAACATATGGCTCGACTCGAGTGACCAGCGGGCAAAAGCGACGCTTCGAAGCGCGGACACACGATCCCCTGCGCCAGTGGAGAGGCAGCGCGGGCGATCTGCCGTCGCGCAGCAAATGCTTTGAATACTCGCGAGCCCGCGACCCGATGTTCGAGGCCACCGACGCTGAATGGGCACCGGGGTGCATCCCGCGTTCGGACGACAAGAAACGCGCCCGGCTCAACCGCCTCGCGCACATCCTCAGCCTCATTCCTTACAAGGAAGTGCCGCGCGAGAAGATGAAGCTGCCCGAACGCTCGATGAGACACCCCTACGACGATGAAGCCACGCTCAAGGGCAGAAATTCGTGCCGGAAAAATACTGACGTGAGTAACTCCGCGCAAAATACCGGACCGTCGGCAGCCGCGCCGGTGCACAGGATTCCGGCGGCGGCCCGGCTGAGCATCTATCGGAAAGAGTGGTTCTGTTTTGATCTGAGCGCTGGTCAACGTGGGTGTCTCTGAGGTTATCCCGCCGCGGCTGGCCGCTCGGCGAGACGAGCGCGGCGTGGTCGTCGTCGAAATAGCCGGCAATTGGTTGGATCGGACGGCCCTACCGGAGATCGGGCCGGTGGAGAAGGAACTGGCGGTCGGCGGAGTGCGCGCCGTGGAGTTTGAGACGAAGCGGCTCGGCCGCTGGGACAGCGCCTTGATGGTGCGCATCCTCGCAATTACCGACTTGTGCGCCAAAGGAAACGTCGAGTTCCGAGCCCAAACTTTGCCGGACGGGCTCGCGAAGCTCATCGCGCTAGCCGAGGCCGTTCCGGAAAAGACGGACGCTGCGCGCGCGGACGCTAAGAAGACTTTCCTGCAGCGGGTCGGCGAGTCGGGCCTCGGAGTGTGGGACGGTGCCGCCGCGATGCTCAGCTTCATGGGCGAAAGCGTGGTGGCCTTGTGGCAAATGCTGCGTGGCCGGGCGCAGTTCCGCTGGTCGGACACCCTGCTGGTCATCCAGCAGTGCGGACCGGAGGCGCTGGGGATCGTGGCGCTCATCAATTTTCTCATCGGCCTGATCCTCGCATTCGTGGGCGCCACGGAGCTCACCCAGTTCGGCGCCTCCATCTACACGGCCGATCTTGTGGCTATCGCCACGGTGCGCGAGATGGCCTGCATCATGACCGGCATCATCATCTGCGGCCGCACCGGCGCTGCCTTTGCCGCGCAACTGGGCACGATGAAGGTGAATCAGGAAATCGAAGCGTTTCAGACATTCGGCATCTCACCCTTCGAGTTCCTCGTCCTTCCCCGGATGCTGGCCTTGATCCTCATGATGCCCCTGCTATGCGTGTTCGCCGACCTCATCTCCATTGCGGGCGGCTTCTTGGTATCGACCCTGATGCTGGATGTCACCCCTGCCTTATATCTGCGTCGCACCGTGGCGGCCATCAGCCTCGTTGGCTTTCTGCTGGGCATTGGCAAGGGCGCGTTTTTCGGCGTCTTGGTGGCGCTCACCGGTTGTTTGCGCGGCATGCAATGCGGCAGCAATGCCGCCGCGGTGGGTGAGGCCACCACATCGGCGGTCGTCACGGGCATCGCCGCGATTATCGCATCGGATGGCATTTTCGCCGTCATCTGCAACGCCCTGAATATTTGAGCCATGAACTTAGACACTGACTGCAAAATTGAGATCCGCGATCTGACGATGGCCTACGGCTCATTCGTCGTCATGCGCGACATCAACGTCAAGATCAAGCGTGGTGAAATTTTCATCATCATGGGGGGCAGTGGCTGTGGCAAGAGCACGCTGCTGCGACACATGATCGGGCTGAAACAACCCGCGCAGGGCGATGTGTTCTACGACGGTGTCGCCTTTTGGAACTCTTCTGAGGAGGCGCGGACAGAAAAGCTGCGAAGCTTCGGCGTGTTGTTCCAGAGCGGTGCGCTGTGGAGTTCGATGACGCTCGCTGAGAACATCGAGCTGGTTCTTGGGGAATACACCGGGTTCCCTCCAGCCGATACCCACGCCATCGCTCGACTGAAGCTCGCTCTGGTCGGCTTGCGGGGCTTTGAGGACTACTACCCGGCGGAGATTTCCGGCGGTATGTGCAAGCGCGCGGGACTGGCCCGTGCCCTCGCGCTCGATCCGGACATCTTATTCTTCGACGAGCCCTCCGCCGGCCTCGATCCGATCAGTTCCCGCAACCTAGACGATCTCATTCTGCAGCTCCGCGATACGCTCGGCGCCACCTTCGTCGTCGTCACGCACGAACTGGCCAGCATTTTCACGATTGGCGACAACTCGGTCTTCCTCGACCCCACCACCCGCACGATGCGGGCGCACGGCAACCCGCGCGAACTGCTGAAGAACTCCACGGATCCCGCGGTGCAGGAGTTTCTCACACGTGGCGAATACTCCGCCAAGGCCACCACCGCCAACCCCTTTAACGCGCGTGCCATATGAGCAAAAAGATCAATACCACCGCCATCGGACTATTCATTGTCACCGGCGTGGTGCTGGGCGTAATCGGCCTGCTGCTGTTCAGCTCGTCGAGGCTGTTCTCGCGAACCGAAGAGATGATTGTTTACTTCGACAACTCGCTAAACGGGCTCAACGAAGGGGCGCCGGTGAAGTTTCGCGGCGTGACCATCGGCTCCGTCAAGCGGGTCATGATCCGCTTCAACCAGGATCCTAAAGATTATGCGTTGCCGGTGATCCTCGAACTGGACGAGAAGCTCCTGCGGCAGCGGTTGGGCGACGAAACCGTGCAGGTCTTCACGCCAGAGGCCATACAGCGCGGTGTTCGCAATGGCCTGCGCGCGACCCTGCAGCCCCAGAGCTTCGTCACCGGCGTTCTTTTCGTGGGGCTCGATTTTCAGCCGCATGCGCCGTCGCCGGTATTCCATCAGCTCAAGCAGATCTATGTCGAGGTGCCCAGCGAGCCGACCGAGGTTCAGCAACTGATGAACAACCTTGCCAGTCTCGATCTCAAGAGCATCGAGAAGAACCTGAACGCGCTGCTGATCAACATCAATACCTCCGTCAGCAGTCTGCACCTGGCAGAAATCCATGACGACATCACCAAGGTGCTGGGTTCCGTGGATCGGTTGGTTTCATCCCCGGATCTGAAGAACGACCTGGTCGCCATGCACACGACGCTAGACCAATATCGGTTGCTGGGGGAAAAACTCAACAACCGCGTTGATCCGCTGGCTGACGATGTCAGTAAAACCCTCGCGGAAGTGGATCACGCCCTCGTTCAGGTGCGCGGTGCCGCGCAAAACGTGCGCATCCAGCTCGCGCCGGATGCGCCGCTACCGAACGACCTGGATCAGACGCTGCGCCAGCTGTCCGATGCCGTACAGTCTCTGTCCTCACTCCTCGACTTTCTGAAACAGCATCCCAACGCTCTCATTATCGGTCGCGCGAAACTGGAGAAAGCGCCATGAAACGCCCAAACGAATCTGGCGCGCACGCCCACGTGGTCGGTAAACAACGTCCCCGAAATACTCAGCGTTGGACGGGTGGCAGCCCCTCTGGCGGCCGCATCGGGCCGCATCCCGCGGCGTTTCTCATGACCTTGACGGTTTGCGCCTGTGTCACGGGCTGCAGTCTCTTATTCTTAAGCCCAGCGTCCGACACCTCCCGGCATTTCGTCCTGATATCTCTGCCACCGACTGAGACGGCCAACGGCGGATCCGGCACTTCGCGCGTGGACGTGGTTCACGTGAAGATCCCGTCCTATCTCTTTAACTCTTCGCTCGCGGTCCGCAGAGGCACCAACGAGATTGTCTATCCCCCAGGCACACTCTGGGCGGAGCGACTGAACACCGGGATACCCCGCGTGCTAGCGGCTGACCTGTCTTCGTTGTTGCCCAGCGAGCAGATTCGCCTGGCCGTTGGGTCGAGCGAAGACATCGTGAGGGAGATTGATGTAACCATTGAGCAGTTCGACGTGAGCTCCAGCGGCCAGGCGGTGCTCGTCGCCAAGTGGCGTATCTTCTCCCCCGGGGGAGAAAAAATTCTGCACTCGGGCGAAAGTCGGCTCTCGCGCAGTGGCCCGGCGCCCGACACCGACCCCTCCGGTGCCGTCGACACCTTGAGCGACCTGATCGCCGATCTCTGCCGCCAGCTAGCGCAGGCTCTCAATGGCACTTGACCAGGTGCGGAGGCGAGGCGTCAAGCGGCCATGAAATACCTCGTCATCGCAGGACTCGCCTTCTTGGGTATCTTGGGCATGCGATGTTGCGGCGGCCGATTGCTCCGGCCGCCGCAACAGGGCAATGAGGGCACGCGGCGCCCTGCGGAAGGTACCCAATGAAGGTCAACGTAAAGGATTTCCTCGTCGAGGAAGGCGAGGAGGTCGAACTTCGCAAGCGCCCCACGCGCATAAAACCTGTGTACCGCTCAAAAGAGCATTATCTGGAACTTCTGAGTCAGCATGTGTCGGAACTCAGTGCACGGCAGCAGCTGCTTTATGCATCCAACAGCTATGCGATTCTCTTGATATTCCAGGCCATGGACGCCGCGGGGAAAGATGGGGCCATCCAGCACGTAATGTCAGGGGTAAACCCGCAGGGCTGCCAGGTATTCAGCTTTACGCATCCCAGTGCGACGGAGCTGCAGCACGATTTCCTCTGGCGTACCACCCGGGATCTGCCCGCGCGCGGACAGATCGGGATCTTCAACCGGTCGTATTACGAGGAGGTGCTGATAGTTCGCGTTCATCCGGAGACTCTGCGCAATGAGGGGTTGCCGGGGCCGGCACGTAGCAAGAAAGCGATCTGGCATGAGCGGTATCGATCCATCGTGGACTTGGAGAGACACCTCCATGCTAACGGAACCCGCATCATCAAGTTCTACCTCCACCTCTCGAAGGAGGAGCAGCGCAAGCGCTTCCTCGAGCGCATCGATCACCCGGAGAAGAACTGGAAGTTCACCCTTGCGGACCTGCAAGAACGCGCGTTCTGGAAGCAATATATGAAGGCTTATGAGAAATGCCTTAGCGCGACGAGTACAGCGCAGGCCTCTTGGTATGTCGTTCCAGCCGACGACAAGGAGAACGCTCGTCTCATCGTCTCGCGCATTATTCTAAACGCGCTCGACGCACTGAAGATGGCATACCCAACGCCGAGCGCAGAACGGAAACGGGAACTGCGATTGATTCGCAGGCACCTTGTGCGGTAAGTGGCGGGAGCTGGCCCCCCACGCTCGATGTATATAAAACTGCGTGAATACCGGAAGAAAACGCGACCTCTGCGTCACACCCGAGCCGCGGGGCACGGGGAGCGCGCGCAGGTGAGCGAATGAATCGCTGGTATACGCGGTACAAAAGCACATGGCCTCGCATCTGCCCTACGATCTTCGCCTGGGCTAGCGTGGCGTTCTCTGGTCCTGGGCCGTGCCGCCCGCGCAACCATCACGGCAACGGAGTATCGTTCGCACCGTGCCACGCCATCGCAACCCGCCACCAGCGGCGAACAAGCCCGGGACCGACACCGATACAGATGAGTATCTCGCCCAGGCGTTCTCCGATATTGAACTGCTCGTCGCCGCCGACGTCATCAGGTCCGCGATATCAGAGGGCAGGAAGCATGTGGACCTTGAGGCACTCAAGGGCGTGCTAGCCAAGCTGACCGCGGCTTACAAGTGGAAGAAGCGCGGGGGCGCTACTTAAGGAGGGCTGTCCATGCGTATTCTAGTCGTCGGAGCGACCGGGACGATCGGGCGCGCAGTAGTCGCTGCCTTATCTGCCGGCAATGAAATCATCTCCGCCAGCCTGCGGAAGACGACCATCAAGGTCGATATCGCGGACCCATTGAGCGTTCAGCAGATGTATCGTTCGCTCGGAAAAGTGGATGCCGTGGTGTGTGCTGCTTGACAAGCAAAGTTCGCTCCGCTCGCCCAGCTAAGCGATGCCGACTTTCGCTTCTGCCTGAATAACAAGCAGATGGGTCAGGTGAACGTCGTGCGATTCGGGTTCGAGCAGGTTGAAGTCGGCGGGTCGTTCACGCTTACAACCGGCATCCTTGCACAGACACCGATGCCAGGCGGTGCCGCCATCAGTCTGGTGAATGCCGGGCTTGAGGGGTTCGTCAGAGCGGCCGCGCTGGAAGCGCCGCGGAATATACACGTTAACGCTGTCAGCCCGCCGTGGCTAACCGAAACGCTGCAGGCGCTGAAGATGGATACATCCCCTGGTCTGCTGGCAGCCGTCGTAGCCCGAGCGTATGTGCGAAGCGTGACGGGCACCGACAGCGGTTCGACGTTCCAGCCTTCCCGCTAGCCGTGACGCGAATCATTCGAAGTGCATCCATGCCTGTCTGCCGCTGAACGCTGGCGCACACGCAAGGATGATCACGTTATTTCTCCTGCCACTTCGATGTCCCATGTTGCTTTCACGTCCTGTTCGTCTGGCTCGGGACGGATCGGCATGAGCATCGAATTGAAAATATAGGGTAGTTGCTCGTCAGGAAACCAGAGGTGCTCTGGATCAGTCCAAGAGATGAGCCTGTCTACCCGCCAGGTGGGATCCGGCGACTTTTCCGCTACGCCGTATTTGAATCGTGGCTCTTCGAGGCATATGCAGGTAAGCATCATGCCAGTGTGCCTGCCTTTGACCACTATCGCGAGGTCACCGGATTTACAATTCATTTGTCAGACACCTGCCGCTTGGATGAACGCCGCGGCGACTTGAGGAACGATTGCATTGCCGTAGCCCCGCAGAAGTCCACTCGACCGGGATTGCTACCACGGGCGATCAAGGTCGTCGTCACCGGCGGATTTGCGAAACACGGTGGCGATATAGTTGTGTTGGGGGTCGATCCACGCCCCTTCTACGACCCCGTGTCGGACAGCGAACGTAGCTGCTAGAACTTGAGCCCCGAAGTCCTCGAAGATCGCTTGAAGTCTGGCGGGAATCTCGACAGGGGATTGAGACGCGGTCGCGTTGCCGTGAAAGGTGGTGTCAGGATCCACACTGCGCACGAACTCTCGCCATTCCTCCAGGCTGATCGGCTTTTCGCTGCGCACGGGGGGCATGATCGTCCGCTCTGTGTAACTGGACGGCCGGTGGGATCACTGGACGAGAGGTTGCGCAACTCGTGGTGGTTCGGAGGCTACGAAGTCCACACTTCAGAGCAGTCTGGGCATCCACAGACTTAGCGGTGTGCGTTTTTGTGAAGTCACGCACACGGTCGCTCTTCAGAACTGTGCCCTCGACTCGAATTCCTCACCCCGGTTGCTACGACGTTCTTTCCTGGCTGCAGCTCCAGTCCGACGCATCAGATGAGCAGCCGTGCCTATCGGCTAGCGCATTGCCGGATTCGCGGCCACAAGGATGCGTGGTCGCACCGGTGCGCCAGCAGGCCCGACGACGACATGCCCTCGCAGCCTTTCAATCATGCGTATTCCACGCGATCGTGAACGGGGTTTCCACGGGAAGGTGAACACGGATTCCACGGCAACGTGAACAGCGTTCCACGGGATCGTGAACACTTCGGCGCCGCGCGTGGCGCGGTGTTCACGGTCGTGGAAGAGTGTTCACGGTCGTGGCGAGTGAGATGGGCGGCTGGAGATTGATCGGAAGGCCGACCGCGTAGCCTTGGGACTTTTTGTCCTAAGGAGCCAGGTCGATGCCGAACGAAAGGATCTCCATGTCGAAGCTGAAGCAGCTGATCGGGCTGCAGACGAGCAACTTGAGCGTGCGGGCGCTGGCGCGTGCCCTGGGTCTGTCGATCGGGGCGGTCTCGAAGTACCTGCGGGCGGTGCGCGGGTGCGGGATAAGTGCTGCGGAAGCCGAGACGCTCCCGGAACGGGAACTCGAACAACGGGTGTTCGGGCCGGCGGTGGCGGGCAAGCCGGGAGCGCTGGTACCACCGGACTGTGCCTGGATCCATGGCGAGCTCAAGCGCCACCGGCATGTGACGCTGCAGCTGCTGTGGGAGGAGTACCGCGAGCGAAACGGTGCGTCTGCCTATCGGCGCAGCGCCTTCTGCCAGATCTACCGGTGTTGGGAGAAGCGGCTGAAGCGCTCGATGCGCCAGCGGCACTTTGCCGGCGAGAAGCTCTTTATCGATTACGCCGGGCGCACGGTACCGATTTACGGGGCGCACGGTGAGGAAGCCTTCCACGCGCAGCTGTTCGTGAGCGCGCTGGGCGCAAGCGGCCTGGCGTACGCGGAAGCCACGCGCACCCAGGCGTTGGCAGACTGGCTCGCCAGCCATGTGAGGGCGCTGGAGTACTACGGCGCCGCGCCGACGATCTTCGTTCCTGACAATCCCAAGGTTGGCGTCACGCGCGCCGATCGCTATGAGCCTGAGCTGCAGCGCTCGTACGAGGAGCTTGCGGCCCACTATCGTGCGGTGGTTATCCCGGCGCGACCGTACCGGCCCAAGGACAAAAGCCGCGTGGAACTGACCGTGTTGCTGGTGTGTCGGTGGATCCTGGCACGCCTGCGGCACCAGCGCTTCTTTAGCCTCGAGGAACTGAACGCGGCGATCCGGCCGCTGCTCATCGAGCTCAACGAGCGGCCCTTCCAGCGCCTGCCGGGCTCTCGGCGCAGTGTCTTCGAGGCGCTCGACCGGCCGGCGATGCGGCCGCTGCCAGTCAACGCGTACGTGTACGCCGAGTGGAAGGAGCGCGCCGTCGCCTTTGACTACCACGTCGATGTCGATCGTCACTACTACAGCGTGCCGCATGCGCTCGTCGGGCATGCAGTGTGGGCACGCTACACGGCGGCAACCGTAGAGATCTTCTTCCGCAGCCAGCGCGTGGCCACCCACATCCGCTCCTACCAGCGCGGTGCCCACACGACGGTGCCCGAGCACATGCCGAAATCCCACCGGGCGCACGCGCAGTGGTCCCCGAAGCGCCTGATCCAATGGGGCGAGTCGATCGGGGCGCACACCGGTGCCATCGTCGAGCATCTTTTGCGCTCAAAGCCCCATCCGGAACAGGGATATCGCGCCTGTCTGGGGTTGCTCGCGCTCGCCCGGCAGTACGGCGAGGGGCGGCTGGAGGTCGCCAGCGAACTTGCCGTGCGCTTGGGCAGCCCCACCCGCAAGAGCGTCAAGTCGATCCTCGAGAGCGGCCGTGACCGGCGTGCTTCGAGCACCAGCGAGCCGCTCGAGCTGCCGCTGCACGGCAACGTGCGCGGGCCCGATTACTACCACTGACCCTTCCTCAACCCAAGCCAAGGAGATGATCATGTTGACGAACCCGACGATCGAGACGCTCAAGACGCTTAAGGTGTACGGCATGCTCGAAGCGCTCGAGGAACAACAGCAGACCCCAGCCGTTCAGGGGCTGTCCTTCGAGGAGCGCCTGGCGCTGCTCATCGACCGGGAGCGGCTGTACCGCCAGAACCAGCGCCGCACCCGACTGCTACGCGGCGCGCGCCTGAAAGTCGCCGAGGCCAGCATCGAAGACATCAACTACAAGGCCGCCCGGGGCCTGGACAAGCGTCAGATCGCGCAGCTGGCCACCGGGGAGTGGATCCGACGCTCGCAGAACCTGCTCATCACTGGGGCCACCGGTTCGGGAAAGACCTGGATCGCCTGTGCGCTCGCGCAGCAAACCTGCCGCCAGAGCCACTCGGTGCTGTACTGGCGCGTGCCGCGCCTGATCGAGGAGCTGCGTATCGCGCACGGCGACGGCAGTTACCTGAAGTTCCTGAAAACTCTGTCCAAGGCCGCCCTCATCGTGCTGGATGACTGGGGACTGACGGCGCTCGCCACCCAGGACCGCGCGGATCTCTTGGAAATCCTCGACGACCGCGTCAACACCGGCTCGACCCTGATCGCCAGCCAACTCCCCGTCGACAAATGGCACGCCTACCTCGGCGAGCCAACGCTGGCCGATGCGATCCTGGATCGCCTCGTTCATCACAGCCACCGCATCGAGCTGAAGATCCCCGGCGAGTCCATGCGCAAGATCCGGGCGCCTGCGGATGCCTGACCTCATCGCAACTCCAGCGCTTCTGCCCGCCTGCGGCGGTCAGACTGCGCTGCGTTCTGAGGAACGATGAAAAGAAATCCGCAACCCAACTCGCTTGACGATCGTGAACACCTGAAGTAGAAACGTAACCTCCAGCTGCCCGCTCCACGCACCGTTCACCATCGCGTGGAATTACTGTTCACGATCGCTGGAATACGCATCAATCACTCGCTCCGGAAGGAGCGGGGATGACGAGACCGGCGATGCCTATCAGTTCTGTGTGGCGCTCACCGAGCTCGCGGGGCAGGTGGGAGTGGAGTTTGCCTTCGGCACCACGGTCGCAGGGGTCGAGGTGGAGTCAGGCAGGGTGACGGCCGTCCGTACGAGTCGCTCGATGTCCCCAGGGGAGGGCGGCTGGTGGCCGATACAACCTATGTCCAGTCGCAATTCGTCGCAGCTGCCGGACGAGACCATGGCTAAAGTCAAAATCGAAGGCATGTCGCCCAATGAGCTTTGCTGCGAGCGTGGGACGCTTCCCCGCGCCGTGCCGGAACGGACGCTCGGAAGACCGCGCCGTTTTCCCACACGTAGATCACCCTGCCCGTGAATGCAGGCAGAGTAGTGGCGATCAAGCCGTTAGCGACGTTGTGCCAAGAATGTGTCGAACTCAGATTGGGTGTGCCGTAATTGTGCCTTGGTGTGCCTGGGAACGGGGCTGGCAAGCGCTGCAAGTGGTTGATTAATAAGCCCCAGGAATCGCCTTCACCGGACTGAAAATCCGCGTGTCGGTGGTTCGATTCCGCCCCTGGCCACCATTCAAATCAATATTTCAAATCAGGAAGTTGCATCCGAGGGCTTTGGCTCTTCCTCCAATACGAGCGGCAGGGTCCCATATTTCGGTCCGCTGTTCGCCTGACTAACACGGTTCTGTGGGCACGGTTGGAACCGTTGTGTTCCGGCCACTTCCAAACCTTCTCGCGTGCAATCTGCCTGCTCCGAAGGCGACGTTCGACTTGGACGGCCATAAACGTCACTGGGTCGGCAGCGAGCGCAATAACAAGAGCGCTATTTCTCGAGGGCTGCGAGGGCGGGCGCCTGGATTTGACGGAGCGCGTCGGCCACGGTTTCACGTACGCATGCGTTGTAGGTCGCTGCATGATACCTGCTCCAGGGGTCCTCCCGGTCGTCGCAAAGGCGCTCGGCGACGCTCCTGATGCGCTCATATGCGACGCGGGCGCCTGCGGGCGTGGAGAGGTCGAGGTCGGCGAGCGAGACCTTCGCACTGCGAGTGGCGGCGACGGGTACCGCGGGTGGATCCGCAAGTGCGGCGGCGGGCGCGAGGCCGAACAGTCCGACCATGGCGACTGTCCCGATCCAAGTGTGAGGGCTAAACGAGCGACGGGGCGGTCGAGTCTCGGTGTTCATGGGTGATCTCCTTAATGGGTGGCCCGGTTCGTTCCAAGCAGCTGGCCGTTGCGATCGACTCATTCGGCTGGCACCGGCCGTGCAGAAACGATGCGGCCAGGGGAGCCGGGAAGTCTTGAGGACGGCCTGAATCAGGCTGAGGGATTGTTGAAGAAGGGTTGGCGGCGTCTCGCAGGGGTATTTTTTGGACCGCGTCAGCGGTTGCGCTGACGCGTGGAGGCGCGAAAAGGGCAGCCCGCCGCTATACTTTGGCCGGGTCTCTGACCACGGGTCCGGGTGCTCTTCATAATTACGTGCTGGTGACGGGTCACAGCCGATGCAGGCGTCGGACAGCCCCGCAATTCGCATCGGCGCCTGGCGCGTCGATCCCGCGCTGGACGAGATCTCGAAGGACGGGAACGCCGTCAAGCTCGAGCGCCGGGCGATGCAGCTTCTTCTGTACCTGGCCAAGCACGCAGACCAGGTCGTGAGTGTCGAGCAACTGCTCGATGAGGTCTGGGCGGGAGTCGTGGTCACGCCAGATTCGGTCTACCACGCAGTGGCGGCCTTGCGACGGCTTCTCGGTGATGACACGAAGCAGCCGACCTACATCGCGAACGTACCCCGGCGCGGGTATCGACTGATCGCGCCGGTTGCCCCTTGGATCGACTCGGCGCGCTTGCCGCTCGAGAACCCGCAGCGTCCGGCAGTCGAACCGGCCCGCACAATCCTTGCGGTTACGGAAACTGGTTCATCCTGGCGGCGGTTCGCCATAGTCGCTTCTGTCGCGCTTACCCTCACACTGGGCTATGTCTTGGTCGACAGGTTCTGGCTCTCGAAGCGCCCCACCGCGGTCGAACACCCGCCCACGGACGCCTCAACAGTCGTTGCCGACAGATCGATTGCCGTGCTGCCGTTTGTCGACATGAGCGAGAAGAAGGACCAGGAGTATTTTGCCGATGGGATCGCGGACGAAGTTCTAGATCTTCTATCGAAAATTCCGGCTCTGAAAGTCATTGGTCGCACGTCGTCATTTCAATTCAAGGGTAAGAACGAGGATCTTCGTAAGATCGGCGCCGAGCTCGACGCGGCGTACGTGCTCGAAGGCAGCGTGCGCAAATCCGGCGATAGAATGCGGGTTACGGCACAGTTGATCGCCTCCCGGGATGGGGGGCACGCATGGGCCGATACCTACGAAGCGGCATCGAGCGACGTTTTTGGAGTGCAGGACCAGATCGCGGCTGCGGTAGTACGGGCTCTGCAGGTGACGATCGGTGCCGACGACCTGCGGTCGCGCCCAATGAAAAGCGCAGAGGCGTACGAACTTTATCTTCACGGTCGACACGCCTACGACCGATTCGACAAGGCCGGATTTGAGAACGCAGCGAATTACTTCCGACAAGCATTAGTGTTGGAACCGTCGTCCGTTCGCGCTGCCGAGTGGCTCGCTCTGACGCTCGAATCCAGCGCGGAATGGGGATTTGTACCACCCCGTGAGGGTTTTGAAAGTGCTCGCGTAGCGACGCTGCAAGCGCTGGCGTTGGATTCCCGATCGGCGCTGGCGCACATGAACATGTGCTCCATTCACACCATCTATGATTGGAACTGGGCCGATGCCGCCCGAGAATGCCAGTCGGCTCTGGCTATCGAGCCGCGCAATCCACTTGCTCTTGCGACTGCAGGTCAGGCACTCGTCGCTACTGATCAAGCTGACGAAGGCGCGCGCCTGCTTTCAGCGGCGTTGACGCTCGATCCGATGGTTGCCAGCACGCACGTTCTGCTGGGCAATAACCGTAGGACCAAGGGTCGGCTCGCCGAGTCGGCCGCGGAGTTTCGGAAGGCGCTCGACATCAGCCCGCAATATGTTGGCGGTCACTATTACCTAGCCCTGACACTGCTTGCACAGGGCAAGATAGATATAGCTCGGTCGGAGATGGAACTCGAGGTAGCCGATGGTGGTCGTGATGTGGGACTGGCGATAATCGACTACGCTCGGGGGCACAAGCCTCAATCCGATTTGGAACTTGCGCGGGTCCCGGATGGTTGGGCGTACGAGATCGCTTGCGCGTATGCCTACCGGGGTGAAGCCGATCGCGCAATGGAATGGCTGGATCGCGCTTACAGCGAGAAAGATGTGTCCCTCGCATTCATCAAAGTGGAACCGCTTTTCGGAAGGATCAAGACCGATTCCCGTTACAAGACATTCCTCGGGAGGATGAATCTCCCGGAATGACGACAGCGCGAAGCGGTGTCTATCCCAACCGTGCTGGTAGAGTCGGGATGTGACTGGAAAAGCGCCGCCTTTCAACGGCGCGCCCCGAAACCGGACGCTCGCGAGCGGCAGGTCAGGGTCGAAAACGGTTGCACCCAATTTCGCTTGTCGGTGTAGCTGCGTACGGGCATGCTTGAACGGCGACACGCGGCAAAGGCGCGACAATGACAACCATAACTGCGCGCCCTCTGAAGCGGATCCTGGGACTGGGGTTTGGCGTGGCCCTCGTCTTCGGCACGATGGTCGGCGTCGGCATTCTGCGGCTGCCCGGCACGGTGGCCGCTGCGCTCGGGGACCGCACGCTCATCCTGCTCACCTGGACAGTCGGTGGACTCTTTGCGCTCCTCGGCGCGGTGTCCGTCGCCGAGCTCGCCGCCATGATCCCGGAGGCCGGCGGTTTTCGTGTCTACGCGCGGCGCGCGTTTGGCGAGGGAGTGGGTTTCGCCGTCGGCTGGCTGGACTGGCTCGTCGGTGTGGCCACCATCGCCTTCGCGGCGGTTACCGCGGTCGCCTTCCTCGGGGCGCTATGGCCGCCGGCGACACTCTTCCCGCGCGCGCTCGCCATTGCGCTTCTCGTGGGCTTCACCGCCTTCCATTGGATTGGCCTGCGCGTCGGCAGCTCGCTCACCGCGACGATCAGCGTCGCGATTGGTCTCATGCTGATGATCCTGGTCGTCGGCTGCTTCATCGCGACGCCCATCACGGGCGCTTCGGCAGCGCCGCTTGCGACCACTGCAGCTTCCCTGCCGCTCACGTCAACGGCAATGGTCTTTGCCTTTGTGCCGGCACTGCGCGCGGTGCTGACCGCCTACGACGGCTGGTACGCGCCCATCTACATGGCGGAGGAAAACGCCGAACCCGGACGCACTCTGCCGCGGGCCATCATCGGCGGCACGCTGCTGGTCGTTGCGCTCTACCTGGTCATCAATGTTGCGTTTCTGCGCGTGTTGTCGCTGCCCGTACTCGCCGCCGCGCAACTGCCCGCGGCGGATGCCGCGCGGCTGGTGCTACCGCGCGGCGGCGCAGAGCTCGTAACGGTGATCTCGCTGTTCACGGTACTGAGCCTGCTCAACTGCAACCTGCTCACGGACCCGCGCATCCTGTACAGCATCGGCCGAGATGGTCTGCTCAGCGCCAAAGCCGCGCTGGTCAGTGACGGCGGCACACCACGCATCGCGCTCGCCGCGACCAGCGCGATGGCTGCTGTGCTGATCCTGAGCGGCTCGTTCGAGCAGATCCTGGCCCTCTACGCGGTGCTGTTCCTCCTGTATTACGTGTCGGCGTTTGCGGCCGTGTTTGTTCTGCGGCACCGCAACCCCACTCTGGCGCGGCCGTACAAGGCCTTCGCCTACCCCTTCTCGACAGGGCTCGTGCTGCTCGGCTCGGTAGCGTTTCTGATTGCTGCGATCGCCGAGGATCCGCGCTCCGGGCTGATCGCGGCGGCATTCCTGGCGGGTTGTGTGCCCGTATATCTGCGGATGGCGCACAGCCGGCGACTGCGGGCAGCGGTGGAACCGGCGTAGGGATCAAGGCGGCCCGCCACACTTTGCGGCTTCGGGTGATGCCGCGATGCGGTCATTCGCGATCGACCCGCTTCGGGTCAACTAGCGACCTCCCGCCGATCCGGCCCGTTGAAGCGTTGCGTTTGCTCAGTGAGCTCAAGCGCGAGATATGGCGTCCAGGATAATCTTTCTTGGTCGGGGGTCGGCCAATGCTTCGCGCGGCGCTCGGGTGTCTGCGCGCGCCACCATTCCAGCGTCGCTCTCCCGGATTGGGACCGCGGCCGGTAGCTCAGCCCCGCGTGCACCGCCTTGCTGCCATCGAAACTAGTGCGCTCATTCGCGAAGATCCCGCCGCTTGTCGTGGGCTCCACGATTTGATCGGAGGGGTGCGCCTGGGCGCTCGCGGCAACGGGCGCTGCGCTCCTCGCCGGGTTGTCCGCCGTTTCGGTCGTTCTCAAGCTCGGCCGTGGTCATGACGGTCAGCTCCAGGGCCGATACTCTTGAGCGCTCGACGTACCGGGCGCCGGGATCCATCCTCGCGCGGACTCCTGAGCAAACCCCCCGGCTTCTAACGGAGCGTCCGGTCCGGAAGCGGAACATGTGCGAGGTAGAGTGTGTCATCCGGAGTCGGCGAGGTTGGCCGTTCTCGCAGATGCTTCAAAAGGAACTCGGGTCGAAGTGTGCTGGGTAGGTCACGACTGCTTCTAACGGAATGGTGATGCGTCAGTTGGAAGGCTCTCAATCTGACAAACCCTACCGGGACGACCGGCTGGTGTTTGCAATCCGCATCTTAACTACTCCGCGCCGCTATATACGTCCGTGGTATTTCGCTTATCTTCTACTGGGGATGGTGACTGCAGGCTTGCTTCCGGTCCTGCTGCCTCTAACAATAGAGGCGCGTTCTCATAGACTTTCCACCGTGGCGTATGTCTTGGGGGCATACAATTTCGGGCTCTTAACCTGCCCCTTGTGGGGGATGCTTGCGGAGCGCACCAAAACTTACCGCAAGTTGTTTCTCGGTAGTCTGCTTCTCACCGCCGCCGGAATTGTCGGCATAGTTCTGCCGCGAGAGCTCCCTTCCTGGTTGATATCAGCCTCTGCTTTGGGCGCCGGCTCGGGTGGCGCGGCAACGCTGGCGACATTGTTCATCATCGACTTTGCGGTCCGAGCTGAATGGGAAGCGCGCATCGGCTGGCTGCAGTGCTTCAATGCGAGCGGCCAGGTTGCGGGCCTGATGCTGGCCGCAGCATTCTCTGGCGGGGATACCGTGGTCGCGCTATGGGGCTGCGTTCCAATCCTGCTTCTGGCAATAGCGGTGGGCAGCGTCGGCTTGCCGTCGAAGTCAGCTCACGTAGCCCGCGCGGCCGATCAACAGCCCCACCTTCGCCTGAACGTACGCGTTCTCGCCATCTTTCCAAAACTCACTCTGCCATCTGACGTCGGGGTTCATGTTTTTCATTTGATTTTGCCTGGTTTGCGCGGACTACCCCGAGTGATGGGCACGCCGTTCGGGCGGTTTTTGCTGTCCTGGTTCGTACTGGCTTTCGCAGTAGCCGCGTTTTTTTCTTATTTCCCGCTTATGCTGTCCGAAAGCTACGATATCGCGGCACGCGCCACCGCATTGATCTATGCGGCAACTTCGGCCGTCAGCATCGCGCTGTACATCCTGACTAGTCATCTCACAACCCGCTACGGCGCCGGCCGCATCTACTGCTTTGGCTTGGCGTTGCGCATGATCGGATTTGGGCTTCTGCTGGCACCGTTTCTGACGTCGATAGAAAATCGTTCACTGTTCGGAGTGGTAGGCTTCTCATTAATAGTCATCGCGTGGCCGCTGCTTAGTGTCTCAGCGACCGATCTTGGTGCGCGCTTGACGCCTTTCAGTGAGGGTGCTGCGGTCGGATTGCTGAACGCCGCTCTCGCGCTGGCCACGGCTGTGGGAATCGTATTCAGTGGTCCGCTAGTGGCTCATTGGGGTTATGAAACAATTCCCGCGACGGCCCTCGTAGGACTTGCCGCTTCGCTCTTTCTCGGATTTGACACATGGACTCTGTGTTCCAAAGCGCCCGCGCCTCATCGCCTGGAATAGGCTTCAAAAGCATCTGAAGAATTTATTCGGGACAGAAATTCGGCCGCGATCGATCGACCGGTGTGCGAGGGCGAGCGGGTGGTCCGATCCTCGGCGGCGCTGCTTGCAAGGCGCTAGTGTGGGGAGGCAACAGAGTGCAGCTAGAAGCTGTACCGAATCCCTACGGTCGTCGCAATGTTGGAAGTGTTCAAATAACCGCTGGACAAGCCGTCCCTTACCGACGTCCACAGGGTCCCGCCGTATGCGTCAAATCGCTTTGTGAACCGCCAGTCCGCTGAGAGCGACAAGCCATTGAGCGCGCCGCTGCAGCTAGTACTGTTGTTGCCTGTGCAACCGGCGTTTGCGCCAGTTCCGTAGCCGTTCTGATGGTAGCCGTAGTACGCAGCTGCCAGGTCAACTCTCGGCGTAACGGAGTATCTCAGGCCGGTCCAGAAAATCTGGAGGATGCGATGGTGCGCATATGCAGTATTGTTCACGAACGCCAGTATGTAGCCGCCAATGTCAGCGTACCCGGGAGCAAGCGGGTGTACAGGGTTTGCGTATTCGATATGCTGGTAGCCGACGAAGATCTGCGGCGCACCGAAACTATACCTGCCAGTGACAGCGTAAGCAGTGTTGTCGGATACCGTACCAGCCAAAGAATTACTCACAGAGTAACCCAGGCTCGGCAGGGCCGTGACCTGGGTGGCGCTGAGAGATGAGGCAATGATCGCATTATTCTTGTGTTCGTAAAATGTATCGATCGACACTGCGCCGAACTCTGCTCCGATCTGGGCTTGCACGGCGGAATTCATGCTAGTGCCCGAGCCGCCGAACTGATACAGCCCACCCACGTGGAGAACTCCATACTTCGCAGCGTACTTGACGGTCGAATCTAGAATCAGATCCTCACCGTCTCCGCCACCGCCTGGAATGCCGGAAAAGCCGATCACGGAAAAGACCAAGGAGGGCGCCGGGTCATATTGGACAAATCCATCGCCCATTAGTGTACGTTGGCGACCGAACGTGAGAGTGCCGTACCGCACGGAGCTGACACCGGCGTACGCCGCGCGCCCAAATAGCTGCCCAGCGAACGGGCAATCACTGCCCGTCGTCTGCTCGGTCAACGGTTTCCCGTTATTGAGGGTCAATGACTTCAGACAGTTGACCAACTCGCCAGAATGGGGGACGAAGAAAGTGGTTAGTTCGAACACGCCTGACAAATCATCGACCAAGGGCTCGTCGCCTTTCAATCCAACCCGCGATACGGCCATATTGTTCGAAACAAGAGCAAACAGCGGCTTGTTGCTATTCTTCTGGATAACCGCACCGGTACTTGACAGGTAATAATCACTCACGGGCGCAGCGTGCGTGTTGTACTGCAGGCCTATGTCAATCAGCCCGTAAAGGGTAACCCCGTGCAGCGTCAGACTCGTGTCATTGGGAGCCGTCGGATCCGCGAGGACACCACCGGAGGCTGAAAGCATGGTTCCGCCACAGACTGTGGCGGCCATGATCATGTGGCGTAGCGCCCGCATACCTAGACCGAAGGCACCAGTTATTCTCCGATGACGTGACCGAAGCACCGCACAGAAGCGTCGCCTGCCGGTTTCCGGACGCCAAGTTCAATTCGGCTCCGAGTTGACGATTGAGCGGTTCCCCACCCGGTGCGCCTCCCGGCCTTATTGCCGCGGGCTCCGAACACCGACCAATTTTCGCTGCCTCACCCATTAAGACACCCTTTACAGGCAAGACCCGACATCGGTGAGGTCGGTGACCTCTGTACACCAGGAAGTGGCCGTCGGGGGACCACCGCTCGCCAAGCTTGTGGGGAAGAAGCCGCATGGTGTGCTCCCTTTTGTGCTCTGGCATGCCTGTTTGAGGCTCGTTTACAGCCGAAATCGCCGATTTAAGTTCTTGACGTTACTTTGATCGCCTGCCCTTACAAGGCGAAGGGCGGCGGTTCGAGCCCGTCAGTACCCACCACTCGTTACCTCCGATCCCGCTGACGCTGCCGCGGCCCTGGGGGTACCATACCGCGGCTCCGGGATGTCAGGGGGGAAGTCCGCGTCTTGACGAATCAACCAGGGCCGGAAGCTGACGCCAACACCGGGGTCACGCACACCGGTCTGCGAGCCGTCTTCATCAGCTACGCCTCCGAGGACACCGAGGCGGCCGGGCGCATCGCTGCGAGTCTGCAGGCCGCCGGCATCGAGGTCTGGTTCGACAGGGGCGAGCTCAGAAGTGGCGACGCCTGGGATCAGAAGATCCGTCGTGAGATCCGCGATTGCACGCTCTTAATTCCGGTGATTTCCAGGAATACCGAAGCGCGCACCGAGGGGTATTTCCGCCTCGAGTGGCACCTCGCCGACCAGCGCACTCAGCTGATGGCGAAGAGCCGCCCATTCGTGCTTCCGGTGTGTATCGACGACACGCCGGAGAAACACGCGGAAGTTCCTGAGTCCTTCTCACGAGTCCAGTGGACGCGGTTGCCCGCCGGGAAGACCTCTACGGTCTTCGTCGGCCGTGTGCTCGGACTGCTCTCGGGGGAGAGTCACGCCGCGACACACTCCGCTCCCCCGAAGGTATTCACAGCCACTGCGGCGGGCGTCGATGCCTCGGAGGCGGCGCCGCTGGCGCGCGACACGGCTAAGGTCAGATGGCGGCGTCCGGTTCCCATCAAGGTCCGGTGGGCGCTCGTTGGCGGGGGCACGCTGCTGCTGGCCAGTGGGATGCTCTGGTTCGCGGCCCACCGTGGTTACTTCTGGCGCGATCCGCTCGCCAACGCGCAGATCTCGCGCCTGACGGACTGGTCGGGAACCGAGCAGGCGGCGGCCATCTCGCGCGACGGCAGGATGGTGGCCTTCATTGCCGACCACGAGGGTCGTACCGATATCTGGGTCACCGAGCCCGGCAGCAATCGCTACCTCAATCTGACTCGCGGCACTGTCAGCGACCTAATCAACCCCGAGATCCGAACGCTCGGCTTCTCTCCGGATGGCTCGCTCGTTACGCTGTGGGCGCGCACCTCGAACGGCTCCCGGCCGAACGATATCAACATACTGGCCGTGCCGAGGGCGGGCGGGGCGCTGCGCACCTACATCCCGGGCGCCGCCGAGGTCGCGTGGTCGAACGACGGCCGGCACATCGTGTATCACACCACAGGTCCGGGAGATCCAATATTCGTGGCGGAGTCCCCTTCAGACGCCGGACGCAGGATCTACACGGCCCCAGCAGGCGTGCACTGCCATTTCCAGATGTGGGCGCCGGATGACGCCTTCATCTACTTCACGCGTGGCGTGCCGCCCGATCACTGGGATCTGTGGCGCATTCGTCCGACCGGCTCGGGTCTCGAGCAGCTGACATTCCACAATTCGGTCGTGACTCATCCGGTGCCGCTCGACGAGCACACGCTGCTTTATCTTGCGACCGATGCGCAAGGCGCAGGACCGTGGCTGTATGGCATCGACCTAAGGCGACGCGTTCCACATCGCATCAGCTTCGGACTCGAGCGGTACACCTCGCTCGCTGTAACCGCCGACGGCGCGCGGCTCGCGGCGACGGTGGCCCATGGGAGCTCGGGATTGTGGCGTGTGCCGCTCCTGGCTGCCGGCACCGCGGTGGCGACGGCTGCCGAGCGTCTGTCGCCCGATTTCGGCACCGGCCTTTCCCCGCGCACTGCCCGGAGCTCCCTGCTGTTCGTCTCCCGGCGAGCGGGTCGGCCCGGCATCTGGAAGCTCGCCAATGGCGCGAGCCAGGAGCTGTGGGTCGGCTCGCCCTCGAATTCGGTGGGTGCGCCCGCAATCGCGCCCGACGGACGCATCGCGTTCACGGTCGCAGATGGAGAACGGGCGTGGTTATACGTCATGCAGAGTGACGGCGGGCACGCCGCGGTGATCGCAGATTCGTTAGCGCTGCGTGGCAACGTGGCCTGGGCACCCGATGGCAAGTCAATCATCGTCGCGGTGGTCCACGATGGCGAGCCGCGCCTGACGAGTTTCTTCCCGGGCGGCGGTGTGCCGCTGCCGCTGGTGTACGAATACTCGATCGACCCCGTTTGGTCGCCGGACGGGGAGTTTCTGCTCTATGCGGGCGCAGACGTCGGCACATCATTTCCGTTGCGTGCAGCGGCTGCCGACGGCCGTGCATATCCGCTACCGGCCGTGATGCTGCCGCGCGGCGCGCACCGCGTGGTGTTCGGCCCAGGGGCCGACACCATAGTCGTGCTGCGCGGCGAGTTCCTGCACAAAAACTTCTGGCTGATCAACCTCAAGACCGGCGCCGAGCGGCGGCTCACTGAGCTCGAGTCCGACTTCGACATTCGCGACTTTGATATTTCCGCCGACAAGAGCGAGATTCTGTTCGATCGCGTCGAGGAAACCTCGACCGTGGCGCTGATCGACCGAGCGGGTTGAGGCTCAATCATCGTCGGGTCGACCGCCGGGCGCTTGGCCATAAGGTTTACCAGAATGAGGATGCGCCGTTTCCGGCCCGGCCGTCGGAGGCCTGTTTCAGCCGCGAGCGGCGGGTCGGTCGCAGATGTTTTCCCCTGATCACCTGGGCGGGCCGCAATTCGTAGTTCTCTACTGCAGAATCTCCTTCGACAACCATTGGGATGAGTACTTAACCGTTCGTGCCCCTGCGTTCAAGTCGCCTCCTGGTGCGAGGGGCCGCTTTGCGGCGGGTATTTCAACCCGTTGGGTGGCAGGTTTTGGCCGCATCCGGGCGGACGCGTGTTTCCAGTTCGGTTTCCAACCAAGCGCCATTCAGCAGCACCTAGGTGCACCTCCCGAGGGCCGTTTTTGCGTAACAGGTTGTTTTAGGTGCTCCTGGGTGATCCTGAGTGCAGGATCTGGCGGACTGAAAATCCGCGTGTCGGTGGTTCGATTCCGCTCCTGGCCACCATTCAGATCATGTGTCTATTCCGACGCACATAGGTAACGGACTATTCCGGACACATCGGACACTTTTGCGCCGATTCCTGCGGATTCCTCCTCCGTAGATTTGCCCTTCAGGTGCCTATTGTCGCTATGAGTGCCAGGGTCCCGGTGGAACCAATGCTGTACATCGAGACGTCGTTCGAGCCGGAATTGGTCACATAGGCGAACTGTCCCGACGGATGTATGACTATCGAGGTAGGAGATGCACCTGTCGCTGCCACGCCTGTCAGTGTTAAGGACCCGGTAGTGCTGTTGATGGCGTACATCGAGACATCGTTCGAGCCGGAATTCGCCACGTAGGCGAACTGGCCGGATGCATCCACGGCTATGGAGACCGGGTCTGTTCCCGCAGCGATCGTCCCTACGGACGTTAAGGCGCCGGTCGTGGCATTGATAGCGTACATGGACGCGCTGCCAGCCGATCCGTAATTCTCATTCACCACGTAGGCGAACCTGCCCGATGGATCCACGGCTACGGCGACCGGGTCTGTTCCCGTAGCGATCGTCCCGATGGACGTTAAGGCCCCGGTCGTGGCGTTGAGGGTGTACATCGAGACATCGTTCGAGCCGGAATTCGTCACATAGGCGAACTTGCCGGATGGATCCACGGCCACCGACGCGGGAAAGCACAATCCCGGACAATTTCCGTTTATCGATCCCATGTAGGTTAGGGCCCCGGTCGTGGTGTTGATGGTGTACATCGCGACGCTGCCATAATCAGGACTCCAGGGATCCCCCGGGGTTGTCACGTAGACGAACTTGCCAGAAGGATCTACGGCCATGGACCCGGCGTTCTCGTCGTATGTCCACACCGGTGGTCCCATGGACGCCAGGGCCCCGGTAGCGGGGTTGATCCTGTACATGGACACGTAGCCACCCGCGCCGCCACTGCAGCCGTCATTCACTACATAGGCGAGAGGAGTTGGGTATGGCCCAATTACCGACAATTGAAAGGACTGCTCTCCGGCGGGAGCGCAGCTCGGATAGAGAGCACTGATCGCCGGGACGCCGTTGGGAGTAGAGCCGCTGGTTACCGGCGGGCTGGTCGATGGAGGACTGGTCGACGGCTGACTCGTGCCGCCAGCGCCGCCACCGCAGGCGCACAGCGACAGCGATATAATTGTGGCGAGGATTCGGAGTTGCTCTGTATGCATTCTGGTGGCCCGAGGAGTTTGCCGAGAAGCATAGGCACGGCTCTAACCTTGCGGGCCCGCGCTGCTACAAGGCACGGCACCTTGACACGCTCAGCGCCTCCGACTGCCTCCCGGCGCGCCTGAGGCGGGGCACATCGGTCTTCAGTTGCACTCGTTGTGACGCGGGTCGGGCGCCGGCGGCCCCGCGATGCAAGGTATGGCGCTCAGGTACTCGTAGATAGCACGCAGGTCATGGTCGGTCAGGTGCTGCATGCCAGGCCACGGCATGATCTGCAGCAGG
Organism: uncultured Pseudomonadota bacterium; assembly: GCA_963742045.1. Classification (GTDB taxonomy): domain Bacteria; phylum Pseudomonadota; class Gammaproteobacteria; order Steroidobacterales; family Steroidobacteraceae; genus 13-2-20CM-66-19. The sequence goes on from CAVUKE010000003.1 coordinate 3,614,573, forward strand.
TCGCCATCGAATTTCAGGCTGACCGGGTAGCAGGTGGTGCTGGCCGTAATGGTGGGGTCCGAGCAGTTCGGATGCAGATGATCCAGATCAGTGCCTGTGCGTATGATGAAACGAAATTCCTCGAATGAGCGTCCACCCTCCGGCTTTCCGGTGTAGTCGGGCGTAAGGTTTCGCGAGACGATGATCGGCGTCGCGCCCGCAACCTGCTGTGGGAAGACTCTGCCGCCGCCCAGATAGGTCGCCTGGTTGATGACAGCCGGCTGGCCCATGTACGGGTTGCCGCCCTTGGCGAACTGGGTCGCAGGTCCTGCGGAGTGGCAGTCATTGCAGTTGCTGATCACGTTGACCAGGTAACTGCCCAGCCCCACGAGGTGCCGATTCTTGCCTGCAAGATTCAGCGGCACGGGCGCGACCTCAAGGCCGATCCGGGCCCTCCATTGGTCGCCGTCGTCGTCATCGGCCAGCGCCCGTGAGACGCCGCCCAGCGAGCCGATCGCCACGGCCGCCGTGAATGCGGCGCCGGCCGCGAGCCTGATGAGCCACCGTTTCACCTTCATATGCTTTCTCCCCTCGTACGCCAGACCGATGTTCAGCCCTGACGCGTCCGCGCCGGGTCCTGCCCGCATACCCTCAGCAGGCGGGTACGCGCCGGCAAGCAGCAAAGCACCGCAAAGCACGGCAAAGTCAGGCGACCGGTCTCGTTTCGGCGCCAGACCGTGATTTGCCGCCCCGACAGAGGGGTGCAAGAATCGCGGCAACCCAATCCGGCGAATCCCGGGCGGCCGTTTTGGATAAACGCGACGAAAACGCAACCAGTGCCTCCAGGATCGGCCGGGCTCAGGACCGGCTTGACTCCTGGAAGAGAATCGCCGCGTACCTGCAGCGCGATGTCACCACCGTGCAGCGCTGGGAGCGTCGTGAGGCGATGCCGGTTCACCGCCACCTGCACGACCGGCAGGGCTCGGTATTCGCCTTCCGCTCGGAGCTCGATCGCTGGTGGGTCAGTCGGGGACAGCGACTCACGCTGGAGGCGCACGGCGACAGCGCCCCAGCGCAACCCACCCCGGCCACACCCGACACGGCGGAGGTCACGTCATCGCCCGCGCCTTCAGGACCTGCACGCCGCTGGCTATGGGTCGGAACTACCGCTGCAGTCGCCTTGCTCGCGGCGGCGCTCGCGTGGCTCGTGTGGCGGAGTGAATACCTCTGGCGGAGCCCGCTTGCGGAGGCGAGATTTGTCCCTTTGGACTTTGAGGGCACCGAGCAGGCGGCGGCGATCTCACGCGACGGGAAGCGCGTGGTGTTCCTCGCCAGCCGCGAGGGCCAGATGGATGCCTGGGTCCACGAGGTTGGTACTGGCGACTATCGCAACGTGACTCGTGGTCAGGCGCGTGACCTCGTGAATCCGCTGTTGCGGGTGCTGAACTTCTCACCCGATGCGTCGCTCGTATCGATCTGGACCAAGGAGGCGAGTGGGCCGAACGCGGGTGCGGCGGCCATCGTGGCGGTGCCCTGGGCCGCCGACCGCCCACTGCAGCCGTATCTGGCCCCCGCATCCGAGTACGACTGGTCACACGATGGCACGCGGGTTGTGTATCACACCACCGCGCCGGGTGATCCGATGTTCCTACGCGAGGCAGCCGCGCCAGCCGGGACGCCGGATCGGCGCCTGTACGCAGCCCCCGCAGGAGTGCATTGCCATTTCCCGCTGTGGTCGCCCGACGACACCTACATCTACTTCGTGCGCGGCGTGCCGCCGGACGCGTGGGACATCTGGCGGATTCGTCCCTCGGGCGCAGGACTCGAGCGCATTACCCGACAGAACACACGTCTGACGTACCCGGTCATGCTCGACGGGCAAACACTGCTCTATCTCGCGACCGACGCCGACGGCTCGGGGCCGTGGATGTTTGCCGTGGACGTCGAGCGGCGCCGGCCACACCGAATCAGCTTCGGAGTCGAGAGCTACAGCTCACTCGGCGGCAGTGTCGACGGCAGGCGGCTGGTGGCGACCATCGGCAACGCCCATTCGAGCGTGTGGCAGCTGCAGCTCGGGCAGGAGCACGGCGCCGTCGTACCGGAGGGCGGCCCGACGCCGTTGTCGGCGAGCGGCGCCACGCCGCGACTCGGGTCCGACTTCCTGCTCTACACCGCCTCGCTCGGTGGCCGCGAGGCCATCTGGCTGCGCTCGCAGGGGGTAAGCCGCGCGATCTGGAGTAGTCCGGATGCCAGCGTGGTGGGTGCGCCAGCGCTGGCGCCCGACGGGCGGCACCTGGCCTTTTCAGTCGCCGAAAGGGGCAAGACCGCCTTGTACGTGATGGAGCGCGACGGCACCCATCTCAGGCTCCTTAGCGATTCGCTCGTCTTACGAGGCAACCCCAGCTGGACTCCGGACGGAACCTCAGTCGTATCGGCGGCGGTGCGCGAGGGCGAGCCGCGCCTGATGCGCTTCTTCCTGAATGGCGACGCACCGCTCCTGCTGGTGTCGGAGTACTCGCTCGATGCGGTCTGGTCGCCCGACGGGCGTTTCCTGATCTACTCCGGCCCCGATGTGGGAACCAACATTCCGTTGCGTGCCGCCGGCGCCGACGGCCGGCCCTTTCCTCTGCCGGGCATCCTGGTGCCGCGCGGTGCACGCCGGGTGGCGTTCCTGCGGGACGCCCAGACACTCATCGTCCTGGGCGGTGAGCTCGGTCATAAGGACTTCTGGCTCATCGACCTCGCGAGTGGCGCTCGGCGCGTGCTCGCCCAGATGCCCGGGGACTTCGACGTGCGCGACTTTGATGTCACCGCCTCGGGGTCACAGATCGTGTTCGACCGTGTACAGACGTACTCGCAGCTGGTCCTGATCGAGCGCGGGCGTTAGACCTCTGTGGAGTCTGACTTTCGAGCGCCCGGCAAGTAGAGCCCGGCGGCCTTCCAGCGGCCCGCTTCTGGCCCGGCTCCGCTTGAATTCACGTTTCCACTTTGGTTTCCAACCTGCCATCACCGGGCAGCACCTAGCAGAACCTACCGAAAGCGTGTTGCGCCTAATAGGTTGATTTAGGCGTTCCAAGGTGCCGCTGGGTGCAAGAGCCGGAGAACTGAAAATCCGCGGGTCGGTGGTTCGATTCCGTCCCTGGCCACCATCAGATCAAATTGTTAGATCAACAAGTTGCGTCGGAGCGCATCGGCCTTCGGTCCAATCCCAACGCCGGTGTCCAATATTTCAGTCCGCTGTTCGTCTGACCAAGAAAGGACCGCCGAACTAAGGGGCGGGCGGGCTCAGGCGATCGGCGGTGAAGTACACCGGGCGCTGCAGCGCTGGCGTGGGTCCGCGCCGCGCCAATACGGCGCGGATCTCGGGAGTCACTACGACATAGTGCCGCAGCAACGTGTTGACGGCGGCCGCGTCGCCCTTCGACATCGGTGAGATGAATTCCATCGCTGCCCGCTCAACGTTGGCGTCGGCGGCGGCGCGGTCAATCTTCAACCGGCCGTCAGCGCCAACAGAGATCGCCCCGGACTCTAGAAGATGATTAAGCACGTAGGTGGAGCCACGGGCGGCGGGACTACCGCCCTGGATGCCGTGAACGCGCGCCAATGCCTCAATCAGAAACCCGCTATAGCGCGAGGCGGCTTCGTGCCGATCGAGATAGCCATGCTCGATCAGATAGCGGTGACCCCACAACGACAGGAGCATCGAGCGGATCTGGGTCGCGACGCTGCCGTTTTCGCCCAAAGCTTCGGTGATCGGCTGCTTGGTTCCGGTCACGAGCTGCGGACCCAGCGAGTCGAACATACGGACAAACACGACCGCATCGCGTACGTCCTCAAACCGCAATGTCGATCGGTCCTCCTCTGAGAGCACGGCGTCGGCTAGGGGCCGGAAAATACTGTCATACCGCAGCTTGAGGATGTTGCTGTACGTGCCGGTGCGCGCCCCGACAGCGTCCAGAACACGCAAGTCGTTTGGAAGTCCGTAACCTGCGGCGGCGCCGCCGGCCCCGCTCAAGCCGCCGTGATAGATCACATCGAGAATCACGATCGGTGACAGAGCGGCCAGTTTCCGTCCGCGCAGCTCGGAGCTGAGCGGCAGATGATCCTCGAGCTCCTGCAAGCGTGCCGCGATCTGGCTGATGCGGTCAGTCGCGGGCTTATTCACCACTGCAATTGAAGCCTCGTAAGCCGTTTTGACGCCGAACCAGGCGTCATCGTCGACCTCATAGGGTCCCAGCACCACATCAATCGGTCCCTTGAGGCCGACAAAAGCGACATCGCTCGCGTAGAAGTCATCGTGCAACAGCGCCCGCGCGCGCATGGCCAAGTAGTTTCTGAGTGTCGGCTCGCGGGTGAGCGCCGCTGCTTCACGAAGTGCTGCAGCCGCCGCGATCAACCCGTCTTTGTAGTGGCGGGCATACGGGGCCACTTCGAACTGACCGTTCTGCCCACGTTCGATGACCGTGAAGGAGTCGAGCGCCCGTTTGCGGTCGGTCTCCGAGAGCGTCGCGAGCCAGGCTTCGATGTCGTGCTTGGTAGTCCCCGCGGGATAGTAGTCGCCGATCGGCTGCTCGGGCGGCACGCCGGCGATGAAGGCGGCCCCGGCGGGTCCCCATGGGCTCTTGAAGAAATTCAGCACAGCGAGTTCCGCCTGCGCAGCGGACGTCCGAGCGGCCTGTCGGTCTCTTATCAACGCGCGGGTGCCAGGCCACACCTGTCGCATATACAACGCATCCATTTGGCGCGCGGCCCGGATGATCGGAACGAGGGCGGCCTGTTCGCTCGCGGGAAGGCCACTGATGTCCACTTTCACTGTAACTGGTTGTGTCGTTGGCAGCGGCGAGGGTTCCGCAGCCGCCTCCGCGGTGGCGAGGCAGAGCAGCGCGCTCATGATGCCCCACCGCCACAGGCTGCTTGTGCTTCTTATCTCGCACATGAAGGTTGGGATCATCCTCTTCGCCCAGCGCACGGCCAAGCGGCTCGACGCCCTTCGATGTGCCCGCGGTCCCCCAATCGGCGAAATCAGAGTCGTCTTCAACGCTGCGCCGTCCTATTAACTGGCTGCATTATCGTGTTGGCCACATACTCGGCAATCTGCCGCCCGAGCGCCGTGCCGACGCGCGTTGAGAACCGGTAGTGAAACCCGGCCCAGATCCGCGCGTTCGCCACCTCCGTCGTGAAATCATCGAGGTTCGACCAGCGATGTGTGACGCCCGGCGCGGCCGAACTGGTGAGCGAGAGCTCCGGCATAGGCTGACCCAGTGACTCCAGGACCACCCGCGCTGCGCCACTCTCAATGCAGTGGGCACAGGGGTATTCCGGATGCATGGGTGTGCTGTCGAGCGGCTGCCAAGTTGCATCGCGCTCGGTGGCCGGATTGTCATTGAGATCGGCGTTGCGGATCGCGGTCCCTGGCCGCCAGAACTCGTAGTGATACTTCGCATCGAACACGGCGATGTAGGCGTCGGTCAGGGTCACCGCGAAGAGCGCCATGAAGCGCGCGCTGTCGACGAGATTCAAATGGCGCTCGGCGACCATCTGGCGCGCCAGCGGGTGATAGGCCTGCGGACCCGTCATCAGCCAGAAGCGTGCGGTTTCGGTCTGCTCAGCACTGCGCCTGGCGCTCGTTTTGCTCCCGAACTCCTTGATCTCGTTGTAATCCACCGCCCATTCACGACTCCTCAGTGAAAGCGGCGGGCCGGGGCGAAACTGCGACGGCGAGGCGAGTGCGAACGGTCGCATCGTGGGCCAGGTCGAGCAGACCATGACCGCGGTTGGCACGTACTGTCCCGGTTTGATCTTGGGACGGTAGGAATCGACTCCAGTCGCACCGTCGTTAGCGCGCGCTTCGAGGATCTTGAGCGCGACTGCCTCCCCGAGGCGCACGCCATTACTGAGCGCTTCCGGGGCGGCGTCGAGCTGCGCGAGATACTCGGCCAGCGCCGTCTTGAAGCTCGCGGCGGCCTCGGGATGCACCCCTGCAAGCGCCGTGGCTGCGGCACTGGCCGCGGCCGCATCTGCCGAGGTGGGTCTCGTGGTCGGCAACTGCTCCAGATATGGCTGATAGCGGCGCTCGATTGAATTGACGGCATCGAACATCGCGAGATCGACGATGGTCACCTCGCGTTCGCCGAGGGCGGCGGAAGAGGCCACTGCGGTTGCCTTGGTGTCCCAGTCAGTGATGGTGTCGGCTCTGCAAGCCCCTGTGTAGGCCATGATCGATGCCAGCCCGCAGGCTACCGCAGATAAGTGCTTGTTCATGCTGATCGCCTCCCTCCGTTTGGACGCCCCGCAAATTGGGTGGAGCGTACTGACCCTGCGGCTAGTAGTCCTTGGGGACTCCTGCTATTTTTCTGATGAATTTCTCAGGACCTCGTCCGATGGACTCCGGTCAATACGAGTTCGGCGCTTACCGCCTCGACGTGCAAGGCCGGATATTGTTTAAGGAGGGGGACCACGTGGCGCTGCCTCCCAAGGTGGCCGAGCTCCTGGTCGCCCTGGTGCAGGCCGCGGGGAGGGTGCTCACCAGAGAGCAACTGCTGCAGAGTCTGTGGCCCGACACCGTCGTTGAGGAGGGAAGCCTCACCTCCCACATTTCCATGCTGCGCAAGGCCCTGGGAAACGGTCCGCAGGGGCAGGATTTCATCGAGACCTTGCCGAAACGCGGCTACCGGTTCGTGGCGTCCGTGAAGCGGGTTGGATCCGGGGCACCGGACCGCGGGGTCGATAGGGCCATGCTGGTGGTCCTGCCGTTCGAGAACTTCACCGCCGGCGAGAGATACGACTACTTCAGCGACGGGCTGACCGAGGAAATGATCACGGAGCTGGCTCGCCTGAGCCCGGAGCGGCTCGGAGTGATCGCCAGAACCTCGGCGATGCAGTTCAAGTCGACTCCGAAAAGCACCGCGCAGATTGGCAGCGAGCTCGGCGTCTCTCATGTCCTAGAAGGCTCCGTGCGCCGGGCAGGGGAGCGTGTGCGCATCACCGCGCAGCTCATCCGGGTCAGCGACGAATCGCACTTGTGGGCTGAGAGTTACGAGCGAGGTCTTCACGATGTGCTGGAGGTACAGGCGGAAGTCTCTCGGGCCGTCGCGCGGGAAATCCAAATCAAGCTGACCCCGCACGAGAGGCAGCGCCTGGATCCCGACAAGACGCGGTCAATCAATCCGCAGGCTCACGAGCTGTATCTTCGGGGTCGCCATTTCTGGTACCGGCGCACCGAGGAGGGCATCCGCAGGAGCATAGAGTGCTTCGAAGAAGCACTGCGGCACGACCCAAGCTTAGCCGCCGCCTACGACGGGATCTCCGACGCCCATACGATGCTCGCCTGCCGAGGCATGACTCCCGCCGTCGAATCATTCCACAAGGCCAAGGCCGCGGCCAGACAAGCAGTGCGAATGCAGCCGGAGCTCGGTGAAGGATATGCGTCGCTGGCCCACGTGCGCCTGCACGACTGGGATTGGGTCGGCCTGGAAAGTGAATTCCGGCGTGCGGTGGAGCTCGATCCCGGCTACGCCATCGCTCACTACTGGTACGCGGAATACCTCATGGCGATGGGCAGGAGCGGGGAAGCGCTCGGTAGGGTGCAACACAGCTGGGAGTTGGATCCGCTCAACTCCGTGATCAACGCCTCGGTTGGAATGATTCACTACCTGGCTCACGACTACGATGGCGCGCTGGCAGCCCTGCGGCGGGGGCTTGAAGTCGACCCCACCCACTATGTGTCACACCTGCGCGTGGGGCTCGTGTGCCTGCAAAAGAAACTGGCGAACGAAGCGGTTGATGCGATGCGGCAGGCGGTGCTGCATTCCGGAGGGAGCACGGAGGCTATGGCGGGGCTGGCGCAAGCGCAAGCTGTCGCAGGAGACAAGCCCGCGATGGAGAGGATTGTGAAGGAGCTCGGCGATCGTGGTCACCGCTATGTCTCACCGTACAACGTCGCAAGAGTCTACGGGGCCATCGACGACAAGCAGCGAGCGCTCGAATGGCTTGAGAAAGCCTACCAGGAACACAACCCAGATCTCATCGAGCTGACGCGTGAGCCTTCCTTCGAAAGCCTGCGGTTCGACGTGAAATTTCGCGAGCTAGTGGAGAGAATTGGCTGGTGCGCGTGACATCTGATCGACTTGCGCGACGCGGTGGTCCGACGGCTCCCCCGCTCTCCTCCATAAGGACAGTGATCAACTCGATGGCAAACAATGGGTTCCCATCCGTCTGTTGATAGATCAACTTGATCGCAGACGGAGTCAAGCAGACGTCGCACAATCGCGTGGCGACCTCGCCGATAGCACTCTGAGACAGCCCGGCAAGGTGAATGCGCTCAGTGTCGGAATCGCGTCTCAGGCCGCCGAGCGCACGGTGTAGCGGTGTCTTTCTTGCGGCCTCGGCGTCCCGATATGTACCCACGATGAGCAATCGACTGCTCGGCAACTCCTGGCTCAGGAACTCCAGGAGTGACAGGGACGGCGCGTCGGCTTAATCTGCTGTTTGATCGCCGCATCCCAGGCGTCGCCGCCACGAAGCTCGCTCTGATCGAACCAAACCTCGATTCCTGCGGCGCGCAGGGCCGCACAGATCCGCTGTGCGGCGTCTGCGTCCTCGGACGCGTAGCTGAGAAAGACGGTTCGCTGGGCAGCCTGAGCGCTGGGGCCGCCAACAAGACCCGGTTCGTTGGTCAAAGGCTGTTGTCCCGGGGTTCTGATTCTAGGGCTCCCCAGAATGACCTACGGGGCATGGCGGCGCAAACCACGCCTCTGCAGAACACTCCGGGCTCCAAACCCGATGCCCTAGTCCCACGACCGGGCGGGCAATATTATGCGGCGGAAGCTCGGATTTTCAGCGGGTTAGCCGCTCCTGATCGCCCGGAGATATTGGACACCGGGATGTCGTTTTTCTTAACAATATTAAGAACTTAGCTCGATTCGGATTGGACTTAAAATCCGCGTGTCGGTGGTTCGATTCGCCCCCGGCCACCATCAAAACCAGAACCCCTACAGTGAGCCTCAAGTCGCCTACAAGCGGTGAGGTTTTCCGCTTTGTTTCCACTGCGGGCTACTGCGAATATCCGGAGGCAAGTCTGCGACGCGGCAGCGACACTGGAAGCTGCCTTAAACTGATGCTGATGATGCCACCATGCGGCTCATTAGAAGAGTGCACACGTGACAGCGCGACACTGGTGGGTCAACCACAAGCAGGCATCGAAGCAGGAGATCGAGGGGAGTTATCTCTGGTCTCCGAAGAAGAACAAGAATGGGGCGAGGAATATTTCCTATGACAATATGACCCGGGCTGTCCCAGGGGACGTCGTGTTCTCATATGCCGACGGCAAGATCGGGGCCGTCGGCTTCGTTATCGATCGCGTGCGAACGTCGCCCGCGCCTGTGGAGTTCGGACGCGCGGCGGAACAATTGCAGACCGATGCAGGTTGGTTGTTACCCGTCCGCTTTGAGGCATTGTCCCGTCCTCTCATACCAAAGGGTCACATGAAAGTGATCGCACCGGTGCTTCCGGGGAAACACTCGCCGATTCGCGCCAACGGTAGCGACAACCCAGGCATCTATCTCGCTGAGATACCCGTCATTATGGCCACGGTCATACAGGATTTGCTTGAGGAACAGCTGCAGAAGATCCAAGACGAGATTGCGGTCGAGACGGATGATCAGCTAACGGACTCGGCGATGGAGGAGGAAATCTGGCAGCGGACCAACCTAGGACCGCGGGAAAAGCGCCAACTGATCAGTGCGCGGACCGGCCAGGGGATCTTCAGGGAAAACATTGAACGTATCGAGAAGGCTTGTCGGGTGACCGGCGTGCTCGACCGTCGACATCTTCGTGCGAGTCATATCAAGCCGTGGAAGGTTTCTGACGATCGGGAGAAGATCGATGGGTTCAATGGCCTACTTCTTTCGCCCCACATCGCCCACCTATTTGACCGCGGGCACATCTCGTTTTCGAACGACGGCCGGATGCTGATCTCAGAGCATCTGAATCCAACTGTATTGAGGGCCTGGGGATTGGACAAGATCAGACCTCCCCAGGCTTTCCGAGCAGAACAGTGGGTGTACCTGGAGTTTCATCGCCACCATATATTCGAGAAAATCTCACGCGGAAGACGAACCTCGGAAACGGCCAATTAGCCACCGGCTTCGAAGCGCGCCGCACAGCCAAAAACCAACGCCCTGCTCCAAGATCCGAGGGTACTCATGGAGGACGCGATACCGTGCGGTTCACGGCAACCGCGTCGCGTCGGCTAAGTTGGTTTCGCGACGAGGCTTCGGCCGCAAACGTAGTGAAGGCACCAGGAATATCAGGCCGAGCAGCGCACCGCCGGCATCGTCCAGCACCACATGTTGTTTGACGGCTAGCGTCGAGTAGGCAATGAGAACAAACCAGGCTAGGTTCACCAGTCGCAACCAGAGCGGTGATCGCGTCGAGCGCAGTACCTCGTCTACGCGTCCGAACGTGAAGATCGCGACGGCCACATGCATCGAGGGGCACGCATTACCGGTCTTGTCCAGCTGATGAAGCACGGCGAAGGCCGAGTGAGTGGACGGGTCGAGCGTCAACGGTGGCGTCTGCGTCGGCCAGAAATAAAAGATCGCGAGCCCGGTGATGCACAGGCCGGCCATCCAGAAGGCGTACGCGGCGAATTCGGGGAACGTGCGCTGTAGTCCTGGCCCGGCACCGGCGTATATCCATAGCGAGACATAGGCCAATAAAGCGTGTGGTTGGAACGAAATCATCAGATCGAATCGGGTCACTGGCATCATGATCGGCGCGTACACAGGGTACCGCTGTACGTAAAAGTAGCCGAGGAAGAAAAGCCCGTTGAACACAGTGATCCCGATTATCGTCAGGACAAAGCTTCTGCGGGCCCGCACGGCGAGTTCGGCGGCCCATCGCGGCCGAGAGCCGCGTGACGCGGCTGTCGAATTCTTCAAGAGCCTCGGCGCGCGCGCCGCCGGGTCGCTTTCCTTCATGAGGTTGGGGGCAATCAGAAGCCGTGCCCAAAAAAGTGAGCCTAGCACGCGATTCCCTCGCTGGTGCAGGCGCGGAATTTGCCTCGGGTTTGGCCCCAACTTTTAGGACACCGGTATAAGTGAATCTCTCGCCGGGGGTAGGACCGGAGGAAGTCCATGCGGAGATCGAGGCGGAATCATGCTGCGACCTTCAAGGCACGGGTGGCCCCTTGCCGTCCATGCTGATCTCCACGCCACGCGCCTTCAGCGGCGAGAGCCACTCCCCTTGGCAAGTTGCTGAAACTAAAAGCTACTATCCCAACTACCGTGTTGATAATGCCGCGGTCGAGCGTCCAGGTCTCTCGATTCCACCGATGTTATCACTTACCTGTGCTTCACTCAGAACGCGCAGTGTGCCAACCGGATCTTTGCGCGACTTGCAGAACAAACCATGCATCAGCAAGCCGATATGATTCGCCGGTTCCAGGCAGCGCTCAAGCACGTGCGAAGGGGGACGAGGGCTGGCAAGCGCTTGCAAGTGGTTGATTGATAAGTCTCCCGCATCACGGAAAACTGACTGAAAATCCGCGTGTCGTGGTTCGATTGCGCCCCCTGGCCACCATCAGACACGCAGTCGGACGAATCGGGCCGCTGCCCCAAGCAGCGGCCCGACGGTGACTGGACGCGCAGGCGCTCTCTTGTGCTTTGCACCCGGCGCTGTTAGTCACTCTCCGGCTCGATCCGTCTCGCCATAGTCCCACTCACCATCTACTCGACGCAGTATGTGCCGGTACACGTAGGCGCCCACTCGCTGCCCTTGCTCACTACCTGTTTCCTGATCGAAGCGGAAATGGATCCCGCCGTAGACACGTGCGTCGTTGATGTCGTGGGTGATCTGCTCAAAGGTCTCGTATTGCAGGGTCACACCCGCCACCGATGGGTTGCTCAGGGTGATAAAGTGGTGATGCGGCCCATAGAGTCGCTCGAGCACTTGGCGCGCTGCATTACTTAAGCTGCCGTGTGCTGACCCGTAGCTCGGGAAGCATGGCGTAACGATGTATGGCTTCCAGGTCGTGTCGCCGCTCGCGTGGATCGCCGTTTCCGGCCGCCAGAAGTCATAAAAATACTTCGTGTCGAACACCGACGCGGACGCGTCGCTGATGGCGACATCCATCAGCGCTAACGCGCGCGCGTTTTCCGACATCGAACGCTCCTGCTCAACGGCTACCTGTGCAGCGGCCGAGTTCCAAACCGGCACCGGGGCTGTCGCTGCGTAGAATCGAGCCACATCGGCGCGGTCCTGGGGTCGGAACGCGCTGTCGATACTGCCGACGCGCATGACTTCTTCGAAGCCGCGAGCATAGCGTTCGCTCGTCAGCGGCGGCGGCGCCGCGGAGCGGAACTGATCCGCGCGCTCGATCGCGAACGGGCGCAGATTGCGCCATTGCAACAGGAGACCGCCCGCGGACGGACAGCTCGGGGTCGGTTGCCACGCACCCGGGGCGGACGATGTGGGCGAGTAGAATTCGGGAGGTGCTGAGCCATCGCCGGTCCGCAGCGCAATCAGCGCGGCGGCTGCCGCTTCACCTACTTCGATCCCCTCCTGCTTTGCGCTTCCGTTTGGGATCCGGGCAAGCGACGTGGCATATGCGCCATCCAGAGCGGATGCGTCGCCGGGGAAGTAGTTCTTGAGCACGGCGTGCGCTGCCGCGACCGCGGCGGCATCCGGTGATGCTCCGGAGGGTGCGGTGATCGTGCCGAGATAAGGTTCGAAATCCTTGTCAATGGCGTTTACCGCTTCGAACACAGCCAGCTGGGTGATGGCCGCGAACCGCGCCTGAAAGAAAGGGTTCTGAGTGGCTGTCGTGTTGACCATGATCGAGTTCCATTCGAGCACCGGATCGGTGCTTGACACTGCAGCCGTACAGAGCAGCGTGCCGCACACTGCGGCGGCCATGACGATAGGCGTTCTCATGATGCTTGACTCCTTTGCGGGAAAGTGTGGTTTGTCAAAGAGTTATTGGTTAAGAGTTATTGGTTAAGAGTTATTGGTAAATGCGGCCCCGTTCTTGCCGCTGCCTCACCCACTAAGACACGACCCAGTGGTCAAACCCGACATCGGCGCGGTCGGTGACTCTCGGCATCCGACAGACGTCCGCCGGCGCCAATCTGCCCTCGGCGGGCGCCTCGTCGGAATCGCCTGCCGTGGTTCCGGTTACGCGAAAGCGCTATCTTTAGCCTCACTGGACCGAGCACGACGCCAAGGCATGCGATGGGTCAGCTCACTGATCTTCTCGGACGGGTACAGGGCGGCGACGCAGAGGCGCGCGACGCGTTGTTTGCCGCCGCCTACGCTGAGCTCCACCGTCTGGCGCAGGCGCGCCTGCGACACGGCGGACGCAGCGCGCTTCTGGACACGACCGGTCTCGTGCACGAGTCGTATTTGCGATTCGCGCGTGCCGGAGAACTGCGTGCCGAGGACCGACGGGCTTTCTTCGCCTACGCGTCGCAGGTGATGCGTTCGGTCATACTCAATGGCGTACGCGAACGGATTGCACTCAAGCGGGGCGGTAATCGGCAGTCCTCAGAGGCATCCAGCGCACTCGCGTCCGATCTGTCGGGCAATGAGCAGACGGTTCTGGACGTGCACGAGGCGCTAAAGGATCTGGAGAAAGCGGACCTTCGACTGGCGCAAGTGGCCGAGATGCGCTACTTCGGGGGTTATAGCGAGAAGGAAATCGCCGAAACGCTGGAGATCACCGAACGCACCGTGCAGCGCGACTGGGAAAAGGCGCGTCTGATTCTGGCGGGGGCGCTGCGGTGAGTGATGAAGCGGTCAGCAGTGATTTTTGATCGACCCGTCAGCTGAGGGGACGCATGGGGTTATCGATTCCCCAGATGACGAGGATGAGCCGTCTCCTCGATGAGGCGCTGCCACTCGATGCGGCCGGGCGCTGCGCGTGGCTCGAGGCGTTGCCCGAGGCACACCAGGACCTTGCCCAGGCATTGCGAGACGCGTTATTGCCAGGGGATGCCGAGCTTGCGCAGATCGAGAAGGTTGCCGCGCTGCCGGAGCTTGGCGCCGCGTCCGTGGCGAGAGCGGCCTCCGCGAGCGGCCTGCAAATCGGCGCACGCGTCGGACCGTACCAGCTGATTCGGCCGCTCGGTGGCGGTGGGATGGCCGAAGTGTGGCTCGCGCGGCGTGCCGATGGGGCCTTCAGGCGGGAAGTGGCGCTGAAGCTGCCGCTGATGGGTCGCCTGCGCTCGGATCTCGAGCAACGCTTTGGCCGAGAGCGCGACATCCTGGCGAGCCTCGAGCATCCGCACATCGCGCGTTTGTACGACGCGGGAGTAGATCCCAACGGATTGCCTTATTTGTCGATGGAGTACGTTGAAGGCCGCCCACTGACCGAATGGTGTGATGCGCATCGTCTCGGGATCCGGGCTCGCCTGGAGTTGTTTCTCCAGATGCTCGCAGCGGTGCAATACGCGCATGAGAAACAGGTCATCCATCGAGATCTCAAGCCCTCCAACGTGCTGGTGACTGAGTCAGGCCAGGTTCGGCTGCTGGACTTCGGTGTTGCGAAATTGCTGGAACCGGACGAGCCCCCACTCACGGAGCTCACGAACCTCCACGGTCGGGCGCTCACACCGGACTACGCCAGCCCCGAGCTACTACGTGGGGAGTCGGTCGACGCCCGCGCCGACGTCTACTCCCTGGGTGTGCTGCTGTACGAGCTGCTAACCGGCGCCCGGCCTTACCGACTCAGGAACGCGGCTTCTATCGGTTTGCTCGAACACGCCATTACCGCGGTCGAGGTGAAAAGGCCCAGCACACAACTCGAGGCGGAAGCGGCAGCTGCCCGCGGCACGCTACCGCAAGAGTTGGCTCGGCAACTGCGGGGCGATCTGGACGCCATTGCACTCAAGGCTCTCGCCAAAGAACCTGCGAGGCGCTACCCGAGCGTAGCAGCCCTGGCGGAGGACCTGCGACGCTATCAGCACGCAAGACCGATCACGGCACTCCCGGCTCGATTCACAGATCGGCTGCGCAAGTTCCTGCGGCGCAACCGAACCGTGGTGGGAGTGACGGTAACCGCAGTCGCCGCCGTCGCCGCTGCGGTCGCGTTCCTCGTCGTGGGGCCGCTCAGCCAGACCCCCGGACACTTGTGGATCGATCCGCTGGCGCGGGCAAGGATCCTGCGAGTCACGGATTTTGCGGGTACCGAGCAGGCGGCTGCTATCTCGCGCGACGGCCGATTCGCAGCGTTTCTCGCCGCCCGTGACGGACACCTGGATGTCTGGTTAACGGAGATCGGTACCAACCGCTACCGCAACCTGACTGAAGGAAGGGTTCAACAGCTGCGAAATCCCGAAATCCGAACGGTTGGCTTCTCTCCGGACGGTTCACTGGTTACCTTTTGGACACGCGTTGGCGACGGCTCTCGCGCCCAGGACATCAGCGTAATGGCTGCGCCAACGGCGGGCGGCGCGTTGCAGCCATACCTGCCGGAAATCGCCGAGTTCGACTGGTCCGCGGACGGCGGACGCCTGGTTTTTCACACGACAGGGCCTGGGGATCCGCTTTTCGTGCGCGCGGCCACCGAGGCGACAGCGCGGCAGATTTACGTCGCTGCACCCGGGATTCACTGCCACTTTCTCACCTGGTCGCCCGATGGGAAGTTCATCTATTTCGTACGCGGCGACCCCCCGTCCGCCGACTGGGATATTTGGCGGCTACGACCTTCCGGAACAGGACTCGAGCGGCTCACGTTTCACCACGCCCGAGTTACCTATCCGGTGTTGCTCGACGCGCGCACGCTTCTGTATTTGGCGACCGATGCTGACGGCTCGGGGCCCTGGTTGTATGTCCTGGATGTGACGCTGAAGCGCTCGCGCCGTGTCAGCGTCGGGCTGGAACGTTATACCTCTCTTGCTGCGA
This sequence comes from uncultured Pseudomonadota bacterium, assembly GCA_963742045.1. Classification (GTDB taxonomy): domain Bacteria; phylum Pseudomonadota; class Gammaproteobacteria; order Steroidobacterales; family Steroidobacteraceae; genus 13-2-20CM-66-19. The sequence continues at coordinate 3,630,452 of CAVUKE010000003.1, forward strand.
ACGCCGATCGCACGCGCCTGTTAGCGACTGTCGCTGACTCTCGGTCAGACCTGTGGCGCGTGACGGTTGGCAGCGGCGGAGCGCCCGGGGGTGTGGCCGAACGGCTCGCATCCATCCCCCAGAGTGCCTCCGCACCGCGCTTCGGACCCGATTACATCGCGTATGTGTCGAGCGATGGCACGCGGCGCGGGATCTGGAAGTACGCAAACGAAACGGCAACCGAGCTTTGGGGCGACGCAACCGCCGATCGGGTGGGCGCGCCTAGCATCTCACCAGACGGTCGCCGCATTGCCTTCACCGTAGAAAGACGCGGAGCGACGCAGTTGTACGCTGTGGACAATGACGGTCGGAACGCTAAAGCGATCACCCGAACGCTCGCCTTGAGTGGCGATCTGGCCTGGGCTCCGGATGCGCAGTCAATCGTGGGCGCGATCGTGAATGACGGCGAACCGCGGCTCGCAAGGATCTTCCTCGATGCCACTCCACCGCAGTCGATCGTGTCGGACTATTCCGTGGATCCCGTGTGGTCACCTGACGGAAAATACTTCGTCTATTCCGGTGCCCAAGTAGCCACGATATTTCCTCTGCGCGCTTCGGCACCCGACGGGAGACCCTACAACATCCCGGGTCTGATCCTGACTATAGGCGCGCGACGGGTTGCATTCGCGCGCAATTCCGGATCGTTGGTGTTTCTTCGCGGCGGGATCGACCGCAAGGATTTCTGGCAGTTGAATCCGCAGGCCGGAACCGAACGCCAGCTGACCGATCTGCCAGCCAGCTTCGTGATCGGCGATTTCGACGTTTCGCCCGACGGCGCCGAAATCGTCTTTGCCCGGGTTCAGGAGAGCTCGAGCGTGGTGCTCATTGAGCGCGCGAAGGAATCCGACACGCATTGAGCTTAGCCGGATCCCCGGCAGTGGGCGAGGCAGGCGGGCCGCCGCGCTAAACCGCGCCTCGTCGAGCGTCCGCCTCTCGGCGATCCAGTGGGTTAGCGGTCGTATCTCGCGAGGATACTGGCCACTGCTGAGCTGGTTTTCGTAGTGGCTTCAGGCGCTTAGCTTATTTTTTGAGCGGGGACTCAAAATCAGCGTGTCGGTGGTTGGGCCGCGAGCTCTGGCCACCATCAAATCAAACTGTTAGCCATGAATGACACGGAGGAAAAGTGTCCAATGTCCGTATGCCCCCGGGCATCGGCTGACAGACCCGGCGGTCGGTCTGGCCGAAATTGTGAGATAGGCTGCCCCTGAGAGGCCCAAATGCTTTCTAGCGTGCATCCGGTCGCGGTATGAGTGGAGGTCCTGCAAGCCAGGACCCCGCGCTCTTGCGCCGCTTACTGCGTGCCAAGGACCGCATCGACGCCGCCTCGCACCAGGACTGGCCGGTCCGGCGCCTGGCGCGTGTCAGCGGCGTCTCCGAAGCCCACTTCGCGCGCTCGTTCAAGCAGGCCTTCGGCGTTCCGCCGCACCGGTACCTGCTCACGCGGCGCATCGAGCGGGCGACGACGCTGCTCCGCGACACCGATCTGTCCATCACCGAGATTGCCTTCCACACAGGCTGGGGAAGCCTGGGCACCTTCGGGCGCATCTTTCGCGACGTCACCGGCAAGAGTCCGGGCGCGATTCGCACGGGCAGGAGGGCCACGGCGCGCGAGCTTGGCCGCGTACCCGCCTGTTACCTCAGCGCCGCGCACCGACCCGACCTCACGATGGCAGTTTCGGAGAAGCGACGCCGCGTGGGCGGCGGTATAACTGCGTCTGAAGAAAAGGAGAGCCAATGAGCCAGCATGTCGAAGTGGTCGGTTTGTACGTGCGCGATCAGGACGAAGCCCTCGCGTTCTACGTCGAGAAGCTCGGGTTCCGTGTTCACACGGATGTGCGCAACGGCGAGTATCGCTGGCTCACCGTGCAGCACCCGGATCAGCCGTCCTTCCAGCTCGGCCTGTTCATGCCGGGCCCGCCGGTGCTCGACGCGGCGACTGCGCAGACGCTGCGCGCGATCGTGGCCAAAGGCGCGATGCCGCCGCTCGTGCTGGTGGTGGACAACTGCCGCGCCGCTTACGACCAGATGCGTACTCGGGGAGTGGAGTTCACCCAGGAACCCATGGACCGCTACGGCACCGTGGACGCCACCTTCCGCGACCCGTCGGGAAATGGGTGGAAGATGACCGAGGGGCGCCGCTGAGGCACGTGCATCCCGTTCTTCCGCAAGGCTCAGTCCGGGAACTCAGCTGTCGCTCAATCGCCTGGAAGGGGGTTCAACTGCGTGGAGACCTCAGTGCAGCGACTGAGCCGCCGCGCCCACGATTGGCCCCTCGCCCCGCGACTGCACCAGCACCGCCACGTCGGTCGCATCGGATGGCAACGAGGACACGCTCACCTTGTAGTTCTCGGCTCCGCCCTTCCACTCACCCAGTGTGCGGATGCTGCGCACAATGTTGAACTCCTCGAGCGTCTTGCCGGAGTTCTCGCCGCGGCCGACACTGGACACCGCGTGGCGCAGGAACGCCACCAGCACGACGTCACCGGGACGTGCGCCCTGTTTCTCACCAACATCGACTACGACCTGACCCTCGCGCACCGCGAGCGTCACGGGCACGGCATCACGGGGCTCCTGTAAGGCCTGTACGATGCTGCTGGTGTCCAGGGCGTCTTTGCGTCCGTCGATGACGAACTGCGGCGTGAAAACAGAGGAGCGGTGAAAGTTGCGCGCGTATACGTGCTGGCGCTCGACGCCCTCACGAAGCTCAAACCGATCACGCCACCCGGAGCTGTCCCAGTAGTCCACGTGGAACGCCAGCGCCACAACGTCCGGCCGCCGACTGAGCTGGCCGAGGTAGGCATCCGCAGGAGGGCAGGAGCTGCATCCCTGCGCGGTGAAGAGCTCGACGACCAGCGGCCGCGAGGGAACGTCGGCCTGCGCGGCAGTCCACGCCAGCGCCGCACCGGCCAGCAGGCACACCCGGATCCAGAATTTCATGGGCAAACCTCCGCGGCGGCTACCGCGGAGCAGCGCCGCCGCCCTCAGGCATCTAGTTTAACCCACAACGGCTGCTGCGGATCGCAGGCTTCGTGCCTATGGGATCGGTCCGTCGACCGGACTAGTTCTCCCGTAAGCGGCGGCTCGGCCGTTGCACAAGCACCGCCGCCCAAACAGAGTTTCGCATCCTTCATCAGCGCTCTAGTTCTCGGTGTAGGCGTGGACGCGCTACCGTGGAAATCGCCCGCGACACCTTAGTCCGGAAACTTCAGTTCCCGTTCAATCGCCTGGTACCGCAGCTCCTTGCGCAGCGGATCCATGAGCGGATCGGTCTTCAGGAGCGACAGCCCCGGGTCGCGCAGCCGCATTGCACTTTCGAGCCATTCGAGCGCTTTTGGAGTCTCGCCCCATTGCGCATAGATCGTCGAGTACTGGTACGCCGTGGTGTCGCCCTGCATCGCCTGGATCTTCGCAACCGCAGCCTGTGCATCAGCGTGCCGTCCCAGCTTCTGGTACACCAGCGCGAGACACCACTGAGTTCCCCAATAGCTCGGCCGCGCCTCGCAGGTGGCGCGCGCCCCCGCGAGGTTGCCGAGCTGATAGTCGGTGAGGCCGCTGTATTCGTAGGCGCGCAGCAAATCCGGGTCGAGGCTGATGGCTTCTGCGTTCGCTGCCCGCGCTTGCTCGTATCGGTGCGCCAGATACAAGCCGAAGCCGAGCAAATGGTGAGTGAGTGCATTCAGCGGGTCGAGCGCAGCGGCGCGCCGCATATCGGCAAGCCCTGCTTCTGTGCGCCCGGTCATGATGGCAAACAGCCCGCTGATTCTCAGAATCGTCGCGCTGCCGTTCCCAAGTGCGCGAGCGCGCTCGAACTCATCGCGCGCCTGCTTGAGATCCAAGGCTCCGTTGGCCAGGTAAAAGCCAAGAGCCAGGTGCCCTTCCGCCAGCTCCGGCGCGAGGGCGATCGCCTGGCGCGCATCGGCGAGCGCCCGATCGAAGTACTGCCGAACCACCGCACGCGATGCGAACTGGGCTGCGTAAAGGGATTGGGCGAACGATCGGCCCGCGAACGCGAGGGCGTAGTTTGGGTCGAGGCGGATCGCCTCCGTATACGCGGCAGCCGCGCTCTGATAGCCCTTGGGGCCTCCCGCGTCCGCGGCCCTGCTCGCGTGGAGGTAAGCATCGAACGCGGCGGGGTTGTGCGTGCCTCCCAGCTCGATCTTCGTAGCGGTATCGGCGAGCAGCGTCACCTTGAGTGCGTCAGCCACGGCGGTCGCGATCTGGGTCTGCAGCTTCAGCACATCACCCAGATCCCGGTCGTACGTCTTCGACCACAGATGAAAACCCGTCACGGCATCGATCAGCTGCGCCGTGATACGCACGGTGTGCGAGGAGCGCCGGACACTTCCCTCAAGGACTGCGCCCACGTTCAGTTTGCGCGCGATCGTACCGATGTCGGTGTCCTTGCCTTTGAACGAGAACGCCGAGGTGCGCGCGGCGACCTGCAACCCGTTGATCGCCGCCAGTGAGTTGAGCAGTTCCTCGGTCAGCCCGTCGGAGAAGTACTCCTGCTCCTTGTCCCCGCTCATGTTCACGAAGGGCAATACCGCGATCGAGTGCGGCGGTGGGTTGAAGGCGGTGGCGACAGCGATCGCAGCCGCAGGAGCCGCTGGCGCTCCAACCTCCGGGCCACGCTTCGATGGCGCGAGTCGGGTTGCCGCGAAGTAACCGAGGGCGACGATCACCAGGGCGATCGGCGCCAAGAGCGCCACCTTTGACTGCCAGGATGTCAGGACGGGCTTCGGGCTTGTCCGCGCAGCAGACCCGTCAGTGGCGGTCGAAGCGCTCTTGCTCGGTCCCTGCGTCGGCTCCACCGACAGCAGGCGCTGTACACGCTCGACGAAGGCTGCGGGGGTGACCCCGTCCGCAAGGCGTGTCCATTGCACATCCCGAAAGCGCTCCGGCACCCGTTCGTCATCGCGCGTGTCGTCGATGACCACCGGCAAAAGGAATGCCTTGTCGGCAGCCATGAGATGGCACCGATCGACCGCGAGCTTCCACTCGAGACGGAAATACCCCTCATCGCGAGCGTGCGTGCTGCGGGAGATGACCGGGAGGAATAGCGCGCAGGTCTTGATCTGCTTGCGGATCGACTGGTCCCAGGCATCCCCGCCCCGCAGCTCGCTCTGATCGAACCAGACCTCAATGCCGGCCGCGCTCAGCGCCTCGCAAATCCGCTGGGCAGCCTCCGCATCCTGCGAGGCGTAGCTCAGGAATACCGCGTGCGATGGCACAGTCACCCGTGGGACCTCCCGACAGTTTGCGGGAGGTCTCCCTACGCCCTCCGTGGGCCGGAAGCTTAGCCTAGTTGATCCGATTGCGCGGAAATCAGCCCCCGGCCGCCCCCTGACACAACGGGAACCGTGACTTGGAAGTAAGCGCCGAGGTCCTGGTACTCGGCGCGCCGGACACCCGGTGACGGCGCCCGCCCGCCGCCGCGGGTTTTATGCTTCTGGTCACTGAAGCGCGCTCAGTGCAAGAGCGGCAGCGGCCGCAAGCTTATGTTTAGCCTGCCAGGGCGGCCCGATCGATCGGCCCATGGCGTGCAGGAAAGCATCGATGTCTTTGCCGCCGAGCGCCGCCGCCGCGTCGCGAAACACGCGCTCGCGATCGTACCAATGCACGCACCAGCCGCGCGCCTCGGCGGCACTCGCCAAGGCCTCGCGATACATGACTGAATCTGCGACGTTCGCTGCGCGATTATCGGCGATCCGCTCTTGCGTCGTCGGTGGCAGCTGTGGGCAGACGCGGATTGCGATGCTCGTGATCGGAAGGGACACCGTCGCGGCCAGCGCCTCCAGGCTCTCGCGCGCGCCGCGGGCGGCCGACTGGCGTACGCGCTCGACGAGTGCCACGGCGTCGGCGAGCGCAATCGTCCGCGCCCACGGGCTGTTTAAATAGCGGCCCACCGCCCACGAGCCTTCATGGTGATACGGATGCGTCGGCAGTCCGTGGGTGAGGTCGACGCGGCGCCGATCGAGGAGCTCACCGCCGGGCGCGACAGTGACGAGCACCGCCGAGTTACCGTGCTCGGCCACGCCGACGGTGGCATGCTGAACGACACTGCGGGCGCTCATGGGGTTGCTGTCTCGTCGCTTGAGCGTGAAAACACCGCCCCGGGGGCGCACTTGCGCGGGCACTTTTAGCTGCCCCGCTGCGGTCAGGCAGTCGTACTGAGAAGTCGCTGCCCGGCTATCGTCTTTGACCGGACAAGGCGCCGGACAGTCCCCGACAGCCGTTGAGAAATAGGTTGACGGTGTGGTGGGCCCACATCCCGAGCTCTTTTACCGTCATCGGTGAGCCCAGGCCCATGCTGCGACGCTGCGGCAGGGCAACAACCATGTGCAGAAACTGCGTCGCTGCAAAGCGTTGAAGTTCGAGGGTCAGGCGCGGATCTTGAAGCTCGCGCGAGAGCAGATCACCAATCAAGGCTATCGCCTCCTGAGTCCCGGGCTCGTTGTAGACCGCTTGAACCAGGTTGGGAAAGCGCCGTGACTCGGCGATGATGAGGCGGTGTAATGCGATCGCCTGAGGCGCGAGTGCCGCGCGCAGGACGATTCCGGCGAGGCGGCGCAGGATCTCCTCGAGTTTCGCGCCTTGCAGGAGCGGCACTTGTGGGGGCGGCCGAATCTGCTCGACGATTCGATGCACGACTGCCGCGAACAAGGCGGCCTTGTCGTCAAAGCGGTGGTAGAAGGTCCTCTTGGATATGCCCGCGCGCGTCGCCACAGCTTCGATGGATGTTGATCCGTAACCCTCCATCAGGAACAGCTCGGTCGCGACCTCTAAGATTCGCTCGCGCAACTGCAGCGCGGCCGAACTCGAAGGCCTTCCACCATGGCGTGTCTTGCGGATCCGCGCTCGGTGTTGTGGCTTACCAGTGCCGATGACCGAAACCGCCCGACCGATACGACGCCCGTCCCCCATAAGGCCCATAGTAAGGCAGGCGGGGCATCGCGGGAGCATACGCAAGGGCTGGCCGGTAGTAAGGCTGTGGGTAATATCCGGGTGACGGCGCGTAGTATCCCGGCGGCCGGGGGTAGTAGTTGGGCGGCGCATAGTAGCCGGGCGCGCCTCCGTAGTAGCTTGGATTTACCGGGTAAGGCACCTGCGGTTGGGCCACCGCCGCTGCGGACGCGACAATCACGCTCGCCACGATGTGGCCCAATGCCCAGGGGGCGAAGAGTAACGGGCCGGCGGCAGCGGCGGGCCTGATCGGCAGACACACGATCGCGGCGGTCGCGATTGCAGCGAAAACCGTCTTCTTGAGTCCAGGCATGGCGTTGCTTCCTTGTGCTCGTTGTGAGACCGATCGCAGCTCACAGGAACGCTACTCGCTCGCCTATAGAAACGCAACGGTACCGTTCCGTTCTAGGTCAGAAAGAGACCCTTGCGGGTGCGCAAAGCCCGGTTACCTTGCCATTGCTGAGCCTGCCAAGGCTGTGGCACAGCTCCTGGGCCGCGAAGACGCGTGCGCCAGTGGGGCACTTCACCTCATTTCAATGCCCAGCAGAGAGGGCGCCGGCTCCATGGCTATGCTGACTGTGCGCGCTGCTCTTCAAGCGTTTCCCAGCGCGCGAACTTCTCCAGCAGCAGGTCTTCGAGCTCCGCGAGCCGCTTGCGGTCGCCGCGCAGCCGCTCGCCTCCGAGTCGGTGATAGTCCGCAGCGCTCATGCGCGCGGTGAGATCAGTTTGCTCGCGCTCGAGCGATTCGATCTGTTCCGGCAGGGCGGCCAGCTCGCGCTCCTCCTTATGGCTCAACCGCGTGCGGGTCTTGAGGGCAGTTGCACCCGCAGAGCGCGCGCGCGCGGCCTGCGGCGCAGGCGTCGTCTGACCGGCCTCATTTGCGCGAGGCACCGGCAGCGCCGGCCGCTGCCGCAGGTAGTCGCCATAACCGCCGGCGTACTCGCGCCATACCCCATTCCCTTCGGCGGCCAAGGTCTGAGTGACGACATTGTCGAGAAAGCGCCGGTCGTGACTCACCAGCAGCAGCGTCCCGTTGTAGTCCTGCAGGCGCTCCTCGAGGAGCTCGAGGGATTCAATGTCGAGATCGTTGGTCGGCTCATCCAATATGAGGAGGTTTGCGGGCTGGGCGAACAGGCGCGCCAGCAGGAGACGGTTGCGCTCGCCGCCGGAGAGCATGCTGATGGGTGAGTTCGCGCGCTGCGCGGGGAACAGGAACTCCCCCAGATAACTCACGATGTGTTTGCGCTCGTCGCCGAGTTGCACCCACTCGGAGCCGGGACTGATGGCCTCGGCGAGCGTCGCGTTTGGATCAAGTTGGTCGCGGAGCTGGTCGAAGTAGGCGATGCGTAAGCGGGTTCCGAGGCGCACCGTGCCGGTGTCGGGCGTGAGTTCGCCGAGGATGAGACGGATCAGGGTCGACTTTCCCGTGCCGTTCGCGCCGATGAGTCCGATGCGATCGCCACGCATGATACGCATCGAGAGATCTTCGATCAGCGCTCGGGCTCCGAAGCGTTTACTCACCTTCTCGAACTCGGCCACCAGATCGCCCGAGCGTTCGCCCGCATTGAGGGTGAGGCGAATGCTTCCGAGCCTATCGCGTCGCGTAGCGCGCTCAACGCGCAATTGTTCGAGCCGGCGCACGCGCCCTTCGTTGCGCGTTCGGCGGGCCTCGACGCCTTTGCGAATCCAGACCTCCTCCTGCCTCCAGAACTTCTCGAATTGGCGTCGCGCGGTGTCCTCCGCGGCGAGCTCCGTGTCCTTGCGCTGCTCATAGGCGGCGAAGCTGCCGGGGTAGGAGCGCAGCACGCCGCGGTCCAGTTCGATGATGCGGGTGGTGACCCGATCGAGGAAGGCGCGATCGTGGGTGATGACGATGGCAGCGGGCACCTTCAGCAGCAGTTCCTCCAGTCGCTCGATGGCTTCGATATCAAGATGATTGGTGGGCTCATCGAGCAACAGCAGATCCGGCTGTAGCGCGAGCGCCAGGGCCAGCGCAGCACGCTTGCGCTCTCCGCCCGAGCAACTGGCCGCTGAGATGAGGCCGCTGATGCCGAAGCGGTGCAGGAATTCCTCGAGGCGCGACTCCAGGCGCCAGAGCTCGCGCTCATCCGCCGGCACCCCATCACTCCAGGGCGCGCAGGCCCTGGCTCGCAGCCGCAGGCTGTCTTGCAGGGTTTCCGCCGGGGGGAGCTGTGGCTCTTGTTCGACGAGCCCGAGGCGCAAGCCCTCGCGTCGCTGCAGCTCGCCCTCATCCAGCAGAGTCACACCTGCGAGCACACCAAGGAGTGTTGATTTACCGGTGCCGTTGCGGCCGATCAGCCCGAGTCGCTCGCCCGCCTGTACGGTGAGCTGGGCATCATCCAGGAGCGGCCGCTCGCCGAAGGCGATATGCGCATTGAGAAGTGTAATAAGGGACATGGGCGCATTGTCCGGATTGCACGTGCGATGGCAAAGTCTGAAAAGCTCGCGCGCTCCTGGACACACAGCGAGGACGGCAGTCTAAGTCTTAATTGATCGCGAACCGGATTTAGTCCACCTCAGCTGCGCCATGAAGGGATGATCGCATCCTCGCGACGGCCGCGGGACGGTACTATAGAGCCTTCGCGAACTCGCACCCTTGCCGGAGATAGCGCCGTGCCTTCCACACTATCAGTTCGTGCCGCGTTGCTGCTGACGCTGGCGGCGGTTGTCGTCAGCGCGGTCGCAGCGGACGCCCAAGGTCCGCTAGCCGCAGCGATTGCCAGTCCCTCGCGCACTGCAAAATACGTGGCGCGCGACCAGTATCGCCACCCGCTGGAAACGCTGCGCTTCTTTGGAGTGCAGCCGAACCAGACCGTAGTCGAGATCTGGCCCGGCCGCGGCTGGTATATGGAAATCCTCGCCCCCTACCTGCGCGAACAGGGCAAGTACTACGCCGCCATAGAAGCTCCCGATGTAGCCGGCGCAGCAAAGGAGGCTAAGGACAATGCGGCCGCGCTGCGCAAGCGCATCGCGGAGGATCCAACTCACCTCGGCAAGGCGGTCCTCAGCGAATTACATGCGCCGCAGCTGACCGAGATTTGCCCGCCAGGGACCGCCGATGTGGTGCTCACGTTTCGTAACGTGCATAACTGGCTGGAAACGGGCGTTCAGCAGGCGAATTTCAACGCATTCTTCAAGGCTTTGAAGCCCGGTGGGGTGCTCGGGGTGGTCGAGCACCGCGCTAAGCCGGGCACGAGTCTTGAGGAGATGCGTAAGTCCGGCTACATGGACGAGGACTACATAAAGAAACTGGCGGCGACTGCGGGCTTCCGCTTCGATGCAGAATCGCCGATCAACAACAACCCGAAGGACACTAAAGACTATCCGGAGGGAGTGTGGACACTGCCTCCGACACTCGCGCTCGGGGAGAAGGATCGCGACAAGTATTTGGCGATCGGCGAGTCGGATCGGATGACCCTGAGATTCGTAAAGCCCGGCCGGTAAGCTGACCCCGATGGGCCGCCGCCGGGTATGCGCGCGGCATGCCGATGGGCGGGGACTGGCATCCTGTCGCGGCTGGATGCCGGCCGCCGCCGGGTGCGGCATGCAGGCTCCGAAAGATGCAACCTCGACCGCGCCCCGTTTGTGAGGGGCGGAGTGGGTGCGGCGCAGGAGGCGATCTCTGGCGTGTTGCGGAGCGATCCCGGATCCGCCTCACCATGGGACTATGATTTCTCAATCGGAGGAGATCCTGATGAGCTGTAATCCGGATGTACTGAGAGGCATTCCTCTGTTTGCTTTGCTGGATGACGATGAGACCGCGGTCCTCGCCGCTCAGGTTGAGCTCAAGAACTTCGCGGCTCGCGAACGCATCTACAAGCACGGCGACGCCGGTGGGCAGGCCTACGTGATGGTTTCCGGGAAGGTCCGCGTCACTACGCTGGACGAAGATCACCAGGAGGTCATCGTGGATGAGCCTGCACGGGGGGAGTTTTTCGGATTTGCCTCGATGCTCGAGCAGACCCCTCACTACACCAATGCCATTGCCCTCGAGGCAACCTCCTGCCTTGAAGTCTCCCGTGAAGACATCGCCGTCTTGCTGCAGCGCAAGCCGCACGCTGGCATGGACCTGCTGACTGCTCAGGGGCGTCAGTTCCACGCGGCACACGAGCTCGTTCGGACACGCGCCACCCGCAATCCGAACGAACTCATCGAAACCCAGGCCACAGTCGCGGAGCACGTTGCGGATGAGGTCGCCCGCTTCGGGGGCTCATGGACCTTCATCATTTCCTTTGGCGTCCTGACGATCATCTATGCCGCGATCAACATCGCTCTGGGCGTCAAGGCCTGGGACCCTTATCCATTTATCCTTCTGAATCTGTTCCTCTCGATGCTCGCGGCAATTCAAGCTCCCGTAATCATGATGAGTCAGAATCGTCAGGACACCAAAGACCGGCTACGAGGGGAACTCGATTTCGACGTCAACCGGCGTGCCGCCGCCGACATTCAGGGTCTCGCACGCAAGTTGAATCTGCTGGACGAAAAAATTGACGACGTTAGTAATTTGTTGCGGGGCAGAGGTGTTCGCTAGCGCTGGCGTGCCCGAACCGCTTTGTGTTCGCCGCCGAGTTCGTCGACCACGATTCCATCCACTCTCCTGGAGCATCATGAGCATCCCAAACTTGAGCCCTCTGCCGATCAACGCAGCTCACGTGAGCATCTGAGGGTGCCGAAGATACCCCCGGGTGGCGGTCCGAAATTCCCCCACGTCGTGGTGCTCTTTGGGGCCACGGGTGATCTGTCGCGCCGAAAACTGCTGCCCGGCCTGTTCCGTTTGTCGAGCGCGGGGTTCATCCCTGGTTGCCGAATCATCGGCGTGTCGCTCGAGGAGATGCGAGCGGAGGCATTCCGCGACTTTGGACGCGAGGCGCTGCACGAGTTCTGCAGTCGCGAAGTTACCGCAGCCGCCTGGGATGAATTCGCGTCCCGCTTGGACTACGTTCCGCTGTCGGCCGGTGCCGATGCGCTGCGAAATGCCGTCGAACACGCCGAGGCGTCATTCGGCGGCGCCGAGAGCCGGCGGCTGCACTACCTGAGCGTGCCGCCGAGCGCGGCGCTGTCCGCGGTGCGCCTGCTGGGGGAGGCCGGACTGGTCGAGCGCGCCCGGATAGTGATGGAAAAGCCCTTCGGCGTTGACCTCCAGAGCGCGATGTCCCTCAATGCGCGCCTCCACGAGGTGTTCTCCGAGGAGCAGATCTTTCGCATCGATCACTTCCTCGGCAAGGAGCCTGCGCAGAACATCCTTGCGTTCCGCTTTGCCAATGGGCTGTTCGAGCCTATCTGGAACCGTAACTTCATCGACCACGTCCAGATCGACGTGCCCGAAATGCTTACCCTCGGCAAGCGGATCGCCTTCTACGAGGCCACCGGCGCCTATCGCGACATGGTGGTCACGCACCTGTTCCAGATCCTCGCCTTCACGGCCATGGAACCGCCTACGGCCCTGGAGCCGGCTTCGATCAGTGAGGAGAAGAACAAGGTGTTCCGCAGCCTGCTGCGGATCAGACCCGGCGACGTTGTGCGCGGCCAGTACGTCGGCTATCGGGACGAAGAGGGCGTCGATCGCGAATCAGATACGGAAACCTTCATCGCTCTGAAGTGCGCCATCGACAACTGGCGCTGGGCCGGGGTGCCGTTCTACCTGCGCACGGGAAAGCGTCTCGCGGAGGGTCAGCGCATCATTTCGATTGCTTTTCGGGAGCCGCCACGGAGCATGTTCCCAGCCGATTCCGGCGTCGGTGCGCAAGGTCCGGACCATCTGACCTTCGACCTCGCCGATGCGTCCAAGATGTCGCTGTCCTTCTACGGCAAGCGGCCCGGACCGGGCATGCGACTGGACAAGCAGAGTCTGCAGTTCGCCATGCATGACACCGGTCATATTGGTGACGTGCTCGAGGCATACGAGCGCCTGATCCTCGATGCCATGCGCGGTGATCACACCTTGTTCACCACGGCCGAGGGGATCGAGCGACTGTGGGATGTCTCCACGTCGCTCCTGGAGGCGCCCCCGCCCGCGCGCCCGTATGCTCCCGGCTCCTGGGGACCCAATGCGATTCATCAGCTGATCGCCCCGCACACCTGGAGGCTGCCCTTCGAGCGCGCCTGGCGCGATCCGAACACGGTCGGCGCCTGAGGCGCGCGGAACCGCTAGGAGACCAGCGACACCTTGAGGTTCCAGATCTCCTCGGCGTATTGACGGATCGTGCGATCACTGGAAAATCTGCCCGAGGTGGCTACGTTGCAGATCGCCTTCGCGGTCCAGGACTCGGTATCGGCGTAGCAGCGATCCAGCTGACGATGCGCGCGGGCGTAATCGGTCAGATCGGCCAGATGCCGGTAGTGATCGCCACCCTCGAGCAGTGCATGGTGGATCGGATGGAAGACACCCGGTTCGTGGCCCGTGAACAGGTCAGAGACGATGAGCTCAAGCGCCGCGCGCGTCTCCGGCTCGTTGGCGTAGTGCCAGCGCGGATCGTACCAGGGGGCACTATCGGCCACCTGCTGCGCGGTGAGTCCAAAGAGGAAAAAGTTCTCCTCGCCGGCCTCGGCGGCCATCTCGATGGTCGCCCCATCCCGCGTCCCGATGGTCAGTGCGCCGTTCATCATGAACTTCATGTTGCCGGTACCGCTCGCCTCGTAGCCGGCCGTGGAGATCTGCTCCGACACGTCGCTCGCCGGGATGAGGCGCTCCGCCAGGCTCACGTTGTATTCAGGCAGGAACAGCACCTTCAGGCGTCCCTTCACCGCCGGGTCCTCATGGATGGTGGTGGCAAGGCGGTTGATGAGCTTGATCACCAGTTTGGCGAAGTGATATGCAGGCGCCGCCTTGCCCGCGAAGAAGAAGGTATGCGGAGCCATCTCGCAGTTCGGATTCTGGCGCAGGCGGTTGTACAGCACGATGATGTGCAGGACATTCAGCAGCTGGCGTTTGTATTCGTGGATGCGCTTGATCTGGCTGTCAAAGATCGAATCCGGGTCCACGACCTCGTTGTAGGTCGCACGCAGCCAGCCGGCAAAGGCCGCCTTGGCAGCGCGCTTCGCCTGGCGAAATTGCTCGCGGAAGCCGGCGTCCTGGGCAGCGGGCAGCAGCTCGCGCAGTTTCCCAAGGTCGGTAACCCATGATTCGCCAATCGTGGCAGTGATGAGGGCCGACAGGGCGGGGTTCGCCTGCTGCAGCCAGCGCCTGGGCGTGACACCGTTGGTCTTGTTGTTGAATCGCTGTGGATACAGCTCGGCAAAGTCACGCAGTACGTGAGTGCGCAGCAGGTCCGTGTGAATCGCCGCGACGCCGTTGGTGCTGTGTGAGCCAACCACTGCAAGATGCGCCATGCGCACCCGCCGCACGGCGGTCTCATCGATCAGGCTGACTCGCCGCACGCGCGCTTCGTCACCGGGATACCTGCGACGCACGTCATCCAGGAAACGCTTGTTGATCTCGTAGATTATCTCCAGCTGCCGCGGGATGAGGACCTCGAACAGGCTCACCGGCCACTGCTCGAGTGCCTCGGGCAGCAGCGTGTGATTGGTGTAAGCAAGCGTGCGCAAGGTAATGTCCCAAGCCTGCTCCCAAGGCAGGTGGGCCTGATCGAGGAGAATACGCATCAGCTCGGGGACGCACAGGGCCGGGTGCGTGTCGTTCATCTGCACCGCTACCAGGTCCGGCAACGATAACCAGTTCACGTCCTTGCTTTTGAGCAGCCGCGCCATGATGTCTTGCAACGAGCAACTCACCAGAAAGTACTGCTGCAGGAAGCGCAGCGTGCGGCCCGCCTCGGTCGAGTCATCGGGGTACAGAACGCGGGTGATGGATTCCGCGGCGACGTTGTTGATTACCGAGCCGGCGAAATCGCCCTGCGAGAATTCGGCGAAGTCGAAGGACTCCGGCGCGGCCGCCGCCCACAGACGCAGCGTGTTCACGCAATTGGCGCCGTATCCGACCACCGGGCGATCGTAAGCCATGCCCAGCAGGCGGGCGGGTCGGTTAGGCGTGAACTTGAGTTCCGATCCGCGCAGCTCGAAGCTCGCGTTCAGCGGGACCGAATACACCTTGGTAGGTCGTGGGATTTCCCACGGGTCGCGGTTGCGCAGCCAGTTGTCCGGTTGCTCGACCTGGGAGCCATCGCGGATCACCTGACGGAAGATGCCGTACTCGTAGCGCAGCCCGTAGCCGATCGCCGGGTATTGCAGCGTTGCGAGCGAATCGATGAAACAGGCGGCCAGGCGCCCGAGTCCGCCATTGCCCAGCCCCGCATCCGGCTCTTCCTCTATCAGCGCATCCAGATTCCAGCCTTGGTTTTGCAGCGCATCGCGAACCAGGGGTTCGGCGGCGAGATTCGTGATGTTGTTGCGCAGTGTCCTGCCGAGCAGGAACTCCATCGACATATAGTGAATGCGCTTTGGCAAGCTGCGCTCGCGCACGCGGGCAGTCTTGATCCACCGGTGCGCGATCAGATCACGCAGGAAGCGGCTGGTGGCCTCGAACTGCTGCCGTGTGGTTGCGGCCGGCGGATCGACCACGTGCTGACACAAAAGGTAACGCTCAGTCCATTGCTCCGCGTGATCGGCGAGGCCCAGCCGCTCGAGCCGACGCATCATCGCCGGATTCACCGGATCCCGCAGTTCAAATGGCGCCACCGGCGGCGGCTTCGGTACGCTCACGAATGCACCTCCGGCGCCGGACAAAATTGCACGACCCGCGGGTGGATTTTAGCCTGAGGATCTGCCCGCCGGATGTGAGAACGCAGGCGCCTGTGAGCCCATGCGCCGGTTGGCGAAACAAATCTGTCACAATCACAGAGGACGATTTGCCTTTTGGTGAACGCCCGGAGCCTACGCATGGCTGAGCTTTCGTCTGCCGATCGTGAAGAAATCATCCGCCGCATCAGTCGCGATCTGGCTGATGGTTACGACGAAGAGCTGGAAATGGAGATCGATGACCGTCGCCCGCGCGCGGACGGACTGCGGGACTCGGGAGCGGAGAGCAGGGAAGAGCGGCATCAGTACTTCTCACAGCTCTTCCGGCTGCAGGCCGAACTGATAAAGCTGCAGGACTGGGTGGTCGCCACCCGACAACGGGTCGTCATCGTCTTCGAAGGGCGCGACGCCGCCGGCAAGGGCGGCATCATCAAGCGCATCTCGCAAAGGTTGAATCCGCGCGTCTGCCGCGCCGTCGCTCTGCCGGCGCCCAACGATCGCGAGCGTACGCAATGGTACTTCCAGCGCTACGTGCCGCACCTGCCCGCGGCCGGCGAAATCGTTCTCTTCGATCGCAGCTGGTACAACCGTGCGGGCGTGGAGCATGTGATGGGGTTCTGCACTGCGGCCGAATATGAGGAATTCTTCCGCTCGGTCCCGGAGTTCGAACGGATGCTGGTGCGCTCGGGCATCCGGTTGCTCAAGTACTGGTTCTCAATTACGGACGAGGAACAGCACCTGAGGTTCCTCGGTCGTATCGAAGATCCGCTCAAGCAATGGAAGCTGAGTCCGATGGACCTGGAGTCACGTCGCCGCTGGGAAGAATACACAATTGCAAAAGAGATCATGCTCCAGCGCTCTCACATCCCCGAGGCACGCTGGTGGGTCGTACATGCGGTCGATAAGAAGCGTGCGCGGCTCAACTGCATCGATCACCTGTTGAAGCAGTTTCCTTATACCGAAGTGCACAAGGAGCCGATCGTGCTGCCCGAGCGCGAGCACCACGAGCATTATTCGCGCCAGGCAGTGCCCCCGGAGATGCTGGTACCAGAGGTCTACTAGGCTTTCCGCGCGCAAGCACCCCCGGCTACGCGCCAAGGGATCACGTGCGTGGCGGCCCTCGGGAGCGATCCCTCGGGCACGCCGGATCGACCGACTCGATGATCAAGGAGGCGTTCTCGCCGTCGCTGCACCTGCGGTCACCTGTGCGGCCGCGCAGAGCTCGAGTGGCTCGGCGCCGGCCGCGGGAGCGGGGTCCAGGCCGGCGGAAGTCACGAGCTCATGCGTGTTGATGAACGGACCTTTCTGGCTCTGCGGCACGGGGCCCCGCCGACCCTTGCGCCATAGGTCGAAAAGTGTCAGGGCACCGGTGAGGGTGCCGAGGATGCCAAAGTAAGCCCGTGTGCCGAAGGCACCCATGAGTGCACCGGTGATCACCGGTCCGAAGGCCGCTGCCATGCCGTTGATGAGAAGCAGCGCGCTGCTCGCGGCGACCATCTGGGAAGGGTCGAGTTTGTCGTTGACATGCGAGACCGAGAGCGAATAGAGCGTCAGCGCGGCGCCCGAGAACAGCGCCGCCAGCGTGAGGAAGACGATTCGCGGTAGCGGGCCGAACACCTCGATTGCAGCGGCCACGACTGTGGCGAGGAGACACACGCTCGCGATCACCGTGCGCCGGTCCGTGCGGTCGGAGAGCCGTCCGACCGGATACTGGGTCAGCACCGCGGACAGGATGCTGACCGCCATGAACGCCGCCACGCCGCGCGTGTCCAAACCCGACAGCCGCGCATACACGGGGCCCATTGAAAAAATGATGGAGGAGATCATGCCGGAGAAGGCGACGGCTACCACTCCAAGCGGTGAGTTGCGGTACAGGTCGCGGAAACGCACCCGCTGCGGCACCGGCGGCCCGTCAACCTCCTGTGCAGAGGCCACGATCGGCACCATTGCGACCGAGATCAACGCGGAAATCAGCATGAACGGTGCGGTGGACTGGGGACTGGAAAGCACCAGCAGGAATTGCGCGCCGCCCAGCCCCACATACAGAACGAGCATGTAGATGGCCAGCAGCTGACCGCGGTTGGTCCTCGAGGCGCGGTGATTGAGCCAGCTCTCCGCCACGACATAGATGCCCGCAAAGCAGACACCCGAGAGCAAACGCATCAGCGCCCACGGGCCCGGATGCACCCAGGACGCATGCACTAGCACTGCCACCGAGGCAAGCGCGGCCAGGGTGGCGAAGACCCGTACCGGTCCCACACGCCGCAGCAGCTGCGGCGCGAGGCGCGTGCCGAGCAGATAACCCACGTAGTAGCACGACATGATCATGCCGGTGACGGTCGTGGGGAACCCCTCGCTCGTCGCACGCACGCCGAGCAGCGTGCTCTGCAGCCCAGCGCCCAGCATGAGGATGCCCATGCCGAGCAGGAGCGGCCAGGTTGCAAGAATGGGGTTCACAGAGCGGATCTGGCGGTGTTTTGCCGGCGAGCAATGGACATCATATACGCTGCCGTGTCGCGGGCAGTCAGGAAGCAGGACGAGCCGCACGGGGTACTTGGAACACAGAAGCTGACTGCCCCCTTACGGGGGGCTCTCCGCACAGGTTTTTTCCAAACCGCTCCGTCAGAAGGAAGCTACGTGCTTCTACGGGATGCTTTTCTCTGGCGGGGAGGCAGCGCACCGCCGGACGCGCCGGCGCCCGCGGCTGCGTACGCCGAACTCCGGAGGATCGGCGTGCTGTACGAGAATCGGGCGCCTCGCTCAGGCCCTCTTGCGCCGCCTCATGAGTCCGAGGCCTGCGAGCCCGAGGCCGAGGAGCGAGAGCATGCCCGGCTCGGGAACTGCCGCGGCAAACGCATCCGCGGCAATGAGCGCATGGCCCGCCGCAGTCGGATGCAGATCGTCCCAGAACAGGTACTGGTCCTGTCCGGCCATCGTCGGGGCGCAGGGCGTGCCGCCCGCGTAGTTGACCGCCCCGACCAGACAGGGGCTGGTCACGTTGGTGAAGCCGCCGGCCGCCGGGTTCTCAACGATGTTGTCGAGCAGGCTGTAGGTGTCGAGTACGTTCAGGTTCAGACCACCGGCCGCCGCCAGCGCTGCCAGCGAGGGGATCGGACCTGAACCATGCACCAGAGTCGAATCGAAGGCTGCCGCCAGTGCGGACGCTCCGGCCTGCGCGGCCGGTCCTCCGGCAATGGCGTCGGGCGTTTTGCCAAGATCGGTCACGGTGAGGATGAGGAAGTCCTTCGCGCCCTCGCTCGCCAGGGCACTGATTGTGCTATCGATGTTGACCACGGACGCCCCGATGCCCGCGGCAATCTGCGACGAGTTGGCTTTCGAGTCGGCGATCGCGAGCAAATCGTTGCTGCCGATCCAGATCGTGTAGAGCGCATTGGGGTCGGCGGTCGCATGGACCGCCTGAAATTGACTCAGCTGTCCCGTCGCGCCGGTAAGATCGGTGGCATTGGCTGAGTGGAAGGGCGTCGTCCCGGTTTGTGCGCCGCCGTAGGCGTAGTCACTTCCCCCCGCCAGGCTGGGCTTCAGAGGGGCGAGGCCGAGGTCGCCCGCGAGGTCCTGAACCCAAACCGCGCCGTTGCTGAACTGGCCGTTCGCGTAGGGCGCGGCCGGTTCCGCACCACCGGTGGCGGCGAAGATATTTCCAACATCAGACAGGCTGTCGCCGAACGCATAGATCGCATCGACGTTGCCCGCCCAGCCCGAAATCGGTGCGGCCAGCAGCCCGAGGACCGCCCATCCCGCTCTCTTTCCGCGCATCGGTATCTCCTTGCCGCTCGAAGCGGATTCTACGGCGCTGTTGCGCGCTTTTAGTTTTAGTCTTTGATCAGGGTAGACCTAACTTCCGCGAGATGCACGCACCTTCGGATCAGCCTCCGACACGTGCGTGTTCCGAGGCCGGCGGGTCAGGACCTTCGGCGGCGTCTTTGCGGTAACGTCCGCCTGTGTCACCGCACCCGGGGGCTACTGACGGCTGGCAGAAAATGTTAAATCGGGTCTCCCCCGATCAGCCACAGCGGCGCCGTGTCGGCGGTTCGCTTCGACCCGGGACCCAGATCCCAGCCAGTAAGCGGCGAATTCCGCCGCCGCAGAGCCTTGCCGCGCGCTGACTCCTAGTGCCCTTGTGTGAAGACCTCACGAATCGCCTCCACCACGAAGCCCGGCTGGTCGAATGGAATGTATTCTGAGCTCTTGTCGGTGAATAACTGCTTGGCATTGGAGGACAACTCGAGCCACTTGGCCTGCGCGCGCGCGACTTCTTGCTCGTATTTCTGCTGTTCGGCGTCCTGTGGCCGTGTCGGATCGAGTGCGTGGATGCCATGATTTCCGGTTGAGAGCACACGTATGGGGAGCGAGCCCAACGAGTGACTGTGCTCCTGCAGGTAGGTCTCGTCCGCCGGCATTTGCTCCATCTCGGAAATGTACGCGTCGTACATGACGAGCTTGGTCTGGGCGAGCTCCAAGAGCTTGGCATTGAGTGCCGGTGACCACATCGCTTCGGGGAGGCCCCGAAAGAACTGCTGCGCGCAGGTTCGGGTGGGTCGTCCCGGACGGGCCGCCAATGCCGGCAGGGGCTTGCCGGCCGCAA
Source organism: uncultured Pseudomonadota bacterium (assembly GCA_963742045.1). GTDB lineage: Bacteria > Pseudomonadota > Gammaproteobacteria > Steroidobacterales > Steroidobacteraceae > 13-2-20CM-66-19. The sequence goes on from CAVUKE010000003.1 coordinate 3,650,772, forward strand.
TCGCATCGCGGCATTCGCGCAGCGAGGCGATGAGTCTGGCATCGCCCCGATGCTCATCGGCGCCGACGACCACGTCAGCTTCAACCAGCACCAGGCCTGCAACGTCTGCCGGATAGCGTTCCGCGAACGTACGCACGTTATCGCCCCCGAAGGCGTGCCCGACCAGGATATAGGGCCCCTTGATACCGGCGTTATGAAGCGCGCTGCGCAGCTCATCGGCGATGCGGACACTCGTGCGCGGCATCGGCCCTGCATCACTGAAGCCGGCGCCGGCACGATCGTAGCTGCACGCGCGAGTAAACTGCGCAACTTCCGGTTGCACGATGGTCCACACGGGCGCCCAGTCTTCCCAACCCGAGTCGAACACGACTGCGGGCGAACCGCTCCCCGTGCAATAAAGATTCAGGCGGGTTCCGTCCGCTTGCACCAGTGCCCCGGGGCGCGTGTAGATCTCGTCGCCTGGGGCGGCGCTGGCCGTGGCGTTAACCCCAAGTAATAGCCCGCTCCAAAGCAGCGCAACCAGCGTCCACCCTGGCGCGCCCACCCGTCGTACTTCAGTGCACAGAGAGTCATTGCGGATTACCTGACCGCCTTTCATTACGAACCGAACCTGCTCGAGTGCGCCGATATCAGCGATCGGATCGTCTGTGACGGCGATGAGGTCAGCAAACTTTCCCGGCTCGAGCGCGCCGACGCGATCCTGCCAGCCGAGCATCTGCGCAGCATTGCTCGTGACCGCGCGCAGGATGTCGAGCGCGGGCATTCCGGCCTCGCGCAGGTGGCTGAACATCAAAGCGCTCGCCTCGCCGCGCGTCTTGCCCGGATAGGCCCAGCACATATCCGATCCGGCCGCAAATTTCACTCCGGACTTCAGTATCCGCTGTACGAAGGACATCGAGCGTTGCCGCGTGCGGTCGTCGGCCGCAGTCTCCCTGAATCTCATCGCAGGCGACATCACGATGCTGGCCTCCAGAATCCGCGTGAAGCTCCCACCCCAGAAGGTCGGGGTGATGTCAAGGAAGATTCTCTGGTCGCGCATGCTTTTCAGCTGCGCGTCGGTCACGTTGTTGCCATGTTCGATGGAGTCGGCGCCCGCATCGATCGCCATCTGAATGCTTTCGGTGGATGCGGCATGCACCGCGACTTTCAGGCGCTGGTGGTGAGCCTCGTCGACGACGGCTGCGACCTCCGCCGGTGTGATGTCGTCATCGACAGTGATCTTGATCAGATCGACAGCATAGAAGACGTTGGCGCGTACCACCTGACGCGCCTGATCCGGGCGCTCAATCGTCAGAAACTCCTGCTGCACGATCGGCTCCGCAAGGGCGGCATTGAGACTCTGGATGTACGCGCCGGGTGCGATCAGTTTGCGCCCGGTGGCCAGCATCCGCGGGCCGCTGACACGACCGGCATCGATCGCATCGCGTAGCGCGACGTCGCCATCGATGCCGGAGTGACCGAGGTTGCGCACGGTCGTGAAGCCGCTCTCCAGGTCTTCGCGCGCCAGCTGGGCGCCGAGCAGCACGCGCGCACTCGGCGACATGATGATCGCCAGCAGCAGTCCCGGCAGGAACATGCCGTTGCTGCGGCGGTTGATCTCGGATTCGGGGGGCACCACGACATCGAGCAGCAGGTGGGTATGACTGTCGATCAGACCCGGCAACAGCGTGGCGCTGCCCAGGTCGATCGTCCTGACGTCGGCGGGCGCATGGGCCTGCACTTGCGACGGGGAGCCCACCTCACTGATCTTCTCGTTTTCTACCAGCACCGCGGCGGGGGCCAGCACGTGGCCCGTGCGCGGATCGAGCAATCGGGCCGCTTTGACCAGGGTAACCGGGGACGATTGCGCCGCGACCTGCGCGACTGCAAAGAGCGCGAAAAGCAGTGTCAGGACCAGCGCCTTACGCATACGCTTTATCTCAGGGACGCCCCGGGTACGCCCGGTGCCGTCGCCTTGATCTTGCCTTGGGTTGCGATGCTACGTACTAAGTAGTAGCATTTATTTGGAGCGTAGTAAATATGAGCCGCATGCGTCTTTCGAAAGCTGAGACCCGGATCCTGGAGCAGTACTGGAAGCTCGGCACCGCTTCGGTGCGGGAGATCCTCGACAGCTTGCCGGAAGACGAACGTGTGGCGTACACCACGGTGCAGACGCTGGCGTATCGGCTCGAGCACAAGGGCGCATTGCGTCGGGTCAAGAAAATCGGTAACGCTCAGCTATTCGAGCCCGCGATCGACCAGAGTGAGTTTCGCAGCGGCCTGGTGCGTGACCTTCTGGACCTCTTCGGCGGCTCTCCGCGCCTCCTGGTCTCCAACCTCCTCGAGACGGGTAGCATCACGCTCAGGGACCTGAAAGCTCTTCAGGGCGCACTGCCGAAGAAGGCCGCGCGCAACCGGGGGAAGGGTCATGCATGAGCACGTCGCACCGGCAGTGTATTACCTGGAAGTTCATCTGCTGTATGCCTCAATTGTCTGCCTCGCAGCCTGGGTTCTGACATCGCTCTGGAAGGGGAGGGCCACCTGGAAGTATTGGATCTGGGTAGCGACATCGCTCAATTTCATCGTACCCCTGGGCGGATTCTTCGATCACTTCGGAGCGTCACCGGTCGCGTGGGCGACGCAGCTGAGCGGCCTCGACGAGCTCGGTATCGGGATCTCTCGCAACCTGACAGTCGGCGCCGTGCTCTTTGGAGTGTGGCTGTTGGGCGCCGTCTTCATGCTGGCGCGGCTTCTTCTGCGCATGCGGCGTGATCGTCGCGACCCGCCGGTTGCCGTCGACTGGAACTCTGCCCCGCTCACGCACAGATTTCTCGCGCACGGCGTACCCGTTCGGTTGTCTGCCATGGTCCAGGCACCCTCGGTCAGCGGAATGTTGCGTCCCCACATCTCGCTTCCGCAGGGAGTCGAGCGGCTGCTGAGTGAGGCGGAGCTCGAAGCGGTACTGATTCATGAGGTCATACATGCGAGGCGGCGCGACAACCTGATCGGCCTCTTGCACGAACTTGCCGTGTGCGGGCTGTGGTTTCACCCGCTCGTCTGGCTGACCGGTTTCCGCCTCGCGATGTTCAGAGAGCTTTCCTGTGACGACTCCGTCATCGCTGGCTGCCGGGGCGCCGATCTGGTCTCCGCATTGGCAAAGTTGGCCGTTCCAGAGGGGTCGCACTTGCTGCGTGCGGGGGCGGCTTCGTTGTTAAGCCATCGGGTTGCGCGGCTGACGAGCGCTGAGCCCCAGGGGACAAACCGTGTGGCCGACTGGCTGCTGATTGCCGTGTTCGCCGGCATTTTCTTGGCGTGCGTTCTCGGAACGATCGCGCATAATCCAAGTTGCTTCAAAGTCAGGATTTAGCGTACCGGCCCGTCAAGGAGAACTCGCGATCGTACATGCGAGAGAGCTGCATTCGACTTGGGGCGACGACCGGCACTATGGGCCCGGTGGGTTACGAGCGGGCCTCGAGGAATCGGTCGATGCGACTGAGGGACTCAGGCTCATCGAGCAGCGGCGTGTGGCCGCGCTCTGGGATGACAGCCGTCTGCAGATCGGGCTTCTCGCTTTGCATCCGTTCCAGGGTTTGCATACTCAGAAGATCCGACAGCTCGCCACGTAGCGCGAGCACCGGCACCTGGCGCAGCCCACTCCAGAGCTGCCACAGGTCGCGCCCCGCGCTCGCGGAGTTGCGCACCACTTCCCCGATCAGGGGGTCGGCGTCGGGCTCGAGCAGACCGGCGGCGTTCGAGCGGTAACTGCGCCGGGCAAGGCTCTCCCAGCGCGCTTCGGCAAGGTTCGGCCACGCCGCGCCGAAGATCTGCCGCAGTTGCACGGCCGCTTCCGCCCAAGTCGCGACGACCGGGCTGCGACCCGCATAACGACGGATCCTCTCCAGACCCGCCGGATCGAGTTCCGGCCCCACATCGTTCAGCACGATCCGCGATACACGCTCCGGCCGCGTGGCCGCCAAAGTCATCGCCATCAGTCCGCCCATGGACGTGCCGACGATCGCAACCTTGTCCGCCCCGAGGCCGTTCAGCAGTATTTCGAGGTCGCGCAGGTAGACCGGCATCTTGTAATGACTCGGCTCCGGATCGCGCTGAGAGAGGCCCCGGCCGCGAACGTCGGGCACGATGACCCGGTAGTGCGCGGCCAGGTGTGGCGCCAGGTCCTCGAAGTCACGGCCGTTGCGCGTCAGACCATGCAGGCAAAGCACCACCGGCGCGCTCGCGGTGCTTGCCGCGTACACGCGACTGAAGAGTCTCAGACCATCGTGACTCTCAAACCAATATTCGGCGTGCCTCATGTCGAGGGGTCATTCCTGGCGGTGGCGTGAGAGAGTGCCGCGGCACGCGATACGAGTCTTTCGAGCAGCGCCCGTCGCGACGTCTGGCAGATCGAGCGGCCGCGAATGTGATCCGGTATTACCCCGTCCACGGTTCTTCAGGCGGGTTTGATATTCGCGTTCAAGCGGAAGAGATTCAATGGATCATACCGTTCTTTTAGCGCTGCCAGACGCGCGAAATTCGGACCGTAGTTGCGATCCGTGCCCTTCGGATCGACGTCATTCAGATTCACGTAGTAACCGTCAGTGAATGGGGCCACCTTATCCCAGTTGGCGTGAACCATCGCGCGGCCCTGCGCGTTGTAGGATGCGTCCTCCCAATGACCCCCGAACATCATGTTCGCGATTGCGTTTCGATGCGAGAACGCGGTGGCGGTCTGCGGGACGGCCGCAACTGCGCCGTTGGCGTTCTGGAAAAAAGCGCTGAGCCGCTTGTCGGGTCTGAAGTCTCGAGCGAGCACGTCAATGAGCCCGGGAGAGTATTCGCGGACGAAGCCGCCCTTGAGGTAGTTATTGCTCGGGTCAAGCGGCGGGCCGTCAAACTGGGTTTGTACTTCGTGATAGGTCTTCGGACCGATAGTGTTCTTGCTGGGCTTTCCGAAACGCTGCAGCGGCGCCAGCAGCTTGTTGCCGGTGCGGGGCTCTCCGGTGTAGAGGACGTAGATCCGAGCGCTGGGTTGCCCGTCGGCCCCCGCGGCCAGGCCCAGGTCGACACTCAGTTCGTGGGGGGCGTTTGAGATGAGGTTGGCATAGAACTCGATGGCATCCTTGACCTGCGGCGCCGGGTAATCAACACGTCCTGCCAGCACCTGGGGATTGAGTGGATGCAGTCGATACTCGAATGAGGTCGCGACGCCGTAGTTTCCGCCACCACCGCGTATGGCCCAGAAGAGGTCCGGCTCGTCTTTTTCGCTCACGTGGCGCAGCTTGCCATCGGCAGTAACAAGTTCCGCACTGATAAGGTTGTCGCATGCCAAACCGAACCGCCGTGACACCCAGCCGAAGCCGCCACCGAGCGTCAGACCACCCACGCCGGTGTTTGAAATCTGTCCCAGCGTAGTGACGAGTCCTTCTTTCTGCGTCGCACCATCGACATCCGCCACCCAGGCTCCTCCGCCGACCTGGGCCGTTCGACTGGGCACATCCAGGCGCACAGAATTCATGGCTGACAGATCGATCATCAGGCCACCGTCGCACGTCGAGTAGCCGGGGAAGCTGTGGCCACCGCCGCGTACCGCCAGAAGCAGTTCACGTTCACGCGCGAAGGTGACCGCGCGCTGAACGTCAGCGGCATCAGCGCAACGTGCGATGAGCGCGGGGTGCTTGTCGATCATCCCGTTCCATATGCGCCGCGCGCTCTCATAGCCTTCGTCACCCCTGGTGAGCAACGAGCCGCGGAGGCTTGCGCGAAAATCCTGAACCGCCGCGCGCTCGATGGTGGTTTCCGCGCCTGACAGCTTCACCGCGCGCAGATCAGCCGGTTCAGCCTGCACCGGCTTGCCTTGGGCGTAAATCAACCGCCCGAGCGGCAGCGTGGTGGCAACGCCCCCAATCAAACTCATGCCGCAAAAAGTCCGTCGCTTCATGGAGTATCCGCCTCTTATCTGTGTTAACCGCTTGGTGGGCGTCGGTGCAATGATCCGCCCTGGCGTCGGTTGGCACAACCTACGCGTGTGCCCGGCCGGCTCTCATCTTCCTGAGAACGGCGCTCAAACACTCCTGCGTCAGCTGCGCACATTGCGTCTAAGTGCGCTTGAGCGGCCCGCAGGCACCTGCCGCGGGAAGGGCTTCTGTTGGGAGCTGATCAGGGAGCGAACGCGGTCTGCGTCCCGGGCAGTGGCCGGGGTATAGATCACCAAGCTCAAATCGGGGCGGCCATCGACGAAGAAAGCGGAGTATTCCAGCCCGAGTACCCCGGCACGCGGGTGTCTGATGTACTTCGTGCCCTCACCGTAATTCCGGACATCATGGTCGCGCCACATTGCGGCAAAGGCCGGACTTGCGCGTGAGAGCTCATCCACGAGCGCCTGAACGTTGCGCGACGCCCCGGCGCGCGTGGCATCCGCGCGGAATGCCGCGACCACGAATCTTGCGACGCTCTCCCAGTCCGGTTGCGCGGCGCGCACCTGCGGATCGCCACGATTTCTCCCGGTGGAAGGAAAACTGCGAAAACGACCGGGCTGCGATCGAGGCCCTCGGTTCCGCGCTTGCCGGCACTGCCCGCCCCCTGGTCATTACCTCCGGCACCGCGCTCTTGACGCCAGGCCGCCTGGGGCTCGAAGAGCATGCGCCAGCCTCCGGTCCCACCGCGGCGCCGCGCGCAGCATCGGAGGCAGTGGCGGTGACGCTGGCGGCTCGCGGAGTGCGCGTCTGCGTGCTGCGGCTTCCTCCTTCGGTGCACGGCGACGGTGATCACGGCTTCGTGCCGACGCTCATCGGCATCGCGCGTGAGAAGGGCGTCTCGGCGTATGTGGGCGACGGGCGCAACCATTGGCCCGCCGTACACCGCCTCGATGCTGCCCCGCTTTACAGGCTGGTGCTCGAGCAGGGCACCGCGGGAGCCCGATATCACGGCGTAGCCGAGGAGGGCGTGCCATTCCGGGACATCGCAGCGGCCATCGGTCAGCGCCTGAATGTGCCCCTCGTCAGCAAGTCCGCGGATGAGGCCGCCCAGCACTTCGGCTGGCGGGCACATTTCGCGACGATCGACTGCCCGGCTTCGAGTCGACGCACGCGGGAACTGTTGGGGTGGGACCCAGGACAACGCGGGCTCATAGGCGATCTCGAGCGGGGCCGCTACTTTGAGAGCTGATCACATGCGGCCAGTTTCTTTCTAACCCGCCTCGCGCTGCACTGGCGCGAGGCGACGAGCCGTTGCTTGCACGGGCCCTTGGCGCCGCTCCGGACTTGGGATCGCCGTGCTCAGCTGAACCCGACGCCCGCCCGCTCCGTAGCCAGCCGTCCAGGTGCACAATCGCGCTGAGCGGCATCCGGCGGATGCGGATTCAGGCGGACAAAAAAATCCGCGTGTCGGTGGTTCCACTCCACCCCGGGGAAATCACCTGGAGCGGGGCGTTTTTTCGTGCGTCAGGTCGCAGAGGGCATCGAAACCCCTGCCGGCGGCGTGGTAAACCGGAACCGTCTGAGTCCGAGTTCGACCACATCACCGTCGGCAAGGCGCGCGTGGCGGATGCGCTGACGGTTCACGGTCACACCGTTGACGCTACGGATGTCCTCGATAAATGCCCCTTTTGGACCGATCGTCACGACGGCGTGCCGCCGGCTGACCGATGAATCCTTAAGGCACAGATCACTCTCCGGTGCCCGGCCAATCGTTGTGTGCCGGCCCAGGGGCAGTGGAGGTGCGTCACTATCATCGAGCGGGATGAGCGTCGCGCCATCGTCCGGGAATTCGGGCATCTCGGACGTCGGGGTGTTGCTTTCCCGCTCGATTCCGAGTTTGATCCGACTCAACACTTGGGCGCTGGTGCTCGCGTAACGCTCGAGCCGCCGCACCTGCAATTCCCGTTCATCCAGTGCACCGCGTGTCCGCTCAAGTTCCAGTGCGAGTTTCTGCCGCGCAGCATCCAGGGCGCCCGCGCGCTCGGTCTCGCGTGCCAGTTCGCTGCGGACGCGGCTAAGTTCACTTTCCGCCGGGCCTCGTGACGTCTCGGCCTGCTCCACGAGCGCCCTGGCCTGGGCGAGCTCCACTTGCAAGTTTGCGACTCTCTCGGACTGGCAGGTTGCTTCCCGCTCCAGCTGGGCCAAGCGGTCCTGACGCGCCGCGAGCTGTTCGAGGTGCATGTTGAGCGCCGTCTCAGTCGCCTGGACTGCCGCCGATTGGTCCGTCGCTCGGTTTATTGCCGCCTGCAGCTCCGCTTCCAGGGTGCTGGCGCGGGTACGCTCGTCCGCGAGCTCGCGTTCGCGGGCTTCGATAAGCGCGTTCGCGCGTTGCGTGGCCTCAGCCTGCACTTGCAGCGCGTGGCTCAGACTGCTCGTAAGCGCTTCGAGTTCCGCCGCCCGCGCCGCATGCGCCGAGCCGCTCGACTGCACGGCGCGCAGTGTCTGCTCCAGCGCCATGCCGGTGGCATGCGACTCAGCGAGTTGTGCGTCGCGGGCCGCCACGGATTCTGCGCTGTGCTGATACCGTACTTCGAGCGACTTGAGTTCAGTGGCAAGCGCTTCCGCGTGAGCACGCAGCTCCTGCGCGCTGACGGCGTGGCTTTGCTCCTCGCTCGCACGGCTGGCGATAAGCTCCTCGCGTGCGGCGGACTGGGCCGTGCGATCTGCCTCGAGGTGCGCAATGGTCGCGTCGCGCTTGGCAAGTTCGGCGCGTACGTCATCGATAATCGCGGCGAGGTCCGCGCGCTCGGCTTCGGCCCGTCCGAGTAGCGCACGTGCATCGGCCAGCTCAGCGTCGAGCTTGTGCCATACATCGTCCCATACATTGCGCTTCCACTCGTTTGATTGCGCATTCTCGAGAAAGGACGCGACGCGCATGGCGAGTGCGTCGCGCTCACGCGCGAAATCCGTAGCGGCGGACTGTCGAAGGCGGCTCTCTTCCTGAATGGCCGCTATGCGCTCGGCGCGCTGCGCGAGTTCGCGATCGGCTTCGCCGATGCGCGTCTGCAGGCCCCCGAGCTCCCGCTCCAGCTGTGCCGCCCGGCTTGAGCGTTCCTCCAGCCCTCGCTCGAGCTCGGCCTGCCGCTGCAGCATCCCGTTTTGTTCGCGTGCTTGCGCTGCGAGGGCGTCGCGTGCTCGAGCGAGTTCGGTCGTGGCGGCGTCCACGCCCTCGACGGCGCTCGCGTGCTGCTGCTTCGTTGCTTCGAGCGCAACTTGCAATTGCGCGGCGCGAGCCTCGGCGGCCTGTGCTGCGGCATGGTTGTCGAGCGCGAGGCGCTCGCCGTCATTGGCGCGACACAGGGCGGTGTAAAGTGCTTTTTGCGCGACCTCAAGCTCGAGCCTGAGATTGTCGGCCTGTGCTTGGATGGCCGTGTGCGCCACACGGGCATCCGCAAGAACGCGCTCGTGGGTCTGTGCGCGCGCCTCTTGCGCTGCGATCCACGCTTCGATATCCCGCAGCGTCTCGGCCGGGGGCAGCTCGGCAAGTGGCTTTGATCGACTCTCGTCCCAGGCCGTGCCGGGCACGCTTGGGCCGCTCACCTCGCCGCTTGCCTTGCCCGAGGGAAGTTTCGCCTCGTAAGCGGCGACATCGAGCACGGGCAGTTCGTCGGTGTTTTCGAGGTCCGTGGGGGCCTCGTCCGGGCGCTTAACTTGCCGCACCATGGTCAGTTCCGGTTGCTCTTCTTCTTATAAATGAAAGGACCCCCGCTCCTCGGCTATCGCCGCTTCAGCGACGCCGGGCGCGGTAAGTTCACTGATCCGCCTCAGGCCAAGGGTGCTCCCCAATCGGACGAGTCGTCAACTGGATGCCCGACGGACATATTCTGTAACCGGACAGCGCATTGGATTCGGGCGGCTTCGCCGTCTCTCAGCTGACGGGCCGAGATCCGCGTAGCGCGTTTCGAATCCGCCGCCCACCCGGCGGGGCCGGACATCTGTGCGGTGCGATGCGGTTTGCGGCCGTGGCGACCATCCGAATCAGAAGCTTACGTTGAGGATCCGGTCTCCCGAGACGGCGAGGCTGCAGACTCGCGACCGCCGGGTTGGGACATGCGGCTAGCGAGTGACTTAAAGCGCGCATCGCCGGAGAGCGGCCTGAGCAGCGGGTCGTACCTCATCCAGAGCATGCCGGCATCGTGCTGCTGGAAAGCACGTTCGAGCCACTGGAATGCCGCGTCCTTCTCGCCGCGGGCGGCGTAGACCAAGGCAATCTGGTAGGCGGCGCCGTCGCGGACAGCGCTATCGGACAATGCCTGCGCCAGGTTCTCGTCCGCCTCTTTCTTGCGACCGAGCCGATCGAGCGCCAGTGGCAGCCCAAGCCACCGAAATGCCTGAGCTTGTTCAAGCGCGAATTCCTGTGAGGCAGCTTCCAACTTATGTTGCGCGAGCAGGATCAGCGCGAGTCTGTAGTGGACCGTGGGCACGCTCGGGAACCGCCGGGTGGCGTCGGCAAGTATCGCCGCCCCCTCGTCCAGTCGACCCGCACGGTAGTACGCGTTGCCGAGCTGGCGGTAATTATCCACGGCCAGCGGATCATTGGCGCGGATCGCCTGGTGAATCGCGATCGCGTCATCGAACCTTCCCTCGGAATTGGCGATGTAGCCACTCAACCACAGCGCGGAGAAGTTCCGCGGATCCAGCGCCAGAGCGCGCTTGAGTTCGACCTGAGCGGCCGTCGAATTCCAGTCCATCTGATAATAAAGCCGCGCCAACTCCGCGTGTGCCATGGCGAGGTTCGGGTTCAGCTGCAACGCTCGTTCCAGGGCACTCAACGCCCCTGGGCGCGTGCTCTCGTAGCTGCCAACGCCGGCGCCGACGAAGCCGTTGATCCTCGCCGAACCGAGAGCACACCAGGCCTCGGCAAATGACGGGTCGATGGCTACCGCCTTCTCAAACTCGCTGAGCGCAGTGGTTAGGGCTGCGGGGGTGCCTTGAGAGGCGGCTTCTTGTCCGCGCAGAAAATGCAGGTACGCCTCGCTGCTAGTGGTGGGTGCTGCACGGGTCTTGGGCTCACCGAGCATCGAGACTCTCAGCGCCGCCACCACCGCGCCGGCGATGTCGTCCTGGACCTTGAAGACATCATCGAGGGTTCGATCGTAAGTCTCGGACCACACCCGTGTGTCGTCGGATACATTTACCAGTTCGGCAGAGACGCGCAGCGCCGAACCGGACTTGCGCACGCTCCCCTCGAGCACATGCGAGACGTTCAGCGCTTTGCCGATCTCGGCCAGCGTCGACTGTTTGCCTTTGAAATAGAACGAGGAAGTGCGCGCCGGCACCCGCAGCCCCGATATCTTGCCGAGCAGGTCAATCAGCTCATCTGACAACCCGTCCGAGAAATACTCCTGGTCCTTTTTCTCGCTCATGTCGACAAAGGGCAGTACCGCGATCGACTTCTCCGAGACTACGGCGGTGTTCGCAGCGACAGCGCCATTGCTCGCCGCCACTTCGGTGCTCGGCCTGCCGGGGTGTGTAGATGTAACGAGCCTATAGAGGACAAAGCCCACCAGCCCGAGCAGGACCGCCGCGGCGCCCAGCCAGAGCGTTTTGGTTGCAGGAGCACCGGCGCCGTTGCGCACGCCTTCGGTGGCGGCGCGTGCCTCGACGCCGGGCACCGCGGCGACGCCGTCGGCAGTTGTGGGTCGCGGCTGCGTCGGCTGAACGGCCGGTGGCGACAGCAGACCGGCGATGCGCTCCACAAACGCCGGCGGGGTATTGCCCTGAGGAAGACGCGTCCACTGCAACTCACGGAATCGGTCGGGGAGGCGCTCATCGGATTGCGGCGTCTGATCGATGGCGATCGGCACTATGAAGGCCTGGTCGGGAGCCAACAGGTGCGAGCGGTCGAGCGCGAGCTTCCATTCGAGCCGGAAGTATCCTTCGACCCGCGCGTGTGTATTTGTCGAGATAATGGGCAGGAAGAGCGCACACGATCGGATCTGCCGGCGGATCGCCGCATCCCACGCATCTCCGCCGCGCAGTTCGCTCTGGTCGAACCAAACTTCGATGCCGGTGGCGCGCAGTGCGCCACAGATCTTCTGAGCGGCTTGCGCGTCTTCGGAGGCGTAGCTGAGAAAGACCGCTCGTGGGCCACTCGATGGTGTCGGATGGCCATCGAGCCTCGGTTCGTTGGTCAAGGGCGGTCCGCAGTGGAATTCGGGTGGCTGGAGGATGAACTACCAGGGCGTGGCGCGCAAACGGCACGAGGGGATTGCCCAATCGTCCTCGGAGTCGACATAGGCCGGTCGCAAACACGCTGGGCCTGCTCCTGAGCGCAACCAAGGCTATTCGGACATCAGTCGAGGTGCGGGGAAGGCTATGGCCGCTTGCGGCCGATTGGCCGGGTTAGGGCCCCGACCCGCCGACTCTTCCGGTAGTGCCGCTGCGAGTGAACTCGAATGTCAACGACCACTTGCGAGCGTCCTGATTGTTCGCCGGAACGAACTTCCATTTTCTGGCAGCTTCCTTTGCCAGGCGGGCGAAATACCCGCTTGGCCCGGGGTTTTCCAGGCTTGCGTCGACCACATTTCCCGAGCGATCGACGTTCACCAGCACGGTGACCTTGAGATGGCCATGGATCGTCTCGCTTGCGCTGCGAGGAACGACGGGAATCTCTTCATGGACTACGGCACTTGAAGCGTCCGCTGGATTCCGCGAGGAAGAAGCAGCGCGCGAGAGCGCTGGCTTACTCCTTGTTGACTTAGCGCCGGACGAGGGCGCAGAGGTCTCAGGAGGGGCTGGCTGAGCAATCCGTGAAGCAGCAGCGGAGGCCGTGTCTGCTTGCTGCGAAGAGGTTTGAGAACCAGGAGCGGATTGCTGGGAGTTCGGGTGGCTTAGAAAGAAGCGCAGGCTCGCCCAGGCGGCAATCAATATGACCAGGCCCAACGCGATAGCCAGGACCGGCACGCGCTGTTTGGGCGATGCCCGTGGGGCAGCGGCGCGCGCCGGCGCTTCGCGGACGCGGCCCTGGGGAGCTGCTGAAGCCGCCGCCACCGCTGGCGGCGGTTTCAATAAGGCTGCGAGATCGGGGGCTGCGGGGCGGTCGGCAGGATTCGGACTGAGGCATCGCCGTATAGCGTCCGCCAATGCGTGCGGTAGCGTTGTGGGCAGACTGAGGCGTTCGTCCTGCCATGCCGGAGGGCGCTGGGTGAGGGCCTCAACCGTGGTTACGCCGAGACTCCAGATGTCACCGGCCGCAGAAATCGTGCCGCTTCCTGCTTCGGGCGGATCGTACACAGAAAGCCGGGCGCTCTGTGCCGCGCTCTTGCCGGCAGGACGGATGGTATCGCTCGCCAATTTGAGTTGATCACCGACCACCAGAACGTTGGGCGGTTTCAGCTGCCCCTGCACCAGGTTTTTGCCGTGAAGGAAAGCCAAGGCGTCGAGAGTGGGAATCAGCATTTCCCGGACTTCGTCAGCGGTCAGGGCACGCTGCGGAAGGATCTGGGAAAGAGTCTCTTCAGCATATTCCATCACGACGAACAGAAATGCATGGCCCCCGAGCTGGCAACGGCCGCTATCGAGAAGCCGAATCAGATGAGGATGCGGCAGGGCGGCAGCCGCCCTCCAGAGCGAGAGCTGTACCTCCGCTGATAGCGGGTCAGCCGGGACGATCTTGATCGCGGCATCGGAGAGGTTTTGTGCCGTACAGTCGGTAAGAAATACCGCGCTGTGGTCTGAGTCTTTCAGCAAGCGACGCAAGGGAAAGACTCCGTTGACGACCTCGCCTTCCCACTGCCGCCAGAATTCGGTCATCCTTCTCTTCCCGCCTCCACATCAGCCGGCCCCACAGCTGCGAGCCCGTCTTTACGGACGATACCACCACGGGGCAAGCAGTCGTCTTCCCTGCACGGTTGCCACACCGACTCGAAGCTCAACATATATGAGCGCACTCATTTCGCGTCGATGCGGGTGCCCCGCGCAGGACACACGATGAACCCCACACACTGGGTCCGGCTGACCCGTGACCCGAACTGATATTAACCGCACTGGCGAGCCCGAGAGAGTTCGATTTGCAGGGCAGACGAGTGGTCAGCAACGCTTCATCGGGTACAGCAATGCACGGATCGACTATCGACGCTCTATGATCCGCGCTCAGCTGGGATTTCCGTTCCTCACGAGGACGCTCATGAAAGTCGAAGGCAGTTGCCATTGCGGACAGATTACCTTTGAAGCCGAGATCGACCCGACCGCGGTGCGAATTTGTCACTGCACGGATTGTCAGACCCTCACGGGCTCGGCTTATCGAGTCAACGTGCAAACGCCCGCAGCCAATTTCGTTTTGCGATCCGGAGCTCCCAAGATCTACATCAAGACCGCCGAAAGCGGCAACAAGCGCGCCCACGCCTTCTGCCCAAACTGCGGCACACCGATATACGCAACCGATCCGCATCAAGCACGCTCATACGGCATCCGTGTCGGAACGCTGAAGCAACGCGGCGCGTTACGACCAGCCGGGCAAATCTGGTATCGCTCCGCGCTGCCCTGGGTTACTGACATTCGCGACGTTCCGCCCAGCGAGCGACAGTGAATGCTCTGCCAGACAACGAAACTCCGCACACCTTGCGCGGCGCCTCGGGGGCGTCGAGGCGCACTCCAGAACCACTCGTTGCTCGCGATGCTGCACCCGTGAGCGGGTCCAGCGCAGTGGCTGATCCAGAGACAGATTCTCAGTTGTCGTCCAGGCTCTGGACCTTGGAGTTCACGTCCGTGGCGATCTTAGCGGGGTCAGCGCCCGCCGCAGGATAGGCATGCGACCAGAGCTCCGCACCGTCGGCCACTGCCACAATTTTCACAATCAGGCTCGGCGGCACCGATTGGCTGTCAACAGCCCCGAAGAGAACATAGTTCGAATGATGAGCGCGTCCACGGGCGGCGGCCGCTGCCGAATCAAGGGACGAGAGCGGTGCATTCACCAGGTCCACGTGCCCGTGATGGGAAATCGCCACTTTTCCGTACGTCTGAACAAACGTGGACTCCGCAAGCTTCTGGGCGGTCGGATCGCCGGAGGGTGCACCGAAGGGTATCGCCAGTAGCGCACTGTGCGCTGCGAGCTTTACGCCGGCCTGCTCCGAGAACTGTTGCGCGATCTGCGCCCCAAGTTTCGTAACGTCCACCGGGCCGAAGCTGTCTTGAGAGTGACCGGCCGCGGTCTCTGCAACGCTCCTGGCAGGTGCCGCCGCAACTTTCTCGCGATGCTCGTCCTCCGCTGAACTGCAGCCTCGAGAGAGCAGGACGATGGAGAGCCACACGCCCGCCAGGATCCGAATCCATCTCGGGAAGCGGTTGAAAAATGTCCAGGCAGATTGGCCGGCCCAGCCAAGCACCTGCACCCAAAAACGTAGCCGCTGGCCCGGCTCCTCGCGAGGGAATTCTGAGTATGCGGAGCTTGCCACCGGGGCCGAGATCCGGGCGGGCGTATCCGGCGCCTTCTTGCGCGGCGGGGGCCCCATGGTTTGGCCCGAGACCAGTCGCCGACACAGCGCTTCCAGGGCAGGCGTCGGATGCCCATCGGGAACGCGCATCCATTGCACGGTGAGAAACCTATCCGGAACACGCGCGCCGGCCTCAGCGGTGCTATCGATAACGACGGGCAAAAGGAAGGGGTGGTCGTCGGCCATGTCGAGCGTTCTCTCGACGGCCAGGCGCCACTCCCTGCGGAAATAGCCCTCGGGGCGCGCTTCGGTCTGCGCCGAGATGAGGGGCACGAAAAAATCGCACTCGCGGATCTGGCGACGGATTTTCTGGTCCCACACGTCCCCGCCGTCCAGAGCGCTTTCGTCATACCAGACCTCCAGTCCGCACGCCCCGAGGGCATCCCGAAGAGCTTGCGCCGCTTTGCGGTCCTCCGAGGCATAGCTCAAGAACACCGTCAGTTGCGGGCGTGCCGGGTCGGGCGGGGTAGACATGATGGCGCGAACAATCCAAGTTCGCGCTCCTAGAGTCAACAGCGCGTGCTCGTGTATCGCCGAAGGTGCCTCTTGCGGATCGGAGCATCTGATCGGCACCCCCGCTTGTCCCGCCAAGCTCGGGCATTTGCTCGGGTTCATCCTTCGGAATGCCCGGACGAACGGCGGGTCCTTGGGGCGACCGACTGCACATGTAAACTTAAAAGTTTTGCTTGAAGGTGTCTGTGAACTATGAGAGGACAAAACAGTGGTAGCCAAGTACCTTTCCCTGGGCGCGTTGCTCAGCTGTGCACTCGTGCTGCCCGCACCGTTCGCGTCGGCCGAATCGCCGACCGCGACCGCTGCCACGCCGGCGGCAGGCGTGGCGGCCGGCGGGCAGCACGATTTCGACTTCGAGCTGGGCGCGTGGAAGATCCATCTGAAGAGACGGCTGCACCCGCTGACCGGTTCCAAGACCTGCGTTGAGTTCGAAGGCACTTCGGTGACGCGCAAGCTTTGGAATGGGCGCTCGCAGATTGAGCAGTTTGAGACCGACGGTGCGGCCGGTCATATAGAAGGCCTGACGCTGCGCCTTTTTAACCCGCAATCACACCAATGGCGGCTCTACTGGGCCAACAGCAAGACCGGTGTCCTCGATCCGCCGCAGATCGGCCAGTTCACAAATGGGGTTGGTGAGTTCTACGCACAGGACACCCTGGACGGCAAGGTCATACTGGTTCGTTTCGTGTGGTCAAAGACGACGTCAAATCCCCCCCATTTCGAGCAGTCGTACTCCGCGGATGGCGGGAAGACCTGGGAAGTCAACTGGATTACCGATCAGACGCGGGTCGCAGAGGACACGGAGCGCTGATTCTTGGGCGAGCACGGGGCGCCGTTTCAGCCCTCACGTTACCTTAGTCATCCGGGCGGAGGGTTGCTCCGTGCGGAATGGGTGGTTAGCGCTCCGTGGTAGGGTGCGATGGCGGCTCAGAAAAGAGGTGTCTATGCGTTTCAGGGTTTGCCCGGGCGTCATCGCCTTGTGTCTCGCCCGTCTGTGCCTTGCGCAGGATTCAACCGCCGCACCTGCGGCCAATCCATCGATGCGCATCGTGGTTATTCGAGCTCAGGCGCTCATCGATGGCACGAGTGCGCAGCCGCGGCGCAATGCGGAGATAGTGATCCGTGGGAATCGCGTCACTGAGGTCTACACCGCAGGAACGCGTCCCTCACCTGCGGGCGCGCAGCTGCTCGATCTGGGCACCGCGACCATTCTTCCTGGATTGATTGATTGCCACACTCATATCTTCTTACAAGGAGAGGACCCCGCAGCCGGCGGCTATGACGTGCAGTTGCTGAAGTACCCGGCCTCTTATCGCGTGGCGCGCGCGGTCGTGGCGGCGCGCCGCGCCCTGGAACAGGGGTTCACCACGATTCGCGACGTTGAGACCGAGGGCGCTGGATATGGCGACGTGGGTATCAAGCAGGCGATCAACGAGGGCTATATTCCCGGACCGCGAATGTTCGTATCGACGCGGGCGATTTCCACTACCGGGGGCTACGGGCTCGACGGGTATGCGCCGGAGATCTTGGTGCCCAAGGGAGCCCAGCTGATTGATGGCCCGGTCGAGGCACGTAAGGCCGCGCGGGAACAGTTGGATCACGGGGCCGACTGGATCAAGGTGTATATGACCCACCGTTCATGGCTGGACGCCCAGGGTGCGCTCGTCTCGCAGCCCACGCTGACAGTCGAGGAGCTCAGGGCGATCGTCGATGAGGCGCACGGATGGCGCAAGAAAGTGGCTTGCCATGCCTACAACGGACCGGGCCTGCAGCGAGCGCTCGATGGCGGCTGCGACTCCATTGAGCATGGACTCGAGATCACCGATGCCCAGATCGCCCAGATGATCAGGCAAGGCACCTGGTACGTGCCCACGCTTGCGGTGTACTACTATGATCCGGACCCGCCGGATACCCCCTCGGGGATGCGGGACCGCAAGCGCGTCGCGGTGCACGGCGTCTCATTTCAGAAGGCCTTGCGCGCGGGGGTCAAGATAGCCTTCGGAACTGACGTGGGCGGATTCGTGTGGTCCGATCCCATCGCCCAGGAATTTGCCCGCATGGTCGAGTTCGGGATGACCCCGATGCAGGCGATCCAAGCCGCCACATCTCGAGCCGCCGACCTGCTTGGCGAGCGCGGGCAGTTGGGCGTCGTTGCACCGGGGGCGTACGCGGACCTGATCGCCGTCGCGGGCGATCCGCTCGCAGATGTCAACGTACTCAAAGACGTGGGTTTCGTTATGAAGAACGGCGTGGTCTTTCGCTCAACGCTCGATGCAGGCGCAAAGGGGAGCCGGCCAGCCGTCAGTCCCATGCAATAACTTCAGGTTAACAAGAGCTCCGTGGCGCGCGTAACAGGGCCTGTCCGGGATCATAAATTTCGCCCGTCGGCATAAATCTTCGCCAGCGTCCGCGCACGCACAATGAAATGCTGGACATCGTGCGGCGTGACGACCACTTTCTTCCCGTCGCTGTAGCGCAGCAACACCACTCGTCCCGGATCGGTGGCGTAGGCACGAAAGCGCCCGATCCGGCGATTCCAGAACCACCCGCTAATTCCAAACAAGCCCCCGTTCCCAACCAAGCGCAGCGAGCCGCGCATCCCTTCCGGCTCTCCGGTCACCGAGACGAGCCCCGCCAGCGGCAACACTGTGCGCCATCCCAAGCGCCGCACTTCAATATGCGTCTCCGTCAGCACATACCCGCGCACCATGAACGGCAGCGCAGCCAGCAACACCACGAGCGGCACTCCCACGGCTGTGAGCCGCCACGGCAACAGCTGCCGGGGTCCTATGAACAGGCCCGCCAGCATTACCGCGAATACCACGGCAACCGATGCGGCCGTGGTGAGCCGCAGCGAGCGACTCCACGGAGCTGGGAATTCGAAGGTGAGGCTCATCGGATCTCACAAGAGTTCGCCCGATCAGCGCCAATTCTGAGTTCTCCAGCGAGCAGGCGTCGAGCGGTTGCGTGCTGAGGTGCCCGTCAGATCCAGCCCCAGGCCATGAGCTTCATCTTCAGCATCAGCATCAGGTAGTGCCAGGTCGTGCCGACTTGTTCGCCCACCGTGGGCTTGTCGCGCGCGCGTTCGCGGATGTAGTGGCGCAGTGCGGCAAGATCTTCGGCCGTCAGTTCGGGGAACGGCGGCATCCCGCGGCTTTGCAGCCCCCCGTGCATCACGCTGGCAAAGGCCTGCGCATTGAGTGGCACGGGTGAAGCCCGCAGGTCGGGCGCGAACCCGCCTGCGACTACACCGGCGCCGTGGCAGATCAGGCAGCGCTCGTAGAGCGTACGACCCCGTGCGGCCAGCGCCGGGTCGATTCGGAAGGAGGCATCGTCGATCGGTACCGGCTGCGACGGCGGCGGCGAGGGCGGCAAGGCGGCCCGGCCGTCGAGTACGTAGGTCAGCAGGCGCCGCGGATGATCGCGGCCGACCCAGCCGTGCTGGGCGCTGAGCGAGCCGAGCAGCATTTGCCCGCCGGCCCAGCCGGCGAGGATGGACACGTACTGCCGCCCGCCGGCGCTGTAGGTGATCGGCGGCGCCTGAGTGCCGACCCCCATATCGGCGCTCCACAACACCGCGCCGCTTCTGTCGTCGCGGGCGATGAAGCGGCCGTCGGACTGCCCCTGGAACACGAGCCCCCCGTGCGTACTCATCACGCCGCCGTTGGTCGCGCCGGGCAGGGACATTTCCCAGGCCTTTTTCTTCTGCGCGGCATCCCAGGCGATCAGCGAGCTGCTGCCCGCGCTCTTCGGGATGTCGTCGTGGAACGCATTGAGTCCCATCGGACCGTCGCGGTCCATCTGATAAGTCTTGGGATCGAGCCCCTTGTCGTTGTAGTAGCCGGCCATCTCGTGCGCCGGGATGTAGGTAAGGCCGGTGTCGGGGCTAAAGGACATCGGCTGCCAGTTGTGCAGACCGCCAGAGCCGGGCCACATCAAGGCTTCGCCGTCCTCATAGCGCACGCCCGGATTTTCAATCGGGCGCCCCGTGGCCATGTCGATCCCTTTGGCCCAGGTCACCTTGCCCAGCTTGTCCGCCGATAGCAGTTTGCCGGTCGCGCGGTCGATGACATAGAAGAAGCCGTTCTTCGGCGCGTGCAGGATGACCTTGCGCGGCTTGCCATCGATCGGGATCTCGGCCAGCACCAGGTCCATCGTGGAGGTGAAATCCCAGCTCTCGCCGGGGGAGGTCTGGTAGTGCCACAGGTACTGCCCGGAGTCGGCATCGAGTGCGACAACGGAGCACAGGAACAGATTGTCCCCCCCGCCGGGGCTGCGCAGCTTGCGGTTCCAGGGCCCCCCATTACCCGTGCCGATATAGACGCGGTTGTAGTCCGGGTCGTAGGTCATGGCGTTCCAGGCCGTGCCGCCGCCGCCGTACTTCCACCACTGACCCTTCCAGGTCTTGGCGGCGACTTCCATGGCCTTGTTCTCGAAGCCCTTGGCCGGATCACCCGGCACGATGTACCAGCGCCACAGCAGCGTGCCGGTCTCGGCGTCGTAGGTGCTGACGTAGCCGCGTACGTGGCCAAAGTCGGCGCCGCCGTGGCCGATGATGACCTTGCCGTTGAAGACCCGCGGCGCGCCGGTGATGTAGCGGTTGTCGCCCGGCTCCGTGGTGAGAGTTTCCCAAAGCAACTTGCCGCTCTTGGCATCGAGGGCGAACAGCCGCCCGTCCTGCACACCGGCGATGACCTTGCCCTTCCAGAATGAGAGGCCCCGGATACCCCAGGCCATGCGCATCTTTTGCGCCGCCACCTTCGGGTCATAGCTCCACAACATCTTGCCGCTCGTCGCGTCCACCGCGTAGATCACACTGAAGCCAACGGCGATGTAAATCACCCCGTCCACGGCCACCGGCGCGCTCGACACGTTCCACACGTCCGGCAACTCCAGCGACCAGGCCAGGCCCAATCGTGAGACGGTCTGCCGGTTGATCTGGTCGAGTGGACTGAAGCGCTGCTCGCTGAAGGTGCGCCCGTACGCGGGCCAGTCGGAGCCGTTCTTTTCGTTGGCCAGTGCGGCGTCGTCAACGTCGGCGATGGCTTGTGCGGGGCCTAAGCACCCGAGCAGGGCTGCGGCCAAGGCTGCACAACGAAGTCGCCACGGGGTCGCTGCGTTTTGCATTGCGTATTCCTTCGTCATCCGGTGCAGCCGTGAGCGCCTTGCCGGCCACGGAGGTTCATTAGCGCGGCAGCGAGACATCAGCCTGTCGAAGTTTCTTGAGGTCACCCTGCAGGGGCGGGTCTGCCGGCGAGTCGAACGAGGTCCTCGACCGATACACTGCCCCCGCAGCACAGGAGCACCAGCGTTCGGTCCTTGAACTCGCCGCTGTGGTGCAGTGCCGCGGCCAACGCAATCGCGCCGCTCGGTTCGAGCACCACTTTGAACTCCTCGAACGCAATGCGCATCGCGGCTCGCACGGTGTCGTCATCAACCGTGATACCGCGAGAGACCAAGTCCGCGGCGGCTTCAAAGGGCACGGCGCCTGGTGTGAACGCCTGCATCGCATCGCAGATCGTCGAGGGATTGCCGACGTTCTGCTCGCGGCGGTGTGAGATCAGGGAACGACGCATGTCATCGCAGGCATCCGGTTCGACAGCAATCACCTCGGCACCACTGCCAAAGTATTTTTCCGCCAGTGCGGTACCGGCGATCAAACCTCCGCCACCGACGGGACAGAGAATGCAGTCGAATCTCACCCGCTCGCGCGCGGCGTCGATTTGCACTTCACGCATGAGGGTTGACTGGCCGGCGACCACCAGGGGATCGTCAAAGGGGTGCAGCAGCACCCGATCTTCCTGCTCGGCGATCTCGCGTGCGCGAGCGCTGGCTACCGCCTCGCGGTTCTGCTGGCCGTGATCCGTCAGCACGACGGTGGCGCCGGCGCGACGCGTCAGCTCGATCTTGCGCCGCGGAGCATCGCAGGGCATCACGATCGTGACGGGTACGCCGGCGAGTCGACCCGCGAGCGCCAGCGCCTGGGCGAAATTACCCGAGGAGAACGCGACCACGCCGCGGCCGCGTTCGCTTTGTGTCAGTCGGCTAACCCGAAAGCACGCCCCGCGCATCTTGAACGAGCCGGCCAGTTGCAGCGATTCGGCTTTGAGAAAGACGCGCGCGCCGACCATCGAATCTACGTAGTCAGACCGCAGCATGGGTGTCCAGCGCACCACGGGGCGGACTGTCTCCCATGCGGCATCCAGCAGAGGTTTGTCGATCGTGATCGTCATGCGAAGGTGGGAAAGACTCGATGTCAGCTCGAACGCACTGCGGCTCTTACTCTGATGGGGCAGTGGCGTTCGGTCAAGGGACCCGACCGGACAGCGACTGCGCCGACCTCAGCGACCTCAGCGATGCGGCCGGATCCGATCGCGAGCAGACCCAAGCGACGACCGCGCCAGGCTCAGAGCAGAAGCGACGCGGTGGCGCATTTTACTCGTCGCGGGCGCGCCGAAGTTACGACGGACCATCGGCCTGCAACGCAACGCGCCCGATCAGCGTAGGCCCCTCGCATGAGCAGCAGCACATCCCTCACTGCGTGCGGCAAAGCCGAGGTGCGAATGTCTGCGCCCGTCGAATGTCATGAGCGTCAGCAGCAGCGTGGCAGTACACGGGTCTGTTTGATCGATTGACCAGCGCGCGAGCTCGCCCCGTTTTCAGTCCACGTCCGCGTACACTTTTATTAGGTCGGTGAGGAAGTCTCTGCCCACAAACACCGCACGCACGCTGCGGCGCTCATTAAGACCGTGCACGCCGTTGCCATCCGGATCTGCCCAGCCGCCCGGTACGCCATAGACCGGAATGCCGATGGCTTCGAGGAAAATACCGTCGGTGGCGCCTGTGGACATCGTGGGAACCAGGGGCACGCCGGGAAAGTACTTCGCCACCAGTTTCTCGGCCGGGCCGACGATCTTTGGATCGAGCGGCGGGGGCACCGCGAGCGGCCGCACGGGCGGCACCGGCTTCACGGTAACGCCCGAATCGGCGATGGCCGCCACGAGAGCAGCGCGGGTTTCCTCCACGTTCTCTCCGGGGAAGATACGGCAGTTGACATTGGCCGTGGCGCGCTGGGGCAGTGCGTTGTTTGCATGCCCGCCCTCGAGCAATGTGGCAACGCAGGTCGTGCGCAGCATGCTGTGGTAGCTGCGATCCTTGGAGACAATGGCCTCGGCGGCCTGATCGTTGGGATTCTTCGACAGCGCCACCATCGCCCGACCCAGCTCATCATTACGGGCCGCGCCCGCTTTGGCGAAGAACGCTCGTGTTGTGTCGGTAAACTTCACCGGGAATTCGTGATCACGCACCTTGGCGAGGGCGTCGGCGAGTTCATAAATGGCATTGTCACGAATCGGAATAGAGCTGTGGCCGCCGGCATTGGTGGTCTCGAGCTTATAGTTCTGAGATGCCTTCTCGCCCACCTGAATGGCCTCCAGCACCAGCTTGCCATGTCCGTCGGTGCGCCCGCCGCCGCCCTCGTTCAAGGCGAACGCCGCCGCAATCAGCTGCGGTTTGTTCTTGGCCAGCCAATCGGCACCGTTGAACGCGTAGGTGGTCTCCTCACCGCAGGTCAGCGCCATCTTGATCGTGCGCTTGGGGCGATAGCCGCCCTGCTTGAAGCGCATCAGCGCATCAATCCAGGTGGCGTCCATCGCCTTCATGTCGGAGGCTCCGCGGCCAAAGAAGTAGCCGTTTTCTTCGATCAGCGTGAACGGATCGCGCGTCCAGTCCTCCCTTTTCGCCTCCACCACATCCAGATGTCCCAGCAATAACATGGGTTTTGCGGTGGAGGATGTGCCGGGCAGCACGGCGACCAGGCCGCCTTCCTTGGGATGCTCGGGAACTGCAAAGAGCGTGATGTCCTTCTCCGGGAAACCCGCGGCCCGCAGATGCACGGCAATGTGCTCGGCCAGGAGTGTGCAGCTGCCACTCGAGTAGGTCGTATTGGTTTCCACCAACTCCTTGTAGAGGGCAAGAAATGTTGTTTGGTCCGGACGCAGCGGCCCCATTGGTGGTTCCTGGGCGAACCCCGCCATCTGCATCGCCATTGTCAGGCTGAGGACGCCTGCGAATCGCATCAGCATGAGAGATCCCTGGAGGAGTGCGCGCCTGATACTCCCACGGGCGCGCCGCGGAATTCAACCCGACATCCGCTACGCGAAGCACTCGAGGCTGTCTGCGCCGCCCCGGACCTCCCATCAGGCGCGAGACGGGCGGGGCGCCTTGGCCATGGAAAAAAACAGTTGCCGGTTCGCGCCGACTCGCAAGAGCGCCGCCTGCTCGAGCGCTACGAGAACGTACAGGATATTCAGTGCGGCGAGACTTGAAGAAACATGTTTAGTGCGTCGCGCACTGGAGAAGACATCTCTCGCTGTCACGCCAGATCTGCCGCCAAGACGCCTCTGCACATAGTTGACCGCTGCCAGATCGACCACGTTGAAGTATCCGGAGCCCTTACGAGCCATCGAGAGCGCAAAGGAGAGTACGAAAAAGTAGTCCTGCGCCTCAAAGATATGGTAGGTCTGCCTGACGGCTGCAACGCGGCCGCGGTACTTGAGCCCCTGTTGAAGCTTTCTGATGTCCACGTGACCCCCGACGTGCCCATGTAGGAAGAGCTCATCTTCGGCCTATGGGAGGACAAGCACCACTGTCTTGAGATGCTTTCGCACCAGGCGGGGACACCGACGCTAATCTCATTTGTCTTTCGCCCGGACCTCTTACGGGCCCTTTCTGCTGAACGAAACCGTACAGGCGCGCCCCTTGACCCTATGACCGACGCCGGAGGTTTCCGAGAACCTGGCGTCAATGCGATAGCTGTAGGGCGTGCCCGCCGGCCGCTCTTCGAGCGCGTACCGCTCCTTGCCGACGAGTCCCCGGGCGGAAATATCAGCCGAGCCGTTCGCGAGTATGCGGCCGTCGAGCTGCAACCACCCGGGCGTGCCCTGCACGCCCCTTGCACCATGCAGGAGGCCCTCTTTTACCGTCGAGGTGAGCTCATAGGAGTAGGGCAGCACGGCGCCTGCCACCGAGCACGAGACCACAGTGATCCAGGTGCCATCAAAGCGCGCCGGCACATCGTCGGCGCGCGTGGCACTCGCCGCAAACAGCAGACTGCACAGTCCGGTGGCCGCGATAATCTTCGACAAGCGGCGCTCCCTGGCCCGCTTCCAGCTTACGGCAATAGACCTCAAGCGACCGGGCGGGTCAAGCCGGGGGCGGAGTACAGAACCCCGGCGTACTCGACCGGCGCGTCGCTGTGATGCACCATCGGGCGTGCGCCGCAGCTGGTGCAGGTCCGGACGTGCGACCAGGGGCTCCAGGGAAGGCGCGCCGGCTGCGAGGTCGGCGCAGATATAAGGACAGGTCTCCCATGGATACCGAAGCACTTGAGCAGATTCAATCAAAAATCGCGTATCTGGAGCGCGCGAACGCTGAATTGAGCGACGTGGTCTTTCGACAGCAGCAAGAGATCCAGGCTCTGGCCGCGAGGCTCAAGGAAGTTTCCGAGCGGTTGCAGACAGTGCAGTCCAGCGCTGACGAACGTGCGCCGGAAGACGAACGCCCGCCCCACTACTGAGGCGCTCCTTCCCGTGCCGTATTGCGTAGCTTTGCGCATGCGAGGCGCTCAGGCACTCCAACGGGAACGCTCGTCAATGCAAACACAACCGTGCCACTAGAACCCCGGCCGCACGCCAACACCACCTACCCAAGAAGCCGTGCTCTGCGGCACACGGGAGCTGCACCGCGGGAGTCACCAGATCCCGGCGGGAGGGCAGGCGCGGACGCCCGAGCTGCCGTTTCCGTCGGGTTTGATGGCGTCGGTATGTGAGTAACACCAACAACCTTGGAAGGGGAGCAGTCATGTGGAGAATTAGGATTAGCGGGCGCAGGCTGTGCGGCGGCGCGCTGGCAGCGAGCCTGAGTCTCTTTGCGGTCGTCGCAAGCTCGGCCGACGAGGGCGGCGCTTTTATTCCGCGACTCGTCAATTCCTCGACGATTCCGGGGAATGGCGATGTGAACCCCTACGGGGTGGCTTTCGTGCCGCAAGGGTTCCCCTCGGGCGGCACCCTCGCCGCCGGCGACGTCCTGGTCAGCAACTTCAACAACAGCGCTAACCTTCAGGGTACCGGGACCACGATCATCCAACTGAACCCGCGCGGAACTCTGGCGCCTCCGGGGGCCGCGACCTCATTCTTCAGCAGTCCCCTTCCCGGCCTGAGCACGGCACTGGGGGTGCTGCGGCGCGGGTTCGTGGTGGTGGGCAACGTGCCGACCACCGACGGCACCATTAATACCATCGGCCCAGGCGCGCTGCAGATAGTCGATCGGCACGGCACAGCGATCCAGACCTGGACCGACCCGGTGGTTCTTGATGGTCCGTGGGACCTGGCGCTTGATGATCACGGGGCCGAGGCACACCTCTTTGTGTCGAACGTGTTGAATGGCACGGTGTCACGACTGGATATCGCTGTCGGACAGGCGGGCGTGACTTTGCAGAAAAAGAGAACGATCGCAGCGGGCTACACGCACGTACCGAATGCTGCGGCTTTGATTCTGGGTCCTACCGGGCTCGCATACGATGAGGAGAAAGACACGCTGTACGTGGCGTCCACCGCCGATAACGCGATCTACGCCATCGAGCACGCCAGCGCTTCGACGAACGCCGTCAACAGAGGCCGCTTGGTATTCGCCGATCCGCACTTGCGTGGCCCATTGGCGTTGCGCTTTGCGCCTAATGGAAATCTGCTCGCGGCCAACGGTGATGCAGTCAACGCCGATGTAGTCCATCCGAGTGAGATCGTCGAATTCACCAAGTCAGGTCGATTCGTGGGTGAGTACAACGTCGATGCGAGCCAGGGAGGAGCCTTCGGTCTCGACACCGCCGCCGACAGCGACGGCGGTTTCAACTATGCCGCCGTCGACGACGTGACTAACGGCATTTCCGTGTATCGGCTACCAATCGACAAAGTCCATGAGTGAGGCTGCTTTTTCTTGCCGGATGAAGAGCCAACGGCTCTTTGTGAGCACAATCAGGACCTTAACTGGATTCGAATCCCCGGACTTTAAGGGCGCACGGGGATTCGAATCCGCTCCGCCCCGCCGTTAGATTTACTCCAGGCCTCGGCCGCGGGTTCGCGCCGCACCCGCCGTGGCGCCGGGCGCCCGACCAAGCTCGCGCCAGGCTCTGCCCGTCGGGCACCTCCGCAGCCCCCGCATTTGCGCTGCGGAGTTCGCGTTCCGGGTATAACTGCGTCTCGGTCCGGACGATAACCTTCGACGATCGCCTGCAATCCGGCCGCGCGTGGGGAGTTCAATGACCAGCAACGCTGTGGCGCGGATCCGGCACGCGCTTATTCCGATCGCAGCCCTGCTCCCGTTGGCGGGGTGTGGGCCGAGTGCGCCCGACGCTTCCGGCGCTGCGACCTTCACTAAGCGCGCGCTCAGTCAGGAGCAGCAGGGAATCACCGTGCGCACGAGTGTGTTGACGGATGACGAATCGCGCCGCTACTTCGGCGCATCGACCACCGCCGCCGATGCCCAGCCGGTCTGGATACAGGTTCAGAACGTCACTGAGGAGCCGGTCCTTTTTGTCCCGATCCTGACTGACCCGGCCTACTTTGCACCGCAGGAGGTTGCACAGCGGCTGCACGGCTGGCTGTCGGGTCGAACGAATGACCTGGTGGACGCAGCCTTTCAGAGCAATCTCATGCCCTACTACGTGGCGGCCCATCGCACCGCATCCGGATTTGTTTACACCCACGAGGATGGCGGCCTGAAGCTTCTCAATGTCGTGCTCGCGGGTGCTGAGCGGGTCAGGCGCTTTCGGTTCGTGGTCCCCGTCACCGGAGTCCAATACGCGGTGCAGCGCGTGGACTTCGCCGGGCTCTATCCGCCAGAGACGATTCAGGACATCACGCTGGAGGAGTTACGGAAGAGACTCGAGAGTTTGCCCTGCTGTGTGACCAACAAGTCCGGCACTGCCAACGGCGATCCGCTCAATCTGGTCATCGTCGGGAACGGCGTGGATGCGCTCTTTGGTTTCAGCGCGCGCGGCTGGCATCTGAACGAACCGGTCGATGCGGGCAGTTCCTGGCGCATGACGAAGGCGTTTCTGTTGCGGTCACAATACGACACGGCGCCGGTGAGTCCGCTGTACCTCTTTAAGCGCTATCAGGATCTGGCGTTGCAAAAGGCGCGCAGCACGGTGAGCCAGCGAAACCATCTGCGACTGTGGATGGCGCCATTCACATCGGGCGGTCAGAAAGTGTGGATCGGTCAGATCAGTCGCGACGTCGGCGTGAAACTGACGACAAAATCCTGGTCCCTCACGACGCATCGGATCAGCGGCCATGTGGACCAGGAGCGCGATTACCTCTTGCAGGATCTGCTGCTGACTGGGTTGGTTGAACGCTTTGGTTACGTGAAGGGTGTCGGAGAGTCAACTTCAGCCCATCCGCGCGAGAATCTTACGGACGATCCTTACTACACCGATGGTTTGCGGTTAATTGTGTTTCTTGGGTCCGAGCCGCAATGGCCGCTGCACGCGCAGCTGCTCGAGTGGGAGCGACCGCTTGTGAGAAAATGAGCGCATGACTTAGCGTAATAAGTGAAGGGTGATCGAGCACCGCAGATAGCGTCCGAGAGGGCTGCGCGGGCAGCAGTGCCAGCGTGCGGCCTGCAATTGCAGTGTGCGTAGCGTTGCGGCAAACTCCGACAGCGAAAGAACCCAGCGCCGAAACAAGCCGCACAGTAGCATCGCGCACCCGAGTTGCGCGCCGCGCATGACGTGCGCCAATGGCGCGAATACATCCGAGAAGCGACCAAGTAGCCGCTCGTGCAGGGTGGCGCGGGGGCGTGAAAATGCGACGAGGCGGCGCGGCCGAGCCTGCGAATGCAATCTGAGCCCCGCATACGCGAGATCGCGCGCCCGGACTACGAGCGCTGGCTGCCGCTTTGGCACGGATACAACGAGTTCTATCAGCGGGCCGGCTCCACGGCGCTGCCGCCGACGATAACCGAGACGACCTGGCAGAGATTCTTTGATCCCGCGGAGCCGGTATACGCCTTGGTGGCGGAACTCGATGACGGCCTCGTGGGCTTTGTACACTACATTTTCCACCGCAGCACGATCATGCTGGCGCCCATTTGCTACCTGCAGGATCTGTTCACGAGCGAGGCGAGTCGTGGGAGAGGCGTCGGGCGCGCGCTCATCCAGGCGGTTTACCGGCGGGCGGGCGCAGCCGGTTCGAACCGCGTGTACTGGCAGACACAGGAAACAAACCTTGTGGCGCGGCGGCTCTATGACAGCCTCGCGGAGCGCTCCGGCTTTATCGTCTATCGCAAGGACCTCTGAGAATCCGGCGGCGGCGGCTCGTTCGGGTATTCCGGACTGGCAGCGGCTTGGTTACCGTTCGGCCGTCAGTGCGACGAATTCGGGATTGTCGCGCAGCGCAATAAGGTCCGGGTCGTGCCTCATCCAGCCAAAGTTCAGCTGGCCGTTGGCCACCGCCTGTCGCAGCAGTTCCATGGCGCGCGGCTGCTCGCCCAGCCGCGAATGCAGGCACGCGCAGTTATAGAGCATCATCGGGTCATCGCCGCTGATCTCGAGCGCCTTGGCGCTCTCGCGCAGCGCGTCGTCGCGTTTGTCGACCTGGGCGAGCTCGATCGCGTAGATCATCCTGGCGCGCGAATCATCCGGGTTCTGCAGCAGGTAGTTCGGCAAGAGTTCTAATACCCGGTCGCGCGCAGCTCGCGATTCCTGCATTCGCCCGAGTTCAGCGTAAGCCTGCGCCAAATCCATATGACCGGAAACGAACCCGGGCTTAAGCTCCGTGACGCGGCGGAACAGCACACAGGCCTGCTCGAATTCACCATTGGTAAAATGGATGCGCCCCAGGGTCCAGTGCGCGATGAAATCATCCGGGGCGAGTTCGATGGCCTTGCGACTCGAAGCACTCGCTTCGTCGAGCTTGCCCCAGATGAAGTAGGACAGTCCCATCGCGGTGTAGGCTTCCGGCAGGTTGGCGTCATACATCAGCGCCTTAAAACTCAGCTCCTGTGCCCGCTGGCGATACTTCTCATCGCGCGCAAAGTACTGATACATCTGTCCATAAGCGCTCGAACAGGCCGCGTAGGCGGCCGCGTAGCGCGGGTCGAGTTCGATCGCCTTCTCGAAAAGCTGAATGGCATATTCGACGCCACGCTTCGTCAGCCGATACAGATAGTCCTGCCCGCGCAGATACAGATCATAAGCCTGGGCGTTGACGGTCTGGCGCTTGGTGAGCGAAACCTTCTCCGAGAATGACAGCTTGAGTTTCAGTGCCTCGACGATCTGCTGCGCCACCTGCTCCTGGATGTCAAAGATGTCATCGAGCTTGCCCTTGTAGGTGTTTCCCCAAATCTGGCGGTTGGTGCCCACATCGACGAGCTGCACGGTGATGCGCACCGAGTCCTGGAAACGGCGCACGCTCCCGCCGACGATGTAGCGCGCGCCGAGCTCGGCACCGATCGCATGCACGTCGTGCTTGCGCTCCTTGAGCTGCTTGGAAGCCCAACGCGAGATCAGCTCGATCTCGCTCACGAGCGACAATCGCGCGATCAGCTCCTCGGTCAGGCCGTCGCTGAAATAGTCGGTCTCCTGATCGGGGCTGATGTTGTCAAACGGCATGACCGCCAGCGCGCCGTGCTCGCCGCTGGGCGCCGGCCGCGCGGCGGCGGGAGCCGCATCCGCCGGAGCGGCTGCTTTCGTTTGCTGCGGCGCGGCAAACTTCACGCCGATGCGCTCCAGCGAGCGCAGTATCGCCTTCAGACTCGCCTCGGAATCTCTGCTCTTGAAGTACTCGACATGCTGAATCCCGGCCAGTTGGTATTTGAGCGCGGGCGGAATCACGGTGGGCTCAAGGTGTACGGGGAGGATGTGCCCCTTGCGTTCGCTCACCAGCACGACTTCCTTCGCGACGTTGTGCGAGTGAACTGCCGCCTCGGTCACCATCAGCAGCAGCACCTTGGCACTCTCCAGTGCGTTCACGATCTGCTCGCTCCACTGTGAGGCGGCGTCTATCCCGCCCTGGTCGATCCACAAGGACACGCCCGCCGCGCGCAGCTTGGCGGCGAGTTCAAGCACTCGATCCGCGTCATCGCGGGAGTAGCTTACAAAGACCTCGGCCGACTGGGTCACGGATGTCTTTCGCCAACAGGGGAGGATACTGGGGTGTTATCCCGTTTTCTGCCAAAAGGTTAGCACGAACCGCGCGTCCGCAGGACGTCGCCAGAGTACGCGCGACACACCCCGGCCGCGAGCCGTCTGGGACGTGCAAAGGTTGCGCTGCGGTCTGTCAAGTATGAACATTCGAGCGCTGGCCAGGGAGAGCAACAATGCCCCAAGCGATGCGGCTCATGGTTAACGGTGAAGCGCGAGACGTCGATGCGCCGGCGGACATGCCGCTCCTGTGGGTCCTGCGGGATCTGTTGGGCCTGACCGGCACGAAGTTCGGTTGCGGCATCGCGCAGTGCGGGGCCTGCACGGTGCACCTTGACGGCCAGCCGGTTCGCTCGTGCATGCTGGCGGCGAGCGCGGTGGGCAGCCGCGCGGTCACGACCATCGAGGGCATCGGCGCGACGCCCGCCGGCGCCAAGGTACAGAAGGCGTGGCTTGATCTGGAAGTGATCCAGTGCGGCTATTGCCAGTCCGGTCAGATCATGTCGGCGGCCGCCCTGCTGGCAGGCACCCCCCATCCTGACGATGCCGATATCGATGCCGCCTTGGCGGGAAACATCTGCCGCTGTGGCACCTATGTACGCATCCGCAGCGCCATCAAGCGCGCGGCCGGATCGCAGTCCTAGGGGCCGTCAATGGGACCCACGCAAAGGGAGCTGTCGCGCCGCAGCGTTCTGCGCGGCGCTGTGTCGACGGGCCTCTTGCTGGCTTTCCACCTTCCGCTCCGTGCCGCGGGGCAGGCCGCCGCTGACACCAAGGGCACTTTCGCACCCAATGCGTTCATCCGCATTGACCCGAGCGGCAAAGTGACGCTGGTCATGCCGCAGGTGGAGATGGGCCAGGGCGTCTACACGGCGGTCGCCATGATTCTGGCGGAGGAGCTGGACGCGGATTTTTCGCGCGTGGTGCTCGAGCACGCACCGCCGAACGACAAACTCTATGGCAATCCTGCCTTCGGTATCCAGGTCACCGGCAACTCCAACTCCATAAGGGCGTTCTGGAAACCCCTGCGTGTCGCAGGCGCCGCCGCGCGCGCCCTGCTCATCCAGGCGGCGGCGCAGCAATGGCACGTGGAGCCCGCCGGTTGCACTGCGAGCAACAGCGAGGTGCTGCACGGGGCGAGCGGCCGCAAGCTCAGTTTCGGATCCCTGGTCGGCGCCGCGAGCAAGTTCACGGTACCCAAGGATCCGCCGCTGAAGGATCCGAAGGATTTCAAGCTGATCGGTCAGTCGCTCAAGCGACTGGATACGCCGCGCAAAGTCGACGGCGGTGTCGTTTACGGCATCGACGTGATGCTGCCCGGGATGAAATTCGCAACCCTCGCGGCCAGTCCCGTGCTAGGCGGCAAGGTCGGCCAGGTGGACGAGAGCGCCGCGAAGAAGATTCCGGGTGTTCACAAGGTGGTCGTGCTCGATGACATGGTGGCCGTCGTGGGCGATCACATGTGGGCGGCCAAGCGGGGGCTCGACGCACTCGCCATCGTCTGGAACGAGGGCCCGAACGCTGCCGTCTCCTCCGCACACATCTGGGATGAACTGCGTACCGCGAGTACGCAAAGCGGAGCGGTCGCTAAAACCTCCGGAGACGTGGCGAGGGGACTGACTCGTGGCGAGCAGTACGAGGCAGCCTACGAGCTGCCTTTCCTCGCCCACGCGACGATGGAGCCGATGAACTGCACAGTGCAACTGAAGGCGGACTCCTGCGAGGTGTGGCTCGGCACGCAGGTCATCACGCGGGTGCAGGGCACGGTTGCGAAGCTCACGGGGTTGCCGCTGGAAAAGGTAACGGTGCACAACCATCTGATCGGCGGCGGCTTCGGACGCAGGCTCGAGCCGGATATGGCGCTGAGCGCGGTGCGCGTGGCGCAGCATCTGGACGGTGAGCCAGTGAAGGTGGTGTGGACGCGCGAGGAAGACATCCAGCACGATATCTATCGACCGGCCTACCGCGACACGATCACGGCGGCGCTCTCGGGCGACAAGATCGTGGCGTGGAAATACAAGGTTACCGGGTCAAGCGTGATGGCCCGCTGGCTGCCGCCCGCGTTCCAGCACGGGATCGATATCGATGCGATCGATAGTGCCGTCGACATGCCGTACGACATCGCCGATTTCCAGGTGGAATACGTCCGCGCCGAGCCGCCGGCGCTCGTGACCGGATTCTGGCGCGGCGTGGGACCCAACAACAACGTCTTCGCGATCGAGTGCTTCGTGGACGAGCTGGCGAAGAAGGCCGGCAAGGATCCGATCGCATTCCGCCGCGGCATGCTCGGCAAATCGCCGCGGCTGCTGGCGGCCCTCGATCTGGTGGCGCAAAAATCCAATTGGGGCGAGCCGCTGCCGCCGCGCGCCGGACGCGGGGTCTCGGTGCAACCCTCCTTCGGCAGCTTCATCGCCACGGTGGTGGAGGCGGAAGTTGATGCGCACGGACAGGTGCGGCTGCGCCGGGTGACGAGCGCGGTGGACACCGGCATCGCGGTGAATCCGGACACGATCGCGGCGCAGCTGCAGGGCGGGCTCATTTTCGGGCTCACCGCGGCCCTGTACGGGGAAGTCACCGTGAAGAACGGGCGCGTGCAGCAGTCAAACTTCAACGACTATCGGATGCTGCGCATCGATCAGACTCCCCCGATCGAAGTGCATGTCATCAAGAGCGGTGAGGCGCCCGGTGGCATCGGCGAAACCGGTGTCACGGCCGCCCCGCCGGCGCTGCGCAACGCGATCTACGCTGCCACGGGCATTGCCCTGAGGCGCCTGCCCATCGATCGCGAGGCTCTGGCCTCAGGGAGAAACATATGAGCGTGAGTGCAGTCAAAGGCGGCCGGTTGCGCGGCGCGCTACACCGCTCGCTCGTGGTGCTCATTGCCGTCGTCGCCTTTGCGCTCGGGGCGCTGCTGTGGTGGTTGCGCGGTCCGGGCCCGATGGATTTTGCAGGCGGCAGGCCGGTAGCACTCACCGATTATCACGCCGCCGAACCGACCGGCGTGCCGGTGGCGCTGCGGGATGCCGACCCGGTGGCGCGCGGGCAGTATCTGGCGCGCGCCGCGGACTGCATGGTCTGCCACACCGCGCCGGACGGTCCCCCGTACGCGGGTGGCTTTGCCTTTAGCCTGCCGTTCGGCACGCTCTACTCGACCAACATCACGCCCGATAAGGCGACCGGCATTGGCACCTACAGCGATGCGCAGTTTCTCGCCGCCCTGCACCGCGGCGTGCGCAGCGATGGCGCGCGGCTGTATCCGGCGATGCCCTACACTTCCTATACCTACATGACCGACGCCGATGCGCTGGCGATCAAGGCGTATCTGTTCAGCCTCCCACCGGTGCACGCGCCGGCTCCGAGCAACGCCTTATCATTTCCGTTCAACCAGCGCTGGCTGCTCGGCGTGTGGTCCGGGCTCTTCAACGCCGAGCAGCGTTTCCAGCCCAATCCTGCGCGTAGTCCGGAGTGGAACCGGGGCGCCTACGTAAGCGAGGCACTCGCGCACTGCGGGGAATGTCACACGCCGCGTAACCTCCTCTTCGCTTTGAACAACCGGAAGAAGTTCGGTGGCGCCGTGACGGCGGGCTGGCGCGCTTACAACATTACCGCCGACGCGAAGACCGGCGTCGGCGATTGGAACGATGAGATTACCGCGGCCTATCTCGCCCAGGGCCATGCCGCGGGTCACGGAACCGCCTCGGGTCCGATGGGAGAGGCGGTGGACGAGAGCCTCAGCCAGATGGCGCCCGAGGATGTGCGCGCCGTGGTCACGTACCTGCGCAGCGTGCGGCCGGTGGTGGCGCCGGATCTGCCGGCCATCCGCGTGTCGCCGGCTGATGCCTCGCACCGCACCGGACCATTGAGCGCCGATGCGCAAGGCAAGCAGGTGTTTGAAGGCGCCTGCGTCAGCTGTCACAGCTGGAGCGGGGTGAGCTTGATTTCCCCGCTCGCGACACTCACCGGCGCACGCGCCGTAAACGATCCGAGCGCCCGAAACATCGCCCAGGTGGTGATCGGGGGGGCGAACCGTACCACGCTTCAGGGACCGGTTTCGATGCCGGCCTTCGGCAGCATTTATTCGGATGCCGAGATCGCCGCGGTTGCCAACTACGTCTCCGGCCGCTTCGGCAGCCAGGGAGCATCCCTCAGCGAGCATGACGTGGCTGAGTTTCGGCGGCAGGTTGCGCAATAGACGGCGGCGCGTCCCCGATCGTCAGCTACTTACGGCCGCGCTGCAGCGTGAACACCCGCTGCGCCGCCTTCGGATAACCCAGATCATTGGCCGCGTAGTGCACCAGAGTGCGCGAGGCGAGATCCACCGTGACCGAGTCATCCGGCGCCTTGGTGCCGGGGCCATCGCTGGCCGGATGGTATTCGACGCCTAGCTGCGTCTTCGTGATGACCACGCGCAGATAGCCGTAGTTGCGGTCGTCGTAGTTCTCAAGCGTCACCCGGTCGGTTTTGGAGGTGAACTTCTGCACAACCTGTGGTGCCCGGATCGTCGGACCGGTCGCTTGCGAGACAGACTGGAGCCCATGGCCACCGTTGCCACACACGATGTAGGGGATCTGAGTGTTATCCGAGTTTCGGGTGCGCGTGAAGCGCTGATAATTGTGCGCATGGCCGGAGAGAAAGGCGTGCGGCCATACGCCAGCCTTCGCGCACGCCTGGTCGATCTGCGCCTGCATGGCCACGCTCCAGCCGTGATGTCCGACGGTGTAGGGCGGATGGTGGGCTGCAAACAGCAAGGCGCCCGCGAATGCCTCAGACTTTACCCGCCGCAGCGCCGCTTCGAGAAACTCCAGCTGTGTTCTGCCGATCAGATTGTTGGCGATGACGCCGGGATCTTCGAGCGTGTTGCTGTAGAGGGCGATGATGCGCACGAACGGTGCGTCGAAGGTGAAGAACACCCCGGGCTGAATCTGCGCGGTGCGTGAGAGCCCGCCGGCTTCGCGCGTCACCTCAAAGGTCTGGGCGCAGAAGTTGCGTAAGTATGCTTCCAGGCTCTTGGCGCCGGCCAACGGAGAGATCATGCCGTCATGGTTACCGGGCGCGGCGAGGATCGGCGCCGGATAGCCGCGGTAAGGCTCGTAGAACTGGTCGTAATAGTACTGGGACTCTCCGAAGCTGTAGACGATGTCGCCCAGCAGTAAGTGAAACTGGGGCAACTCGCGTGCATCGGTCTCTTGGAAATCGCTCAGCAATTTATCTACGACCTCATTCTGGGTCGCCGGCCCACGCGTGCTGCCGCAATCACCGAGGGAGTGAAACACCAGCTGCCCGGAATTCTGGATGGTTTGGATGGTATTGCGGGCGGTCGCGCGTACCACTGCCACCGAGGCGGGGACGTCGCCGAGCACCTGCTGCAGGGTGAGCTGCGGTTCGACGCCGCCCCGCGGCGGCGGAAAAGGCAGGGGGTGAATCTTGTGTTCTCGGTTCAGCGCATCGATAACCTTGTAAGCCGCATCGTCGGAGGGGTGAGGCACTCGAAACGTCGTCGGATCCGCCGTCGGCGAGGGCTGCGCAAAAACCGGGCGATCGAGCATCCGTGGAGGCGCCAGTGCCGGGGCCGGTGCCGGGGCGGGGACTGCCGGCGGTGTGTGCTTCCTGTTCCGTCCTTTGGCAGGCATGAGGGTGACTCCCTTTCAGAGTGGGCGTGCTGGGGCGGCGCGGCCATCCCGCGTGTGGGGCGGTCAGTGCCCCAGCGCGAGGTTTACGTTGCGCCCTTTGCGCGTGCGATCCATTCGTTGACGAGTTGCTCGAGCACCGTCAATGGCACGCCGCCGTTTTCGAGAACCACGGCGTGAAAGTCTTTCAGGTTGAATTTTGGGCCGAGTGCCGCTTTGGCCCTCTCCCGTAACTCGAGGATCTTCAGTTCACCGACCTTGTACGCGCACGCCTGGCCGGGTAGCGCCATGTAGCGCTCGACCTCCGAGGTCACATCGCCTTCGGTTATTCCGGTAGTACTCACCATGTAATCGATCGCCTGCTCGCGTGACCAGCCTTCGGCATGCAGACCGGTGTCAATGACCAGCCGGGCGGCCCGCATAAGTTCGAGCTGCAGCCGCCCAAGGTCGCCCCACGGATCATCCTTGTACATGCCAATTTCGGCGGCGAACTCTTCGGCATAGAGCGCCCAGCCCTCCGCATAAGCGGTGTAGATCGTCTGCTGGCGGATCAGGGGCAAATCCTTCAGGCCCAGCGCGACCGAGATCTGGAAATGATGTCCGGGAATGCCTTCGTGGTAGGCAAGGGTCTTCATACCCCATTGCGGCACTTCCTTCATGTCGCGCAGGTTTGCGAAAAACATCCCCGGGCGCGAACCGTCCATCGCAGCCTGTTGGTAATAAGCCCCGGAAGACCCCTTTTCTTGAGAGCGTGGAACACGCTCGACGGTGAGATGCTTCGCTGGCAGCGAGCGAAAATATTCCGGCATGCGCGCACTGACCTCGTCGAGAATCTGCTGATAGCGGGCCAGGGCCTGTTTGCGGCCCTCATCGTCGTTCGGATACAGAAAGCGCGGATCTTTGCCCAGCGCGCTCATCCGCGCACCGACGCTGCCGGCGGCGAGTCCCTGTGCCTTCAATAATGTGTCCATCTGCGCGCTGATGCGCGCCACCTCGGCCAGACCGAGCGCATGCACCTGCGCGGGGGTGTAATCGGTGGTGGTCGCCTGCTTGAGCATGGCGGCATAGTAGGCGGCGCCATCGGGCAGCCGGCCAACACCGGCGCCCTGGGAGGCTGCCTCGGGCTTCAGGGCGATCAGCGCTGTGCTCATGCGGGCATAGGCGGGGTAGACGTGCACCTTCAGCGCCTCGACCGCGTCGCGCTGCAGCTGCTGCTTTCGGGGTGCATCAAGAGACTTGACCTTGTTCATGCGCTCGACAAAGCTCGTCACCAGCGCGTTCTCCTCGGGCTTCGCGGTGACGGTGTCCTGAATGACGGTGAGCGAACGGTCCAGAAGCGCCGCCGGCAACACTACCCCCGCCTTCGCCTGGCGCTGCATGTCCGCGGTCACCTCGTCGAGCTTCTCACCCATCGCCCGCAGGCGCTCGACGTAGTTGCGTGCGGTCTTGTCGTTGCTCACCACATGCGTCGTCAGCATGAAGCTGGGCAACTGAGTTTCCACGCCAAACATGGGACTGATGCCATACAACGAGCCGTCCGCGGACAGCCACTCAAAGCGCTTGAACGACAAGCCGGTCTGGTACTGATCCACCAGGATGTCGTAGGTGACCTGGTCGTTGCGGTCGAGTTTGGCGCGGTCGAAACCGTCCACCTCCTTCTGGAACTTGGCCAGCTGCGCGTAATCGCCGTCGCGCTGCTTGAGGGTGTAGGGCGCGAGCTTGCCCGAGTGATGGTCGAGGACTGTGCCATCCGTGATACCGATCTCGGTGAACAGTTCCGGGTTTCTGATGAGGAACTCGAGCGCCTGCCGATTAGCGAGCATGTTCATGCTGAAGGGCTTGCCCCAGACGGTGCGGTAGCCGGCGTAGCCGAGCACGACCCCGAGTGCAAGTGCGACCCATCCGGTAATTCGCCACGCTTTTCTCATCCTGCCTACTCCGTCTTGGGATCCGGGCGCTCGCCAGAATACTCCGGAGCCGGAGATTCTGATCGTCTCCTTTTAAATAGCGATCTCCCGGCCGAGCTCCACGACTGAGTCCGCCGGCAAGCGGAAGTAATCACTCACGTGCAGGGAGTTGCGCTGCAGGTATGCGAACACGGTTTCCACGATACGCGGCAGGCCCTTGCCGTCCTCGCGGCGAATTACCGTCTCATGTCCGACGTAATAGGTGACGTCGTCCAGCTTCAACCGGCAGCCGAGCGTGTTGGCCTGGCGTAGCAGCGCGGGGACGTCCGGGCGCTCCATAAAGCCGAAGCGCGCGGTGGCGCGCCACATGCCGGGCGCGACGTCCTCGATAGTCAGCCGCTCGCCGCGCCATATGCGCGGCACCGGTTCAGTGACGGTTGTGAGAATGAACACCCGCTCGTGCAGGGCACGATTGTGCTTCAGGTGCCAAACCAGTACTGGCGGGGCCTCCTGTTGCGCTCGCGTGAGAAAGACCGCCGTGCCAGGTACGCGCGGGATGTGCTGCTCGGCGATCTGCCGCAACAATTCGCTGATGGGCATGAGGTGGTCCTGCATGCGCGCGGACACGGACTGCGCCCCGCTATGCCAGACCCACATCACCGCGTACACCGCCCCGGCCAGCAGCAGCGGTACATAGCCGCCGTCGGTGATCTTCAGGAAATTGGCAGCCACGAAGCCGGCATCGACGCTGAAAAACGCGCCGGCGACAACGCCGGCGGCCAGCACACTCCAGTGCCAGATCTCGCGCATGGCGATGAACAGGAGCGCCGAAGTCATCAGCATCGTGGCAGAGACGGCGATCCCGTAGGCCGCAGCGAGATTGTCCGACTTTCCGAACCCGATCGTCAGTCCCAGTGTCACGATCATCAACAGCCAGTTCACCGGACCTACGTAGATCTGACCGTAGCCGGACCCGGAGGTCTGTTTGATCGGCAGGCGCGGCATCCAGCCGAGCTGGATGGCCTGGCGCGTCATGGAGAATGCGCCGGTGATGATCGACTGGCTGGCGATGATGGTGGCGATCGTGGCGAGAATCACCATGGGCACCAGCAGCACCGGCGGGCAGAGGCGAAAGAAAATGTTGTCCGCGGTCGGTGCACCGGCGAGCACCAGCGCGCCTTGCCCGGCATAGTTCAGTACCAGGCACGGAAAAACCAGGGCACTCCAGGCGAGGCGGATGGGTCGTGCGCCGAAATGGCCCATGTCCGCGTACAGGGCCTCCGCGCCGGTTACACACAGGAATACGCCACCGAGAACCAGGAAGCTGGTGGCGCCGCCAGAGAACAGATACTCGACGGCGTGGCGCGGATCGAGGGCCCACAGGACCGCAGGATGTTGGGCAATGCCCCACACGCCCAGAGCGCCGATCACCACGAACCACAGCGCCATGATCGGCCCGAAAGCAGTGCCGATCTTGGCGGTCCCCAGCGGCTGAATCGCAAACAACCCGATCAGCACCGCTACGGCTGCGGGCAGCACGTAAGCATTGAAGGCGGGGGCCACCATCTTCAAGCCTTCCAGCGCTGAGAGCACCGAGATCGCCGGTGTGATGGCACCGTCGCCATAGATAAGGGCGGCGCCCAACAAACCGATGGCGACTATGGCCGGGCGCTTGCGGCCTTTCACTCCGAGCAGCGACATCAAGGCGAGAATGCCACCCTCGCCATCGTTGTCGATGCGCATGGCGACATTCACATACTTGATTGAGGTGATGATGATCAGCGTCCAGATCACCAGCGACAGTGATCCGAGCACGGTGAACGAATCGGGCCGATCGCCGGAGAGGTTTAACACCGTCTTCAGGGTGTACAGCGGACTCGTGCCGATATCCCCGAATACCACGCCGAGCGCTGCAAGACTCAGTGACGTCAGAGTCCCGGAGATCTGCGGCCGGCCCCCGACCTCGGCCTCTGCGGCCGGCGGGACGATCTGATCAGCAGAGCTCATTGTTCAGCGCTCACTCAGTAGCCTGCGGATCTTCAGCACACCAGCGAGGCCGCCTGGCATCGGATACCTCTCCCACCGTCGGGGAACTGACGGCTGATTCTAACGTTGACCTTACTGCAGTCAGATGTATGGTGGCGGCATTGTTGGCTGATAGGGTGCGCGGGCCTGGGGACTGCGGCACCTTGACCGCAACAGCGGTGGCCGCGAGGGTCTCGGCGGTGATCATTACCAGGCTCGCAAACGTGTCTGGGGAGGTTCTGATGAGTGCGCAACCGACGGTAGATGGCCTGATGACTCTGCCCGCACCCCGCGGAGTCAGCGCGACACTCGATCGGCTCGAGGTACTGGCCAAAGAGCGGGGCCTCATGATATTCGCACGCATCAACTTCAGCGCCGATGCCCGCCGCGTCGGCCTTAGCCTGCGGCCGACGGAACTGCTGATCCTCGGCAGTCCCAAGGCGGGCACGCCGTTGATGGCGGCAGCGCCGAGTCTTGCGATCGATCTGCCGCTGAAGGTGCTGGCGTGGCAAGCCGCCGACGAGCGCGTCTGGGTGTCGTACAACACCCCGCAGTATCTGCAGCGGCGGCACGGGCTGCCCGCGGAACTGCTGCAAAACATCGCCGGCCTTGCCGCGCTGGTCGAGGCGGCGGCGGTACTCGATTCCTGAGCCCGGCCGTTCCGCGCACGGTCGTTGTTGCCCGCTCGCGGGTCAGCATAAGTGTCGGCACAAGCTGTCCGGTCAACTCGGATAAGATCATGGCGCGGTGCTCCGCCGCATCAGTGGACACCCCCGGAGTGGTGCGCTATGACGAACCCGCCTGATCCTCGTGTGTTGTTTGCCGCGGAGCGCACGCTGCTCGCATGGCAGCGCAGTAGCCTGGCGCTGATGGGCTTCGGCTTTGTCATAGAGCGGTTCAGTCTTTTCCTGGCCGCCGTGCGCCATACGGTCGCGACGCCCAAACCGCACCTCTTCTCGTTACTGGTCGGTGTGGCCCTGATTCTGCTCGGCGCCGCGATCGCCCTTGCTTCCAGCGTGGGCTATGCCCGATTCGTCAAGACGCTGCCGACCCGGGACGTCTCGGCCGGCTATCTGATCGGGTTGGGCACCGTCATCAGCCTGGCGATTGCGGCCATCGGCATCATCCTGGCCGTTTATCTGCTGGTCAGTGGTCTTGGATCCGGTGAAGTCTCATAGGGGCGGATAGCGAGCAGCTTGAGCGGCCGGCCGCATACTTAACCTCTCACGGCTGCTCCAAGCGTTGCTTGGACGGCGGTCTTGCCGGGCGCGGGCGCGCCTTAGAGAGCGTTCACTGCCCAGCCGGTGGCTGCCACAGCTCGACCTTGTTACCTTCAGGATCCATGACCCATCCGAACTTCCCGTACTCAGAGTCGTCTGTCTTTTCAAGCACATTGCAGCCTTCTTCGCGTAGTGCTTGAAGAAGGGCGGCCAAGTCCTCCACTCGATAGTTGACCATGAAGGTCGACTGGCTTGGCGCGAACTGATTGCCGTCTGCGGCGCCGATGGACCAGACCGTGGTTCCCTTGGCCGGGTTTCCCGCCCCATCCGTCCAGGTGAAGGCCGTGCCACCCCAGTCCTGGACGTCAATCCCCAGGTGCTTCTTGTACCAAGCACACAGCGTCTTCGGATCCTTGGCCTTGAAGAAGATGCCGCCGATGCCCGTTACTCTTCGCATTTCGACCTCCGAAGCTTGCCAAGAACCGAGCCGTAGCGCGTCCGCCCTCTAACGGGTGCTACGGGCCGGAATTGCTCGTGCGCCGAATGAAGTCCGCGACGTTGTCGTGCAGCTGCTTGAGCGAGGCGTCCTTAGCGTAGACCATGTGTCCTGACTCGTAGAAGCGATATTCGATGTTCGCCTGCAGATTCTGCGGGATCGGCAGGTGATGCATCTCGTAAACGCCCTGGTAGAAGGGCGTCGCGAGGTCAAAATACCCGGCGTTCAATTGCACCTTGAGGTTGGGGTTGAGCTTCATGGCGTTCGCCAGGTCCGGCATGACATTCGTGCCCTGACGCGCCGAGGCCGGTTGTCCGGTTTGTCCCGGCAGTTGATGGGCGAAATTCCAGGTGTTGAACGTGCGGATGCTGGGCTTAAAGACCTTGTCCTCGCCGTAGCGCAGATCCTTGCGCGCGTAGTCATTGAAAGCGGACACGTAGGCGGAGCTGAGGGCGCTCGACTGCGGGTCGTAATCAGCGCGTTGGCTCAACGGATCGATGTCCGGCCCGGAGAAGCGTGTATCAAGGCGCCCAGTGGTCAGACTGCTGTCGCCCTGCAGGTTCTGGCGGAACTCGCCGCCGTCGATGCGCAGGTCCGCCCTGAGGATGTAATCGACGGGCAGCCCCGTGTATTGATGCAGCTTCTCGGCCATGGCGGCGCGCTCGCTGGCGCTGAGGTCGGAGCCGGCCGCAAGCGCGCGTGCGTAGTCGCCCATCGCGAACTGCTCAACCTCGGTGAGCAGCGCTTCGAGACTCGGCGTGCTCGGCGGGCAGTTTGTGGTGATACCACGCAGTCGCCGCGTAGGTGGGCAGCACGGTCTGATACGGCAGGTCGATGCCCGGATTACCCGTCGGTCGGTCGGGACTGAGGTCAAAATTAAGGATCTGTGAAAGCAGGATCACTCCGTTCAGGTCGATCGAGTGGTCCGCTTCGAGCTGATTGACCACCACGGCCGATCGCGGCGTACCATAGCTTTCACCGAACAGGTACTTCGGGGAATTCCAGCGGCCGTACTTGGTCAGGAATTGGGTGATGAAATCGCTGAAGGCGTGAGCGTCCTGATCGACTCCGAAGAATGCCTTCTCCTTGTCCTTGCCGGCGATGCGGCTGAAGCCCGTGCCCGGGGCGTCGATAAACACCAGATCGGTGACATCGAGCAGGCTGTAGGCGTTATTGATCAGCGAGTAGGGCGCCGCAGGCGTGTGGGCGTCGGTGGCCGTGACGATCCGGCGTGGTCCGAAGGCACCCAGGTGCAGCCACATGGTGGAGGAGCCCGGGCCGCCGTTGTAGAAGAAGGTGACCGGCCGCGGCCCGCCACCGCTTTTGAAGTAAGCCACGTAGAACATCGAAGCTTCGGCGGTCGGATTCTTCGGCTCCCCGCTCTCCTCGGTCCCCGCGGTGGCTTTTTCGCCAGGATCACGCGGCACATCGTCCCAACCTTTGGGGTGGACGATGAGCGTACCGGCGATCGCCTGGTAGGGGATCGGGCGGCCGCTTATCGTCACGCTCGCATTGGTGACCACCGCTTCGGGTTTGAACGGCTCAAACCCACGACCGTCGCCTTTCTTTGATCCCTCATCCTGCTTCGCGTCCCCCTTGGGGCTCTCGAGCGCGGCCGCGAAGGCGACGCTCGCCATGAGTGCGATCAGGGCGACGATCAGCGCTCGAATCCTTAATCGAATCACGTGCGACTCTTTTCACGGCTGCGCAAGATGCGCAGATTCTAACCGAGCGGTGCCCGCAGTTGAGTGTGCGGACGCTGCGCATCACGGCGATCTCATCAAAAGTATTGTCAAGAGAAAGCGCGACGCGTACGCCGTCGCGTTGTCAGCGCAGCATCCTCACCAGCCCGCCGGACCGTACGTGAATCCGAATCCGGCATCGACCGGTTCCCAGGGGCCCCAGGCGCCCCAGGACCAGGCGGCATCGGAATACATCTGCGCATTCAACTGTTGCTCGTCCAGGAACTGCTGCTGCAGCTGGTTGGCGCGGTACTGGTCGTAGGCCTGCTGCGTTCCCACGTAGAGACAGCCGCACACCAAGGGATCAGCGTACACGTAGTGGAGTGTGTCGCCGTTCTGACGGATCAGGAACT
This sequence comes from uncultured Pseudomonadota bacterium, assembly GCA_963742045.1. Classification (GTDB taxonomy): domain Bacteria; phylum Pseudomonadota; class Gammaproteobacteria; order Steroidobacterales; family Steroidobacteraceae; genus 13-2-20CM-66-19. The sequence goes on from CAVUKE010000003.1 coordinate 3,695,242, forward strand.
GGTTCGGCGGCAAGCGGGCCAACATCGCCTGGCGCTGCGGTGTGTCCGCCACGCGCCGGACAAAGCCGGCCGCGGCCAGCCTATCCTCATAGGCGGCGACATCGGGCGGGGTCGTCTGGCAGGCGCCGAGCAGCGCGACGACGAGTACCAAGGTTAGCGCGGCGTGATGCCTGGCACCGACGAACACGACGCCGTTCATTAGACGCGACCTCAAAGTCCGGATAAGGAGTCAGCGTGGCGACGGATCGCTCTGACGCTCAAGAATTGCGCCGCAGCGCCACCCTTGTCAACGGCATGCAGGCGCTTGCCGGCCGTTCGCCAGCTGTCATCCGCGGCACCGCTGCAGTGCGGGGCTTGACAGCTATGCACTGCGCTGCGCAAATCTGGCGCCAGCGCGAGGGTCAGGGCAGAGCAGACCGGCATGAATTACAGGCTGCGAGTGGCGACGCTGGAGGATGAACCCTCGCTGCGTGAGCTCATCGCGCGCTCGATCCGCGAACTCGGCGCCACCGATTATTCGCCGGCGCAGATCGAGGCAGCGCTGCGCGGGGCCTTCGGCGTCGACACCAGCCTGATCCGCGACGGCACCTACTTCGTCGTGTTTGCCGAGCGTGGTGAGATCGTGGCGTGCGGCGGCTGGAGTCGGCGGCGCACGCTCTTTGGCGGGGATGCGCGCGCGGAGCGCGACGACTCGTGGCTCGACCCGCGAGCCGAGGCGGCCAAGATCCGCGCCTTCTTTGTCGATCCGGCGCACGTGCGCCGCGGGCTGGGTCGGCGCATCCTCGAGCGCAGTGAGGCCGAGGCGCGCCGGGCGGGTTTCTCGGTCTTCGAGCTGATGGCGACGCTACCGGGCGTGCGGCTCTATGAGAAATGCGGCTATGTGGCGGAAGAGCCTGTCAGCCATGCGTTGCCCGACGGACTGAGTATCCACTTCGTGCCCATGTCCAAACGCGTGGGCGCGGCCGGCGACTCCTGACTCACCGGTTGTATGACTTCAGCGACTTCCCAACGAAAAACAGGATGCATCACCGCATGAACCGTCGCGATTTTGTTGAGACCCTCGGGGCCGTCGCTCTTGCTGCGGGCGGTGGCCGGGTAAGTGCCGGTGCGCCGGCCGCGCCGCAACCTGATGCCGCGCGCCGTGCGGGATTTGACCCGACGGAAAAATCCATTGCCGAACTGAGCCGCGCGCAGGCACAGGGTCAGGCGAGCGCCGAGTCTTTGACCGGCAGCTACCTTGAGCGCATCGAGCGCTACGATCGGCAGGGGCCCAAGCTCGGAGCCGTGCTGGCGCTGAATCCGCAAGCGCTCGCGGCCGCGCGCACTCTGGACGCCGAGCGGCGCGCCGGCCGGTTGCGCGGGCCGCTGCATGGGATTCCGCTGCTGCTCAAGGACAACATCGAGACGCGCGATCCGCTGCCGACGACCGCCGGGTCTTTGGCGCTCGCGGGCGCGCGTCATGCGCAGGATGCCCCGATGGCGGCCCGCTTGCGCTCGGCCGGCGCGCTCGTGATCGGCAAGGCGAACCTGAGCGAATGGGCGAATTTCCGCTCCAGCCGCTCGGTGAGTGGCTGGAGCGCCGTGGGCGGGCAGACCCGCTGCCCCTACGATCCGACCCGCAATCCCTCCGGTTCCAGTGCCGGGCCGGCCGCGGGCGCAGCGGCTAACCTGTGCGCGGCCGCGATCGGCTCTGAGACCGATGGCTCCATCCTTGCGCCCGCCTCACTCAACGGGCTCGTCGGTCTGAAGCCCACCGTGGGCCTGGTGAGTGGTGTCGGCGTCGTGCCCATCACGACGCGCCAGGACACGACCGGCCCGATGACACGCTCGGTCGCAGACGCCGCGCTGCTGCTGTCGGTGATGGCCGAGCCAGCGGCGCACTGGGACGGGATCGGCTCGTTGGAGATCGCTCCGCGCGGCCTGCGACTCGGAGTGCTGCCATCACCGGACTCGACGCATCCGGAGGTGCTGTCTCAGGCGCAGGACTGGTTCAAGCTGCTCACGCGTGAGGGCTTTACGCTCATCGACGTGGCGGCTCCGGCGGGTTGGTCGACGCTGCTCGAGGAGGAGTTCGAAGTCCTGCTCTACGATTTTAAGGCGGACCTGAACGCCTACCTCGCGCGCTTCAACGGCACTCTGCCGGTGCGCACGCTCGCCGATCTGATCGAGTTCAACAACCAGCACGCAGCCGCCGAGATGCCGTTTTTCGGCCAGGAGTTATTCGTGCAGGCGCAGGCGCGCGGGCCGCGCACCACGCCTGCTTATCAGAAGGCGCTGCATCACATCCTCGATGTCGCGGACACGAGCGGTCTGGGCCAGGTGTTCGCCAAGTACCGCGTCGATGCCCTGGTCGCCTCCGGCAACGGCCCCGCCGAGCTCATCGACCATGTCTGGGGCGATCGCTACGAGAACAGCGGCGGCTGGCCGCCGATGTGCTCCGCTGCCGCGGTCGCCGGTTACCCGAGCCTGACCGTACCGGCCGGGTTCGTCGCAGGCCTTCCGGTGGGGCTCCACTTCGTGGCCCCGCGCTGGCGCGACGGACTGTTGTTGCAAATAGGCCGCAGCTTCGAACGGGCCCGCCATGCCCGTCGACCTCCCAGGCTCGCGTCCTGAATCGCTCACCGGGATGGGCCGGTCGGATGTCGGGCGCTTTCAAGCCGCGACGGCCGGGACGTTGTCGAATGCCGACGTCGAAAAAGGCTTCTTTGTGGCTGCTGCAGAGCGTTGCGCAGTGCGGTAGCATCCTGACATCCGCCGTTCATTTCGACCACGCTGACCAGGGGAGCGCTGCAATGAATCGAGGGTTGTCAGGCTGTGCCTTGCGGGTTCTGAGTGCATCGGTCCTGAGTTTCGCCCTTGCGGGCGTAGCTCTTGCGCAACAGGAGAGCTCATCCGAACAGCTGCAGGAGGTCGTGGTCACAGCGCAGAAGCGCGCATCGACCGTCCAGGAGACGCCGATCAGTATCACGGCCCTTACGGGTCAGGATCTTGAGGACCGTGGCATCAACGACATCCAGTCGATCGTGCAGTCGGTTCCGGGCGTATCGATGCGAACGAGCGGCCCCGGACAGACCGAGATCGAGATGCGGGGCATGACCTCCTCGGGGGGCAATTCATCGACGGTTGGGTTCTACCTGGATGACATCCCGCTGACCGCGCCGGCATCGGCTCAGAACGGCAAGGTGGTCATCGACCCGAACCTCTACGACCTCAACCGCGTGGAAGTGTTGCGCGGCCCGCAGGGTACGCTTTACGGTTCCGGTTCCATGGGTGGCACGATCAAGTTGGTGCCCAATGCCCCGAACACGAACGGATTCGACGCTTCCGGGGAGGTGATTCTCGGTAATACGGACGGCGGCAGCTTCAACCACGGCGAGAGCGCCATGGTGAACCTGCCCTTGGTCAGTGACACCCTGGCGCTGCGTATCACTGGCACGGAGGAGCACCTGAGCGGCTGGATTGATCGCATCGTGATCCAGAACCTGGATTTTCCCACTCCGAGCCCGACCGGCACGCCGGCAAACCCGCTACCCGGGGTAAGTCCTACGACCCGCGGCAATGTTGCCGCCGCGCCCGTCGCCGCCGACTACAAGGGCGTGAACGATGAAGATCTGACAGCGGTCAGAATCGCCGTGCTGTGGAAGCCAACCGAGCGGCTCTCCATCACACCCTCGTTTATCTACCAGAAGATCACCCAGGACGGTCTGAGTCTCATCGACAGCAATCCTGGAACGAACACCAACTACCAGCCGTTCAATGCGCCCGAGCCGTTCTCGGATCGTATCGACATCGGCGCTCTCAATGTTCAGTACCACTTTGATACATTTGATATCACCTCGACGACGTCCTACTGGAACCGTGACGAAGACCTGCGCCAGGACGGAGCCGAGGAAATCGCGGCGGCGGTTGCACCGTCTTTCGGTTACTTCGCCCTGTATCCTTCCGAGGGCGGCATCGGTCCGAATTCCCCCACTTCGCTGGAGGATGACAAGTCCTGGCAGACAAGCGAAGAACTGCGCGTGACCTCAGCCGGCGACACCGCGTTCAAGTGGCTGGCGGGTTACTTCTATCAGGGCTTTGAGTCCGACTGGGACCTGTTCGTCTACACGCCGGATGCCGTTCCCCTGGTCGGAACGGGCAACGGCTTCACGCAATATCAGCCGACAAAGATCACCCAGAACTCCTTCTTCGGCGAGATCTCTTATCAGTTCCTGCCGCAGCTGACCGCGACCGCCGGCGTCCGGCGCTACGCCTACAGCGGCACGGTGAATACACAGGTCGGCGGGTGGCTGAGCTCCTCCGGCGGTGATACGTACGATTACTTCCACACCGACGAACGCAACCAGGGCGCACTGCCAAAGGTGAACCTTTCCTATCAGCCCGACAAGGACCTGTTGGTCTACACCACGGCGGCCAAGGGTTTCCGTCCCGGCGGTGGCAACCAGCCGATCCCGACCGCGGGCACCCTGGGCACCACCTGCCTGCAGAATCTGCAGGCCATTGGCCTGAACTCAGCGCCGCTCGGGTTCCAGCCCGACAGCGTGTGGAGCTACGAGCTCGGGGAGAAGTTCCGCAATTCCGACGGCCGCATCACGCTCAATTCTGCGGCGTACTTCGAGAACTGGGAGCATATCCAGCAGAACATCCCGCTCGCCTGCGGTTTCCCGTTCACCGGCAACGCGGGAGATGCGCACATCTATGGCGCGGAACTTGAACTGGATGCGCTGCTCGCCCCCGGGCTGCTGTTCGCCGTGAATGGCTCCTGGTCGCATGCGCGTTACGTGCAGAACGCGGTGCCCGACACGACGATCGATGAGCGCGTGCAGAACGTGCCGGACTGGACCTCGGCGGCCTCGCTGTCCTACAAACACGGCATCACCGATGCACTGCATTTCATCAGCCGCGTCGATAATGTGTACGTGGGCTCGCGCATCGATACCACGGCCCAGGCTAACTACCTGCCGAGCTATGACCTGACCAACATCCGGGCAGGCGTCGAGAATAACCACTGGACAGCCGTTGTGTTCGTGGACAACGTTACCAACAAGGTGGCCAAGCTCACCAATTCTCCCGCCATCAACGTCAGTATTGCGCCGTTTAATCGCACCGCTGTGGCGCAGCCACTGACGTTTGGTATCGACGTGAGTTACCGGCTGGGCAGGTAGCGTCTGAACCCGGCGGGCCGTGCGACGCATGAGCTTCTGAGCCTCCCGCGGCTTGCCAGGATCGGCGGCCCAGGTTGAGCGTGCGCGTCTGGAAAAAACCTGCGTGAGCGCTACCGGCGCACGCTCACTCCATCCCATCCGCGCATGCGCTGACGAGGGGTTACGCTCGCGGGCGCGTCCGCTGAGAGCGGGCTACGCCGGCGGCCACCTCGGATTTCGGCGCGTTGACCGAGGAATCGGCGGATGACCAACGTACTCGTCACGGGCGCCTCGGGTGGCATTGGCGCTGCCGTTAGTCAGGCTCTGGCGCGGCGCGGCCGTGATGCTGCATTACCACGGCGCGCGCGAGGCAGCCGAAAGAGCACTGCGCAGCCTGCAGGCGGGGGAGCACACCCTGGTGCAAGCGGATCTGAGCGACGCGGCGGCGGTTGCGCGGCTGTGGCGCGAGGCGTCGGCGGCGCGGCGCATCGATGCCGTGGTCAACAACGCCGGTGTGTTTCCGAATCATCCGCCGCTCAGTACCGATTATGCACACTGGGTCGCTGCCTGGGAGCGCACCCTCGCGATCAACCTCAAAGGCCCGGCACACGTCTCCTATTGCGCGGCGCGCACGATGGCAGAGCAGGGTCACGGCAGGATCGTCAACGTGTCCTCGCGCGGTGCCTTCCGCGGCGAACCCGGGGCGCCGGCCTATGCGGCGAGCAAGGCCGGGCTGAACGCCTTTAGCCAGTCGCTCGCCAAAGCACTCGCCCCCCACGGGGTGTATGTATTCGTGGTCGCCCCCGGCTGGGTGGCGACGCCGCGGGTGGCACGCGCCATAGAGGATCCAGCGGTACTTGCCGATCAGCCCCTGGGGCGCGTGGCCGCGGCGGATGAAGTCGCTCAGGTCGTCGCGTACTGCGTGCTCGATGCGCCCGCGAGCATGACGGGGGCCATCGTGGACGTGAACGGCGCCTCGTATCTGCGCAGTTAGTGCGCGCGCAAACTCTTGCGGCGCGGCCAAATCCTACGCGCGCTTGCGCGGCCGTCCGATAAGTGAACCCGGCGCGCCAGGGTGAAGCTCGCTGCCACACACTCACACGCGGGAGATCCTGAATGGCACGGTACGGTAAGGCCGCTGGCGCCAAGGTCGAGCGGGCAATGAAGGAACGCAAGCAGGGGAAACTACGCAGCGGTCGCTCGGGCAAGAGAGTCACCAGCCGCAAACAGGCGATTGCGATCGGGCTCTCAGAAGCACGCCGGCGCGGAGCGAAAGTGCCGCGGCGCAAGGCGAGCTAGCCGACCGCCGGCGGATCTGCCGCAGCGCCAGTCTGCGCGGCGAAGAGTCTGCGGACCGCGTCCATGTTGTCGGCATCGGTGGGCCGTTTGTCGCTGCGATAACGCTTCACCCGCGCCAGGCGCAGCGCCACGCCGCCAGGATAGCGGCTGCTCGCTTGCAGGTCGCTGAAGGCAATCTCTACCACGAGTTCGGGCCTGACGTACACGGTCCCGGGCTCGCGCCGTATCTCGCGTGCCAGAAGCTCGCGCGTCTGGCAGGCGAGCATCTCATCGGTCAGGCCCTTGAACGTCTTGCCGAGCATGACGTACTCGCCCGTGCGCGGCTCGAGCGCCCCCAGGTGCAGGTTCGAGAGTGTGCCGCTGCGGCGGCCGTGGCCCCATTCGGCGGCGAGTACCAGCAGATCGAGCGTGTGGGCGCGCTTGATCTTCAGCCAGCTCGCGCCGCGGTTGCCTGCCTCGTAGGGTGCCTGCAGCGCCTTGGCCATGACCCCTTCATGGCCGGCGGCGAGCGCCTCGGCGTAGAAGGCGCGCGCGGCGGATTCCGAGGCGGTGATGAGCCGCGGAATCCGCGCGGCCTCGGGCACCGCCTGAGTCAGTGCGGCCACGCGCTCGTGCATCGGGCGGTCCGCGAGGGTGTGAGCACCGCTGCGCAGGCAGTCGAAGAAAAAGGCCTGCAGGGGCAGCTCGCTGCGCAGCTGCTCGAGCGCGAGTTTACGGCCGAAGCGACGCATGGTGACCTGGAAGGGGCGCGGGCGACCCTTTGGGTCAAGCGCAATCGCCTCCCCGTCGAGTATCAGCACCGCCGCTGGCAGCGTGCGTACCCGCTCGACAATCTCCGGCACGGCCTCCGTCACCTCGTTGAGTGCGCGCGTGAAGATGCGCACCTTGCCGCCCTGCTTGTGCACCTGGATGCGCACCCCGTCCATTTTCCACTCGAAGGCGACCTCCCCGGCGAGTTCGCGCAGCGCGGCGCCGACGTCCGGCGCGGTCTGCGCGAGCATGGGAGCGACGGGCGCGAACAGTTGCAGCTGAAACTGCCCGAGCGCTTCCGCGCCGCTCAGCAGCGCGACGCGGGCCACCGCACCCAGATCACCCGCATACATGGCTGCGCGCCGTACCTGTGCAACCGGCAGTTGCGCGGCGGCGGCGATCGCCTCAATCATGATGCCCTCGAGTGCGCCCTGGCGCAGTTCACCGGCCAGCAGCTGCAGCAGAAACGGCTGCTCGGCCGCGCTTGCCCGCGCGAACAGCTGCTGCAGCGCCGCCTCGCGGCGGGCCGCCGAGCCGGCGCCGCGCATACTGCCCAGTGCGCTCAGGCGCTCATCGAGCTCTGCCACGGACAGGCTCGGTGCGGTGGCGGGCGCTTGCGCTGCCGCGGCCGACAGTGTCGCGTAGCCGAGGCCGATGCGCCCCTGCGGGATCTCCCCCGACAGGTAGCGCGTGGCGAGCGGGATTTCCGCGGGCGCGAGTAATTTAAGCAGCGCGGCGAGCTCGCGCACCTTGGTGAGGCGCGCGCGCGCGGCGCGCACGCGCTGCGAAGTAGCGACCAGCGAGGCGAGGGGCGTCACGGGTGGGATTGTAGGGCGGGGCGTGGCAGCGGGCGTGACGTGCGCGCCTGAAGGCGGAAGCACTCAGCGAAGACTCTCGGTGAGCGCGAGCAGATTCTGCGGCTTCACATGAATGAACCCGGCGCGGGGACTGTCGATATCGGCGATGAGGTAGAAAGCGATCGCCACGACGAGCGGCAGCACGCTCAGCAGCCCGAAGCGCAGTTTGAGGTGACGCCCCGCGACGCCGAGCATGAGGTTGGACACCACGCCAATGAGGATCATGAGCGTCCATGCCGCCGGCGGAATGCGGTTCCACCACGCCGCCTGCGTGTAGCCCTGGGAGTTCAAGACGTCGTTCATGCCCGCGATCACGAGCGCGTTGACGGGATTGGGCTCCTTGCCGGCCGCGCGGACCGAGGCCCACAGCTGCCCCTGCAGCTCTCCGGTCTGCGCATTGACCTGCTTAAGTTGGGCGCGATCGCGGGTGCCGTAAAAGAGCACCCGCAGCGCCAGATACTGCTTCAGCAGCCCCCGCGTGCGGGCCGCATCAGCCTCCGGGAGGAAGTCGGCTCGGAGGTATTCGGTGCCGATCGCATTGGCCTCCGCCTCTTCATAGTTCTTGCGCAGGTCGTAGCGGCTCGTCGCCATCGAAAAGCTGAAACCGATGATGAGCCCGAGGAGGGTGAGCGTGGCGGCCAGCACCGTGTTTAGCTCTTCGCGCGTCTTGGGATCCTCGGACGTCACCGCGCCAAGGTAGGACGCCCCGAAGCGGGCAGACAGCCAGAGGATCACGAAGGAGATGACGGCGAGCATCAGAGGCGTGTCGGTGAGGTACTGCATGGCGTAGACGAGGCGTGCGTTCCGGCTTACGAAACCGGCGGCGCGCCGCCTTCACGCCGTCGGCGTTCGACGAAGGCATTGAGCGCCTCGAGGAGGTGGGCGTCCATGGGCGGGGGCTGGAAGGCGGCCAGCGTAGCGTGCCACAAGGCGCCGGCACGCTCGGTCGCCGTTTTCGCGCCCGCGTCCGCCCAGGCCCCGAAATTGCGCCAATCGGAGACCAAGGGGCTGTAGAAGGCGTCGCGGTAACGCTGCATCGTATGCGCGGCGGCGAAGAAGTGCCCGCCGGGCCCGACTTCGGCGACCGCATCGATGCCGATCTCCTCCATCGAGGCGGACACCGGCTGGAAGAGCTCCGCGAACATCTGCAGCATCTCCACATCCAGAATGAACTTCTCGGTCGAGGCTGTGAGCCCGCCTTCCAGCCAGCCGGCGGCGTGCAGCACGAAATGGCAGCCGCCGAGGAGGGCCCCCCACAGGCTCATCTGCGATTCGTAGGCCGCTTGCGCGTCCGGCGAATTGGAAGCCGTGGCGCTCGAGCAGCGCCACGGAACGCCGATGTGCCGTGCGAGCTGGCCGGCACCGAAGGCCGCCTTGGTGTACTCGGGCGTGCCAAAGGCCGGTGAGCCGGACTTCATGTCGACGTTCGAGGTGAAGCTGCCGTACATGATCGGAGCGCCCGGGCGCACGATCTGCGCGAGGGTGATGCCGAAGAGCGCCTCGGCATGCGCCAGCGTGAGGGCCCCGGCGATCGTGATCGGCGCCATGGCACCGGCCAGCGTGAACGGGGTGATGATCACCAGCTGCCCGTGGCGCGCAAACTCGAGAATGCCGTCGGTCATCGGCAGATCAAGCTGCAGCGGCGAATTGGTGTTGCAGATCGTGTAACAGTGCGGCTGGCTCTGAAAGGTCGCTTCATCGATGCCGCAGGCGATGCGCAGCATCGCAAAGCAGTCGTCGAGCTGGCCGTCGCCGCGGCAGTAGAAGTACGGCACCTTATCCCCGAGGGTGAGCTGCGCGAGCGTGGTATCCAGATGCCGCTCGGCGATGGGTACGTCCTGCGGCTCGACCATCTGCCCGAGCACGTGGATCACGTCGAAGGCCTGGGCGAGACGCACCCAGTCGCGGTAGTCGGCGATCGTGCCGGAGTGCTTGCCGTGCGCCTGATCACTCACGCTCGGGGGTCCGGCGACCGGCGCGAATACCACGTGGCGTCCCCCGACGCGGCAGGAGCGTGCGGGGTTGCGCGCGATGAGGTTCGCTTCGGCGGGCACCGTGCTCAGGGCTTGCCTCACCAGTGCCGGATCCAGGCGCACCATGTGCGTGCCTTCATCGACGCTCGCGCCGGCGGCCGCGAAGGCCGCCCGACCGCGGGGGGAGAGCACCCGCATGCCCTGACGCTCGAGTATCCCGAGCGCGGCCAGGTGCATGCTCTCGATCTGGTCGTCGGAGAAGATCCTGACCGGCTCAAACGGATTCACGAGGTTGCGGTAGCGCGCGGAGCGCTCCGCCGCGGTGGTGGTACCGCCGCGCGCGACAGCCGGCCGGCGCGGCCGAGTCCTCGAAGTCGTCTCGGGGTTGGTCATATAAAGATAAGTATGCCATCGGCGGTGTGGCGCCGGTTGGCCTGCTCCCGGGTGTTGCGGCTAGTATCACCCACCCACCGCCGCCGCCTTCAATAGGATCGCGTATGCCCGTCGCCACCACCGAGCAGATCCGCACTCACTTCCCGTCGCTCGCCCGACGCCAGGGAAGTTTCCCGGTGGCCTACTTCGACGGGCCCGGCGGCACGCAGGTGCCGCGCCGCGTGGTGGAGGCGGTCACCGATTATCTGCTGCATCACAACGCCAACACCCACTGGGTGTATGCCACGAGCCAGGAGACGGATGCGGCGTTGCTCGCGGCACGCGGTGCACTGGCCGAGTGGCTCGGTGGCGCCCCGGAGGAGATCGTGTTCGGGGCGAACATGACCACGCTCACGTTCCATCTCGGGCGTGCGCTCGCTCGCGGCTGGCACAGGGGCGATGTCATCGTCGTGACCGAGCTTGATCACCACGCCAACTCCGATACCTGGCGCCAGGCCGCGCGCGAGCGCGACGTCGAGGTGCGCATCATCAGGATGCACCCGGAAGACGGGCGGCTCGATGAGGCGGATGCTGCGCGCAAGCTCACCGGCAAGGTGCGACTGCTCGCACTGGGCGCGGCCTCCAACGCGCTCGGTACCATCAACGATGTCGCCCGGCTCACGGCGCTGGCGCACGCTGCCGGCGCGGTGGTATTCGTAGATGGGGTGCACTACGCGGCTCACCACCTGCCGGACGTGCGCGCCTGGGGCTGTGACTTCTTCGCCTGCTCGGCCTACAAGTTTTACGGGCCGCACGTGGGGGTGCTGTGGGGGCGGCGCGAGCTCATCGAGGGGCTTGACGCGCCCAAGCTCGCGCCCGCGAGCGATGCCGCGCCCGAGCGTCTTGAGACCGGAACGCTCAATCACGAAGGCATCGTGGGCGCCGGCGCCGCGGTCGATTTTCTGGCCTCGCTCGCCGGCACTGGCGAGCCGCGGCGCGCGCGACTGGCGCAGGTGTCCGCCGCGCTGCATGAACGGGCAGAGGAACTGCTCGGCAAGCTCTGGAACGGGCTTGCCGCAATGCGGGGCGTGCGGCTCTACGGGCCGCCGCCGGGAAGCGCACGCACCCCGACCCTGTCGTTCACGCTCGCCGGCCGTGCTCCGGAGGCGATCGCCACGGCGCTCGCCGCGCGCGGCGTGTTCGTCTCGCACGGGGACTTCTATGCCAGCACCGTGGCGCGTGTCTACGGGCAGGAACGGGACGGCTTTGTGCGCGCCGGATGTGCCGCCTATACCACCGCAGAGGAGGTCGAGCGGCTGCTCGAGGGCGTCAGAGAACTCTAGCGGCCGCGCAGGCGGTGCGCCCTCCTAGCGCACCTCGACCGTCTCGACCAAGAGCACCTCGCAGGCGCCCGGGCCCGAGTCCAGTCGCGTGAGCGAGGTGTGTATCCAGGCGCCATCGTCACGGCGTGCGTCCACCAACGGGCCGGTGAGGTGCACGACTTCCCCGACGCGCAGCCGTGCGAGCTCGGAGCGCACCTGCTCGTCGGCGGGGATGAGGTGCGTGTTGGCGCTGTGGCTGATCACGGTCTCGCGCGGGATGGGAAGCACGCCGTGCGGCATCCAGGAGTAAAAGCGCGCGCCCTGCGAAATGTCAAAGTGCGCGAGCACGCGGTTGTCGGACATCGGCCCCCAGCCGAGCGCCAGGTCCTCCGGCACGAGGTCGGACAGGGCGTCAAAGCGATAATCCTCCCGCGAGAGGATACGCGCCGTGATGTCGTAGTCGGCGCGCGGCGTGAGCAGCCAGCGTCCCTGGCGCCGCGGCGCCTCATCGTGTGCCTGCGTTTGCAGCGGATCATCCGGCGCCACGGCGCCATCGGGCGGGTGCACGGGCCGATGCTCGAAGCGCTGCCAGCCGGTCCAGAGGCCGCCGCCGATCAGGATGACCCAGAGGAGGTTGCGCAGATTCATCGCTGAAGGATCTTGTCCTGTGAGCAGCGCGACCGCCGTGACACCGATCAAGGTTGTCGTGCCGCGGGGCCGGTCGGGGTGCGCAGTGGGTGTCTGAAGCGCTGCGCTTGAGGCGCACGCGAGATCCGGCCGCCGGTGCGACCGGCTCTCGCGCCTGCCGGGTCAGTGATGATTCGCGGCGATCGCGGCTTCCTTGAGCTCGTGATTCACCTGATCGAGCAGTTCCTTCGCCTTGGCCGCGTGACCGCCCATGTCGAACTCATTGGCGGTCTGCGCGGCGGAGATTTTCTCGTACGCCTGGGTCGCCAGGCGCTGCGCGGCGGCAAGATTCGGATGACGATTGCCACTGACGTTGTCCACCGGTGGGGCAGCGGTGGCTACAGAAACCGTGCAGAGCAGAGCTGTGCAAAGAAGGAGTTTTCCAACCATGGTACCTCCGGATATGACTGTAAGAGCTTCACGTGCCTGCCAAGCGGCGGTGGCAGTGTCGTACTCGCCGCGCACCGGATCAAGATCCGCCCGCGCGCACGCTCGGCAGTACCGCGCGCAGGCTTGCCGCCCGATACGGGTGTGCGCGTAAGATGCCGCCCGAGCGCAGCGCATGGAAGGCAGCACACGATGAGATCAGACAGGAGCAGGTCGCCGCCGATGAGCGTGGCACTGTTGCTCTGCACCGCGATGCTCGCCCCCGTGGGCGGCCAATCGGCGGTGGCTGGCGATGCCTGCACGCTGCTCAGCGCCGCCCAGGTGAGTAGCATATTGGGCACCACGGTTGAGGCCGGCGAGCACATCGTGCCGAACTCCGTGACATCGTGCGGCTGGCTGGGCCCGGGCGGGCCGAGCATCGGCTCAAAGAAGACGGTACTGAGCCTGTTGAGCGCTCGCGCGTTCCAGGCGGGCAAGACGCCGGTGAAGGGCGTCACTGAGACACTCGCCCCGGGTATCGGCGACGAGGCCTACTACATCAGCATGCCGCCTTTCGGCACCGCTTTGAGCGTGCGCAAGGGCAGCGCGTACTTTCAGCTGCGGATCGCCGGCTTCCCGAGCGGTCAGGTCAGGACTTTGGAGCGGGCGCTGGCGCTGCGTGTGCTGGAGCGCGTCTGAAGGGGCGGTGCGCCCCGCGTTGGATCGATGCGTGCTACAGCCCTCGGCAGGGGGGCCGTCCGGCGTGGTACCTTTCACTCTGCCCGGCCTTATGTAGGAGTCTGTAAAGGATGCCCAGCAGAGTGCCCGACGGACACACGCGCGGCTGGATCGTGCCGATCGGCGGTGCGGAGAATAAGGAAAATGACCGCCCGATCCTGGAGCGCTTCGTGCGCGTCTCCGGTGGCGACGACGCCGACATCGTCGTCATTCCGACCGCCAGTCGCATGCACGAGACCGGGCCGCGCTATGAGCAGCTCTTCCGGGACATCGGGGCCGCACGCGTGACGGCGATGGATTTCGACACGCGGCGCGATTGCCAGGAGCGCGGGCGCCTGCAGCGGCTCGAGGAGGCGACCGGCATCTTTTTCACCGGTGGCAATCAACTGAGGCTCACGACGCTGCTCGGCGGCACACCGGTCGCGAAGCTCATCCGCGTGCGCAATGCCCACGGGGTGACCGTCGGCGGCACCAGCGCCGGTGCCAGCATCCTCAGCGAGCACATGATCGCTGCCGGGGATGAGGGCTCGAGCATCGTTGCCGGCAGCGTGCGTCTCGCGGCCGGTTTAGGCCTCACGAACCGCTTCATCATCGACCAGCACTTTCGTCAGCGCGATCGCCTCGGGAGGCTCCTCACCGCGATCGCCTACAATCCCTTTGCCGTTGGTATCGGCCTGGATGAGGACACGGCCGCCTTCATCGGTCCGGATGAGACCATCGAGGTCGAAGGCAGCGGCGGGGTCACGATCGTGGATGGCTCGGAGGTGAGTTATTCCTCCATCGACGAAGTGACGGACGGCCAGCCCGCCTGCATGCTCGGGCTGCGGCTGCACATGCTGGTGGCCGGCGCCACCTTCAACCTCCACACCCGTCTCGCCCGGGCGGGCACGCTCGAACGATCAAAGGAGTAATCGACCGCCGGCACTCACAGGCGCGACGTTGCCCGACAACTGCTCCACAAAGCAACACTTATGCGCATTCTTGATCGATCCGTCTACGTCGGCCCCTCGCTGTATGCGCGCTTTCCGGTCATCCGGCTGGAGCTGGATCTCGGGGCCCTGGAAGCGTGGCCCACCGGGCGCCTGGGGAGCCCCTTTATCGATGCATTAGCCGCGGCTTTGCCGGGACTGGCCGAGCACGGCTGTTCTTACCGCGAGCCGGGGGGCTTCTTCCGGCGCATGCGCGAGGGGGATGGCACCTGGCTCGGGCACGTGCTCGAGCACGTGGCGATCGAGCTGCAGAACATCGCCGGTGAAGAAGTCACCTTCGGCAAAACCCGCAGCGCCGGCCCACCGGGGGTCTATACGGTCGTCTACGAATACGCGCAGCGCGATGAAGGCATTGCCGCCGGTGAGCTCGGGCTGCGGCTGCTGTGCTCGCTGTTGCCGCCCGAGCTGCGTCCGGCCGATTCGGTGCCCGAGGGCTGGGGCTGGCCCGAGGCGCGCGATCAGTTCATCCGCTTTGCGCAGCGGCGCGCACTCGGTCCCTCCACCGCCTCCCTGGTGCGTGCCGCCGAGCAGCGTGGCATCCCGTGGCTGCGCCTGAACGATCAGTCGCTCGTGCAGCTCGGGCACGGCAAGTACCAGCAGCGTATCCAGGCGACCGTCACCGGACGCACCCCGCACATCTCGGTGGAGCTCGCGAGCGACAAGGAGGAGACCAACAAGATTCTCGCCGGCCTCGGCCTGCCGGTGCCGCAGCAGGAGCTGGTGCACAGCGAAACGCAGGCGGTGCGCGCGGCGCGCCGCATGGGCTTCCCGGTGGTCACCAAGCCCTACAACGGCAACCACGGCCGCGGCATCTCGATTCGCCTCACGAGCGATGCGGAGGTGGCGCAGGGCTTTCACGTGGCCCGGGAGCATTCGCGCTCGGTGATCGTTGAAAGCTTCCTCGAAGGCGACGATCACCGCCTGCTGGTGGTCAATGGCGAACTGGTCGCTGCCACCCGCCGCACCCCGGGGCATGTGGTGGGCGATGGCGAGCACAACATCGCCGCCCTGGTCGAGATCGTAAACCAGGACCCGCGCCGCGGCGTCGGCCATGAGAAGGTGCTGACGCGTCTGGAGCTTGATGCTCAGGCGCTGAAGATGCTCGAGCACGCCGCACTTACGGCCGAATCGGTGCCGCCTGAGGGCAAGATCGTTTACCTGCGCTCCACGGCCAATCTGTCCACCGGGGGCACCGCCACCGACGTGACGGACGTGATCCATCCGGACAACCGGGAGATGGCCGAGCGTGCCGTGCGCGCCATTGGCCTGGACGTGGGCGGCGTCGACTTCCTTTCCAAGGACATTACCGAGAGTTATCGCAGCATTGGCGGGGGGATCTGCGAGGTGAACGCCGCGCCCGGGTTCCGCATGCACGTGGCGCCCAGCGAGGGGCCGGCGCGCGACGTTGCCGCGCCGGTCATCGACATGCTCTTCCCCGCAGGCGCCGCCTCACGCGTGCCGATCGCCGCGATCACCGGCACCAACGGCAAGACGACCACGGCACGCATGCTGGCGCACATCACCAAGATGGCCGGTTTCACCCCCGGGCTCACCACCACCGATGGGGTCTATATCGACGGGCAGCGCACGGTGCAGGGGGACATGACCGGTCCTGTGTCCGCGCGCATGGTGCTCGCCGACCCGCAGATCGACATTGCCGTGCTCGAAACCGCGCGCGGTGGGCTCCTGCGCGCGGGCATGGGCGTGAACGAGGTCAACGTCGGCGCGGTGCTTAACGTGCAGCCCGATCACCTCGGGCTCAAGGGTATCGATACGCTCGAGCAGCTCGCCGAGGTGAAGCGCGTCGTGGTGGAAGTGGCCACCGACTGCGCCGTGTTGAACGCAGATGACCCGCTGGTACTGCGCATGTCCGGGCACACCGACGCGAAGAACATCTGCTACGTCACCATGAACCCGCAACACTCGCTGGTGCGCGAGCACATCCGCGCCGGCGGCCGCGCCTGCGCGCTCGAGGCCGGCGTCAACGGCCAGATGATCACGCTCTACGACCGCAGCGGGCACATCCCGCTGCTGTGGACCCATCTGATCCCGGCCACCCTCGAGGGCCGCGCCACGCACAACGTGCAGAACGCCATGTTCGCGGCCGCCATGAGTTTCTCGCTCGGGATCAAGCTTGATGCGATCCGCCAGGGCCTGCGCACCTTCGACGCGACGTTCTTCCAGGCACCCGGGCGCATGAATGTCTTCAACGAGCACCCCTTCAAGGTGGTGTTTGATTACGGCCATAACGCGCACGCGGTGGCAGCGCTCGCCGATCTTGCGCAGCGCCTGGATGTCACCGGGCGGCGCATCGTCGTGCTGGCCGGCCCGGGCGATCGGCGCGACGAGGACCTGGTGGCGATCGCGCACGCGGTTGCGGGCCGCTTTGATCATTACATCTGCCGGCGCGACGATAATCTGCGCGAGCGCGCCTCCGATGAGGTGCCGCGCATCCAGGCCGCCGCCTTGCGAGCGGCGGGTGTGCCGGAAGCGGCGATCGCGGTGATCCCGGATGAACAGGAGGCCATCAACGCCGCGCTCAGCATGGGCAAGTCCGGGGATCTGCTGCTGATATTTGCCGACGCGCTGGTACGCTCGTGGAAGCAGATCACCAAGTTCAAGCCCGCCGGCGTAGCCGCTCACAGCGCTCCCCCGGCGGCTGCGGCACCCGCGCACGATGGCGGGTTTTTCCCGGCGAGCCCGCCGGAGGCGGCTGTGCCGGCCTTCAGTCTCGAGGGCCTGATCCGCGATGAGCGCGGTGTGCATTACGCGCCGGAGGCCGCCGACTGAATACCAAGACCGGACTCCCGTTCGACGCCTCGAGGCGTCTGACGGGTCCCAATCTTTTCTTTACCAGCACCGGGGCGCAGCTCGAGACCGAGGGCTTCACGGTTGATGAGGCACTGCTCGTCGGCTGGCGCGCACGCGTCACGCGGGCGCGGGCGCACCTGGGGTGGCGCACGCCGGGCCTTGCGGCACGGGCCCACGCGAGTGGCGTGTCACTGGCACTCGCTGCCCCCTGTGATCAGCTCTTCGTGGCGACGGAGGTCAACGAGTGGGCACTGTGCGCGACACTCGCCGCGCGCGATCCGGGGTGCGTCGCGGCCTTTGAGGCCGCGCTGCTCGCCGAGATTCTCGTGGACGCCCCCGAGCCGGCGACCGTGATCGCGCCGGTGCTCGAGGAATCCCGCGCGCTGGCGCGCCTTGCGACGCTCGCCGCGCGCGAGGCGCAGCCGCCTCTCAGGGCGCTGCTGGAGGCCGCCGGGGAACGCGGCCTGCCGCACGTGCTGGATGAGACGCTGCTGACCCTCGGTGCGGGCAGCGGCGGGCGTGACTTTCCGCTGGCGCAGATTCCCGCCGCGAGCGCCGTGCCCTGGCACGACCTCTACGATGTGCCGACCGCGATCGTCACCGGGTCGAACGGCAAGACCACCACCGTGCGACTGCTGGCCGCCTGCGCGCGCGCGCACGGCTGGCCGAGTGCGTTCTGCTGCACCGATGGGGTGTTCTTCGAGGGTGGCACCGAGCTGAGCGGGGATTACTCCGGCCCGGAGGGCGCGCGCCGCGTCATTCGCGAGCGTCGCGCGCGGGCGGCGATCATCGAAACCGCCCGTGGTGGCATCCTGCGCCGCGGCCTTGCGATCTCACAGGCACGCGTCGGGGTGGTCACCAACATCAGCGCCGATCATTTCGGCGAGTATGGCATCGATGATCTGTCCGGACTCGCCGACGCGAAGCTCACGCTCGCCGGGGTGGTGCGGCCCGATGGGTTACTGGTGCTGAACGCCGAGGATGCCCAGCTGGCGGCGAAGGCGCCGCATCTCGCACAGCGTTTCGGACGCTGTCCGCCGCTTGGCTGGTTTGCGCTGGATGCGGACCACCCCGCCTTGCGGGCGCACCGCCTGCTCGGTGGTGCAACCTGTGGGGTGCGCGCGGGCACACTCACGCTGCATCAGGGGGCGCGCGAGCACGAGCTCGGCTCTGCGGTTGCCATGCCGCTCACGGTTGAGGGCAGCGCGAGCTACAACATCGCCAATCTGGCCGCGGCGGCGCTCGCCGCCGGCGCGCTCGGCATACCAGCGGCGGTGATCGCCGCCGTGTTCGCACGTTTTGGCGCCCAGGTCGCTGACAACCTCGGTCGCATGATGCGCTTTGAGCGTGACGGGGTGCGCATCCTGGTGGACTACGCGCATAACCCCGAGGGCATGCAGGGACTGCTGCGCGTGGCCAATCACCTGCGCCGCCCCGGCGGGCGCCTCGGCACTGTGCTCGGTCAGGCCGGCAACCGCCAGAACAGCGAGATCGAGGCCCTGGCACGGGTCGTGGCGGCGTTCCACCCGGATCTGGTGGTCGTTAAGGAGGATGAGACCTTCCTGCGCGGTCGCCCGCTCGGGGAGATTCCGCGGCTCATTCACGCGGCGCTGCGCGGCGCCGGCTTACCCGAAAGCGCACTGCCGATGCGCCCGAGCGAGCTGGAGGCGGTGCACTGCGCGCTCGAGTGGGCGCGTCCCGGGGACGTGCTGGCGCTGCCCGTGCATGCCCCCGCCACACGCACGGCGGTGGTCAGCTTGCTGGGCGGCTGAGGCTCAGCGGCCGCCTCAGGAGTGCTGCCGGCTGCGCAGCCAGTCGGGCTCGGGCAACTGCACGAACACCTCGCGCAACGCCTCGCTCCAGCGCTTGCGGATGCTGGCGAAATAGGCGTCGTCATCATCGATGCTGATGTGGCGGGCGATCTCGTGCTGGTCGCGCTTCAGCAGCACCAGGTCCAGCGGCAGCCCGACCGAGAGGTTCGAGCGGATGGTGGAGTCCATCGATACCAGCGCCGCCTTGGCGGCCTCGTTGAGACTGCTGCTGCGCCGGACCACGCGGTCGATGATGGGCTTGCCGTATTTTGACTCGCCGATCTGGAAGTAACTGGTCTCGGCGGTTGCCTCGATGAAATTGCCTGCCGAATAGATGCTGAAGAGCCGCGGCATCTCGCCCCTGATCTGCCCGCCGAGGATCAGACTTGCGTTGAAGTCGACGCCAAACTCCTTGAGCGTCTCCGCGTCACGGCTGTGTGCTTCGCGCAAAGCCTTGCCGATGCACTGCGCCGCCTCGAACATGTTGCGGCAATTGAACAGGTTCGCACCCGAATCCGCTGCCTCCAGGTTCTCGCGCAACACCGTGGTTACGGCCTGCGTGATGGCAAGATTGCCGGCGCTCTGCAACACCATGACGCGATCGCCCGGCTTCTGAAAAACAGTGGTCTTGCGGAAGGTGCTGATCTGATCGACACCGGCACTGGTGCGCGAATCCGACAGAAACACCATGCCGGTATCGAGCAGCATGGCCACGCAATAAGTCATGAAACCCCGATCTCCTTTACTGTTCGCCCGAGCTCATCGCGGCCACGCTCACGTCCATTACTTCGCGGCCTCCGCCGCGCCGCACGCCGCGCACCGGCGCAGCATCCAGATAGTCGCGCCCGACCGCAAGCCGGCAGTGCTTCGGCCCCATGGGCTTCAGGTGCGTGACGTCGATGCCGAGCCACCCCTGGGCATCCTCCAGCCACGCGTCGACCCAGGCGTGGCTGGCCGAGTCGCTGCCATCCACGCTGCAGAGATAACCGCTCACGTAGCGCGCCGGTATCCCGGCTGCGCGGCAGCAGGCGACGAACACGTGCGCCTGGTCCTGGCAGACGCCCTGACCGCGGGCAAAAACAACCGCGGCCGAGTCTTCCACGGTGGTGGTGCCCGGGGTGTAACGCACGCGCTCGTACACCCCGCCGGCCAGGCGGTAGAGCCGTTCACGCAGACTACCCGAGGCGGACATATGGGTGCGTGCGAGCGCCACCATCTCCGGACTCGGCTGGGTGAGTGCCGTCGGCGCAAGGTAGGCGAGCGGGGAGAGCGTGCCATCGAAGCTTACGAACTCCTCATCGCCGATCATCTCCACCACGCCGCGCACCTCGATCTCCATCTCGCGGTGCGGCTCCTCGAGTGTCAGCAGATGCGTGATGTTGCCGTGCGCATCGGTCTGCTCGGTACGGCGGCCCGGGGCCCGCAGTGCCCAGGAGAGCACCCACTGGCTGCCCTCGCGCCGTGGCGTCAGCCGCAGCATCTGGGCGGTGTACTTCACCGGCTCCTCGTAGCGGTAGGTGGTGCGATGAACAATGCGCAGCTGCATGAGCTTCCTTTATATGCGGATCGCCGGTCGTGATCGTGTGGGCAGACTCGCAGCAGGCCTAGTAAGTGTTCGAGGGCACCAGGAAATCGTTCGCGATGCGCGCCCCCAGATCGCGCAGCCGCTCCTGGAAGCGATCGAGGAAGGAGGGCACGCCTTCGGCACACAATTCCTCGAAGCGCCCGAAATGAAACTGTGCATGCAGTTCCCCGACCCGCCGCAGGGTTTCACTGGATTGCTGGTTGGCCACGGCGGCGAGATTGGCCTGCAACTCATCGAGGCAGCGGTGCACGCCCTGCGGCAGATCATCGCGCATGAGCAGCATCTGCGTGACGCGCTGCGGCGTGACGCTGTCGCGGTACAGTCGCCGGAACACCTCGAAAGCGGACATGGCCCGCAGCAGCACCGCCCACTCGGACGCCTCCTCCAGCAGCCGCTCGCCGCGACCGCCCGGATCGCGCCAGCGCGCCTCGAGCATGCGCGTGGTGTTATCCGCACGCTCGAGAAAGGTACCGATGTGGGTGAAATGCGCCGCCTCATCGCGCAGCAGCGTGCCGGAGGTGATGCCGCGCGTGAGATGGGCGCGGTACTTGACCCATTCGAGAAACTCGCTGCGCCCGGACTCGGGCATGGAGGAGTTGAACGTCACCGAGTCGAGGTAGGTGCCATTCAGCGTCTCCCACATGTCCGAGGTGATGGTGCCGCGCACTGCGCGCGCGTTCTCGCGCGCGGCGCGCAGGCACTGCAGGATGCTGCCCGGGTGCTCGCGGTCAAAGGCGACGAAGTTAAACGCCGCCCGCGGCGTGACCGCGCCGTAGCGCTCCTGGTAGGCGCTGTCCATCCCGAGGGAGACGAGCGTCGCCTGCCAGCCCTGGCGTACTGCCTCCGGAGCGCGCGGCAGCAGCGCAAGTCGCTGGTGAGCGTCGATCATGCGCGCCAGATTCACCGCGCGCTCGAGGTAGCGCGACATCCAGTAAAGATGGTCCGCCGTGCGGCTCAGCATGGCGTGCCCGGCCGCTCGTCGCCCTCGACCGGATGCGCGCCGAGCACCCAGGTGTCCTTGGTACCCCCGCCCTGGGAGGAGTTGACCACCAGGGAGCCGGCGGTCAGGGCCACGCGCGTGAGACCGCCCGGTACTACCGTGACCTCCCGCCCGGCGAGCACGAACGGGCGCAGGTCGATGTGTCGCGGCGCCAGTCCCTGCGCAACCATGGTCGGCGAAGTCGACAGTGCCAGGGTCGGCTGCGCGATGTAGCGCTCCGGGTGCGCCTTGATGCGCGCGCGAAACTCCTCCAGCTGCACACGCGTCGCCGCCGGGCCGATGAGCATGCCGTAGCCGCCGGCGCCGTGAACTTCCTTGACGACCAGGTCCTCAAGATGCGCGAGCACGTGGGCGCGGTCAGCCTCGCGCCGCAGCACCCAGGTGGGCACGTTGGCCAGCAGCGGCTCCTCGTCAAGATAAAAGCGCACCATGTCCGGCACGTACGGGTAGATTGACTTGTCATCGGCGATGCCGGTGCCGATCGCGTTGGCGATGGTGACGTGCCCGGCACGGTACGCGCTCAGCAGCCCCGGTACCCCGAGGCTTGAATCCGGGCGGAACGCCAGCGGATCGAGGAAGTCATCATCGAGGCGCCGGTAGACGACGTCGACGCGCTCCGGCCCGCGCGTGGTACGCATGTACAGCACCGCATCGCGCACGAACAGGTCCTGGCCCTCGACCAGCTCGATGCCCATCTGCTGTGCGAGGAAGGCGTGCTCGAAGTACGCGCTGTTGTAGGCCCCGGGCGTGAGCAGCACGACGGTCGGCTCGGCGACGCCTGCCGGTGCGACGCTCTTGAGATTCTCGTGCAGCACATCCGGGTAATGTTCCACCGGCTCGATCGCATCGCGCGCGAACAGCTCCGGAAACAGCCGCATCATCATCTTGCGGTTTTCCAGCATGTAGGAGACGCCCGAGGGCACGCGCAGGTTGTCCTCGAGCACGCACAGCGTGCCCTCGTGATCCCGCACGATGTCCACCCCGGAGATGTGCGCGTAGATGCCGCCCGGCACCTTCACGCCCTGCATTTCCGGCCGGTACTGCGGGTTGCACAGGACCTGCTCCGGAGGGATGAGCTGCGCCTTGAGGATGCGCTGCTCGTGATAGACATCGGCGAGGAAGGCATTGAGCGCCCGCACGCGCTGCTTTAAGCCGTGCTCGAGGCGCTGCCATTCCGCGGCCGGCACGATGCGCGGCACGATGTCAAAGGGGATCAGGCGCTCGGTGCCCTCGTTCTCCCCGTAGACCGCAAACGTGATGCCGACGCGATGAAAGAGCGCATCCGCCTCGGTGCGCTTGCGCGCCAGGTGCTCCGGGGGCTGCTCGCGCAGCCATTCGTAATACTGCCGGCAGTGCGCACGGGGCGACCCGGCGGTGTCGAGCATCTCATCGTACGGCGTGGGCATCGAGGATATTAGACCAAGCTTGCCGCGCGAACGGCAGCGTCCGTTCGGTTGACGGGCAGCGCCGCAGGCGCGCTGCGGGTTGCACTTTTTCTGTGCGCCCAGCGCCATTGCGGGGCGCGACGTCGTCGTGCGCCCGGGCGGCTAAGACAGGAACAGTCGCAGCGCGTGCCTGGCCCAGCCAACAAGAGCGCGTCGCGACTGCCTCACGGGCTCTGGCTGCCGCCGGGCACTTCGCCGCTCGGGACGGCGCCCGATAAGCGGCACACCCGAGCGGCCGCTCGTGACTGCCGCCTGGGCAAACAGTCACCTCAGTGCAGGCCGGTAAGCGCGCTGTAGCCGCTCCAGATGATCTCGATGCCGATGCACATGAGGATGAAGGCGGACAGTCGCACGAGTACCTCGAGCCCCGTATCGCCCAGGAACTTCGCCATCGCAGCGGCGAAGCGGTAGGCGAGGTAGATGGTGATGGCAATGGCGATGATGCCGAGGAGAGCCCCGCCCGCATGCGAGGCGATCTCTGTCAGGGGCGGGAAGCCTGGGCGCTTGCGACTGCCGATGGTGATTGCCACCGACATCGAGCCCGGACCGACCGTGAGGGGCATGGTGAGCGGGTAGAAAGCGCCGATCTTGCGGCGGCTGCGTGCCGGCAGATCCGAATCGGCGTGATCCGACCAGTCCTCCTGCGTCAGCAGCTTCCAGCCGAGCGCCGTCACGACGAAGCCGCCGGCAATACGCACCACCGGCAGACGGATGCCGAAGAACTCCAGCAGATACGGGCCGATGACCATCGAGCCGAGCAGCAGCGCGAAGCCGTTGACGGCGACCTTGCGCGCCAGGACGTTACGCTCTGCGCTCGTGAAGCTCGCGGTCATGCCGAAGAAAAGCGGCGCCGACTCGATCGGATTGACGATCGGGAAGAGCCCGGCAAAGGTCAGCAGGAAGGCGCTGAGGAGGTCGTTCACGCGGGTGGCGCGGCCAGCAGTAAGTCGAGCGCCTGCTCCAGACCCTGGGCCGCATCCTGCCCGAGGTGCATTTCCCCGCAGGCGTGTCTCAGCACCAGCCCCGCGCCGCCTTTGTCGCCTTCGACCCGTTCGGCCCAGGCACTCGAATTCGGGCCGTTCACGCACTCGAAAGACCAGAACTGCACCCGCACAATCTTACCCCTGAGCGCAGCCAGGGTCAGGGGCGTGGCGTTAATCCAGTCCGTGCCGCGCGGGTGTACGAGTCCCGTAGCCAGGGTGGGGGTACTCGCCGGCGCGAATGCCAGGCTCGCGCAGAGGCTGAGCGCCCCGAACAGGGTGCGCCGGATGTCTTTCATATACGATCGATTCCTCCAGTGGCACGCCCCCGGTGGAAGTATGAACGGCAAGTATTGCCTCGTCACCGGGGCCACCCACGGGATTGGCACGGAGACCGCCCGGGCACTCGCCGCGGGGGGTGCGCACGTGCTCGTGCACGGCCGCGACTTCAGCCGCGCCCGCGCCGTGGCCGAGGCGTTGCGCGGGGACACTGCCAACCCCGAAGTACACGCGGTGCAGGCGGATTTTGCGAGCCTGGCGGACGTGCGGCGCCTCGCGAAGGAGCTCTCCGGACGGCTGCCGCGTCTGGATGTGCTCATCAACAACGCCGGGATGATGAGCGCTGCCCGCGGTACGAGCGCCGAGGGCTACGATCTGACCTTCGCCGTCAATCATCTCGCTCCGTTCCTGCTGACCAACCTGCTGCTCAGCAAGCTCAAAGACTCCGCCCCGGCACGCATCGTGGTGGTCGCCTCCGCCGCCCACCGCCGTGCCAGGCTGGACTTCGACGACCTCATGAATACCCGGGTGACGGGGCTCTTGCCCGCCTACGCGCGCTCGAAGCTGGCGAACCTGCTCTTTGTGCGCGCGCTCGCGAGGCGACTCGCCGGCAGCCGCGTCACCGTGAACGCGCTGCACCCGGGCTTCGTCAACACCCATCTTTTTCACGACCAGCCCGTGCTGGCGGTGCTGCTGGGCACCCTGGGGCGCCCGTTCATGCTCTCGCCGGCGGCCGGTGCGCGCACCAGCATCTATCTTGCCGGCTCGGCGCAGGTGGAGGGGATGAGCGGCGGCTACTATGCGCGCTGTCGGCCCATCGCCCCGAGTGCCGCATCGCAGAGCGATGAGGATGCCGAGCGGCTGTGGCAGGCGAGTGCGCGGCTCACGCAACTGAGCGTATAGCCGCCGGGCCCTTCAGGGCGTCGCGAGCGGTGCCTGTTGCGCGGGGCCGCGCGGCGGGTGAACCAGCACCGCGCCCACCAGGCGCTCAAGACGCACCGGCGCCAAGTCCACGAACGCCGGCGCGCTGCGCAAGCGGCGTACCAAGTCGGCATCCAGCCTGCGGTGCGCCCGGTACAGGCGCGTGCGGACCGTGGTCTCGTGTACCCCCAGGGAGGCTGCGGTCTCGATGCCGCTGATGCCCTCGATGACGCGCAGCACGAACACGGTACGGAACACCTCCGGCAGCGTATCGATCGCGTGTTCCAGTTCGCGCTCCGTCGAGCCCCCGGCCGCGGCGGCGCTGACCGCGGCCGCCGGCAATGCGGGGCCCGCAGCCAAACGCAGACCCACACGCTGCGCCCGTGCATGCTGATACGTCAGGCGGGTCAGCCAGGCGGCAAACTTGCCGGTCGGCTCGTAGCGGGTGAGATCCGCGAACGCGGTTTGGTAGGCTTCCTGTACGACAGCCGTGGCCCGCTCGTCATCGGGGATCACGCTGCGGGCGACCCGGAACAGTCGTCGTGCGTAGCGGCGGATGAGCGCCTCAATGGCCGCCTCATCGCCCGCGCGTGCGCGTTCAATGAGTAACAGGTCGGGCTTATGGTCCGTCAGCGCAGCCGCACCCACGCGCCGGGCGAGGGGAGCCGGGGTCTCGAGGCTACGGGACGGAGTTACTTGATCCAGCATGTGCGTCGACCTCTGGTGTGTATCCTAGCCACCATGAACATGAGACCGGCCCGCTCGGCCGGGTATTGCGCGGGGCTCGCAGTGGTGGCCTGCGCGGCGAGCCTTGGCATGACCGCAGTCCCGCAGCCGCCGGTGGTGATTCATCCGCAGCGCTGGCCCAAGCTCACGCTTCCCCTGAAACGGGATGAGGAACTTGAGGCACGGGTCGAGGAACTGCTGGCGCGCATGACGCCGGCACAGAAGGCCGGTCAGCTCATTCAGGCTGACATCGGCAGCATTACCCCGGATGACCTGCGCCACTATCCCCTCGGATCCATTCTTAACGGCGGCAACTCCTCGCCCCGTGACGACAAGCTTGCTGCACCCAGTGAGTGGCTGGCACTCGCGGACCGGTTCTATGACGCCTCCGCCGGCACCGCGGCGGCTCCGCAGATACCGGTCCTGTGGGGGACCGATGCCGTGCACGGCCACAACAACATCCCCGGGGCGACCATCTTTCCGCACAACATCGGGCTGGGCGCCGCGCGCGATCCGGAGCTCATCCGGCGTATCGGGCAGATCACCGCGCTCGAGGTGCGGGTGACCGGCCTTGACTGGGCGTTCTCCCCGACCGTCGCCGTGGCGCGCGATGCGCGCTGGGGGCGCAGCTACGAGAGCTACTCCGAGAACCCGCAGCTGGTGAGCGAGTACGCTGCCGCCATGGTGGAGGGCCTGCAGGGCACCCCGGGGACGCCGGCCTTCCTCGATAGCGCCCACGTAGTGGCGACACCAAAGCATTTCCTGGGCGACGGGGGAACCCGTGGCAAGGATCAAGGGGACAACCCTGCCACGGAACGGGAGCTGCGCGACATCGACAGTGCCGGCTACCAGGCCGCGCTCAGCGCCGGGGCGCAGACGGTGATGGCCTCCTACTCGAGCTGGCGGGGGCTGAAGATGCACGGCAACCATGCCCTCTTGACGGACGTCCTGAAGGGGCGCTGGGGGTTCGATGGGTTCGTGATCGGGGACTGGAACGGTCATGCCCAGTTGCCCGGCTGCACGCCGGTCAGTTGTGCGGCCGCCGTCAATGCAGGCCTCGACATGCTCATGGCACCGGATGGCTGGAAGGAACTGCACGCGAACCTCATCGTTCAGACCGCCGCCGGGCAGATCCCGGCGAGCCGCGTGGATGAGGCCGTGCGGCGTATCCTGCGGGTGAAGCTGCGTGCGGGTCTGTTGACGGAGGGGCGGCCGTCATCCCGCCGCTACGCCGGACACTACGAACTGCTCGGCTCCGCGGCGCATCGTGCGGTCGCGCGCCAGGCGGTGCGCGAGTCGCTCGTGCTGCTGAAGAACCGCAATCATCTGCTGCCGCTGTCGCCGAAGCTGCGCGTGCTCGTGGCCGGGGATGGCGCCGACAGCATCGCCAAGCAAAGCGGCGGCTGGACGATCAACTGGCAGGGCACCGAGCCTAACCAGGTCTTTCCGCATGCCGAGTCGGTTTTCGCCGGCATCGCAGCGTGCGTGAAGGCGGCCGGCGGCAGCGCCGAGCTCAGCGCGGCGGGTGAGTTTCACACCCGTCCGGATGTGGCGATCG
The DNA here is from genome assembly GCA_963742045.1 of uncultured Pseudomonadota bacterium. GTDB lineage: Bacteria > Pseudomonadota > Gammaproteobacteria > Steroidobacterales > Steroidobacteraceae > 13-2-20CM-66-19. The sequence continues at coordinate 3,722,855 of CAVUKE010000003.1, forward strand.
TGATCTTTGGCGAAAACCCCTACGCGGAGTTCGCAGGCGACGTACCCACGCTCGATTACAGTGCCGCGGATAAGCACGACCTGGCGCTCCTGCGCCGGTTGCGCTCGCTTGATGTGCCGGTCGTGGCGGTGTTGCTCTCCGGGCGCCCGCTGTGGGTGAACGCGGAGATCAACAGCGCCGACAGTTTTGTGGCGGCGTGGCTCCCCGGACCCGAAGGCGGCGGTATTGCTGATGTGCTCTTTCGCGCCGCCGACGGCGCCGTGCGCTACGACTTTCGGGGCAAGTTGCCGTTTTCCTGGCCGGCCTCGCCACGTCCGCCGGCGGTGGACGGCGGGCCCGGTGAGCCGCCGCTGTTCGCCTTCGGCTACGGCCTCAGCTATAGCGACGATGGCTACCTCGGCAAGCTGCCCGAGAGCGCCGCGGTGCGCGCCATGCCGGCGCACCGCTGATGCGGCGGGGCTAGTCGCTCGCCGCGCCGACCGCCACCCAGGCCAGATCGGAGTTGGAGACCGAACCGGCGTTGAAGGTGCGTGCGGCGGCGGCCATGCGCGTGAGCGCCTGAGCGATCGGCATGGGCGGGCGCGTGTCGCCCTTTTTCAGCTTGTGGAAGCGCACCGGGTTGATGCGCGCGACGATGTAGTTGCGCAGGTACGGGGACTTGAAGCCGCGCGCCTGCAGGGCGCTGATCAGCGACTTTACCCGGCCGTCGATTTCGATCAGCCGCGCGGCGTAGTCCTCGCGCTGCTTCAGGCTCGCCGCGAGCGTGCGTTCGCTGAAACGGTCGACCTTTTTCAGAAACGCGCTGTAGGCACCCCCGGCGAAGCGCGGGGATTTGTCATAGACGATGCCGAGGGTGAGCAGCTCCGGGGCTTCAAACTCCGCGGTGAACTGATCCTCGCGCTCGCGGCCGCGGCGCTTCGCCAGATTGCGCGCCATGCGGATCACCTCGAGGCTGCGGTCCTTGAGGTTGTGCGCCTTCTCCGTGTTGAGCGCGAGAATGCGGTACGCGAGCGCCTCATCCCCGGAGATCAGCGCCGTGATCTGCTTCAGTCCTAACACCTTCGCCGCTGCCAGACGATGGCGGCCGTTGGGTGTCCACAGTCGCCCGTCCTCGCCGCGCACCACGATCAGCGGATCCAGGAAAGCGGCGGTCGCCTCGATCGCCGCCGCGAGTCGCTTGGCGTGCGTGGGGGAGAGGTCGCGCTGAAAGGGCGTCGGCTGCACCGCCGCGCAAGGCAGGCTCGCAAGCAAGAGCGTGCGGCCGCCGAGGGGCTCCCTGTAAGCGCCCAGCGGCGCACCACCGGCGCCGCGCACCAGTGCGGCGAGCTCCGCGACGCTCGGATCATCGAGCGCCACGGCGACCTGAGCGGCGTCGAGCCCGCGTGTCTTTTCCCCGGGCGCGAGCCGGCCGCGCGAGCGCGTGCGGCGAGCGGCGGTCTTGCCTCGTGCGGCCATGGCGCAATCTCCCGTGAGAATTGAGTGTGCGAGAATGACGGATTGTTCAGGATGTTGCCATGGACGCCCCCACTCAGTCAGCGAGCGCTCCGCGCCCGGCGGAGGCTGTTGCGCGTTTACCCGCGCAGCGCATCGACGCTGCCGGGCACGCGCACGTGGACCAGCGCGCGGTGCTCGCACTCGCCCTGCCGCTCATGGCCAACAGTGCGGTGCAGATCGTCCTCAACCTCACCGACATGTGGTTCATGGGCCGCATCTCCACCAAGGCACTCGCTGCGGTCGGCGCGGTGCAGTGGCTCATCATGGTGGCAGTGCTGGTGCTGGGGGGCGCCGGCACCGCGGTACAAACGCTGGTGGCCCAGCATTTCGGGGCGCGCCGCTACAGCCGGGCGGGGGAGGCGGCGTGGACGGCGCTGTGGGGCATGGCCTGCGCGGCGCCGCTGTTCGTGCTGGTCGGAGCCGCCCGGCATCTGATCCTGGCGCCGTTCGGTTTTGACGCCGAAATCGAGCGGCTCGCCGCCGCCTTTTGGTTTCCGCGCATCGGCGGTGCGTTCGTGGGCGCGGCCCTGTGGGCGATGCTCGGCTTCTTCAACGGCATCGGCCGTCCACGCCTGACGCTGTGGGTGACGCTCGTCACCACCTTCACCAACGCGATACTGAACCAGGTGTTCATCTTCGGACTCGGCTGGGGCATCGCCGGCTCCGCCTGGGCGACCAACTGTGCGCAGCTCATCGGTCTGCTGTTCGCGCTGGCGATCTTCCTGCAGCCGTACTACCGGCGCGTCTATCACACGCACCTCACCTGGCATCCGCACGCGCGGCGCCTGTTCGCGCAGCTGCGCCTCGGCGTGCCGATGGGCCTGTCACCGGCCGCCGACCTGCTTGGCTTTGCCATCTTCCAGATGATGCAGACCTGGCTCGGCACCGCGGACGGGGCCGCCACGCAGATGGTCGTGATTCTCACCTCCCTCGCCTACATGCCCGGCTTCGGTATCGCCTCGGCCGGCACCACCCTCGTCGGGCAGTCGATCGGCGCCGGTGCGCGCGAGTGGGCGCTGCGCGTGGGCAACCGCACGATCCTGCTGGCCGCGCTCTACATGGGCGGGATCGGGATCCTGATCGCCCTCACGGGGCGCTGGCTGCTGCCCTTCTTCACCGGTGCGCACGATGCCGACGCGCTCGCCGCGGTGGCACTGGGCCAGCGACTGCTGTGGCTCGCGGCCGCGTTCCAGTTCTTTGACGGCCTGAACATGGGCAGCAGCATGTGCCTGCGCGGCGCCGGGGACGTCAAGGTGCCCGCGGTGCTGGTACTGACGTTGTCGATTTTCCTGTTCGTACCGCTCGCGCACGCCCTCACCTTCGCTCCCGGACAGGGCTGGGTGAAATTCCTGCCGCAGTTCGGCTACGGTGCCATCGGCGGCTGGGTGGCGGTGCTGCTGTATGTCATGGTCCTGGGCAGCACGCTGTTCCTGCGCTGGCGCTCACGCGCCTGGCAGCAGATTACTTTGTAGGAGCCTGGAGGCAGCGTGGTGCCCGTGTTCGTGAGCCTGAAGACAGTGCTGCGCACGCTGCTGCTGCCGCCGGCGGGGCCGGTACTGTTGGCGATGGCCGGCGCGTGGCTGCTCGGCCGCGGCACCGGACGCAACACCCGGCGGGCCGGTTTTGTGCTTCTGGCCTGCGGACTCGGCGCCCTGTGGGTGCTGTCGCTGCCGGTGGTGGCGGATCTTCTTGAGCACGCAGCCGATCGCGAGGCGGCACTCGAGCAAGCGCTCCCCGCCGCGCAGGCCATCGTCATTCTCGGCGGCGGCACCACGCGCCATTCGGCACCCGAGTTCGGGCACGCCCCGGCCGCAGGCTCGGACCTGCTCGAGCGGCTCGCGTACGGGGCGTATCTGGCGCGTCGCACGGGGCTGCCGATCCTGGTGACCGGGGATTTCGCCGAAACCGAGGCGATGCATACGGCGCTCGCGCGCGACTTTGGCGTGCCGACGCGCTGGATCGAGAGTCATTCGAGGGACACGTACCAGAACGCCCAATTCTCCGCGGCCCTGCTGCGCGAGTCGGGCGTGACGCGCATCCTTCTGGTCACCAGCGCCACACACGAGTACCGCGCGGCGCGTGAGTTCGAAGCGAGCGGACTTCAGGTGATCCCCGCACCCACGGGCCTCTGGGCGCCCCCCGAGCCGAGCGCGCTGCACTACCTGCCGGAGGTGAGCGCGCTGCGGCGCTCCACCGAGGCGCTCTATGAGCTGCTCGGCGACCTCGCGCGGCGCCTCTTCGCCGCGTCGCACCTGCGGCGGCACAGCAGCTAGCGATCCATGTCGGCGCCGGATCTGACGACCGTGTTTCGCTCCGCGCGCAAGCGCGACTGCGATGAACGGCTGCTGGTGCTGACGGCGGTGGGTGTGGCCGGGGTGGTCGTACTTGGGGAGGGAAGCTTCCTGCTGCAGGTGGACCCGGCTGATGCCGGTTACGCCCTGCGCCATCTGCTGCAGTACGAGAGCGAGAACCGCCCGCCACCGCCGCCCCCGCCGCCCCCGTACCTGTATCCCTACGCCTGGGTCGGCTGCGTGCTCTATGTGCTGGTGCTGCTCGGCGTCGCCGCCGCACTCACGCACGCACTCGTACGTCTGGATGCGTTTGACGTCGGGGAGCTGGATGCCGCGCGCGTGCAGGCCGGGCAGTGGTGGCGGGCGTGGACCGCGCTGACGCTTCACCTGGACGGGCCGCACCTCGCGGCGAATCTGCTCGCGGGGGTGTGGTTCGGCTATCTGGCCGCACGGCAGATGGGCGCTGGCACCGCCTGGCTGCTCATCGTAAGCGGTGGCGCACTCGCGAACCTCCTCGAGGGTCTGCTCGGACCCCCCGATCACCACTCGGTGGGCGCCTCGACCGCGGTGTTCGCCGCGCTCGGGGCGATGTCTGCGTTTTCCTGGCGCGAACGCTTGCACCGGCCCCAGCGCTGGGTGCGCCGCTGGGGGCCGCTCATCGCCGGCGTCATCCTCCTCGGGTGGACCGGTTCTGGCGGTGAGGGCACGGATGTCATCGCCCACGTGGCCGGCTTTGCCGTCGGGGCGCTGTTTGGCGCGACCGTGGCACTGCCGCGTACGCAGGCGTGGCTGAAGCGCGTGCCGCAGGGGCTCACGGGCGCCCTCGCGCTGGCCTCGCTCGCGCTCGCCTGGTGGTGCGCGCTCGCGAGCTGACGCAGTTTCACGGACCCTCGACGCTGTAACCCTTGGCGCGCAGTGCCGCGAGCGCGCCGTGCTCGCCGAGCAGCCGGTCCATCGACTGCACCGCGAGCGTGCCGCGGTTGCGGCTCAGACTGTCCTCGACCGCGATCAGCCAGTCATCCTGCGCCTGGGTGATGAGCTTGCGCACGCGCTCGGAGTTGGAGACGGCCGCGATGCAGGCCGTGCGGTCATCGGCGTGCGGCAGGCGCCGTAACGTGTCGACGTCGCCGAGCGCCCAGGCCTGCGCGCGCGCCTGCATCGGTGCGATGTCGGTCTCGAGCAGCGTCACCACCGAGTCAAGACAGGCGACTTCGCGGTCAAGCGGCGTGTGGCTTACATCCTTCAGCACGTTCACCGGATCCTCGATCCGCAGCTTGTCCTGATGCACGCGCACCCCCTGCGCGCGGGCGAGCTGCAAGACCTCTTCCTGCACCTCGTTGTGCAGGGCCAGTCCTGCAGCGTCGAACACCCGCGTCATCAGCTGGCGCGCGGCCAGCATGGGGCGCATCTGCTCGAGCTTGCTGTCCTTCGCGTCGTAGCGATTCTTGAGCGCTTCGACACGCGCGTACAGGGGCGGCGGCAGCGTCTCGCGCAGCGGCCGGTTGTCCGGGGGCTGCTGCAGATGGCGCCACTCGATGAAAACGCGCAGCGCCGTGAAGGGGTTCATGCCGATGCCGTAAGTGGGCCACGCCGGCACCATCTCCTGTGTCTGGCGCAGCACGGCGCGCACCGCGTCGGGCTGCCATTCCAGTTTCTTCGGCAGCGGTGAAATGGTGCCGAGGATCCACAGCGTGTGCTCGCCCTTGCGCACCGTCCACATGCGCGGGCCTTCATGCCGGCCCTCGACCACGATCTCCTGCAGCGGCGCCTGCGCGGTCGCGTCCGGCGGGCTGAGCGCTTGCGCCTGCACCGTCGCGCGCTCCCCGAGCAGCGCGCTCATGAGCATCACGGCCGCGCAGCTGCGCATCAAGCGCACTCCTTCAGTCGCTCGTTGGCTGCCGCGGCGTGCTTTCGCTCGTGGCGTCGTACACACGCTTGAGCGTGACACCCGGCAGTTCGTAAGGGGCGATGCGCAGCTTCTCGCTGAGATGTTTGCGATCGCTCGAGACGCTGTAGCGGTCCTCCACCTCCGGGCCGTTCTGCGGCTTAACGAGAATCACGTACTCATCGCCGTGCCAGCCGGAGGTCTGATCGGCGACCCCACCCTCCACCGATACGACGCTGTGCGTGCCGGGCGTGAAGCTGCGGCGCACGGTGCCGTAGTCGAACACCACCTGCCCGGGCTTCTGTTGCACGCTCAGGTACTCCCCGCGCGCCATCACGGCCTGGATGATGTGCGCCATGGGTGAGTGCTGCAGCGGATCGCGGCGCGGGCCATGCGCGGTGACCGGGTCGTCGGCCTCCGTGCCGGGCGCTACCGTGGCGCCGCGCGCCTGCGCGTTGGCGGCGTTGGCGGCGTTGCGGCTGATGATTTTCCTCGCCTCATCCCGCATCTGGTTCAGCGTCTTCTGCGGGTCATCGGAGGCTGCCGGATCGACTCTCCAGTTGCCGGCGAGGGAGACACCGGGGGCACTTTCGGGCGAAACACTCGTCGATAAGCAACCCGCGAGCGCGGTTGCGGCCGCCACCCACAGCAGGAGCGTTCGCGCCCGAACCATCCGCATATTGGGGTATCCTCGCTGCCTCTGGAACAACGCGCAGCATCGCAGTTCGCCACCTTCTCGCGCAACGATGAAACGACCGACCGCACCGGAGCTTACCCGCCTGCGAGAGCGCATCGAGCAGCTGGATGAGCGCAGCATCGATCAGCTCTACGGCCTGGAGCCGATCTGGGAGCCCGCCGCCGGCGTGCCGCCGCTCGCGCTCGAGGAGTTCGTCGCGGTCGCCTGTCCGTATTGCGGCGAGCGGATGGAAACGCGCGTTGATCTGACCACCGACGAAGCGGCGTACATAGAAGACTGCCAGGTGTGTTGCCGACCGATCGAGTTTCACATCGAGCGCGAGCCGGGTGGGGCGTTGCGGGCGCTGCAGGTGCGCCGGCTCGATTGAGGGCTCGATCTACCAAGAGGGGAGCGCGCATCATGGGTTTTGCCGTTCGGCCCGGCTGGCTCGCCGCCGCCGCCGTCGCCTTGATCAGCCTCAGTGCCTGCAACGCGCCAGCGCCCCCGCCGGCACCGAGCACGGTGGCCGCGCCGCCGGACCCGTGGCCGCAGTTCTCCGCGCATTTCCTCGAGGCGTACTTCAAGGCCAATCCCTATTTCGCGGTGCACGCCGGGCGGCATGAGTTTGACGGCCAGATGCCGGACCTGAGCGCGGCGGGTATCGCCGCAGAGCTGACCCTGCTCAGGCAGCTGCGTACACAGGCGCAGGGCTTTGATGCGGCCTTGCTCAGTGCGCCGGAGCGCCTGGAGCGCGAGCAGCTGTACACCGCGATCGACAGCGATCTTTTCTGGCTCGAGCGCGCGCGAGCGCCCTTCACCAACCCGGTCTGGTACATCGATCAGCTGGACCCTGATGTGTATCTCAACCGCGATTACGCACCCCTGGCGCAGCGCCTGCAGGGCTACCTCGGCTACGCCCGCGCGATCCCGGGGATCGCCGCCGCCATACGTGCGAACCTCAAGACGCCCTTGCCCGAGAGCTTCATCAAGCGCGGCATCGATGGCTTCGGGGGCTTTGCGGCCTTCTACCGCCGCGACGTCGGCAAGGTGTTCGCCAGCGTCGCCGACCCTCAGGCGCAGCAGCAGCTCGCCGCGGCGGACGCGGCCGCCGCCCAGGCGATGGAAGGCCTCAAGCGCTGGCTCGAGGGCGAGCGCGGACACGCCACCCAGGATTTCGCCCTGGGCGAGGCGCTGTTCCTGGACATGCTGCGCACCACCGAGCGCGTGGAGGTGCCCATTGCGAAGCTCCTCGAGATCGGCACGGCGGATCTGGAGCGCAACCGCGCCGCCCTGAAGGAGGCCTGCGCGCGCTACCTGCCGCACGGCACGCTGGCGGCGTGCGTCCGGCGGATGAATGCCGACAAGACCCGGGGGGGCGCGGTTGAGGGTGCGCGGGCGCAGCTCGCACAGCTGCGCGCCTTCGTCATCGCCAGGAACATCGTCACCGTGCCGGGGGATGAGCAGGCGCAGGTGGCCGAGGCGCCCCCCTACAACCGCGCCAACACCGCCTACATCAACGTTCCCGGTCCGTACGAGCAGGGTGTGGCGTACGTCTACAACATCGCACCGCCCGATCCGGCCTGGAGTGCGCAGGAGCAGGCGGAGTACGTCCCGGGCAGGGCGAGCCTGCTCTACACCAGCGTGCACGAGGTGTGGCCCGGTCACTTCCAGCAGTTTCTGCACTCCAACCGCAACCCGTCCAAGATCGCCGCTTTGTGGGTGGGGTACGCCTATGCGGAGGGCTGGGCGCACTACAGCGAAGAGCTCATGTGGGAGGAGGGGCTCGGGGACGGGGATGCCGAGCAGCACGTCGGCCAGCTCGTCAACGCGCTCGAGCGCAACGTGCGCTACCTCTGCGCCATCGGCCTGCATACCCGCGGCATGTCACTCGCCGAGGCGGACCGCATGTTCCGCGAGCGCGCCTTCCTTGACGCGGGCACCGCGCGGCAGCAGGCCGCGCGCGGCACCTACGACCCGCAGTACCTCAACTACACCCTCGGCAAGCTCATGATCCGCAAGTTGCGCGCCGACTGGGTGTCGCAGCAGCCGGGGGCACAGGGCGGCGCGGATCCGAAGCCGTACTGGCACGACTTCCACGACAAGTTCATGTCCTACACCGCCCCGATTCCCCTCATCCGCGAGGCGATGGTGGGCGGCGGCGGATCGCTCTTCTAGGGCCCGACCGCCGCTTCCAGGAACGTGAGGCGGCGCGCGTTCGCATCCAGGCGCACGCGCACGCCGAGCGGTACCGGCTCGTTGTGCGCGCCGTGCCCGATGGGGAAGCCCGCCGCGCACGGCAGCCCGGTGGACTGGGCGAGCTCGCGCAGTACATCGGCGCTGCCGTAGGGGGCATCCGGTTCCTCGCACTGCGTGAAGCTGCCGAGCACGAGGCCCCGGACCTGTGCAAATACTCCGGCGAGCTCGAGGTGCGTCCAGATACGATCGAGCCGGTACGGGCGTTCGCCCTGATCCTCGAGCAGCAGCACCGCATCATCGAGCAGCGGCATGTACGCGGTGCCGAGCATGCGCGAGAGCACCGACAGATTGCCGCCGAGCAGGCGTCCCTCGACGACCCCGCCGACGTAGGTCTCCGTGCCTTCCAGTGCCGCCGCGGGCGCCGCCGATTCCAGCAGCGCGAACAGCCGCTCGTGGGTCGCGCTGCTCAGGCGGCCAAGCTGTGTCAGCACCGGTGCGTGCAGGCTGATCCGGCCCTGGGCGGCGAGCCACAGCTGCAGCGCGGTGATGTCCGAGAAGCCGACCAGCAGTTTGCGCGCCCCGGGCGCGGCCCCCGGGCGCAGCTGGCGCAGCAGGCGCGTCGCGCCGTAGCCGCCGCGCGCGCAGAACACCGCCTTGAGTGCCGGATCGGCGAGCGCGGCCCTGAGCTCCTCGAGGCGCCGCGCATCCTCGCCGGCTAAGTAGCGGTGTTTGCTGAAGATCCCCGCGCTGTACCGCGGCCGATAACGCGCCGCAAGCACCGCAAGGCCGGCGTCGAAGGCGGCGCGCTCAAAGCCGCTCGCCGGGGCGATGACGGCCACCGCATCTCCCGGACGCAGGGGCTCACAGGGCTGGAAGGGGGCGCTGCTCACGGGGCCTCGCGCATTTGTGCGTCGGTGGGGCGGATTATCGCCCGATTGCCCCGGGCGAGCGTGCGCTTAAACCATCCGGGGTTAAGATCACTCCAACGGACCAGGACCCCCGCGCGTGCGCGGGGACCGGAGGCTGCGATGATCGCGTTCATTCTGTGGCTGCTGCTGCTGCTGTTCTGCTGGCCACTCGCGCTGCTGGCGCTCCTGCTCTGGCCAGTGGTGTGGCTGCTCGCCTTGCCGCTGCGGCTGCTCGGGATCGTGCTCGAGGGCGCGCTCGCTCTGGTGCGTGCGCTCGTGTTCCTGCCGGCGCGGGTGCTGGGGGGCCGGCGCTGAGGCTCAGTCCGAGAGCGCCTTAAGATCGCGCAGCAGCGCGGCGCGGCCGCGCGAGAGCTGATCGAGGCGCTGGGCCGCATCGCGCAGGGCGTTCAGGTTCTGGACGGGGGCTTCATTGAGGCGCCGGTACGCGGTGCGTGCCGCCAGCCACAGGCGGTTCATCCGCTCGTACCGCGCCGCGAGCTCGCGACGCAGGGTGATGATGGCAAGAACACTCGATTGCATTGGCGCCATATCGCTTGAAAGCTCCCGTCGGCAACAGTGCAGCTGTCACAGTTCCCGCCTGAGCTTAGCGGGCGAGTATTGCGGGCGTAAGAAGGCGCGGCGCGCCGCTGCACGGTTCAGGTGAGCGAGACGACCAGCTTGGCGGAGTGACTGCGCCAGTTGATGGGGATAATGAACGAGCGTTGCCCGGGCTTCTGCGGGAACGCCGGCTTCTCGCCCGAGAGCACACTGGGAACGGAGATGACGAAGTCGCGGCCGAAGTCACGCCGCGCATTGCCGGAGATCGTGTTGGCCACCTCACCGACCAGATCGCGCATGGTCTCGTGACTGAAGTCATTTTCCTGCATCTTCATCAAGAGCACCGTGAGCATCGCCTTGGGCGCGGTGAAGTACACCACGCCTTCGCGCTTGCCGGAGATGTTGATGATGCCGGTGTACTCGTGCACCGAGGGCGAGCCTTCCATGAGGTACGGCGAGCCGATCGAGGCGGGCTGCTGGGCCGCGACCTCGAAGAAATTCGTCGTCCCCTCGACGAAGGTCTTGAGCTCCTGTTCGTACAGCATGGTGGATGGTTTCCTTATGGGACCTAGCGCATCAGCTCGGCGATCGCTTCATTCAGCTGCCGATCGGTAAAGGGCTTGTTGAGGAAGCCGTTCGCACCCTTCTCCATCGCCTCGACCGCGGTCGCCTTGTCCGCGAGCGCCGAGACCACGAGGATGCGCACGGCGGGCTTCAACGCCACCAGCCGGCCGATGCATTCGATGCCGTCCATGCGCGGCATGGTCAGATCCATGGTGACGACGTCCGGATCGGTCCTCTTGAACAACTCGAGCGCTTCCTCCCCGTTGCCGGCCGTACCCACCAGCTGCAACTCCTCAAACTGCTGCGAGCGCTCGATGCGCCGGCGCATGATGTTCGAGTCATCGACGATCATCAGCTTATAAGGGCGCTTACCATTCATCGCAGGTCCGTTACTTGCCATGGAAGCCCGCCGCGCCGCTTACGCGACCGCCGTGCTGCCGACCGCCGCGGCCGCGGGCAGGACGATCTTGAAGCGGGTGAACTTACCCGGATGGGTACTGACGCCGATCTTGCCGCCGAGGCTGTAGACGCTGCGCGCCACGACATCCATGCCCACCCCGCGCCCGGCATCCATCGACACCCCGTCCTGGGTAGAGAAGCCCGGGCGGAAAATGAGCGCCATGGTCGAGCGCGTATCCAGGAGCGAGGCTTCCTCCTCGCTGATCAGCTGCTGGCGCACGGCAGCCGCCTTGAGCGAGTCCGGCGCGATGCCTGCGCCGTCGTCCTCGAAGATCAGCTCGTACCCCTCGCCGGCCTTATGAAAGTCGACCTGCACGACGCCGAGCTCCTCCTTGCCCTGCCCGCGGCGCACTTCCGGCGCCTCGATGCCGTGCACGGCGGCGTTACGCAGCATCTGGATGAGACAGTCCTTGATGGTCGCGCTGTAGGCGCTCGGCACTTCGGCGAGCCCGCTCAGGGAGAGCCGGAAGCGCTTGGCGTGATCCTGTGCGAGCCGCTCGGCCATCGCCTGCAGCGCCGGCGAGAGATCCTCGATCATGCGCGAGGGCGGTATCGTTGCCGAACGCGACGGGGCGGGGGGCGCTGGCCGCGGTGGCGGCGCCTCCGTGGTCACTGTTGAGGTCCCCGGGGGCGCGCTCGCGGGGGTGTCCTTGAGCGTCGTCAGGCGCGCGGCCATCTCGCGCACGCTGCGCAGATGGGCGAGCAGGTCGTCGAGTTTCAGTACCAGGGGCAGGAAATCGTTGCCGGAGAGCTCCGGACGCTTCTTGCACTCACTCACCATGTCCTCGAGTGCATGGACGCGACTGGCGATGCTCTTCAGATTGAGCGCCGAGGCTTCGCCCTTGATCGAGTGCAGCTCGCGGAACAGCCCGGTGAGCTTCTTGCGGAACTCCGCATCGGTGCGCGCCGGCTCCTTGAGGATCGTGTTAACGAGCTTCAGCCCCGTCTCGGCCGTGTCAAGGAAGGAGATCAGCTGCAGCGGATCGACGTGCATCATGCCGAGCATCATGTCCAGCTGCGCGTTGGCGTTCTCCTGGGAGTCGTGCAGCTCGCGCGCGAGCAGCACGCTCGAGGTGATGTCACCCACCGAGCACAGCACGTGCTTGATGCCCTCCGGCCCCATCACGCGGTGAAAGTCGAACTGCAGGTAGCGGGTTTCCTTGCCCCCGTGCCCGTTGTCCATCGTGATCTCGAGCTGCCCGAGGGGGTTGATGCTCTTCATCAGGTTCTCGTGCGCGCGGTCACCCCAGAGCAGCTTGATGTACTTGGTGGCGGTGGCGAGCGTCGCCCTGGGCACCAGGTCCTGCAGCAGTTCCTCGAAGGACAGGCCGGCGAAATCGTTGCGGCTGAACATGCGCGCGAGCGCATCCGACCATACCGAGCCGATGCGGTAGTTGGCGTCCAGGAGAAAGAAGCCTTCGCGCACGGTCTTGAGAATGTCGCGTGTCTGCTCCTGCGCGTCGCGGGCGGCGCGCTCATGCCGCGCGCGGGTGATCTGAAAGTAGGCGGCCGCGCCGGCGAGCACCAGGGCGGCGAGCACACCGGCGGCGAGCAGGGCGCGCAGGCGGCCGGCGGCCTCCGAGGAGGTGCGCTGCAGCGTGGCGGCGAGATTCGACAGCTGCGCCTGCAGCGGCCGGGCGTTCTCGCTGGCAAAGAGCTGCGCGCGCTTGACCTCGGCGTAGTGCTCACGGCCTTCGCGCGAGAGCGAGCTGCCGCCGCTGTCGGAGTCCACGTACGGCTGGCCGCCGAAGGAGACCACCGGATCGAGCACCGGCCCGTACTGGTGCCACAGCAGCAGCGCGCGGCCCAGCTGCGGTGAATCCATATCGCCGCTGGCGTTGATGAGCCGCAGCTCCTGGTCAAAGTGCTTCACCGTGCTTTGCAGGTCGGCGAGCGCCTGACCGGAGTAGGCGCGTATCTCGAGCCGGTCGCGCAGTGAATTTAGCTGGTGAGAAATCTCTTCCGGGTAGGTCTGTAGCGTGCTCGCCGCCTGCAGCGCGCTGATATCCGCCCGCATGTGCGTCGCGAGCCGGAATCCCACGATGAGCACCGCGCCCATCACCAGGGTCAGCGCCGTGCCGATGCCGGCGGTGACGAGTTGACGGCGGCGCTCAGTGCCAGCGAGGCTCATGGTTCGGATTCTCCTCTTTCTACTTGGGCAGCTCGAAACGCACCAGCGTCTTCACCGGCACCTCGATCGCGGTGCCGTTGACGACCATCGGTGCATAGCGCCAGTGCTTGATGGCAGCGAGCGCGGCGCGGTCGAAGACCCCGGGAGGGGTGGCCTCGATCACATGAATGTCGCGCGGCTCGCCGTTGACATCAACGGTGAACTGCACGGTCACCGAGCCGCTCACGTGCTGCGCGAGCGCGTTCTCTGGGTAGTCCGGCGGGGTCGTGCGCAGGCGCTTGAGACTTGAGGCGAGCGTCGCCGCATCCGGCATGCTCGCACTCTTGGGCGTGCCCTGCTGCTGCACGGCCTGCACATCCTTCGGATCTGCGCCCCAGCGGCGCGCCTGGGCGAGATCCGCCTCCGCGGGCTTGCCGGCCGCCACCGCGGCGCGGGCACGCTCGAGAAGTTTCGCGGCCAGTTCGTGGCCGGCGTCGCTGAGCGCGGCGTTGTTCGGATCGCTCGTCTGCAGCTGCGTGAGGTAGAAGACCGCGCTGTCCTGTGCAGGATCGGTCAGCCGTCCGTCGCGGATGCGATCGCGCGCGGCCTGCAGGCTGCGCTCGCTCTCAGCCTGCGTCGCCTTCAGCCGCGCGCTGCTCAGGTCGCGCTGAAAAGCACTGATGTCGGCGGCTTTCATGCCGGCGCCGCGCGCCTCACTCAGCCAGCGCTCCTCCTCTGTGGAGTTCTTCGCCAGCGCCGCCTCGCGGGCCTTGTGCAGGTAGGCGCTGCCTAAGTCGTGCTGGGTGCGCTGGGTGGTGGGATTCGCAGGTGCGGTGGCGAGCAGCTGCGCCATGTAGCTCTTGGCGCTGTCGTCCGGATCCGTCAGCTTGCCATCGCGGATACGATCGGTGATGAGCCCGGCGAGGCGCGTGACCTTGGCGTCCTCGGCATGCCGGGCGATGTCGGCACGCCATTTTGCCAGCTGCTCCGGGGTACTGGTGCCTGCCTGCTGTGCCTTCTGCAGCAGCGCTGCGGCCCGATCGAGGTTACCCTCCGCGAGCGCCCGGGCGATCTCGGCCGCATACAGGCGCTGCTCGAAGCTCGCCACGCGCGTGTCCTGCGGCGTTGCGGCCTTGAAGTTCGCCAGCGTTTGCGCAGCCTCATCAAAGCGCGCGCCGCTCAGGGCCTCATCGAAGCGTCCGGCCAGCACCGCGGCCACGCGCTGCAGGCCATCGCGCGCCTCGGCGCTGCCGGCGTCGGCGGCAGCGGCCGAACGATAATAAAGAAGGGCATTGTCCCCATTCGGCTCGGTGAAGCGCCGCTCGTGCATGGCGAGGCGCGCTTTCTCGAGCAGCTCATCGACCTTGCCCTGCACGATGGAGGTGTCGGCGACCGCCGCGGGAGCCGCGTCCGCCGCGGGCGTGCTGCTCGCCGGCACCCCCGCAGCGCCGGGGGCGCCCGAGGCGACGGGGGCCGCCGCGGGCGCGTTGCTGCGCGAGAAGTACCAAAAGCCCCCGCCGGCGCCCGCCAGCGCCGCCAGCGCCGCGGCCGCGAGCAGCAGTTTGGATTTGCCATCCGGGCCTTCGCGTGTGCGGTGCGGCGCGCGGAAGGCCCCGATGCTCAATTCGGCGACCGCGGCCGCCTTGGGCGGCGCGGCGGAGTGCGCGGCGAGCGCCTCGGCGATCGCGCCGCTGAACACGGCCTGTGTCTTGCGCGGGTCCACCGGGGTTGGCAGCACCGCGAACACCTTGCTGCCTTTTAAGGTGGCGCCCGCCTGCTTTTCGGCCGCACCGTCGGCGAACACCAGCACGAGCGAGCGCGGGGCGCGCGCGGTGGCCGCATCGACCGCGCCGCGCAGGTTCGGTACCGCGCGCGCATCGATCACCAGCAGCTGGGCCCGCTTGCCGCTCGCGAGGCCCTCGAGGGCCGCCTCCAGGGTATCCACCGGGCGTATGGCGGCCTGGCCGTCGAGCGTCTCACCGAGCTCGAGCAGAAAGTCATCCCGCGTGGTGACCGCGGTGACATCGACGGCGGGCTGGGAGCTGACGTTCGCGGACGTCTGCTTCGCAGGCTCGGTGCTGCGGGAGGCGGTCGACGGTGCACTGGCCACTGGGCGTCTCCAACAAGAGCGGTCGTCGGCTTCACTGCGGCGAATTCTTCCGTTCGCGCAAGCGGGTGCACGCGCCAGACCTAAGCTACTGCTGGTGCGCGCAAAGTCCCGCCGTTGCAGGATATGTAGCCTCTGAAGCAGCGCAGTGCGTCAGTTCACAATAACGACAGGCCTCGTCGGGCGCGTGCGACGTGGTTCGCCAAACCTTTGAAGCACTGCTCGGTTTGCCAATGCGCCGCACGTGGCTGGCACGGCGGGTGCGTGGCCGAGGCGTGCGCGCCGTGCACCCGACTCGGGCGCGCGCCGCAGCGCCGCCGCCTGCGCGCGCGCCCCGGAAGCTGCACGCAACTGGAGCAGCGCCCGGCCCGGGTGCACCACGCGGGTGCGGCAACGCGCTTTTCGATCAGTCACTTAAGATAGACTCAGTTTCCAGCCGCCCATGTAGGCGAATTGGGGCTAGCGCGATTGCCTTGCGCAGTGAACAATCCGATGCTGTGATCGTCTTAACCTAATAAGTGTGCGGGAACGGAAGGCCATCACTTTTT
Organism: uncultured Pseudomonadota bacterium; assembly: GCA_963742045.1. GTDB lineage: Bacteria > Pseudomonadota > Gammaproteobacteria > Steroidobacterales > Steroidobacteraceae > 13-2-20CM-66-19. The sequence continues at coordinate 3,738,651 of CAVUKE010000003.1, forward strand.
GTACCAGGAGTTCGGACTAAGTTAAGCGCGCTGGCGCCGCCGGCAGCGGCCGGCGCCCACAGGAGACCCACGAGCTCAACGGGAGGGAAGGACGATGCGACCGCTCGCTGTTGACCAGAATTCCCACGGCAGTAATGCCGAGTTCATCGATACGCTCAGTTCATTCAGCCGGTTGCACCGGGCGCAGCGCTGGGAAGGCACCTTCGGCGAGTTCCTGACCGCGATTTTACCCGCCAACCCCGTCGCCCTCGCACGCAGCAGCCACGAATACATCTGGGACATGCTGCGCTGGCACGGGCGTGCCGCATCCCCTGAGGCGACCGAGAATCAGCGCGCGCGCGAACTGTTCAAGCGCGAGCTGTTCGGCATCGACGAGCCGCTCTCGCGCGTGGTCGACTATTTCAAGGCCGCCGCCGCCGGCTCCGATGTCGGGCGCCGGCTGCTGCTGTTGCTCGGGCCGCCCTCGGGCGGTAAGTCAACGCTCGCCATCCTCCTCAAGCGTGGGCTTGAGGAATACAGCCGCACCGACGAGGGGGCGCTGTATGCGATCCGCGGCTCGCCGCTGCGCGAAAATCCCCTCAACCTCATTCCGACCAGCCTGCGCGCCGAGTTCCGCGAGCGCTACGGGGTGCACGTGCAGGGGGAACTGTCGCCCTGGGCGCGCGACTTCGTGGAGCGCGAGTTCGAGGGTGACTTCGTGCGCGTGCCGGTCGAGCGGGTGTTTCTGAACGAGGCCTCGCGCGTCGGGATCGGCACCTATGCGCCGCACGATCCGACGACCGCGGATATCGCCGATCTGGTCGGCTCGGTCGATCTGGCCAAGGTGGCCCAGATCGGGGATGAGGGCGACCCGCGCGCCTGGTCCTGGTCCGGGGCGGTGTATGCCGCCAGCCGCGGCGTGCTCGAGATGATCGAGATCCTCAAGGTCAAGCGCGAGTTTCTGTATCTGCTCCTGACGCTGACGCAGGAGAAGAACGTCAAGGTGTCGCGCTTCCCGCTGATACACCTGGATGAGACGATCCTGGCGCATACCAATCTGGCCGAGTTTCACAAGTTCCTGCAGGAGAAGGAGAACGAGGCACTGCTGGATCGCATGGTGATCATCAAGATCCCCTATGCGCTCTCCTACCGCGACGAGTCGCGCATTTATCAGAAGCTCGTCTCCGGCGCGCCGGCGTTCCGCAACGTTCACCTGGACCCGCACGTACTGAACCTGGCGGCCGTGTTCGGCATCCTCACGCGCCTCGTCAAACCCGAGCGCGAGGGGCTGGATGTGCCGAAGAAGCTGCGCCTGTATGCGGGCGAGGCGGTCGAGGGCATGCCCGAGAGCGAGGCGGCACGACTGCATGCCGAGTCATCCGATGAAGGCATGAACGGGGTGAGCCCGCGCTTTGTCATCAATGCGATCTCGAACGCGATCACCCGCGGCAACACCCACAGCCTCACGAGCATGGAGCTCTTGCTCGCGCTCAAGGATGCGATCGAGAACGATGCGCGCATGGATGCGAAGCAGAAGAAGGCCTGGATTGATCACCTGGTGACCGCGCGCAAGGAGTTCTACAACCGCTGGGTCAAGGAGGACGTGCATCGTGCGATGTTTGCCTCCTTCGAAGCGGAGGCGCAGCAGCTGCTCGAGAAGTACCTGGACGAGGTCGAGGCCTCGCTCGATCATCGTCAGGTCACCGATCCTATTACCGGTGACAATCGCGCCGCCGACGAGCGCTTCCTGCGCTCGGTCGAGGAGAAGATCAAGGTGTCCGATTCCGGCAAGCTCTCCTTCCGCCAGGAAGTGGTGCGCAAGGCCATGGTGGCCTTCAAGGCCGGAGAGAAATTCAAGCTCGCCAGCCACGCGCGCATGCGCGAGGCCATCGAGCAGTATCTGTTTGAGGAACGCCGCGACGTGCTGCGCCTGGTGACCTCCACGGCACGCCCGGATGATGAGGCACGGCAGAAGATCTCGGTCGTGCAGCAGCGCCTGGTGAGCGAGTACGGCTACGATGAGCACAGCGCCAAGGAGGCGTTGAGCTACGTCACCACGCTGCTCGCCCAGGAGTAGTCCGCACCTCACAGTTCACGGGAGAAGCAGCGACGCCCATGGATGAGGACCCGAGCAAGCGCGGCGACAACCCCGGTGCGGGCAAGTGGTATGAGCTGTTTTCCCGTGGCGCACGCGACTGGCTGCGTCACGATGAGAAGGTGCGCGAGGCGGTGCGCGCCAATCTGCCGGAGATCATCGCCGGCGGGGACGTGATCAACAACGACGGTGCGCGCACGGTGCGTGTGCCGGTGCGCATGCTCGAGCACTACCATTTCCGTCTGCGACGCCCCGAGGAACAGCAGGGCGCCGGCCAGGGCAAGGCCAAGCCCGGAGAGGTGTTTTCCGACCCGGCGCGCGAGAAGGGCCCGGGCGAGAAGGGTGCCGGTGGGCGCGACGAGGGCGGGGTACAGCTGCTGCTCGAGTTCAAGGTCGATGACATCGTCGACTGGCTGTGGGAGGAGATGCAGCTGCCGAATCTGAAACCGCGCGCCGGTCCTTCTGAGGAGAGTGACTGGGTGCGCGAGGGCTGGGACCGGCGCGGCGCCCGTTCGCGCCTGGATCGGCGCCGCTCGTTCAAAGAGTTCGTGAAGCGGCGCGGCACCGCGGGCGCCACCCCCACGCTCACCGATGAGGATCTGCGCTTCCGGCAACTGACACGGCGGCGCCAGCCGGCTGTGCACGCGGTGGTGTTCTTCATGCTCGATGTCTCCGGCAGCATGTCGGACCGGGACCGCAAACTCGCCAAAACCTTCTTCTTCTGGGTGGTGCAGGGACTGCGGCGCGAGTACCGCTCGCTCGAGACCGTGTTCGTGGCGCACACCACCGAGGCGTGGGAGTTCAACGAACCGGATTTCTTCCAGGTGAGCGGCAGCGGCGGCACGGTGACCTCCGCGGGACTACTGAAGGTGCGCGAGATCATGGACGCGCGCTACAACCCCGCGCGCAGCAACATCTATTTGTTCTACGCCTCCGACGGCGACAACGCGGTGAGCGATGCCGCCGAGGCGCGCACCGCACTCGCTGCGATCACCGCCGACACCTGTTTCACCGGCTACGTGGAAGTCTCCTCCGGGGTCTCGCGCCAGCTGGATACGGAGACCGGCAAGATGTTCGCCGAGCTCAACGAGGCCGGCTGTGCCGCCGGCAGCTACGCGCTCAACGACTTTGACGATGTCTGGGGCGCGGTGAAGCATTTCTTCACGGCCCACAATCAGGAGCCCGCGGGCGCATGAGCGGTGACTGGCACAGCTACATACGCCGCATCGAAGAGCTCGCCGCCCGTTCGGGGCTTAAGTTTCACCCCGTCGACTTCGAGGCGGTGCCCGACAGCTTCATGATGGAGATTGCCGTGTACGGTCTGCCGGTGCGTATGCCGCACTGGTCCTTCGGCGTGCGCTACATCTATCAGCTGATCCAGCGCCACATGGGTCATTCGCGCCTCTTTGAGGTGGTGTTTCCCGGCAATCCGGGCCATGCCTACCTCGCCGAGAGCAACGGGCTCGCCGAGAATATCCTGGTGACCGCGCACGTGCTCGGACACGCGGACTTCTCGCGCAATAACCTGCTGTTTCGCCGCTGCCAGGAACAGGTGAGCGAGCGCATCGTGGAGCATGCGGCCAATCACGCCCGCCAGATCAGCCAGGCGATCGAAGCGCACGGCGCGCAGCGCGTCGAGGCGGCCCTCGATGCCGCACTCGCGCTCGAGCAGCACATCGACATCGACCAGGCGCTGCGCCGGCCGCGCTATCCGGAGTACGCGGCCGGGCCGAAGGCGCTCGTGGATGACGCCTTCCGCAAGCGCTTCGCGGCGCTGGAACCGCCCAGCGGCGCGGGCGGCATCGAGGCGCGCAAGCGCGCCCCCGTGCCGCCGCACCCGGAGCGGGATCTGTTGTGGTTCGTGGCGCATTACGCGCCGGAGATGGAGAGCTGGGAGCGCGACATCTTTCTTGCCGTGCGCGAGGAGTCTTTTTACTTCTATCCGGTGTTCGCCACCCAGATCATGAACGAGGGCTGGGCTTCCTACTGGCACGCGCGTCTGCTGCGCGAGGCGGATTTTGTCCCGCAGCAGGCCTACGTCGATGCAATCAAGTGTCACTCCGACGTCGTGCGACCGATCGCCGCTGACGCGCAGGTAGCCCTGAGCATCAACCCGTATCACCTCGGCTTTGCGATGTGGGAGAAGATCGTCGAGACCCAGGGCCTGGACGTCGCGCGCCGCATCATGGAACAGGACGATGATTTCGGCTTCGTGCGCAATCACCTCACGCGCGAGCTCGCCGAGGAGCTCGCACTGTTTCGCTACAACGCGCGCAGCGACGGGCAGGTGAAGGTGCTCGCGCCGGATCTGGCGGCGCTGCACGAGGCACTGCTCGCCCCCAAATACAACTTCGGCGCCCCGGTGGTCTCGGCCGCGCACGTGCGCAATGACGGCACGCTCGAGCTCACCCACGACAGCAGCGTCGACGGGCGCGGACTCGATCTTGAGCGTAGCCGCAAGGTCCTGGACTACCTGCACCGCGTCTGGCGCCGTCCGATCGTGCTCACGACCGTCAACCAGGCCGGCTCCACGCTCGAGCTGACTGCGCCCTAGGCGCGCGCTGAAGCCCTAGGGCTTCGACGGGGGCGCCGGGTCCTGGGGTACAGCCTCAGCCGCCTCACTCGCGCCCCAATCCTCTTCCTCATTCGAGGTGACGATCGAGACCGGATCGCTCGCCGGGAAGCTGTCGGCGAGAGCCTCATCGAGCTGGCGCTGAATTTTCTGCTTCCTCAGTCGCTCGCGGTCTGCGTCATCGGCCGGATCGCTCATCTGAAGACTCCTTAGAACCGCTGCGGTGTGATGTCGGTAGCCGCAAGCGCGCACCGGGAGTAGGCTTTTACTGCAGCCGGTGATGCTCATGCGGCGCCGGTCCATCCTTGCCGGGGAGCATACGCCATGGGGTACACGACTACAGGTATCCGCAATATCGCGCTGGTCGGACAGGCCGGCGCGGGCAAGACGAGCCTGCTGGAAACACTGCTGCTGCAGGCGGGCGCGATCCGCAGCCGCGGCAGCCTGCAGCGCGGCACGACCGTGTCGGATTTTGACCCCCAGGAGAAGCGCCTGCAGCACTCCCTGGATACCGCCATCTGCAGCTTTGACTACCGCGGCGTGCACATCAACGTGATCGATACGCCCGGCTACGCCGATTTCCTCGGTAAGGCGCTCTCGGTGCTTGAGGCGGTGGAGGCCGTGGCGGTGGTGGTGAGTGCCGTCAACGGCGTCGACACCCTCACTCAGCGCCTCATGGAGTTCGCGCGTGAGCGCGAGCTGTGCCGTCTGGTCATCATCAACAAGATCGACAGCCGCGAGGCTCGCTGCGGCGAGGTGCTCGCCGAGCTGCGCGAGGCTTTCGGGCCGGAGTGTCTGCCGCTGAATCTGCCCGCGGGCGGCGGGGATGCCGTGGTTGACTGCTTTTTTCAGCCGCACGGTCGGGAGACGGATTTCTCCTCGGTCGAGGCGGCACACACCCACATCATCGACCAGGTCGTCGAGCTCGACGAGCAGCTCATGGCGCTGTACCTGGAGCAGGGCGAGGAATTGTCGCCGGAGCAGCTGCACGACCCTTTTGAGCAGGCCCTGCGCGAGGGCCATCTCGTGCCGGTATGCTTCGCTTCGGCCGAGGCGGGTGCGGGTGTGCCCGAGCTGCTGCAGGTGATGGAGCGGCTGATGCCCAATCCCGCCGAGGGTAACCCGCCGCCGTTCCTGCGTGGCACGGGGGAGGGGGCGGTGCGGGTTCCGGTGACGCCCGATGCGGCACGGCACGTGATCGCGCACGTGTTTAAGGTGAGCATCGATCCGTACGTGGGCAAGCTTGGCGTGCTGCGCGTGCATCAGGGGACGGTGCGCGCGGGCAGCCAGCTCTTTGTGGGCGATGCGCGCAAGCCCATCAAGATCGCGCACCTGTTTTGCCTCCTCGGCAAGGAGACGAGCGAGATCCCGAGCGCGGCGCCCGGGGATATCTGCGCGATCGCCAAGGTCGATGAGCTGCATCTGGATGCCGTGCTGCACGACTCGCACGAGGAGGACCAGTATCACCTGAAGCCCGTCAGCTTCCCGCCGCCGATGCTCGGCATCGCCATTGAGCCGGAGCGACGCGGTGACGAGCAGCGTCTGGCAGACACTCTGCACAAGCTCACCGCCGAGGATCCGTGCGTGCGCATCGAGCACCATGCGGCCGTGAACGAGACCGTGCTCTATGGCATGGGAGAATTTCACCTGCGCGTGCTGCTCGAACGCATGGCCGAGCGCTACGGGGTGCACGTGAAGACCCACCCGCCGAGCATCCCCTATCGGGAAACGATTACCCGCCCCGCCGAGGGGCACTGCCGGCACAAAAAGCAGACCGGCGGCGCCGGGCAGTTCGGGGAGGTGTTCCTGCGCATCGAGGCACTCGGACGCGGCACCGGCTTTGAGTTCGTTGACGATGTGGTCGGCGGGGCGATTCCGGGGCAGTACATCCCGGCGGTGGAAAAAGGCGTGCGGCAGGTGCTCACCGAAGGCGCGCTTGCGGGTTTTCCGATCCAGGACGTGCGCGTCACGGTCTACGACGGCAAACACCACGCGGTGGATTCGAAGGAGGTGGCGTTCGTCTCGGCGGGTCGCAAGGCGTTTCTGGATGCCCTGCAGAAGGCGACGCCGATCGTACTCGAGCCGATCATGCGCCTGGAGATCACCGCCCCGGCGAGTGCAATCGGCGACATCACCGGCGATCTGGCCACCAAGCGGGCGCGCATCAACGGCAACAACTCCCTCCCGGGTCAGCGCGCGACGCTCATGGCGTTCGTGCCGCTCGCGGAAGTCTCTGAGTACCAGTCGCGCCTGAAGGCACTCACCGGCGGCCAGGGTGCCTACACCATGGAGCTGAGCCACTACGATCCGGTGCCGGCGCGCAAGCAGCACGAGCTGGCGCAGGCGTGGCGGCCACGCGCCGAGGAGGAGTGAGACGGCTTTCGCAGCTTTGCCAACCCACCCCTTGTCATAACGCCGCAACTCTTTAACCGCGCGCGCGGCTGCGTGACACTGCGCGCACCGATTCCTCAGGAGTGGCGATATGCGCGCGGTTCTGGTGAGCGCACTCGCAATTACAGTATGGGCGCTCTCGAGCGCCCCGGGCGCAGGCACCGGGCGCAGCGGGGCGCCCTGCCCGACCAGCGCCGGGATGCAGGATGCGAGCAAACCGCACAAGCCGAGTTCATTCGCGCCCCGGCCGCGTCCGGAGCGCAACGCCTATGGCGCCCCCATCGGCGAGAAGATTCTCACCCAGCGCGTGAAGAAAAAGCCGAGCCCGACGGCCGCCACGCCGGCGGCCTCCTGACAAGAAGCGCGAGGGCGCCCGCGAGCCAGGCTCAGGCCGAGGGCTTCTTCCAGCTCACCGCGTCCCCGACTTTCAGACCGAGCTTTGCGGCCGCGCCGCCTTTGAGTTCGAGCACGCCGATGACCGGTGCGCCGGAACTCAGCGGTTCCAGCGACAGCGGATGGGCGCGTTCGATGATCTTCGTGACGCGACCGTTTGGGCCGATGAACAGCATGTCGAGCTCGATGTAGGTGTTCTTCATCCACATGCTCTCCAGGCGCGGCGGCTCGAGCGGGAACACCATCCCTTCGCTCTCGGGAAGATCGCTCACGAACATGAGCCCCTGTTCGGAACGTTGCGGCGTATCCGCGATCCACACGCGGAAGGTGTGCGCCCGGGCCGGCGGCGGGGGCGTGATCGTCAGTTCAGTGCGCGGATAGCTCGCAAGATCCAGCGGCGCCCCGGCAGCCTGGGCGCGCAGGGACTGCGGGGGCGGCACGGCGAGCAGCGCGAGCAGCGCGAGCGCGGCGGCCGCCCGGTGGGGTGCGAGGGTGGGCCGGCTTGCCTGTGCCATGGTGCTAGGGTCCTAGAGCTTCTGTACCGGGGTCGGGGGCGCGGGTTGGTCGGCCGGCGCGTCTTCAAAAACCGCCGTGCCGGCGAAATCAAAGCTGCTGACGAGAATGCGCGCGTCGCTGTTGAGCGTGCTCGCCGGGGCGATGCAGAAGCCGCGCGCGACGATACGCCAGGAGCGCACCGTGCCGCCGAGCGCGCCCAGGCGCTCCTGCTTCAGCTCATCCACCGTGCAATGATCGTCCCCGCGCGTGGCGAATAAGCGATCCTCGCCCTCGAAGATCACCGTGAGGTTCGTCGGCAGCTCATGCCCCGCGCGTCCCTCGTGCACCGCTTCGACGCCGAACACCAGGCGCAGGCGCCGCCCGTCCGCGTGCGCCGGGCCTGCGAAGGCCACGCGCAGGCCGCTGCCGTCGGGCCGCGGTCCGCCCTCGCACTGCATCTCCGCGTTGTGCCAGTTCACATCGACGTTCAACGCGCCGCGGATGCGGGCGCGCAGGTAGCCGTTACCGGTGGGCAGGCAGCCGTGTGCGGCGGGGGCCGGGTGATCGGCCGAGCCGGTGAGGGGGGTCGCCGCCAGTAAGGCGGCCGAGAGCATCAGGGCGGAGCGGGTAGGCATGCGGCAAGTTTAGCCTGCCACGCTGTCAGCCCCTCAACTCAGGCCCCCGGCACTACCAGGAGCGATTTGGCGAGCCGCGCGTGACCGCGGATCAGGGCGCGCGCGAGGTGCATGAGCACGGTGAGAATGATGAGGCCGGCGAGCAAGAGCAGCGCCGAGCCGATGAGCGGGTGCGTCATCGACCAGGCGCCCCCGAACACCTCATCGTTCACGGTGAAGTCGAACTGCGTCCAGCCGAGCTGGCGCGCCAAGAGCGCAAGCGGCGTGCCGATGCAGGCGGCACTCACCGCCAGCCCGCTCACGGCGAGGGTGAAGTACACGATGCCCAGCGGCAGCATAACCAGCAGATACGCGAGCGTCGTCCAGGTGCGTACGTCCTTGAGCATCTCAAGGATGCGGGTCCACCAGCTGGCCGCGGGCCCCGGGTGCACGGGACGCCGCGGCATGCGCTCGCCCGTGATCGCTTCCAGCAGCCGCCCTTCGCCGAGGGCGATGACGCGTGCGATGCCGATAAAGACGAGGAAGAAGGGGACGCCGATGATGAGAATCGCAAAGCCGGCGGACATGGAGAGCCCGGTGACCACGAAGGTGAAGTAGACGATCCCGGTCGCCAGCGTCAGCAGCATATAGAAGAGGGAGCTGTAGGCACGCGCGTCCAGGTACACCCCGAAGAAGCGCGCGAGCGGGGAGGCGCCGGCGGTGGCCTTCGGGGCCGGCGGCCGCAGGGCCGCCTTGACCTTCGCTTCCGTATCCCGATAGGCGGCCGCGACCTCCTCAGGGGCGCCGTAGGTGCTCGCGATGAGCTCGAGCACATCCGGCTTCGCACTTGCCCGGGTGGGCGGCCACTTCGGCGCGCAGATACTCCTCGGCATCGTAGAGGGCGTCCTGTATCAGGGCGGCATCCTCGCCGGCGAGCGCCTGCGCGCAACTGCTTGAGGTATTCATCGATCGAGCGCGCAGCGTTCATGCGTCAGTTCCTTCAATAAAGCGATCGACGAAGCCGCGCGTCTGGCGCCAGATCTCGCTCCACTGCGCGAGCATCGCGCGGCCTTCATCGGTGATGCGGTAATAGCGCCGCGCGGGCCCCGCGTACGAGGGCACGATACGGCTGGTGAGAAGCCCCTGCGCCGCAAGCGCCCGCAGCACCGGGTAAACAGTGCCCTCCTTGAACAGCGCTTCGCCCTGATTGGCTTTTTGCAGACGCTTGGCGATCTCGTATCCGTAGAGATCTTCCGTGCTGCGTCCGAGCACCCCCAGGAGCACGAGCGCCACCAGCCCCGCGTTGAGGTCTTTCTGGAATTTGCGCGCCTGGGTATCATCCATAGGCCAGTACTATTAAGTATATAGTACTAGCTGTCAACCAGTATTGTGCCAGAAGATTGGCGGGGGCCCCGTGCTTGCCCGCGGGCCCCCCACGGAGTCCGCCGGCGGAGGTCATCAAAAAAAGCTCATTCCGGGGCCCGCATATGAGACTGCTAGACTTTCGGCCGCCGCACGCCTCCTCAGAAAGCCACTGATGCGCAATTCGCTCCTCGAAGTCACCCCCGTCATCCCCGGGAGCCTCTCGCGCTTGACGGAACTGGCCGGGAATCTCTTCTTCAGCTGGCATCGGCCGGCGCGCGCACTGTTCGAGGATCTCGACCCGGAGCTGTGGAAGCAGACCAACGGCAATCCGCGGCTGATGCTCCGCTGCGTCAGCCAGAGCGTGCTCGAGCGCTGCGGGCACGATGAGACGTATCTGTCGCGCTATCACAAGGCGCTCGAAACGCTCGACGCGTACGTGCATGTCGCCCCGCCGCCGGCCGAGGAGCCGCTGGTCGCGTACTTTTGTGCCGAGTACGGCTTTCACGAGAGCGTGCCGATCTACTCAGGCGGGCTCGGCGTGCTCGCCGGGGATTACTGCAAGGCGGCGAGCGATGAGCGCGCGGCGTTCGTGGGCGTGGGACTGCTCTACGAGCAGGGCTACTTCACGCAGACCGTGGACAACGATGGCGTGCAGCACGCCGAGTACGTGGAACGCGACCCGCGCGATCTGCCGGTGGAACCGGTACGCAACGCCGCCGGCGAATGGGTGAAGGTCACCGTGCGTATCGGCACGCGCGATGTGGTGGCGCGCGTGTGGAAGGCGCAGGTGGGGCGCGTCGCGGTGTATCTGTTGGACACCAACTGCACCGAGAACGCCCCCTCCGACTGTGACATCACCCACCGCCTCTATGGCGGTGATGAATCCACCCGCGTGCGCCAGGAGATGATCCTCGGCATCGGTGGGGTGCGCGCGCTGCGCGCCCTGAAGATCCAGCCGGCCGTGTGGCACCTGAACGAGGGCCACGCGGCGTTTCTCATCCTCGAGCTGCTGCGCGAGTATCTGGGCCAGGGGCTGCCGTTCAACGCAGCGCTGGAAGCGGTGGCGGCCGACTGCGTCTTCACGACCCACACACCGGTCGCCGCCGGGCACGACGCCTTCGCTCCGGATCTCATCGTGCAGCACTTCGGGGACTTCATCGGCGAGCTGGGGATCCCGGCGGAGCGCTTTCTCGAGCTCGGCCGCGCGCCCGGGGCTCCGGGGCTTTTTGACATGACGCGCCTCGCCTTAAACGGCGCACGTCATATCAACGGCGTCAGCCGCATCCACGGCGCGGTGTCCGCGCAAGCTGTGCGCGGACCAGTGGCCGGAAGTGCGCCCGGAGGACAACCCGGTCGGCTGGGTGACCAACGGGGTGCACGTGCCGACCTTCCTGCACCAGCGCTGGATGGAATTCTTTGACCGCGAGCTCGGGCGCGAGTGGCGCGAGCGGCTGCGCGATGTGGATTTCTGGCGCGCGCTTGAGACCGTGCCCGATGAGCGTTACTGGATGACCTCGCAGGATGTGAAGGCGCGCATGCTCGCCAGTGTGCGCGAGCGGCTGCGACGCGAGTACCAGCGCAAGGGTCTGAGCCCGGCGCAGCTGCGGCACGTGACGCGCTTCCTCGATCCGCAGCGTCCCGGGATCCTCACCCTGGGTTTTGCGCGGCGCTTCGCCACCTACAAGCGCGCGACGCTGCTGCTGCGCGACCGGGCGCGCCTCGCGCACCTGGTGAATGATCCGGAGCACCCGGTGGTGGTGCTGTTCGCCGGCAAAGCGCACCCGGCGGATGAGCCGGGCAAGTACGTGCTGCGCGAGATCCGCCAGCTGATGATGAGCGAGGAGTTCGCCGGCCGCATCGTCTTCCTCGAGGACTACGATCTGCAGCTCGCCCGCAGTCTCGTCTCCGGCGTCGACGTGTGGCTGAACAACCCGATCGCGCCGCTCGAGGCCAGCGGCACCTCGGGCATCAAGGCGGCGATCAACGGCCGACTGAACCTGAGCATCCTCGATGGCTGGTGGGCGGAAGGGTGGATGCAGGACAACGGCTGGGGTATCCCGCCCGCCTCGGTGCAGGATCCGGAGCGTCGCGATGCGCTCGAAGCGGAGCTGATCCTCGGAGCGCTCGAAGAGGAGGTCGTGCCGCTCTACTACGGGCGCGACGAGGCCGGGGTGCCCGGCTCCTGGGTGCGTTACAGCAAGCGCGCGATGATGAGCGTCATCCCGCGCTTCAACATGCGCCGGGTGCTATTCGACTACACCCAGGGCCTTTACCGCCCGGCGGCCGCGCAGTCCCGGCGGCTCGCCGCCGATGCCTTCACCGGGGCGCGCACGCTCGCGGACTGGAAGCAACGGGTGCGCCAGGCCTGGCCGCGCGTGAGCCTGAAGCTGCTCACCGATGCCGCCCGGGACCTGCCGCGCGGGGAGCGGCTGCGTCTGCGCGTGGCGGCGGGCCTGAACGGACTGTCCCCGGCGGACGTGCGCGTCGAGTTCGTCGCGCGGCGCCTCCTGCCCGAGGCCGACCTTGAGCCCCCGCCGCTCTCCTCTTACGAGCAGCCCCCGCGGGCGGGTGTGTGGCATGCCGCGCTCGGCGCGACCGAAGAGCACGACGGCGATGGCGCGCTGGTCTTTGCGCTCGACATCGAGCCGCCCGAGTGCGGCCAGTTTCGCACCGAGGTGCGCATCTACCCCTGGCACGAGCTGCTGTCGCATCCGTACGAGCTTGGTTTAATGAAGTGGCTGTAGTGCGCGAGCGCTGCGAGGTTGCGCGCGCGAGGCGCCTTGCGGTGTAGTAACGCTCATGCAACGCCAGCCCGCCCGTGCCTCCTCCGGCCGCTACGTGAGCCGCCTCACCGGCGGTACGCTGGCGATCATCATGGCGGGCGGGCGCGGGGAGCGGCTGCGCGATCTCACCGCCCATCGCTGCAAACCCGCCACGCCCTTTGGCGGCAAGTTCCGCATCATCGATTTCGTGCTCTCCAACTGCGTCAACTCCGGCATCCGCCAGATCTCGATCCTGACGCAGTACAAGGCGCAGTCCCTCATCCAGCACGTGCAGCACGGCTGGAGCTACCTGCGCGGCGAGTTCGGCGAGTTCATCGAGGTGGTGCCCGCGCAGCAGCAGCTCGGCGAGAGCTGGTATCGCGGTACCGCCGATGCGGTGCACCAGAACATCGAGCTGATCCTCGCGCACCGACCCAAGCACGTGCTGGTGCTCGCCGGGGATCACATCTACAAGATGGATTACGGCCCGATGATCGCCTATCACGTGGAGAAGGGCGCCGACATCACCGTCGGGGTGGTGGAGGTGCCGGCGCGCGAGTCGCGCAATTTCGGCGTGCTCACCGCCACCGAATGGAATCGGGTCACCCAGCTTTGCGGAAAAGCCGGCCGCGCCCGGATACCCTCGCCGGTCGGCCGGATACGATTCTGGCCTCCATGGGCATCTACGTCTTCAACTCGCGTCTGCTCGAGAAGCGTGCTCGCGGCGGATGCGGCCGATGAATCCTCGGCGCACGATTTCGGCAAGAACGTCCTGCCGACGGCGATCGGCGGTAACCGCCAGGTGTTCGCCTACCCGTTCCAGGACGTGAAGACGCGCGCGCAGAGTTACTGGCGCGACGTCGGCACGCTCGATGCGTACTACGATGCGAATCTTGAGCTGGTGCACGTGCGCCCGGAACTGAACATCTACGACCAGGACTGGCCGATCTGGACCTACCAGGTGCAGCAGCCGCCGGCGAAGTTCATCCTCGACGAGGACGGCCGGCGCGGCACCGCCATCAACTCGATGGTGTCCGGCGGCTGCATCATCTCCGGCGCGGTGGTGCGCGAGTCGCTGCATGTTCTCCAACGTTCGCGTCGAGGAGCGCACCAGCATTCACCGCTCCGTGGTCCTGCCGAACGTGGAGATCGGCCGCGGCTGCGTGATCATGGGGCGCGATCATCGACGAGGGCTGCGAGATCCCGGACGGCACGCAACATCGGCGTCGACCGCGGCGCGGACGCGCAACGTTTCTACGTCACCGAGAACGGTGTCGTGCTGGTCACCGCCGACATGCTGCGCCGGCTGCGCGGTGAGTGACCTGCGCACCCGGTCCCAACGCCCGGCGGGCCGCGCCTGATGAACCGCGCGCGCCTGCCCGTCATCCTCCTGTGGCACATGCACCAGCCGCAGTACCGCGATGCCCTCACCGGGCAGTACACGCTGCCGTGGACCTACCTGCACGCCATCAAGGACTACACCGACATGGCGGCGCACCTGGAGGCGAATCCGGCGGCGCGCGCGGTGGTGAATTTCACGCCCGGTGCTGATCGAGCAGGTGGAGGAGATCGCGCGGCGCATCGGCGAGCACCTGAAGCTCGGCACGCCGCTGCCGGATCCGGTGCTCGCGCTGCTGGGTCCGGAGGCCGTGCCGACCGAGCCGGTGCAGCGCTTGGGGTTGCTGCGTGCCTGCCTGCGCGCCCAGCGCCAGCACATGATCGAGCGCTTCGGACCGTATCTGGAACTCGCCACCATCGCCGAGACGCTCGGTACACCCGAGCGCATCAGTTATGCCTCCGATCAGTTCATCCATGACCTGGCGGTGTGGTATCACCTCGCATGGCTCGGGGAGACCGTGCGGCGCACGGACCCGCTGGTGGCGCGCCTCACCGAGCGCGGCCGCGACTTCACCCCCGATCAGCGGCGCGAGCTGCTCACGCTCATCGGCGAGCTCATCGGTGAGATCCTGCCGCGCTACCGCGCGCTTGCCAGCAGCGGCCGGGTCGAACTCTCCGTGACCCCTTACGGGCACCCGATCATCCCGCTGCTGCTGGACTTTCGCTGCGCGCGCGATGCCTTGCCGGGTCTGGCGCTGCCCGAGCATGCCCAGTACGAGGGCGGTGCGGCCCGTGCCAGCTGGCACATCGAGGAGGCCGTGCGGGTCTTCACGCGCGTGTTCGGGGCGCGACCGGCGGGCTGCTGGCCGGCCGAAGGGGCGATCAGCGCCGCGACGCTGGAGCTGCTCGCCTCGGTCGGGCAGTTTCGCTGGGCGGCCAGCGGCGCTGCGGTGCTGCGCGGCAGTCTGTCCCTGACCGATCCACAGGCTGCCGCGGATGCGCTGGCGTACGACCGGCCCTATCGCCTGCCCGGCACCCCCATGCACTGCTTCTTTCGCGAGGATGCGCTCTCGGATCTCATCGGCTTCACCTACGCCACCTGGCACGGCGATGACGCGGTGCATAACCTCGTGAGCGAGCTGACCGCGCGCGTACAGCGCTACGCGGCGAGCTCCAACCACGCGGTGCTCATCGCTCTGGATGGCGAGAATGCCTGGGAGCACTATCCGTTCAACGGCTACTACTTCCTGCAGGCGCTCTACGCGCAGCTCGCCGATCATCCGCAGTTCGAACTCATGACGCTCGCGGAGTGTCTCGACCGCGGCCTGCAGCCGGCGCCGCTGCCGAAGGTGATGGCCGGCAGCTGGGTGCACGGCACGCTCAGCCACCTGGATCGGCGATGCGGCCAAGAATCGCGCCTGGGATCTGCTGTGCCAGGCGAAGGAAGCCTACGACCGTGTCATGCAGAACATGACCGATCCGGCACAGCGTGCGGCCGCCGGACGGCAGCTGGCGTTGTGCGAGAGCTCCGACTGGTTCTGGTGGTTCGGGGGCTACAACCCCGCGGACGCGGTCAGCCAGTTTGACCGGCTCTACCGGCGGCAGCTCGTCACGCTCTACCGCCGCTTGAATCTGGCCCCGCCCGCGGAGCTGGCGCTGCCGATCTGCAGCGGCTCCGGGGCGCCCGAGCACGGCGGCGTCATGCGCCGCGCCAACGCGGGCTGATGCGGCCAGCGCCCCGGTGACTTCGCGACTGCCCGTGTTTGATCGGCGGCGCGCCGGTGTGCTGCTGCCGCTCTCGGCACTCGCAGCGCCGCTCGGGCGCGGCGGCCGCGCCTTCATCGACTGGCTTGCGCAGGGCGGCTTCTCGGTGTGGCAGGTGCTGCCGCTCGGGCCACCCGGCGCGGACGGTTCCCCCTACTGGGTGCGCTCGGACCGGGCCGGAAATCCGGCGCTGCTCGATGAGGCGGAGTTGCCACCCCCCGAGGCGCCGCTCGAGGCGCAGTTCCTCGCCGCCTCCGCCAGCTGGCTGCCCGACTACGCGCTCTTCGAGGCGCTCACGCGCGCGCACGCGGATGCGCCGTTCTGGCGCTGGCCGCCCGCGCTGCGCGACCGGGCGCCAGCCGCGCTCGCGCAGGCCCGCGCTGAGCTCGGTGCCCGGATCCAGCGCATCGAGCGCGAGCAATACGCGTTCTTTCGGCAGTGGCGCGCGCTGCGCGAGTACGCCCTCGAGCGCGGCGTGCGCCTCTTCGGGGACCTGGCGTTTTACGTGGCCCCCTCCTCGGCGGAGGTGTGGACGCAGCGCGGCCTCTTTCAGCTGCGAGCGAACGGCGAGCCGGCCGCCGTGGGCGGCGTGCCGCCGGATTACTTCTCGGACAAAGGCCAGACCTGGGGCAATCCGCTCTACGACTGGGGTGCGCTCGCGCGCGGCCATTTCAGCTGGTGGACCGCCCGCGTCGCCGCGCAGCTTGAGCGGCTGGATCTGCTGCGCCTCGATCACTTCCGCGCGTTCGCGGCGCACTGGGCGATCCCCGCGGGAGCCCCCGATGCGCGCAGCGGCACCTGGGTGGACACCCCGGGGGCGGCACTGCTCGGCGCCCTCAAGGCGCAGTTGCCCGACCTGCCGCTGGTCGCCGAGGATCTGGGCGTCATCACCGCGGATGTGCTCGAGCTCATGCGCCGCTTCTCGCTGCCGGGCATGCGGGTGCTGCAGTTCGGCTTCGACGGCAACCCGGCAAATCCGCATCTGCCGTACCTGCACGTGCGTGAGTGCCTCGCCTACACCGGTACGCACGACAACGACACCGCCCTTGGCTGGTACGCAAGCCTGGACAGCACCACCCGCGAGCGTGTGGATTTCTTCCTGCGCTTAAGCCCCGGGTCGATGCCCGAAGCGCTCATCCGCGCCGCGCTCGGCTCGGTGGCCGAGCTTGCGGTCATTCCGGCGCAGGATCTTTTGGGCCTCGGCTCCGAGGCGCGCCTGAATACGCCGGGCACAACGGAGGGCAACTGGCAGTGGCGGCTGCCCGAGCACGCGCTCACCGAGGAGCTGGCGCGCCACTGCGCGCGGCTGAATGCAAGTTTCGGACGCGCCTGAGGCGCCCCGGCGGGCACCCCGGGTGCCTTTGTTACCATAGCGCCCATGATCCGCTTCCCGCCGGCGCTTCTGGTGACGCTCCTCATGGGTGGCTGCGCATTGGCGCCGAAGTTTGAGGCGCCCCAGCTGTCGGTCATGGACGTGCAGGTGGTGGGAGGGGACTTGTGGCAGCAGCGCCTGAAGGTGCGCATGCACGTACAGAACCCGAACGACCGCGCGCTGCCTATCGAGGGCATCGTGTATACGCTTGAGGTGGAGGGGCAGCAATTCGCGAGCGGGGAGTCGGCGGCGAGCTTCGTCGTACCGGCGCTCGGGGAGGCGGAGTTCGACACGAACGTCACGACCAATCTGGCCGGCACGTTCATCAGACTGCTCGGCCGCGCCTCCGAGGCCAAGGCCGTCAGCTACCACCTCACCGGCAAAGTCTCTCTCCGCAGGGGTTTCTGCGCACGATTCCCTTCGACCAGCACGGCAGCTTCAATCTGCAGTGAGCCGCTCGTAGAGCGCGACGTACTCGCGCCCCTGGCGCGCCCAGGAGAAGTCCTGCGCCATGCCGTTCTGCACACACCGCGCCCACGGCTCTTTCTGCGCGTACAGATCGAGCGCCCTGTTCAGCGCCCACTCCAGTGCCGGTGCGTCGAAGTCGTTGAACACGATGCCCGTGCCGGTACCGGTGGGGGCATCAAAATGTTCCACCGAGTCGGCCAGTCCGCCGGTGCGGCGCACGAGCGGCACGGTGCCGTAGCGCAGGCTGTACATCTGGTTCAGGCCACACGGCTCGTAGCGCGAGGGCATCAGAAACAGGTCACTCGCGGCCTCGATCCAGTGTGCAAGCGGCTCATCGTAGCCGCGATGAAAGTGCACCCGCCCGGGGAACTGCAGCGCCAGGCCGGTGAAGAACGCCTCGTACTGAGCTTCCCCGCTGCCGAGGGCGACGAAATTCAGCGGCCGCGCGGTGAGAATCTTCGGCAGGGCCCCGAACATCAGTTCGATCCCCTTCTGCACCGCAAGGCGGCTCACGATGCCGGCGAGCGCGACGCCTGCGCCAGGCTGCAGGCCCCAGCGCTCAAGAAACAGGCCTTTCAGCTGCGCCTTGATCTCAAGATGGTGCGGATCGTAGTGCGCCGGCAGGAAGCGATCGTGGCGCGGATCCCATTCCTCGTAATCGACGCCGTTCAGGATGCCGCTCACCGCGGCACCGCGTGCGCGCAGGCTGTCCTGCAACCCCATGCCGTATTCGTCCGTGCAGATCTCGCGCGCGTGCGTAGGACTTACCGTGTTGATGGCATCCGCATACAGGATGCCGTGGCGCAGCGCATTGATGCGCCCGGCCTTCAGATCCGGGGCGTCCAGCAGCGCCAGGTCCGCCGCCTCAAGCCCCAGATCGGCCACGCGCGTCGCCGGAAAGATCCCCTGGTAGCCGATGTTGTGAATCGTCAGCAGCGTGCGCGCCGGGGCAAGCAGCGGCTCGGACTTGTAGAGGCTGCGCAGCAGCAGCGGCGCAAACGCGGTGTGCCAGTCGTTGCAATGCACGATGCGCGGCGCCCAGCGCATCTGCTTGCAGGCGAGCAGCGCTGCGCGGGTGAAGCCCAGGAAGCGTACGTGTTCGTCGGCATCACTGGTGTAGAGGCGCTCGCGGGCAAAGAGCGGCGGACAGTCGATGAGGTACACCGGCGCCCCGCCCGGGAGCTTGCCGCGCAATACCGAGAACGCGAACGGCTGCGCGCCGATGGTCAGGCGCAGTTTCTGCAGCTGCGGCACCGGGCGCGCGGCACACGCGGCGCGATCGACGCTCGCGTAGGCGGGCGTGAAGAGCCGCACGTCGTGGCCGGCACCGACGAGCATCTTGGTGAGGGCGGCGGCGACGTCGGCGAGCCCGCCGGTCTTGGACAGCGGGGCCACTTCCGAGGCTAACAGGCACACGGCGAGTCGTTTGGCGGGGCTCATGGTCGGTGCGCGCCGGGGCTTCAGTTATGATGCCGCGATGCGCCGGCTCATGATCGCGCTCACCCTGGCGTTGCTGCTCGCAGTGTCCATCGGCATCGGTGTGACCGTCGCCCGCTGGCCGCTGCTGTGGCGCTGACGGGCCCCCGCGGCGCAGTGTAACCGAAGCCCTGCGCGCGCTTGAGCCCAAGGACGGCGCAAGAATCGGGTCGTCCGCCGCTCATCGCCCTGACTATCATGTGGCGCATGACAGATCCCACCCGCGCCTTTCTCAACAGCCGCGATTTTGCGCGCATCGCCCGTGCCATCCGCTTCATCGAGGAGCACTTCCGCGAGCAGCCGCGCCTGGCCCAGATCGCGCAGGCGGCGCATTTGTCGGAGTTTCATTTCAACCGGCTCTTCCGCCGCTGGGCCGGGGTGACGCCGCGCCAGTATCTGGCGTTCGTGACCGCGCGCGCCGCCCGGCGCGCACTCACCCGCGCACCCTCGGTGCTCGAGGCGGCGTACGAGGTGGGGTTGTCCGGTCCCGGACGACTGCACGATCTGATGGTGACGCTCGAGGCGGTCACCCCCGGGGAGTACCGCAGCAGCGGCGCGGGGCTCAAGCTGCGCAGCGGCTTCACCGATACCCCCTTCGGTCGCGCGCTTATTGCCAGCACCGCGCGCGGTATCGCGCACCTCTCGTTCCTCGAACCGGGCGGGGAGTCGCAGGCCCTGGGGCGGCTGAGCGCCCAATGGCCGTGCGCCGCCTTCCTCCGCCAGGACAGCAGCGCGGCGGCGGTGGCGGCGCAGATCTGGGATCCGCGATCCCCGCCGCCGGCTGCGCTGCGGCTCGCGGTGAGCGGCACGAACTTTCAGCTGAAGGTGTGGCAGGCACTGCTCGAGCTGGGACCCGAGGCCACGACGACATATGCGCAGCTCGCAAGCCTCATCGGGGCGCCCGGCGCGGCCCGTGCGGTCGGCAACGCCGTGGGGGCGAATCCGGTGGCGTGGCTCATTCCCTGTCATAACGTGCTGCGCCAGGATGGCACGCTCGGCGGCTATCACTGGGGCGAGGACCGCAAGCGCGCGATGCTCGCCTGGACGGGCCTCTCACACGTACGTCCCGAGCCGATCCGGAACCCGCGGCAGGCACTCGGGCGGGCGACATAAGGGGGCCGGAACGGCCCCCCGGCGTGGGCGTGCCGTCAAGGGGGCCACGTCTTCAATTTACTGCAACGGCGCACAAAGCATTGATTTAAAAAGATAAAATATCTTTTGGACGGGGCGCAGTGCTCCGGGAGCTGGTAAACTATCTACCGCTCCGCGCTGACGATCCGACCATGTCTGCCTCGCCGTACAAGCAACTCGAACAGGAGTTCAAGCGCCTGCATGCCTTCCGCGGGGCGCTCGCTCTGCTGCGCTGGGATGCGGCTGTCATGATGCCGCGGGGCAGTGCGGACGTGCGCGGCGATCAGCTGGCCGCGCTTGAGACCGAGCACCATGCGCTGCTCACCGCGCCGCGCATCACGCGCCTCCTGGATCGCGCCCAGGCGAACACGCAGGGACTGGAGGACTGGCAGATCGCCAATCTGCGCGAGATGCGCCGGCAGCGGGATCACGCGATCGCCACGCCCGTGACACTCGTCTCTCGCCTCACCAAGGCGGCCTCACGCGCCGAGTCGCGCTGGCTCGAGGCGCGCGCCGATGGCAAGTTCGAGGCCTTTGCACCTTACCTGGAAGAGGTCGTGCATCTGGTACGGGACAAGGCGGCGCTGCTCGGTCAGGCCCTGAACCTGGCCCCTTATGATGCCCTGGTCGATGAATTCTCTCCGGGCCTGACGACGGTGGACATCGATGCGATGTTCAAGGCCCTCTCGCGCCGCCTGCCCTCGCTGATTCGCGAAGCGATCCATGCCCAGGAGGGGCAGCCGCCGCTGCCGCTCACGGGCAAGTTCCCCGCCGGCAAGCAGCGGGCGCTCGCCGTCGAAGTGATGAAAGCGGTGGGCTTTCCCTTTGACCGCGGGCGGCTGGATGAGAGCGAGCACCCCTTCACCGAGGGCAGCCCCGGGGACATCCGCATCACCGCGCGCTTTGACCCCGATGATGTGTTTTCAGGACTCCTCGGGGCGTTGCACGAGACCGGCCACGCCATGTACGACCTTGGGCTGCCGCAGGACTGGCGCGATCAGCCGGTCGGACGCGACCGCGGCATGGCGCTCGAGGAGAGCCAGTCGCTGCTGATCGAGATGATGGTCTGCCGCAGTCGCCCGTTCGTGCGCTACGTGCAGCCGCTGCTCATGAAACACTTTGGGGTCAGTGGCCCGGAATGGGACGTGGAGAACGTCTACCGCCACCTCACGCGCGTGCAGCGCGGGCTGATCCGCGTGGACGCGGACGAGCTGACCTATCCGTTGCACATCATGTTGCGCTACGAGCTGGAGAAGCAGCTGCTCTCGGGCGAGCTGGCCGTGCGCAACCTCCCGGAGGCCTGGAACGCGGGCATGGAGCAGCGCCTCGGGATCCGCCCGGCGAGCGACGCCGAGGGGTGTCTGCAGGACATTCACTGGGCGGTCGGATCCTTTGGCTATTTTCCCTCCTATGCCCTCGGGGCCGTCATCGCCGCGCAGCTCTACGAGAGCATGCGCTCGGAGCTGCCTGCGCTGGATGAGCAGCTCGCGCGCGGGGAGTTCTCCGGCCTCTTCGGCTGGCTGCGCACCGGGGTGCACGGCCTCGGCGCCAAGGTGCCGGTGCAGGAGCTGCTGAAGAACGCCACCGGTAAGACCCTCTCGGCCGTCTCGTTCATCCGTTATGTCGAGGCGAAGTACCTCGAGACCAGCGCCAGCAGCGCCGCGGCCTGAAGGCCATTAAACTCACCCTGAGATCCGCCGCGGGGCGGTCAGGATGAGTCATCCCCATCGACATGAGTGCCGCCGAGAAGCCCTCCCGCACGCTGAACCGCCTCAGTGCTCGACTGCGCAGTTCGGTCGGTAAGTGCATCGCCGATTACCGCATGATCAGTGCCGGGGATCGGGTGATGGTGTGCCTCTCGGGGGGCAAGGACTCGTACACGCTGCTCGAGATCCTGCTCTCGCTTCAGCGCAGTGCGCCGGTCAGCTTCGAGCTGCTGGCGGTGAATCTGGACCAGAAGCAGCCTGAGTTTCCGCAGCACGTGCTGCCCGACTACCTCAGCGCCCGCGGCATCCCGTTCCACATCATCGAGCAGGACACCTACAGCGTCGTCAAACGCGTAATCCCCGCCGGTCGCACCCTGTGCGGGCTGTGTTCGCGCCTGCGGCGCGGGGCGCTGTACCGCTTCGCCGCCGAGCACGGCGTCACCAAGATCGCCCTCGGGCATCACCGCGACGACATCGTCGAAACCTTGTTCCTGAACCTGTTCTTCGGCGGTCGCCTCAAGGCCATGGCGCCGAAGCTGCTCTCCGATGACGGCCGGCACGTCGTCATCCGTCCGCTGGCGTACGTCGCCGAGCGCGATATCGCCCGCTATGCGCGCGGACGCGCCTTTCCGCTGATTCCCTGCAAGCTGTGCGGTTCGCAGGACAACATGCAGCGCGTCGCGGTCAAGAAGATGCTGGCGGCCTGGGAGCGCGAGTTTCCCGGTCGCACCGAGACGATCTTCTCGGCCCTGAAGAACCTCGAGCCGGCGCATCTGGCGGACCCGCGCCACTTTGACTTCGCCGGCCTGGAGGCGCGACGCATCGATCCGATGAGCGAGGCCGACGAGGAGGCGTTCACCGAGACGCGCGCCGCGGCAGCGCTCGCCGGCTGAAGGCGGCGTGGACGCTTCCCCGCCCCTGGCGCCGCCCGCGCTGCCGCTCAGTAACAGCTACTGGGCGCTGCCCGGCCAGGTGCTCGCCGGGGAATACCCGGGCGCTGCGACCGCCGAAGCCACCCGCGAGCGCCTCAAGGGCCTCCTGGCCGCCGGGGTCCGCTGCTTCATCGACCTGACCGAGCCGCACGAGTGCCCCGCCTACGCCCAGGAACTGCCGCCCCAGGTCGACTATCACCGCAAGTCCATCCCCGATCACGGGCTGCCCGCCACCCCTGCGCGCATGGCCGAGATCCTCGCCTGCGTGCGCGCGGCGCTGAGCGGCGGAAGCATCGTGTACCTGCACTGCCGCGCGGGCATCGGCCGCACCGGGATGACCGTCGGGTGCCTGCTCGCTCAGGCCGGGCGTACGGGTGAGGAGGCGCTCGAGGCGCTGAATGAGCTGTGGCAGCAAAGTGCGCGTTCGCGGCAGTGGCTCTCGGTGCCCGAGACGGATGAGCAGCGCGCGTACGTGCGCGGCTGGAACGCCGCCGCGGCCTCCGCGGACGATCCGCTCCTGGAGCCGGCCACGCTGGCGGCCGTGCGCGCGGTGCGCGAGCGCTTCCTCGGGGCGCTGCTCGGACTGGCGGTGGGCGATGCGCTGGCCGCCCCGACCCAGTACCGGCGCGGTGGCCGTTTCCCGCCCGTCGGGGATCTGCTCGGCGGTGGCCCGTTTGACCTGCCGCGCGGCGCCTGGAGCGATGACACCGCCATGGCGCTGTGTCTGGCGGAGAGCCTGCTTGAGAGCGGGGGCTTCGATGCGCACGACCAGGTCGCGCGGTATCGGCGCTGGCAGCAGCAAGGGTACCTGTCGGCCACCGGGCAGTGCGTCGGCATCAGCGCCGCGACCGCGCGGGCGCTCGCGCGCGCGCAGTGGCGCCGTCAGAGATTTTCCGGCTCCCACGACCCGGAGGCGCTCGACCCGGAGACCCTCTCACGCGTCACGCCCGTGGTCATGTACTTCTTCGCCGACGCCGAGGCCGCCGCTACGCAGGCGGCCGAGGCTGCGCGTACCACCTGCCAGGCAGCGGCCGTGCTCACCGCCTGCCGTGCCCTCGCGCGCGCCCTGCACGCGGCGCTCTCGGGGGCTGCCAAGCACGAGATCCTGGCCGCGGCCGAGGCGCTCGTCGGTACGATCTCGCGCCCCTCGGCCCTCGGCCAGGAGGGGTCCGCGCCGGCCGCGCTCGCGGCCGCCCTGGATGTCTTTGCCCGCACAGACAATTTTCGCGACGCGGTGCTGGCGGCGGCCAACCTCGGCGGCGCCTCGGATGTGGTGGCCGGGGCGACCGGCGCCCTCGCCGGGGCGCATTACAGTGCAGGTGCCATCCCCACAAAGTGGCGCAACAGTCTGATGAAACTTGAGTTGCTCGAAGGCTTCGCCGATCAGCTGCTGGCCCATGCCCTGGTGGACTTCGGCGGCTGAGCGTTGGCGCTCTTGGCGGTGCGCGTGGGCGAGCAGACAGCACCCTCGGGCTGTCGTAAGCTCCCGCCAGGTTTCCCCTCGAAAGTTCCCCAGTCCGCGGATGTCCCAGACACGCGTCAACGGCTCCTCTTCACCCCGAGCGCGTCCGCGGCGGCGGGCCGCGGCCGTGCGCACCTGGGCGCGGTTGCCGGATGAGCAGCTGCTGCGCATGCGCTTCTGCGACCTGAAGCTCTCGATCGAGCGTTCGCCGCTGGCGCGGCACGTGCGCCGTCTGTATGCGGATCTGCAGCGTCGTGGCATCCGGCTGCGCCCGCACGTGTGGCTCTCGGAGGAGTGGTTTTCCCCCGATGGCATCCCGGGCATCGCCGTGCCCTTCTACCTTGCGCACCCGCGCCTCGAGCGCCTCGAGCGACGCCTCATGCACGAGGCGGAGGGGGGCAACTCACGCCTGCTGATGCGTATCCTGCGCCACGAGGCCGGCCACGCCCTCGACAACGCCTACCGGCTGCGGCGGCGCAAGCGCTGGCGGGAGGTGTTCGGCCATGCGAGCCGGCCCTATCCGGCGCGTTACCGCGCCCGCGCCGGCAGCCGTCGCTACGTGCAGCACCTCGGGGAGTGGTATGCGCAGGCGCACCCGACGGAGGATTTCGCCGAAACCTTCGCCGTGTGGCTGACGCCGAAGTCCGCCTGGCGGCGCAACTACGCCGACTGGCCGGCGCTGCACAAGCTGCAGGCGGTCGATGAACTCGTGGCGAGCGTGCGCGCGCGACGTGCGCCGGTGCGCAACCGCACCCGCATCGAGCCGCTGGAGCAGGATCGGCGCACGCTCGCCGCACACTACCGCCGCAAGCTTGCGCACAATCGGCAAATCCGGCGCGGGCTGGCCGATGAGCTGCTCAAGCGCGCCTTCACCGCCGAGCGCACGCGCCGCGCGCAACCGAAGGCGGCGACGCTCCTGCGCGCGCAGGCGCGCATCCTCACCGCCGCGGTCGCCCGGGCACTGAAGATCGACCCCTACAGCGTGCAGCAGGTGCTGCGCATGCTGATCGAGCGCAGCGAGGCGCTGAATCTGTACGTGCGCGGCAACCAGCGCGATGCGAAGCGTTACTCGCGCTGGATGCTCGAGCGGCTCACCGGCCTTTACTCGCAAGGCGAGACTCCGCACCTGCCCCTATGAGACGAATGCGCACGCTCGTCGTGGTCCACGCGAGCCTGGTGCCCCCGCAGAGCCTGGAAGGCCATAGCGAGAAGGAAATCGAGGAGTGGCGCACCGAGTACGACGTCATCACGACGCTGCGCCAGAGCGGCCATGAAGTGCGCTGCCTGGGTGTGCTCGACAGCCTCACGGAACTGCGCAGCGCGATCGCCGACTGGGAACCGGACATCGTCTTCAATCTGCTCGAGGAGTTTGATGGCATCGTCACCTACGATCAGCACGTGGTGGCGTTCCTCGAGCTCATGCGCCAGCCCTACACCGGGTGCAATCCGCGCGGTCTGCTCTTGTCACGCGACAAGTCCCTGAGCAAACAGCTGCTGCAGTTTCACCGCATCGCCACGCCGCAGTTCGCCGTCTTCCGCCGCGGCGCGCGCTTTCACGTGCCGCGGAAGCTGCGCTTCCCGCTGTTCGTGAAATCCACCGTCGAGGATGCCTCCCTCGGCATCGCCCAGGCCTCGGTGGTGGAGGATGTGGGCAAGCTCAAGGAGCGCATCGAGTTCGTGCACGAGCAGGTCAAATCCGATGCGCTGGTGGAGGAGTACATCGAAGGACGCGAGCTGTACGTCGGGGTCCTCGGCAACGAGCGTCTCACGCGGCTGCCCGTGTGGGAGATGGTGTTCGGCTCGATGCCCGACTCGCTCGCGAGCATCGCCACGCGCAAGGTCAAATGGGACAAGCGCTACCAGGCCCGCTACGGCATTACGACCCACGCCGCGCAGGAGCTGCCGCCGGCGGTACTGACGGCTCTCGATCGGCTCTCGCGCCGCATCTATCGGGCGCTCGGCATGTCCGGCTATGCTCGCATGGACTTTCGCGTGACCGCGCAGGGACAGGTGTACGTGCTCGAGGCCAATGCCAATCCGAACCTCGAGACGGCCGAGGACTTCGCCGAGTCTGCGCGCGCAAGCGGCGTGCCGTATCCGCAGCTGCTCGAGCGACTCATGGATCTTGGACTCAAATATCGGGCACAGTGGCGGGCATCGTATGGCTGAACACAACTGGCGCCGCATCGTGGCGGCGAGCCTTCTGGTCGGTACCCTGGCGAGCGGCGGCTGTGTCGACCAGGAAAAAAAACAGCGCGACACCGACCTGGCGGAGCTGCTCGCGTGGCTGCCGGGCCGCTATGACAACGTGGCCCAGGCCGAGCGCGACGCGAAGAGCGGCGCGCGCCCGACACACCAGAGGATCGCGATCATCATCATCCCCGTGCAGACCCCGCGCCTCGGTCATCACGTGTTCTATGCCCAGGAGATGGCGGCGGATAGCCCGCAACTCGTCATGAGCGAGCGCATGTTCAGCTTCGACATCGACGAGAAGCGCGGCATCATCGGCCTCATGTACAACTTTGCCGAGCCGCTGCGCTGGCGCGACGGCGAGCTGAATCCGCAGATCTTTACCGGGGTCGTGGCCGAGGACGTCGCCCCGGTCGGGTGCGAGCTGATCTGGGTGCGCGCGGGTGATCGATTTACCGCCAGTCACGATCCGAAGCACTGCCACCGCGCCGGTGGCACGGAGGAAGCCGGCCCCGAGGCCACCCTCACGGCGGAAGCCCTCACGCTCAGCGGTTTTGAGTTCCGCAAGAGCGCGCACTGAGGCGCCACGGGCGGAACGCGCGAGCGCCGGCCCGCTTCAGTTCTTCAGATGCGCGTCGAGCCACTCGAGCACGGTGTGGTACCACAGCACGCTGTTGGCCGGCTTCAGCACCCAGTGATTCTCGTCCGGGAAGATCAGGAGCTTGCTCTCGATACCGCGCCGCTGCAGCGCCGTGAAGGCGCCGATGCCCTGGCTGTAGGGGATGCGGAAGTCCTTCTCGCCATGGATGACGAGCATCGGCGTGCGCCATTTGGCCACCCAGTCGACCGGGTTCACGCGCTCGTAGTTCTCGGGCACCTCGTATTGCGGGCCACCGAACTCCCACTCCGGGAACCATAGCTCCTCGGTGGCGTAGTACATCATGCGCTGGTCGAAGAGGCCGTCATGATTGACGATGCAGCGGAAGCGCTCCGGCCAGTTGCCCTCGATCCAGTTCATCATGAAACCGCCGTAGGAGGCCCCGAGCGCGCAGGCGCGCTCGGCATCGAGCCACGGATAGCGTTCGATTGCGGCACTGAGGCCTTTCTGCAGATCGATGAGGGGCTTGCCGCCCCAGTCCTTGCTGATCGAGTCGGTGAAGGCCTGGCCGTAGCCGGGCGAGCCGTGAAAATCGATCATCACCACCGCGTAGCCGCCGCCGGCGAGGGTCTGCGCGTTCCAGCGGTAGCTCCAGATGTTCTGCATGGAGGACTGCGGGCCGCCGTGGACCACGAAGGCGATCGGGTAGCGCTTGCCCGGCTCGAAGCCGTAGGGCTTCAGCACGTAGCCGTACACGGTCTCATCATTCCAGCCCCTGAAGCTGAACTGCTCAAACTCCCCCATCTGCCGCTGCGCGAGCAGCGCCGCATTCACCTGCGTCAGGCGCTTTGGCGCCCCACCGCGCAGTGACAGGCTGTAAAGGTCGGCAGGTCCGCCCAGATCGGCGCGCACGTACACGATGCGCTCGCCGCTGACGACGAACTCATCCACCTCGCCATCGGCGAGGAGCCGGCGCGGCGCACCGCTGCGCGTGTTGACCGCGAACAGCGCTTTTTGTCCGGTCTCGTCCGCGGTCACGATGAGCTCACGCCCGTCGGCGCTTGCCGCAAGGCGCGCTACGGAGCGATCCCAGCCGCCGGTGAGGGCGCGCACCGCGCCGGTGCGCGCCTCCTTGAGCATGATGTGGAAACGGTCCGACTCGAAGCCCGGGCGATCCTGCGCGAGCCACACGAGGTCGCCGTTGGCGAGAAAGTGCGGCTGCGCATCCCAGGCCGGGTTGTTGGCCGTGACATTGACGGGCGCAGCGCTCGCATCCACCGGCGTCTCATACACATCGAAGTTCGTGGACCACGGCTCGCTGCGCGCCGCGATGCGCGCGGAAAAGGCGAGCCGCCGCCCGTCCGGGCTGAAGGCGTAGTCCTGGTCATCGCCGAAGGGCTTGCCGGGAATGTCCGCATCGAAGCCGCGCGACACATCCACCGGCACGCCGGCGAAACCTGCCGGACTCAGGGACGCGGTGAACAGGTGCGCGCGCGTACCATCGCTCCAGCTGTCCCAGTGACGAATGAAGAGGCGCTCATAGAGGCGCCCGCGGGCTTTGTCCTTGGCGCGCTGCTCGAGCCGCTCCTGGGTGCATTTGAGGGAATCACAATCCGCAAAGACCTCCATCGACACGGCGAGCCGATCCCCGCGCGGGGAGACGCTGAAGGAGCCGACCTCAAGCGGATAGTCCGTCACGCGCAGCGCCGCCAGCGCCGGCAGGTCCAGACGCCACACCTGGGAGCTGCCGCCGCGGTTGGAGAGAAAATAAAGCGTGCGCCCATCGGGCGCCCAGCGCGGGCTGGAGTCGTTCGCCGCGACACCCGTGGCACGCTGCGGCTCCCCGGCCGGATCGGCCAGATCCAGCAGCCAAAGACTGGTACGGCCCAGGTTGGCGTCCATGTCGGTCTCGCGCTGCACGAAGGCGAGCACACGCCCGTTGGGGGAGATCTGTGGATCGCTGATGCGCTTGAGGCGCACCAGGTCCTCGACCGTGAAGGGCGCGGCCGCGGCCGCGAGCACGCCCGAGCCGCTCAGGCCGATGAGGCACAGGAGAAGACGCGCTGCGGGGCAGAGCTGAAGACGCATGTGGGGCGTTCCGGTTGGGTGGTGACTTGCAGAATCGATGCGGCGGAGGGTTTTTCTTAGCCGACTTCGCTCGTGGGGTTAGTCCAGGACTCCTGCTTGGCCGCCTGCAGCCATTCCTGGACCGCGCCATCCTCGAGCACGCTCGCCATGTACCAGCGCGCGGTCGGGGAGATGCTCGCCCCGTAGGTGTTGAAGCGCAGCACCACGGGTGCATACATGGCATCGGCGATGCTGTACTCGCCGAAGAGCCAGGGACCGGCGGCGCCAAAACGTGCGCGGCAGTCGTTCCAGATCTCATCCACGCGCCCGATGTCCGCCTCCAGCGCCGCGGTCATCGCGGTGCGGCGGTTGCGGGCGCGCGCATTCATGGGCCACAGCGAGCGCAGGTTGGTGAAGCCGGAGTGCATCTCCGCACTCACCGCCCGCGCCACGGCGCGCGCCGCCGGTGTCTGCGGCCAGCCCTTACCGGTCAACTCGGCGATGTATTCGCAGATGGCGAGGGAGTCCCAGACGGTGAGCTCAGCGTGGCGCAGCGCCGGCACCCGCCCGCTCGGACTGAATTTTTCGATGTCCTCGCGCGTGCTCGGGGTGTCCAGGGTGATCAGCACCTCCTCGAAGGGCACGTCCAGGTGCTTCAGCAGCAGCCACGGCCGCAGCGACCAGGACGAATAGTTCTTGTTGCCGATGACGAGCGTGAGCGGCGCCATGGGAGTGTTAACCTTTATGGGTGCTGAGCAACGTGCGCGCCATTGCTTTCGATCTGGATAATACACTCTGGGATGTCGAGCCGGTGCTCGCGCGCGCCGAGGCAACCGTGTTCGCCTGGCTGCAGACACACTGCCCGCGCATCACCGCGCGGCTGAGCCTGCAGGATATGAAGCGCGCCCGCGAGGAGCTTGCGCGGCGTGAGCCGCAGCATGCGCACGATTTTACCTACCTGCGCACCGCAGCTTTGGCCGCGCATGCCCGTGAGCACGGCTACGAGGAGCACATCGCCGAGCGCGCCTTCGAGGTGTTCCTCGCGGCGCGCTGCGAGGTCGCGGTGTTTGCCGACGTGCCGCCCGCACTTGCGCGGCTCAAGCGCCACTATGCGCTCGCCTCCCTCAGCAACGGCAATGCCGATCTTGCGCGCATCGGGCTCGATCATCTGTTCTCGCTCTCGCTGAACGCACGCCAGATCGGCGCCGCCAAACCCGCGCGACGCTGCTTCGAGCACCTCGCGCAGGAGCTCGCCCTCGAGCCCGCGCAGGTGCTGTACGTCGGGGACGACCCGCACCTGGATGTGCTCGCCGCCGGCGCGGCGGGGCTGAAGACCGCGTGGATAAACCGCCGGACGCACGCCTGGCCCGCTGAGCTTAAGCCCGCGGATCTGAGCGTGCGCGACTTAAGCGAGCTCGCGCAGGCGCTCGTGCCCTGAAACGCCCGCCTACAGGGGCAGAGTGCGACCGCGGGTCTCGATGAGTACGCGCGGGGCGAGCAGGGCCGCCGTGAGCGGGGCGAGGGCGACCCAGCACAAAACGGCGTCGAGTGCGCTGCTCGAGCCGCCGGCCCGTGCGCTGATCGTGCCCACGATGAAGGGGCCGCTCGCGGCGCCGATGCGGCCGATGTTGTAGCAGAAGCCGGCGCCGGTGGCGCGCAGGCGCGCCGGAAAGAGCTCCGGCAGGTAGAAGGTGAGCGCGCCGAACACCCCGTAGACTCCCGCGCCGACGAGAAACAGCAGGTTCAGGCGCAGCTGCGGGGCCAGCGCCAGACCGAACGTTGCGGCGAGCGCTGCGGCGGAGAAAAAGAAATAGGTGATGAACAGCTGCCGGCGGCTGAGCCAGGCGGCGAGGGGGATCGCGGCCAGCGCCCCGCACAGGCCCCCGAAGTTGAAGGCGTTGGAGGCGCGCGCCTGCCAGGCGGCCGCGAGCTGCCGCGCCGCCGGCGCCGCGAGCTGCATGGCCGCCGCGTATTCGGTGGCGAGGGTGTTCCCGAGCAGCGGGATGAACGCATTGCAGGCCCACCAGGTGAGCACCGCGGTCACCGCCACGAACACCCCGCTCAGCGTCGCGCGCCGCAGCTCGGGCGTGAACAGCTGCCGCGGCGTAGGGGCGCGCGCGGCACGCGCGCGACTGGCTTGCCAGGGGGCACTTTCACGCAGGAAGAGCCGCACGGCGAAGGCGACCAAGAGCGGGGCAAGGCCGGCGAGGAAGACGTAACGCCAGGAGTTGTGCGGGTCGGAGGCGAACCAGACGCCGGCGATCTGATAGTTCACCGCGCTTGCCAGCACGATCCCCAGCGGCGAGGCGGTTTGCATGAGGACGCCGGCCGCCACGCGCCGCCCGGGTGCCACGGTCTCCGCAATCAGCGCCGCCCCGATGCCCCATTCCCCGCCGATCCCGAGGCTTGCGAGCGTGCGGCAGAGGATGAGCTCCCCGAGGTTGCTGACGAGCGCACAAAGCCCGGTGCCGAGCGCGTAGATGGCGATGGTCGCGAACAGCGCGCGCTTGCGCCCGATGCGATCGCCGAGCCAGCCGAACAGCACCCCCCCGGCCGCCCAGCCCAGCAGCAGCACGGAGGTGATCGCGCCGGTCCAGAAGAGCACCGCGGCGTGCGCTGCGGCAGTGCCGGGCGACAGGTGCAGCAGTGTCGGGATGCAGTTGGGAGCGACGAAGTTGAAGAGCACCGCATCGAACACGTCGAATCCCCATCCGGCCCATCCGGCGCCGATGACGAGCCACTCGTACGCCGAGAAGCCGAGCCGCCGGGGCGCTGCAGGGCAGGGTTGCGGATCCAACGGTGTCCTTACGGGCCTGTTAGCACTGTTAGGTGTGCGCTGCTAATGGCGCGAGCGTAAGCACCAGTTGATCAGCGTAGCGCATCACGGAATTATGTGCGGCAGGGAGTGAACCTAGAGGGGGTGGTAGCGTTGCACATAGTGAGGTGAGGAACGATGGCTGAGACAGCAAAGCGCGTACTCCCGGTGGCGAATCTGCGGGAGTTTTTCAAGGATTCCGTGCACGGGGCGCTCCTCAAGCAGCACGTGGCGGTCGAGGAACAAACCGAGCAGTACGTCGTCAATCTGCTCACGCTGTTTGCGCGCTCGGAAGCGCTCTACGAGAACACGCCCGAGGGCGTGCGTCTGCGGCCGCTCGCGCTCATGCTGCACGATGCGCTCGAAGCTCCGACCTCCGGTGCGCGCCATCGCGCGCTGCAGCGCCTCGGGGACGTGTCGCTCTTTATTGCCGGCTTCTTTGCGCACAGCTTCGCCGCCAAGCTGATCGACATCGACTACCACATCGGCATGGGCGGGCGGGCCTATGGCGCGCTCGCCGCGGCGACCGCGCGCGGCAGCGGTCGGGTGCTCGCGGCCGTATTCGGCGAGCTCGCGCAGAAATTTCAGCCGCTGGTGGATGCCCTCAACGAAGTCAGCGACAGCGCCTATACGCACTCCGACCGTGACATCCTGCGCCTCTACGAGATCTGGCTGAAGACCGGCAGCGGCCGCTCCTACGCTCTCCTGAAGCGCCTGGGGGTCAACCCCACGACCGCCGGCGGAAGCGCTTTCGCCCACTAGCCGCGCATGCTGCTCTCGCGTTTGCAGGAGCTGATCGGCGGCATCTACGATGTGCGCGTCGCGCACGATGTTTACGACTTTCTCGTGACCGATCGCGCGCACCTGCCGCCGGGTGCGCGCGGCGGCGCCGCCGAGGAGGAACTGCTCGTCGCGCAGTCCGCCGACGGCAGCGAGGTCGCGCTGTCCTTGTACCTGGATCCGCAGCTGCTCGGGCGTCTGACGCAGGCCGATCCGCTGCAGAGCCTGCACGCGGGCAACGTCGCTGACTGCCTGACGGCGCTCGAGGGCGTGAGCCACTTTCTGTATCTGGCGTGGAACGCCGGACACGACCGGCCTGTCTCGCTGCTGGAGCTGGAGATGCAGGCGGAGGTGGATAAGTTCATCGCCAGTCACCTGCTGCTCAGGCGCCAGTCCCCCGAGCGCTTTCCGCTCGAGCTGCGCCACGTGTTGTTTGAGCGCACGCGGACCGATCCACGTCTGGATGCGGCGCGCGCGCACCTGTACCGCGAGGCCAGCCACTACGCCGCGCGCTTTTGTCGGCGGCTCGAGCAGTCGCTGGTGCGCCGGCGCGCCAGGGGTGCGGAGGAGGGGGCGGACCGCCAGGTGCTCGCGGAGCTGCGGCGCTTTTACCGTCTGTCCCATGCGCGCAAGCGCGCGCACATCGAGCGCACCAGCTGAATGCCGGGGCGCTGCGCGGCCAGAAGCCCCGCTTTATTCCTCCGCGTCCCCGCGGCGCTTGCGCTCTTCGAGCGCGCGCATGAGCTTGATGTGTTCCGAGAGCCGGCGCAGGTCGGTGCGCGTCGCGGCGCGCTTGGCTGGCGACGCCTCGCGCACCGGGCGGCTGCGCGCGTACGGGTCGAAGGTCTCCTCGGCGGCCTTGAGTGTCAGCTTCGGCTCACCGAGGATCTCAAGCACCGGGCGCGCCTCATCCGCCGGGGCATCGCGCCAGTTCACGAAAGCATTGCCGCGTTCGTCGCGCACGATCAGACCGATGCGGCGCCGTTCGGCTTCCGGCAGCGCCTGCGGATCGACTTTGTTCTTCGACGGTTGACTCACGGATTATGTACTGCCTGTCAGTGCAGCGTCGCCATTTCCCGACGGTCAGAGTAACTGTGCGGCGCGTCGCAATTCCGCGAGGTCCGTCACGGAATTTTTTGCCCACACTTCACGAGTGCGGCGCGGACATATTCCGGGCGCGCAGCAGGCCGAGCGCGGTCTTCATGTCCACGATCGTGCCATCGAGCGCCCAGGCGCAGGCCTGCGCCAGCGCCACCCAGTGCACCTGGATCACTTCGCCGTGCTCGGGGGCGCGCGGGGCCGCCGTAAGACCGCTCGCCATGTAAAGGTGCAGCCGCTCGGTGAACACACCCGGGGAGGAGAGGCAGGTGCCCAGCTCGCGCCACTCGCGGGCGCGCACCCCGGCTTCCTCGATCAGTTCACGCTGTGCGGTCAAAAGCGGCGGCTCGTGTGGCTCGAGCTTGCCGGCCGGCAGTTCCCAGATCCAGCCATCCGCGACGTAGCGGTACTGGCGCAGCAGGCACACGCGCTGCTCATCATCCACGGCCGCCACGGCGGCACCGCCCGGGTGATGCACGACCTCAAGGAGTGCATGGTGGCCGTTCGGCAGCGTCACCTCATCGGTCGTCAGGCGGATGACGCGTCCGGAATAGTGCAGGGTCTGCTTCTCGGGTTTCATGCGCTGCATGCTAACCCCTCGGGCGCGGTGGCTGCCTGCCAGCGCTTTTCAAGCCTCGCGGTGCGCGCGGCGTCACGCTCTGCATGCGTTGAAATCGCCAGGCGGTGTTTGCCGCGCGTATAGTCCGGCTCCAACGATGGCAACGACCGCGCACCTGGAACGCCTCAACGCCGCGCAGCGCAAGGCCGTGGTACACGGTGAGCCGTTGCCCGAGAAAGGCTACAGGTCCGGGCCGCTGCTGATCGTTGCCGGCGCCGGCACCGGCAAGACCGATACCCTGGCACATCGCGTCGCGCACCTGGTCATCAACGGGGTGGATCCGGCGCGCATTCTGATGCTCACCTTCACGCGCCGCGCGGCCACGGAAATGCGCCGGCGCGCCCATGACATCACCCGCAAGGCACTCAATGAGCCCCTCGGGGGCCTCAGCCAGGGTATTGCGCAGCGGCTGAGCTGGGCGGGGACCTTCCATGCCATCGGCAACCGCCTGCTGCGCCACTACGCGCCGCACCTGCAGCTGGATCCGCACTTCAGCGTCATCGATCGCGGCGACTCCTCGGATCTGATGGACAGCTTGCGCCAGGAGCTCGGGCTGGCCGAGAAGGAGCAGCGCTTCCCGCGCAAGGAAACCTGCCTGCAGATCTACTCAAACCGCGTCAACACCCGCGCCTCGCTGCAGGAGACGCTCGAGCACTACTTCCCCTGGTGCGCGCAGTGGGAGGCGGAGCTCGCCAATCTGTTCCGCGCCTATGTGGAGCAGAAGCAGCACTCGTGTCTGCTCGATTACGATGACCTGCTGCTCTACTGGCACGCGATGATGTGCGAGCCGCGCCTGGCGCAGCACATCGGCGCGCACTTTGACCATGTGCTGGTGGATGAGTACCAGGACACCAACCGCCTGCAGGCTGAGATTCTGCATGCGCTCAAGCCGGACGGCTCAGGGCTGGTGGTGGTGGGCGATGACGCGCAGGCGATCTACTCCTTCCGTGCGGCGGCGGTTGAGAACATCCTCGGCTTCGCCGAGCGCTTCCAGCCGGCAGCCGAAGTCGTAACACTCGCCCAGAATTACCGCTCGACGCAGCCGGTGCTGGATGTGGCGAACGCGGTCATGGCCGAAGCGCCGCGCCAGCACCGCAAGTACCTCTTGTCCGTGCGCGGTGAGGGCGCGCGGCCGCGTGCGGTCACGGTCGATGAGCTGCAGACCCAGGCGGAGTACGTGTGCACCGAGATACTCAGGCGGCGCGAGGCGAACGTGCCCCTCAAGCGCCAGGCGGTGCTGTTCCGCACCGCAAGCCACAGCGACCTGCTCGAAGTGGAACTCGACCAAGCGCAAGGTCCCGTTCGTGAAGTACGGCGGGCTGAAATTCCTCGAGGCCGCGCACATCAAGGATCTGCTGGCGGTGCTGCGCTGGGTGGACAACCCGCACAACGCGCTCGCGGCCTTTCGCACGCTGCAGCTGCTACCCGGGATGGGCCCGGTCAACGCGCGCGCGGCTATCGATCATCTGGAGGCCGGCGGACACTCCTTCGAGTCGCTCAAGACCTTCAAGCCCCCGCAGACCAGCGAGATCGACTGGGGGCGGCTGATCGAGCTGCTGCAGGGGCTCTCAGATCCGCAGCGGCCCTGGAACGGACAGCTCAGCCAGGCGCGTGAGTGGTACCGCCGGCACTTTGAGCGGCTCTACGAGCAGTTCCACACCCGCATGGGAGACCTTGAGCAGCTCGAGCTGCTCTCCGGACAGTACCCCTCGCGCGAACGCTTCCTCACCGAGATTACGCTCGATCCGCCCAACGCCACGAGCGACGTGTCGGGACGCCCGACGCTTGAGGAGGATTTTCTGGTGCTCTCGACCATTCACTCGGCCAAGGGCATGGAGTGGGACACGGTCTACGTGCTCAACGTCGTCGATGGCAGCTTTCCGAACGAGTTCTCGACCGGCAAGCCCGAGCTGATCGAGGAGGAGCGGCGGCTGCTGTACGTGGCGCTCACGCGCGCGCAGAACGACCTGCTCATGATGGTGCCGCTGAAGTTTCACCTGACGAACCAGTCACGCCAGGGCGATGCGCACGTCTACGGCGGCCGCAGCCGCTTCGTGACCGAGAA
This sequence comes from uncultured Pseudomonadota bacterium, assembly GCA_963742045.1. Lineage (GTDB taxonomy): Bacteria > Pseudomonadota > Gammaproteobacteria > Steroidobacterales > Steroidobacteraceae > 13-2-20CM-66-19. The sequence continues at coordinate 3,775,198 of CAVUKE010000003.1, forward strand.
GGTGCAGAAGACCATGGACGCGCTCACCTTCCACAGTGCCGCCCTGGGGGGCGCGGATGCGCTGCAGGAGAGCACAACACCGGTTACGGTCGACGTCGGTGCACGGCTGCGCGATATGTGGTGAGGCCTTACTTGGCCGGCTTCACGAAGCGCATGGTAAAGCGGTCGCTTTCGCCGATGGCCGCGTACTTCTCGTGATCCTTCTCGCCGAGGCGATACGAGGGTGGTAGCGTCCACACGCCCTGCTCGTAGTCCTTGGTGTCCTTCGGGTTGGCGTTCACTTCCGATTTGGCCACCAGGCGAAAGCCCTGCGCCTCGATCAGGTGGATCGCGTACTCCTCATTGACGTAGCCGCTCTTCGCCTTCGGGTCCTGCGGGAGGGCCGGATTGCCGCGATGCTCGACGATGCCGAGGATGCCGCCGGGCTTGAGTGCCTTGTAGAGCGTCGCGAAGATCTGTGAGGCATCGCCTGCGGACATCCAGTTGTGCAGGTTGCGGAAGGTCACGACCATATCCAGCGAGCCGGCGGGCACCACGTCCGCGGCGTCGGTCGGCAGCGTCACGATCTGCACCTTATCGTACAGATCGGGGCGGGCGGCGAGCTTGGCGTGGTAGCTGTCCAGGCGCTTGGTGTTGTAGGCGCTCGAAGGATCCGGCGCGATGAGCGCGGCGTAGTACCGGCCCTTCTCGCGCACCAGCGGGGCGATGATCTCGGTGTACCAGCCCGGTTCCGGCCACACCTCAAGCACGCTCGTCTCCGGGCGCAGGCCGAAGAACAGCAGGGTCTCCTTCGGGTGGCGGTAGACATCGCGGGCGCGGTCGGCGTCGCTGCGCTGGTTGCCGGCGAGAATGCCGGTGAGATCCTCCGCGGTGCTTTGCCGCGAACTGGTGGCGGCGCACGCCGCCAGCAGTACGGCGCACACCACGCCGGCGGCGAGTTTCGGGTTCGCGAACATTCGGCTCGTCCTTCGACTGCGGGACAGTCGATAAACAATGGGCGCGCTAAAAAACCCCGCGCAAGGCGGGGTTCTTTAGCTTCGGCCGCTCGATGATGTTGTGCGTCAGCGGCGGAACGGACCGCCACCCTGGCGGGGGCGTTGTGGGCGCTCCTGTGCTTCGTTGACGCGCAGCGGCCGGCCATTCATCTGAAAGCCGTTCAGGGCCTGGATCGCGCTCTGCGCTTCCGCCTGGGGCATATCGACGAACCCGAAACCGCGGGGCTTGCCGGTTTCCCGGTCATTGATGAGTTTCACCGATTCCACTTTACCGTGACGTTCAAACAGGGCCTTCACGTCCTGTTCGGTGGCGTTGAAAGGCAGATTGCCCACGTAAATCGTCGTCATCCGGGACTCTCTCTTGGGAAGGCGGACAGCGGCGTACCGCACGCGTCGGTCGCATGTACCGCGTGAATCAAACAGGTCAAGGCTTCAAGGCACACGATCGGCAGTTTTCAGTCAATGCGCAGCGCTTGGGCCGCAGGCCTGCACCTGCGTTCGCGCACGGATGAGAGGCGCGGGGCGGGAATTGAAGTCAACACATTCAAACAAGGCGCACTCATCCACGACGGATATGAACGCCCGTGTCATGCTACTCCCGGCCTTTCCGCTACGCAAACCAGGGGTGGGGATGGAAGCGTTGCTTGTCTCGGCCGGCGTGGTCGGCCTGGCTGAGATCGGGGACAAAACGCAGCTCCTGGCACTGGTACTGGCGGCGCGCTTCCGTGCCCCGCTGCCGGTGATCCTCGGGATTTTCATGGCCACCTTGGCCAATCACCTGGCCGCCGGCTGGGTCGGGACGTTGCTGGCTGCCTACCTCACGCCGCTCGTGATGCGCTGGGCGCTGGCGCTGTCGTTTTTCGCCACCGCCGTGTGGATGCTCGTTCCGGACCCGCCGCCGCAAGGGCAGGCCAAGCCGTCGCGGTTCGGGGCCTTCGGGACGACCCTCGTGGCGTTCTTTCTGGCTGAGATCGGCGACAAGACCCAGCTGGCCACCGTGGCGCTGGCCGCCAAGTACGGGCAGCTGCTGCCGGTGGTGTCCGGCACGACCCTCGGGATGCTGCTCGCCAACGTCCCGGTGGTGTTTCTGGGTGGCGCGGCCGCGCAGCGCATTCCGATCAAGCTCGTGAACCGCCTGGCGGCGCTGGCTTTCTTGGTGCTCGGTGTGCTCGCGCTCATGGGACACACCGGACTTGAGTAACCGCGCGCGGCGAGCCGAGCGCCGTGCCGGCGCGCTCGCGCTCGCGCTCAAGCGCGTTGCGCGTGGATTTGCCCGCGCAGGATCGCAGCCCCTCGAAGGGCGCCGCGGGATGCGGACTAGGCGCCCGCCGGCTCCAGGTACGCGTAGCCTTCCAGCTCGCTCTCGTAGAAGCGCTTGAGGGCCTGGCTCTCGGCGAGCGTCATGCGGCCATCGCGGATGGCGCGCTCGCAGTCGCGCGCCAGTGCCGGGTACAGCTCGGCGACGTCGTACTCCATGTACTCGAGCACCTTGTTGGCGGTGTCACCCTTGACGATCTCCTCGATCCACCAGCCACCTTCATCGTGCAGCCGCACGTGCACCACGTGCGTATCGCCAAAGAGGTTGTGCAGATCGCCGAGGGTCTCCTGGTAGGCGCCGACCAGGAACGCGGCGAGGTAATACTTCTCCCCGGCCTTAAGTTCGTGCAGCTCGAGCGTGCGCTTCACATCACGCAGCGACACGAAGTGATCGATCTTGCCGTCCGAGTCGCAGGTGATGTCGGCGAGCACCCCGGTGCGCGTCGGTCGCTCGTCGAGTCGGTGGATCGGCATGATCGGGAACAGCTGATCGATGGCCCAGCTGTCCGGCAGCGACTGAAACACTGAGAAATTGCAGAAATAGTTGTCCGAGAGGATCGACTCGAGATCCTCCAGTTCCTCCGGCAGGCGCTCGAGTTTGCGGCACACGTCGCGAATCTTGGCGCAGGTCGCCCAGTAGAGCCGCTCGGCGAGCCCGCGGAACTCAAGCGACAGCAGCCCGAGATTGAACATCTGCAGCACCTGCTCGCGCGCGGTGAGGGCATCGTGGTAGCACTCCACCAGGCGCCGCTCGCTCACCGTGCGGTAGGCATCAAACAGATCCAGCACCGGCTGCGGCAGCTCCTCGCTTCCCGGGTAATCAAGCGCCGGGTCCCCGGTGACGCGGAACTTGTCAAGCGCCGAGGAGCCGAGCGTGTCGAAGATGAGCACGCTGTGATAGGCGGCGATCGCGCGTCCGGACTCGCTCACGATCATCGGGTGCGGGATGTCACGCGCCTTGCACACGCTCGCGATGCGATAGACCACATCGTTCGCATACTCGGTGAGCGTGTAGTTCATCGAGGAGGCAAAGTTCGTGCCGCTGCCATCGTAGTCGACCCCGAGGCCGCCGCCGACGTCAATGTACTGCAGCCCCGCGCCCATGAGCTTCAGCTCCGCGTACACGTGCGCGAGCTCGTTGATCGCCTCCTTCACGCGGCGGATGTCCTGCAGCTGGCTGCCCGGGTGACAGTGCACGAGCTGCAGGCAATCGAGCATGTCGTGCGCCTTGAGCACGTTGAACAGCTCGAGAATCTCGGTGATGAACAGACCAAACTTGGATTTGTCTCCGGCCGAGGCGCTCCAGCGCCCGGACCCCTCGCTGAAGAGCTTCACGCGCACCCCGATGCGCGGGCGTACCTGATAGGTCTGGGCGTGCTTGAGGATGAGGCCGAGCTCCTCGAAGTTCTCGACCACCGGAATGATCGTGCGGCCGAGCTTGGTGGCGAAGCGTGACCGCCTCGATGTAGCTGTCGTCCTTGAAGCCGTTGCAGATGATCAGCCGCTCAGAGGCGTTCTCCGTCATCGCCATCACCGCCAGCAGTTCCGGCTTGGAGCCCACCTCCAGGCCGAAGCCAAACTCCTTGCCGTAGCGGTACACCTCCTCCACCACCAGGCGTTGCTGGTTCACCTTGATGGGAAAGACCGCGCTGTAGCGGTTCTTGTAGTCGTTCTCGGTGATCGCCTGGGCGAAGGAGTCGTGCAGGCGGCGCAGCCGATGCGCCAGGATGTCCGAGAAGCGCACCACCACGGGGGTTGTCAGGTCGCGTGCCCCGAGCCCCTCGACCACCTCGTACAGGTCAATCTCGCGCCCCTCGGTCGTGTCGGGACGCACGACCACGTGCCCGGCGGCGTTGACGCTGAAATAGCCCTTGCCCCAGGCCTGCACGTTGTACAGCTCGCGCGAGTCGGCGATGCCCCAGGGCTGCGCGGGGTTGAATTTGCGATTGCCGTTAACGGCGCTCTTCGGATCTGCGGCCACGGCGCGTTATATCAAAATTGTGTGTCCAGTAAGAGTGCCGCGCACGGCAACGGTCACGGTCCGCGGGCGATCGCGTGGGTCGGATCGCGGATCCACTCGCTCCAGGAGCCCGCGTACAGCTGCGCCCCGGGCAGTCCTGCGAGCTCAAGCGCGAGCAGGTTGTGGCAGGCGGTGACGCCCGAGCCGCACATGGCGATGGCGCGCGCCGCCGGCTGTCCGGCGAGGGCTCGCTCCCAGCGCTGGCGCAGCTCGCGCGGCTCAAGAAACCGCCCGTCGGGTGCGAGGTTGAGCGCGTAGGGGTGATTGCGCGCGCCGGGTATGTGACCGGCGATGGGATCGAGCGTCTCGTTCTCACCCGCGAAGCGGTCGGCGGCCCGTGCATCGATCAGGAGCCTCTCGCCGCGCTGGAACACCCCCTGGGCGACGAAGTCGGCGACCTGTGCGCTGCTGAGGGGTGTGGCGCGTGCATCGCGCGCGGTGAAAACGCGCACCGCGCGCGGGGTCTTCGCGCTCGTCAGTGGCAGATCGGCGCGCTCCCAGGCGCCCAGGCCGCCGTTGAGCACCGCGACCTGCTCATGTCCGAGCCAGCGCAGCAGCCACCACAGCCGCGCCGCGAACACGCCCGTGCCCTGGTCGTAGGCGATCACCTGCACCCGCTCATCGATGCCGAGTCGCCCGAAGGTCGCCGCGAGCGCCTCGCTCTGCGGCAGCGGATGACGCCCGGTCCCAGGACCCGCGGCGGCGGCCAGATCGCCATCCAGGTCGGCGTAGAGGGCCGTCGGGATGTGAGCGGCCGCCCAGGCGCTCGCGCCCCACGCGGGGCGCGCAAGATCGAAGCGGCAGTCGATGACGGCCCAGTCCGGGTCGCCGAGGCGGGCGAGCAGCTCCTGCGGCTCGATGAGCGTGCGGGGCATGGTTTCCTCCGGGGCGTGCCGGTGAGGATGCATTTTCGGCGCTGAGCGGTTGTCGTTACAATCCGTACCGGAGGCACGATGGCAATTGAGGTCTTCTGGGGCAGCGGCAGTCCCTTCGCGTGGCGCGTGCTGCTGGCGCTCGAGTACAAGCGTCTGCCCTATGTCGGCCACCTGCTGCAGTTCTCCAAGCAGGAACACAAGTCCCCGCACATGCTCGCGCTCAACCCGCGCGGCCGCGTACCGGTGCTCAAGGACGGCGACTACGTGTGTTTCGAGTCGCTCGCGATCCTTTACTACCTGGAACGCAAGTACCCGCAGCCCCCGATCCTCGGCCACACCCCCGAGGAGGCGGGCACGATCATGCGCGTGATCTGCGAGTACCAGGCGTACATCGAGCCGAACGTCACCAAGATCGCCCGCGCGATCTTCTTCGAGAAGGCGGATCTGGGTGCCGATGAGATCACCGCAGCGATGCACGCCGTCGCCAGCGAAGCGCGCACCATCGAAGCGCGGCTGTCCAAGTCCGACTGGATCGTGGGGGATTCTTACTCGGCGGTCGACATGGTGATCTTCCCCGGCATCCAGCTGCTCAAGCGCGCCCTGGAGAAGCCGCAGGCGGCGGCACTCTCCTCGCGCTTCATGCCCGTGGAGGTCAACTACCCGGCGCTCGGGCGCTGGCTGGCGCGCGTGGCCGCACAACCGGGCTACGAGCGCACCTATCCGCCGCACTGGCGCGAGCACTGAGCTTCGCCGGGCGATGCCGTGCGTCGGGAAAATTGAGCCGCGCCGGCCTGACTTGCTACCCTGCGGGAACGCGCACGCCGCGCGGCTTTCCCGAGGACTGCTTAAAGCGATAAATCATGAGCAACAGCCATAAGATCCATGTCGAGTTTCCGGGGCGCATTTTGTTGGTTGGATTTGGCAGTATCGGCCAGGGCGTGCTGCCACTCATGCTGCGCCACATCGGCATCACGCCCGATCGCATCACGATCGTTACGGCCGAGGAGAAGGGGAGCGAGGAGGCTGCCAAGTACGGCATCAAGTTCATCAAGGAACGCCTGACGCGCGAGAGCTATCGGCGCGTATTGAATCCGCTCCTCGGACGCGGCGATTTCCTGATCAATGTCTCGGTCGAGGTCTCCAGCATTGCGCTCATCAAGCTGTGCTGGGAGAAGGGCGCGATGTACCTCGACACCTGCATCGAGCCGTGGCCGGGCGGTTACACCGATCCGACCGTATCGGCGGGCAAGCGCACCAACTACGCCTTTCGCGAAGAAGCGCTGGCGCTGCGCGCCGGCAACGCGCGCGCACCCACCGCCGTGCTCACTCACGGGGCCAACCCGGGCCTGGTCTCGCACCTGATGAAACAGGCGCTGCTCAACATCGCCGCCGACACCCAGGTCGAGGCCGGCAACCCCGCCTCACGCGCCGAGTGGGCGCAGCTGGCGCGCCGCCTCGGCGTGAAGGTCGTGCACATCGCCGAGCGCGACTCGCAGGTCTCGAACAAGCCCAAACTCATGGGCGAATTCGTCAATACCTGGTCGGTGGACGGCTTTGTGAGCGAGGGCTGCCAGCCGAGCGAGATGGGCTGGGGGAGTCATGAGCGCAACTTCCCGCGTGACGGCAAGCGGCACGACTCCGGCTGCCTCGCCGCGATTTATCTGACGCAGCCCGGAGCGGGGACGCGCGTGCGCACCTGGACGCCCCGGGCGGGTCATTTCTACGGCTTCTGTATCACGCATGGGGAGGCGATCTCGATCGCCGATTACTACACCGTGCGCGAGGGCATGCAGATCGCCTACCGTCCGACGGTCCACTACGCGTATCACCCGTGCGATTCGGCCATCATGTCCGTGCACGAGCTCGCCGGGCGCAACTACGTGCAGCAGGAGCGCCAGCGCATCCTCATGGACGAGATCATCGGCGGCATCGATGAGCTGGGCGTGCTGCTCGCAGGACACAAGAAAAACGCCTACTGGTACGGCTCGCAGCTGTCCATCGAGGAGGCGCGCAAGCTCGCCCCCTACAACAACGCCACGAGCCTGCAGGTGTGCGTCGCGGTACTCGCCGGGGCGATCTGGGCCATGGAGAACCCGAATCTGGGCATCGTCGAGCCGGATGAGATGGATTTCCGGCGCAACCTTGAGATCTGCATGCCCTACCTAGGCCCGGTCGTCGGGGAGTACACGGAGTGGACGCCGCTGCACGAGCGTGAGCGGCTCTTCACCGAGGATCTGGACAAGACCGATCCCTGGCAGTTCAAGAACGTTCGGGTCATCTGGTAGGCCGCCCCCTCAGGCGCGCGCCTCGTACTCGATCCCGATGATCACCAGCACCCGGCTGCCGCCGGGGACCTGGACGCTCACCTCATCGTCGAGCCGCCGGGTGAGGAGGGCGCGCCCGAGCGGGGAATCCATGCTGATGTAGCCGGGCTCCATGTCGAACTCATCCGGGCCGACGATGCGGTAGCGCTCGTGGCTGCCGTCCGCGGCTTGCAGCAGGACCCACGCCCCGAAGAACACCCGCTGAGCCTCCGCCGGGTGCTGCTGCACCACCACCATCCCCTCGAGGCGCTTGCGCAGGAAGCGCACGCGGCGGTCGATCTCGCGCAAGCGGCGCTTGCCGTAGGTGTACTCGGCGTTCTCGGAACGATCCCCCTGGGCGGCCGCCGCGGCGACCGCCAGGGTGACGCGCGGGCGCTCCTCGCGCCACAACTGCTCCAGCTCCGCCCGCAGGCGCTGCTCGCCGCGGCGCGTGATGTACTTGGATCCGGCCGGCTCACGTGCCCGAAAGCGCCCCATGGGGGGAAATCCTGTGAATTATGTCGCACTCCCTTTTACCGAAGTCCGGCTTTCTGTGGAATATCTCACGGACGCTGCCGCCGCCACGCTACTAACCTGCAAGCCGTGGCTACCAAGTACTACACGCACTTTGTCACCCACGGCAGCAAGGCCAGGAGCGCCGGGCCGGGCAACGAGTGGAGCGGTGTGGTGGAGCTGCGCGAGCCGCTGACGCAGACGCGGGCGAACCGGGAACTGCGGGCGCTGCTGGCACAAAGTTTCGACCTGGACTCGGACGACATCCGGATCCTGCACTGGGCACGATTGCACTGACGTATCCCCTGGCGGACTTCCTTCCCTTCATCGAAGGTCCGCCCTTACCAACCCCAGGCCTCAAAACCTGGGGTTTTTTTTGCCCCGTCCGCCGCCCCGGAGGCCTCAAGAAACCGCCCGCCGCGGCCGGTTCGGGCGCCCGGCCCGCGAAATTGAGGCCTCGAGGTGCGAACATCGACGCCGCTTTCCCCGCCATGTGACAATTCACGTCCCCCGGCATGGGGCGGGGCCGAAAATCACAAGGAGAAGTTCGATGCGTGCGTGCTCGTATGCGTTACTCGCTTTGGCGCTGCTCTGCCTCTCGGGCTGCGGCTACAACAGCCTGCAGCAGAAGGATGAGGGCGTGAAGGCTGCCTGGTCGGAAGTGGTCAACCAGTACCAGCGCCGGGCGGATCTTATTCCGAACCTGGTGAACACGGTGAAGGGTTACGCGGCGCAGGAGCAGCGGGTGCTCGTCGAGGTCACCGAGGCGCGTGCCAAGGTCGGCTCGATGCAGGTGACACCGGAGATACTCAACAACCCGGAACTGTTCGCCAAGTACCAGGCGGCGCAAAGCCAGCTGACTTCGGCCCTCAAGAGCCTCTTCGCCGTGACCGAGAATTACCCCCAGCTGAAGTCCGACCAGAACTTCCGCGATCTGCAGTCCCAGATCGAGGGCACGGAGAATCGCATCACGGTTGCACGTAACCGCTACATCCAGGCGGTGCAGGACTACAACGTGACGGTGCGGCAGTTCCCGGTCAATCTCACGGCGAAGATGTTCGGCTATCAGGTGAAGCCGAATTTCACCGTCGAGAACGAGCAGGCCATCTCCACCGCCCCGACGGTGAGTTTTGACACCTCGACGCCCGGTTCGCCTGCCGCGACGCCGCCGCCGCAACCAACGAAATGACCCCAAGCCTGCGCCGCGCCCGCCTGCTGGCGGGCTTTGCGCTGCTGTGGCTCTTCGGCCTCGGCCTGAACGCGGCTGCCCAGGATCTGCAGCCGATCCCCAGGCTCAGCGCGCGCGTGACGGATCTGACCGGCACGCTGACCGCCGAGCAGCAAAGCGCGCTCGAGCAGAAGCTCGCAGCCTTCGAGGCCGCCAAGGGTGCGCAGCTTGCGGTGCTGATCGTGCCCACGACCAAGCCGGAGGAGATCGAGCAGTACTCCATCCGCGTCGTGGAACAGTGGAAGCTCGGACGCGGCACGGTGAACGGCAAGCGCGTGGACGATGGGGCGCTGCTGATCATCGCCAAGGATGATCATCGCATTCGCATCGAGGTCGGCTACGGCCTCGAGGGCGTGCTCACGGATGCGATGTCCAACCGCATCATCGCCGAGACCATCACCCCCGCCTTCCGCGAGGGCAACTTCTACGGCGGCATCGATGGCGGTCTTGACCAGATGATGAAGCTGGTCGAAGGCGAGGCGCTGCCCCCACCCGAGCACGCCTGGCAGTCCGGGCGGCACGGGGCCGGTTCTGCGCTCTTTCCTGAGCTGCTGTTCGCGGTGCTGGTCGGCTCGGTCGTACTGCGCGGCATCTTCGGCCGCACCCTCGGCTCCGCCCTCACCGGCGCCGGCGCCGGCCTCCTCGTCTATCTGGCCGGCTTCGCGCTCGCCTTCGCCGGCGTTGCAGCGGTGGGCGCATTTCTGCTCACGCTCCTGATGGGCGCGGCCGGGGGCGGCAGCGGCTGGTCGAGCGGTCCGCGGGGCGGCCTCGGCGGGGGCTGGGGCGGCCTCGGCGGGGGCTTCGGCGGCGGGGGTCTGGGCGGGGGGGGCTTCGGGGGCGGGGGTGGCGGCTTTGGGGGCGGGGGCGCCTCCGGTGGCTGGTAAGGGGGCGGGCGGGATGAAGATCGGCCGTCTCATACGCCATCTGTGCACCACGCGCTGGAGTACGCGCCGGCATTTTCCGCACCCCGTGCTGGATGCCATCGAGGAGGCCATCGGGGAGTGCGAGGGCCGCCACGGCGGGGAGATCCGCTTCATCGTCGAGACGGCGTTTGACCTGCCGGAGCTGTGGCGCGACCTCGCGTCACGCCAGCGGGCGCTGCAGCTGTTCGGGCAGTTCGGGGTATGGGACACCGTGCACAACAACGGCGTCCTGATCTACGTCCTCATGGCCGATCACGCGGTGGAGATCGTCGCGGATCGCGGCATCGCGCAGCAGGTCCCGCCGGCGGAGTGGGCGGCCGTGTGCCGGCAGATGGAGGCGCACTATCGCGCCGGGCGCTTCCGCGAGGGCTCCCTGGTCGGCATCCTTGGCGTCGGGGCGTTGCTGGGGAAGCACTTTCCCGGCCATCGCGGCACCGACAATGAGCTGCCGAATCAGCCGGTGCTGCTGTAGCGGTTCACCGACAATCGGTGCCACACGGCACATAGCTCATAATCCCCGCCCCATGAAACTGACCACCCGCGCTGCCGGCGCTGCGCTTTTGTGTCTCTGCCTGGCCTCGTGCTCGCTCTTTCAGCGGCACGAGCAGGCACCACCCCCACCCCCGCCGCCACCCCCCCCACCGCCGGTGGAAGCCGAGCCGATCGCCAACGAGCGCTTCGAACTGGTGCCCGGCCAGGACATCGTCGGCACCGTACAGGTGGTGAAAGCGGGCAAGGACGACACCCTCACCGACATCGCGCGCCGCTTCAACGTGGGCTACGAGGAGATCGTGCGCGCCAATCCCAAGATCGATCCGTGGCTGCCCGGGGAGGGCGCCGAGATCGTGGTGCCCTCACAGTTCATCCTCCCGGATGCGCCGCGGACCGGACTCGTGATCAACATTCCCGCGATGCGCATCTTCTACTATCCGCCCGTCAAGAAGGGGGAGCGTGCGGTCGTGTTCACGCATCCCATCGGCATCGGCAAGGTCGGCTGGCGCACCCCCGAAGGGGTCACCAAGATCGTGCGCCGCCAGAAGGATCCCACCTGGCGCGTGCCCGTATCGGTGCGCAAGGAGCATCACGAGAACGGCGAGGAGCTTGAGCCGGTGATCGGTCCCGGACCCGACAATCCGCTCGGTAAGTACGCCTTTTACCTGCAATGGCCGAGCTACCTCATCCACGGCACCAACAAGCCTGCGGGGGTGGGACTGCGCTCGAGCCACGGCTGCATCCGCCTGTATCCGGAGGATATCGAGCAGTTCTTCAACATGGTGCCGCTTGGCACCCAGGTGCGGGTCGTCAACCAGCCCTTCCTCTTCGGCTGGGGCGAGGGGCAGCTGTCCATGCAGCCCTACGATGTCCTCGAGGACGACACGCGCGACTGGAACAAGGCGCAGAAGAAGCTCCTCACCCAGTCCTTCGCCGCGCGACTGCAGCAGCAGCTGCAGCAGCACCACGAGCAGGTTGACTGGAATCTGGTGTCGAGCCTGTCGCGCAGCCCGCGTGGCATCCCGGTGCCCATTACACTCACCGATGCGAGCGTCGAGCAGATTCTCGCCGCCGCACCGCGCGTGCAGAACGTCGTTCCGCAAGGCTCAACCTGGAACGGCAAGACCGATCTGCCGATGGATGAGGCCACTTTCAAGCAGATGGTTTCGGAGATCGAACCGGACAGCGGCACACCGGCGCCGAGCAGTGCACCGGCGCCGAGTCCTGCGAACGCGACGAAGGCGCCCGCGCACAGCGCGCCGAAGACGGGCAGCTGAGGCGCATCCGATTCGTGAGCACGCTGTCGGAATGGCTACAGCTGATGCTCGCCGAGATTGCGCGCAAGCAGGACGAGGCTGAACGCGAGCAGGCTGAAGCGGCGCGCCGTGCTGCGGAGCAGGAGGTGGCGACGCCGCGCAACACACCGTAGGAGGCGCGGTGTCGAAAAACTTTCCACTTTCGCTGACTGATAATCTGACGGCGCGCTGACACCGTGTGTTAGAGTCGCGCCGGCAGATTTCAAGAGGCGCTTGAGTGGCCGATAGCCCCGCGTCCGGCGTACAACTCGCACCACAAAGCCGAACTGATCACGCGATTGAACGCGTGGCGACCGGAGTCGTCGCTTTCGTCGGGCGCACGCTCAAAGGTCCGGTCAATCATCCCGTTGCGGTCCGCAGTTTCGTCGAGTTCCAGCAGCACTTTGGCGGCCTGTGGCAGCCCTCCACGCTGTCCTACGCGGTCGAGCAGTTCTTTGAGAACGGCGGCCGCGAGGCGCGCATCGTGCGCGTCGTCAACGGCGCGCGGCCGCCGACCCTGACACTGCCCGCCGGCGGCGCAGTGCTGCGGCTGAGCGCCCTGAACCCCGGCTCGCGCGAGTATCTGCGCGCCTCGGTCGACTACGACGGACTCACCGGCTCGGAACACGAACGCTTCAATCTGGTGGTGCAGCGCGTGCGCACCGCCGGCTCCGAGCTGGTCGAGGACCAGGAGATCTACCGGCGCGTGTCGATCGTGCCGGCCTCCGGACGCTTCATCACTGACGTGCTGCTCGAGTCGCGCCTGGTGCGCGTCTGCGGCACGGTGCCCGCGCAGCGCCCGGACCGCTCGGCCGGCGGCCCCGGGGGGGTGGCCGCCGGCTACACCCTCTCCAACCCCGACGGGGATGACGGCGCGCCGCTCACCGACTACGACATCATCGGCGCCTCGGGCACCGGCACGGGACTGTTTGCCCTGGATGGCAGCACGCGGTTCAACCTCTTGTGTATTCCGCCGCTCACGCGCGAGCGCGACGTGGGACTGTCGACGCTCCTGGTGGCGGCGCGTCTGTGTCGCGAGCGCCATGCGCTGCTCGTCGTGGATCCGCCGGCCCCCTGGAGCGGCCCGCGCGCGGCGCTTGAGGCGCTGCGCCTGTGGCCCTTTCGCAGCGACAGTGCGCTCATGTACTACCCGCGGGTGCAGGCGTTTGACCGCCTGCGTGGCCGGGTCGAGGTATTTGGTTCCTGTGGCGCCGCCGCTGGCATGATCGCGCGCTCGGATGAGACCTGGCCGGTGTGGAGCGCCGCGGAGAGTGAGGAGGCGATCCTGCGCCCGGGGCTGCGCCCGGCGGTCGCCGTGAACGAGGCCGAGCGGCTGCGTCTGGCGCAGGCCGGCGTGAATACGCTCGTGTCGGTGCGCGGCGGTACGCGCACGGGCGTCAGTCCCCGCACCCTCGCCGCCGGTGGCAGCGGGGCATCGGACTGGAAGTATCTTTCGGCCCGCCGCCTCGCCCTGTTCGTCGCGGCGAGTATTGAGCAGGGTACGCGCTGGGTGCTGCTGGAGCACAACGGCCCGGCCACCTGGGAGCGCGCGCAGGCGCAGGTCGAGGGGTTTCTGGATGAGCTTGCCGCGCAGGGCGCCTTTGCCGGTGCGGCTGCGGATGAGACCCACTTCGTCATCGCCGATGAGCGCGTCAACCGCCCGCAGACGCTGGCGGAAGGCAAGTTCAACCTGCTGTTCGGCTTCGCCACCAGCAAGCCCGGCGCCTTCGATACCTGGCTGGTCACCCAGCGTGCGGGCGCAAGCCGCGTGCGCCCCGTGTCGGTGAATCGCTCCGAGACGGCGAAGAACCGGGTCGAGTGGGAGATCGAGACCGCGATCCTGCGCGGCTGAGGGTTACCGCGCCGCGCCAAACCCCCCGCCGCCCGGGGTGCGGATCGTCAGTTCATCCCCGGCAGCCACCTCAAAGCGCGCCGTCGCCCCGAGTGTCTCCTCCCGGCCGTCTGCGCGGCGGATATACGCCTCTCCGGGGGCGGCGCTGGCGCCGCCGGCCATGCCAAAGGGGGCAATGCGGCGATGATTGGCGAGCAGTGCCCCGGAGAACGGTGCTCGAAACCTCAGACGCCGCACCGTGCCATCTCCGCCGCGCTGGCGCCCGCGGCCGCCCGAGCCGCGGCGGATCGCGAACTCCTGCACCAGCAGCGGGTACTCCGCCTCAAGGATCTCCGGGTCGGTGAGGCGCGAATTGGTCATGTGCGTCTGCACCGCATCGCAGCCATCGAAGCCTGCTCCCGCGCCCGCCCCGCCGCAGATGGTCTCGTAATACTGCAGCCGCGCATCCCCGAAGGTGAGGTTGTTCATGGTGCCCTGCGAGGCGGCGAGGATACCGAGCGCGCCGTACAGCGCATCGACGATGCACTGCGAGGTCTCGACGTTGCCGGCGGCGACCGCCGCCGGCGCCTGCGGATCGAGCATCGAGCCGGGCGGAATGAGGATCTCGAGCGGCTCCAGACACCCCTCGTTGAGCGGGATCGCCTCCTCGATCAGGGTGCGGAACACGTACAGCACGGCGGCGGTGCACACCGCGCGCGGCGCGTTGAAGTTGTGCGCGCCCTGGGCGGAAGTGCCGGTGAAATCCACGCGCGCACGACGCGCCTGCGGCTCAATGTCGATGCGCACGGCGATCACCTCACCGTTGTCCAGCTCGTAACGGAAGCTGCCGCTGCGCAGCCCGGCGATGGCGTTGCGCACGCAGTGCGCGGCATTCTCCTGCACCGCGCGCATGTAGGCGCGCACGTCGGTGAGTCCATGGCGCTGCACGGCCCGCTCGAGCTCGGCGATGCCGCGGGCGTTGGCGGCGAGCTGAGCGCGCAGGTCGGCGAGATTCTGCTGCGGGCGCCGCGCCGGCCAGGGACCGGCGCGGAGCGCGGCGAGCAGCTCGCGTTCGCGCAGCACGCCGGCGCTCACCAGCGCGAAGCACTCAAACAGTACGCCTTCCTCTTCTATGGTGCGGCTGAAGGGCGGCATCGAGCCGGGGGTCACGCCGCCGATATCGGCGTGATGCGCGCGCGAGGCGACGAAGAAGTCCGGCCGGGCGTTGCCGCCGAGGAACACCGGGGCAATGACCGTCATGTCCGGAAGATGCGTGCCGCCGTGATAGGGGCTGTTGAGGAGCCAGGAATCCCCCGCCGCCATGCGCGGCTGGGCGCGCAGCACGGCGCGGACGCTGGCGCCCATGGAGCCTAAGTGCACCGGCATGTGCGGCGCGTTGGCGACGAGCCCGCCGTGCGCATCAAACAGCGCGCAGGAGTAATCGAGGCGCTCGCGGATGTTCACCGACTGTGCCGTCGCCTTGAGCACCTCGCCCATCTGCTCGGCCACGTGCATGAAGAGGTTGTTGAAGATCTCGATGCGCGCAGGATTCGCGGCCGCGGTCGCCGCGGGCCGCGCGCTGCCTTCATCCTCGAGCAGCAGGCCCCCGGGGGCGAGCGGGCAGGCGCGCCAGCCTTCCTCCACGACGACCGTCGTGTGCGGTTCGACGATGAGTGCAGGTCCCGCCAGGGGTGTCTTCAGCGCAGCCAGTGGCACGAGCGGCACGTCCCGCCAGCCGCTGAACCAGGCGCGCACCTGCGGCGGCAGTGCCCACTCGCTCGCGCCGACGGGCATCTGCAGGAGCGCGCCATCCACTGAGGCGAAGCGCGCTTCCGCCCGCAGTGCCTCGATGATCACGGTGAGCGCCTCCGCGACAAAACCAAACCGGCGCAGGTGCTCGCGGTGAAAGTGCGCGCGCACCTCGCTCAAGGACCCGAGGGGGACGGAGAGCGAAACCTCGCTGTCCCCGGCGCGCAGCTCAAGGACGTGCGCGACGCGGACCAGGCAGGCGCCGCTGCCGTGCGCGGCGAGCTCCGCGTGCGCCTGCATCTGCAGCTCGGTGAGCGCGCTGCGCGCCGCGAGGAGCCCGGCCTCATCGAGCTCGCGTCTGAGGCTTGCGCGGCGCACCGCCAGCCGATCCGCCACGCCGATGCCGAAGGCTGAAAGTACGCTCGCCAGCGGGTGCACGAGGATGCGGCGCACGCCGGCGGCGCGCGCCACGCGACAGGCATGCTGGCCGGCGGCGCCCCCGAAGCAGAAGAGCGTGAAGTCAGCCGTATCCAGCCCCTGGCGGGTCGAGACCTGGCGGATGGCGTTCGCCATCGACTCGACGGCGACTTCGAGAAATGACTCCGCCACGCTTTCCACCGCGCACGCCGGCGCCCCTGCGAGCTGCGCGGCGAGCTGCGCAAAGCCAGCGCGGACCGCCGCGGTATCGATGCGTGAGGTGCCGTCGGGCCCGAAGAGCGCCGGCAGGGTGTCGCTGCGCAGATGCCCGAGCAACACCTGTACGTCGGTGAGGGTGAGCGGACCGCCGCGCCCGTAGCAGGCCGGCCCCGGGTCCGCACCGGCGGAGGCGGGCCCGACGGCGAAGCGTCCGTCGCGGTACGCCAAGATCGAGCCGCCGCCTGCGGCGATGCTGTGCACATCGAGCATCGGTTGCACCAGGCGCACGCCTGCGATCAGGTGCTCGAAGCGCTGGGGTAATTCGCCATCGAGCAGCGACACATCCGTGGAGGTACCGCCCATATCAAAGCCGATGAGCCGCGGACAGTGCAGTCGCTCGCCCGCCCAGCGCATGCCGATGAGGCCACCGGCCGGGCCCGAGAGCACGCTCGCCATCGCGTGGAAGCGCTCCGCCGCGGCCAGGCCGCCGTTGCTTTGCATCAGCGCAAGCGTGGCGTGCGGATCCAGCGCGCGCAGCTCCTGCTGCACGGTGTTGAGGTAACCGCGCAGCGGCAGGGCGAGATAGGCGTTCAGCACGGTGGTGTCGGCGCGGACCACGTAGCGCACGATCGGGGAGAGCTCGTGCGATACGGATACCTCCTCGAATCCCAGCTCGCGCGCGCAGGCGGCCGCGGCGCGCTCATGCGCCGTGTGGCGCCAGCCGTGCAGGAACACGATGGCGATCGCCCGCCGCCCGCGGCGGCGCGCGCGCGCGAGATCCTCGCGCAAGCGCGCCTCATCAAGGGGCACGAGCACCTCTCCGGCCGTATCGACGCGCTCGCGCGCCTCGATGACCTCGGCATACAGCGGCTGTGGCAGCACGATGTGGCGGGCAAAGATATCGGGCCGGTTCTGGTAGCCAATGCGCAGCCCATCGGCGAACCCGGCCGTCGTGACCAGCACCACCGGCTCACCAGTGCGGGTGAGGAGCGCATTGGTCGCCACCGTGGTGCCGACCTTCACCGCCTCCACGACCGCCCCCTCGTCCACCGCCTGGAGGATGTCGGCCGCGGCGCGCAGGCCCGGGTCGCCGCGCGCGCCACCGGCGAGCACCGAAGGCACCTTGCGCACGTGCAGCGTGCCGCCCGGTGAGAGGCCGATGACATCGGTAAAGGTGCCCCCGCGGTCGATCCAGAACTGCCACCCCGTCAGGGTGGGGCGCCGCGGCGTGTCTGATTGGCTTAACGATTCCATTGCCTGCATTATTCGCGCATGCGAGGGAAGCTCCCAGCGATAGCGGTGCCGCCATGCAAGAGCCGGTGATGTCGCGCCACGTGGTCTTCTCCCACGGCAAGGAAAGCGGGCCGTGGGGCCGCAAGATCTCTGCGCTCGCCGAGGTGGCGCGCTCGGAAGGGTACGACGCGCACTCGGTCGACTATCGCGGACTGGATGAGCCGCGGGCACGCGTCGCGAAGCTTGTGGATTTTTGCAAGGAGCTCAGCGGCGATCTGGTGCTGGTCGGCTCGAGCCTCGGGGGCTACGTCGCGGTGGCTTCGGCCTCGCTCCTGCACGCGCGCGGCCTGTTTCTGATGGCCCCGGCGCTTTACGTAGCGGGATTGCCGGAGCTGCGCTCCGCGGTGGTTGACTGCCCGACCTCGGTGGTGCACGGCTGGCGCGATGACGTCGTGCCCTACGATCACAGCGTGCGCTTCGCGCAAAGCTGCAAGGCGGCGTTGCACCTGCTTGAGAGTGATCATCGACTGCACAACCAGCTGCGCGTCATTCAGTACCTGTTCGAGTACTTTCTCATCGCGCTCGACCTGCCCGCGATCGCCTTCGAGTAGCCATCAGCGGCGCTCACGGATCGCGCGCGCGGCCAGGCGGTCGACCCGCCGTGGCAGGAGCAACCGCGCCCAGCGCACGAAGCGGCCGCGCGCGGACGTGATGAGCAGCCGCTGACGGCGGTGCATGGCACGGCTGATCAGGCGCGCGCATTCCTCGGCGCTCATGATGTGTGCTTCCTGCATGGGGGTTTGCCCGAGCGGCAGGCCATCCGCGCCGGTGGCGCGCCGGTGAATCTGACTGACCACGAAGTCAGGCGCCACGATCGTGACGTCGACACCGCTCGCGGCGAGCTCGATGCGCAGCGATTCGAAGAAACCCACCATCGCGTGCTTGCTCGCAGCATAGCCGGTGCGCTCCGGAACTCCGGTAAGACCGGCAATGCTGGCGATGGCCACCACCAGGCCGCGCGCGGCCTGCAGATACGGCAGCGCCGCGGCCGTGGTGTATACCGCGCCCAGATAGTTCACCGCCAGCAGCCGCTCGTACACGGTAAAGTCGCGCACCGCCTCAAAGCGCGCCCACATCGTCACGCCGGCGTTGTTGACCAGCACATCGATACCGCCGAAGCGCTCGACCGCGCTTGCCACGAAGCGCTCACAGTCGGCGCGCTGCGCGATGTCCCCCGGAACGATCGCCACCGCCGCGCCGCGCGCGGCGCACTCGCGGGCCGTCTCCTCCAGGCGCGCCGCGTTACGCGCATTGAGCACCAGGTTCGGGCGCTCGGCGGCGAGCTGCAGCGCAAGCGCCCGCCCGATCCCCTCAGAGGCGCCGGTAATCAACACGGTCTTGCCCGCGAATGACTGCATTTGCAACCATGACCCTAAGCGAATGCCGCGCAGCGGCGCTGGGGCGCATCATAGAACGATGAACTGGCTGTTGCGGCGACTGCTCGGGCTGTGGGTGCGCTTCCGGGTGGTTCCGGAGAATTCCGCGACATTGCTGGCGGACCTGAAACACCCGCTCTGCTACGTGCTCGAGCGGCGCAGCCTCAGTGACCTGGCGGTCCTGCAGCAGGCGTGTCTCGCCTTGAGGCTGCCGCGGCCCGCCCGGCGCCTGCGCGGTCTCGGTAAGGAGGTGCGCTCCTATTTCTATCTCACCCAGCCGCGCGGCCTCTGGAGCACACGTGCGGACCGCAGGCCCCCGCCGGAGCTTGCGCAGATGATCCGCGCGCTGCGCGCGGATCCGGCGGCCGACTTCAACCTGGTGCCGGCGGCGGTGTACTGGGGCCGCGCGCCGCAGCGCGAGGGCTCCTGGGTGCGCCTGCTGCTGGTGGAGGAGTGGGTGCTGGCCACGCGCCTGCGCAAGTTCCTGCAGGTGCTGTTCAATGGCCGCGACACGCTCGTGGAGCTTGATGAGCCCCTGTCCCTGCGGCAACTCCTGGGGGCGGACCTCGCGGGGGCCCTGCGCGAGCGGCGCGTGGCCCGCGGCCTGCGCGCGCTGTACGCACGCAGGCGTGCGGCGCGGATCGGGCCTGATCTGTCTCACCGGCGCACGCTGGTGAACGAGGTGCTGCGTACGCGTGCCGTGCGTGCGGCGGTCAGCCAGGAAATGCGTGCCCGACGGCTGACGCGGCGCAAGGCCATGCTGCGCGCGCGCGCGGATGCGCTGCAGATCGCGGCGAACTATTCGCACGCTTTCGTGCGCTTCATGGAGCACGCGCTCACGCGCCTGTGGAACCGCCTGTACGATGGCGTGGAGCTCGGGCACGCGGGGACGCTCGCAGCGGTCGCGGAGGGCAACGAGATCGTCTACGTGCCCTGCCACCGCAGCCACATGGATTACCTGCTGCTCGGCTATGCGATCTACGTGCAGGGCTATGCGGTGCCGCACACCGCCGCCGGAGTGAACCTCAACCTGCCGGTCATCGGACGCTTCCTGCGCAAGGGCGGTGCGTTCTTCATCCGCCGCAGTTTTCGCGGCGATGCGCTGTATAGCGTGGTACTCATGAAGTATCTCGCGACGATCATGGCGCGCGGGCATCCGATCGAGTACTTCATCGAGGGCGGCCGCAGTCGCACCGGACGGCTGCTGCAGCCCAAGACCGGCATGCTCGCGATGACCGTGCGCAGCTTCCTGCACCAGCCGGTGCGCCCGGTGGTGTTCGTGCCGGTGTACTTCGGCTACGAGCGCCTGGTGGAAGGGCGCACCTACATCGGCGAGCTCTCCGGGCGCCCCAAGGAGAAGGAGAGCGTGCTCGGATTGCTGCGCTCGTGGCGCGTGCTGCGCGAGCGCTTCGGCAAGGTGTACGTGAACCTCGGCGAGCCGATCGCCCTCGATGCGCTGCTCGAGGAGCACCATGCGAGCTGGCGCGCCCAGCGCTTCGATGACGATACCCGCAGTCCCTGGGTGGCCGGGGCCATCGCGGCCCTGGCCGCCTCGATCATGCGCAATATCAACTCCGCGGCCGCGGTGACGCCCGTCAACCTCATCGCCGTAACGCTGCTCGGCATGCCGCGTCAGGCGCTACCGGAGGCGGACCTGGTGCGCCAGCTCGAGCTGTATCAGGCTTTGCTCGCCAGCTGCCCCTACAGCGATCGGGTCACGCTCACCCCGCTCAGTGGCGCGCAGATGATCGCCCATGGTATCGCCCTTAAGCAGATCTATCGCGAAGCGCACGCGCTCGGGGACATCGTGCGCATGAGTGATGCGAGCGCGGTGCTTGCGACCTACTTCCGCAACAACAGCCTGCACCTGTTCGCGTTGCCCTCGCTCATCGCCTGCGTGTTCGTGAGCAACGCCCAGGTCTCGAGCTGGGACATCCAGCGCCTGGCGGCGCGCATCTATCCCTACATGGCGGCGGAGTTGTTCCTGCGCTGGAGTGAAAAGGAATTGCCGCAGGTACTGGATGAGGTTCTGGCGGCGATGGCGCGGCACGGCCTGATCGAGCCGGAGCCCGCGGTGGATGGCTGGGCCCGCGCGCCCCCGGCCTCCGCGCAGGCCATGCAGCTGGCACTGCTGGCGCAGGCGACCGTGCAGACCATTGAGCGCTACTACATGGTGGTGGCACAGCTGGTGAAGGCGGGCAGCGGCACGATTGATCAGAAGACTCTGGAGGAGCGCTGCCAGCTCACCGCGCAGCGCATGGGGCTGCTCTACGGCCTGAACGCCCCGGAATTCTTCGACCGCAGCCTGTTTGAGAACTTCATCGGTCTGTTGCGCGCGCGGGATGTGCTGCGTGCCGGGGTGGGCGGCAGGCTTGAGTTTGACGAGGTCCTGACCCATGTCGCGCAGGACGCCCAGTACATCTTGAGCGAGCAGCTGCGCCACAGCATTCTGCAGATCATGCACGCCTGAGATGGGAGGGGCCCTTTGAACGGGACGCTGATCCGCATCACCGTCGCAGGTGTACTGTGCACACCCCTGGCCTGGGGGGCGGTGACGCCGCAGGAGGCTGCGCAGCTGGGCGCGACACTCACCCCGCTCGGCGCCGAGAAGGCCGGCAACACCGACGGCAGCATCCCGGCCTGGAGCGGCGGTATCCGGTCGGCCGCAGAAGCGGGTTTCCCCGGCTACCGGCCGGGCGATCATCATCCGGATCCCTACGCCGCTGATCGCCCGCTCTTCACCGTCACCGCGGCGAATCTGCGTCAGTACGCCGCCCGGCTCACTGAAGGGCACAAGGCGCTCCTCGAGAAGTATCCGGATTACAAGCTCATCGTCTACCCGACGCATCGCAGCGCCGCGGTCCCGGAACCTATCGCAGATGCGACCCAGCGCATCGCGACGACAGCGGCGCTGCTGCCCGAGGGCAACGGGGTCACGGGAGCCATTGGCGGTATCCCTTTTCCGCTCCCGAGATCCGGACTGGAGGTCATCTGGAACCACCTGGTGCGCTTTCGCGGTGTGGCAGCGGCGCGCCAAGTGGGCCAGGTGGCGCTCAGCGCCGGGGTGCGCTACACGGAGCGGCGATTTAAGGAGCAGTTCTTCTTTCCCTATTACGTGCCGGGCATGACCGGAGCCGGCCTTGACAACATCCTGGTTTACTTCATGCGCGAGACGCTCGCAGCCGCGCATGCGCCCGGGGAGGTGCTGCTGGTGCAGGAGACCCTCGATCAGAGTCAGGAAGGGCGCCGGGCCTGGATCTACAACCCGCGCCAGCGTCGCCTGCTTCGTGCGCCGCAGGTCGGCTTCGACAACCCGGGGGCGCACGCGGACAACCTGCGCACGAACGACCAGTTCGACATGTATAACGGCAGCCCGCAACGCTATGACTGGAAGCTCGTGGGCAAGCAGGAGATGTACGTCCCGTACAACTCCTACCGGCTGCAAAGCGCAACGATCAAATACGGCGACCTGTTGGGCGCCAATCACA
The DNA here is from genome assembly GCA_963742045.1 of uncultured Pseudomonadota bacterium. Classification (GTDB taxonomy): domain Bacteria; phylum Pseudomonadota; class Gammaproteobacteria; order Steroidobacterales; family Steroidobacteraceae; genus 13-2-20CM-66-19. The sequence continues at coordinate 3,797,532 of CAVUKE010000003.1, forward strand.
TCAACCAGGACTACGCGCGCTACGAGCTGCACCGTGTGTGGGTGCTCGATGCCACCCTCAAGCAGGGGCAGAGGCACCTGTATGCGCGGCGCACTTTCTATGTCGACGAGGACTCCTGGCAGATCCTCGCGGTCGACTGCTACGACTCGGCCGGGCGGCTCTATCGGGTGCAGGAAGGGCACGTCATCAATTACTACGACGTGCCGACCGTGTGGACGGATCTGGAACTGGTGATGGATCTGTCGAGCGGAGCCTACGTGGCACTTGGCCTGCAGAACGAGGAGGCGCGTTCCTACGACTTCAGCATCCGGCGCACTCCGGCGGACTTCCAACCCTACGTCCTCGAGCAGCGCGGCGTGCGCTAGCGCTGAGCGTGGCATCGATGCGCCCTGCTTGACATGCAAGCAGCGGCTTGCCTATCATTTAGGCAAGTAATTACTTGCGTATGGTACATGCCCGAGCGCTACGACACCGACGTGCTCTTCAAGGCCCTCGCCGACCCGAGCCGGCGCAGGCTGCTGGACCTGCTGCATGCGCACGATGGCCGCACACTCAACGAGCTGTGCGAACACCTGGACATGACGCGCCAGGGCGTGACGCAGCACCTGCACCTGCTGGAGGCGGCGAACCTGGTCGCCATCGTGCGCCGCGGCCGCGCAAAGCTGCACTTCCTGAACCCGGTACCGCTGCAGGAGATCTACGAGCGCTGGATTGCCAAGTTCGAAAAGCCGCGCCTGAAGGCGCTCTCGGATCTGAAACAACGACTGGAGAAAGCCGATGGCTAGATCGACCTTTGTCTACGTGAGCTACATCCGCACCACCCCGGAGAAGCTGTGGGCCGCACTGACTGACGCCGAATATATGAAGCAGTACTGGTTCGGCACGCACTGCCAAAGTCAGTGGACGGCGGGCTCCTCGTGGATGATGGTCTCCCCCGACGGCGAGATTACCGACGCCGGCGAGATCGTGGAGGCCGAGCCGCACCGGCGCTTAGTGATCCGCTGGCAGCACCAGAACAAGCCCGAGCTCAAGGCCGAAGGCGAGTCCCAATGCACGATGGAACTGGAACCGAGCGGAACGGCGGTCAAGCTCTCCATCACCCACACCATCGAGCGTGACCCCTCGAAACTCATCGCGGCGGTGTCCGGCGGCTGGCCGAAGATCATCTCGAACCTGAAGTCCCTGCTGGAGAGCGGCGCCACGGCTCTAAAGGACCCGTACCCGGCCGCAGCCCCCCGCTGATGCCGCATTGAGAGGTCATTCTTGCCCGAGGCACCGCGCCGGGCACCCGCCCACCCCCCTCAGGGATCCCAGCCGGGTTTGCCGCGCAGGCGCTTGGTTTTGCGCCGCTGTGTCTTTTGCTCGAGCCGCCGCTCACGCGCGGCGCGCGTGGGTCTGGTTGCCTTGCGCGGCTTGGGGGCAATGAGGGCGCGCTGAATGAGCTCAGCGAGGCGCGCTTCGGCCTCACGGCGATTGCTCTCCTGGGTGCGGTGATTGCGCGCGATGATGAGGATCGCGCCCTCGCCCGTCAGGCGCCGGCCGCTCAAGGCGCGCAGGCGCGACTTCACCTGCGGGGCGAGCGCGCTGCTGTGCTCCAGATCAAAGCGCAGCTGCGCGGCGCTCGCGACCTTGTTGACGTTCTGGCCACCCGGGCCCGAAGAGCGCACGAAGGACAGCGTCACGTCGCTGTCGGGGATCTCGACCCCCGGGGCTATGAGGAGCGGCACGGTCGAACGCGCACTCAGTCCGCCTGCTGATCAAGTCCGGCCGGCCGCTGCGGGGCGGCGCCGCCGCTGGGCGCACCCAGCGCTCGCGGTTCGAGCACGCGGATTTCCTGCTGCAGCACCGGGATGTGCACCCCGTGGGCGCGGAAGATGCGCCAGATGGCGCGGTTGACGTCCGAGCGCACGTTGTTCACGCCGTTGACCGGATCGGCGATCCAGAAGCGGATCTCGAGCGCCATGCCGCTCGCCTCGAAACTGATCAGGCGCGACACCGGCGCCGGATCGCGCAGGATGCGCGGATGATTTTCGGTGGCCTGCACCAGCAGCTGCAGCGCAAGTTCCGGATCGTCGTCATAGCTGACGGTGACCGGCAGCTTCAGCCGCACACGCTGATCCGAGTAGCTCCAGTTGATGAACGAGTTGGTGATCAGATTCTGGTTGGGCACGAGCGTGTCGACGCCGTCGCGGTCGCGCACCACCACGTAGCGGCCGCGCAGCTCCTGCACCCAGCCGAAGTTGCCGCCACTGGAGCCGATTTGTCCGGTGAAGCTGATGACGTCGCCGGGTTTGATGGACTTATCCATGAGCAGCACGAAACCGCTCACGAAGTTGCTGGCCACCGCCTGCAGGCCGAAGCCGAGGCCAAGGCCGATGGCGCCGGTGAGGACGTTGAGGGTCGTGACATCCACGCCGGCGGCGTTGATGCCCAGCAGCGCCCCCAGACCGACGAGCAGGAAGTAGGTGAATTTCGAGATGCCGACGCGCGTTGACACGGCCAGCTGATCAAGCCGCATGATGTGCCGCTCGATGGCGCGGGCGATGAGGCTGGTCACAATGACAAAGGCGGTGACGATCACCAGCCCCTTCAGCAGCGCCCACAGGCTGAACTGCGACCGTCCCGGTACGAGGGTGATGCGCGTCAGCGTCGCCTCGAGCACGTCCAGCCAGCCCAGGGTCGCCACGGCCACCATCAGCCACACAATGAGGGTGATGCGATTCTCACGCGTGCGCACCCAGGAGTTCGGGCCGAGCAGCAGCCCGAGCACATAGACCGCCAGCCGCACCAGCACCAGCGCCACGAGCAGCCGCGCCGCGCCGTCGATCACCAGGGTGGGGATGCCGAGGGCGGCCACGACCACGTGCCCCGCCCCGAGCGTGGCGAGCGCGGCCAGTATCGGCGCCCCGCGTATCGCCCCTTCGAGTGTGTGATCGAGCACGTGCGGGGAGCGGCGGGCCGCGGCCCCGGTGCGGCGCGCGCGCAGCGCGCGCGCCACAATCAGGGCGACTAAACCTGCGATCAGCAGCACGACCCCCGCGACCAGCATGGGCGGGGAGGTCAGCTGCAGCAGCGCGCCGCGCAGTGCGCTCTCGGCTCCGTCCATCAGGCGTTCAGGTCCGGGATCAGCTGGCTCTCCAGGCGCGTGATCTGATCTTTGAGCATGAGCTTGCGCTTCTTCAGGCGCTTCAACTGCAGCTCATCGATGTGCATATCCAGCGAGAGCCGGCAGATGACCTCATCGAGATCGCGGTGCTCGATACGCAACTGACGCAGCTTCTCCACGTTACGGAATAGCTCGCGGTCGACGTTGTCTTCGATTTCCGCCATGCGGGGGCCCACGATTCGGCAGCTGATGGGCTTGGACGGCTCTGGAGCTGTTGGCGGCGGCCGCCAAGCAGCCGAAGCTTAGCCGAGTGAGACTGCCGGCGCCATGTCAGCGGCCGCGCCCGCGGTGGTGTGAGCGTCCGGCAGGCGATCCTTTGCGGTCACGCCCGCCACCGCCGTGCCGGCCCCCACCCGGGCGTCCGCCCCCGCCGGAGCGGCCGCCCCCGTGCGGACGGGAGCGGTGCACCGGGGCGCCGGTGACCACCCCGGTGGCCAGCAGTTCCGGTGCGATGGGCGAGAAGGGAATCTTGTGGCCGACGTAGGTTTCGATGTCCGGCAGGCCAACCGCGTACTCCTCGCAGGCGAAGCTGATGGCATCGCCCTCGGCACCGGCGCGCGCCGTGCGCCCGATACGGTGCACGTAGTCGGGCGGGTCCTGCGGCAGGTCGAAGTTGAAGACGTGACTCACGTCCGGGATGTGCAGTCCGCGCGAGGCGACATCCGTGGCGATCAGTACGGCAAGCTTGCCGTCGTGGAAGTCGCGCAGGAATCGCAGGCGCTTGTTCTGCGGCACGTCCCCGGAGAGGGCCTGGGCACTAAAACCGTTAGCCTTGAGCGTAGCCTCGAGCCGCTCCGCGGTGCGCTTGGTGTTCACGAACACCATCGTGCGCACGGCTTCGAACTGGTGCAGCAGGCCGATCAGCAGCGGCACCTTCTCCTCCATCGAGGGGTAGTACATGATCTGCCGCACCTGATCGACCGTCATCTTGTCCGGCTCGATGCGCACCAGCTCCGGGTTGTTCATGTGCTCGTAGGCCAACTCGAGCACCCGCTGGGAGAGGGTGGCGGAGAACAGCATCGACTGGCGCCGTTCCGGATGCGGCAGGCGGCGCAGGATGTAGCGGATGTCGGCGATGAAGCCCAGGTCGAACATGCGATCGGCCTCATCGAGCACCAGCACCTGCGCGTGGCGCAGGTCAAACACGTGCTGCTTGAAGTAATCGATGAGCCGCCCGGGCGTGCCGATCAGCACGTCACAGCCTTCGGCCGAGCTCCTGGCGCTGCTTCTCGTAATCGATGCCGCCGTAGACCACGTTGTGCTTCAGGCCGGTATGCGCCCCGAGTGTCACGGCGTCATGGTGGATCTGCACCGCCAGCTCCCGGGTCGGCGCCACGATCAGGGCACGCACCGAGGTCGCGGAGCGATTGGCCGCTGCCGGCCGCGTGAGCAGCGACTGGTAGAGCGCGAGCAGAAATGCCGCCGTCTTGCCGGTGCCGGTCTGTGCCTGGCCCGCGACGTCGCGGCCGGCGAGCGCGATCGGCAGCGTTTGCGCCTGGATCGGCGTGCAGTTAACAAAGCCGGCTTGTTTTATGCCCGCCATGACCTCATTTCGGAGGCCAAGCGATGCGAAGGTCACAGGATCGGAGTGTGCGTCAGTCATCAATTAGTTCTGGATGGTGATGCGGAAAACCTATCCGAGACTTGCAAAAACGAGCTCGGAAGCGCTACAAAGTATCTTAAGTCAGCGGGCCAGCAGGTCCGCACCTGCCAGCCAGGTCCCCTTAATTCCCTTAGGTTTCATACTCAATCACGAGTTATTAGTGTAACCGTTTAGCGGGTGTTTCTGGCATCGCTTTTCGTTACCCCGTTGCCGACTCGCTTCGGACTCCTCAAATTTCTTCAATCGTATTTTTTCACGCTTCTGCATCTGACGGAGGTTCAACCGCGTGAGTAGCTCGCACATAGTGCATACCACGGACGCCACTTTCGCACAGGACGTCCTCAAATCGGACAAACCGGTACTGCTGGACTTCTGGGCCGAGTGGTGCGGTCCGTGCAAGATGATCGCCCCGATCCTCGATGAGATCGCGAGCGAGTATCACGACCGCATCAAGGTCGCCAAAATCAACATCGATGAAAATCCGCAGACACCGCCGAAGTTCGGCATCCGCGGCATCCCTACGCTGATTCTGTTCAAGAACGGCACGGTCGAAGCACAGAAGGTGGGCGCCGTGTCCAAATCTCAGCTCTCCGCCTTCCTGGAAAGTAATCTGTGAGAGGCTATCTCGGCAATCAGGGTCGTAACCGGCCCAACAAAGGCCCGCGCCACGGTAATCGTGACGGCAACCGCGGCAATATGGGTAACAACAACGGCGGCCGCCCCGATGAGATGATGCACGAGCCGGAGCCGTTCGACGCTGACGACTCGGAAATCATCAGTCCCGCCGAGCTGACGCAGTCGCGCAGCTCGATGAATCTCACCGAGCTTAAGGCCAAGCCGATCCACGAGCTGGTGAAGCTGGCCGAGTCGATGGGACTGGAGAACCTCGCCCGCTCGCGCAAGCAGGACATCATCTTCTCGATCCTCAAGGCGCACGCGCGCAACGGCGAGAACATCTACGGCGATGGCGTGCTCGAGATCCTGCAGGACGGTTTCGGCTTCCTGCGCTCGGCCGACGGCTCCTACCTTGCAGGTCCTGACGACATCTACGTCAGCCCGAGCCAGATCCGCCGCTTCAACCTGCGCACCGGCGACACCATCTCCGGGCTGATCCGCCCGCCCAAGGACGGCGAGCGCTACTTCGCGCTGCTCAAGGTGGGCGAGATCAACTTCGACTCCCCCGACAGCTCGCGCAACAAGGTGCTGTTCGAGAACCTGACGCCGTTTCATCCGACCAAGCGTCTGAAGCTCGAGCGCGGGAACGGTTCCACCGAGGACCTCACCGCCCGCACCATCGATCTGGTGGCGCCGATCGGCAAGGGCCAGCGCGGCCTGATCGTCTCCCCGCCCAAGGCGGGCAAGACGATGCTGCTGCAGAACATCGCCACCGCCATCACCTCCAATCATCCGGAGGTCTATCCTGATCGTGCTGCTCATCGATGAGCGGCCGGAGGAAGTCACCGAGATGCAGCGCACGGTGAAGGGCGAGGTGGTCTCGAGCACCTTCGACGAGCCGGCCGCCCGGCACGTGCAGGTGGCCGAGATGGTCATCGAGAAGGCCAAGCGCCTGGTCGAGCACAAGAAGGACGTGGTTATCCTGCTCGACTCGATCACGCGTCTGGCACGCGCCTACAACACGGTGGTGCCGTCTTCCGGCAAGGTGCTCACCGGTGGCGTGGATGCCAACGCCCTGCAGCGCCCGAAGCGCTTCTTCGGCGCCGCGCGCAACATCGAGGAGGGCGGCAGCCTCACGATCCTCGCCACCGCGCTCATTGATACCGGCTCAAAGATGGACGATGTCATCTACGAGGAGTTCAAGGGCACCGGCAACAGCGAAATCCACCTCGACCGGCGCGTTTCCGAGAAGCGCGTGTTCCCCGCGGTCAATATCAACCGCTCCGGCACCCGCAAGGAAGAGCTGATCACCGACCAGGGCGAGCTCGCCAAGATGTGGATCCTGCGCAAGCTCCTGCATCCGATGGATGAGCTGGCGGCGATCGAATTCCTGCTCGACAAGATGAAGGACACCAAGTCGAACAGCGAATTCTTCGAGGCGATGAAGCGCTGACACGCACCAGCCGGATTCGCAAGGCGCGCGGCGCCCGGATCCGGCGGTATCCGGCAACTGCCACCTGGATCCGCCCGCGGAGCGCCAACTGGCCCGGCGGTTAGTTCGCGCGTGTGCGTCGCGTCACGTCGGCACCCGGCGACGCTGGCAGAGCAAGGCTCGCGGTCAGTAAGATCGGGCCACCTGCGCCTGTTGCGCGAGGAGCCATAGCCGCATGCGCATCTCTTTCACGGCCGTCGCGCTGGTGCTGGCGATGTACGCCGCACCGGCGCTGGCCGACCGTGACCCGCAGTCCGGGGCGCCGTTGCCGCCGAAGAAGCGCGAGACTTCCAGTCCGATCACCGACCGCTTTGCCGCGCAAGCGGCCTTCTACGGGCCGAATCTGCGCACCAATCTGCGTGTCGATCCCTCGCCCGCCGTCCCCGGTGTCATGGGCACGACCTTCAACGCCGAGAACGCTCTGGGGCTGCCGGACAAGTTGGATAAGGGTCGCGTGGACTTCATGTTCCGGCTGCGCGATCGCAACAAGGTGCGCCTGGAGTACTACGAGGCGGATCGCTCGGGCAACAAGGTGCTGGCGAACGATATCGCCTTCAGCAATCAGGTCTTCCTCGCCGGTGAGTTGGCGCAGACCACCCTCAACTGGAGCCAGTTCGATATCGCCTACACCTACTCGTTCATCCGCAACGAGCGCTTCGAAGTCGGCACGGGACTCGCGCTCTACTTCCTGCAGGTGGACATGATCATCTATCAGGCGCAGCCCTTCGCCATCGCGCTGCGCCAGGAGGCCTCGGGCGCCTCGCCCTTTCCGGCACTGCCGCTGGATCTGGTCTGGTGTATCTCGCAGCGCTGGTCGGCCACCGCGCACGGGGCGTACCTGAGGGCGACCGTCAGCGGCCTTCGCGGCTGGTACGCCGACTATCACGAGGACCTGCAGTACCGCTGGAACCCGAACTTCGTGCTCGGAGTGGGCTATTCCACGACCCGCACTTCGCTCACCCAGAGCAGCGGCTCTTTCCCGGGCTACTACAACCTGAGCATCAGCGGACCGGAAGCCTTCATCCGCTTCAGCTTCTAGTCGCACCCGCCGGCGTGGCGCCTACTGACAGGCCGGCGCGCCGGGGACGTAGGCGCGGGTAAATTCCGCGGGCATGCGCGCGGCACGCCCCGAGTCCAGATTGATGCACACATAATCGACCGCTGCGCGTGCCAGGGTATGCGCATCGCGCGCCCGCCACACCTGAAAGCGCCGGCCCACGCGCAGCTTCGCATCGCTGCTCAGCGATCCAGGTGGCGATGGCCAGGCGCTCATCCACGCAGTGCCGCCCGCAGATAGTCGATCTCGATGCGCTGCGCCGCCATGCCGCGGCGCAGGCGCGATGCAGTGCTGCAGGCTCACCCCGAGGGCTGCCGAGTGCGACCAGGCGGCGCGGTCGAGCCAGGTGAGATAGACGGCGTTGTTGACGTGGCCGTACGCATCGATGTCCGCCGCCTGTACGGTGAGCTCGATGAGGTGCGGCGCGGGCAAATCCCAGTGGGTCACGCGCGGTCCACGGCGGCGGCCGACTCGCGCGCCACGGCGCGGTAGCCGATGTCGCGCCGGTACTGCATGCCGGGCCAGTGCATCGCTGTGCGCGAGCGCATAGGCCTCGCGCTGGGCGGCCTGCACGTTCGCGCCCAGGCCGACCGCGCACAGCACCCGGCCGCCGTGGGTGAGGACCTTGCCCGTCCTTCAGGCGCGTGCCGGCGTGGAAGACCTTTCCCGGCAGCCGCGCGGCGCGCTCGAGCCCCTCGATGACGTCGCCCTGGCGCACGCTGCTCGGGATAGCCGGCGGCGGCCATGACCACGCCGAGTGCGGCGCGCGAATCCCAGGTGGCGCGCACGCTGTCGAGACGGCCCGCGAGCGCCGCCTCGCACAGCAGCGTCAGGTCCGATTCGAGGCGCATGAGGACCGGCTGCGTTTCCGGATCGCCGAGGCGGCAGTTGAATTCGAGCACGTTCGGCGTGCCGTCCGGTGCGATCATGAGCCCGGCGTAGAGAAAACCGGTGTAGGGCATGCCCTCGGCGGCGAGGCCCCGGACCGCAGGCTCGATCACCTCCCGCATGATGCGCTCGTGCATGGCCGGGGTGACGACGGGCGCCGGCGAGTAGGCGCCCATGCCGCCGGTGTTGGGGCCGCGGTCGCCGTCCTCGCAGGCGCTTGTGATCCTGGGAGGTGGCGAGCGGCAGGATGTGCCTGCCGTCTGCCATGACGATGAAGCTGGCTTCCTCCCCTTGCAGAAACTCCTCGACCACGACCTCGCGACCGGCCTCACCGAACTGGCCGGCGAACATCGACGGCCACCGTGGCGAGTGCCTCCTCGACAGTGGCAGCGATCACGACGCCCTTGCCGGCGGCAAGTCCGCTCGCCTTGACGACGAGCGGCGTGCGCTGCAGCGCGCACCCAGCCGGCATCGAAGCTCGCCGCGCGTGAAGGTGGCCGAGCGCGCCGTGGGGATGCGGTGCCGGCGCAGGAACTCCTTGGCGAAGGCTTTGGAGCCTTCCAGCTGCGCCGGCGCGCGGTGCGGGCCGAAGCAGGCCAGCCCGCGCGCCGCGAACGCATCCACGATGCCCTCGACCAGCGGACCTTCGGGCCCGATGATCGTGAGCGCGACGCGCTCGGCGCTGGCAAGTTGCACCAGCGCGGCGATGTCGTCGCGCGGCGATGGCGACGTTGCGCACCTTCGGTTCGAGCGCGGTGCCGGCGTTGCCGGGCGCCACGAGCACCTCGGCGACGCGCGCGGAGCTGGCGCATTTCCAGGCGAGCGCGTGCTCGCGGCCGCCGCCGCCGACGATCAGAACCTTCATCAGTGCCGGAAGTGGCGCACGCCGGTGAACACCATGGCCATAGCGTGCTCGTCGGCGGCCGCAATGACCTCGGCATCGCGTTTGCTGCCGCCGGGCTGGATGACGGCGCGGATGCCGTAACCGGCCGCCACGTCGAGATTGTCGCGAAAGGGCAGGAAGGCGTCCGAGGCCATGACCGCGCCGGCCAGGCTGAGCTTCTCATCCGTCGCCTTCATCGCCGCGATGCGCGTGGAGTACACGCGACTCATCTGCCCCGCACCGACGCCGATGGTCATGCCGGCGCGCGCGAACACGATGGCGTTGGACTTCACGAACTTGCACACGCGCCAGGCAAAGTGCAGGTCGGCCAGTTCCGCGGCGCTCGGCTGGCGGCGCGTGGGAATCACGAGCGCGCGCTCGTCCAGGTCCGCCAGATCGCGCGTCTGGCGCAGCGGCCGCCGGTGACGCTGCGCAGTTCGAGCCCCGGGGCGGTCTCGGCCTGCAGCTCCCCGAGCACGAGCACGCGCACGTTGGGGCTGCGCGGCGAGTGCCGCGGCGGCCTCGGTGTCGAGCGCGGGCGCCGCCAGCACCTCCACGAACTGCCGTTCGATGATCGCCGCGGCGGTGGCGGCATCCAGCTCCCGGTTGAAGGCGATGATGCCGCCGTAGGCGGAGATCGGATCGGTGCGGTAGGCGCCCTCGTAGGCCTCGCAGCAGGCTCGCGCCGAGCGCTGCCCCGCAGGGATTGGCGTGCTTGACGATGACGCAGGCGGGCTGCGCTGAACTGCCGCACGCATTCGATGGCCGTATCCGCATCGGCAATGTTATTGAACGACAGGTCCTTGCCCTGCAGCACGCGCGCCGTGGCGACGCCGGCGCCGCGCGCGGCCGGCTCACGGTAGAAGGCGGCGCGCTGGTGCGGATTCTCGCCGTAGCGCAGGTCCTGCACCTTCTCGAACACCAGCGGCAGCGTCGGCGGGAAACGCCTCGTCCGCTGCCGCATGCCGCGCCGCAAGATAGGCGGCGACCATCGTGTCGTAGCGGGCCGTGTGCGCGAACGCCTTGGCGGCAAGGCGCGCGCGCGTGGCGAACTCGCTCCCGCCCTGGTGCGCGTCGAGCTCCTCCAGGAGCGCCGCGTAGTCGGCCGGATCGACGACCACCAGCACGGACTCATGATTCTTCGCGGCCGCCCGCAGCATGGCCGGGCCGCCGATATCGATGTTCTCGATGGCCTCTGCGTAGGTGCACCCGGCGCGGGCGATGGTGGCGGCGAAGGGGTAGAGGTTCACGACCAGCAGGTCAATCGGCGCGATCCCCTGCTCGGCCATGACCGCATCATCGGTGCCGCGCCGTCCGAGCAGTCCGCCATGGATCTTCGGATGCAGGGTCTTCAGACGCCCGTCCATGATCTCAGGGAAGCCGGTGTAGCTGGCGACCTCGCGGACCGCGATGCCGCTGTCGGCGAGGAGCCGCGCGGTGCCGCCGGTGGAGAGGATCTCGATGCCGCGTGCCGCCAGCGCGCGCGCCAGCTCGATCAGGCCGGTCTTGTCGGAAACGGACAGCAGCGCGCGGCGCACCGGCAGGGGCATGGACTTAAACCCTCAAGGGGCCTGTGAGCTTAAGGCCGGCGGAGCGGGCCGGCGCTAGGCGCCGCCAAGCCCGAACTGCTTCAGTTTCTTACGCAGCGTGCCGCGGTTGATGCCGAGGATGCCGGCGGCACGACTCTGATTGCCCTGCGCGTAGTCGAGCACCACGCGGAACAGCGGCTCTTCGACCTCGCGCAGCACCAGATCATAAAGGTGCGCCGGGCGGTGACCGTTCAGGCTCGTGAAGTAATCACTGAGCGCGCGCTCGGCGTGGTTGCGCAGCGGCAGATCCCGTCCGTGGACTTTGGCGGCGGTGGCTTCACGAGATCGAGTCTTCTTTTTTGCCGTCATGCGAGACCCCCACGGGAGAATCATTCGTCAGGCCGCCGTCGCGGCCTCGCTCGCCCAGTCTTCGAAATGCTTAACCGCGTGCGCGAACTGTGCGGCCGTGTTCGCGGCCCCCATCAGCTCCCGGCGTACCTGCGCTGGGAATTTCGACAGTTGCTCGCAATACCAGCCGAGATGTTTTCGCGCGATCTTCACTCCGCTCTCCTCACCGTAGAAGAGATACAGGGACTCAAGATGCGCGAGAATAATATCACGCACGTCGCTGCGCAGAAGTGCCGGCGGTGCAATTCCTTCGGCAAGGCGGGCGTTGACAGCGCGAAAGATCCATGGTGCGCCGTGACTTGCGCGGCCGATCATTACTCCGTCAGCACCGGTGAAATCAAGTACCTCGCGCGCCTTTTCCGGCGTCGTGACGTCGCCGTTCGCGAACACGGGGATCCGCACCTGCGCTTTGATCGCGCGGATCGTTGCGTACTCGGCCGCGCCCTCGTAGAAATCCGCGCGCGTGCGCCCGTGCACCGCGAGTGCTGCGATTCCAGCGGCTTGCGCGATGCATGCAATGTTCACGCCGTTGCGATGTTCGCGATCCCAGCCGGTGCGGATTTTGAGCGTCACCGGCACGGCGACCGCGTTGACGACGGTCTCGAGGATGCGCGCCACGAGCGCCTCGTCGGTGAGCAGCGCCGAGCCGCACAGCCGGCCGCACACCTTTTTCGCCGGGCATCCCATATTCAGATCAATGATCTGCGCGCCGAGCGCCACGTTGATGCGCGCGGCCTCCGCGAGCGCCTGCGGATCCGCCCCCGCGAGCTGCACCACGCGCGGCTCCGGTTCACCGGCGTGATTCATGCGGCTACGCGACTTGGACGTATTCCACAAACGCGTGTCGCAGCTGATCATCTCGGAGGCGGCAAGCCCGGCGCCGAACGTGCGGCACAGCACGCGAAACGGCCGATCGGTGACACCGGCCATCGGCGCGAGCACGACCGCCGAGGGCAGCAGGTACGGTCCGATCTGTAGCGGCACCGCGCGCCTCATCTCAGCGCAGCGTCACATCGTTGGCGCAGGCGATGCCGCCACCGCGCGCCGGCAGACAGGCATCGATCTCAAAGCCCACCGCGTCCGCCCCCGGGTCAGCAAAGCCCATCTCCGCATCGATACGCTGGCCGGCCGAAAGGAAGGAGGAGGGCGGGATGAGGCCGGGCAGATACGCCTTGGGCTGCACGTCGCGGGCGGCGATGCGGTTGCCGAAGCGGTCCTGCAGCATCACGCGCAGCAGCGGCAGCGGCTGCGGCTGCGGGGCTGCGTTCTTGATGCTGGCGCGCACGGTGATGACGCCCGTGCCGGGGGTGCCGGCGGAGGCGCCGAGCTGGCGCACGTCGTAGGCGCGCAGGTCCCAGCGGGGGAAGAGCTTCACGCCGAGCAGTCCGTAGAGCGAGCTGAGCGGGCGAATAAAGCGCGGGTTGGCGGCCAACTCGTCCCGATCGTGATTCACGATCTGTGCGAGCAGCAACAGGGCAGCAAGCGCTGCACCGATCGACCAGAGCTGAGCGCGCGGCTGCAGCGGCGCGAGCTGCGCTCGCTCGGCGGTCTCTTCCGCCTCGAGAGCCAGGGGAAGCTCCGCCTTTGCGCGCGCGAAGTGCTCCTCCTTGACCTCAAGGCCCAGCCCCTCCGGATCGGATTTATCGAACAGTGGTGCGCGGGCGCGTGCCGGCGCGGGCGCAGCCGTACCCCCGGGCGGGCGCGCCGCGGCCGGGGCGCGCGGCGTGCTGGCGGCCGGCGGCGCCTCGTGCGTGTGCGGCAGGCGCGCGGCGGGCAGTGGCGGCGGTGCCACGGGGGCCGCGCTCGGGGCGTGCACCGATGCTGATGCTGGGGTCACGCTCTCCGCGCGCATCATGGAAGCGAGGAAAGCAGCGTCGATCTCCACATCGACCTGCGAGTCGGGGAGCTCCGGCTCGGCTTCCTGGTTGGCTGCCACCATCGCCTTGAACGAGCCGGTCGCCGCGGTCCACTGCGGATCAGGGGGCGGCTGGATAAACACCGAGTTCACGTCGGTCGTTGTCGGATCAAATTCGAGCGCCGTCTCCGGAATGATTTCCTCCGGCGGCGCCCCCGGCGGGGGCGGCGGCGCTGCGGCCTCGGGACTGGCCGCGGGCGGGGCTGCTGCGGGCGGTGGCTCCGACTCCGGGGCCGTGCCGGACGCACCCGCTCCGCCCTGGCGCTCCTCGGTGAGCCGGGCGAGCGCGTTGAAGACGCTCGAGCAGCGCCCACAGCGCACGTACCCCTGCGCGATCCGCAGGTCCGCGGCGGTGACCACCAGGGTGAGAGCGCACTTTGGACAGATTGTGAACATGCCGACAGACGTTTCAGCGGCGTCGCCCGGCAAGAGCCGCCCAGCCATCGCGAGCACCGAATCGGGCCACATCAAAGCACGCAGCATAAGCTGCTGTCACGTCGGCCACCTCCGGCTCGAGCAGGCCCGCGAGCAGCACTCGGCCGCGCGCACGCACGAGCCGTGCGAAGGCCGGTGCGAGGTCGCACAAGGTCGTCGCGAGAATGTTGGCGAGCAGCACGTCGGCACCGGGGGGCAGGAGCTCTGCCGCCTCATACACATGCACGCGCTCCCCGACGCGGTTGGCGGCGGCGTTTTCCCGAGTCGCGGTGAGCGCCTGGGGATCGATGTCGAAGCAGTGCACCGCGCGGGCACCGAGTTTGGCGGCGGCCACTGCGAGCACGCCGGAGCCGCAGCCGAAGTCGATGACCTCGACGCCCGGCTGCAGGTGCTCATCGAGCCACGTGAGACACAGCGCCGTGCTCGCGTGCGTGCCGGTGCCGAAGGCCAGTCCCGGGTCCAGTGCAACGACCACTGCCTGCGCATCGGCCACCTGCTCGTGGTGCGGGCAGATCCACAGCCGCGTGCCGAAGCGCATGGCGTGGAAGTCCCTGAGCCACTCGCGTTCCCAGGCGCGATCGGCAATCCGCTGGGCGCTGATGCAGCTGGCAGCAATGCCCAGTGCGGCGCCGAGCGCGCGCGCGAGCAGCGCCGCATCCGGCGTGTCGGCGAACAGGCTCTTCAGCCGCGTGCGGCGCCACAGCCGTACTTCTCCGGGCCGCGGCTCCAGGACCGGATCATCCGCCGCATCGAGCAGGGTGACCGCACTCGCGCCGCACGCCAGGCAGGCCGCCTCGGCGGCCTCAGGGTCCAGGGCGCCCAGATCGAACGACAGCTCAAGGAAGCCGGCCACGGCAGGCTAGCGCAGACCGAGTCGCCGCTCCAGGTAGTGAATGTCGGTGCCGCCTTTCTGGAAGGCGGCATGGTTGCAGATCTCCTGGTGCAGCGCGACGTTGGTCTTGATGCCCTCGATCACCATCTCCGCGAGTGCGTTTTTCATGCGGGCGATCGCCGTGTCGCGCGTGTCGCCATGGGCGATGAGCTTGCCGATGAGTGAGTCGTAGTAGGGCGGTACGTTGTAGCCGGAGTAGACGTGGCTGTCGACCCGGATCCCCGGACCCCCGGGGGCGTGCCAGAGGCGGATGGGGCCGGGGGAGGGCATGAAGGTCTTCGGATCCTCCGCGTTGATGCGGCATTCCATGGCGTGGCCGCGGAACTGCACATCACTTTGCGTGTACGGCAGGCGCTCGCCGGCGGCGATCAGCAGTTGCGCCTTCACCAGATCGATTCCGGTGATCAGTTCGGTCACCGGGTGCTCCACCTGGATGCGGGTGTTCATCTCGATGAAGTAGAACTCCCCGTCCTGGTAGAGAAACTCCATGGTGCCTGCGCTGCGGTAACCGACCGCACGGCAGGCCTCCACGCACCGCTCGCCCATGAAACGGCGCTGCCGCACCGTGATACCCGGCGCCGGGGCTTCCTCGATCACTTTCTGGTGGCGACGCTGCATCGAGCAGTCGCGCTCGCCGAGGTGGATGACGTTGCCGTAGCCGTCCGCCAGCACCTGGAACTCGATATGGCGCGGCTTCTCCAGGTACTTCTCCATGTAGACCTGGTCGTTGCCGAAGGCGGCGCGCGCTTCCGCGCGGGTGATGCCGACCGCGTTCAGGAGCGAGGCCTCGGTGTGCACCACGCGCATGCCGCGACCGCCGCCGCCGCCGGAGGCCTTGATGATCACCGGATAGCCGATGTCGCGTGCGACGCGCAGGTTCTCATCCGCGTCATCCCCGAGCGGACCGCCGGAGCCGGGCACGCACGGCACGCCGTGCGACTTCATCACCTTGATCGCGGAGACCTTGTCGCCCATGACGCGGATGGTCTCGGCCTTAGGACCCACGAATACAAACCCGCTCTTCTCCACCCGCTCGGCAAAGTCCGCGTTTTCCGAGAGGAAGCCGTAGCCGGGGTGGATCGCGACCGAGTCGGTGACCTCGGCGGCCGAGATGATCGCCGGCATGTTCAGGTAACTTTGCGAGGAGGGCGGGGGACCGATACAGACCGACTCATCCGCCAGCAGCACGTGCTTGAGGCTGTAGTCGGCGGTGGAATGCACCGCCACGGTTTTGATCCCCAGTTCCCGGCAGGCTCTGAGGATACGCAGCGCGATCTCGCCGCGGTTCGCGATGACGAGCTTCTCGATCATGCGCCGGTCATTCGACGACGAAGAGCGGCTGGCCGAACTCGACCGGGTCCCCGTTGCGGGCCATGACCGAGGCGATCCGACCGGATTTGTCGGCCTCGATCTGATTCATCATCTTCATCGCCTCGATGATGCACAGCACCTGGCCAACCTTGATCTCATCGCCGATCTCGACGAAGGGCTTGGCCCCCGGGGAGGGGGAGGCATAGAAGGTGCCGACCATGGGTGCGGTGATGACGTGCTCGTTGCTCTTGGGCTTCGGTGCCGGGCTCTCCGGGGCCGGCAGGGCCGCCGCCGTGGCCGCGGCCGAGGGTGACAGGTGCGCCGGCGCCAGATGCGCAATCTGCGTCGCGTGCGTTCCCATGCCCCCGAAGGGCATGCGGCTGATGCGCACCGCCTCCTCCCCCTCTTTGATTTCGATCTCCGCGATGCCGGATTCCTCCAGCAGCTCGATCAGTTTCTTGATTTTTCGAATGTCCATGCCGGGATTGCCCCCAAAAATCGAAAGCCGGAAAGGGTGTTAGGTACGCGTCAGGCCGGTCGGGCCAGACGCTGTGCGGCGGCGCGGATCGCCGCCTCGTAACCGAAAGCGCCGAGGCCGCAGACGACCCCGACCGCGATGTCAGAGAAATAGGAGTGGCGCCGAAAGGCCTCGCGGGCGTGCGTGTTGGACAGATGCACCTCGATGAAGGGCAGAGCGGTACCCAGGAGCGCATCGCGCAGCGCGATACTGGTGTGCGTGAAGCCACCGGGGTTGAAGATCGCGAAGCTGATCCCCTCGGCCCGGGCCCGATGGATGCGCTCGATGAGCTCGTGCTCCGCGTTGCTCTGGAACGCAAGCAGCTCGTGACCGAGCTCCCGCGCGAGCGCCCCCGCCCGCGCCTCGATCGCCTCCAGGGTGTCCGTGCCGTACACGGCCGGTTCCCGGGTGCCGAGCAGATTGAGGTTGGGGCCGTTCAGCAACAGCACTCGGGCCATGGGGCTTCCGGTCTTTTATACAGTCGTACAACAAGCGACGCGGCGCGAATGTACCGCACTTCGCGGGCATTGGGCACCCTCTGGTGCCGAATGACTGCTATCTGGCTTGAGCGGGTCTAAGGGTGCCCGGGCACCGGCGCTGCGGCACGAACGGCATTCAGGCGGGCGATTCCGGTAGCAATCTGCTCCCGGGCCGCTTCCAGTCCCATCCGACCGGCGTCCAGATCGTCCATGCGATCGAGGATCAGGCGCGCCTCCTCCGCCTGCAGCTCCCCGATCTTCAGGGTCACGATCCGGCCGGCGCGGTCGGCGAACACCGAGAAGGGCAGTACCGTGTCCATCCCCAGGGCGCTGACCACCTCGAGGCCGTCCTTCTCCCCGATCAGCAGGGGATAGGTCATGTGACGCTCGGCCGCATATTTGACCACATCTGAGCGATGATCGAGTGCGATTCCGATAATTTCGAGCCCATTTCCCGCACGTTCGCGACTCAATGCCTGCAGAACGGGGATCTCCCGGCGACACGGCTCGCACCAGGTGGCCCAGAAATTCACCAGCAGGAGCTTGCCGCGAAAGTCCGAGAATCGATGCACGGTGCCGTCCGGCGCGGGCAGGGCGATGTCGGGCAGCTCATCCGGAATCCGGCGGGCCGGCGGCCCGCCTTCGTCGGGTACGGAACCTGCCGCGGCAGGGCCCCCGGCCGGAGGTACCGCAGGCGGGGCCGCGTAGAGCCCCGGGTGCGGCGGATGGAACAGCCGGTGCAGCAGAAATCCCCCGGCCGCGCCGCCCAGCAGCACGGCCACGGTCACCAGCGCCCGGGGCACCGGCCCCGGTGCGCGAGCCGCGCCCGGGTCGCTCACGAAGAGGCGTCGAGCGCTGCGCGCGTGCGCGCCGCGAAGGCGTCGGCCTTCATGTAGCCGACCACTCGGAACTGCGCGCGCTCGCGCCCGTCGCTGCCGTAAAACGCAATCGTCGGCGGCCCGAAGATGCCGAAGCGCTTGAGCAGCGCCTGATCATCGGCGTTGTTCTCGGTCACATTCGCCCGCAGCAGCACGGTGCTCTGGAGCGCCTGCTGCACGCTCGGATCGGTGAAGGTGTAACGCTCCATCTCCTTACAGGAGGTGCACCAGTCGGCCGAGAAGTCCACGAGCACGCTGCGACCGGTGGCCTTTGCCTGGGCGACCTCGCGGTCGAGGTCCGCGAGTGATCTGATCGGGCGGAAGGACAGCTCGTGGGTCTTGGCGGCGAAGGCCGGAATGGGCGTGAGCGGGTCGGTCCCCCCGAGTGCGGCGCCGGCGGTGAGGGCGATCCCGTAGAGCCCGGCCAGGACGCCCACCGTGCGCAGGCCCCACACGAGCGCCGAGCGCGGACGGATCTCGTGCCACAGGAGCCACGCGAGGATGAAGGCGGGAATCGCCCACATGACCAGGGTCAGCCGCTCGGGCAGGATGCGCGCCAGCATCCAGGCGGCAACCGCGAGCATCATGACGCCAAAGAGCTTCTTGACCAGATCCATCCACGGGCCGGCCTTCGGCAGCAGCTTTCCGGCGGAGGCGCCGACGATCAGCAGCGGCGTTCCCATGCCGATGCTCATGGCGAAGAGCGCGGCGCCCCCGCGCGCAATCTGCCCGGTCTGGCTGATGACGAGCAGCGCTCCGATCAGGGCCGGTCCGACGCACGTGGTCACGATGAGCGCGGAGAGTGCCCCCATGACGGCCACGCCGCCGAAGGTGCCGGCGGACTGGCGGTTGCTGACATTCGCGATGCGTGTCTGGATCGCCGCCGGCATCTGCACGGTGAACAGGCCGAACATCGACAGCGCCATGGCGATGAAGAGCGCCGCAAAGAGCGCGAGCACCCACCACTGCTGGAACAATCCCTGCACTTCCTTGCCCATGGCAGCCCCGGCGACACCCGCGGCGGTGTAGGTGACCGCCATGCCGAGCACGTACGTGAGTGAGAGCATGAACGCGCGGGCGGTCGTGATGCCTTTGCCGCCCCCGGCGATGATGCCCGAGAGAATCGGCACCATCGGCAGCACGCACGGGGTGAAGGCAAGGCCCAGGCCCGCCACGTAGAACAGCGCCACCATCATGAGCGGGCTGTCATTGCGGATGACGCCCGCGAACCAGTTCTGGTCGCCCCCGGCCGTGCCGGAGGCGCCCGGGCCGCCCGCCCCGGGCGTCGCCGCGCCGCCGGCGAGCCTGACGATCACTTTCTTCGGGATCGGCGGGTAACACAAACCGGCATCCGCGCACCCCTGGTACGTCACCTCAAGCGGCAGATCGAGCGGTCCGCCGCCCGTGCGGGCCACGGGGACGGTGACCACGAGCTCGTGGTGATAGACCTCCTGGCGGCCGAAGTACTCGTCGTTCTTCACCTGACCGGCGGGCATCTGCGGGGCGCCCAGCTGCACGTTGCTCGCCGTGGTGCTCACCTTGATGCGCGCCCGATAGAGGTAATAGCCGTCCGCGATCTCCCAGTTCAGGCGTACCCGATCGCTGCCCTCGGGCAGGGCGTTAAAGCGGAAAGCCTCATCCGGGGGCAGGAAATCATCGCCCTGGGTCCGGGGCGCCTTGAGGATCGCGTCCAGTCCGCCGGCAGGCTTCGGGGCCGGGGCGGCCGCCGGGGGGGCGGGTGCGGCCGGCTCGCCCGCCTGGACCTGCAGGAGCAGCCCCAGCGCCAGGGCACCGAGAATATGTCGCGTGGGTTTCACGGCCGATACCTTACCCGAAGAGCCGATCGGGTTTGAGGCGCCCTTATAGCGCAAGTCTTTGATGAGTGGCAGGAACTGGGGTTCACCTTGCGCGCGCCCGGGCCGTTCCGCCCGCACAGCCACCCCGGGGATGCGCGGGCGAGGCCGCCGAGGCAAAAAAAGCGGCCGCGAGGCTTGAAATCGGCCTCTTGCCCCCTATCATTAGCAGCCGCAGGGGGTGAGTGCTAACAGCCCCCCGGGTTCGTCAGTCAACATCCATCAGACTCTTAAGGAGCGTTCAACATGAAGATTCGTCCTCTTCATGACCGCGTCATCGTCAAGCGCCTGGAAGAGGAGCGTACCTCCCCGGGCGGCATCGTGATCCCGGACACCGCGGCCGAGAAGCCGGTCCAGGGAAAGATCATCGCGGTTGGTAAGGGCAAGATTCTCGAAGACGGCCAGGTCCGTCCTCTTGATGTAAAGGTCGGCGACAAGATCCTGTTCGGCAAGTACAGCGGAACCGAGGTCAAAGTCGACGGAGATGATCTTGTGGTCATGCGCGAAGAAGACGTCATGGCCGTGATTGAAGGCAAGTAAGCGAGGATCACGACAATGGCTGCTAAAGAAGTACGTTTCAGCGATGACGCACGCGCGCGCATGTTCAGGGGCGTGAACGTCCTCGCGAACGCCGTCAAGGCAACTCTCGGCCCCAAGGGCCGCAACGCCGTGCTCGACAAGAGCTTCGGCGCCCCCACCGTCACGAAGGACGGTGTCTCGGTCGCCAAGGAGATCGAGCTGAAGGACAAGTTCGAGAATATGGGCGCGCAGATGGTGAAGGAAGTCGCTTCCAACACCTCCGATGAGGCCGGCGATGGCACCACCACCGCCACCGTTCTCGCCCAGGCGATCATCCGCGAGGGCCTCAAGGCCGTCGCCTCGGGCCGCAACCCGATGGACATCAAGCGCGGCATCGACAAGGCCGTAATCGCCTGCGTCGAGGAGCTCAAGAAGCACTCCAAGCCGTGCAAGGATTCCAAGGCGATCGCCCAGGTCGGCACGATCTCGGCCAATTCCGACGAGTCAATCGGCAAGACCATTGCCGAGGCGATGGACAAGGTCGGCAAGGAAGGCGTGATCACCGTCGAGGAAGGCTCCGGACTGCAGAATGAACTCGAAGTCGTCGAGGGCATGCAGTTTGACCGCGGCTACCTCTCGGCCTATTTCATCAACAACCAGGCCAATCAGACCGCCGAGCTGGAGAAGCCGGTGATCCTGCTGGCCGACAAGAAGATCTCCAACATCCGCGAGCTGCTGCCGCTGCTCGAGGGCGTGGCCAAGTCTGGCCGTCCGCTGCTGGTGATCGCAGAAGACGTCGAGGGTGAGGCGCTGGCGACGCTGGTCGTCAACAACATCCGCGGCATCCTCAAGGTGGCCGCCGTGAAGGCCCCCGGCTTCGGCGACCGTCGCAAGGCCATGCTGCAGGACATCGCGACCCTCACCGGCGGCACCGTGATCTCCGATGAGGTCGGACTGTCGCTCGAGAAGGCGAGCATAAACGACCTGGGCGAGGCCAAGAAGATCGTCGTGGACAAGGAAAACACCACGATCATCGACGGCAACGGCAAGGCGGCCGATATCAAGGCGCGCATCGAATCGATCCGTCAACAGGCCGAGGAGGCCACCTCCGATTACGACAAGGAGAAGCTGCAGGAGCGCGTGGCCAAGCTCTCCGGCGGCGTCGCCGTGGTTAAGGTCGGCGCGGCTACTGAAATCGAGATGAAGGAAAAGAAGGCCCGCGTCGAAGATGCGCTGCACGCCACGCGTGCGGCGGTCGAAGAGGGCGTTGTTCCGGGCGGCGGTGTGGCACTGATCCGTGCCCAGCGCGCCCTGGAGAAGCTCGAAGGCGCCAATGAGGACCAGACGGTCGGCATCCGCATCTTGTCGCGCTCGATCGAGGAGCCGCTGCGCCAGATCGTCGAGAACGCGGGCGAGGACGCCGCGGTGATCCTGAACCGGGTTAAGGAAGGCAAAGGCTCCTTTGGGTACGACGCCGCCACTGGCGAGTTCGGCGACATGCTCGAGGCGGGCATCCTGGATCCGACCAAGGTGACGCGTCTGGCCCTGCAGAACGCCTCCTCGGTGGCAGGACTCCTGCTCACGACCGAGGTCATGGTGGCCGAGGCTCCGAAGGACGAAGAGCACAGCCATGGCATGCCTCCGGGCGGCATGGGCGGGATGGACATGTAAGAACCTCTCTAAAGAGGTATCGATTCCGCACGGAACACTCGATAGGCTTTACATAACAGTTAAGGGTATGCGGCCGGCTTCAGTCGGCCGCCACCCCGAAAGCCGCGGAACAAGACCCCCTATTCCGCGCATTCCTCGCAGGCCCCAGTCACATGGGGCCTGTTTTTTTACGGCCGGCGTGACCGCGTGCACCGGCTTTCCGGCTCCAGCACTTCCCCGGGCCGGGCGACGGGTTTATCGTCGCAGCATGAGGAGGCTCCCCATGACCATCGCTTGTCGTCGCGCGCTCAATGGCGTCGCCTGCGCAGCTTTTGTCCTGCTTGCTGCCTGCGCGCGTGAAGGGCAGGACCCGCAGATGAGCTGGGCGCGCGCAGCGCTCGAGCGCAACGGCCAGATTGAAATCGTCGCGGCCGATCCGCAGAGCCGCAC
Organism: uncultured Pseudomonadota bacterium; assembly: GCA_963742045.1. Lineage (GTDB taxonomy): Bacteria > Pseudomonadota > Gammaproteobacteria > Steroidobacterales > Steroidobacteraceae > 13-2-20CM-66-19. The sequence goes on from CAVUKE010000003.1 coordinate 3,820,072, forward strand.
CTTCACCGTGAGAATCAAGGACACCGGCGAGCTGCGCATGGTGCGCATCGATCAGGTCGTGGCCGCGCCCGCACGCGGTGCTGAGCCCAGTGCGACCGCCGCCGCGCCGCCGCAGCCGCCGATGCAGAACAGCACCGATGCGGCGGGCGCGAGCGCGCCGCCGGAAGAGAGCGTCGCACCCACGCCTCCGCCGCCCGAGGAGCCCGCACCCGCACCGGCGCCGCCGCGCACGGCCGGCGGGGCGCTGCTGGAGTCTGGACCCGGATACAGCATTCAGGCCGCCTCGGGCGCCGCTGCGGCGGCGATGACACAGTCCGGGCCCGGTTACAGCATCAAGGCCGCCGGCGGCTCGGCGGCCGCGCCCGCGCGACTGCGCGATGTCGGCTTCACCAGTGCCGCCATCGAGCGCCGGCGCGAACCGATCATCTGTCAGGGCTCGCGCATGCTGCACATCGACAACCGCAATCTCGAGTTTGACGGCGATGCGGTGAGCGCCGAGGACGGCTGCGAGATCCACATCACCAACAGTCACATCAGTGCCACGGGCGTAGGCGTGCTGGCGCGCCGCGCCAACGTGCATATCGACAACAGTCTGATTGAAGGGGACGCCGGTTCGATCGACGCCTCCGATGGCGCGCAGGTCTATGCCGCGTTCTCGCACTTCCGCGGCCTGAGCCGGCGCCTCGACACGGCGGTCTTCCACGACCTCGGGGGCAACATCTGGAACTGATCCCCCTCGCGGGGATCAGTACCGAGCTCACCGGCCACCTCGAGCGCGCCTGCGAGGCGCTCTTTGCGCAGCAAGGCGCGCGCGAGGCTCTGGCGGCAGCGCCCGCGCCGGTGCGCGACTCGCTGCTGCGGGTGTTTGCCGGGAGCGACTTCGTCGCGCACGCCTGCGCGCGCGACCCGCAGCTGTTTGTGCGACTGCTCGGTTGCGGAGATCTCGAGCGCGCCCTCGGTGGTGAGGCGTTCGCGCAGCGCGCGCCCGCCCTACCGGCCGATCCTGTGCAGGCGGAAGGGGAGTTCTCAGCGCAGCTGCGCCGCTGGCGGCGGTACGAATTCATGCGCATCGCCTGGCGCGACCTGGCCGGTTGGGCGCCGGTAGCGGAAACCCTGCGCGAGCTCACCGAGTGCGCGGACGCGGCGATCAACGTGGCGCTCGCCCAGGCACGCGCCGGGCTCGTGGCGCGCTTCGGGGAGGCGCGCGCCGCGGATGGGGCCGTGCAGCCGCTCGTCGTCATCGGCATGGGCAAGCTCGGCGGGCGCGAGCTCAACTTCTCCTCCGACGTCGATCTGGTGCTGCTCTTCCCAGAGCACGGCGAAACCGACGGGCCGCGCAGCATCGCCCAGGAGGAGTTCTTCACACGCCTCGGCCAGGGGCTGGCGCGGCTGTTGGGTACGCCGACCGCCGAGGGCTTCGTGTTGCGTGTTGATCTGCGGCTGCGGCCTTTCGGGGATTCAGGCCCCTTGGTGGCAAGCTTTGCCTCTTTCGAGGATTACCTGCAGCGGCATGGGCGTGACTGGGAGCGCTACGCGTACGTAAAGGCGCGCCCCGTTACGAGCCCCGAGCGCTATGCGGAGATCGAGGCGGCCGCGGTACGCCCGTTCGTCTACCGGCGCTACCTGGACTATGGCGTGTTCGAGAGCCTGCGCGAGATGAAAGCCCTGATCGAGCGGGAGGTCGAGCGCCGCGAACTCGCCGAGCACGTAAAGCTCGGTCCCGGCGGCATCCGCGAGATCGAGTTCATCGTGCAGGCGCTGCAGCTGACGCGCGGTGGTCGCGACCGCGCTCTGCAGACCCCCTCGTTACTCTGCGCGCTTGAGCGTCTGGGGGCGACGCGGCTGCTGCCGCCGCAGGCGATCGGGGAGCTGCGCGGCGCGTACCTGTATCTGCGGCGACTGGAGAATCGCCTGCAGATGCTCGGCGATCTGCAGACGCACCAGTTGCCCGCCGACGCGCTCACGCGCGAGCGCCTCGCGCTCGCCATGGGGGCGGCCGACTGGCCGGCACTGCTCGCGCAGCTGCAGGTGCAGCGCGCGCACGTGAGCCGGCACTTCCGGCTCGTGATCTTCGGAGGCAGCAGCCCCGAGCGCAACGCCGTGCGCATCGATCTGGGACGCTTCTGGGATTCGGAGGCGGAGACCGCCGCGCTCGAGGCGGCCCTGGTGCAGGCGGGCTTCACCGATGCCACCGAGGCGGCGCGCCTGCTGCTCGAGCTGCGCGCCTCGGCGCTGGTGCGCAAGCTTGATGAGCCGGGGCGGCGGCGCCTGCAGGCCCTGCTGCCGGTGCTGCTGGCGGACGTCGCGCACAGCAGCGCCCAGCTGCCCGTGCTGCGCCGGGTGCTCACGATCATCGAGGCCATCGGGCAGCGCTCGGCCTACTTTGCGCTGCTGCAGGAGAATGGGCCGGCACGCGCGCGCCTCGTGGAGCTGTGCCGCCACGGGGACTTTCTTGCCACCCAGATCGCCACCCACCCGCTGCTGCTTGATGAGCTGATCGATGAGCGTCTGCTCTCGCAGCTGCCTGAGCGTGCCGACTTCGCGCGTGATCTGGAGTCGCGCATGCAACAGCTGCAGGAGGAGGATCCGGAGCAGCAGGTCGAGGCGCTGCGCCAGTTTCAGCGCGCGGCGCTCTTTCGCGTGGCCGTGGCAGATCTCACCGGCCTCTTGCCCCTCATGCAGGTGAGTGACCGCCTCACTGACATCGCCGAGCTCATCGTCGAGCGCGCCCTGCGGCTGGGCTGGCACCAGATCACCCAGCAGTTCGGCGTGCCCATGTGCGGGCAGGGGGCCGCGCGGCGGGCGGTGAATATCTGCGCGGTCGGCTACGGCAAGCTTGGCGGCATGGAGCTGAGTTATTCCTCGGATCTGGATCTGGTCTTCCTGCACGACTCACACGGTGAGCATCAGGAGACCAGCGGCGGCAAACCGATCGATAATCAGCTGTTCTTCGTGCGCCTGGCGCAGCGCATCGTGCATCTGCTCACCATGCACTCGGCCGCCGGGCGGCTCTACGAGGTGGATGTGCGCTTGCGCCCGAGTGGCAAGGGCGGCCTGCTCGTGACCAACATCGGCGCGTTCGCCGACTACCAGCGTGAGGATGCCTGGACCTGGGAGCACCAGGCGCTGCTGCACGCCCGTGCCGTGGCCGGATCGAGCGAGCTGCGCGCCCGCTTCGAGGCCGTGCGCCTCGATGTGCTGTGCCATCACGTGCGCCGCGAGGCCCTCCTCGAGGAGGTGCGCGCCATGCGCGAGCGCATGCGCAAGGAGCTCTCCGCCGGCGATGCGACGCACTTTGACATCAAGCAGGACGCGGGCGGGGTCGCCGACATTGAATTCCTGGCCCAGTACTGGGCGCTCAGGTGGGCGCGCGACTACCCCCCGGTCGCGCTCTACTCGGACACGATACGACAGCTCGAGTCGGTGGCCTCGGCGGATCTCGTACCGCAGACAAGCGTCGACCTACTCACCGCCGCTTACCGCGCTTACCGTGCCCGCAGCCACCATCTGTCCCTCGCCGGGGCCGCCGCCCTCGTGCCGGCCGAGGAATTCCGCGATCTGCGCACGGCGGTGACGCGCCTGTGGGATCTGACGATGGCCGCTTAAGCCTGCGGGCGGGTGAGTATAATCGGCGCATCATCCGTGGACCGCCCGAGACTCCCATGGTCGCGACGGCTAAGCCGCTCATCGAACCGAACGCGCAGAATCAGTATCAGGTGAGTGCCGAGGACCTGCCGCTGTGCTGCCCGATGCCGCAGATGTACCTGTGGAACTCACACCCGCGCGTGTATCTGCCGATCGAGACGACCGGCTGGGCCAAGTGCCCGTACTGCGGCGCGGAGTACACGCTGCAGCGCTGAAGCGCGCTCAGCGGTACTGCTTGTACGATTTCTCTTCCACCAGGCGCGACCCTAACTGCACGTTGATGCGCTTCTTGATCGCCGCACGCTCGTCGTTGGCGATGTAGACCGCGCGTGCCAGCTCGATGAAGTCGCGGTCAAAAGTCTGCTTCGCTTCCTTGTCGCGTATGAGGTCCTCGATGTCCCAGAGGCGTTCGTTGACCTCCTGCAGCGCGTGCTCCTGCACCGCCACTTCCTGCGCTGCATAACCCGACTCAGCCCAGGTCCTCTCTAACAGCGACAGCTCAAGTTTGACGTTCGCGAGCTTCGCGCCGTCCTGGATGCGCGCGGCCTTGATCCTGAGGATAGTGATCTTATCCAGCAGCTCACCGGGGGAGATGGGTACGAGGATGTCGTTCATGCGTTCATTCCTGGTTGCCGAGCCGCCGGGCGCATTTAAGCAAGCGCACACGAGCCCTCACAACTACCCGCTTGTACCCCCGTGGGGGTACCCGTGCTGCGGCGTTGCGGGCCGCAGGCGCCCTTAAGCGGGCGGGCCGCCCAGCAGCGCGTCGATTTTCGCGGTCACTTCCTCGACGCGGATCAGTTCCATCACGCCGGGCTCCTCAATCTTGTGGCTCCAGGGCAGCCCTTCGGGCTCCACGCCGCGAAACACACGTGCTGCCTCCGCGTAGGCGTTGACGCACCAGCGGCCCGACAGATAAGGGCCGCTGCGCGCCGGGTTGGTGGCGGCGTACAGGCCAACCACCGGTGTGCCCACCATCGTGGCCATGTGAGCCGGACCCGAGTCGGGCGTTACGAGCAGGCGCGCCCGCCCGAGCAGCGCCAGCAGCTCGGGCAGCGTGTCCTTGCCGATCTGGTTGATGAGGGGTGCGCGGCAGGCGCGCTCGATCTGCACCCCCATCTGCTGCTCCAGCTCGCTCGGACCGCCGGCGAGAATGACGCGCAGCCCGTGGCGCTGCGCGGCGTGCTCGGCCACGGCGGCGTAACGCACCGCGGGCCAGTTGCGCAGTGCGTGACTTGAGCAGGGGCTGATGATGAGCGTCGGCTGCCCGTCCGGGATGAGGCGTGCACCATAGGCGCGCGCGCCCGCGGGCAACGGCAGGTCCCAGCGCAGCAGCCGCTCGCTGATGCCGAGGGCTTCCAGGAAGCCGAAAAAGCTGTCGAGCACGTGTTCGCGCGTGCGCGGCGCGATGCGTGCGTTGGTGAAGAGCCACTGCAGCTCGCGGGCCCGCGCCCGGTCGAAGCCGAGTTTGATGCGCGCCGGCACGCTGCGCGCGATTAAGCTGGCGCGCAGCGCCAGCTGCATGTGCAGGAGCACATCGAAGTGCCGCGCACGCACTTGCGCGCGCACGCTGCGGATTGCGGCGAGGCTCGAGCGTTTGTCGACGGTGATAAACTCCACGCCCTCAAGGAGGTGCATGAGGCGCGCTTCGGTTTTGCCGATGATCCAGGTGAGCTGGGTCGCGGGCCACGCTTGCTGTAAGGTGCGCACGATCGGCACGACGTGGCAGGCATCACCGATCGCCGACAACCTCAGTATGCAGACGCTGCGCGGCGCTTCGGCGAACGACAACATGATGGAGTCAGTCTTGTGAGTGGGCGCTACGCGCTCGGCCCGGAAGTCAAACGCAGCGCGGTCGCAGGCGGCGCCATGCTATATGACACCTCGCGGGTCGGCAATTTGAACAACGAGTGGTTTGAGCCCAGCTACTGGCAGGCGCGCGGCGAACTCAGCGGCAGCGCGCAGGGGCGCGGCGCCACTTATTTCGTGAAGGCCGATGGCCGCGCCTTCGTGCTGCGGCATTACCGGCGAGGCGGTCTTATGGCGCGGCTGTTCGGCGATCGTTACCGCTGGCGCGATGAGCAAAGTACGCGCCCGTTTGCCGAGTGGCAGCTGACCTATCGGCTGCACCGCGCGGGGTTGCCGGTGCCGGTCCCGCTGGCGGCGCGTTACCGCCACCGCGGCTCCACTTACACCGGTGATTTGATCACCGAGCGCTTGCCGACCGTGGGTTCCCTCACCGAGTGTCTGCGCACCGGCGCGCTCTCGATCGTCACCTGGATCTCGATCGGGCGCTGCATCCGCCGCTTCCACGACCTGGGGGTGTGCCATGCGGATCTGAACGCCCACAACGTGCTCCTGAGCGAGGAGAACGTGTATCTGATCGATTTCGACCGCTGCCAGCTGCGCAAGCCGGGCATCTGGCGCGACGGCAACCTCGTGCGCCTGCGCCGTTCGCTGGAGAAGGTGACCTGGGGAATGCCACCCGAGCGCTTCACCGAATCTGACTGGCACGGCTTGCTTGATGGCTACCGCCACTCATCCGGCAAGACCGAGCTGCCCGCCTGACGGGTCCTGCTTGCGCCTCCTCTATCTCTTAGCCGTCTACCTCGCAGCCCCGCTCATCTCGATCATGTTGCTGTGGCGCGGTCTGTTCGACCGCAGCTACTGGCATAACTTTCGCGAGCGCTTCGGCTTCGTGCCCGCACGCCCCGCCGGAGGGGTGTGGCTGCACGCGGTCTCGGTGGGGGAGGTGCAGGCCTGCGCCGCGCTCGTGGCGGCGCTGCAGCGGCGCCATCCGCAGCTGCCCCTGACGGTGAGCACGTTCACCCCGACCGGCGCGGCGCGCGCCCGGGCGCTCTTTGGCAACGTGGCGCAGGTGTGCTACGTGCCCTACGACCTGCCCGGTGCCGTGCGGCGTTTCTTGAGACGTGTGCAGCCACGCCTCGCAATCATCTTCGAGACCGAGCTGTGGCCGAATCTGTATCGCGCCTGTGGCCGCGGGCGTATCCCGCTGGTCATCGCGAGCGCGCGCCTTTCCGAGCGTTCGGTGAGCCGCTATCAACGTCTGGGCGGGCTGTTCCGCAGCACCCTGGCGCAGGCGGCGGTCGTCGCCGCCCAGGGCCCAGCCGACGCCGAGCGCTTCCGCGCCCTGGGCGCCGCCGCGGCGAGCACGCACGTCACCGGAAACATCAAGTTTGACTTCGAGCTCCCCGAGGACCTCGCGGCGCGTGGCGCGCGGCTGCGTGCGCAGTACGCCGCTCACCGGGCGCTGTGGGTGGCCGGCAGCACGCACGGTGGGGCCGAGGAGGCCGCACTGATCGAGGCACAGCGGCAGGTACGCACACAGGTGCCGGACGCACTGCTCGTCATCGCGCCGCGCCATCCGCAGCGCTTCGCGGAGGCCGCGCAGGCGCTGGCGCAGGCCGGGGTGCGCTTTACGCGCCGCTCCGAGAGCGATGCCGCGCCGAGCGACGCTGAGGTGCTGCTGCTGGATTCCCTGGGGGAGCTGCTCGATTTCTATGCTGCGGCCGACGTGGCGTTCGTCGGCGGCAGTCTGGTGCCCGTCGGTGGGCACAACCTGCTCGAGCCTGCCGCGCTCGGGGTGCCGATCCTGACCGGCCCACACAACTTCAACAGCGCCGAGGTTGCGCGTCTGTTGCTCGCGCGCGGCGCGGTGGAGGTGGTGCAGGACGCCCCGCAGCTCGCCGCCCGTGTCACGGCGTTGCTGCGCGACGCTGATGAGCGCGCGCGCATCGGCGCGGCCGGACGCGCTTGTGTTGAGAGCAACCGCGGCGCGCTCGGGAAACTTCTCGCACTCATTGAACCACTGCTCGGTGGCGCGCCGGCTTAGCGCCGCCCGCCGCCCGGTGGCGCCGCCGGCGGCGCCGTGTCGGGCGCCGGCGTGGCCTGGGGCGCGGGCGGGCTCGGCAGCACACTTTCCGGGGTAACCTCCCCGGGCGAGGTCGGCGTCGTCTGCGTGAGCCAGGTGTTGATCTGCAGCAGCTGCGCGCGATCGAGGATGCCGGCCGCAAAGCGCAGCTGCAGCACGCTCACGAGGTAGTCATAGCGGGCGGCCGCGAAATCAGTCTCCGCCTGCACCAGGGTTTTCTGCGCATTCACCACATCGACCGAGGTGCGCGTGCCGACCTCATAACCGGCCGAGGTGGCCTTCAGCGCCGTGCGACTGGATTCCACCGACTGCTGCAATGCCTGCACGCGGGCGATGCCGCTGATGACGCCGAGGTAGGCATCGCGTGCCTGGCGCTCAGTGGTTCGCGAGCTTTGCACCACGCCTTCCTTTGCCGCTATCCACAGGTACTCGTTCTGGCGCACCTTGGACTGGGTGTACCCGCCGCTGAAGATCGGCACGGTGACCTGCAGGCCGATCTGGCGGTCGTTGAACTTGCTGTTGACGTCGTTGAAGGGCAGGTACTCGATCGTCTGGTCCGAATTCTGCTGCGTGTAGCTGCGCCCGGCCACCAGATCGACCGTCGGCATGTGACCGCCGATCGCGGCGCGCACGTTGTCGCGCGCGATGTCGGCGGCCAGGCGGCTTGAGATCAGGTTCGGGTTCTGCTCGAGGGAAATGTCGACCCAGCGGTCCTCGTTCTCCGGCTCCGGGCCCTTCAGCGGCATATCCGAGCCGGGTTTGGAGAGCTTGTCGTACTGCTGACCGGTAATCTCTGCGAGCAGATATTGGGTCGTGGCGAGCGCGCGCTTCGCCGCAATCACCGCCGCCGCCGCCGAATCGCGTGCGGACTTGGCGTCTTCCACGTCGGTGATGGCGATGAGACCCACCTCGAAGCGCTTGTTGGCCTGATCCAGCTGCCGGTTGAACGCTTGCAGCGATGCCTGATTCGCCGCCAGGGTGTCATCGGCGGCGAGCACGGCGAAGTACGCCTGGGCGGTGCGCAGGATCAGGTTCTGCTCGGCGGCCTGATAAACGGCCTCGGCCTGTGCAACTTCCTTGCTGGCCGCCTTGATGTTCATCCAGTTGGTCCAGGAGATCAGACTCGAGCGCAGGCTCAGCGCCCAGTTCTTGTTGGTCGCATCGATCGTCTGCGGCAGGGGCAGCACCTGGTAGATCGGCGGTCCATTCGGGTTGGCCGGGTTGGTCAGGGCGGTGACCTGGTCCTGGTAGCCGGAGTTGTGATCCCAGTTGATTCCCGCCGTGCCGTTCAGCTGCGGCAGGATCGCCGACCAGGCCTGTGGGCGCGCTTCGCGGGCGGCGAGGCGGTTGGCATCCGCCTGGCGGATCGTCGGATCGTTCTGCAGCGCATCCTCGAACACCCCTTTGAGGTCCTTTGCGCAGGCGAGGCTGCAGAGGGCGAGTAAGGCGAGTGCGAAACTGGCGGCGCGATTCATGTCAGTCCCTTCAAGTCCCTTCGGTTGACGTCTGCGCGGCGCCTAAAAAGTAAATTCCGGCGGCCGTACCGCGTGCACCAGCGGATCGATCACCGTTTCGAACAGGCTCTGGGCGCTCCACAGCTCCGCTGCGGTGCGCTGCACCAGCCGCGCCTCCATGACGGGCGCCTCGCCGATGACGATGAACAGACGCCCGCCGACGTTCAGCATGCGCTCGAAGCGCGCATCGTACAGCGGCAGCGAGGCGGTCACGGCGATTACGTCGTAGCGCGCGCCGTTCTCAAAGTGCAGCGCATCCTGGTCCATGACCTGCGTGTCGCGCGCCCCGAAGGCGGCAAGCTTGGCACGTGCGCTCGCGGCCAGCTGCGGATACAGCTCCAGCGAGCGCACCGCAGCGGCCATGGCGCGCAGGCAGGCCGTAACAAAGCCGGTGCCGGTGCCGATCTCGAGCACCTGTTCGTGCGGCTGCGGCAGCAGGGCCTGCAGCAGGCGCCCGGTCACGCTCGGGCGCAGCATGTGCTGGCCGTATCCCAGGGGCACCTCGACGTCGGCATAGGCGCGGTAACGCTCGCCCTCGGGCACGAACAGCTCGCGGGGTACCTGGCGCATGACGTTGAGCACGCGCTCATCCAGCACGTCCCAGGCTCGCACCTGCTGCTGCACCATCTGTTCGCGGGCATCTGCCGTTTGCATCCTGGGACCTTCCGAATTGGACTTATTGCCGAGTCGTGGAAAAGGCCGGAGAAGTTACGGGTTTTCCGGCGCCCTGCCAAGCGTACTTGCGACGAGATATGGTGAAATACCGACGGGGCGTGCCAGCGCCTGCGCTATGCTTCTGGCGTCCGTAATTTCCGGCGGCACGACAAGTCCAACTAAAGTGCCCGGAGCGCGCGGAAATACCCATGCGCAAGGCGTAAGAAGAAGAAGATAGATGTCGATCATCGGGCTGCTGTGCCTCCTGTTCGCCCTCATCGCCGCTCTGCTCCTCGTGCTCTATGCGTTGCAGCGCCGCGACATGAAGAGCGTCCTGGAGCTGTCGCAGCAGCTGCAGCGCATCGCCATCGGCGGACGCCTCGCCGGGCGGGTGGATGTGGGCAGTGACCGGCCGGAAGTCGCCGCGCTCATCACCGCCGTCAATCACCTCCTGACCCGGGCCGGGCCGGCCGCCGAGAGCGAGGCGGTCGAGGCTCCCAAACTCTTTGCCGACCTGGGCGAGCGCATCCACGAGGCGGTACTGGTGCACCGTGAGGTCATCCTGTACGCCAACCGGCAGTTCGCCAGCTTCGTGGGCGTCGATCGGCTCGAGCTCATCGGGCGGCGTCTCGCCGACCTCGTGCCGCCCGAATACGCCGACCTCGTCAGTGAGAACATAACGCGGCGCCTCGCAGGGGAGACCGCCGCTGAGCGTTACGAGATTGAAATGGTCGGCCTGCAGGGCCAGGTGAGCCGGCTCGAGATCAACTCGACCCTGGTCGAGTACGACAGGGGCAACGCACTGCTCATCACGGGCGTGGAGATCATCCCCACCCAGACACTGCAGACGCTGCGCCTGCCGGGTGAGAGCGCCGGCACCGGACCGCAGCAGCTCGCGCTCGAGTCCATCGCTGAGGCAATCATCGCCACCGACAAAGAAGGGCGCATCACCTTCATGAATCCCGCCGCCGAGCAGCTGACGGCGAACGAGGCGGGAGCCTCCACGGGCAAGCTCCTGGAGGAGGTCATCAGCCTCGTGGACGAGACCGACCGCCGCATTCTCTCCGATCCTGTGCGACAGGCCCTCACGAGCGGAACGCCGGTGAACCTCAGCCGCCGCGCGCTGCTGCTGTCGCGTACCAATGGCGCCGAGCGCTCGATCGAGCTTACGGCATCCCCCATGCGCAACCCCGCCAAGGAGTTGGTCGGCGCGGTGGTGATGCTGCACGACATCACCGAGCTGCGCGGACTTGCGCGCCAGATGTCCTACCAGGCGACGCACGATGCGCTCACCGGACTCGTCAACCGCCACGAGTTCGAGCGGCGCCTGCAGGAGTGTATCGACAGCGGCCACCGCGGCGATGGTCAGCACGTGCTGTGCTATTTGGATCTGGATCACTTCAAGCTCGTCAACGACACGAGCGGACACCTGGCCGGGGACAGCATGCTGCGCGAGGTGGCGAAGCTCCTGCGCGATGCGGTGCGCGACAGCGATACCGTTGGGCGCCTCGGCGGGGATGAGTTCGGCACGCTGCTGATCGGCTGTCCTTTGGACAAGGCGCGCCAGATCGCCGATGACCTGTGCCGCGCGGTGGGCGAGTTCCGTTTCGTCTGGAAGGACAAGATCTTCAATATCGGCGTGTCCGTCGGGCTGGTGGAGATCTCGCGCGAGAGCGGCACGCTCGAGGAGTTACTGGCCGCCGCGGACACCGCCTGCTACGTCGCCAAGAAGCAAGGTTCGGGGCGCGTGGTAGTGTACTCCGCGCGCGATGAGGCGCTCGCGCGCCACACCGGAGAGATCCAGTGGCTGCAGCGCCTGCAGAGCGCGCTCAAGGAAAACCGCTTCCAGCTGTATCACCAGGTGATCGTGGCGGCGCACGACGAAGAGGGCGGCCCGGCGATGGAGGTGCTGGTACGGATGCAGGATGAGAACGGTCACGAGCTCGCGCCGGCGGAGTTCATGCGAGCGGCCGAGCGCTACCGCCTCATGGGGCTGGTCGATCGCTGGGTGGTGCAGACCACGCTCGCCGCGCTCGGTCGCGGCGCGATCGCCGTCGCGAGCAGCCGCAGCGTCGCCATCAACATCTCCGGGCAGACCCTCGGTGACCTGCAGTTCCTTGAGTTCGTGGTGGAGTGCTTCGACAGCACCGGGGCCTCCCCGGCGCAGGTGTGCTTCGAGATCACCGAGAACGCGGTGGTGGCCAATCTGGATCATGCACGGCGCTTTGTCGGCGTGCTGCACGGCATGGGTTGCCAGTTCGCGCTCGATGATTTCGGTTCCGGCCTCGGCTCGTTCTCGAATCTGAAGAACCTGCCGCTCGATTATCTGAAGATCGATGGTTCCTTCATGCGCAATCTTTCGCGCGACACGGTCAATCAGGCGATGGTCACGGCGATGATCGAGCTTGCGCGCAGCCTGAACTTCAAGGTGATCGCCGAGCAGGTGGAAGACAGCGCCGCCGTGGAGACCGCGCGGCGCATGGGCGTCGATTACCTGCAGGGGTACGCGATCGGGCGCCCGCAGCCGTTGCTGCTCGCAGCGTAGATTCCCCGCTCCCTCAGCCCGCTGCGGGCTCGAACCTCAAGGCGACGCCGTTCATGCAATAGCGCTCCGCGCTCGGGGCGGGGTCATCGGCGAAGCGGTGGCCGAGGTGACTGCCGCAGCGCGCGCAGTGCACCTCCGTGCGCAGCGTGAAAAGACTGTGGTCCTCCTCCGTGCCCACCGCGCCGGCGAGCGGCTGGAAGAAACTCGGCCAGCCGCTGCCGCTGTCGAACTTGGTGGCCGAGGAAAACAGCGCCTGAGCGCAGGCGCCACAGCGGAACGTGCCGCTGCGGTGCTCCTCGTTCAAAGGGCTGCTGCCGGGGTGCTCGGTGCCCTGCGCGCGCAGCACCGCATAGGCTGCGGGCGAAAGTTCTCGCCGCCACTCGGCGTCGGATTTCTCGATCGCAAACGGCTCGGGGGACACGGGCACCTCCCTTGGCAGGCAGAGCGGCCTGCGGCCGGCTGCCTCAGAGCAGCGGCACCAGCAGCAGCGCCACGATGTTGATGATCTTGATCAGGGGGTTGATGGCAGGTCCGGCGGTATCCTTATAAGGATCCCCGACGGTGTCGCCCGTGACGGCTGCCTTGTGCGCATCCGAGCCCTTGCCGCCGAAGTGACCTTCCTCGATATACTTCTTGGCGTTGTCCCAGGCGCCGCCGCCGGTGGTCATGGAGATCGCGACGAACAAACCGGTGACGATCGTGCCGATGAGCAGTCCACCGAGTGCGCGCACGCCCGCACCCGCACCCATGAGCGCATTCATCACCACGACCAGCACGATCGGGACCAGGATCGGCAGCAGCGACGGCACGATCATCTCGCGGATCGCCGAGCGCGTGAGCAGGTCCACCGCGCGCGAGTAGTCGGGTTTTTCCGTGCCGGCCATGATGCCCTTGATCTCGCGGAACTGACGACGCACCTCGTTGACGACCGAGCCGGCCGCGCGCCCGACCGCCTCCATGGCCATGGCGGCGAAGAGGTAAGGCACGAGGCCGCCGATGAAGAGACCAATGATCACGGCCGGATCCGAGAGCGAGAAGACCGCGAGCTTGCCGGCGGCCTCCAGGTTGTGGGTGTAGTCGGCGAACAGCACGAGCGCGGCCAGGCCCGCAGAGCCGATGGCGTAACCCTTGGTCACGGCCTTGGTGGTATTGCCGACCGCATCCAGAGGATCGGTGATATCGCGCACCGACTTGGGCAGCCCCGCCATCTCGGCAATGCCGCCGGCGTTGTCGGTGATCGGACCGTAGGCATCGAGCGCCACGATCATCCCGGTCATCGACAGCATCGAGGTTGCCGCGATCGCAATGCCGTACAGGCCATCGAGGGTGGAGGCGCCCCAGATCGCCAGGCACACCGCGATCACGGGCAGCGCCGTCGCCTTCATGGAAACGCCAAGCCCGGCGATGATGTTGGTCGCATGTCCGGTCTGGGAAGCGGCGGCCACCTTGCGCACCGGGCTGTATTCGGTGGCGGTGTAGTACTCGGTGATCATGATCATCGCGGCCGTGAGCCCCAGTCCGATCAGCGCGCAGCCGTAGAGCACCGATGCGTTGCCCGGCATGATCGTCTGGGTGATGAAGTAGAACGCTACCGCCGATACCACGGCCGAGACGATCACGCCTTTGTAGAGCGCGTTCATGATCTTGCCGCCGGCGCGCGCGGAGACGAAGAACGTGCCGATGATGGACGCGACGATCGAGGCCGCCCCGAGCGCCAGCGGATAGATCACCGCGGCCAGCGCCGCATCCGCGCCATCCTTGGCGAATAACAGTCCGCCGAGCAGCATGGTGGCGACGAGCGTGACGGCATAGGTCTCGAACAGGTCTGCCGCCATGCCGGCGCAGTCGCCGACGTTGTCACCGACGTTATCCGCGATGACGGCGGGATTTCGCGGATCATCCTCCGGGATGCCCGCTTCGACCTTGCCGACCAGATCCGCCCCGACGTCGGCGCCCTTGGTGAAGATGCCGCCCCCGAGGCGCGCGAAGATCGAGATCAGCGAGCCGCCGAAGGCGAGTCCGACCAGTGCGTGCAGCGCCCCCTCAGGTCCGATGGTGCTAAAGCGGCTGAGGAAGGCGTAGTAGCCGGCCACGCCGATCAGGCCGAGGCCCACGACCAGCATGCCGGTGATGGCGCCGCCGCGAAACGCGACGCTGAGCGCCGCGTTGAGTCCGCCGGTGGCCGCCTGAGCCGTGCGCACGTTGGCACGCACGGAGATGTTCATGCCGATGTAGCCGGTGAGGCCTGAGAGGACCGCCCCGACCGCGAAACCGCCGGCGGTGGGCCAGCCCAGGGCCGAGAAACCGATGGCCACAAACAGTACGATGCCCACCACGAGGATCGTCGTGTACTGACGGTTAAGGTAAGCCTTGGCGCCGGCCTGAATGGCAGCGGCGATCTCCTGCATGCGCTCGTTACCGGCCGGCAGGCGCAAAATGGCCATCATCGAGAACACGCCGTACAGCACGGCGAGCACGCCCGCCCCGATCGCGACCCACAGCCACGTGGTGACATCCATCGGCAAATCTCCCCAAAAAAAGGCCGCGAACTATAGCACGCCGCTCACACCCGCCAACCGCCCGCACGAGCGGTCAGGTTGCGCGGCGGCGCCCGGCCCTGCAGCGGACCGCGCCGCAGCATGGTCACACCTTGAATTCGCTCTTGAGCTTGCGCCGCACCGCGGCGCCCTTGATATGAACGTAATCCGGCAGGCCGTTCTTGTAGGGCGGGTAGGCCTCCCCGCCGATCAGCGGTTCGAGATAGCGCCGGCAGGCTTCGGTGATGCCAAAGCCGTCGGCACGGATGTACGCCGCCGGCACCTTCTTTTCCTGATTCGCCACCTGCGCCAGCGGGACGTGGCCGATGACCCAGCGATAGGGCTTGGAGGACTTGCGCACGATGGTCGGCATCACCGCGTTCACCCCCTTCACCCCCAGCTCCACGGCGGCCTTGCCGACCGCGTAGGCCTGCGCCACATCGACCTTGGAGGCGATGTGCCGCGCGGCACGCTGCAGGTAGTCGGCAACCGCCCAGTGGTACTTGTAGCCGTGCGCTTCGCGCACCATGTTGGCCACCACCGGCGCGACGCCGCCTAACTGCGTGTGTCCGAAGGCATCCCGCGTCCCGGCGTCGGCGAGGAAGGTGCCGTCGGCGTAGGCGGCGCCCTCGGAGACGACGATGACGCAGTAGCCGTAGTCGCTGACGCACTGGCGCACCCGGGCGAGAAACTTCTCGCGCTCGAACGCCACCTCCGGAAAGAGAATGACGTGCGGCGGCTCGGCCGTGCCCTGGCCGGCCAGCCCGCCCGC
The DNA here is from genome assembly GCA_963742045.1 of uncultured Pseudomonadota bacterium. GTDB lineage: Bacteria > Pseudomonadota > Gammaproteobacteria > Steroidobacterales > Steroidobacteraceae > 13-2-20CM-66-19. The sequence goes on from CAVUKE010000003.1 coordinate 3,835,631, forward strand.
CGCGGCGATCCAGCCGGCATGGCGTCCCATCACTTCCAGCACGAACACGCGCGTTGAGGTGCGCGCCATCGATGCCACGTCCAGCGCCGCCTCGCGCGTGGAGACGGCGACGTATTTCGCGACCGAGCCGAATCCCGGGCAGCAGTCAGTGTGCGGCAGATCGTTGTCCACCGTCTTCGGCACCCCCACGCACGTGATGGGATAGCCGAGGGTCGCCCCCAGCTGTGAGACCTTCAGCGCCGTATCCATCGAGTCGTTGCCGCCGTTATAGAAGAAGTAGCCGATGTTGTGGGCGCGGAACACCTCGATCAGCCGCTCATATTCGGCGCGGTTCTCCTCGATACCCTTGAGTTTGAAGCGTGCCGAACCGAAGGCCCCGGCCGGGGTGTATTTGAGCCCGCGGATCACGGCCGCGCTCTCGCGGCCGACATCGATCAGATCCTCGGTCAGAGCGCCGATGATGCCGTCGCGCCCGGCGTAGACCTTGCCGATGTGTTTGGAGCGCAGCGCCGTCTGGATCACCCCACAGGCCGAGGCGTTGATGACGGCGGAGACGCCGCCGGACTGGGCGTAGAAGGCGTTCTGGGGGCGGCTCTTTTTCATGGGGGGCGTCAGCGGCGTGCGGGCCGGGAAGAATAGCGCAGCCGATGCGGCCGGCGACAGCCGCCACCACCCCCGTTTGACCTCACCGGGGGCGGCCGGTAACGTGGCGCACCTTTGTGCTGCCAGCGGCAGCGATGGGCACTGCAAAACATGCGCATTGTTCTGTTGGGCGCCCCCGGCTCCGGTAAGGGCACCCAGTCGCAGCGTCTGGTCGAGCGCGTCGGTATCCCGCAGATCTCGACCGGGGATCTGCTGCGCACCGCGGTGGCCAAGGGCACCGAGCTCGGACGGCAGGCGAAAGAGGCCATGGACAGCGGACGACTGGTGGACGATTCGCTGGTACTGGGCATGATTCGCGAGCGACTCGGTGAACCTGACACCCGTAAGGGCTTCATCCTCGATGGCTTTCCGCGCAACCTTGCGCAGGCCCACGCGCTGGATCATCTGCTGGAAGCCCTGAAGCAGCCCCTCGATGCCGTGGTACAGCTCGACGTGGACTACGGTGAGCTGGTGAAGCGCATCTCCGGGCGGCGCACCTGCGCGGACTGCGGACGCGTCTTTAACCTGCTGACCTCGCCGCCGCGCGGCGCCAACGCCCGCTGTCCGGTCACCGCACAGCCGCACCGGCTGGTACAGCGCCCCGATGACAACGAGGCGACCGTTGCCGAGCGGCTGCGGGTGTATGACGAGAAGACCCGGCCGCTGATTGACTTCTACCGCGCGCGGGGCCTCCTGCGCGTGATCGACGCCCAGGGGGATCTGGATGCCGTGACGCGCCGCCTCGCCCAGGCACTCGGCGTGCCGGCGCTGCGCGTCGGCGCACGTCCCAAGCGTGCCGTGGCCGCTAAACGTGTGGCCCGAAAAAAAGCCCCGCGCCGCAAGCGTGCGCGCGCCAGGGCGCCTCCGGCGCGCAAGGCGCGCACCGCCAAGCCGCGGCGAGCCCGTCCCGGACCGCGCCCCACGCCTCCTGCGCGCGGCCGCGCGCGCCGCGCCAAGCGGCGCTGAAGAGCCGGATTCTCAGAGCGCCGCCAGCAGCTGCTCACCGAGTACGGCCCGCCGCCAGCCGTGCAGCAGCGCCCCATCGCGCGCCCCCGCGGCGAGCTGCTCCAGGTCACGCCGCGTCGCCAGTACCTCCGGGGCAAGCCCGAGCTCGGACGCCGCGGTCTGGGCGATGCCGCTCAGCTTCTTCATGAGCAGCACCTGGGCCGGGTCCGGACGCGCGCGGCCCGGCAGCGGCGGAGGCGGTTCGGGTACTTGCGCCGCCGCCACACAGGCGAGCAGTTCCGCGCCGCGGCGCTTCACCAGGCCCGGGGGCATCTGCGGGATCGCCTCGAGCGCCTCTGAGCTGCGCGGCACCTGCAGCACGATCTCGCGCAGTACGGCTTCATCGAGGATCCAGCCGCGCGGGCGGTTATGTTCGATGGCGCTGCGTTCGCGCCACGCGGCCAGTGCGCGCGCGAGGCGCGCACGCCCGGGATCCAGATCCCGCAGCCCCTTCAGCCGCAGCCACGCCATCTCAGGGTCGGTGCTGAGTGCGCCGGGGTCGGCAAGATCGGCGAGCTCCTCGTGCAGCCACTGCAGACGCCCCAGGCGGGCGAGGTCCTCCTGCAGGCGCTCGGCAAGAGGCAGCAGGTAGTTGACGTCATCGAGCGCGTAGGTGAGCTGCTCGGGCGAGAGCGGGCGGCGCGACCAGTCGGTACGCGTGTGGGACTTGGGCAGTTCGTGTCCGAGGAGGCGGCGCACGAGTTCCGCGTAGCCGATCTGGGCCGGCAGGCCGCTAAGGCCGGCGGCGATCTGCGTGTCGAACACCGGGTGTGTCAGGCCCGCGAGCGGCAGCAAAACCTCCAGATCCTGGCGCGAGGCGTGCATCACTTTGAGCACCGTGGGGGAGGTGAGCACGCGGGCAAGCGGCGCAAGCTCATTGAGCGTGAGCGGATCAACGCAGGCTGCAACGGTGGCCGAGGACAGCTGCACGAGGCACAGCTGCGCGCGATAGGTGCGCTCGCGCAGAAACTCCGTGTCGAGGCCCACGCGCGGCTGTGCGGCCAGGTGCGTGGCGAGTTCCTCGAGAGCGGCGCTGGTGGTGATGATGGGCTGCAAACGCGGTGCGGCGATGATCTGTACAATCGTTGTGGGCGCATTATGCGCAGGAGCGCGCCGGTACTGAAAGCCATGACGGAACTCGTCAAGCTCTTTACGCAAATCGCCTTGCTGCGGCGCGGCCCGCAGGATCTACCCGCCTCGACGCTGCTGTTGGTGCTCACCGTCGTCGCTTATCTCATCGTGAACCTGCTGCTGAACGCGCTGCTCTCCTCGGGCAGCGCCGCTGAACTGCACAGCTACCCGGCGCAGCTGCTGCTCGATACGGCCTTCACACTGCTCTGGTACGCGGTGCTGCTGCGCCTTGCGGGCCGACGCGAGCGCACACTGCAGACGAGCACCGCGGTGTTCGGCTTGCAGATCGTACTGGCACCGTTTCTGTTCTTCTCGAGCTGGCTGTGGCCGCGCTTTGCCCAGGATGCGACCTGGGAAGCCCTGGTGTACCTGTTCGCCATGGTGGTGGGGGTGTGGTTCATCGCGGCCAGCACCCACATTGTGAAGGCGGCGCTTGAGTGGTCCGGCACCGTGAGCGTCGTGCTCGTGATCCTGCAGGTCCTGGCCGCCCTGCTGCTGCAGCGGCAGGTGTTTGCCGGGCTACAGGGCTGAAAGTACCCATGCACGTTCATATCCTCGGCATCTGCGGCACGTTCATGGGCGGCGTCGCCGCGCTGGCGCGCGCCGCCGGCTTTAAGGTGACCGGCTCGGACCGCAACGTCTATCCGCCGATGAGCACACAGCTGGAAGCGCTCGGCATCCGGCTCACCGAGGGCTTCGAGGCGGGCCAGCTCACGCCCGCCCCGGATGTGGTGGTGGTCGGCAATGTCATGACGCGCGGCCAGCCGGTCATCGAAGCGCTGCTCGAGAGCGGCCTGCCTTACTGCTCCGGCCCCGAGTGGCTCTCACGCGAGGTACTGCGCAAGCGCTGGGTGCTCGCCGTGGCCGGCACGCACGGCAAGACCACGACCAGCTCGCTTCTCGCCTGGATACTCGAGTCCGCCGGACTCAATCCCGGCTTCCTGATCGGCGGCGTGCCGGAGAACTTCGGGCTGAGCGCGCGTCTGGGCGCGGAGCCGTTTTTCGTGATCGAGGCGGACGAGTACGACACGGCTTTCTTCGACAAACGCGCCAAGTTCGTGCACTACCGGCCGCGCACCGCGATTCTCAATAATCTCGAATACGATCACGCCGACATCTATCCGGACCTCGCCGCCATCCAGCGCCAGTTCCATCACCTGGTGCGCATCGTGCCCGGCGGCGGCCGCATTGTCTGGAATGCCGCCGATGAGGCGCTCAAGGCGACCCTGGCGATGGGATGCTGGACGCCGCTCGAGGGGTTTGCGCGCACGGCACACCCGCAAGCGCTGTGGACCGCGGGGCAGGCGCGCGAGGATTACTCGGGTTTTGAGGTGCTGGAGGGCGGGCAGTCGCGCGGCCGTGTCGCCTGGTCACTGATCGGCGCGCACAACATGGAGAACGCGCTCGCGGCCATCGCGGCCGCGCGCCACGCAGGCGTACCGGTGTCGCAGGCGGTCGCAGCGCTGGCCACGTTCAAGGGCATTGCGCGGCGCATGCAGCTGAGCGGGGAAGTGAACGGGGTGCGTATCTACGATGACTTCGCCCATCATCCGACCGCCATCGTGAGCACGCTCGATGGGCTGCGCCGGCGCGTGGGCGCGGCGCGCATCCTCGCCGTGCTCGAGCCGCGCTCGCACACGATGCGCATGGGTGTCCATCAGCAGACCCTGGCCCCCGCGCTGGCCGGCGCCGATGAGGTGTGGCTGTACGCGCCGCCGGATCTTGGCTGGGACGTCGGCGCCGTCGCGCGCGCCCTCGGCCCGCGCGGTCACCTCAGCGCCGATATCGACGCGCTGGTGCGGGAGCTCGCCGGCGCGGTGCGCCACGGCGACCATGTCCTCATCATGAGCAACGGCGGCTTCGCCGGTCTGCACGGCAAACTCCTCGCGGAACTGCGGCGCGCACGGTAGCCGCCGTGGACCCACCGGCCCTGGCGCTGTTTCCGCTGCACACCGTGCTCTTCCCCGGCGGCCCCCTGGCGCTGCGCATTTTCGAGCCGCGCTACCTCGACATGGTGCGCCGTTGCCTCAAGGAGGAGCGCGGCTTTGGCGTCGTGACGCTGCTGGAGGGGACGGAGGCCGGCGCGGCGGCACGGGTCGCGGACATCGGTACGCGTGCGCGCCTGGTTGACTTTGATCCCTTGCCCGACGGGATGCTCGGGATCACCTGCGTGGGCGGGGCGCGTTTCCGCGTGCTGCGCCGCTGGCAGCAGCAGGATGGACTGAATCTGGCGCAGGTGCAGTCCCTGGCGGCGGAAGTCGCCTGCGAACTGCCCGCGGAACTGGCGCACCTGGCGGACCTGCTGCGCGAAGTGCTGCCGCGCCTCGGCCGCGCCTACGCACACGTCGAGGCGCACTACGCGGATGCGGGCTGGGTCGCTAACCGCTGGGCGGAGGTGCTGCCGCTGCAACTTGCGGACAAGCTCGCGTTGCTTGAACTGACCGAGCCGCTCGAGCGGCTGGCGCAGGTCGCCGCGTGGTCAGCTCGGCAGCCCCCGGGTGCGCATGAATAGGCCGAGGTACTTGCGGCGCACGTAGTTGGCTTCGATGAGCGCAAACACCAGGCCGCGCCAGCCGTCAAGAAACCCCAGACGCAGAACGTAGCCGCGAAAGAAACGCCACTGCGGGTTCAGCAGCACCGGCGTGAGCCCGCAGCGCCGGCCGCGCTCAAAGAGCGCCTGCGCCATAAGATCGGCATAACGCTGCATGCGGTTCAGATGATCGCTGAGGCTGCGGTAAGAGTAGTGCTCGAGGTGTCCGGTAAGGCGCCCGATGCGTCCGCTTACGCGCGTGTTCTCGTGGATCTCATCCCCGCTCCAGCCGCCGCAGCGCCGGTCAAAGAGCCGCACCAGGCGGTCCGGGTAGGCATTGCCGTGGCGCAGGAAGCGACCAAAGTAGTCGGTGATGCGCGGCACCGACCAGCCGGCGGCGCCGGCAAAACCGGCCGCGCGCAGCGCCATGATCTCATCGCGCAGCTGTGCGGTTACCCGTTCGTCGGCGTCCAGGCACAGCACCCAGTCATAGCGGGCGGCGTCGACCGCGAACTGCTTCTGCGAGCGGTAGCCGGGCCAGTCGCGTTCGATGACCCGCGCGCCGAGCGCCGCGGCGCGCGCGCGCGTGTCATCGGTGGAATGTGAATCGACGACGATGATTTCGTCACAAAAGCTCACCGCACGCAGGCACGCCTCGATGCGGTCGGCTTCGTTGTAAGTGACTATGCACGCCGACACGCTGCCCGGGCTCGCCACGCCTCACCATTCGTCGCTTGCAGATCACGCATAGAATAGCGCGAATGAGTGCGATCCTGTTCTTTGATCCGGTGAGCCAACACCCCTACGACACGCGCACGCTCGCCGACAAAGCCACCGGCGGCACCGAGTCGAGCGTCACGCGCATCGCGGACGCACTCGAGGCGTACGTCATGCAGCAGGCCCGCCGCAGCGCCTGGGGACGCTACCTGCCGGTGCAGCCCCTGGCGGGTATCCGGCACGTGGTGCTCATTCGCGACTCGCGCGCCTTGCCGCTCGTGCAGCAGCTCTTTCCCGCGGCGCGCGTGTCCTTGTGGCTGCACGATCAGCTGCATCCCGGCTCCAAGCGCGCGCGTCGCCTGGCGGCCACGGCCGCTTTGCTGAGGGATCTGTCGGTGACCGCGGTGTGCGTTTCCAATTCCCAGCGTCGCGGTGTCGAGGCGACGCTCGAGCGCATCGGCCTCGGCGCGGCTGTGCGGGCCCTGACGATCTACAACCCGATCGACGACCGGCTCATGCCCGATGACACCCGGGTCGATGAGCGCAAGCTGGTGTTCTTCTCCTCACCCAACAAGGGACTGAACTTCAGCCTCGATGCCTTCGGGGCGCTGCGCCGGGCGATGCCGGATCTGCGCCTGGTGGTGGCCAATCCCGGTTACAAGGCCGACCGCAGCGCGCCTCAGCCGGGGGTGGAATTTCTGGGCCCGCTGCCGCAGGCGCGCGTGCACGCCGAGGTGCGCGGCGCCCTGTGCACCTTCTTTCCCAACTTTGTCATTCCGGAGACCTTCGGTCTGGTATTCGCCGAGTCGCACGCGCTCGGCACCCCGGTGCTGACGGTGGACTGCGGAGCTGCCCTGGAAGTGCTCGGGAACCCCGAGGAAGTGCTGCCGCTCAGGAGGGCCTACCGCGTTTACGAGACGCTGGCGGAGCTGTTCCCCGGCGCGCTGCGCCGTGCACCGGCGCGCCTCGCGGCACGTGCCGGATTGTTCGAGGCGTTGGTCGCGCGCGTGCGCGCCTGGCGCTGCGGTGCCCGGCCGCACTCACAGCCGGATGCACGCTTTCGCTTAACGCGCGTGCTGCCCCAGTGGCGCGCGCTGCTGGAGGAGTGATGCGGCGCGGGCGTGCGCCGCCCATCCGGCCGCGAGTTGCCGCGCCGCGCCGCCGCCGCGTACTTTAGAGCGCCATGCGCACCTTTGGTTGGTTTCTGCTGCTGATGGGGCTCGCCCTGGCTGCGATCGCCGTCGGCTCGTATCCGGCCTGGGTGCTGCTGCATCCGCATTTCGACTTTCCCTTTCACCGCATGGGCGAGCGCATCGGCATGCTCGCGCTGCTGGTCGGTTTCGTGCTCCTCGCACGGCGCCTGGGGCTTGCCGACCGCACAAGCCTCGGCTACGGAGTGCCGCGACGCGCTTTCCTGCGCGAACTGTCCGTCGGTCTGGCGCTCGGTGTGGTGAGCATGCTGGCGGTGGTCGCGGCCATGAGCGCGCTCGGACTTCTTGACTGGACGCGATTTGCGGCGCTGGGCGCAGGAGCGCTGCTCAAGCTGATCGTACTCCGCTTCTTCAGCGGCCTGGCGGTCGGCTTCATCGAAGAGACGTTTCTGCGCGGGGCTATGCACACCGGTATCGAGCGCGAGTCCGGTACCACGGTCGCCATAGCTTTGACCGCCATCGTGTACGCGGCCACGCATTTCTTTGCCAGCTACCACATCGCTCCCGCGCAGGTGAGCGCGCACAGCGGCGTGGACCTGCTGCTCGGTACGCTGCAGGCGTTCGCCCACCCGGCGGCGATCGCCGATGCCTTCTGCGCGCTGCTGGCGGTCGGGGTGCTGCTGGGACTGGTGCGTGCGGCCACCGGCAACATCGCCGCCTGCATCGGTCTGCACGCCGGCTGGGTGTGGATAATGCTCGTGGTGCACGAGCTGAGCCAGCCGCTGCGCGCAGCGCCCGGTGGCTTCCTGCTCAGCCGCTTCGACGGCTTCGTCGGCTGGCTGGTGTTCGCCTGGATCGTGGTGCTGGCGCTGCCGCTCGTGCGTTTCTACCAGCGCCGCAGCGCGCGCGCCTGAGGGGCGCTTCAGGGCAACTGCGTGACTTTGTAGCCTCTCTTGCGCAGCAGCTCGAGCAGGCCGCCTTCCCCGACCAGATGCAGCGCGCCGACCACGACCAGTGCGTTGCCGTGGCCGTTCAGCAGCGCCTCCACCTGCGGCAGCCAGTGCTGGTTACGATCGGTCACCAGCGGGCCGTAGAGTGAGGGAAAGGCGCGGTACTCGCTCGCGAGCAGCGTGGCCAGACGCGCCGCGTCCCCCTGGCGCCAGGCGCTGAGCACGTCATGCATCTCGCTCTTGAGGTCCTTGAGCTCATCAAGCGTCTCATCGAGCATGCGTATCTGGTCCTCCTGGGAAAGCGCGACCAGCCCGCTGAGTTCCTCGGGCAGCGTCTCGAGGCCCGCGGTCGGCTTGCCGTCGGCCTGTGCCTGGCGCACGAGCTGCTCTTCGACCCCCTGGTCCGAATCGAAGCCCTCGTGCACGTAGGCAAAATCGGTGAGCTCCATCCCGACCACCCACGGCGCCTGATCGTCGAGGCCGCCCATGGCCAGCCCGAGATTGGCGGCCGCGGCGCTGACGCGCCCGTAGCGCGCCTCGCCGAGCACACCGCGCAGCTTGGTGCCCTTGGGCAGCGCGCCGTGATCCATCATCCAGGTCGTGGCTTCGAGCGCGTCGAACTTGGCCAGGTCAAGCTCCATGACGAGCTGGGCCGAATCGGCGTACGCGCGCTCGAACGATGCCGGCAGCGCCGCATCGTTGGCGGGCAGCAGATGAATCGAGCCGGCAAGATAGACGGTGTTGTGCGCGCCGCGCACGGCCCACACCGGGCTCGCCGCCTGGAGGTTTAGGCTGCCGAGCAGGCTGAACGCGAGGAGCCACCGCAATGCTGTTCGACCCACACGACCTCCGTCATCAGTGAACCATCGGCGCGCAGCTCCAGTGTCCGATAGGCCGGCGGCTTCTGATCGACCGCGAAGTCATCGGAGTTGGGCAGGAACTGTGCGCAAGTGGAGGGCGTGGCGAGCAGCCGCACACCCTTGCGCAGCGCATCGTACGCCTGGTGTACGTGGCCCCACACAACGGCACGGACGTTGCGGTGCTGATCAATCAGGTGCAGGAACTCGGCCGCGTTGCTGAGCCCGACCCGATCGAGCCAGCGACTCGACATGGGCACCGGGTGGTGGTGCAGGCACACCAGGCAGTGCCGGGTGCCGGCGCTGCCGAGCGCCTCATCCAGCAGTGCCAGTTCGGGTGCGCTCAGGGCGCCGCCGGCGGAGCCGGGGATGCAGCTGTCGAGCAGCACGATGCGCCAGCGTCCGATGTCGACGTGACCCCCGAGCACGAACGGCGCCCCCGCCAGCTCGCGCTTCATCGCTCGCGGCTCATCGTGATTGCCGGGCAGGCACAGCACCGGCAGCCCGAGGGCGCCGAACACGTGCCGAAAATGCCGATAGCCCGCCGGGTCATCCTGTACCAGGTCACCCGTGACCAGCACCGCCTCGGGCGGCCAGTCGCGCCCCTGCGCGTGAGCGATCGCCTTGCTCAGCGCCGGTAGCGTCGGCACGCCCCGCAGGGATTCGTTTGCCTCACCGTACAGGTGCGGATCGGTGAAATGGATCAGCCGCAGCAGGCTCATGTGAGTCAGCGTATCAGAGCTATTTGCGCACCTGCAGTGAACCAGGTCCCCAGCCTCACAGCCTCACACCGTCACTGGCAAGCGACACGGGCGGTACGGCGTCGCACTGGCGAGCCTGTGAAGTGTGAAACACGCCCCTTCTGCCCGAAGCGGCGGGAACTTATTGCGGCAGCCGGGTCCCGGGGCCGGCTACGCGGCCTTGAGCGGCGGCGCTTCTGGCACCAGCGATTGAGCATCGGGCTCGACTGGTGGAAAATGCGCGCCCCGCCGGCGCACGCAGCTTAAGCGCGCCCGGTGCCGTTAAGTCGTAGATCCCCTTCCAGCGCGGCTACGAGCCGCTGACAGAGTCGCATGAGCACACCCCGCGAACTTGCCAACGCTATCCGCGCACTGTCCATGGACGCCGTGCAGCGGGCCAACTCGGGACACCCTGGCATGCCCATGGGCATGGCGGACATTGCGCAGGTGCTGTGGCGCGATTTCCTGCGCTATAACCCGGGCCACCCCGAGTGGGTGGATCGTGACCGCTTCGTGCTCTCCAACGGTCACGGCTCGCTGCTGCTGTACTCGGTTCTTTATCTGACCGGTTATCCGCTGACGATCGAGGACATCAAGAGCTTCCGCCAGCTTGGCAGCAAGACCCCCGGCCACCCCGAGTACGACCTGCCACTCGGTATCGAGACCACGACCGGGCCGCTGGGTCAGGGACTGGCCAACGCCGTCGGCCTGGCGCTCGCGGAGAAAATGCTCGGCCTGCAGTTCAACCGTGACGGGCTGGCGATCGTGGATCACTACACCTACGCCTTCTGCGGTGATGGGTGCCTGATGGAGGGCGTCTCGCACGAGGCGTGCTCCCTGGCCGGTACGCTCGGCCTCGGCAAGCTCATCGTTTTCTACGACGACAACGGTATTTCGATCGATGGCAAGGTGGTGGGGTGGTTTACCGACGATACCCCGAAGCGCTTTGCCGCCTACGGCTGGCACGTGCTGGCGGACGTCGACGGACTTGATGCCGCGGCGGTGGAGAAGGCGCTGCGTGCGGCGCGCGCCGAAGAGCGCCGCCCATCCCTCATCTGTTGCAAGACCATCATCGGCTTTGGCGCACCGGACAAGCAGGGCACCAAGGAGGCGCACAGCGACGCGCTGGGCGTCGAGGAGGTGCAGGCGGCACGCAGGACGCTCGGCTGGCCTTATCCGCCGTTTGAGGTCCCCGAGGAGATCCGCGCCCAGTGGGATCACCGCACGCAGGGCGCGCAGCGCGAGCAGGCCTGGGTCGAGCTGTTTGCACGCTATGCGAAGGCGCACCCGGATCTGGCCGCAGATTTCGAGCGGCGCACGCGCGGGGACCTGCCCCAGAACTGGGGTGACACCGTGCGCGAGGTGCTCGAGACGCTGCTCAAGCAGAGCGCTCCGCAGGCGACGCGCCAGTCCTCGCAGGCGGCGCTCAACGTGCTCGGGCCTGCGCTGCCGGAGCTGTTCGGCGGTTCCGCCGACCTGACCGGCTCGAACAACACTTTTTTCAAGGGCGCGCAGACCATTACCGCTGCCGATGAGAGCGGGGATTACCTGCACTATGGCGTGCGCGAGTTCGGCATGACCGCGATCATGAACGGCATCGCGCTGCACGGGGGCTTCATCCCGTACGGGGGCACTTTCCTGGTGTTCTCCGATTACGCCCGCAATGCCGTGCGGCTCGCCTGCCTCATGCAGCAGCGGGTGATTCTGGTGTACACGCACGATTCCATCGGCCTGGGGGAAGACGGGCCCACGCATCAGCCGATCGAGCAGCTGAGCAGCCTGCGGGCGATGCCGCACATGAACCTGTGGCGCCCCTGCGATGCGGCGGAAACCGCATTCGCCTGGACGCTCGCCGTTGAGCGCCACGGACCCACGGCGCTCGTTTTCACGCGTCAGGCGCTGCCGCAGCAGCCGCGCACCCCGGCGCAGCTCGAGGGTATCCGCCGCGGCGGCTACGTGCTCATCGAGCCGAACGGCCCCCCCGAGTGCCTGGTGATCGCCGCCGGCTCGGAAATCGCGATCGCCGCCCAGGCGGTCAACACGCTCAACGGCGCCGGCCGACGTGTGCGCCTGGTTTCGATGCCCTCCACGCAGACCTTTGATGCCCAGGACGCGGCCTACCGCGAGCGCGTGCTCCCCCCCGGGGTGATGCGGCGTGTGGCGGTCGAGGCGGGCGCGACCCAGTGCTGGTGGCAGTACGTCGGGCTCACCGGGCGTGTGCTCGGCATCGATCGCTTCGGCGCCTCCGGCAAGGGTGCCGATGTGCTCTCACATTTCGGCTTCACGGCCGATAATATCGTCGGGCAAGTCCGCGAACTCCTGGAGGCGTAAGGCGCATGGCAATCAAGGTCGGTATCAACGGGTATGGGCGCATCGGACGCAACGTGCTGCGGGCCCTCTACGAAGGAGAGCGCACCGGGGAGCTGCAGATCGTCGCGCTCAATGACCTGTGCGACCCGAAGGCCAACGCGCACCTCACCCGCTACGACACGGTGCACGGAAAATTTCAGGGTGAAGTGCGGGTCGACGGTGACTACATGGTGGTCAACGAGGATCGCATCCGCGTGTTTGCCGAGCGTGATCCGGCCAGGCTTCCCTGGGGTGAAGTGGGCGCCGAGTACGTGCTCGAGTGCACGGGGCTCTTCACCAGCAAGGCGAAGGCCGGCGCGCACCTGAAGGGGGGTGCCAAGCGCGTGGTGATCTCCGCCCCCGGTGGCGAGGATGTCGACGCGACGATCGTGTATGGCGTGAATCACGGGGTGCTCAAGAGCAGCTTCACCGTGATCTCCAACGCCTCCTGCACCACCAACTGCCTCGTACCGGTGGTGAAGGTGCTGCACGACCAGGTGGGCGTGAGCGCCGGCATCATGACCACCATCCATTCCTATACCAACGATCAGGTGCTCACCGACGTGTACCACCCGGACCTGCGCCGGGCGCGCTCGGCGACCATGTCGCAGATCCCGACCAAGACCGGTGCCGCGGCTGCCGTGGGCCTGGTGATGCCGGAGCTGAAGGGCAAGCTCGATGGCTTCTCGGTGCGCGTGCCAACCATCAACGTGTCGCTCGTGGATCTGACCTTCACCGCCAAGCGCGCCACCTCGGTCGAGGAAGTGAACCAGGCGCTCAAGCAGGCGGCCGCGGCCGGTCCGTTGCACAAGATCCTCGCCTACAATGATGCCCCGCTGGTTTCGGTCGATTTCAACCACGATGCGCACTCCTCGGTGTTCGATGCGACACTCACCAAAGTGATTGACGGCACGCTGGTGAAGGTATGCGCCTGGTACGACAACGAGTGGGGGTTCTCCAACCGCATGCTCGACACCACGCTCGCGTGGTCCAAGGCACCATGAGGGTATTGCGGATGACGGATACGGACCTGCGCAACAAGCGGGTCCTCATCCGCGAAGACCTCAACGTGCCGGTGCAGGATGGCAGCGTGACGAGCGATGCGCGCATCCGCGCCTCCCTCGCCACCATCCGTTACGCGCTCGATCAGCACGCCAAGGTGTTCATACTCTCGCATCTCGGACGCCCGAAGGAGGGCGTGTATGATCCGGCGCTGAGCCTTGCGCCGGTGGCGACGCGCCTGTCGGAGCTGCTCGGCAAGCCCGTGCCGCTGCGCAAGGACTGGCTGGACGGCGTCGATTGCGCGGCCGGAAGCGCCGTGCTGTGCGAGAACGTGCGCTTCAACACGGGTGAGAAGAGCGATGACGAGAGCCTGGCGCGCCGCATGGCCGCACTGTGCGAGGTGTTCGTCATGGACGCCTTCGGGACCGCGCACCGCGCCGAGGCGAGCACCCACGGGGTGGCGCGCTTTGCGCCGGTCGCCTGCGCCGGGCCGCTGCTGGTCGGGGAGCTTGAGGCCCTCGAACGCGCCTTGAAGGAGCCGGCGCGTCCGCTGGTGGCGATCGTCGGGGGCTCGAAAGTTTCGACCAAACTGATGGTGCTCGAGTCGCTCCTCGAGCGCGTCGATCAGCTCATCGTGGGCGGCGGCATCGCCAATACCTTTCTCGCCGCCACCGGCGTGGACGTGGGCCGCTCGCTGTGCGAGAAGGACATGCTCGATGTGGCGCGCCGCCTCATGGACAAGGCGCGCGCCCGCGGTACCGCGATCCCACTGCCGACGGATGTCGTGGTGGCCCGGGAATTCGCCTCCACCGCGCACGCAGACGTGCGCGCCGTGGGTGAGGTGCGCCCCGATGAGATGATTCTCGACATCGGGCCGGACACCGCCGATCACTGTGCGAGGCTGCTGCAGGCCGCCGGCACCATAGTCTGGAACGGGCCGGTGGGCGTCTTCGAGTTCGAGCAGTTCGGCGAGGGCACGCGCGCGATCGCCCAGGCCATCGCGCGCGGCAAGGCATTCTCCCTCGCCGGCGGCGGCGATACGCTCGCCGCCATCGAGAAGTACGGGGTCGAGGACAGCATCTCCTACGTCTCCACCGGCGGCGGTGCGTTTCTGGAGTTCGTAGAGGGCAAGATGCTGCCCGCGGTCGCCGTGCTCGAAGAGCGTGCCCGTGGCTGACCGAGCCGACTCCGACACCTTGCGGCGTGCCAAGATCGTCGCCACCGTGGGACCTGCGACCGATGATGTCGAGATACTCACGCAGATGATGCACGCCGGCGTGGACGTGGTGCGTCTGAACGCCTCCCACGGCACCATGGCGGACCGGCGGCAGCGCTTGGCCATGGTGCGCGAGGCGGCCCGCCGTGCGGATCGCTGTGTCGGCGTGCTGCTGGATCTGGCAGGACCGAAGATCCGCATCGAGTGCTTCCGCGAGGGGCGCGTGATGCTCCTCGAAGGCGCCCCCTTCACGCTCGATACCGAGCTGGACCCCAAGGGCGGCACCCTCAGCAGCGTGGGCGTCGCCTACAAGGACCTGCCGCGCGATGTCGGCGCGGGTGACACGCTGCTGCTCAACGACGGGCAGATCGTGCTCGATGTCGTGCGCGTAGGCGCTACCACGATCGAGACGCGGGTGCGCGTGGGCGGGGAGCTCTCGGACCGCAAGGGACTCAATCGCCAGGGCGGGGGCATTTCCGCGCCGGCCGTCTCGAGCCGTGATCACGAGGACATCCAGTTTGCGGCCGAGGAGGGCGTTGACTACCTCGCCGTATCCTTTGTGCGCTCGGCGGCCGACATGGAGCAGGCGCGCACACTGCTGCGCGCGGCCGGCGGCGAGGCCCGCCTGGTCGCCAAGGTCGAGCGGCATGAGGCGGTGGACAATCTCAGCGGCATCATCGAGGCCTCGGACGTCGTCATGGTGGCGCGCGGGGACCTCGGGGTGGAGATGGGCTACGCGGAGCTCACCGGGCTGCAGAAGACCATCATCCACGAGAGCCGCACGCGCAACCGTGTCGTCATCACGGCGACCCAGATGATGGAGTCGATGATCCAGAATCCGGTGCCGACGCGTGCCGAGGTCAGCGACGTCGCTAACGCCGTCATGGATGGCACCGATGCGGTGATGCTGTCGGCGGAAACCGCCACGGGTCGCTATCCGGTGAAGGCGGTGGAGGCCATGGCGCAGGTCATCGTGGGGGCTGAAAAGTACCAGCTGACCCATCCGCGCTTTCGCCAGCGTGCGAGCGAGGCGGAATTCAAGGGTACCGAGGAGGCGATCGCCATGGCGGTCACCTACACGGCCAATCACATGAAGGTGCGCGCGATCGTCGCCCTCACCGAATCGGGCGCGACGCCGCTGTGGATGTCGCGCATGCGCTCGGACATCCCCGTGTACGCGTTCACCCGCCACGAGGCGACGCGGCGGCGCGTGACGCTCTATCGGGGCGTGTACCCGGTAATCTTCGATGTCACCGGGGCGGGAGAGTCCACCGAGCAGCTCTACCGCGCACTCTTCACGCGGCTGCTGGAGCTGCGGCTGGTGAAGAAGCGCGACCTCGTCATTCTCACCAAGGGCGAGGCATCCGGGGTGGAGGGCGGCACGAACTCGATGCAGATCCTCAAGGTCGCGCTGGAATAGCGCGCCGCAAGACACTCGCATGCGAAAGCTGAAGTACTTCGGCGTGCTGTGCGCGCTGCTGCTGCTTGCGGCCGTGTTGGGTGCCTACCTGTGCCTGCGCGGCTCGCTGCCGCAGCTCGACGGGCAGCTGCGTGAGGCCGGGCTCACCGCCGCGGTGCGCATCACCCGCGATGCGCGCGGCGTGCCGACCATCGAGGCCGCCAATCGGCCCGATCTGGCCTTCGCGACCGGCTTTTTGCACGCCCAGGACCGCTTCTTCGAGATGGACCTCTCGCGGCGTCTCGCCGCCGGGGAGCTCGCGGAAGTGTTCGGCCCCGTGGCGCTCGAGCAGGATCGTAAGGCGCGGCTGTTTCGCTTCCGTACCATTGCGCGCCAGGTCATCGCCCAGGCCACTCCCGAGCAGCACGCCGTGATCGAGGCCTACACGCGTGGCGTCAACGCCGGCCTTGCCGGCTTGCGTGCACGCCCCTGGGAGTACTGGGTCCTCGGCGAGAGGCCGGCCGCGTGGCGCACCGAGGACGCCATGCTCGTGGCGTATGCGATGTGGTGGGACCTGCAGGTCAACGGCTTCCGGCGCGAGATTCTACGGCGTCAGATCAACGCCCGCCTGGGCGGTGCCCTGTGTGAGGGGGGCTGGAAATGCGCCCTGCAGTTCCTGTACCCGCGGGGGACGCGCTGGGATGCGCCGGACGCCACCACGCCCGAGCCGCCGGCCGCTGAAACGCCCGTGCCGGCGGCGCAGGTACTTGACGTACGCGCCGCGGCGGCCCCGGCCGCCGCGCGGGCCGCCCGGATCACCGAGGCCGGCAGCAACAACTGGGCGGTGGCGGGACAGCTGACCGCCAACGGCGCGGCGCTCGTCGCCAACGACATGCACCTGAATCAGCGCGTGCCGACCATCTGGTATCACGCGCGGCTGAAGGTGAGCGGCGCGGACCCCGCCGCGCGGCTGGATCTGAACGGGGTGACGCTACCCGGCACACCGCTTCTGGTCGCAGGCTCCAACGGGCACATCGCCTGGGGCTTCACCAACAGCTACGGGGACTGGCTGACCGTCGAGCGTGTGGAGTGCAGCGCCGTGGACGAAGAGGGCATGCACACGCCCGCCGGTACGGTGCCCCTGGAGGTGGTGCGCGAAGAGATCGCGGTGCACGGGGCAGCCGCGGCCCTCGAGCCTGTGCGCTCCGGACCGCGCGGCTTGCTCGTACGGATCGATGCGGCCACGCACTCGTGCTGGTTCGGCGCCTGGCTCGCGCAGCGCCCGGAGGCGACCAACATGAACCTCATAAAGCTCGAGCAGGTGCACTCGGTCGATGAGGCGCTCGGGCTGGCACCGGAGATGGGCATGCCCGAGCAGAACCTGGTGGTGGGGGATCGCGACGGACACATCGGCTGGACCATCTTCGGGCGCATTCCGCTGGACACCGGGGCGGAGCGCGCGCGCGCCGGGAGCCCCTGGACCACCGTGCACGAGCACCCACGCATCATGGATCCCCCGGCGGGACGGCTGTGGAGCGCCAATGCCCGGGTGGCCGCCGATCCGCGCCAGCTTGAGCTGATCGGCGGACAGGTGGCGAGTCTGGGCGCTCAATACGATCTGGGGGCACGCGCGGGGCAGATCCGCGACGACCTGATGGCCTTGAGCGGCAACATCACGCCCGCCGACATGCTGCGGATCCAGCTCGATGACCGCGCGCAATTCCTCGCGCGCTGGCAGAGCCTGTTGCTCTCGGTGCTCGATGCGAAGAGCGTGCAGGGTGCGCCGCAGCGTGCGCAGCTGCGCACCCTGTTGGCCGCCTGGAACGGCCGGGCGAGTATCGACTCGGTTGCCTACCGCCTGGTGCGTACCTACCACGACCGGGTGCAGCAGGCGGTCTGGGACGCCATCCTCGCCGCGCTCGCAGTCCCGGGGGACGAGGAGGTGGGGCCGCCGGCGCAGTTCGAAGGCCCGCTGTGGCAGTTGCTGACGAGCCAGCCCCTGCACATGCTGCCTCAGCCCTACAGCAGCTGGCCGCAGTTTCTGCGCTCGCAGGCCGACGCCACGCTCGCGGAGCTGGCGCCGAGCTGCCCGGAGCTTCCGCGCTGCACCTGGGGCGCGCACAACCTCGTGCGCATCCGCCATCCGCTCTCGCGTGCCCTGCCCGCCCTGGCGGGCTTTCTTGACATGCCAACGCTGCAACTGCCCGGGGATCACGACATGCCGCGGGTCCAGGATGGCGCCTTTGGCGCCTCGGAGCGCTTCGCCGTCTCCCCGGGGCACGAGGAAGAGGCCTACCTTGAGCTGCCCGGGGGTGAGAGCGGGCATCCGCTCTCCCCGTACTACCGCGCGGACTTTCTCGGCTGGGCGCAGGGGGAGGCGCTGCCGTTGCTCCCGGGCGCAAGCGAGCACACCCTCACGCTGACGCCCCGCTGATATGGCCTGTTGTTGTCAACGGGTCCGCGAGCGGCCCCGGCGCGCTCATTTCCGTGCCTGCAGGCTCCGCGGTTAGACTCCCCCCATGAGCCAACGCTTTACCGGCACGGATCAGTACATCGCCACGGACGAGCTCATGGTGGCGGTGAACGCCGCGATCGTCCTCGCACGCCCCCTCCTGATCAAGGGAGAACCGGGTACCGGCAAGACGCAGCTCGCGCAGGAAATCGCCCGCTCGCTCGATCGTCCGCTGTACGAGTGGCACATCAAGTCCACCAGCAAGGCGCAGCAGGGACTGTACGACTATGACGCGGTCTCGCGTCTGCGGGATTCGCAGCTGGGCGATGAGCGCGTACATGACATCCGCAACTACATCGTCAAGGGGCGTCTGTGGGAGGCGTTCGAGTCAGCGGTGCAGCCGGTACTGCTGATCGATGAGATCGACAAAGCGGACATCGAGTTTCCGAACGACCTGCTGCGTGAACTCGATCGCATGGAATTCTACGTCTACGAGACGCGGGAGCTGGTGCAGGCGCGGCACCGTCCGATCATCATTATTACCAGCAACAACGAGAAGGAACTGCCGGATGCGTTCCTGCGCCGCTGCTTCTTTCACTACATCCGCTTCCCGGACGAGGCGACGATGCGCGCCATCGTCGGCGTGCACTTCCCCGAGCTGAAGCGCGAGCTGCTGGCCGAGGCGCTCACGGTGTTTTTCGACGTGCGTGCCACCGCGGGTCTGAAGAAGAAGCCCTCCACGTCCGAGTTGCTGGACTGGATCAAGCTGCTGGTGGCCGAGGACATTGCGCCCGAGGCGCTACGCAGCAGCGACGCCAAGAAGGTGATACCGGTGCTGCACGGGGCGCTGCTGAAGAACGAGCAGGACGTGCACCTGTTCGAGCAACTGGTGTTCATGCACCGTCGCGCACGCTGAAATAGGGACACTGCCCGTGCTGGTGCAATTCTTCTTCGAACTGCGCCGCGCCGGTATGCCCGTGTCCATCAGTGAGTTTCTGCTGCTGCTCGCGGCTTTGCAGGCGCGCGTGGCGCAGGTCTCCGCGCAGGACTTCTACTACCTCGCCCGCGCCTGTCTCATCAAGGATGAACGCCACTACGACCGCTTCGATCGGATCTTTGCAGAGGTTTTTTCGGGGGCGGAAAAGATCTTCCAGCAGCTGCTGGGCGAGGTCCCCGCCGAGTGGCTGCGCACGCTCGCCGCGCGTGTGTTTTCCGAGGAAGACAAGGAGCGCGTCGCAGCCCTCGGTGGCTGGGACAAGCTGCTTGAGACGCTGCGCGAGCGGCTGCGCGAACAGCAGGAGCGCCACGAGGGTGGCAGCAAGTGGATCGGTACCGGGGGCACCTCCCCCTTCGGGGCGCACGGTTATAACCCGCAAGGCATCCGCATCGGCCAGGAGCGCTCCGGTCAGCGTCGGGCGGTGAAGGTGTGGGAGCAGCGCGAGTTCAGGAACCTGGATGACTCGGTCGAGCTCGGGACGCGCAATCTGAAGCTGGCGCTGCGCAAGCTGCGCAAATTCGCGCGCGAAGGTGCGGCCGATCAGCTCGATCTGGAGGGCACCATCGATGCCACGGCGCGCAACGCCGGACTGCTGGATCTGAAGCTGGTGCCGGAGCGACACAACGCGGTCAAGGTGCTGCTGTTTCTTGACGTCGGCGGTTCGATGGAGGATCACGTGCGGGTCTGCGAGGAACTGTTTTCCGCGGCGCGCAGTGAGTTCAAACACCTCGAGCACTTCTATTTTCACAACTTCATTTACGAGAATCTGTGGAAGGACAACGGCCGTCGCTTCGCCACGCTGACGCTGACCGAGCGGGTGCTGCGCACCTATGGGCACGACTACCGCGCCATTCTGGTGGGGGATGCGACCATGAGCCCCTACGAGATCACCCAGCCCGGGGGCAGCATCGAGCACTGGAACAAGGAGGCCGGGGCGCTGTGGATGCAGCGCCTGTGTGCCACGTTTCCGCGCCTGGTATGGCTCAATCCTGAGCCCGAGACGCGCTGGGAATACACCCCCTCCGTGCGCCTCACGCGCGAGTTGGTGCGCGAGCGCATGTTTCCCCTCACGATCGCGGGACTGGATCTGGCGATCCGCGAACTCAAGCGCCCGCTGGGCGGCGCGGCGGCCGCGCCACCCGTCCCCCCCGCGACGCCCATCACACAGCGTCCGCCGCCGCGCGTTTCATAATATGCACCGGGATGCACCCACCTATGGATGGCTTAAGCGACTCCGCCCTGCGACCCGGCTATCGACCGAGTGTCGGTCTGGTATTGACCGGCGGCGGCGCGCGCTCGGCGTACCAGGTCGGGGTGCTGTTGGCGTTGTCGGAGCTGCTGCCGCGCGCGCGTAATCCCTTCCAGATCATCGTCGGCACCTCCGCCGGTGCAGTGGCCGCCAGCGTGCTGGCCGCCGAAGCGCACCACTGGCGACGCGCGGTCGCGGGCCTGGAGCGCGTGTGGGCCAACTTCCGCTCCAGTCAGGTCTTTCACGTCGATACGAGCCACATGCTGCGCGCCGGTGCACACTGGGTGCTCTCCTTGGTTTCCGGTGGCCTGGTGCTCTCGCCCCCCCGGTCGATGCTTGATAACAGTCCCTTGCGCCAGCTCCTGGGCGTGCACGTGGATTGTGAGGGCATCCGGCGCAGCATTGCGCGCGGGCATCTGCACGCCTTCGCCTTGTGCTCGACGAGCTACAGCACGGGTCACTCGGTTGCCTTCTTCGACGGCGCCGACTCGATCCCGGAGTGGTCGCGGGTGCAGCGCTTCGGACGGCGCACCGCTCTTACCTTCGATCACCTGATGGCGAGTGCGGCGATTCCCCTGCTGTTTCCGCCCATCAAGATCGGCGACGACTACTTCGGTGATGGTGCCATGCGCCAGGCACACCCCCTGAGCCCGGCGATTCATCTGGGAGCGGATCGGCTGCTGATCGTCGGCGTGCGCGCGCGCCGTGCGGCCGGTGTCTCGGTGAATCGCATCAATACGAGCATGCCGACCCCGGGTGAGATCTTCGGTTATATGCTCGATACCCTCTTTACCGATCAGATCTACAGCGATCTGGAGCAGCTCGAGCGCATCAACGATCTGGTGCACAGTGCGCCGCAGGCTGCGCACGGGGAGCGCACCATCCAGACCCTCATGCTGGCACCGAGCGTGGATCCGCGCGAAATCGCCGCGCGCCACACGGTGGAGATGCCGCGCGGCCTGCGCTCCCTGCTGCGCGTCATCGGCGGGCGTGACGCCTCCATCTCACAGCTGGCGAGTTATCTGATGTTCGAAGCCGGCTATACGCGCGCGCTGATCGAGCTCGGTTACCGGGATGCGATGCAGGCGCGCACCGCGCTCATCGCCTTCATGAGCGGCGAGAAGCTGCCCGCGGTCCTGAGCGCCCCGGGCGTCGCGCAGGCGACCTGAAACTCAGGCGCGGGTCGCAGGCCGCGGCGGCGCCTTTTTTGCACAAGCTGCCGATTTTCACCGACAATCCGCGGCGCGCGCTCAGAACCGGGCGGATTTTTCAGTTAAGCGCGCGCAGGAAGGAAACGCATGCAATTTGAAGAGGCCCAGCGCACGCTGGGGCAGTTTCTGGTGCCCCTCACGCTCGATGAGTTTCTCGATCAGACCTTAAGCGGTGGCTTTCGCAAGATCCCGGCCGACCCGCGCAGCGCGCGCACGGGACTCCTGGGCCCCAACCCGCAGGCGCTGCTCGGGGAGGCCTACCATCTTGCCCCCAAACTGACCTTTCACTCGGCGAACGCGCTCGGGCGCGCGCCCTCGCTTGAGGGCATCACGGACGCGCGCGATTTCCTGCAGCGCATTGAGCAATTTCACGCGCTGAATTATTCGATGCGCTTTCCGGAGCTGCGCCCCCTGTCGGCACCGCTTGAACACCTGGCGCGCGCCTTCGAGGTGCTGCTGCATCAGCCGGTGACCATGTCCGCGTTCTGGAGCAAGGGCGGCATGCGCGCGCCGGTGCATTATGACGACCACGATCTGCTCATCGTGCAGCTGCGCGGTACCAAGCGCTGGTACGTCTCCAACAAGCCCTCCGAGCTGCCGAATCCGTGGAAGGGCATACCGCCGGATCACATGCTCGATCTCGGTCCCCACACGACGATCGACCTGATCCCCGGTGACATGCTGTACCTGCCGCGTGGCACGCTGCATACCGTGGATTCGGACACCGCCTCCTTGCATCTGGCCGTCGGTTTCACCCCACTCACCGTGCGCGACGTGGTCCAGGCCGCGCTGGATCACCTCGCGGATGTTGATCGGACGCTGCGGCTCACGCTCGGGGCGCGTCTGGCGTTTCAGCTCAAGGGGGTCGGCTTTGAACGGCTCCTGCCTCCGGTGCTGGACGCGGTGGAGCAGCTGCGCGTCGCCTGCCGCACGCAGGGCTATGTTGCCGGTGCGCTGCAGCGCCGTTCGGCGCGCGCGATCGGCGCGCTCGAGACCCTGCCACAGCCGCCGCTCGTGCCAGAGGTGAGTCTGGATTCGCAGCTCACGCAGTCCGACAGCGCCTTCTGCCACCTCACGGCCAGTGCGGAGAAGATCGACTTCAGCTACCCCGGTGGTCACGTCTACATCAACCGCCTGGTACAGCAAAGTCTGGTCTACATGGTGAATACCCCGGTATTCCGCGTGCGCGATATCCCGGGCGAGATCGGCGATGAGGTGCGCCTGTCGCTCGCCGCGAAGCTCCTCGAGGTGGGGTTTTTGCGCCTGGCCTAGGCGTCGGTGCCGCTCACGGCGCGCGGCCGTGGATCGAAGAGTTTCGCGCCCGGCAGGCCGCTGTGACGGGCGGTGACTTCCTCAAAGTCCGCCGCGAACTGGGCCGCCAGGCGATCCACAATGTAGACCGAGCGGTGCTGGCCGCCGGTGCAGCCGACCGCTACGGTGAGATAGTCGCGGTTGCTCGCCTGGTACTCGGGGATGCGGTTGCGCACAAACTGCGCGATGTCCGCCACCAGCGCCTTCACGTGGGTTTGGGTCTCGAGGAAGCGGATGACTTCCGGATCGCGGCCGTTGAGGTTGCGCAGGCCCGGCTCCCAGTACGGGTTCGGCAGTGCGCGTGCGTCGAACACGAAGTCCGCATCCCCGGGAATGCCGCGCTTGAAGCCGAAGGACTCGAAGGTGATGGACAGGCGCCCGACGGCGCGCTGTTCGACGCGGCGGTGAATGATATCGCGCAGCGCGTGCACGCTCAGACGCGAGGTGTCGATCAAAAGATCGGCGATCGAGGCGATCGGTTCGAGCAATTCGCGCTCCATCGCCATCGCTTCGCGCAGGCCGACGTCGCTGCGTGCCATGGGATGCTTGCGGCGCGTCTCGGCGAAGCGGCGCAGCAGCTCATCATCCGCGGCCATCAGGAAGATCACCTCGCACTGCAGACCACTGCGCTTGAGCTCATCGATCAGGCGCGGCACGCTCGCCACCTCCGCGGCGGTGTTGCGAGCGTCGAGCCCGATCGCGGTGCGCTCGTAGCGCGGCTCGGGACTGCGGACGGTGTAGGAGACGAACGGCTTCAGCAGTGCTGCGGGAATGTTGTCGATGCAATAGAAACCGAAGTCCTCGAGCATGTGCAGCGCCACGCTCTTGCCGGAACCGGACAGCCCGCTGAGAACGATGATGCGCACGGCCTAAATGGTATCCACGGCGGCGGTCGTTGCAAGTTTCCGAAGGTTGCGGCGACGCAGGTGTACTTCTTCAGGTCCTGAGGATACGCGGCTGGGTGGCGCGGTGCGCGCTGCGCTTTTCCTTGTGCTTCTTAATGCAGCGGTCCAGCTTGTCGGCCAACAGGTCGATCGCCGCGTACATGTCCTCTTCGGTCGCATCTGCGTAGATCGCATTACCACTGACGTGCAGCGTCGCTTCCGCCTTCTGTCGCAGCTTCTCCACCGTCAATACACAGTGCATGTCGATGACCTGGTCAAAGTGTCGGCCGATACGTTCGAACTTCTTCTCCACGTAGCTGCGCAATGAGCTAGTGACTTCGACATGGTGACCGGTGACGTTAAGCTGCATGTCCGTCTCCTGTTCGTTGTATTCGCATTCTCTGCAATCTTTTAGTTCAGGCTTACATCTCTCTGAGTCCTGCGCGGCGCCGCTCGTTCGAGGCGACGATACCCATGGCTTCGCGATACTTGGCCACCGTGCGGCGCGCCACCGGAATACCTTCACCGGAGAGCAGCTCCGCAATGCGCCCGTCACTTAAGGGTGCCTCGGGGTCTTCCTCTTTGACCAGTTTGCGGATCTTGGCGCGGATCGCGGTCGAGGAGGTCCCCGAGCCGTCGGCCCCTTCGACCTGGCTGGAAAAGAAGTAGCGCAGTTCGAAGACGCCCCGCGGGGTGTGCATGTATTTGCCGGACGTGACGCGTGAGATCGTTGATTCGTGCATGCCGACCGCCTCGGCAATGTCCTTGAGGATCATCGGGCGCATGTGCTCCTCGCCGTGCTCGAGGAAGGCGGTCTGCCGCTCGATGATGGAGCGGGCGACCTTCATCAAGGTTTCGTGGCGGATCTCCAGGCTCTTGAGCAGCCAGCGCGCCTCCTGCAGCTGCGCCCGCATGGTGGCGTGACTGGCAGTGCGGCCGATGAGGTTCGCGTAGCCCTGGTTCAGGCGCACGCGCGGCAGCGTCGCCGGGTTCAGTTCGACCCCCCAGCCGTGCTCGGTGCGGCGCACGAATACATCGGGAACCACGTACTCGGCGCTGCCGGCGCTGACCTGGGCGCCCGGGCGCGGATGACACGAGCGCACCAGGGCGAGCGCGCTCGCGAGCTCCTCTTCGGTAGCCCGCAGCTCGCGGCGCAGCAGCGACAACTCCCGCTCCGCGACAAGTTCCAGGTGATGGCGTGCGATCTTCAGCGCGGTCGCATAACCGGGCGTGGCCGGATCCAACTGCCGCAGCTGCAGCTCGATACACTCGCTCACCGAGCGCGCGCCCACCCCGGGCGGATCGAGCGCCTGTACGCCGGCGAGCACGGCGGCGATTTCCTCGGCCGCGCACTCCAGCTCCGGGCGCAGGGTGTGTGAGATCTCCTCCAGCGACTCGATGAGATAGCCGTCGTCGCTGATTGAATCGACGATCGCGCGTGCGATCGCCAGTTCCCGGGGCGCGAGCGAGGCCAGTTCCAGCTGCCACAGCAGGTGCTCCTGCAGCGACTGGCCGCTATCGTCGGCGTAGTCCTGCTGGCGCTCATCATCATCGGAGCTCCAGCTGCTCTCCGCGGGGCCCGCCCCGCGCGCATCCCAGCCGTCATCGAGGACCTCAACGGTGCCCTGCGGCTCCTGCACCTTGGGCTGCTCGGCGGCCGTGACGAGGGTTTCGAAGGTCCCGGTCGCCTCGGCCTCTTCCATCGGCTCGAGCATCACATTGGTTTCGAGCAGCTCACGGATGTGCGCCTGCAGCTCGAGGGCGGGCAGTTGCAGAAGCCGGATCGCTTGCTGCAGCTGCGGGGTCATCGTGAGTTGTTGACCCAGCTTCAGCTGCAGAGAAGGTTTCAGCATGGTGACTGGCGAAAGACTGGTCGCAGCCTTTCCAATTTCATTTCGTAATTACTTGAAAAACAATGTGTTTGTCTCAACCGCCCCGGATCCCTCAGAGTCTGAAGGACTCACCCAAGTACACCTCACGGACTTGGGGGTTGGCAAGGACTTCTTCCGCAGTCCCCGCGGCGATCACCGTGCCCTGATTGACGATATAGGCGCGGTTACAGACCCCCAGCGTCTCGCGCACATTATGGTCAGTGATGAGCACCCCGATGCCGCGCTGCGTGAGCTCGCGGATGATGCGCTGGATATCCAGTACCGAGAGCGGATCGACACCGGCAAAGGGCTCATCGAGCAGCATGAACCTGGGCTCGGCGGCCAGGGCGCGGGCGATCTCCACCCGCCGCCGCTCCCCGCCGGAGAGCGCAAGTCCCAGGCTGCGGCGCACATGCCCGATGCGCAGTTCCTCGAGCAGCTGCTCGAGGCGCTCCTCGCGCGCGGCGCGCTCCATGTCCGAGCGTGTCTCGAGGATCGCCATGACGTTGTCCTCGACCGAAAGCTTGCGGAACACGGAGGCTTCCTGCGGCAGATAGCCCAGACCCAGCTGCGCGCGCCGGTGCATGGGCAGCAGCGTCAGATCCTGATCCCCCAGATAGATGCGGCCGGCATCGCAGGGCACCAGGCCCACGATCATGTAAAAGGCGGTGGTCTTGCCCGCCCCGTTCGGGCCGAGGAGGCCGACGACCTCGCCGTTGGCGAGCTCGAGCGACAGATCACGCACGACCTGGCGTGATTTGTAGCTCTTTGCCAGGCCCGCCGCTGTCAGGACCGTCATGACTGGGGCGGCGGCTTGGGGGATTCGGGGGCGGGGGCCGGCTTCTTGCCGGCGTCCTTGCCGGATTCGGGCGGGGCATTGGGCTGAATCGTGATGCGGACCCGCTCGCCCGAATTGGGCTGGGTGGCCGCCTGCACGCGCTGTGCGCGGATGTCGTACACCAGCAGCGGTCCGGAGATCTCGCTCTGCCCGTCCGTGAGCCAGGCATCATCGGTGAGCCGTACGGTGCCTTCGCCGATGTCGTACACGATCTTGTCGGCGTGCCCGCGCGCGGTCTGTTCGGAAGCGGTGCGCTTCTGCTCGAACTCCGCAGGCTTGCCGTTGACGGTGGCGCGCAGGATGTGATTGTCCTTGAACTCGACCACCGCTGAGTCGGAGCGCAGGTTGCCGTGTTCCTCGGCATTGATGCGCACGTTACCCTCAAAGGTCCACTTGCTGTTGGCGAAGTTCAGGCCCGTGGCGTGGGCATGGTCGGCCTGCACACGCATCGTGCCCTGCGAGATGATGACGTCCTTGAACACGAGGGTGTTGCTCTTGTAGTCGACCTCGGAGGAGGCCGCATCGAGCTTGATCGGCTGCTCCGCGCCCGGCAACTGCTGCGGCACCGTCGCCTGCTCGGCCGCGGGCGCCGCGGCGCACACACGCCCCGTTGCACAGCAGGCGAGCGCCACGAGCACCAGCTGCGTCTTAGGGGCTATAGGAGCCATGTACGGCCGATTCTAACTGCACGTGACGCTCCTTCAAGTTCGCAACCATGCCCTCCGCGTCAAGCTTGCGCCCGCTCATCAGCAGCGTAACAGGATCGCGCGTGGTGACGATCTGCGCGTTGGTGTCAAACGCCAGGTGCTCGGTGGTGATGTCGGCCAGTTCATCCGTGCCGGGCAAAATGCCGCTGACGTGTACTGAGCCCTCAAGCTGCACGATGCCGCTGTTCTGCGCGAGCTGGCCGCGCGCGGCGCGTGCGGTCCATTGATCGCCAGCGGCATCCTTGAAGCCGAGCACGACCTGTTGCATGTCAACGGTGCTCTGTTCAGGCTGCTGCTGCACCTGGGCGGCATCGACGGTGTAGATCGGTTGCCCATCGGGTCCGGTTTGTATGAGGCGCGCCTTCTTCGCCGAGTAACCCGGATCCTGCGGCGCACCGCCGACCGTGACCGGCACTGCCCCCTGGCGCTCACCCCCGGAGAGCACGACCACCCCGATGAGCAGCACGACGAAGGCCACGATCGCGATCACCCGATAGATCATCGGCGTCGTTCGCGGCGCGCCCGCAGCGCGAGCAGGTGATCGCAGACCTCGCGCACCGCGCCGCAGCCGCCGGGCAGGCGCGTGACGATATGCGCCGCGCGACGCACGTCACGGTGCGCGTCCGACACCGCAAAGGAGAGCGCGACGCTGCGCATCAGCGGCAGGTCCGGCAGGTCATCCGCCACACAGGCGCAGGCGGCGGCCTCGAGGCGCAGCCGCTTCAGCAGGCGCTGCAATACCGCGAGTTTGTCGCGCACGCCCTGGTACACATAGCGCACGCCCAGTTCCCGGCAGCGCACGCGCACCATGGCGGAACGCCGCCCGGAGATCACGGCCACCTCAAGACCGGCACGCAGCAGCTGCACGATGCCGTGCCCGTCGCGTACGTGAAAGACTTTCAGCGCTTCCCCGCGCGCACCGAAATACAGCCGCCCGTCGGTGAGCACCCCGTCAACATCGAGCACCAGCGAGACGGATATCGCTGCGGATCGGCACGGCTTGCGCCACCTCACACGACACCGGCGCGCAGCAGGTCGTGCACGTTGAGCGCGCCGACGAGGCGCCCGGCGGCGTCGGCCACCGGCAGCGCCGTGATGCGATGCAGCTCCATCAGGTGCACCGCCTGCGCGGCCAGCTCCTTTGGCCCGATGTGCTTGCAGTTCACCGTCATCACCTCGCTCATGCGGGTCGTGTGCACGTCGATCTGCCGATCGAGTGTGCGGCGCAGATCCCCGTCGGTGAACACCCCGACGATGTGCTGCGCGGCATCGACCACCACCGTCATGCCCAGACCCTTGCGCGACATTTCCAGCAGCCCCTCGCTCAAGGGGTCCTCGGGAGTGACCTGCGGCACGGCGCTGCCGGTGCGCATGAGGTCCTCAACGTGCAGCAGGAGCTTGCGGCCGAGCGTGCCCCCGGGGTGCGAGCGGGCAAAGTCCTGCTCTGTAAAGCCGCGCGCCTCGAGCACGGTCACCGCGAGCGCATCGCCCATGGCGAGCGTTGCCGTGGTGCTCGCCGTCGGGGCAAGATTGAGCGGACAGGCCTCCTCAGGCACGGCGACGTCGAGCGTGACAGTGGCCGCGCGCGCGAGGGTCGAGTCGGCTTTGCCCGTCATGACCAACAGCGGCACGCCGAGGCGCTTCAGGTGCGGCAGCAGAAGCACGAGCTCCGGGGTTTCCCCGGAGTTGGACAGCGCCAGCAGCGCGTCCTGACGGGTGATCATTCCCAGATCCCCGTGGCCGGCTTCCGCGGGGTGCAAAAAGAACGCCGGGGTGCCGGTGCTCGCCAGCGTCGAGGCGATCTTGCCGGCGATGTGACCGGACTTGCCCATGCCGGTCACCACCACCCGCCCCTGACACTGCAGGCAAAGGCGGCAGGCCTGCGCGAAAGCGACCCCGAGCCGCGGCACGAGCGCTGCCACCGCACGCGTTTCAATCTCCAGCGCCCGGCGCCCCGAGGCGAGCAGCTGTTCATCCTTGACCTGTGCGGCGGCGCCGGCGGCGGGGTGCAAATTCATGCCGTTCATTATAGGCGCGCTCGCGAGCGGCCCATGTAATATCGCGCCCATGACCCCAGAAGACGTAGCGCGGCTGATCCGCGCAGGCCTCCCCGGTGCTGAGGTGTATGTGGCTTCCGAGGACAACACGCATTTCAGTGCGCGCGTGGTGGCGCAGGAGTTTGCGGGTAAGCGCAGTGTTGCTCGCCACCAGCTGGTGTACCGCACGCTCGGTGAGCTCATGGGACGCGAGATCCACGCGCTGTCGATCGAAGCGCTGACACCGCAAGAGGCAGGGCGAGGCTAGCGGATGGATAAGCTGCAGATTCAGGGGGGCGTCGCGCTCGAGGGCGAGGTGCGCATCTCGGGTGCCAAGAATGCGACGCTGCCGATCCTGGCCGCCGCGCTGCTGGCGGAGGATCCGGTCGTGGTGGCCAATGTGCCGCACCTGAAGGATGTGACCACGACGGTCGAGCTGCTCGGGCGCATGGGCGCCACGGTCACGATCGATGAGCGCATGCGCATCGAGGTCGACGGCACGACCGTGCGCGAGTGCTTCGCACCCTACGATCTGGTGAAGACCATGCGCGCCTCGATCCTGGTGTTAGGTCCGCTCGTGGCGCGCTACGGCCGGGCCGACGTTTCCCTGCCCGGGGGCTGTGCCATCGGTGCGCGTCCGGTGAATATCCACGTCGCAGGGCTTCAGGCGATGGGGGCGGACATCACCATCGAGGGCGGTTACATCCGCGCGCGCGCCGCGCGCCTCAGGGGCGCACGGCTGGTGCTCGACACCGTCACCGTCACCGGTACTGAAAACCTCATGATGGCGGCGACGCTCGCCGAAGGGCAGACCGTCATCGAGAACGCGGCGCGCGAGCCGGAAGTGGTGGATCTTGCCAACTTCCTCATCGCCATGGGGGCGGATATCCACGGCGCGGGCACCGACAAGATCACGATCAACGGGGTGAAGCGCCTGCGGGGCACCACCTACGAGGTGCTGCCGGATCGCATCGAGAGCGGCACCTACCTGGTCGCAGGCGCCATTACCCGCGGCCACGTGCGCATCAAGAACACGCGCCCCGATCATCTGGACGCAGTCCTTGCGAAGCTCGAGGAGGCCGGCGCCAGGGTGGGGGTGGGCGATAACTGGATCGAGGTGGACATGCGCGGCCGCACCCTCAAGGCGGTCGACGTGCGCACCGCGCCGTATCCGGCCTTCCCGACTGACATGCAGGCGCAGTTTGCCGCACTGAACACCGTGGCGAGCGGCGTCGGCACGATCACGGAGACGATCTTCGAGAACCGTTTCATGCACATGCTCGAGATGCGCCGTCTCGGGGCTGAGATCCGCCTCGAGGGCAACACCGCCATCATTCACGGCGTGGAGCGCCTGACTGCCGCCCCGGTCATGGCGACCGACCTGCGCGCCTCGGCGAGCCTGGTGCTCGCGGGCCTGGTGGCCGAGGGCCGCACGGACGTCGAGCGGATCTATCATATTGACCGTGGCTATGAGGCGATCGAGGAGAAGCTCGCGCAGCTCGGGGCGCAGATCCGGCGCGTTCCCAACTAGCGCAGTGCACGCGCCCGCGCACGTATAAGGAGTCAGGCAATGCAGATCGGGATGATCGGACTGGGGCGCATGGGCGCCAACATGGTGCGGCGTCTGCTGCAGGGTGGGCACGAGTGCGTGGCCTACGATCCGAAGCCCGAGGCGGTGCAAACCGTCGCCGCTTACGGGGCACGTGGGGTCGACTCCCTGGCGGACCTGGTGCAGGCGCTCAAGGCGCCGCGCGCGCTGTGGATCATGGTGCCCGCCGGTATCGTGGATGCGGTCATCCAGCAACTGCGCCCGCTGCTCGCCCGCGGGGACGTGCTGATCGATGGCGGCAACTCCAATTACCACGACGACATCCGCCGCTGCGAGGAGCTCGAGCGTGCCGGGGTGCATTATCTGGACGTCGGCACGAGCGGCGGCGTGCTCGGCTTCGAACAGGGCTACTGCCTGATGATCGGCGGCGATGCCGCGGCGGTGGCGCTCATCGAGCCGGCGCTGGCGACGCTCGCCCCGGGCGGTAAGTTGCCCGCCGGCGGCGCCGCAGGCCGCGCCGCGGCGGCCCAGGGGTATCTGCACTGCGGTCCCGCCGGCGCCGGGCACTTCGTGAAGATGGTGCACAACGGCATCGAGTACGGGCTCATGGCCGCGTACGCGGAAGGCCTTAACGTGCTCGCGCACGCTGATGCCGGACTCAAGAGCACGAGTGTGGACGCGGAGACCGCACCGCTGGCGAACCCGCGCTACTTTCAGTACCAGCTGGATCTTCCTGCGATCACGGAGGTCTGGCGCCATGGCAGCATCATCGCCTCGCGGTTGCTGGATCTGGCGGCGGTGGCGCTGGCGCAGGACGGCAAGCTCACCGGCTTCACCGGACACGTGGCCGACTCCGGTGAGGGTCGCTGGACGGTGGAGGCGGCGATCGAGGTCGGCGTGCCGGCGCAGGTGCTGAGTGCCGCGCTTTACTCGCGCTTCGAGTCACGCGGTCGTGCCGCGTTCGCCGACAAGCTGCTCTCGGCGATGCGCCTGGGGTTCGGTGGCCATGTCGAGAAATCTTCCTAAGGGCTGAAGAGGCACGGAGGCTGCAAAATGGAACGCCGTGACGGTGACGCGCTGGTGCTCTTCGGAGCGACCGGAGATCTGTGCTATCGCAAGATTTATCCGGCGCTGTTTCAGCTCGTGCGCCGCAACCTGCTCAGCGTGCCGGTGATCGGCGTCGCCCGCCAGGGCTGGAAGCTCGAGCAGCTGACGGCGCGCGTACGCGAGAGCCTCAAGGCGTTCGTGCCGGACGCGGACGAGGCCGTCATGGCGCGTCTCTTCGGGCTGTTGCGCTACGTCGATGGCGATTACAACAACCGCGCAACGTTTGAGGCGCTGCGCAAGAGCTTGGGCAACGCGCAGCGCCCGCTGCATTACCTCGCCATCCCGCCGAGCATGTTCCCGGTCGTGATCGAGCACCTGAGCGCCACCAGCGTCGGGCCGGGCGCCCGCGTGGTCGTGGAGAAGCCCTTCGGCCGCGATCTGGCCTCGGCGCAGCAGCTGAACCGGACGCTGCACAAGCACTTCCCCGAGAGCAACATCTTCCGCATCGATCATTATCTTGGCAAGGAGGCGGTGCAGAATCTTTTGTACTTCCGCTTCGCGAACTCCTTCCTCGAGCCGGTATGGAACCGCAACTTCATCGCCAGCGTTCAGGTCACGATGGCCGAATCGATCGGCGTCGCCGGCCGCGGCAAGTTCTACGACGAGACCGGCGCGATCCGTGACGTGATCCAGAATCATCTGCTGCAGATCGTCGCGCTGCTCACCATGGAGCCGCCCGTCAACACTGACGGCGAGTCGCTGCGCGATGAGAAGGTCAAGCTGCTGAAGGCCGTGCGCGTCGCGACGCCGGTCGAACTCGTGCGCGGGCAGTTCAAGGGCTATCGCGAGGAGCCTGGTGTCGCCAAGGACTCCAAAGTCGAGACCTATGCCGCGCTCGTGCTGCACATCGACTCCTGGCGCTGGAGCGGTGTGCCGTTGTACCTGCGCGCCGGCAAGCGCCTGCCGGTAACGGCCACCGAGGTGGTGGTGGAACTGAGGCCACCGCCGGCGAACGTGTTTGGCGATCAGGCGCCCGAACGGCCCAATCATGCGCGCTTTCGGCTCGGCCCGGACGTCGCCATCGCGCTCGGGGCGCTCGCCAAGAAGCCCGGTCCCGTCATGACCGGGCGTGACATCGAGTTATACGTAGCGGAGCAGCAGGGCGATGACATGGACGCCTACGAGGTACTGATCAGTGCGGCACTCATCGGTGACACCTCCCACTTCGCGCGCGAGGATGAGGTGGAAGCGGCGTGGAAGATTGTCGATCCCTTGCTGAACCTCTCCACCTCCCCCATTGAATACCTGCCGGGCAGCTGGGGACCGAAGCAGGCGGAAGATCTGATCAAGGGCCGGTGCGGCTGGCACAATCCCGGGGCCAAGCCGCAGGACTGGACGCGCTCGTGCGACCGCGCGCGGCCGCAAGATGATACTCACCCCGGATGAGCTGACACGCTCGCCCGCCTGGCTGCCACTGGACCAGCAGGGTGCAGCGGTCAGGATGGTGAAGCTGGATGAGGCGGCGTACCGCGCGGCAAGCTTTCTTGACCAGCGCCTGCTCTCGGGCAGCTATGCACAAGAGGTGTGTGCTGCGGCGCTCCTCGAGGCCGCTGGCGGCCGGCTGCGCCCGCGGGCGCACTACATCTTCCACACCGGGCACGTCGGCTCGACGCTCATCTCGCGCCTGATCGGCGCGCACGAGGGCTTTTTCTCGCTGCGCGAGCCTGCGCTCTTGCGCGTGCTTGCCGGCCCCGCGGCCGCTGCCGCGGCGCCGGGCCTGCCCGCTACGCTCGCGCTCCTCGGGCGCACGTGGCGGCCCGCCCAGCGCGCGGTCGTGAAGGTCACGAGCTTCGTCAGCGAGCTGGCAGGCAGCATCCTCGCCGAGAGCGAGCCGTCGTCGGCGCTCTTTATGTTCGCCCGCCCGCTCGCCTACCTGCAGTGCATATTCGCCGGCGCCAATTCGCGCCTGGAGAGTCGCCATCTCGGGCCTGCGCGCCTGCAGCGGCTGCAACGGCGCTTCGGAGCGGACTGGCCGGGGCCGGATCCGGGCTCGGAGGGCGAGGGCATCGCGATGAGCTGGTTGTGTGAAATGACCGCGCTGGGCGCGGCCGCGGAGCGCTTTGCATCGCGGGTATTGTGGGTGGACTTCGACGCATTTCTGCGCGACCCCGTGGCAGGTTTGCGGACCGTTTGCCAGCGGCTCGGCGCACGCCCGGCCGAGCAGGAGCTCGAGGCACTCGTGAGCGGTCCGCTGATGCAGCAGTATTCCAAGGCGCCCGAACACGCCTACGATGCCGCGCTGCGGCGCGAGCTCCTTGAGTGCGCAGATCGTGAGCACGCCGCGGAGATCCGGCGCGGGCTGGACTGGCTGCACGCGCTCGCCCGGCGCCAGCCCCTCGTCGCGGCGGTTCTGCAATGAGCCGCGCCGGGGAAGCCCCGCCGCGCGAGCGTGACTCCATGATCGATGCGCGTGATCGTGTTCGCGGGGTCTTGCGCCCCGCACGGCCGCACGGGCTGAGGTGCGCTTGACACCCGAACCGCTCCGCGAGCGCGGCATTGCGTTGCTTCGTGCGGGCCGGCTCGCCGAAGCCGAACGGATCTACGCGGAGCTACTGCGTCAAAATCCGGCCGACTTCGAGGTCTTGCATCTGCAGGGCGTCATCGCCCTGCAGACCGGTCGCTACGAGCGCGCGCTCGATCTGATCGGTCGGGCGATCGGCCTGCGCGCAACCGCCGCAGCCTACGTCAGCCTCGGGCAGGCCCAGATGGGGCTGGGTCGCGCCGCGCGAGCGCTCGCCAGCTACGATGCTGCACTGTCGTTACAGCCGGATCTTGCGGTCGCACTCAGCGCCAGTGCGGCGGCGCTGCGGGAACTGGGCCGCCCCGAGGAGGCGCTCGCCCGGGCGAACGCAGCCATCGCCCTGCAGCCCAGTACCGATGCCTACTGCTATCGCGGCGCCGCGCTGCGCGACCTGGGGCGTTTCACCGATGCCGTCGCGAGCTTCGATCAGGCCCTCGTTCTGACTCCGCATGGTGTCGAGGCACACAACTACCGCGGCATGGCACTGCAGCAGCTGCAACGCCCCGCCGAGGCGCTGGCAAGTTTCGAGCGCGCGCTGGCGCTGCGGCCTGAGTCCGCGGAACTGCATAACAACCGCGGCAACGTGCTGCGTCAGCTGCAGCGCTTCCCCGAGGCACTCGGCAGCTGCGACCGGGCGATCGCGCTGCAGCCGAGCTTCGCCGCGGCCTATAAC
This sequence comes from uncultured Pseudomonadota bacterium, assembly GCA_963742045.1. GTDB lineage: Bacteria > Pseudomonadota > Gammaproteobacteria > Steroidobacterales > Steroidobacteraceae > 13-2-20CM-66-19. The sequence goes on from CAVUKE010000003.1 coordinate 3,870,726, forward strand.
AGCCGCGGACTCGTGCTTCAGGCACTGCAGAGGTATCCGGAGGCGGCGGGCAGTTACGCGCACGCCCTCGGGCTGCAACCGGATTTTGCCGAGGCTCACAATAATCTCGGCACGGTGCAGTGCGAGCTCGGGCAGGCCGCCGAAGCACTCGCCAGCTGCAGCCGTGCACTGCAGCTGCAACCCGGGATGCGCGGCGTGCATGGCAATCTCGGGAACGCGCTGCGCGATCTGGGGCGCCCGCAGGAGGCGCTGGCGCAGTATGACTTCGCGCTGCGGGAGTCGCCCGAGGATGCGAATAATTACTGTCTGCGCGGCAACGCCCTGTTCGATCTCAACCGGATACCGGAGGCTATTGCAAGCTATGAGAGGGCGATCGGACTGAATCCCGCTCACGCGCGATCACTCTTTAACAAGAGTCTCTGTCTGCTGCTGTCGGGTGAGTTTGCGCAGGGGTTGCCGCTGTATGAATGGCGCAAGCAGCTCAATCCTGCTGCGGCGCCGTCCGTTCCCGGGCCGGTCTGGCTCGGTGAGGCGGACATTTCAGGCAAGACCCTGTTCGTGTATGCCGATCAGGCACTCGGGGACACGATTCAGTTTTGTCGGTACGCGAAGCTGCTCGAGCAGCGCGGCACGCAGGTGATCTTCGCCGTACAGCCTCAGCTGCGCGAGCTGCTGACGGGCCTCAGTCCGTCGATCCGGATCGTGGCGCCCGGCGAGCCGACGGGCGGATTCGACTATCACTGTGCCCTCATGAGCCTGCCGCTCGCCCTCAGCACCACGCTCGCGGACGTTCCTGCCACGGTGCCCTACCTCTTCGCCGATCCGCAGCGCATGACCAAGTGGCGGCAACGAATCGGCGCTACGGGGTTCAAAGTGGGCATCGTCTGGCAAGGCAGTCGCAACCGCATCGACGTCGGCCGCTCGGTGCCGCTCGAAATGTTCGCGCGCCTGGCTGCCATCCGCGGTGTCCGGCTGATCAGCCTGCAGAAAAGTGACGCAGTCTCAGCTGGACCCAAAGACCCGGCCGTCGAGGTACTCGGGGATGACTTTGATGCCGGAGCGCAGGCGTTTCTCGACAGCGCGGCGGTCATGAAGCATCTTGACCTCGTCATCACCTGTGACACGGCGCTGGCACATCTGGCCGGTGCGCTCGCCTGCCCGACCTGGATCGCCCTGAAACACGTGCCCGACTGGCGCTGGCTCCTGGACCGAGCTGACAGTCCCTGGTATCCGAGCATGCGCCTCTTCCGCCAGTCCCGACGCGGGGACTGGGACGGCGTGTTCGCCGCAATCCACGACGCGCTGGCCGCGCTTGTGCAGGCGCCCGGTTTACCGGCGCGCGCCAGCACATGAGTCCGAGTCGCAACGATCCCTGTCCCTGCGGCAGCGGTAAGAGATACAAAAGCTGCTGCGGAGCGCTGCAGACGCCGGCCGCGGCGCCGGCAATCTCACCCGCGCCGGCAACCTCACAGCCGCCGGACATCCTCGCGCTCGGTGTGCTTATCAACCAAGGCCGCCTCGCTGAGGCGGAAAACCTGGCCGGTGAGCTTCTGCAAAGTTCTCCGCACTCAGGGGCGCTATGGAAGATCGCCAGCGTCGCGCTCGCGCGGCAGGGAAAGGACGCTTGGCCGGCGTTGCGCAAAGCGACAGAGCTGCTGCCGAATGACGCCGAGGCGCACCGTAATCTCGGCGCGGTGTTGCTCGATCATGGACGTTTGGAAGAGGCGCTGGCGAGCCTGCGCCGCGTGCTCGAGATTGAACCGCGCGACGTCCAGGCACTCATGGCTGCCGCTAATGCCCTGTGCGCGCTCGGGCGCGCCGGTGAGTCAGTGGCGCTGTATCGCCGGGCGGTGCAGATCGACCCGCCTTCCCCCGAGGCACACAATAATCTGGGAAACACGTTGCAGGAGCTGGGCCAATGCGCCGAGGCCGTCGGCTGCTACCGTCGGGCGCTCGAGATCAAACCCGACGATGCGGAAGCGTACTGTAATCTCAGCAACGCTCTGCGCCAGCTCGGGCAGCTGCAGGAGGCGGCGGGCTGCGCTCAGCGGGCCATCGCGCTTGAGCCGGGCCTGAGCGTCGCTCACAACAACCTGGGGCTCGCACTCGCAGCACTTGGACGCGGCGCCGAAGCTGTCGGGAGCTTCCGCCAGGCTGTGAATCTGAACCCCGGTTTCGTGGAGGCGCTGAACAACCTCGGCAACGCGCTGTGCGATCTGGGGGATCATGGCGAAGCGCTGTCGCCGTACCGCACCGCCGTTGAGCTGCGCCCGCAGCGCGCCGACATTCGCAGCAACCTCGGCAACGCGCTGTACGAGCTCGGACACGTCACAGAGGCGGTGGTGTGTTTTCGCAGCGCCCTGACGTTGCGTCCGGACTATGCGGCGGCGCATCTGGGCCTCGCGACGGCACTTCGCCTGCAGGGTCACGCGGCCGAGGCCGAGGCGAGCTGCCGCGCCGCACTGGCCACGGACCCGAACTCTGTCGCGGCACTGTGCCTTTTGGGTGACCTGTGCGTCGACCGTGGCGAGTTTGAGCAGGCGCAGGAGTTGTTCCAAAGAGGCCTGGCGATCGATGCGGATTTTCCGGCGCTATTTTGCAGCATTGCCGCAAATCGCAAAATGACGCGAGCCGACGCCAACTGGCTGCAGGGCGCCGAGGCGTTGCTTGCAAAGCCCCTGCCGCTTGCGCACGAAATTGGTTTGCGCCACGCCCTCGGCAAGTACTATGACGACGTCCGGCAATACGACGACGCGTTCAGCCAGTATCGGCAGGCGAACGAACTCAGCCAGCGGCATGCCGCGAAGTACGAGCGCGGGAAACTGACTGAGCAGGTCGACCAGATCATCCATAAGTTCGGCAGCGCCTTCGTGCGCGAGTCTCACGCCGGGGCCTCTGCCTCAGAGCTTCCGGTCTTTATCCTCGGCATGCCGCGATCGGGAACCTCACTGAGCGAACAGATCCTCGCCTCACACCCCGAAGTATTCGGTGCCGGCGAGCCCCGATTCTGGGACAGCGCATTCGCGGCATTCGCGTCCGCACGGCTTGAGCGTGAGGCAGGGGCGAGCGTCTTCTCGGTTATGGCACGCGACTATCTGGAGCGGATCGGTGCCTCAGCGGGTGCGGCGCGGCGCGTGGTCGACAAAATGCCCGCCAATTTCCTGTACGCCGGCCTGATCCACGCCGTGTTCCCGCGTGCCAAAATCCTCCATATGCAACGCCACCCATTCGATACCTGTCTGTCGATCTACTTTCAGAATTTCGCCGCCCTGCACCCTTACGCCGCTGATTTCGACGACCTGGCGCACTACTACAGCGAGTATGTCCGCATCACGAATCACTGGCGGGCGGTGCTACCGGCGACCACGCTGCTGGAGATTCCGTATGAGGCGCTGATCGAGGATCAGGAGCATTGGTCGCGACGGATGCTGGAGTTCATCGGGATGCCGTGGAATGCGCAGTGTCTTGATTTCCACCAGACGCAGCGTGTCATCATCACCGCCAGCCGCTGGCAGGTTCGTCAGAAGATCAATGCTGAATCGGTCGGGCGTTGGCGCCACTACCAGAAGTACATGGCGCCGCTGCGGCCACTGCTTGATCTGGTCGCTACCGGGCAGCCGCCGTGTGCGGCGGCGTCAGCGCGAGCTCACCCAACGTCTCCTTAAGGGGTCCCAGCCAGGGCTCGAAGTTGCGCCATTGCGCGACGCCCTCGGTGTAGAGCGGCCGTCGGACCTGCTCGGAGCTCACGGTGGCCACGATGCGGCGAGTCTCGTGGAAGCGCAGACACGGCTCTTCGAACGGCAGGCCGCAGTAGTCGAGTAACCGGCGCACTTCGCCCTCGAGATCCTCGACCACATCCTCGTAGCAGACACGATAAATGCGCCCGGGCAGTACCTGGTCAAAGTGAGCCATGAGACTCACGTACTCGCGGTAGTAACGACCGAGATCCTCAAGACTGTAGGTGAACCACAGGCCCCTGTGGAAATGCTGCTTGAAGTTAGCAAAACAGCAGCCAAGCGGGGAGCGGCGCGCGTCGATGATGCGTGCGTTCGGCAGCATCAGGTGGATGAGCCCCAGGTGCCTGAAGTTGCTCCCCATCTTGTCGATGAAATGCGCCCGGCCGAGGAGGCGATGCGCGCGCGTCTGCGCAAGATAACGTTCCCCAAGCGCGGCGCACTCGGCGCGCGTCAGACGCGCGACCGACTGCGGGTAGGTAGGGGCCTTACCCGGTTCCTCATCCCGGTCCCCGAGCTCCAGGGCAATGCCGAGCACGTCGGTCAGCTCGCGCGTACCTTCCACCTGAGAATGACTGGCGAAGACCTGCTCGAGCAACGTCGAGCCGGCGCGTGGCAGCCCGACGATGAAAATCGGCTCCGGCGATGGGCAACCCCAGCCGGCGCGCGCGGCGAAAAACTCCCGCGTGTAGAGCGTCGCGGTGCGCTGCACGAGACGCGTCATGCTCTCGCCCTGATAGTGAATCACGGCCCGTCGCAGCTCATTACCTCGGGCATAGTGCTCGAAGGAAGTGGCGAACTCGCCTTCATCCTCGAGCGCCTTGCCCAGCGAAAACTCGAACTGCGCGCGATCGTCGTGGCGCAGCTCCGCCCGCGCAAGCTGCGCCTGCATCGCCGCGACATCGCTCGCGGTAAAGCGAAACGTCTTGAGGTTCGCCAGCGCCAGCCAGGCATCGCCGGAGTCGGGCTTGACCTCCAGGCACTTGCGATAGGCGTCGATGGCCTCGCGCTGATGGCCCGCAGAGCGCAGCGTGTGGCCGAAGTTCAGCCACACCCGCGCATCGGCGGGAAATTCGCGCACCAGCCCCGCGAGGATCTGCGTGGCGCGCTCCGAGCGCCCGAGCAGGCTGTACGCTGCGGCCTGCAGTATGCGGTAGGGCAGATTCTCGGGTTCGAGGGCAAGCAGCCGCTCGAGCAGCGGGAGCATCGGCTCCGCCTTCACCTGCTTGTGCAGGACCTGGGCGAGATCCAGCCGCGCGCGGCTGTAGCCGGGGGCAAGACGCAGGCACTCTTGCAGTAGCCGCTCGGCCGGCCGGTAGTCTTCGCGTGCGGTGGCCACCTCCGCGAGCAGGCGCAGTGCGACGACATCCTCGGGCGCGCGCTCGAGCGCGCGCTTGAGCATCTCTTCGGCCATCGAGAGCCGCTCGCTTGCGAGGGCGGCGGCGGCCTCGGTCAGGCGGTTCCCTTCGGGTGCGAGCCGCTCGAAGCGGGCATAGGCCGCATCGCACGCGGCGCTGTCGCCCTGCGCGGCGTACACGAGCGAAAGCTCACGCCACGCCGGCGCAAGATCCGCGGACAGCTCCACGGCGTGCTCAAGTGCCACCCGTGCCTCCGCGTCGCGTCCTAAGGCGCGCAGCGCGCGCCCGAGCTCCAGGCGGATCACCGGCGATTGCGGCTGCGCCGCGGCGAGCTCGGCGAACTCACGGGCGGCGGCCTGCGCATCCCCACTGGCGCGATGCGCCGTACCGAGTAGCAGCAGCGCTGCGGCGTGCCCGGGCTGTTCGCGCAGAATCTGCGCGGCGGCGGCGGCCGCGGCCGCCGGATCGCTCTCCAACAGTGAGGCGGCGCGAATCAGCTTAAAATCGACTTCACCTGAGGGGGGCAATGCGCTCTCCGGGCCCTGATTGATCGCGCTAATATCGCGCCGCAAATCCGACAAACGATAGGGGAAGCTCTTGAGCGACGTCAATGCCATGGCCGGCGCCCCGGCCCCCGACAATGCCACGGTGCTGCGCCTGATTCAGGCCTCCAAGGCCGCCGGCGCCGCCGGTCGCTCGGGCGAGGCCGATCAGCTGCTCACCCGCGTGGCGGAACTCGCGCCGGCCCATCCTGCGGTGCTGAACGAGCTCGGCCTGCGCATGCTGCAGCGGGGCGACGCGAGCCGCGCACGCGAGCTTTTCCAGCGGGCCACTCACGCGGACCCCGGTCATCCGGCGCTGTGGTCGAACCTGGCCTCCAGTCTGCACGCGCTTAACCTGCCGACGGATGAATTCGACGCCCTTGAACGTGCCCTGGCGCTCGAGCCGCGCTACCTCGCAGCGCTCCTGCAGAAGGGCGCCCTGCTCGAGGCGACGGGCGATGCGCGTAACGCGGCGCGCACCTATCGCAACGCACTGGCTACGCTGCCCCCCGGAGACGCGCCGCCGCCGGCGACGGTGGCCGCCATGATCGAGCATGCACGCGCGGCGGTCGCCAAGGACGATGCCGCGCTGGCAGGGGCGATCGAGGAGCGCCTCGCTGGCATACGCGAACGTCATGGGGGCGGACAGTACCGCCGCGTCGAGCGCTGTATCGACCTCCTGACGGGCCGGCGCGCGCGCTACCTGCCGCAGCCGACGTTCATGTATTTTCCGGAGATCCCTGCGGTGGAATTCTTCGACCGCAGCGATTTCCCGTGGCTGGATGCGATCGAGGCAGCCACGGATGACATTCGTGCCGAGCTGATGAACGTGCTCGTCTCGGATCGGGAGGGACTTGAGCCGTATATCGCCTACCCGCAGGGTGCCCCGCTCAACCAGTGGAAGGAGCTCAACAAGTCGCGCCGCTGGAGCGCGTACTTTCTCTGGAACCAGTCTCTCGCGCAGCCGGCGCACCTGGCGCGCTGTCCGCGCACCACGCAAGCGCTCAAAGGGGCACCGCAGTGCGATGTACCGGCGCGCGGGCCGACTGCATTCTTCTCGATTCTGGATGCGGGCACCCGCATCCCGCTGCATACCGGGGTCACCAATACGCGACTCACCGTGCATCTGCCGCTCATCGTGCCACCCGACTGCGGCTTTCGCGTCGGCAGCGAGACGCGCGAGTGGGTGCCGGGTAAGGCGTGGGTATTCGACGACACGATCGAGCACGAGGCCTGGAATCTTTCGGACGTGCCGCGCGGCATCCTCATCTTCGACGTCTGGAATCCGTTCCTGACGGCGGCCGAGCGCGACCTGGTCCGCGCGGTCGCCGAGACCGTCGGCACGTACTACGGGATCCCCGCGCAGGAAGCACTGTGAGCGCACGACGGGAGAGAATTCTGCCGCCGCGCTTCGCCCGGCCGCTGCTGGGCGCCTGGGTGCTCACGGCAGTCCCGCTCATGGCTGCGGCCCAACCGGCCCTCACTATTTCGCAGAGCGCCCTGCGAGCCTGCGCGAGCCTTGCCGTGGATGCGGACCGGCTCGCCTGCTACGACCGGCTCGCCGGGCGTGCCGTGCCGGTCGCCCCGACCCACGGGGCCGCCGCAGTTGCGCCGGCCGCTGCCGCGCCACCGCCCGCCCTCGCAGCACCCACTGCAGGCGCGGCGGCCGCTGCGGCGCCGGCTGCGGCGGCGCCACCTCCTAAGGAGTCTTTCGGGCTCTATGAGGCCGAACACCCCAAGCCGCCCCCCGCACCCACAGCCCCCTCGCTTGAGGCTCGCGTGGCCGCACTGGGGAACACGGCCAGCGGTCGCATGACCGTGTCGCTTGAGGGCGGAGCGGTGTGGGAGCTGGATGACTCGGACCCGCTGCTCGCCGTCGGAGAGAGTGTGACCATCACGCGCGCCTCCTTCGGGTCCTACATGATGCACACCCCCAGCAAACGCACGCACCGGGCGCGCCGGTTGCGCTGAAGAGGAAGGCTCGAGGCCGCCGCAAAAAAAAACGGCGGGCCCCATGGCCCGCCGATTTCAACTCAGCAGTCTTGCCTTAGAACTGCGCGGTGATGTGCGCGAACAGATAGCGCCCCATCGAGTCGTAGACTCCAGGGAAGGTGTTGCCGTTGCAGTTCGCGCCGGCCGGGCTACTGGTGGAGCAGTCGCCCCCAACCACCAGCGGCGGAACCTTATCGGTGATGTTGTTCACACCCAGCTGCAATCTGACGTTCTTCACGACATTGAAGGTCGCCGACAGATCAAAGTAGCTGTAGGCCGGGATGTGCGCCAGCGGCAGGAACGGGCTTCCCGCGAGGAACGAGTTCTTGCTCGTCTGCTCGGAGGTGTCCGTACCGAAGTAACGCCAGCGCGCGTTGATGTCCAGCCCGTCCCACGGCGTCGACCAGGTGGTGTTGAAGATCGAGCGCCATTTCGGGTTGCCGGCGCCGCAGGTGGCACCGAAGTACCCGACGCAGTCGTACGACTGACCGTTGGTCACCGGTGTGGTCTGCAGTTCCTTGGTCTTTGTGCCCTGCAGTGAGAACAACAACGACCCCAACTTGTTGAGCGCCAGGCGGTACGTGCCCTGCACGTCGATGCCCTGGGTCTTCAGCTGCCCCTCGTTCACCGTAAGATCGGTCACGTATCCGAGCTGCGTTCTCCACAGAGACCCGGTGGCGTCGCGGTGGATATCGTTGCAGAACTGCCCGCTCGCGATACAGTCATTGAGAATGGTGTTGCCACCGATGATGCCGATCGTGTCGTCGATCTTGATGTTGAAATAGTCGACCGACCAGCTGAAGTTCGGGATCCAGCGCGGCGTCAGTATCCAGCCGATCGTGTATGAATCGGCTTTCTCGGGCGAGAGGTTCGGATTGCCGCCGAGCAGGCCGTTGTACTGGTTGGCCGAGTTCGGAATGATGTTGCCGAACTGGCCAGGTTTCACACCCGTGGCCTCGCACTGCGCGAGCGTCACGCCGTTGGTGAGTGTGGTAGCCGTCGCCTTCGGCGCGGCGCACGGATCGACCGAGCCGTCCAGGCCCACCGCCTGCGGGGTGTACAACTCACCGATGTTCGGCGCACGCACCGCGCGCTGGTAGCCGCCGCGGAAGCGAATGTCCCGGATCGGCGCCCACTCCGCGCCGAACTTGTAGGTGTTGGTGTCAAAGCCTTCGCTGTACTTGGAGTAGCGATAGCCGGCGTCGAGCGAAAGGTCTTCGGCCCACGCCTGGTGCTGGGCGAGCGGCAGACGCATTTCCGTGAACACTTCCTTCACGTGGAAACTGCCGGCGACCGGTGGGGTCGGGCCGCCGCTACCGGCCGCGGAGCCCGCCTGGTTCAGCTCGTCCGGAAGGAAGCTCGAGGACTCCTGACGCCACTCCGCACCGAAGTTCGCCTGCAGTCCCGAATCGGCCCAGGGAAGCTTGGCGCCGTACTTGCCGAGGTCGCCCGTCACCGAGCCATTGACGACATACTCCTCGGTGTTGCCGTCCGCCAGCAGCGGGACCGACAGGAAGGCGAGTGCCTGCGGCGTTACGCCGTTGGGCACCCAGACATTCCAGGGGGCGCACTTTGTATTGGGGGTGAACCCCGTGCCCTGGCCCACGAGCGGACCGTTATTCACCGGCGAGGAGGGTCCGCCGCACACCGGCCCGCCGGGGCTCGGCAGCACGTTCAGTGCCTGGTCGATGGCATTGTTACTGAGGTAGTTCAGGTTGCCGTTCTGGCTGTCGACGTTGCTGTGCTGGGCGGTAACGTTGTACGTCCACGCCTGCTGCGGATCCCCCAAGTCGCCCTTCGCACCGAGGACCTCGCGGATGGAGTCGTTGGTGAAGGTCGCGATACGGGGGCCGCCCTCGACGTTGCGCCGGCCGATGACCATGTTAAGACCGGGATAATTCACCCCGTTGTAGGTCTCGTACGGATTGCCCTGCGCAGCGAGGTTCGCCGCCGTGCACAGCGTCGAGCGCTCCTGCGCGGTCAGCAGCGGATCGGCGCACGGTACGAAGGAATTCTGGAAGAAGTCGCCGCTCGGAGCGATCTGGGCCTGCGAGGAGTTGTTCATGTACATGACGTTCATGAACACGTTGATGTGCGAATTGATGTCGTAGTTCACGAACGCGCCGGCGGTCCAGCGTACGTTCGGGGTCTGGTAGTAGTTCAGCGGACCGTAGTTGTAGTCGTCGGCGGCGCCGGCGAGATTCCGGAACTGCCCCGTCAGGCCATCCACCGTATGGTGGATAAAGCTGTGCCCGCTGGCGGTCGATGCGTAGAAGTGGCCGCCCGCGCCGTTCTTTGCGGCCGTGCCCGAGCCGGTGCACGCGAGGGCCGTGGCGCTTGCGGGTGCGAGCGTACAGGCGCTGTAGTCGTACTTGCTCTGCAGCGCGGCGCCCTGGTTGTCATACGTCAGGTAGGCGGTGGCGTTGCCCTTGTTGTCATCGAAGTTCGAACCCATGAGGACCGCGGCATTCTTGCCGAACCCCGCGTTGACATTGCTCGAGGGCAGCACGTCGCCGGCCTGGGTGACGAGCTGCGCCGTACCCGTCTGGTTGTCGTTGTTGTGCTGGTTGAAGTTGTAGCCCGCGTCGACCTTGACGCCTTCAAAGTGCGTGTTGAGAATGAAGTTCACCACGCCCGCGACCGCGTCCGCGCCATACACCGCTGAGGCGCCGCCCGTGAGCACCTCCACGCGCTCGATGAGGGCGGCGGGGATCTGATTGAGGTCCGAATAGTTGCGTCCGCCAGTTGCCGAGCCCGGGCCCAACCGCAGACCGTCCACCAGGGTGAGCGTGCGCTGAACGCCGAGGCCACGCAGGTCAACCGAGGCGGTGCCATCCGCGCCGTTCGACGTGGTGGAGTTCATGGCCGCGAAGACCTGGGGCAGATTGTTGAGGACATCCTCAACGCGCGTCAGACCGGTCGCCTGGATGTCGGTCGCCGACACCGTGGTGATCGGGCTGATCGACAGTTCGTTCGGCGTCTGTAGACGCGACCCGGTGACGACCACCTCTTCGACGGGCGCTGCGGTGGTCGCGGGCGCCGGTGCTTCTTGGGCGTGTAGCGCCGAGACCCCGGCTGCGGCTGAGACCGTAGCCAGCGCGAAGCGCACCGCCTGTTGCAAGCTGCGACTGTTCGCCATGTGTTTGTTCCTCTGAAATGATTCGCGAATTTTTTAAGGGCATCAGTCCCGGCGCCCCACCCATTCCCTTAGCTGAATCCATCCCTTGGGGCGGCCGGTCGACTTGGGGCGGCATTATTAGCACGCTGTTGCGGTGTTGCCAACCTGCCCCACTTCGCCGACCGCGCTCGTGCAGGCCTTTCAGTGCTGGCGCAAGCGCGAGACGGGGGCTGTTGCTGAATCGCAACAGTAACGGTGGCGCCCGGACCACGCGGTTTGGGGACCCGGCGCCGCCGCACCGCGGCGCGGCCGCGGATTTCAGCTGAACCAGCAGTTCGTGGCCACGGTGATGCGCACGTCCTGGCCGTAGAACGGGGCGACTTCATGGAAGGTAAAAGAGGGAAAGACGATCACCTGCCCCTCCTCGAGCCGCATTTCCCGGCAGCCGAGGGCGAACGGCGGCTGCAGGCGGCGGTTGGCGATATCCAGGTAAGCGTCCGCCCCGGGCCGGGGGTCGAGGAAGCGCAGAACGCCGCTGACGGGCTGATCCGCGCAGCGCTCATCGGCGCGCACGCAATACACGGCCGACCAGGAGGCGAGGGGATGGTTGTGGGCGATGAAGGAGCCCGCGTAGCGCGTCAGGTGAAACCAGGTGTGATTGGGATCTGCAGGCGCGCCAGGTCCGCCGGCTGCAGGTCCGCCGGTTCGCGGCCATGACCGCGGCCCAGATCCCGCCGAGCAGCTGCCCCCGTAAGTGCCCGACCGCCGGCTCGGGCCACTCAAAGAGCTCCTTGCGGCTTCGAAAGCACAGCGGATCCGGGCGTATGGTGGGGTCGCGGTACTCTTCCGTGGCACGCCCCAGGAACAAGGAGGCGAGGCTCGCGTTCAGATCGCTCGCACCGCCGACCGGTGCAACGACGAAGGGGGTCGCGAAAATGGGCAGGAGGCTCGGGGTGGCCATCGTCTTCGTTTCGGGCGGTGTCGGGTCGCAGGAGGGGTGTTTCCGGTAACGCGCGCCCTGCGGTGCGCGGGCGGAGCGCCCGGCACACGGGTCGGATGCTGACTCATGGACACGCCTGCCGGCCCCCCGCGCGCTGCTCAGTCGGCCTGCGCTATCTTGACCACATGCGCAGCAGGTTCGCACTCACGTATTCAAGCTGGGTGCGGTTGTGCCAGTCCATCTTCAGGCCCTCGAGCGCGCGCACCTCGTTCAGGGTGTACAGAAGCTCGCGCTGCATCTCATCCGGTATCTGGCTTTCGATGAACGTGATCATGACGAGGCGCGCCCCGGCGCTGACGGGCGTCACCTGATGCAGGTGGGTGGAGGGGTAGAACACCGCGGAGCCGGCGTTGCCCTTGATACGCGTGATCTCCGTACCCAGGTGAATGATCAGTTCCCCGCCCTGGTAATCGGCAGGATTCGCGATGAACATCGTGCAGGAGATATCCGAGCGCAGCGGCTGCGGACCGACGGGGAGGAACGCCGCATCGACGTGCACCCCGTACTTCATGCCGGCGTCGTACCGCAATAACGTCGGCAGAGCGACCCGGCGCGGAAAGGCAAAATTCTTCGCTTCTTCACTGCGCTGCAGTGCCGTCAGCCCGACTTGCGCCGCCTGGCGCGCCATCGGGTCATTGTTATCGCCGATGACGTTGTCCTTGGTGATGTTGTGGGGATTGGAGAGTTTGCCGTCGATGAACTTGGCCTGACGGGCGATGTCGGCCACGGCCTGCACCTCCGCGGGAGCAAGAAAGTTCTCTATTTGGAGGAACATGGCCAGTCCGTGAGGGCCTCGTGTGGGGGCTGAGTATAGACGCGCCGGCTGGGGCGCAGGAGCGCTGCCGCGGCTCCCGGGTCAGCGGCCCGGCGCGAGGGGCTTGCGCACCCGTTCGCAGGAATCAGCGCTCAGTCACCCCCGTATAGCCACAGTTCCACGTCCGCGCAGCCCTGCACCGCGCCCCAGGCGACCAGGTTTCGGTCCTGCCGCATGAGCGCGTGCACGGCCGCCGCCTTGTCTGCACCGGCCACCACGAACACCGGCTCGCGCACGGTCGCGAGCAGATCCGGCGTGACGCTCACGGCCGCCATGCCATCGGGCCGCTGCACCGGCAGCGCATAGCGGCCGCGGGCACGCTCGAGGTCCTGCGCGCTGAAGAGCGAGGCGGTATGGCCGTCGGCGCCGAGCCCGAGGAGTCCCAGGCCGATGCGCACGCCCGAGCTGAGGAGTGTGGTGAGTTCGCTTTCATAGCGCGTCGCGGCCTCCTCGAGCGGCAGGTCCGTATGCACGCGCAGCAGTGCTTCCTCAGGCAGCCCGAGCACCTCCAGCAGCGGCTTGCACTGCCAGTAATTGCTCTTCGGGGAATCCGCGGGCACGTAGCGCTCGTCGCTGAACAGCACATGCAAGCGCTCATCGTGCCGCGGCGGCTGCTGCGCGAGCGCGCGGTAGGCGGGCAGCGGCGTGTTGCCGCCGGAGAGCATGACCGCTGAGGCGCCCGGGGCCGCGAAGGCGCGTGCCAGGCGCTCGCTCAAGGCCGCATCGAGCGTGTGGCGGGAGCCGAAAACGCGGGTGGTGAGCGTCGTCATGGCGGCCGCGGGCGCTCCCCGACCTGCGCGCGCACCTCAAAGGTGCGACCGCCACGCAGGCCGCGCAGCACGATGGTGCTGCCGGGCTTGTGGCTCGCGATGCGTCCGAGCACGTCCTGGGCGCTGTGCGGTGCCGTGCCGTCGATCGCCGTCAGCATGTCCCCGGGTTGCAGCCCGGCCTGCTGGGCGGGGCTGTTGACGTACAGATTGCCGATCACGACCCCGGACTGCGGGAAGCCGAGCTGCTGTGCCTGCTCAACCGTCAGATCCTCCGGCACGATGCCGATCCAGCCGCGGATGACCCGGCCGTGCGCAATGATCTCGCTCAACACCCCGCGCACCATGTTCACCGGGATGGCAAAACCGATGCCCTCGACGCCGATGTTCTTGGCGACGATTGCCGTGTTGATGCCCACCAGCGCGCCGCTGGCATCCACCAGCGCGCCGCCGGAGTTGCCGAAGTTGATCGCCGCATCCGTCTGAATGAAGTCCTCGAGCGGGGCGATACCGAGCTGCTGACGGCTGGTGGCGCTCACGATGCCGTGCGTCACCGTCTGTGACAGGCCCACCGGGTTGCCGATCGCGAGCACCACATCCCCGACGCGCAGCTGGTCAGAGCGGCCAAAGACGGCCACCGGCAGCGGCGACAGATCGATCTTCAGTACGGCAAGATCGGTGTCCGGGTCGCGCCCGACAATGTGCGCATCGGCCACGCGCCCGTCAGCAAGCTGCACCCGGATCGAGTCGGCGTTGGCGATGACGTGGTGATTGGTGACGATGTGACCACTCTCATCGACGATCACCCCGGAGCCGAGGCTGCGTTCGATCCGCTGCCGGTAGCGCGGTATGTAGTCCCCGAACAGCTCCCCGAGTGTGGGGGCCACGCGCTCGGTCACCACGCGCGCCGCATAGACATTGACGACCGACGGCGCGCCCCGCTGCACCGCGGCGGCGTAGGTGACTTGCGCGGCGGCCGCCGGGGCGGCCGGCAACAGCGGCAGCACGGGGGCGGGCAGGCCGCTCGCGCCGCGAATCAGCTGCGGGCGCGCGGCCACGATCAGGAAGGCGAGGGCGAGGCCCCCCACCACCGATCCGGCGACAAAAATCAGTCCGCGCCCGAGGCGGTTCAGCATCATTGAGCTCCGGGAAACCCGCCGCGGTGCGCGCCCGCGCGCGCCCGGGAAGGGGTATTCGTTTGTGTATAATGCGCCGCCCCCGCAAGGTATGAAATCGCGCCTGCACCCGGCAGCATGCGCACGGCGGCGAGAACGCGAACCCCAGGGCGGCGGCGGGTGTGCAGTTAAAGCGGGAGACGGTTGGATGGCGGATCACGCAGTCGTCGCCGACGATGAAGTCGTCGACTTGAGCCGGCGCAGGTTTCTGACACGGGCGACTATTGCCACCGGTGCGGTCGGTGCGGCATTTGCGGTGGTGCCCTTCATCGAGTCCTGGAGCCCCTCGGAGCGCGCCCGCGCCCAGGGTGAGCCCGTGGACATGGACATCGCCAAGCTCGACCCCGGCCAGATGGCCATCACCATCTGGCGCAAGCAGCCGATCTACGTCGTGCGCCGTACCCCCGACATGGTGCAGCACATCTCCGGGCACGACGCCGACCTGAAGGATCCGCAGTCAAAGGATTCCACGCAGCCCCCGTATGCCACCAATACGCAGCGCTCGCGCACCCCCGAGATTCTGGTGCTGGTCGGGATCTGCACCCACCTCGGGTGCCTGCCCAAACAGCGCTTCAGTGTCGGGGAGCTCTACCCGAGCTGGCCGGGCGGGTTCTTCTGCCCCTGCCACGGCTCGCGCTTTGATCTGGCGGGACGGGTGTTTGATGGCTCCCCGGCGTCGATCAACCTGAGGGTCCCGCCGTACTCGTATCCGAAGCCCACCACGCTGCGGGTCGGCGCGGATGAGAAAGGAAGCGCCTGATGGCCGTTAAGAGCGCGAGCGGTGTACCCGCGACGCTGCCCCCCGACGCGCCGGTGGCTAAGCGTCTGTGGGCCTGGATCAACAGGCGCCTGCCGGTCGATGCGTTCATCGAATCCCAGATGACCGGTTACTACGCGCCCAAGAACTTCAACATCTGGTACTTCTTCGGCTCCATCGCCCTGGTCGTGCTGGTGCTGCAGCTGGCCACCGGCATCATGCTCACCATGTTCTATAAGGTGGGCGAGACGACTTCGTTCGATTCGGTCGAATACATCATGCGCGAGGTCAACTACGGGTGGCTGCTCCGCTACCTGCACTCGACCGGGGCGTCGGCCTTCTTCATCGTCGTCTACCTGCACATGTTCCGTGCCTTCCTGTACGGCTCCTACAAGAAGCCGCGCGAACTGCTGTGGCTGTTCGGCATGGCGGTGTACCTCGCACTCATGGCCGAGGCGTTCATGGGTTATGTGCTGCCCTGGGGCAACATGTCCTTCTGGGGCGCGCAGGTGATCGTCAATCTCTTTGGCACCATTCCGGGTATCGGCCCGGGGCTGGTCGAGTGGATTCGCGGTGACTACGGCATCGCCGATGCGACGCTGAACCGCTTCTTTGCACTGCACGTGGCCTTGTTGCCCCTCGCGCTGCTGCTGCTCGTGGTGCTGCATTTGGTGGCGCTGCACGAGACCGGCTCGAACAACCCCGACGGCATCGAAATCCACGACAGGGTGGGTCCGGACGGTAAGCCGCTCGATGGCATTCCCTTCCACCCTTACTACAGCGTGAAGGATATCGTCGGCATCGCAGTCTTTTTCGTGCTGTTCGCGATCGTGGTGTTCTTCGTGCCGAACCTGGGCGGCCTGTTCCTCGAAGCCCCGAACTTCGAGCCGGCAAATCCCCTGTCCACGCCCGAGCACATCGCGCCGGTGTGGTACTTCACGCCCTTCTACGCGATTTTGCGCGCGGTGCCCGATCAGCGCATGGGCGCGCTGCTCATGCTCCTCGCCGTGGTGTCGTTTCTCTTCGTGCCGTGGCTGGATCGCTCGCCGGTAAAGTCGATGCGCTACCGCGGCTGGATGTCCCGCGGCGCGCTCGCCCTGTTCGCGCTGTCCTTCGTGGTGCTCGGCTACCTCGGACTGCAGCCGGCGGAAGGGCTGTACGTGGTGCTGGCGCGTATCTTCGCGGTCATCTACTTCGCCTTTTTCTGGCTGATGCCCATCTATACGAAACTTGACCCGGTCAAGCCCGTGCCCGAAAGGGTGGTCTACCATGCGCACTGACAGGGGGAGCCTCGTACGCTGCATACTCGGCGTGCTGCTGTCGTTCAGCGCGCTCGTCACCGGCAGCGCGTGCGCTGCCGAGGCAGACGAGGAGGCCGCCGCGGCCGCACGTGACTGGCAACACCGGCATGTGAACGTGGACGTCACCGACTTGCCCTCCGTGCAGCGCGGGGCGCGCAACTTCGTGAGCTACTGCCTCGGCTGCCACTCGCTTAAGTACGAGCGCTGGTCGCGTCTCGGTCAGGATCTGGCGATCCCGGCCGACCTCCTGCAAAAGGAGCTGATCCCACCGGGGGATAACGCGACGCAGTACATTCTCACCACCATGCCGGCCGCGGACGCGGAAGCCTGGTTCGGCAAGACCCCACCGGACCTGTCGCTCATGGCGCGCGCGCGCGGCACGGACTACCTGTACCAGTTCCTCAAGACCTTTTACGTTGACCCGGCGCGCCCGACCGGTGTCAACAACCTGCGTCTGCCCACCACGGCCATGCCGCACGTGCTCTCGGAGCTCGAGGGCTTGAAGAGCGCCGTGTTCAAGGAGGTGAGCAAGACGCTCGACGGCCAGACAACGCATGAACAGGTGTTCGATCACTTCGAGCCGATCGCCCCCGGGCGGCTGACGGCCGCCGAGTACGATGGTTTCGTGCGCGACACCGTGAACTTCCTCGACTACGTGGGCGAGCCGACGCAGGCGGCGCGGCGTGCGCTCGGCGTGTGGGTCGTGCTGTTCTTGCTGGTGTTCACCTGGCTTGCCTGGCTCATGAAGCGTGATTACTGGAAAGACGTGCACTGAGCGTCCCGGGCGCGGGAAGCGTCCGGCGGCTTTGGTGGAACGGGTCGCAGGAGCGGAAACTTGTCGAGCAGACGATCCATCATGACGCTGTTTTCTGCACCGAATGACCCGTGGAGTCATCGCACGCGGATCGTGCTCGCAGAGAAAGGCATCAGCATCGACATCGTCAGCGTCGAGCCAGGCCGCTTCCCGGAGGACCTGCTCGACCTGAACCCCTATCACAGCGTGCCGACGCTCGTCGACCGCGATCTGGTGCTCTACGATTCGCGCGTCATCATCGAGTATCTGGATGAGCGCTTTCCGCACCCGCCGCTCATGCCCGTCGATCCGGTGACGCGCGCGCAGTTTCGTCTCGCGCTGTACCGCATCGAGCGCGACTGGTACAGCGTCGCCCGCCAGATCGATCTGGAGCCGGACAAGAAGCAGACGGTCAAGCTCAAGAAGATTCTGCGCGACACGATCCTGCAGAGCACCGACCTGTTCAAGGTCAAGCCCTACTTCCTCTCGGACGAGTTCTCGCTGGTGGATGCCACGATCGCCCCGGTGCTGTGGCGGCTGCCGTACTATGAGATCGACCTGCCGCCGCAGGCGCAGGCGATCGAGAAATACGCGCAGCTGGTGTTTGCGCGTCCGGCGTTTCGTGAGGGGCTTTCCGAGCGGGAACAGGAAATGCGACTCTTATAGTCGGTTTTGCCGCAAGCGCCATGAGTCAGCTGCTGCCCAAGCGTCCCTACCTGCTGCGTGCCATGCACCAGTGGATCACCGACTGCGGCAATACGCCGCACGTGATCGTGGATGCGGCACGCGAGGGTGCGGAAGTGCCACGCGCCTACGTCAAGGACGGCAAGATCGTGCTCAACCTGAGCGAGGGGGCGACGCAGCGCCTGCGGCTCGGGGCGGATCTGGTGGAATTCGACGCGCGCTTTGCCGGGGTCATCCACCACGTGCGCTTTCCGGTTGGTGCGGTGCTCGGCATCTACGCGCGCGAAACCGGCGAGGGCATGGTGTTTTCCGAGCAGGACCTCGGGCCGCAGCCGCCCACGCATCCGCCCCAGACAGAAGAGGGCGGCTCGCGCCGCCCTCAGCTGAAGGTCGTGAAGTAGCCCTTTGAGCTTCAGCTTCGCCGGCGGCGGCGCGCGAAGCCAAGAGCGAAGAATCCCAGCCCGAACAGCGCCAGCATGCCCGGCTCGGGCACGCCGGTGCTGCCGCCCCCGCCGCCGGTGGTGGCACTGAACGGATCCACCGTACCGGTGAAGCTTCCCGTGTCGGTGAAAGTCAGTCCGGTAACGAGCGCGTTCTCGTCCCCCGCCGTCACGCCGCTGATTCCCGTGACGTCAAAGCAGGACACCCCGCTGCCGCCGAACTTGAAGGTCTGGCCGCCGGCGATCGAGCCAAGACTGGTGCCACTGCACAGCGACAGCAGGTACGCGTTGCTCGAATCCAGACCGATCGGCATCACCACGCTTGCGAAGTTGGGATTACCGGCGCCGGTCTGGTACTGGTACCCCGCGGCGACCAGCGGCCCGAGGAAGGTCACCGTGCCGCCGACCCCTGTAATGTCAAAGGTGTAAGCCCCGTTGCGGGTGCTGGAGGGCCCATTGGCGGGTGTGGCGATGAAGCCGCTCGAGTTGACGCCGCCGTTCGGGGTAGTGACGTAGTAGACGCCGGCGACCTGACCGGAGCTGTTGATCGCTTCACCGTAGGTGCCCGCGAGTGCGTTCGGGTCACTCAGCAGCTGGAAATGCCCGAGCGTGCCGACGAACGCGTCGGAATTGCCGTTCGCCAGCTGCACGAATCCGGTGATCACCCCGGCGCTGTTGATGCCACGGGCCTGGGTGGAGTCCCCAGCCACCTGAAAAGTGCTGTAGCTGTTGCTGCCCTGCGTGTACACATACCCGGAGAACACCTGGTTGGAGCTGCTCGGGGGGTTGTTCGCCGACAGCAAGGTGCTGCCCACGATCTGACCGCCCGCGGTGATGCCCTGCGCGGGCGTGAAGCTCGCCTGGTTATTCGCCTGCGCGTACGAGACGACTGGTGAGACGCTGCCGGGCGGATAGATCGCCGTGAACGTACCGTTGGCCGGGTTGTAGAGAAATCCGCCGCTCACGTTGTCGTAGCCGGTGACCAGCCCGGTCGAAGAGATCCCGCGCGCGACCGTGTCGCTGGCACCCGGATAGCTGAAGAACGTGTAGGTGCCGTTTTGCAGGATGAAGCCTTGAGTGAGCGTGCCGTTGGGGTTCGCGTTCGTGCAGTTGCAGCCGGCGCCCACCGCGACACCGCTGTTGTTGATGCCGTACGCGGCGACGTTGTTGAAGTACGGGCTCGAGGCCGCAGGATTCGGCAGTGGCGTCAGGCCGCTCGCCGGGTTGTAAAGGAACTGGCCGGTGTTGGCATCGAGGATCGCCTGCCCGTTATCGTTGAGGCTCGTTAAAAAGGAGCCGGGTTGGCCCGGCACATCGACCGTGTCGTACACGTAAGTGATCTGGGCGTGTGCCGTCGCTGCGATCGCGGTGAGGGCGATGACAGTGAGGCCGGCCTTGAGCGCTGAAGTCCGCATGTGGTTCCCCTGCATTTCTGATTGGTATTGGGCAGGCGTACGCGGTACGTCGCCGCGCAGTCGTTGATACAACAATATGCCTTCGCGCCGCGTTGTTCAAACACTGTGTTAGCTTTGGGTCGTCACAGTTAACGTTAATATGCTGCGGTGCGCAACGCCGCTCTGATCCGGGCAGCGTCAAAACTGAAGATACAGGAAGAATAAAAAGAGTCGGCCTGTAAGCCGGGTTCTGTCGAGGGCAATCATTCCTCTGGGATTCGCGTCGCCGCGAACCTCTAGCGGCCTACCCGGAAGCGCGCGCGGATCGGCGCTGTCCCCACACCGTTAGGTGCCGGACGGCTTCCCTATTTGGCCTTGCTCCAGGTGGGGTTTACCGTGCCGTCGCGTGTTGCCACCGACGCGGTGCGCTCTTACCGCACCGTTTCACCCTTGCCGGTCCGATGAAGGACTTAGGCGGTCTGCTCTCTGTTGCACTTTCCGTGGGCTCGCGCCCCCCAGGCGTTACCTGGCACCCGATCCGCCGGAGCCCGGACTTTCCTCCACCCCGAGTGTGAACTCAAAGCAGCGACTGCCCGGCCGACTCTGGGTGCGCACAATACGGGCCTGCGCCCCGAAGTCAATCGCCGCGCCGTCGGCGGGCGCGCTTCAGGGCTCCGGGCCCCGAGGAGGCGCCTCTTTGCGCGTCGCCAGGGCGTACGCGGCGGCCCGGGTGGCCCCGGTCAGTTGGGCGGCGAGGGCTGCCGCGCGCCCCGGGGGGAGTTCTTTGAGCAGCAGGTCCACGATGCGGCGCAATTCGGCCGGGTCGGCCGGCTCGCCCTCGGCCGCCACAGCGCCGTGCACGACCAGGGTGATCTCCCCGCGCGGGAAATTCTCATCCGCCTGTGCGCGGGTCACGAGTTGCTCAAGCGTGCCGCGGTAGAGGCTCTCATGCGCCTTGGTGAGCTCGCGCGCCACCACCGCCTCACGCTGCGCGCCGAACTCGGCCGCCATGTCGCTCAAGGTGGCGATGATCCGGTGCGGGGCTTCGAAGAAGACGAGCGTGCGCGGCTCGTGCGCGAGCGCGGCGAGGGCGGCGCGCCGCTCGCCGGCGCGCGCGGGCAGGAACCCCTCGAAGCAGAAGCGCTGCGCCGGCAGGCCCGCGGCGGCGAGCGCGGTGGTGATGGCCGAGGGTCCGGGGATCGCCTGCACGGCAAAACCTGCGCGCGTGGCCGCACGCACCAGTTCGAAGCCCGGATCGGACAACAACGGCGTGCCGGCATCGCTCACCAGCGCGATCGTCTCACCGGCCTCGAGACGCGCAAGCAGCTGCGGCACGCGCTGCGCTTCGTTGTGTTCGTAGAGCGAGATCAGCGGTCGCACGATGCCCACCGAGTGCAGCAGCTGTAGCGTACGGCGCGTGTCCTCTGCGGCGATGAGCGTAGCTTCGCGCAGGACCTGCTGCGCGCGCGGGCTTAAGTCGGAGAGGTTGCCGATCGGGGTGGCTACGACTTGCAGCGTGCCGCGCACCTTGGTCACTATAGTCCTCTGAGCTCATGCCGCTGAGGGAACCGCGGCTTTAACAACCATCCTGCACGCCCCCGAGAGGCCCTTCAACCGATGCTCCCCGTACGCTGGCTCGTTGGTCTTGTGCTGCTCACCGTCGCCTTGAGCGGCTGTCCGAGCCTTTCCGAACGGGCCGGCCTGCCGCCCTCGGTGGATCGCGCCGAACAACTCGAGCAGGCCGGAGACCCGGGCGCAGCCGCGCGCGTGTACGAAGAGCTCGCCACTCACAACAGCGGCAGCGATCGCAACGGGTTCGCCCTGCACGCGGCGCGTGACTACCTGGATGTGCAGCGCCCCGAGGATGCCGCCCGCGCGCTCGCGCTCGCGGCCGAACCGTTCTCGGCCGACCAGAGCACCGAGCGGGCGCTGCTCAACGTGCAGCTCACCCTCGAGCGCGGGCGGCGTGAGGACGCCGTCCGCCAGTTCGCCGCCATCCCCGAGCCGCACGCGCCTGCATTAGCGGCGCATTACCGGCAGCTCAAGGCGAGTCTGGCGGAGAGCGGCGCGGGGCACCGTGCGCCGGTCAGCCCGACGCGTGCGCCGCCGGTGGCGGAAGCCGGCGCGCACGTCGCGCTCCTGTTGCCGCTCACGGGCCGTGCCGCAGGAGCTGCCACGAGCGTGCGCGAGGGATTCATGAGTGCCTATTATCAGGCCGCCGCCGCGGAGCGGCCGCGGGTGCGCGTCTACGACACGGGCACGCTCAGCATTGCCGATGCGCTCACGCAGGCGCGCGAGCAGGGCGCGGATTTTATCGTCGGGCCACTGACGCGCGAGGAAGTCACGGCGGCGGCCGACTATGCCGGCGGGCACGCGCCCATCTTGGCCCTGAATTTTCTGCCCGCGGAGAAGGGCTCGCCCGCGGAGTTCTATCAGTTCGCACTCTCCCCGGAGGATGAGGCGCGACTGGCCGCGCGGCGCATTCTCGAGGATCACCACAAGCGCGGCGTCGCGCTCGTGCCCTCCAATGAGTGGGGCACGCGCGTGCTCGCCGCCTTCAAGCAGGAACTGATCGCCGGCGGCGGCGATCTCATCGCCACCGCGCCCATCGATGTGGCGCGCACCGATTACTCGTCCTCGATCACCGAGGTGCTGCGCATCAATGAGAGCACCGCGCGCTACAAGCGCCTGGAGTCGGTGCTCGGCACGAAGCTGCAGTTCGAGCCGCGCCGGCGTGCGGATGTCGAGTTCATTTTTGCGCCCGCGCCGGCGGCGACCGAACGACTGCTGCGGCCGCAGCTGCGTTTCCACTACGCCGGTGACATTCCCACCTACGCCACTTCGGATGCCTTCGAGCCCGACACGCGCGCCAACGAAGATCTCGATGGGCTGATGTTTCCGGACATGCCCTGGATCCTCGGCGGGGATCTTGCGGATGCGGTGCACGCTGCGGCGCGCGATGCGTGGCCGAATGGCGGCCCGTACCGCGGGCGCCTGTTTGCCTTTGGTTTCGACGCCTTTCGTCTCTCCCAGGCGCTGCCGCATCATGGTGTGACCAACAGCATCAACATCGAAGGACTCACCGGCCGCCTGAGTCTCGATGCCGATCGTCGCGTGCGTCGCGAGCTCGGCTGGGCACAGGTGCACAACGGGGAGCTGCGCCTGCTGCCGGCCGACGTGCCATAGGCGCACGGCGGCCGGATGTCTAAGCTCGATTCCCAACTTCCAACATCTGAGATCTAACCTGTAATTGCCGACCGCACGGCCCATGTACGGCGCGCCCCTGCCGGCTTTTCCGGCCCGCAGGACCCCCCGTGCGCTGCCTTCCGGCCGCCGGGGGGCCGCGCCGGCCTCGCCCAGCCGTGCAAAGGGCGGCTCTTGCGGCGACCCGGCGCGCCTCCTGCGCGGGCCTTTCTTCCGCACAGGGGCTGAAGGGATGACCTACTGGATAAGGTTCGTCCGGCAAACCGCTGATTGCTAAGAATGAAAGCGTCGCGAGCGCGTGCCGACACTGTTCATTTCCACATAAGTCTTTGTGAATGCGACGGATTTCACAGTATTTCAATTGACATAGTTCCGCCGCGATTCCTATAGTGGCGCCCAGTGGGAGAAAGTGGGGGTAAATGGGCGATTACTCGCCTCACAGGTCATGTTTCGCGGTGCAACAAAAATCACCTTGGACGACAAGGGGCGGATGGTCATGCCCAACCGCTACCGGGAGCAGATCCACGAGCTCGCCCAAGGGAAGTTGGTCGTCACCGTCGACCGCGACCAGTGCCTCCTCATTTATCCCCTGCCCGAGTGGGAGCTGATCGAACGCAAGCTGATGGGACTGCCCAGCCTGAACGCGACCGCGCGCCGGCTGCAGCGCCTGATGGTCGGCCACGCGACTGATCTGCCCCTTGACGGGCACGGCAGGGTCTTGCTGCCGCCCGAACTGCGCGAATTCGCCCAGCTCGGTCGGCACGGCATGCTGATCGGCCAGGGTAATCGCTTCGAGCTGTGGGATGAGGCGCGCTGGAACGAGCGGCGCGACCTGTGGCTGAAGAACGAGGAAGCCGCTACCGATCTGCCTTCCGAGCTCGAATCGCTGTCGATTTAGGGGTTTTTCGCAACGAGCTGAGCTGGGCCAAAGCCCATGGCAAGAGCACTCATGGGGGCGGGGGCGGACCGCTTCGCGCGTGGATGAGCACACACCAGTGCTCGCCGCTGAGGCACTCGCAGGGCTGGCCCTGGAAGCGGGCGGTTACTATGTCGATGCGACGTTCGGGCGTGGCGGCCATACGGCACTCATCCTCCAGGCCCTGGGTCGAGAAGGTCGCCTGCTCGCGCTCGACCGGGATCCGCAGGCCATCGAGGCCGGCCGGAGCCGCTTTGCCCACGAAGTGCGGCTTACGCTCGTGCACGCGTCGTTTGCCGATCTCGGCACGCTCGTGCCGATCACACGCGCACGATCGCCCTTGCCGGGGCGTGCTCTTCGACCTCGGCGTCTCCTCACCGCAGCTTGATGACCCGGGCCGCGGGCTTCAGCTTCCGTGCCGACGGTCCGCTCGACATGCGCATGGATCCGACGCGTGGGGAGCCGGTCGCGGCGTGGCTCGCTCGGGCGAGCCTCGACGAGATTCGCCAGGTGATCGCCACCTTCGGCGAAGAACGCTTCGCGCGCCGTGTGGCGCAGGCCATCGTGGCCGCGCGCCGTGCGGGCGCGCTGACGCGCACCGGGGAGCTCGTCGAGCCTCGTGGCCGGGGCGGTGCGCACGCGCGAGCCGGGCAAGCACCCGGCCACGCGCACCTTTCAGGCGCTGCGCATGTTCATCAACGATGAACTCGGGCAGCTCGAGCGCGGTCTTGCAGGGGCGCTCGATGTGCTCAGTCCGGGCGGGCGTCTGGCCGTGATCAGCTTCCATTCCCTCGAGGACCGGGCCGTCAAGCGCTTCATGCAGCGCGCCTCCCAGGTCGATCCCGCGCTCAAGCACCTGCCGGTCGTGCCCGCGAGCGCGCGGCCGCGCCTGAAGCTCATCGGCCGCAAGACGCGCCCGGGCGAGGCGGAGCTTGAGCGCAACCCGCGCGCGCGCAGCGCGCTGCTGCGCGTGGCGGAGCGGCTGCCGTGATCAGCCGCCGGGTACTGTTCATCGCCGTGCCGCTGCTGTGGGTGGTGGCGCTGATCTCGGCGGCCGGGGCGATCTACTGTAAGCACCGCGCCCGTGCGCTGTTCGTCGAGCTGGAGACGCTGAACGGCCGCCGCGACAATCTGGAAATCGAGTGGGGCCAGTTGCAGCTCGAGCAGAGTGCCTGGTCCACCCATGCCTTCGTCGAGCGCGTCGCGAGCGCGAAGCTGCATATGGCGCTGCCGCCGCCGAAGGAGATCGAGATCGTCCGCCCATGAAGGCACGTGGCGCACGCACGGATGCACCAGGCTCGTTTCGCTGGCGGGCCTACCTCCTGATGGGGCTGCTGAGCGCGTGCGCCGCCGGGCTCGTATACCGGGCGGTCAACCTGCAGCTCGTCGATCACAGCTTTCTTGCCAAGGAGGGCGACGCCCGCTTCTCGCGGGTACTGCAGATCGCCGCGCATCGGGGCACCATTACCGACCGCTACGGCGAGCCGCTCGCGGTCAGCACGCCGGTGGACTCGATCTGGGTGAACCCAGGGGAGCTGGCGCTCGCGAACGACCAGATCCCGCGCCTCGCCAAGGCGCTGGATCTTGACCGCCAGGACCTCGCACGGCGCATCACCAGTAACCTCGATCGGGAATTTCTCTACCTGGCGCGCCACCGTCAGCCGGCCGAGGCGCAGCAGATCAAGGCGCTCGGCATCCCGGGCGTCTACAGCTCGCGCGAGTACCGCCGCTACTATCCTGCCGGCGAAGTGGCGGGCCATCTGCTCGGCTTCACCAACGTCGATGATGCCGGCCAGGAGGGCCTGGAGCTCGCCTTCGATCACTGGCTCGCCGGCGAAGACGGCGCGAAGCGGGTCATCCAGGACCGCTACGGACGCATCGTGCAGAACGTCGAGAGCATCCGCCCGGCGCGGCCGGGACAGCGACCTCGTGCTCTCGATCGATCTGCGGATCCAGTACCTCGCGTACCGGGAACTCAAGGCCGCGATCCGCGACCAGCGCGCGCGTGCCGGCTCGGTGGTCGTCATCGATGTGGCGAGCGGCGAGATTCTGGCGATGGTGAACCAGCCCGCCTACAACCCGAATGACCGTGAGCAGATCCAGCCGGCGATCTATCGCAACCGCGCCGCGACCGACATCTTTGAGCCGGGCTCCTCGATCAAGCCGTTCTTCGTCGCAGCCGGCATCGCCTCGGGCAAGTACGACAACCACAGCATCATCGATACCTCGCCCGGCTTTTACAAAGTCGGCGCCAAGATCTTCGAGGATGAGCACAACCTTGGCGCGATCGACATCGCCACCGTGCTCGCCAAGAGCTCCAACGTCGGCATGGCACATATCGCCCTCACGCTGCCGCCGCAGGGTATCTGGAGCACGCTCACGCACCTGGGCTTCGGCCAGGTGACGACCAGCGGCTTTCCGGGCGAGTCGGCGGGACTCTTGCCGAACTACGCCCAGTGGCGCCCGATCGGCATCGTCACCATGTCCCACGGCTATGGCCTCTCGGTGACGCCGCTGCAGCTGGCGCACGCCTACGCCACGGTGGGCGCCTTCGGCATCGCCCGCCCGGTGTCGTTCCTGCGCCTCGAGGGCCCCCCGGGCGGGGAGCGCGCCCTGGAGGAGCACGTCTGCCGCGAGCTTGTGGGCATGCTCGAATCGGTGGTCGCCGCGGAGGGCACCGGGAAGCTCGCGGCGATCCCCGGCTACCGCGTCGCCGGCAAGACCGGCACCGCCTGGAAGGCGACCGCCGGGGGTTACTCGACCGATCGTTACATGGCCGTGTTGGGTGGGGTCGCACCGGCGAGCGCGCCGCGCCTGGCGGCCGTGGTGGTGATCGATGAGCCGAGCGCCGGACAGCACATGGGCGGGCAGGTGGCCGCGCCGGTGTTCTCGCGCATCGTGGGCGGTGCGCTGCGCCTGCTCGCCGTGGCGCCCGATCAGCCGGTGAATGCGCCCGAAGAGCTGCCCGCCAGCCCCGCGCTCGGCACCGTGCGCACGGCGGCGCTGCCATGAGCGCGCCCCGCCCGCCCGCGCGCCCGCTCGCGGAACTCGCCGCCGGTTTTGCCGAAGTGCCCGCGCAGGTGCGGGTGAGCGATCTGACCCTGGACAGCCGCGCCGTGAGGCCGGGGGCCTTGTTCCTCGCCTGTCGCGGGCGGACGCATCACGGGCTCGCGTTCGCCCCCGAGGCGATCGCGCGCGGAGCGCGCGCGGTGCTCTATGAGCCTGAGGCAGCGCAGACGCCGCCGCCGGCGGCCGCGGGCACGTTCATCGCCGCGGTGCCGAGTCTGAGTGAGAAGGTGGGCGTCATCGCCGCGCGCTTCTTCGGGGAGCCCTCGCTCGCGCTCACCGTCGCCGGCATCACCGGCACGAACGGCAAGACCACCTGTGCATGGCTGCTCGCGCAGGCACTGCGGCACTGCCAGCGCCCGGCCGCTTACATCGGCACCCTCGGCTACGGACTGCCGCCCCGGGTGACCCCAACGCCGCACACCACTTCGGATGCGGTGAGCCTGCAGCGCCAGCTGGCCGAGCTGCGTGATCTGGGCGCCGAATGTGTGTGCATGGAGGTGTCCTCGCACGCGCTCGATCAGGCGCGCGTTAACGGCGTGCGCTTCCACACGGCCGTGTTCACCAACCTCACCCGCGATCATCTGGACTATCACGGCACGATGCAGGCCTACGGGGCGGCGAAGGCGCGCCTGTTCGCCTGGCCTCACCTGAGCTTCCGCATCATCAACTTCGATGACCCCTTCGGCCGCACGCTCGCCGCTGAGCCCGCCGCCGCCCCGCTCATCCTCACGACACGCAGTGCGCACACGCGGCTGCCGCCGGCCGCACGCTACGTGCGCGCGGTGCGCGTGACGCCGGAGCCTGCGGGCCTTCTCATCGAGGTTGAATCGAGCTGGGGCGCAGCGCAGCTGCCGGTGCGGCTCGTCGGGGAGTTCAACGTCGATAACGCCCTCACGGTGCTCGCGGTGCTGCTCGCCTGGCAGATCCGGCTCCCCGAGGCGGTGCGGGGGCTCGCGCGCAGCCGCGCCGCGAGCGGCCGTATGGAGATGTTCGGCGGCCGCGGACGCACGCCCCTGGCCATCGTCGACTACGCGCACACCCCGGATGCGCTCGAGAACGCGCTGCGTGCCGCACGACTGCACTGCCGCGGGCAGCTGCGCGTGGTGTTCGGCTGCGGCGGGGATCGGGATGCGGGCAAGCGTGCCGCTCATGGGCAGGATCGCCGCCGAACTGGCCGACGACATCATCGTGACCGACGACAATCCGCGCAGCGAGGATCCGGCGCGCATCGTCGCGGACATCCTCGCCGGCATGGCCGGCCACACCCCGCATGTGGTGGAGCATGACCGCGCGCTCGCGATCCGCATGGCGCTCGAGCGCTCTGCCGCCGAGGATGTCGTGCTGATCGCCGGCAAGGGCCACGAGGACTTATCAGATCGTCGGCCCCGAGCGGCGGGTGTTCCAGGATCAGGCCGTGGTGAGCCGTGAGCTCGCAAGGCTGCCCGCATGAAGCGCACGCTGCAGCACTTCGCGCGCGCCTGCGGCGGGCGTCTGCAGGGGGCGGACGCGGCCTTCACGGAGGTCGTGAGCGACTCGCGCACCCTGAAGCGCGGCCAGCTGTTCGTGGCGCTCGCCGGCCCGCACTTTGATGGCAATGATTTCGTGGGCGCGGCGCTTAAGGCCGGCGCCGCCGGAGCCCTGGTGAGCCGCGCCCAGCCGCTCTCGCTGCCGCAGATCCTGGTCGGCGACACTCAGGCTGCGCTCGAGCGTGCCGCGCGCGCCTGGCGCGTGCGCTTCGCCGGCCCCCTCGTGGGTGTGGCCGGCAGCAACGGCAAGACCACCGCCAAGGAGATGACGGCCGCGATCCTCGCGCAGGCGGGGGAGTGTCTGGCCACGCGCGGCAACCTCAATAACCACATCGGCGTGCCGCTCACGCTGCTGCGCCTCACCCCCGAGCATCGCTTCGCGGTCATCGAGATGGGCGCCAACCGCGCCGGAGAGGTGGCCGCGCTCGTGGCGCTGGCGCGCCCGAGCATCGGCATGATCACCAACGCGGGTGCCGAGCACCTGGAAGGCTTCGGCTCCCTTGAGGGCGTGGCGCGGGCGGAAGGGGAGATGGTCACGGGACTGACCGCCGCGGCCACCGCCGTCATCAACGCTGATGATGAGTTCGTGAGCCTGTGGCGCGGCTCAACGCCGGCGCGGGTGGTGACCTTCGGGGTGCGCCACGCGGCGGACTTCCGCGCCGCATGACGTGCGTACCTCGGTGGGCGCCCAGGGCTTCCGGACGCACTTTCGGCTCGACGGCCCCGCAAGGCAGTACCGCCATCGAGCTGTGCCTCGGGGGCGCGCACAACGTCGCCAACGCGCTCGCCGCCTGCGCCGCGGCCGCCAGCGCCGGGGCCACGCTCGAGCAGATCGCCGCCGGACTTGCCGCGGTGCGCGCAGTCCCCGGGCGCCTGCAGTTCAAGCAGAGCCAGAGCGGTGCCTGGCTGATCGATGATTCCTACAACGCGAACCCCAGCTCGGTGCGCGCCGCGATCGAGGTGCTCGCCTCCTTGAGCGGGCGCAAGTGGCTCGTGCTCGGGGACATGGGCGAACTGGGGGCCTTCGCCGCCGAGGCGCACGCGGATATCGGCGAGTTCGCACGTGCCGCAGGGGATCGAGCGGCTGTATGCGACGGGGCCCCTGATGCAGCGCGCGGTGGACAGTTTCGGTGCCGGCGCGCGCTGGTTCGGCAGCGCCGCGGAGCTCACCGCGAGCGTCGATGAGGCGCTGCGCGGGGCCGGGACCGGAGGTGCGGCTGCTCATCAAGGGCTCGCGCTTCAATCGCCTGGAGCGCGTGGTCGATGCACTCACCGGTCACTGCGCAGGCGAGCGGTCACTGATGCTGTACTGGATCACACAACAGTTCGCCGGCCGCGTGAGCGGGCTGCACGTCTTTTCCTACCTCACCTTCCGCGCCATTCTCGCGACCGCCTCCGCCCTCGGGTTGTCGCTTCTCGTGGGGCCCTCGATGATCGCGCGCCTGTCGCGCTACCAGATCGGCCAGGTGGTGCGCGACGACGGGCCGCCGACCCACCTGCCCAAGGCCGGCACGCCCGACGATGGGCGGCACGCTCATCCTCGTCACCACGCTCGTGAGCACGCTGCTGTGGGCGGAGCTGTCCAACCGCCTGGTGTGGACGGTGCTCGCGCGTCACCTTCGCCTTCGGTCTCATCGGCTTCTACGACGACTACCTGAAGCTCGTGGTGCGCAACCCCCGCGGGCTGGCACCGCGCTGGAAGTACTTCTGGCAGTCGGTCGCAGGTCTCGCCACCGCCGCGACGCTCTTTTACACGGCCGCGGAGCCGGCAGAGACCACGCTGTTTCTGCCGTTCGTGAAGAACTTTGCAAGCCCCGCTCTCAGCGGCTTCGGCTTCATCGCGATCGCCTATCTCATGATCGTCGGCATGAGCAACGCGGTAAATCTCACCGACGGGCTCGATGGACTGGCCATCATGCCGGCGGCGCTCGTGACGTGCAGCGCTCGGCATCTTCGCCTACGCCAGCGGCAATGCCGTGTTCGCGCACTACCTGCAGATCCCCGAGATCCGCGGCGCCGGCGAACTGCTCATCTTCTGCGCCTCCCTCGCCGGCGCCGGACTCGGCTTCCTGTGGTTCAACTCCTATCCGGCCCAGGTCTTCATGGGCGATGTCGGGGCGCTCGCGATCGGCGCGGCCCTCGGCGTGATCGCGGTGATCGTGCGCCAGGAGCTGGTGGCGCTGCTGATGGGGGGCGTGTTCGTCCTCGAGACCGCCTCGGTCATCCTGCAGGTGGCCTCCTTCAAGCTCACCGGCGGCGGATTTTCAAGATGGCGCCGATCCATCATCACTTTGAACTCAAGGGCTGGGCGGAACCGAAGGTGATCGTGCGCTTCTGGATCATCTCGCTCCTGCTGGTGCTGGCAGGGCTCGCGACCCTGAAGCTGCGATGAACGCCACCGCCCCGAAAGCCCCCTACGCGGTGATCGTCGGCCTGGGACGCACCGGCATCTCCTGCGCGCGCTACCTGCAACGCGCGCGGCTGGCGGCTTTCGGTGACCGATACGCGCGTCGCGCCGCCGGAGCTGGCGCAGCTGAAGGCGCTGGATCCGAGTATCCCGGTGCGCCTGGGGGGGCTCGACACGCGCCTGCTCGAAGGATGCGGTGTGCGTGGTCGCCTCCCCCGGGGTGCCGCTGACCGAGCCGTTCTTCGCCGAAGCGCGCCGCCGCGGGCTTGAGATCGTGGGCGACATGGAGCTGTTCGCGCGCGCGGCGGATGCGCCGGTCGCGGGCATCACCGGCACCAACGGCAAGAGCACCGTCACCACGCTCATCGGCCGCATGGCCGCGCGCGCCGGACTGCGCGTGCGGGTCGGGGGCAACCTCGGTGAGCCGGCGCTCGAGTTGCTCGCCCCGGATACCCAGCTTTACGTGCTGGAGCTGTCCAGCTACCAGCTCGAGACCACCGAGTCCCTCGCCTGCCGCGCGGCTACGGTGCTGAACGTGACGCCCGATCACCTGGATCGCTACCCGAACGTGGCGAGCTACGCGGCCGCCAAGGCGCGCATCTTCGCGCGCTGCGACACGGCGGTGATCAATCTGGATGACCCGCTGGTGCTGGCGATGCCGCACGCGGCGCGGCGCACGCTCAGCTTCTCTTTGCGCGCGGCGATCGGCGCGGACTACGCGGTGGCGCAGCACGAAGGCAGCTGGTGGCTCACGCGCGCGCAGGTGCCACTGCTGGCGCTTGCGGCGATGAAGATCAAAGGCTTGCACAACGCCGCCAACGCGCTCGCGGCGCTCGCGCTCGGGGAGGCCCTCGCACTGCCGCTTGAGGCCATGCTCGAGGAGCTGCGCAGCTTCGCCGGACTGCCCCACCGCTCGCAGTGGGTGGCCGACGTACGCGGCGTGAGCTACATCGATGACTCCAAGGGCACCAATGTCGGGGCAACGCTTGCGGCGGTGGCCGGCATGCCCGGCCCGCTCATCATGATCGCTGGGCGGGGAGGGCAAGCAGCAGGACTTCACCCCGCTCGCCGGGGCCTTTCGCGAGAAGGTGCGCCACGCGGTGCTCATCGGCCGCGATGCGCCGCAGCTCGAAGAGGCGCTGCGCGGGGTGTGCCCGCTCGAGCAGGCCGCGACGCTGCCGCAGGCGGTGCGCGCCGCGGCGGCCGCCGCACGCGCGGGCGACACGGTGCTGCTCTCGCCCGCGTGCGCCAGTTTCGACATGTTCAGCGACTACGCGCATCGCGGCACGGTGTTTGTGCAGGCCGTGCAGGAGCTCGCCGCGTGAGCGCCCCCGCCGCACTCATGGGTTTTGCGCGCTCGAGCGCCAAGAACGCCGCGGTGCACCTGGATCCGGTCACCATCGCGCTCGCCCTGGGGATCGTGCTGCTCGGGCTCGTGATGGTCACCTCCGCCTCGGTGTCGATCGCCAGCCAGGAGAGCGGCGCAGCCCTTCTATTACCTTGAGCGGCAGCTGCTGCTGACGCTCATCGGCGCCGGCTGCGCGGCGCTGCTGTTCGCGGTGCCCACGGAAATGCTGGAGCGGGCGTCGCTGCCGCTGCTGGCACTTGCGATCGCGCTGCTCGTCATCGTGCTCGTCCCCGGTCTCGGGCACTCGGTGAACGGCAGCCGCCGCTGGCTGCGTCTGGGCGGCGGCGAACTTCCAGGTGTCGGAGCTCGCGCGCGTGCTCGTGCTGATCTACGTCGCCAGCTACGCGGTGCGTCGCGAGGCGCAGCTGCGCGAGTCCCTCGCCGGGCTGGTGAAGCCCCTGGGCCTGCTCTTCTGCGTGAGTGCGCTGCTGCTTATCGAGCCGGACTTCGGCGCCGCCACGGTGCTCTTTGCGACCGGCTTTGGGCTGCTGTTCCTGGCCGGCGCGCGGCTGCGCTACGTGATCGCCATGACCGCCCTTGCGGCGGCCGGATTTGGCGTGCTCGCGGTGAGCTCCAGTTACCGCATGCGCCGCCTGACGGCGTTCCTGGATCCCTGGGCCGACCCCTTCAACAGCGGCTTTCAGCTGACGCAGTCCCTCATCGCCATCGGGCGCGGGCAGTGGTTCGGGGTGGGGCTCGGGCGATTCGGTGCAGAAGCTCTTCTATCTGCCCGAGGCGCACACCGATTTTCTTTTCGCGGTGCTCGCCGAGGAACTCGGGCTCGTGGGTGTGGTGCTCACGCTCGGGCTGTTCCTCGGACTGGTGTGGCGCAGCTTCTATATCGCACGCCTGGCCGCGGATGCGGGCCTGAAGTTTCCCGCCTACCTCGCCTCGGGCTTTGGACTGTGGGTCGGCATTCAGGCCTTCATCAACATCGGCGTCAACATGGGGGTGCTGCCGACCAAGGGCCTGACGCTGCCGCTCATGAGCTACGGGCGCTCGAGCCTGATCGTGGCGCTCGCGTGGCTGGGACTGCTGCTGCGGGTGTATCACGAGGCCAAGCGCGAGCAGCGCGGCTCGGCCACCGTGCGGGGGGCGACGTGAGCCGCCCGATTCTCATCATGGCGGCCGGCACCGGCGGACACGTGTTCCCCGCGCTTGCGCTTGCGCGGCTGCTGCGCGAGCAGTCCCTCGAGGTGATCTGGCTCGGTACCGAGCGCGGTCTTGAGTCACGGGTCATCCCCGCCGAAGGCATTCCGATCGAGCGGCTTTCGATCGGCGGACTGCGCGGCAAGGGCCTGCTCACCTGGCTCGCCGCGCCCTTTCGCCTGGGCCGGGCGCTGCTGCAGGCCCTCGCCATCATGCGCCGCCACCAGCCGAGCGTCGTGGTGGGGCTGGGCGGCTTCGTGACCGGACCGGGTGGGGTGGCCGCATGGCTCACGCGCCGGCCCCTCCTCATCCACGAACAGAACGCCGTCGCCGGCTTCACCAACCGCTGCCTGGCGCACCTGGCGCGCCAGGTGCTGGAGGCCTTTCCCAACAGTTTCGGACGCGACGTGCATTCGAAGGTGATCGGCAACCCGGTGCGAGCGGACATCAGCGCCGTGCCACCGCCCTCGGTGCGCTTCGCCGGCCGCACCGGCCCCATCCGCATCCTCGTCATCGGCGGCAGCCAGGGCGCGGCACGGCTGAACGCGGTCGTGCCCTTTGCGCTCAAGCGACTCTCCTCCTGGCTCGCCTTTGACGTGCGCCACCAGGCCGGCGAGCGCTGGATCGATGCCGGGCGCGCCAGCTACGCCCAGGCGGGGGTGCGCGCTGACGTGCGGCCCTTCATCGAGGACATGAGCGAGGCGTACGCGTGGGCGGATCTGGTCATCTGCCGCTCAGGAGCCCTCACCGTCTCGGAACTGGCCGCGGTGGGCGTGGCATCCGTGCTCGTGCCGTTCCCGAATGCGGTGGACGATCACCAGGCCTACAACGCGCAGTACCTGGTGCGCGAGGGGGCGGCGGTGCTCATCAGCGACCGCGAGCTCACCGCCGAGCGTCTGGCGGCGGAGCTGCAGCGCCTGTGCGCCGGGCGCGGGAAGCTGCTCGCCATGGCCGAGCGCGCGCGGCTGCTCGCGAAACCGCGCGCCGCCGATGAGCTTGCCGCCTCCTGTGTGGAACTGGCACGGAGGGCCGCATGAGCCGCGAGCGCCGCACGCTGCCCGAGCGGCCGCAGATCGAGCGGCGCGTGAATCCCGAGCGGCGCGACCGCATGCGCCGCATCAACACGATCCACTTCGTCGGCATCGGCGGCAGCGGCATGAGCGGCATCGCCGAGGTGCTGCTGAATCTGGGCTACGCGGTGCAGGGCTCGGATCTGCGTGCCACCCCGTGACGCAGTGGCTCGCCGGCCTCGGTGCCCGCATCACCATCGGCCACGCCGCGACCAACATCCACGGCGCCGATGTCATCGTGGCCTCGGGCGCCGTGGCGCGCGATAACCCGGAGGTCGAGGCGGCGCTCAAGGCGCGCATCCCGGTGGTGGCGCGCGCGCAGATGCTCGCCGAGCTCATGCGCTTTCGCTACTCCATCGCGGTGGCCGGCTCGCACGGCAAGACGACCACCACGAGCTTGCTTGCGAGCATCCTCGGGGAGGGCGGGGAGGATCCGACCTACGTCATCGGCGGGCGCCTGAAGAGCGCGGCGAGCAACGCGCGCCTGGGAGCCGGGCGCTACCTGGTGGCGGAAGCTGACGAAAGCGACGCCTCCTTCACGCACCTGCAGCCCCTGATCGCGGTCGTCACCAACATCGACAACGATCACCTGAGCACCCATGGCGGGGACTTTGGCCTGCTCAAGCAGAGCTTCCTCGAGTTCCTGCACAACCTGCCGTTCTACGGCCTGGCGGTGCTGTGCCTGGACGATGAGCACGTGCGCAGCATCGTGCAGGAGATCGGCCGCCCGATCCTCTCTTACGGCCTGGAGGCCGGTGCGGACGTGCGCGCCCTCAACATCCGCCCGGCAGGACCTGCGACGCACTTTGACCTGAGGCGCGCCGCGGCCGCAACGCTGCCCGTGAAGCTCAATCTTCCGGGTGAGCACAACGTGCGCAATGCGCTCGCCGCGATCGCCGTGGCGAGTGAGCTGGGCATCGAGGATGCGGCGATTCTCAGAGCGCTGGCCGCCTTCCAGGGCGTCGACCGGCGCCTGCAGCACATCGCGGACGTCATCACCGCGGTCGGCGGCGTCAGCATCATCGATGACTACGCGCATCATCCGACGGAGGTCACGGCGACGCTGGCGGCGGTGCGCCAGGCCTACCCGGGGCGGCGCATCCTGCTCGCCTTTCAGCCGCATCGTTTCACGCGCACGCGCGATCTGATCGATGACTTCGGCAAGGCGCTCTCGCAGGCGGACGCGCTGTGCGTCACGGAGGTGTATGCGGCCGGAGAGACACCGATCACCGGGGCCGACGGGCGCGCGATCTGCCGCGCGGTGCGCGGCCGGGGCTCCTCGAGCCGCTGTTCGTGGAGAAGGTCGAGGAGCTGGCGCAGGCGCTGAAGGACGTGATCCAGGACGGCGATGTCATCCTCGCGATGGGCGCGGGCAACATCACGGCCGTGGCGCACGCACTGCCCGACGCCTTGAGTGCGCTGCTGCCGCCCGGGAGGGTGGAGTGAACATGGCCATGGCCGTGACAGCCGAATTCTCCGCCCGCGTGCGCCACGAGGAACCCCTGAGCCGCCACACCTCCTGGCACGTCGGGGGGCCCGCGGAGCTCTTCTTCAATCCCCGCGACCGCGCCGATCTCAGCGCCTTTCTGCGCACCGTGCCGGCCGGGGAGCCCATCCAGTGGATCGGCCTTGGGAGCAACCTCCTGGTGCGTGACGGGGGCATCCGCGGGGTCGTCATCAGCACCCACGGCACCCTGGATGCACTCGAGCGCCTCAGCGCCACCACGGTGCGCGCCGGGGCCGGTGTCGCCTGCGCCCGCATTGCCCGCCAGTGCCTCAAGTGGGGCCTGGGGCCGGCGGAGTTCTTCGCCGGCATCCCCGGCACCCTCGGCGGTGCACTCGCGATGAACGCCGGTGCTTTCGGCGGGCAGACCTGGCAGCACGTGCAGACGCTCGAGACCATCGACCGCCACGGCGCGATCCGTGCGCGCGCGGCCGCCGAGTACCGCGTCAGCTACCGCCACGTGGAGGCGCCGGCGCCCGAGGAATGGTTCCTCGGCGCGGAGCTCGCCTTCGAGGCGCGCCCCGCCGCGCAGCGCGCGGACGTGGCGGCGCTTTTGGAGCGGCGCAGGGCGACGCAGCCGATCGGCGAGTGGAGCTGCGGCTCGGTATTCACCAATCCGCCCGGCGATCACGCCGCGCGCCTGATTGAGGCGGCGGGACTGAAGGGCTTTCGCCTCGGCGACGCCTCCGTGTCGCAGAAGCACGCGAATTTCATCATCAACCACGGTCAGGCGAGCGCTGCGGATCTGGAGCGGCTCATTGGGCACGTGCGCGAGACCGTCGCGCGCGTACACGGGGTGACGCTCGAGCCGGAAGTGCGCATCGTGGGGGTGCCGTAAGTGCGCCTCACCTACGACCCGCAGAGCCTGCGGCGCGTGAGCTCGGCGACCGAGTTCGGGCGCGTCGCGGTGCTCTTTGGCGGCGATTCGAGCGAGCGGGAGATCTCGCTCCTCACCGGTAACGCGGTGCTCGAGGCGCTCCAGCGCCGCGGCGTCGATGCACACGCCTTCGATCCGCGCGAGCGGGCGCTGCAGGAGCTTAAGAGCGAGCGGTTCGAGCGCGTGTGGATCGCGCTGCACGGCCCGGGCGGTGAGGACGGCACGCTGCAAGGCGCGCTCGAGTATCTGGGCGTGCCCTACACCGGCAGCGGCGTCATGGGCTCGGCGATCGGCATGGACAAGCTGCGCACCAAGCGACTGGCACTCGCCGTCGGGGTGCCGACGTGCGATTTCCTCATCCTCGGGGGCGCGGAGGATTTTGACGCCGTGATCGAGCGGCTCGGGCTGCCGCTGATCGTGAAGCCGGCGACACAGGGCTCGAGCGTGGGCATGACGAAGGTCGAGCGCGCGCAGGATCTTGCGGCCGCCTACGCCGCCGCCGCCCGCTTCGAGACGCTCGTCTTCGCCGAACCCTGGCTCACCGGCGCCGAATACACCGTCTCGATCCTGCAGGACGCCCCCCTGCCCTCGATCCGCATCGAGACCCCGTGCACCTTCTACGACTACGAGGCGAAGTACTTCCGCCAGGACACCCGCTACTTCTGCCCCTCCGGACTCCCCGCGAGCGCCGAGGCGCATCTGGCGAAGCTGGCGCTCGGCGCCTTCGAGGCCTGCGGCGCGAGCGGCTGGGGCCGGGCGGACTTCATGATGGACGGCGCGGGCCGCCCGCAGCTGCTGGAGATCAACACCGTCCCGGGCATGACGAGCCACAGCCTCGTGCCCATGGCGGCCCAGGCGGTCGGCATCGACTTTCGCGGAGCTGTGCTGGCGGGTGCTTGAGACGAGCTTCACGCGGCGCCCTCTCGCCCCGGGGCAGGGCAAGCCCTGATGCTGCGTCGCCCCAAGAACCGCCGCAAGCCCGCCGAAGCGCAGCGCCGCTGGCAGCTTCCCGCACTCAACTGGCGCTACATCGGCTACAGCACCGCAGCGCTCGCCCTCATCGGCGGCGCCACGACCGCGGTGCTGTGGACGCTGAATCAGCCGATCCAGAGCGTCGCGGTGGAAGGTCGCTTCCAGCGCGTCACGCCCGGGGATGTGGAGCGCGTGGTGAAGGGCTGTGTGCACGGCGCGGGGCTCTTGTCGGTGGATCTGGCGGCCGTGCGCCACGCCATCCACACGCTCCCCTGGGTGGACGGGGTGAGTGTGCAGCGCGCCTGGCCGCGCGGGCTCACGGTGCTCGTGATCGAGCAGACGGCCGCGGCGCGCTGGGGCGAGAGCGGGCTGCTGAACATGCGCGGGGAGCTGTTTGATTCGGACGAGCGGCACATCCCGCCGGAGCTTGCGCGGCTGGAGGGCCCGCAGGGCAAGGAGGCGCTCGTGGCGGGCCGCTACCTGGCCGCCGCAGGGCGCCTGATCCAGGCGGGCCTGCGCCTGACGGCGATGCGTTTGGATGCCCGCGGCGCGTGGGAATTTGATCTGGCCAACGGCGTCACCGTGCGTCTGGGACGGCGCCAGGTGGATGAGCGTTTCGAGAAATTCATGACAACCGCGCTGAAGCTCGTCACGCAGCGCGGCGAGGACATCGCCTACGTGGATATGCGTTACACGAACGGGTTTGCTATCGGCTGGCGCGGCACTGCCGCCCGCGGCGCGGGCCGCGAGGGGAATCACGATGCTTAAGCGCGCCGAGCGGAATCTCATCGTGGGCCTCGACATCGGCACCTCCAAGGTCGTCGCCCTGGTCGGGGAGGTCGGTGCGGACGGCTCGATTGAGCTCTTGGGCCTCGGGTCGCAGCCCTCGCGCGGACTCAAGAAAGGCGTCGTGGTCAACATCGAGTCCACGGTGCAGTCGATCCAGCGCGCGGTGGAGGAGGCCGAGCTCATGGCCGGCTGCGAGATCCACTCGGTGTTCGCCGGCATCGCCGGCAGTCACGTGCGCAGCCTGAATTCGCACGGCGTGGTGGGCGTGCGTGACAAGGAAGTCAGCCACGGGGACGTCGAGCACGTCATCGATGCCGCCAAGGCGGTCGCCATTCCGGCGGATCAGAAGATCCTGCACGTACTGCCGCAGGAATTCATCGTCGATGGCCAGGAGGGCATCCGCGACCCGATCGGCATGTCCGGCGTGCGCCTGGAGGCGAAGGTGCACATCGTGACCGGGGCGGATTCGGCCGCGCAGAACATCGAGAAGTGCATCCAGCGCTGCGGGCTTGAGGTCGATGACGTGGTGCTCGAGCAGCTCGCCTCCAGCTTCGCCGTGCTCACCGAGGATGAGAAGGAGCTCGGCGTGTGCCTGGTCGATATCGGCGGCGGCACCACGGATCTGGCCGTGTTCGCCAACGGCGCCATCCGCCACACCGCCGTCATTCCCATCGCCGGCGACCAGGTGACCAACGACATCGCCGTCTCGATGCGCACGCCCACGCAGTACGCCGAGGACATCAAGATCCGCTACGCCTGCGCGCTCTCGCAGCTGGCGAACCCGGACGAGAGCATCGAGGTGCCAAGCGTCGGGGAGCGCCCCGCACGGCGCCTCGCGCGCCAGACGCTCGCCGAGATCGTCGAGCCGCGCTACGAGGAGCTCTTCGGTCTCGTGCGCGAGGAGCTCGCCCGCTGCGGCTTCGAGGAGATGATCGCCGCGGGCATCGTGCTCACCGGTGGCAGCGCCAAGATGGAAGGGGCGATCGAGCTCGCCGAGGAGGTGTTCCACGTACCGGTGCGCCTCGGGGTGCCGCAGGCCGTGCGCGGACTCACCGATGTGGTGCGCAATCCGATCTATTCCACGGGCGTGGGGCTCTTGCTCTACGCCCGCGACAACGCCTTGCCCGCACGGCGCGGGCACTCCCTGGGCGGAAATGCCAAGTCGGTGCTCGACCGCATGCGTTCCTGGTTCCAGGGGAACTTTTGAAGCTGACAGAGCTGTGTAAGAGAAGAACGACGACTCAACCAACCGTTTGTATTTGTGTAAGGAGCGATAACATGTTTGAACTGATGGACGCGTACAGCCAAAGCGCCGTCATCAAGGTGATCGGGGTGGGTGGCGGCGGCGGCAACGCCGTAGCGCACATGGTCACCGCCGGCATCGATGGCGTGGAATTCATGTGCATCAACACCGACTCGCAGGCCCTGAAGCACGCCAAAGTGAAGACGGCGCTGCAGATCGGCTGCAACATCACCAAGGGCCTCGGCGCCGGCGCCGACCCGGAAGTGGGCCGCCAGGCGGCGATGGAGGACCGCGATCGGATCGTGGAGCTGGTGGAGGGCTGCGACATGCTCTTCATCACCGCCGGCATGGGTGGTGGCACGGGCACGGGCGCCGCCCCGGTCGTGGCGCAGGTGGCGAAGGAGCTCGGCATCCTCACCGTCGCGGTGGTGACGAAGCCCTTCGAGATGGAGGGCAGCAAGCGCGGCTTCGTGGCCGATCACGGTATGGCCGAGCTCGCCAAGTACTGCGACTCGCTCATTACAATTCCTAACCAGAAACTGCTCACGGTGTTAGGACCGCAGACGACGCTGCTGGATGCCTTCAAGGCCGCCAACCAGGTGCTGCAGGGCGCCGTGCAGGGCATCGCCGAACTCATCACCCGTCCGGGCCTGATCAACGTGGATTTTGCGGACGTGCGCACCGTCATGGCCGAGACCGGCATGGCGATGATGGGCTCGGGGGCGGCCAGCGGTGAGGGCCGGGCACGCGCGGCCGCCGAAGCGGCCGTCTCCTCCCCGCTGCTCGAGGACATCAACCTCGCCGGCGCCCACGGCATCCTCGTCAACGTGACCGCGGGGATGGACCTGTCGATCGGGGAATTCCAGGAAGTCGGACAGATCGTCAAACAGTTCGCCTCCGAGGATGCCACCGTCGTGGTCGGCACGGTGATCGACCCGGAGCTCTCCAACCAGGTGCGGGTGACGGTGGTTGCGACCGGGCTCGGCCGCCCCGCTGCTGCAGCGCGGTCGCCGGTGCGCGAGCGCGAAGCGGCCCCCGCCCGCGAGGGGCGCGAGCCGGGCATGCGTGTGGTGGCCAGACCACGCACGGCGAGTGACTATGCGGTGTACGAGCGGCCGACCGCGCACCGTCAGCAGCGTGCGGTCGGGGATGGCCTGCGCACCGAGGCGGAAGCCGAGGACGTGCTGGACATCCCGGCGTTCCTGCGGCGGCAGGCCGATTGATGTGATACGGTAACGCGCCTTACACACAGCGCCTTGGAGAGGGGCCTGCTAGGCTCAAGGCGGTCTCTCTCCAATGGCGCTTATGGCGCGCCTGTCATCTTCGGTAGGCTTGGGGCGTTACACTAAAGCAACACAACACCATGGTTGGACAACGGACGCTCAAGAACACGATTCGCGCCACAGGCGTTGGCCTGCACACGGGCAAGAAAGTGCTGATGACGCTGCGTCCGGCCAATCCTGACGAGGGGATCATCTTTCGGCGCACCGACCTGCCCCAGGTCGTCGACATCCGCGCGACCGCGGAGAATGTCGGCGACACGATGCTCGGCACGACGCTCGGCAAAGGCGAGTCGCGCGTCTCGACCGTCGAGCACCTGCTGTCCGCCTTTGCAGGCTTAGGCATCGACAACGCGATCGTCGAGGTCTCGGCGGCGGAAGTGCCGATCATGGATGGCAGCGCCGGGCCCTTCGTGTTCCTGCTGCAGTCGGCCGGCATCGAGGAGCAGCGGCAGCCCAAGCGCTTCATCCGGGTGAAGAAGCGGGTGCGGGTCGAGGATGGGGATAAGTGGGCGCAGTTTGATCCGTTCGATGGCTTCAAGGTCAACTTCGAGATCGAGTTCAATCACCCGATCTTCAAGCGCCGCGCGCAGCGCGCCTCGATGGATTTCTCCACGACCTCGTTTCTGAAGGAAGTCAGCCGCGCGCGCACCTTCGGCTTCATGCGCGATCTGGAGACGCTGCGCTCGCGCAACCTCGCCCTCGGCGGCAGTCTCGACAACGCCATCGTGCTCGATGATTTTCGCGTGCTGAACGAGGACGGCCTGCGCTACGAGGACGAGTTCGTCAAGCACAAGATCCTGGATGCCATCGGGGATCTGTACCTGCTCGGGCACAGCCTGATCGGGGAATTCAGCGGCCACAAGTCCGGGCACGCGCTCAACAACAAGCTGCTGCGCACGCTGCTCGCCGACAGTGCCGCCTGGGAAGAGGTCGTGTTCGAGCGCTACGCGGACGCGCCCATCTCCTACATCGAAGCCCCGGCGCTGCCGCCGGGCGGCTAAGAGGCGCAGCGCCGCGGCGCCCTTCGGCGCGGCACCTTTCCGCTAAGATCGGAAAACCGGCTCGGACAAATCTGCGAGGTTAGAATGCGACGCTTGGCTCTCGCTGTGCTTGCCGTATGGGCTGTTGCCGCAAGTGCCGCGCCTGCAGCGGCGCAGAGCTTTACCGAGAACCGCGACTATGTGCGCCTGCCACAGTCGCAGAGCACCAGTGTGCCGGCCGGCAAGGTCGAGGTCATGGAAGTCTTCTCGTACGGCTGCCCGGCGTGTAACAACTTCGAGCCGAAAATGAATGCGCTGCGGCGCGCGCTGCCGGCCAACGCGCAGCTGGTGTTGCTGCCGGCGGCGTTCAACACGGCCGAGGACTGGCCGATGTTCCAGCGCGCCTACTTTGCCGCGCAGTTCCTCCAGGTTGCCGAGCGCGCCCACCAGGGCATGTTCGATGCGGTCTGGAAGACGGGCGAGCTCGCCGTCACCGACCCGGACACCCATCGACTGAAGGAGCGGATGCCGTCGATCGAGGATGCGGCGCGCGTCTACGCGCGCCTGACCGGAATCAAGCCCGAGCAGTTCCTCGCCACCGCCCGCTCGTTCTCGGTGGACGTGAAGATGAAGGCCGCCGATTCGCAGATCCTCGCCATGCAGGTCCCGGGAACCC
The DNA here is from genome assembly GCA_963742045.1 of uncultured Pseudomonadota bacterium. GTDB lineage: Bacteria > Pseudomonadota > Gammaproteobacteria > Steroidobacterales > Steroidobacteraceae > 13-2-20CM-66-19. Next base: position 3,913,668 of record CAVUKE010000003.1, read on the forward strand.
CCAGCATCGTCGTGAACGGCCGCTACCGGATCGACTCCATGGGAAGTGCCGAGGAGCTCATCGCGCTGGTGAAGTTCCTCATCGCCAAGGAGAGCGCATCGCACTAAAAGCCGCGCGCCTTCGGTGCGCGCGGGCGGCGGGGTGCCACGGTCTCAGCTGCGCGGCAGCACCCGCACCTGGATGGACTCTACCAGCGGATGCGTCGCGCGCAGGCTCCCTTCAAGCTCCAGCAGCGCGTAGCGCAGCCGCGCGCACCAGGCGGCCGACTCGGCAAACACGACGAGTGTGCCCTCGCGCTCGTTGACCCCGGAGATGCGGGCGTGCATCTCCGCGGGCAGGTGCGCGCCGAGCCATTCGCTCCAGAGGTCCTGGCGCGCGGCCTGATCGGTGAGACGTGTCAGCGCGGGCAGGCTACGCTTGAGCAGGTCTTTTACAGAATGTGTGGAGCGCAGCGTTCGTGACGTAGGACCCGCCCGAGTCCTCATTGGGGCTTTGCCGCGCTTGTCTCGTGGAGTCTTCTTGGGCATATTGAGTGTGCTGCCCTTTAGCAAACCCGCCGAAAGGCGGGGACGCAAAGCCACCGGTCTAAAGCGAGGAGCCATGACAGCGGGGTTGCCAGCATCGTACAGGTTTTCTGAAAGAAAACAGGGTCCTTCAGGGCCCGGATCCGGTTCACGCAGGGGGTCGCGTGCCGGTGCAACTCGGGGTCGTTAAGACAAGCCTTAAGCGGGTATGAACGTCATATTCCTGTCCAAGCGAGTGGGGAAGGCGAGGCAGTTGGACCTCGCGCACCCGCTCACATTAAGTCTAATCGCCGGCTTTGCGCTCGTGATTCTGGGCAGTGCGTTCATGTTCGGCATGCAACTCGGCCGGGGCACCCACGAGCGGCTGATCCTGAGCGACACGGTGCGTTTCGGGGAGACGCTCGCCCAGCAGAAGCAGCAGATCGCGGACCTGAAGCAGCAGCTGCAGCTGCGGGTGGACGCGATGGCCATGCGCTTAGGTGAAGTGAACGCACACATCATCCGCCTGGACGCCCTGGGCAAGCGCCTGACCGAGATGGCCGACATCGACAGCCGCGAGTTCAATTTCGACCGCGAGCCGCCGCGCGGCGGTGCGAGCGAAGGCGAGGGTGTGAGTGCCGAGATTCCGGACCTGTCGGCGATGCTGGCGAATCTGCAAAAGCGCGTCGACCTGCGCGAATCGCAGCTGACGGCGCTGGAGAACGCGATCCTCGCGCGCGAGCTGAAGGAGGAGATCCACCCCGAAGGCCGCCCGGTCGAGGGGGGCTTCATCTCCTCTTATTTTGGCGAGCGCGAGGACCCCTTTGACGGTCAGGAGACCTTCCACAAGGGCGTGGATTTCGCCGGTGCCAAGGGCTCAACCGTCATGGCCGTCGCCGCAGGGGTGGTGACCTGGGCGGGCGAGCGCTCCGGCTTCGGCAAGCTCATCGAGATCAACCACGGTGACGGCTACGTCACCCGCTACGCCCACAACGAGAAGACGCTGGTGAGCGTTGGCCAGACCGTCAAGCGCGGCGAGCCGGTGGGACTCATGGGCTCCACCGGCCACTCGACCGGTCCGCACGTGCACTTTGAGGTACTGCGTAACGGACGCCAGGTCGACCCCCTCTCCTACATCGGCCGCTAGACCCGAAGCTTCCCGCGAACCCTTGATTTCCGCCGCCCCCGAACCAATTGGGCGGCTGTAGCGTCTATTGCGTACAATACGCCGCTTTCCGGGCCCGACATCCGCGCTAAGTACTTGTCGGGCAAGCTGTTTTTTTCCAAACGAGTCACCCTTGCGCCAACTTCTCACCCGCGTCTTCGGCAGCCGCAACGAGCGGATCGTCCGAGGCTACAGCCGCTACGTGCGGGCCGCGAACCAGCTCGAGCACCAGATCAAGCCCCTCACCGATGAGGCGCTCAGGGCGAAGACGGACGAGTTCCGAGCGCGCCTGAAGGAGGGCGCAACGCTCGATGAGCTGTTGCCGGAGGCGTTCGCGGTGGTGCGCGAGGCGGCGCTGCGCACGCTGCGCATGCGCCACTTCGACGTGCAGCTGGTCGGCGGCATCGCGCTTCACAAGGGCATGATCTCCGAGATGCGCACGGGCGAGGGGAAGACCCTCATGGCGACGCTGCCGGCGTACCTGAATGCCCTGAGCGGGGAGGGCGTGCACATCGTCACGGTGAATGAGTACCTCGCGCAGCGCGATGCGGACTGGATGGGGCCCGTCTACACCTTCCTCGGGCTCAGCGTCGGGGTGATCAAGAACGCCCAGAGCCAGCCGGAGAAGCGCGCGGCCTATGCGTGCGACATCACCTACGGCACCAACAACGAATTCGGCTTCGATTATCTGCGCGACAACCTCGCCTATCGCCTGGAAGAGCGCGTGCAGCGCGGTCTGTCCTTTGCGGTGGTCGATGAGGTCGACTCGATCCTCATCGACGAGGCGCGCACCCCGCTCATCATCTCCGGCCCCGCCGAGGAGAGCACCGAGCTGTACCTGCGGATCAATCAGCTGGTGCCGCGCCTCACGCGCCAAAAAGACGAAGAGGGCCCGGGGGACTATTCGGTCGATGAGAAGGCCAAGCAGACGCACATCACCGAGGCCGGCCACGAACACGTCGAGCAGCTCATGCTGCAGGTGGGCCTGCTCAAGCAGGGCGAGAGTCTCTACGACCCGGCCAACATCCGCCTGATGCACCACCTGAACGCCGCCTTGCGCGCCCACGCGCTCTACAAGCGCGACGTGGAGTACATCGTGCGCGGCGGCGAGGTGATCATCGTCGATGAGTTCACCGGACGCACCATGCCCGGGCGGCGCTGGTCGGACGGGCTGCACCAGGCGGTGGAGGCCAAGGAAGGGGTGCGGGTGCGCGAGGAGAATCAGACGATCGCCTCGATCACCTTCCAGAACTACTTCCGCCTCTACAAGACGCTCTCCGGCATGACGGGCACCGCCGACACCGAGGCGCCCGAGTTCCTGCAGATCTATGGGCTGGAGGTGGTCGTGATTCCCACCCACCGGCCGATGATCCGTAAGGACAATCCCGACTTCGTCTATCTCACCCAGAAGGACAAGTTCGAGGCGATCATCGAGGACATCCGCGACTGTGTCACCCGCGAGCAGCCGGTGCTGGTCGGGACCACCTCGATCGAGACCTCCGAGTACCTCTCCGGGTTGCTGCAGAAGGAGGCCGTTGCGCACGAGGTGCTCAACGCCAAGCAGCACGAGCGCGAGGCGCACATCATCGCCCAGGCGGGCCGTCCGGCCGCCGTGACGATCGCCACCAACATGGCCGGCCGCGGCACCGACATCGTGCTCGGCGGCAATCTGGAGGCCGAGCTCGCCCAGGCGACCGACAGCGATGATCTGGCGCGCGAGGGGCTGCGCGCCGCCTGGCAGACGCGCCACGACAAGGTGCTCAGCGCCGGGGGCCTGCACATCGTTGGCACCGAACGGCACGAGTCGCGCCGCATCGACAATCAGCTGCGCGGCCGCTCCGGTCGTCAGGGTGACCCCGGCTCGAGCCGCTTTTACCTGTCGATGGAAGATAACCTGATGCGCATCTTCGGTGATCCGGTGCGTACGCAGCGGCTGCTGAAGATGGCGGGCATGAAGGAAGGCGAGGTCATCGAGAGCGGCATGCTCACCCGCCAGATCGAAAAAGCGCAGCGCAAGGTCGAGTCGCACAACTTCGACATCCGCAAGAACCTGCTGCTGTTCGATGACGTCGCCAACGATCAGCGCAAAGTGGTCTACCAGCAGCGCACCGAGATCATGGGCACGGAGGATGTGTCCGGTGCGATCCGCGGCCTGATGGAGGACGCGGTCGGCACGCTCATGGACCAGTTCATGCCCAAGCAGGCCCTCCCGGGGGACTGGGACCTGCAGGGGCTCGCCGAGGCGCTGGCGCGCGATTTCGACACGCGCGTGGACCCGAAGGCCTGGCTCGCCGCGGAACCGCAGCTCGAGGAGCAGGTGCTGCGTGAGCGCCTCCTCAAGGCGGTGGGCGACACGTACGAGGCGAAAGTGACGCGCATCGGCGCCCCGCAGATGCGCTACGTCGAGCGGCGCGTGATGCTCGAGAAGCTCGACCATCACTGGCGCGAGCACCTCGCGGCCATGGACTATCTGCGCCAGGGCATTCATCTGCGCGGCTACGCGCAGAAAGACTACCGCTTCGAGTTCAAGCGCGAAGCGTTCGATCTCTTCGCGGCCATGCTCGAGCGCATCAAGTTCGAGACCGCATCGACCATCGCCACCGCCGAAGTGCTCACCCAGGCCGACCTCGACCGCGAGGAAGAGCAACGCCGCGAGCGCCTCATGCGCGCCCTGCAGGCGCAGCACGCCGAAGCCGCCTCCCTCCTCGCCGGGGCGGCTGAAGCAGCGCCCGAGGCACCGGTCCCGGGCCGGACCCTGCGCGCCCTGCCCGGCGGGGCACCCCTGGCGGCGCCCGCGCCGGAGTCTGCCGGCACCTTCGTGCGCAACGAGCGCAAGGTGGGGCGCAATGAACCGTGCCCCTGTGGCTCGGGGAAGAAGTACAAGCACTGCCACGGCGTGCTCTCGAGCGTCGAGTAGCCGCGCCGCGGCCCTCGTGATCCGGGTCGTCGCCGCGGCGCTCTACGATGCCCAGGGGCGGGTGCTCATCGCCGAGCGCCCGAGCGGCAAGCACATGGCGGGCCGCTGGGAGTTTCCGGGCGGCAAGGTCGGCGCCGGCGAAGATGAGCGCGCGGCGCTCGTGCGCGAGCTGGCCGAGGAGCTTGGTATCGAGGTATGGGAGGCTCAGCCGCTCATGCGGCTGCGCCACGCGTATCCCGACCGCGAGGTCGAGCTGTGCTTGTGGATCATCGTAAGGTACGCCGGCACGCCCGAGCCGCTGGATGCGCAGCAGCTGAAATGGGTGCCTCCGGCGGAGCTTGCGGGACAGGACCTTCTCGAGGCCGACCGGCCCTTTATCGAGGCGCTGCGGGAGCGGCCGGCGCCCTGAAAGTACCCGGACCGGCTGCCGCCGAGGCGCAAAGGCGGGCGTGTACAATCGGGGGCCGAATCCTGGTCAAGGCGGAACACTTCGATGGCAGCGCAGAACGATCTTCCGGAAATTCAGCTGGACCCCAAGGGCCTGTATCGCGAGGACGTGTTCACCGATCGGCACGCCGGGAGCGTGCGGCGGCTGACGCCGGTGCACAGCGACGGCTCCACCGATGCCTCGCGCGCGGTACTGTTCTCCGGTCAGACGCAGCTGCTGACGCCCGCGGGGGTGCTGCCGCTCGGGTTTGAGATCGAGGCGCGCACGCTGGAAGAGGCGCTGCAGAAATTTCCCGAGGGCGTGAAGGTCGCTCTGGAGCAGGCGATCGATGAGGCGCGCGAGCTGCGCCGCGAGGCCGCCTCGCGCATCGTCGTCCCGGATGTCGGCAGCGGCGTGGGACCGGGACCGGGTCCCTCCGCCGGCGGCGGCAAGATCAAGTTTCCTTAAGAGCGCGCCTGCGCCCCTGGCGCGAACCCGCACCGGCGGCCGCGGCGCGGCGGTTGACTTGTTACACTCACTTCGATGCGCACCTTAAGACCCGTGACGCTCGTTGCGACGCTCGCACTCGCCGCCAGCATCGCCGCCGGGGTCTACGCCTGCGCCCACACCCAGCTGGTCGCGGGCAACGAGACGGTTCCCGGACCTGGGCCGGGGGGCAAACCGATGCGCACCGTGACCGATCAGGCCGTCGGCCTGCCACCGGTCGCCAATAACCCGATCTACCCGCTCACCGCGCGCGTCGAGGTCAACGACAACTACTTCGGCACCAAGGTGGCCGACCCCTACCGCTGGCTGGAAAGTCTTGACTCCCCGGCCGTGCAGCAGTGGGTGATGTCGGAGAACGCGGTCGCGCAGCCACAGCTCGCCGCCCTGCCGCAGCGGCCGTGGTTCAAGCGGCGACTCACCGAACTGTGGAACTACGAGCGCTACGAGCTGCCCATCCGCCGCGGCGCGCATTACTTCTATCTGCACAATGACGGTGAGCAGAACCAAAGCGTGCTGTTCGTCGCGGACACACCCGAGGCTCCCGGGCGCGTGCTTTTTGATCCGAACGCGGCGCGCGCGGATGCCACCGTCTCACTCTCCGAGTTTCGCCCGTCCGAGCAGGGCGACGTCATCGCCTATGCGGTCTCCGACGGCGGCACGGACTGGCAGATCTGGCGCTTTCGGCGGGTGAAGGACGGACAGGACCTGAGCGATGAGCTGCGCTACACCAAGTTCTGGGGCGTCTCCTGGGCGCACGACGGCTCGGGCGTGTACTACAGTCGCTATCCGGCGCTCGCCGTCGGCAAGGGCGACGATGCCGGCCGACCGGCGCTGTACTTCCACAAGCTCAACACCTCCCAGGACGCCGACCGCCTCGTCTACGAGATCAGGGACCACCCGACGCGCATCCCGCAGGGGCACGTCACCGAGGATGGCCACTACCTCATCATCACGCAGGTTGAGGGGTACGAGAAAAACGGCATCGAGCTGCTGGATCTGCTCAAGCCCGGCTCGCAGGCGCAGCCGCTGCTCATGGGATGGGATGCGCTCTATCGCTTCATCGGCTCGCGCGGGGATGAGCTTTATTTCCACACGACGCACAACGCCCCCTTAGGCTGCGTGATCGCGATCGACGCACACCAGCCGGCGAACCGGCGCACCGTGGTTCCCGAGGCTGCCAGCGCGATCGAGGATGCGAGCTATATCGGCGGGCGCATCGTCGCGAAGTACGTGGAGGATGCACACGGGGTCGCGCGCATCTACGAGCGCGACGGGCGCCTGGCCGGCACCGTGCCGCTGCCGGGCCTCGGCGGCATCGATGGTTTTCAGGGGGAGGGGAACCGCAGCGAGACCTTCTTCTCGTACACCGATTACCTGACCCCGCGGCGCATCTATCGCCTGGACGTCGAGCGCGATGAAGCGACGCTGTGGCGCGCGCCGCATGTGCCGGCCTCCATGGCGGACTTCGTCACCGAGCAGGTGTTCTACACGAGCAGGGACGGCACGCGCGTGCCGATGTACATCACCCACCGGCGCGATCTGGCCAAGAACGGCGATACGCCGGTTCTGCTCTATGGCTACGGCGGCTTCAACATCTCCGCAACCCCAAGCTACCGCCCGCAGGTGCAGGCGTGGCTCGAACTGGGCGGCGCGTTCGCGGAAGCGAACCTGCGCGGCGGCGGGGAATACGGGGAGGCCTGGCACAAGGCTGGCACGCTCGCCAACAAGCAGCACGTGTTCGATGATTTCATCGCCGCCGCCGAGTACCTGATCCGCGAGCACTACACGCGCAGCGCCCGACTCGGCATCCACGGGCGCAGTAACGGCGGGCTCCTCGTCGGGGCGGTGCTGACGCAGCGGCCGGATCTTTTCGGGGCGGCACTGCCGGCCGTCGGTGTACTCGATATGCTGCGCTATCACACCGCGAGCGCGAACGCGCGTCAGTGGTCATCTGATTTTGGCCTGGCCGAGGACCCCGAGCAGTTCAAGACGCTCTATGCCTACTCCCCGGTGCAGAACGTGAAGAAGGGCGTGTGCTATCCGCCGACGCTCATCACCACGGCGGACCATGATGATCGCGTCGTGCCCTGGCACAGCTACAAGTTTGCCGCCGCGCTGCAGGCGGCGCAGATCTGTCCGAACCCCATTCTCATCCGCGTGGAGACGCGCGCCGGGCACGGCGCGGGCAAGCCCGTGTGGATGCAGGTGGATGACTACGCCGATCAGCTCGCGTTCGTGGCGAAGTGGCTCGGCATGCCGGCCGCGCCCGCCGCTAAGCCTAGTCCGGGCGGATCAGCGCCCGGATCGTGAGCGCCTCGGGGTCGAACACCGCGACCAGCCGCCGCGCGGTCCCGCCCCACATCACCAGTGCATTGGGCTGCTCGGGACTGAGTCCGAGGCGCGCCATACGCGCGCGCAGCAGCGCCTGTTCCGGCTTGGAGAAGTACTTGATCTCGCCCAGCGTCTTCAGTTGCTTGCGCAGCGCCGGGAGACCTTCGCTCCAGGGCTTGAAATAGCGCGGCATCTCGATGACGTCCTTGCCGCTGCCGAAGACGGCGGACTTAACGATGTCGGCCGCCGTGTCCGGATCCTCCGGCAGCGGCGCCCACACCCAGCGCGGCAGGCTGTACCAGTGCGGTGCGAAGGACGGATTTTCCCGGCGCGCGAGCGGCGATTTCCTCGGGCTCGATATCGGAGGCCTGTACGGTTTCCAGGCGATTCGCGGAGAAGGTGTAATAGAGCGGTCGCCCGTGCCAGAGCGTCGTGGCGCCATAAACCAGCGCCGCCAGCTGCACGGCTACGATGATCGCGATGTCGCGGGCGAGCACCCGCCGCGGCTTCTGGGGATTGGCGATGATCAGCGTAAGTGTGGGGCCGAGCCCCAGATCCACCAGGCCGACGATGATCAAGACGCGGGCGACTGCGGTGAGATACCAGCCGGGCCAGTGATACCAGCCCAGATACAGTCCGCCGAGAACCAGGGTGAGCGCGCAGGCGCTGCCGAGCAGGTGAAGGCCGAAGGCCGTGAGCCGGAATCGCATACTCAGGGGGACTCCTTGGTGGGGTGATCTTCAGGATTTTCCGCAGCAGACGCCGAATCGTCCGGGATGCCGCGCTGCTCGGTGAGCCACGCGCCCAGATCAATCAACCGACAGCGCTCACTGCAGAAGGGCCGATAGGGGGCCGTCTGCCAGTTGAGTTCACGGCGGCAAGTCGGGCATTTGACGCGCGCGGGGCTCATCGGAGTAAGTGGCGGTGCGGCGGTTCAGGTGCAGCAGCTGAGCACGAAGGGTACGTCCGTCTGCGCCTGTGAGGGGCGGGTCGTGAGGCCATTCCAGGTGAGAAAGCGGATGTTGCAGCGGTGATGGCTGCCGCTGATCTCCGGGTACAACCCGGCGGCGGCCGGGATCGAGATACGCAGCAGCTGCAGCGGGTTGTCCCGTTCGAACGTGATGTTGAACGTGCCGCCCGTGGCGATCTCCTGACGGCCCCGGCCGTTTTGGCGCGTGAGCCACAGAAGCTCTGCGATCGCATCGCACAGCGGGCGCAACAGCCCGAGCCACTGATTGAAGGTGCGCATGCGCGCCTCATCCGGCTGCGTGAGCCAGAAGTAATAGTCCGGCAGATCAAACTCGCACGTGCCGCCGGGGATCGCGCTGCGGTGGCGGATGGCACTCACGAACTCCGAGTCGCGCAGGGGCTGCAGGAAGGCGGAGCCGGCGTTCATCAGATCGGTACGCAGGCGCGTCAGGTTCGCGACGAGCGATTTGAGTCTTTGGGCATCCACGCCCGGATTGCTCTGAAACTCATTCAGGGTCGTCAGATGACTCTCGAGTTCCTTCAGTACGTCCGAGCGCACATCCCCGCGCGTCGTGATCGCGAGGATGTCGATGAGGCTCGCCAAGGCGGCGCGGCTGCCCCACTGGCTGGCCATCTCGTTGTGATACAGCGCCTGGTTGTAGAGGAAGTCCAGGCGCAGGAAGGTGCGCATGCGCTCATTGAGCGGCTGCTCGAAGATGAGCGTCCCGGCATCGGGCGAGCGTGCGTCCGGATAGCCGGCCTCGGCGAGGGTCGAATTCGTCATAGAGCTATTGTGCTTGACGCGTGCGCCGCCCGTAAACGGCGCAGGGGGCCCCTGGCGCGGTCCGGCGACAGCGGGCGCGGCCGCAAGAGGTCAGGTGCGCGCTTGCGCGGCGAGCTGCAGATAGCGGGCGTGCAGGGTGGCGACCTGGTTCTGCACGGCGCTCATGTCGGCGTCGTTGCTGATGACATCATCGGCCGCCTTCAGGCGCGCGGCGCGCGAGGCCTGTGCGTTGAGGATCGCCTGCGCCTGTGCCGCCGTGGCGCGATCGCGGGCGCGCAGGCGGCGGATCTGCAGCGCCTCGTCGCAGTCGACCACCAGCACGCGATCCACGTGCGAGCTTAGGTTCTTCTCCACGAGCAGCGGAATCACCAGGATCTGGTAAGGCCCGCCGGCGCTCGCCGAGCGTGCTTCGAGCGCCGCCCCGATGGCCGGATGGGTCAAGGCCTCAAGATCGGTGCGCGCCTTCGGGTCCGAGAACACGATATCCCGCAGCGCCGGGCGATCCAGGTGCCCATCGGGGGTGAGGATCGAGGGGCCGAACCGCTCCACCAGCCGCTCGAGCGGGGGCTGCCCGGGCTCGACCACGTCGCGGGCGATCTGATCACTGTCGAGAATGGGCACGCCGAGTGCGCCGAAGAACTTGGCCGCGGTGGATTTGCCGCTGGCGATGCCACCGGTCAGACCGACGCGGTACGTGCGCGCGCTCATGCGGTGGCGCTCACGGGCGATCGAACCAGTGAAGGTAAGCGCTGACGAGCTGCGGACCGCACAAGAGGATGACCCAGCTGGCGGCGGCGAGAAACGGACCGAAGGCGATCGGGGTGGCGCGGTTCTGGCCGCGCAGCGCGAGCATCGCGATGCCCACCAGCGCCCCTACCACGGCTGCGATGAGAATGACCGGCAGCAGCATCTTCCAGCCGAGCCAGGCACCCACGGCGGCGAACAGCTTGAAGTCACCGTACCCCATCCCTTCCTTGCCGGTCAGCAAGCGGAACAAATGATAGACGCTCCACAGGCTCACGTAACCCGCTATCGCTCCGATCACGCTCGAGCGCAGGTCCACGGGGAAGCCAAGGCCGGCCGTTTGTGCGCCGCACAGGCTGACCAGGAAACCGGCCCAGAGCAGGGGCAGCGTCAGAGTGTCCGGGAGCAGCTGCTGATCGACGTCGATGAAGGTGAGGGCGATCAGGAACCAGGTGAAGGCCAGCGCCGCGAGCGCCGGTGAGCCAAAGCCGAACTTCCAGGCGACGGCCGCGCTCAAAATGCCGGTCAAGAGCTCCACCAGCGGGTAGCGCACCGAGATGCGCGTGCCGCAGCGCGCGCAGCGCCCGCGCAGCGCGAGCCAGGAGAGGAGCGGGACGTTCTGCCACGCGGTGATGGGCGCCTTGCAGGAGGGGCACGCCGAGCGCGGCACCATAAGATTAAATGGCTCGAGCGAGTCTGCCGGCATCGTGGTCGCCCCCGGATCCGGGTGTGTGAATTCGGCACACTGCGCGCGCCACTGACGCTCGAGCATGACGCGGCAGGCGATAGATCACGACGTTCAGGAAGCTGCCGACGGCGAGTCCCAGTACCAGGCAGGTACCGATAAAAAGATTCGGCGAGGTCGCAAGCACCGCGAATACGGACATGGGCTGTCCTTATTTTCCTAATGCGGGTCGCCGCGCGGTTGCGCGGCGGCCCGAGACAGGCATTACCGTGTGGCGGAGCTCGTTTAGACGACCGACGCCAGCTTGAAGATGGGCAGGTACATGGCGATCACGAGACCGCCGACGAGCACGCCCAGCATCACCATGATCAGCGGCTCAAGCAGGCTCGACATCGCATCCACGGCGTTGTCGACTTCCGCCTCGTAGAAGGTTGCGACCTTGCCGGACATCTCATCGAGCGAGCCGGATTCCTCGCCGACCGCGATCATCTGGTTCACCATGTTGGGGAACAGCCCGGTCGTACTCCATCGCACGCTGCAGGCGCTGGCCGGTGGCGACCTCATCCCGCATGCGCAACACGGCCGTCTCGTAGACGATATTACCGGTGGCGCCCGCTACGGATTCCAGGGCTTCAACGAGGGGCACGCCCGCTGAAAACATCGTCGACAGTGTACGTGCGTAGCGTGCGATGGCCGCCTTGTTCAGAATCGGTCCGATGACCGGCACTTTGAGAATCAGGCGATCCAGCACCTCGCGCATCGCCCGCGAACGTTTCTTGAAGTACGAGAAAGTGAAGATCGCGCCGCCCAGCAGCATCGCTATGAAAAAGCCATCGTGCTGTACGACTTTCGAAACTCCGATGACGAATTGCGTGAAGGCGGGAAGATCCGCGCCGAAGCCCTTGTACAAAGCCTCGAACTGCGGGATCACGAACACCAGCAGCACGACCGTAACGATCACGGCAACGACCAGCACCGCGGCCGGATAGAAGAGCGCCTTCTTGACCTTTTTCTTCAGCGCTTCGGTCTTTTCCTTGTAGGTGGCGACCTTGTCGAGCAGCGACTCGAGGGCACCGGCCTGTTCGCCCGCTTCGACGAGATTGACGTACAGATCGTCAAAGTAAAGCGGGTGTTTGGCCAGGGATTCGTGCAGTGAGGTTCCACCTTCCACTTCCGCCTTGACGTCCAGAATCAGCTTCTGCATCGCAGGCTTGTCGTTGCCGTTGCCGACGATCTCGAAGGCCTGAACGAGGGGGATGCCGGCCGCTAACATCGTCGAAAGCTGACGACTGAAGACTGCGATATCGCCGGCGTTGACCTTGCCGCCCCTGCGCCCTTGCCGCTGTTTGCGAATTCGCGAAGGCGCCACGCCCTGACGACGCAGCTCCGCGCGCAGGGTCTGCTCGTCCGGTGCGAGACTCCTGCCTTTGATGCGGGCGCCGCGCTTATCTCGGCCTTCCCAGGCAAACGGGATGTCGCGCTTGATCGTCTTAACAGTTGCGGTAGCTGCCGGGGCCATGAGTTACTTCCGTCCTGTGTCACTCGACCGTGACACTGTTGACTTCCTCGAGACTGGTCAGACCGTTCTTTACCTTTTCAAGACCCGCGCGCCTTAAGTCCCACACGCCTTCCCTGGCCGCCTGTTCGCCAATTTCGACAGCGCTCCCCAGGGCAAGAATGATGCGGGCGATCGCGTCCGTCACGGGCAGAACCTGGTAGATGCCGACCCGGCCCTTGTAGCCATCGGTGCAGTTCGCGCACCCCTTGGGGCCGTAGATCTTGAGGCCCGCCGCGACGTCGATCTCGGTGAAACCCTCCTTCAGGAGGGCCTCCTTCGGGATCTCCATCTGCACCTTGCAGTGGTTGCAGAGGCGACGCGCCAGGCGCTGCGCGATGATCAGGCTGACTGAGGTGGCGATGGCATAAGGCTTGACGCCCATGTCGACCATGCGCGTGAGAGTCTGGGGCGCATCGTTGGTGTGCAGGGTCGAGAGCACCAAGTGGCCGGTTTGCGCAGCCTTGATGGCGATCTCGGCCGTCTCAAGATCACGGATCTCACCGACCATGATGACGTCAGGGTCCTGGCGCAGGAAGGCGCGCATGGCGGCGGCAAATGTGAGTCCGACCTTGGCATTGACGTTGACCTGATTCACGCCGGGAAGGTTGATTTCCGAAGGATCCTCCGCGGTCGAGATATTCGTATCCTCGCGGTTGAGGATGTGAAGGCCGGTATAAAGCGAGACTGTTTTTCCGCTGCCGGTCGGACCGGTCACCAGAATCATGCCCTGCGGCTTGGCAAGGTACTTTGCGTACAGCTCCTTCTGGAACGGCTCATACCCGAGGGAATCAATACCCATCGCGGCCTGCGCCGGATCGAGAATACGCAAGACGATCTTCTCGCCGAACAGCGTCGGACAGGTGCTCACGCGAAAGTCGATGGCCCGATTCTTCGACAGCCTCATTTTGATGCGGCCGTCCTGCGGGATGCGCCGCTCGGCGATATCCAGCCGCGACATGACCTTGAGACGGGCCGAAAGCTTTTGGGCCAGTTGTACCGGTGGCTGCGCGATCTCTTTCAGCACGCCGTCCATGCGCAGGCGCACGCGGTACATTTTCTCGAACGGCTCGAAGTGAATATCCGAGGCACCGCGGCGGATGGCATCGAGCATGACTTTGTTGACGAAGCGTACGATGGGCGCGTCTTCGACGTCGTCGCGCCCGCCCTTGTCGTCAAGCTCGTCTTCGCCGCCGGTGACCTCAAGCGAGTCGAGGTCCATGTCAGCCTCATCGTTGAGCGCGGACATTTGGTTGTCGACCTGCTCGAGTGCCTTGTCGATGGCCCTTTGCAGTTTGTCGTCTTCGACAACGATCGCCTCGATGCCGAGACTGGTCTGGAATTTGACCTCATCGATCGCGTGCAGATTGGTCGGATCGGCCACTGCCAGGAACAGCCGCTTGCCACGGCGGAACAGAGGTAATACGCGGTGCCGGGCCACCAGCTTGTCGGAAACCAGCCGGACCGCCTCGAGGTCGAGGTTGACCGCGTCCAGATCAAAGAGGGGTACACCAAACTCGTTGGAGGCCGCAAGCGCGATGTCACGCGCATTGGCAGCCCCGCTTGCCACGAGCTGCGTGACCACGCTGGTCTTGCGCTCGCGCGCCGCATTCACGGCATCCAGCATGGCCGGCTCTTCAACGACACCATCCTGCACCAGTCGCTGCGGAAGGCCCCCGAGGCCGGAACGTGCGGCGCCGAGTGCTGAAGAAGCGTTGTCATTCATGGGCTTATAGCAAGCAAGGCCGATCGAAGATTCAGTTTACCCCAGACGATGCAGCACGCAATTGTCAAATCCTTGCGGATTCTGACGGACAAGGTCCCCCAGGCGGCGGGGTACGCGTCACAAATGGGCCCCGGGGGCCAAAAAGAAAGCCCCGGCACGAGGCCGGGGCTTTAGAGAGACCCTGAGGATTCAGGAGTCGCTTACTTGCACTGCGTCGGGACGTACTTGGCCGGTGCGGTGCCCATGGTGACACCGGTGAGAAGTTCCGGTGCAAGCGTCGCCGTATTAGCGGTGGCGGAGGCGCAGGCCCAGTCGATGTTGGCAGATGTCGCAATCGCCGTATTGGTGAGCGCCTTCTTGACCGCATTGGGGGTCAAATTAACGACATTGGCGCCGGCAGCCAGCTGCGGAATCGCATTCGGGTCATACTCAATTGAGATCGTGCCGGGAAGAGCACCAGATGAGCCCGTCGCGCAACCCGCACCCGTGCCTACAGCGCCGGCACCGGTGTTAACCGTGATACAGAGCACATACTTCGTCGGAGAGAACGACCAGGCATTCGCCGCGGCGGTCACGCCCGGAGTACCGTTCGACTGGAAGGCCTCCGCGACGGTCGTCTTGGCAGCGCCGGCGAGGTTCAGACCTTCAGTCACTTTCGCACGGACGGTGTAGTCCTGGTACGCGGGGATGGCGATCGCCGCGAGAATACCGATGATCGCGACGACGATCATCAGTTCGATCAGGGTAAAACCCTTTTGCACAGACTTCATTTGTGAAAACTCCTAAAACTTTTGGGGTACAAACTCAGCGGCGCAAAAGGCGCCCGGGGGAATCCAAGCAAGCCACATGCCAAGGCGCGCGCGATCATCTAATACAATGATTTTACTGCTAAAAATATGAAAGGGCCCGCGGGATGCTTGACTTAGTTCTGTCGCAGCCTGACGCCAGCTGTTCGAGCTCGTGTCACAAACTGACAAGATAGGGCACCCGATCGGCGGTACGGGCTTGCCGACGGCGCCCTACTCGATCCCGAGCTTCTTGATGCGATAGCGCAGCGCGCGAAAGCTCATGCCCAGCAATTTCGCCGCCGCCGTCTTGTTGTAGCGGGTCTGCTCGAGTGCCTTCACGATCGCCTCGCGCTCGATGGTCTCGAGCTGATTTTCCAGGGCCGTGGTCCCCGGCAGGGGGAGCGTCGGTGCTCCGATCCTCTCCTCGGTGCCGGAGGCTCGCGCGCTGACCCGCACGCGGATGTGCTCCGGCGTGACCACACCGCCCGTGCTGAGCGTCATGGCCCGCTCGAGCACATTCTCAAGCTCGCGCACGTTACCGGGAAAGGGGTAAGCCTCGAGCACTCGCAGGGCATCAGCGGAGAGCTCCGGGGCGTCGCTGTTGGCGCGCCGCGCCAGGCGCTGCAGGATGGCCCCGGCGATCTCGCCGATGTCTCCGCTGCGCTCGCGCAGCGCAGGCACGCGCAGCTCGATGACGTTGATGCGATAGAAGAGGTCCTCGCGGAACAGGCCCTGGGCGACAAGATCGGCGAGGTTCTTGTGGGTCGCGGACAGGATGCGCACGTCCACCGACTGCTCGCGCGCCTCACCGACCGGACGCACGGTTTTCTCCTGCACGAGACGCAGCAGTTTCACCTGCATGTGAAGAGGCAGGTCCGCCACTTCATCCAGAAACAATGTGCCGCCCTCGGCGCTCTGCACGAGGCCTTTCTTATCGGCAATGGCACCGGTGAAGCTGCCGCGCCGATGGCCGAAGAGTTCGCTCTCCATGAGCTCGGTCGGGATCGCCCCGCAGTTGACCGCGACGAAGGGCCCCTCGCGCCGTGGGCCGCTCTCGTGGATGAGGCGTGCGACCAGTTCCTTGCCGGTCCCGGATTCGCCGCAGATATGTACCGGCGCCTGGCTGCGCGCGACACGGCTGATCATCTCGCGCAGTTGCTGCATGATTTCGGAGCCGCCCAGCAGACGCGGGCCCCGCAAGGTGGCCGCAGTCTCCTCATCGATGCCGGTGCGCAGCTTGATGGCACTGCCCACGAGCTTGCGCAGCACGCCGAGGTCGAGAGGTTTGGATACGAAATCGAAGGCGCCCAGCTTCAGCGCCCGGACGGCGGACTCGACGTTGCCGTGCGCAGTGATCACTGCGACGGGGAGCGATGCGCGGTTCTCCTGGATCCAGCCCACCAGCTCGAGTCCGTCGCCATCGGGTAGACGCATGTCCGTCAGGCACAGGTCGAAGCGCTCGCTCTTGAGGAGCTTGCGCGCACTGCTGAGATCGGGTGCGGTGCGGGTCCTGAGACTCATGCGGCTGAGCGTCAGGCTCACGAGCTCGAGCAGATCTGGCTCGTCGTCCACCACGAGCACCACGGGCTGCTCGGCGGCAGGCCCCGAGCTGGCGAGTGCGGGGTGCATTACATCTCCCATCGGCGCGGATCCGCAAACACCAGCCTGAACACACTGCCGCCCCCGGGCCGGGGCTCATAGATGAGGGTGGCGCCATTGGTCTGCGCCAGTTCCCGTGCCAGGAACAAACCCAAACCCGTGCCGCGCCCCCCGCTGTAAAACGGCTCGAAGATGCGTTCGGCATGTCCGGACGGCACGCCCGCGCCGCGATCGGCCACCTCCAGAAAGGGGCGGCCCGTGCCACTCATCCGACCATAGCGAATCTCGACAGCCTGCTCCGCATCGTCGCCGACCGCGTGCTTGAGGGCGTTGTCGCACAGATTCCAGGCGATCTGCCGCAGCTGACCCGGATCAACCCGCACCTCCACCTCGGATATTGCGGCCACTACCGTGAGCCGCGCCCTCGGCCATTGCATCGTCTGGCAGAACTCTTCGTGAAACTCCTGCGTCCATAATGACAGAGGCAGTCGCTCGAGGCGTGGCTGCTCACGGCGCGCCAGGCGCTGCACGTTGTCGATGATGCCGCTCACCCGCTCGGCATTACTGCGAATGATCTCAGTGAGGCGGCGATCGTCTTGGCTCAGGTTGGGTGACTCTGCGAGCAACTGTCCCGCGTGGCTCATGGCCCCGACGGGATTGCGGATTTCGTGCGCGATGCTGGCGCTGAGGCGTCCGAGGGCGGCGAGCTTAGATTGCTGCACGCGCTGCTCGATCAGACCGGTATCCTCAAGAAAGATGAGCACCGGCCCTTCCGAGGCACCCAGGGGGGCGAAGTGAGCGCGGATGAGACGCGCGCCGTCGGCCGCCGCGAAGGTCGCATCCGCCGCGGGAGAGGTATCCGCGCCCGTGCCCCTGCGCCATTGCTCCAGCAGGTAGAGTAATCGGGGCGAGGCCTCGCCAATCAGCGCCTCGGGAAATGCGTTGCTGTCGCCGAGTATTTCGGCGGCGGATTCATTGATCAGCCGGATGTGATCCTGCGCGTCCACCACCAGGATACTCTCGCGCAGATGCTGCACGATGTACTGTGACAGTTGCGCCATGTTAGCCAGGTCCAGATCCCGTCGGCGTACCAGGGCCTCGCTTTCGCGCAAGTGATTGGCGACCGGCCACATAACGAGCGCGATGAGGAATAGCGCCGCGCCGAATAAGCCTGCCGTGACATAGTCACTGTCGGGCCCCCCAGTCGTAACGCCGACGAACACCTGCTGCACGAGCACTGCCAGGGCGGCCACGGCGGCTATGAGCAGCGCATCGCGCCGTTCTGCCAGAACGGTGAGCGCCAGAACCGGCAGCACCACCAGGATGGCCAGACCACTGGCGACCCCACCACTCGCATACAGGATGAGTCCGATCGCAAGCGCGTCCACCGAGGCATTGACGAGCGCCACGATGCGCAGGCTCGACCACTGCAGCCGCCGTGCGATCAGGAGCAGCACCGCCGCGGTGAAGTAGCCAATGCAGGCGGCCACAAACAACTGCGGACGCGCCGTTACCAGGGCCCAGTCGGAACCCGCGAACAACTGCAGGGCCAGCAGCACCAAAGGCACAAGCAGGCGGTAAAGATTGAGCAGCCCGATCACGCGCCAGGCGAGATCGCTGGGTGTCACAGGTCCGACGGACTTCACTGGGTCCATCCCACGCGGAATTGTCGCTGCAATCTCCATCACGAACGCCGAGCCGCGATCAGTGCCCCAGGCGAGCGGCTGGCGAATCCAGCACCCTCGCAAAGTAATGACCCTGCAGACGCCCGCACGCAAGTGGCGGCGGCGCCTTTAACCAGTCGCTCTCGCGGCCGAGCACTACCATATCATCCCCGCGCAGCGGCTCCTGGAACTTGACCCAGCCCAAGCTTACCCAAGCGACTACATCGGTGTTCATGTACAGACGCTTTGATATGGGGCCGCGTGTATCGGTGGGACCCCGCCGCGGCTGAAATAGCTGCGGGCACGCATCTTCGAGCCGGTCGAGCACCAGGTCGGCCTCCTTCTGGCCGGCAATCTCGGCGGAACGATCGGCGCTATCGGGGACGACCCGACAGCTGACCATATAGGTCGTGTCCTTCGATTGGGGTTCGAATTTAGCGGAGGTGGCGAACACTGGCTCCAGGTCGGGTGGCAGCCCATGCACGGTGATCCTCGCGCAGTCGGCAGTGTCGACCCGCAGACTGAAACGCGCCAAGGCGGCGTTGACCTGCGAGAGACTCGGGGCGCGGCGCTCGCCGTCAGCGTAGAGGCGCTTGCCCCGCGTCAACATCCTCAGATGCGGAGCATGCTTTTGGATGAGCGCCTCGACCTGCGCACCGTTGGCGCCCGTGTCAGTGAGCGAATAGCCGCCGGAAAAGTCGATGAAGGCGGCATCCTTGGCCAGATAGGGGGCGATAAAGGAGTCCGACTGGATGCCGAGAGTCAGATAAAGCGCCGGCTCGGTCCTGAGGCTCGCCGGCACCTCGATCTCGAACCACGGACCACCGTCCCACGGGACGCTGGTCCAGCGCAGCTCAGAGCCCCACACCAATTGGAACGCCTGGGTGACGGCTAACGCGCCGAGGATGCAGGCGCGCGCCCTCGGGGCTGACGGTAGCAGCTGCAGCAGGAGGGCGATCACCAGCACACCGCACACGCAGGCCATCGGTATGAAGTAGCGGCTGTTGCCCGAGCCGCCGAGCCATAGCACCCAGTCGAGCGCGAAACCGCAGCCCAGGGCGGCCAACACGCGCGTATCCATTTGCGCATGACGGGCGACCAGGGCCCGGGGGCCGGCGCGCCGCTGCCACACCCAGCGAAACGCGTACGCGCAGATCAGAACCAACAGCACCGCGTAGCGCGCATCGGGCGCCATGAGCTCCTCGTGCACCATGTACATCGGATCGAGCATGGCGAAGGGGCGCCACAGCGCCTCACCGAGGCCCGACGGAATGAACCGCAGGTGGCGCAAGGGCTCGGTCGTGAACTGCGGGGAGCGAAAAATGTTGTTGAGCAGCGGAAAGAAGGGATTACCGAACTTGCCTTCGAGCCGATAGGCCCAGGGCGCGCTCACGAGCGCAAAGGCGACACCGGTCGCGGCTCCGTACAGCACGCCGTAGCGCATCTTCGAGGCGAACGGCCGGGGCAGCATGATCAGCATGGCGGCAGCGGCGATGGCATGCACTGCATTGGTCATCTTCAATGCGGTCGCTACCCCCAGGAGCAACCCCGCGCAGATCACCCGGGTGCTGCTCGGCGTGCGCACTGCCGTGGCCAGCAGCAGCCAGGCTGCGAGCACCAACTCGCCGGTGGTGATGTCGGCGAAACTTGAGCCGATCTGCTGCAGCAGCACGGGGTTGGCGGCGGCCAGCACGGTGGCAAAAATGCCGAGCGCGACACGATGGCGCTCGCCGCCGGATGGAAACACCACCAGGGCAAGCTCGAAAGTCAACCACAGGATGACGCTGTGGAGCCCCGCCAGTACGGAGGCAACCAGGAATCCCGGAAGTCCTGAGCTGACCAGCGCGTAGAAGGGCACGTATGCGTAGGGGTTGATGTACGACTGCGGCCCCGCGGCGAAGTAATCCTGATTCAGGCGGTCGTGGACGGCGCCGAAACCCGCATACATATGGTAGTTCAGCGTGTCCGGCGCCATCTCCTTGCCGAGGAGGTAATTGACAAAAAGCGCGAGCGCAGTACAGGCGAGATACAGCGGCAGCCGCCCGTGCAACAGCGCGCGGCGCCAGGTGATGAGCGCGGGCGTTGCCGGGAGCGGCTGACCCGAAGCGTCTGCTGCCACGCTCATGCGTCGTCGGGCGGACTCGAGCGCAGATCAATGAATCCGAGCAGAAAGGAGGCAAAGAAGATTTCGCCGCCCGCCAGCATCAAGGTGACCGACGGAATCGCCACACGCATCATCTCGGTGGGGTCCAGCGCGCCGAGCCGCGCGCGCGCCCAACTCGCCACCGAGTAGACCGCCAGCGCGAGCCCTGCTGCGCCGAGGGACAGCCCAAGCAGGATGCCGCGCTCGAGCGTGAAAACGCGCAGGAAACGCTCGAGCGAGCGGCTCATCGGCAGCAGGTTTTTGACGACCCCGATCGTTCGTGCCAGGAGTGAGAAGAGAACGAGTTGCAGCCCAAGCACGGTCGCCCCGGCAGCGTAGAGCATCGAGTGAATATCGAAACCGACCCCGCCGATGATGAGCGTGCCGTGCAGGATGGCAAGTTCGGCGCTCATGCCCAGTACGATGAGGGTGGCCCCCGGATAGAGCATCAGCCATCTGGGGGTCATCATCAGCAGGAAGCGCAGATGGCGCCAGCCATCGCGCCAGGTGCGCAGATGGGGGGCTCGCGAACGGCCCGCGGGCGACAAGGTGGTGGGGACCTCGGCGATGGGCCAACCGGCTAAAGTCGCCTTGACGATCATCTCGCTCGCGAACTCCATTCCCGGGGAACTCAGACCCAGCTGCAGCAGTGCGCCGCGGTCCACGCCCCGCAAGCCGCAGTGAAAATCGCCCAACGGCGAGGAGAAGAATAAGCGCCCGGCGAAGCTCAGTAGAGGATTTCCCAGGTACCGATGCAGCACCGGCATGGCGCCGGCGCGGATGCCGCCTCGAAAGCGATGCCCCACAACGAGCTTCTTCGCGGCACGCAGCTGCGCGACGAAGGCATCGAGCTGCGAGAAGTCATAGCTGTCATCGGCATCACCCATGATGACAAACCGGCCGTGCGCCGCACGGATGCCGCCCAGCAGTGCGCTACCGTATCCTTGTTGCAGGATACGCACGACGCGCGCGCCCGCCTGGCGCGCCAGCTCCACCGATCCATCGCGCGAGCCGTTATCGGCGACCAGAACCTCACCGACGATTCCGGTGCGCTCGAGGAACGCACGGGCCTTGCGCACGCAGCCGGCGACCGTCTCAGCCTCATTGAGGCAGGGCATCAGAATCGTGAGTTCGGGTGCGGCGGCGCCGCCCGCGGCCACGGCGCGCTCGGCGAGTCCCGGCTCGCCAGCGGGAAGCAGCGCAGGCCTGAGGGTCGATTCCATCTGGGTAAGGGTCCCGTGTCAGCCTGGAGCATAATTGTCGAATGCAGTATGTCAACGCAGCTCCCGGCGAGGGTGTGATCTGCTCGGCAGAATCCTGGCGCTGGATTCGGCGCAATCCCAGCTTTTACAGCACGGCGAGCCGCGGCAGCCAAATCTATGCACAGTGAATCTGGCACGCGGCGCCTGCATCCGCGCATGATTGACGCGGATTGGCTGGTGTTGCGCGAGATGCGCTCCGCCATCGAAGGGCTCGCCACCCAGGTTGCCGCGGACGGGCAGGTCGCGATTGATCTTGGCTGCGGCTCGCAACCCTACCGCGCCATCTTCGCCTCCCGCGGGCTGATCTATCGGGGTGCTGATATCGGCGGCGGGGACCTGCGCATCGATGAGACCGGGCGGGTAGACACCGCGGATGGCAGCGCAGATGTCGTGCTCTCCTTCCAGGTGCTCGAGCACGTGCGGGATGTGGACCGATACCTCGATGAGGCGCGCCGTATTCTGCGCGATGAGGGTTGGCTCATCCTCTCGACACACGGAACCTGGCTTTATCACCCGCATCCGGAGGATCACCGCCGCTGGACCCGCGAGGGACTGCTGGCAGAGATCGGGCGTCACGGATTTGAGACCACGCAGTGCATTCCGGTTCTTGGGCCGCTTGCCTGGACGACGGTCCTGCGCCTGATATGCGGCTATCAGCTGTGTCTGCGGGTTCCGCTGATCGGGCGCGTGTTAGCGGGTGCTCTGGCGCTGATCATGAATGCGCGCTGTTATATTGAAAACCTGATCACGCCGGATTGGGTGCGGCGCGACAACGCCTGTGTGTATGTGACCCTGTCGCGCGCGGCCCGGAGAGCGGCGTGAGATTCTCGCGCTTTGCAATGGTCGGCGCACTGTGCGCGCTGCTCAGTAACGTCGCGGTCATCGCGCTGGTGCGCGCAGGATTCAGCGGCCTCGCCGCATCGCTACTGGCCTTTGGTCCGGTGCTGATCGCCGGCTATCTCCTGCACAGCATGTTCACCTTTGCAGCGCCGCCATCGCGCACCACGTTTGTGCGCTATAGCCTCGCCATGCTGGCAAATTTCCCGCTGTGGGCCGCCGTGCTCTACCTCTTCGGTGACCTGCTGCACGTGTCAATCACGCTGCTGGCGCCGGCGACGACGGTGCTCATATTCCTGTGGAATTATCTCGCCGCCCGCTGGGCCTGGCTGCGGCCGCCGCGCGAGCGGCGCCTTTCATGAATCTGTTGACGCTCGCTGACGTGCAGCGCTGCATGGCGCCCCACCTGCCGATCTATTCCTGGCACAAGCCCGTCTATCAACACGTCGCACTCAGCAATCTGCAGCGCCTGTGGGATCCGTGCCACGCTCGCCTGCTCGATGTCGGCGGCGGCACGGGTGTGCTGGCGCAGACGATCAAGACGCTGTTCGGACTGCAGCACGTCGCCTCTGTCGACGTGCGTGACCGCTTTCTGCCCTCCCTCAGCATCGAGACCGCCGTGTACGATGGCGTCACGCTGCCATTTGCTGACGACTCATTTCATTGCGCCCTGCTCTTTAACGTCCTGCACCACGTGCCGGTGGCTCAGCGCGTGCCGCTGTTGCGCGAGTGTCATCGGGTGGTCGGGCGAGGCTCGCTGTACATCAAAGATCATATTTCGCGCGGCGCGGCGGACGACGGGCGTCTCGCCGTGCTCGACCTGCTCGGCAATGCGCCGTTCCGGGGCATGATGACGGCACGCTATCTGCGCGAGGGTGACTGGCAGGAACTGGCGCTGCAGACCGGCTACGAGGCCGGGGAGCGGCTCGTGGGCGACTATCGAGGCGGCCTCATGGCAGCGCTGTTTCCGAATCGACTCGAGTTCAGCACGCGGTGGCGTCCGCGTTGAGGGACACTCCCCTCAGGCCCATCAAAGTGCTGATGCTGTCCCACTACTTCGGGCAGCACCGCGGTGGGATCGAGGCGGTTGCAGCGGCACTGGCACGCGAGCTCACGTCCCACGGGATGCAGGTGCTGTGGCTTGCGAGCGGAGAGTCCGGCGAGGAAGGCGATCGAGACGCGTATCGCTGCGACACGCTCGCCGCTGCGCGCACAGCGCAGAAGCTACTGGCCATTCCGTACCCGCTGCTGCGCCCCTCGGCCTGGCGAAAAATATGGCGCGAGGCAGCACGTCACGATGTGATCATCGTTCACGACGCGATTTACATGACGAGCATCATCGGTTACCTCGCGGCGCGCCGCGAGCGCAAGCCGCTGGTAGTTGTGCAGCATGTAGCCTTCGTGCCTTTGCGGAGCGCGCCGCTGCGCGCGCTGATGCACCTTGCCAATCGCTGTATTGCCGCGCCACTTCTGCGCGGCGCGGATCAGGTCATATTCATCAGTGAGCTGACCCGGCAGTATTTCGCGCGCCTGCGCTGGCGCCGTGCGCCGCTGCTCATCTTCAACGGCGTGGACACCCGCACCTTCTGGCCGGCGGTGGACAGCGCGGCTGTGCAGCAGGAGCGCCGCAGCCTCGGGCTGCCCCCGCAGGGGGCGATCGTGCTGTTTGTCGGCCGGTTCGTGCAAAAGAAAGGTCTGCACGTTCTGGAATACGCGGCCCGGGCGCGCAAAGACGTGCTGTTCGTGTTCGCCGGTCACGGACCGCTCGATCCGGCGGCCTGGGGACTGCCGAACGTGCGCGTCTGCAAGGGCCTCTTCGGCGCGCGGCTCGCCGCGCTTTACCGCGCCAGCGACGTTCTTGTGCTGCCGAGCGCCGGTGAGGGTTTTCCGCTGGTCGTGCAGGAGGCGCTCGCCTGCGGTCTTGGGGTCGTCTGTGGGAGCGACACGGCCGCGGCGGACGAACAGGCGGCACGCTTCCTCAGACCCATCCAGGTCGAGCTCAGGAACCCGGAGGCCACGGCCGGCCGGCTTCTCGCTGAGCTGACGCCCCTGCTGGGGGGCAGCGCGAGTACCGCCGAGCGTCGTGAGCGCGCGGCATTCGCTCAGGCACGCTATTCCTGGTCGGCGAGTGGGGCGAGCTACGCGCAGCTGCTGCGGCAGCTGTGCGCCGCCGCGGTAGCACGGCCCGGAGCGTAGGCTCAGCGCGGTTTGATGGCTATGCGGCCGGTATGGTCGATGCGACTGAGAAACAATGAATCGTGGAAGTATTCGTCGGCTGCCTTGCGCGCGCCCTTCCAGTAGCCGTAGTCATCGATGATGAGGACCCCCCCGGGGACAGGCGCGGATAAAGATGTTCGAGCTCGTGGCGGGTGGACTCATACCAGTCCGTGTCCAGGCGCAGCACTGCAATCTGCTGCGGAGCCGCGCCGGGCAGAGTGTCTTCGACTTTTCCCTTGATATAACTGATCTGGGCCGCCGGGTAGCCCGTGGATCCCATGTTGTGCTGCACTTCTTCCAAGGGCGAGTAACAGCGCAGTGTGTCGCCTTCACCGGCTGCGCGCAGCAGCGTCGATGCGAGCTCACCGCTTCCCGCCCGCCGGTCGTGTTCAGTGGGCACGCTCATGCCCTCAAAGGTGTCGAACAGAACCATCGGGCGGGGGGTCTGGAAGGTCAGCGCCGCGGCCATGCTTGAGCCGCCCTTCCATACCCCGCACTCCACGAACGCACCGGGGATGTTGTTGGTTTCCACATACCTGACGGCCGCGCACACCGCGAAGATGCGCGCCGGCGAGGTCATGGTGTAGGGCAGTACCCGGCGCAGCAGGGTGAGTGTCGCGTCGTCAAAATCCGGGTAGCGCACGCGCAGGGCCGCCCGCGTTGCGAGCAGTGAGCGCGCCGAACCGAGAGCCAGCTGTTTAAATTTCACAGCCCCGGAGCATGGCCCAACGCGCGACCCGATTTCAAACGATCCGAGCCGGCAATCGTCTGACTGGCCAAGCGCCGGCACCTTCGCGCAGAATGCGCGCTTTCCGCGCGACAGGCACCCGAAGATGAATTTGCACGAATATCAGGCGAAGGAAGTGTTCCGCACGTACGGGATCCCGGTCCCGGCGGGCAAGGTGGCCGCAAGCGCCGAGGAGGCCGCCGCGGCGGCGCAGGCGCTCGGGGGCACGGTGTGGGTGGTCAAGGCCCAGGTGCATGCGGGCGGGCGTGGGAAGGCCGGCGGGGTGAAGCTGGTGCGCGACGTGGACGCGGTGCGCGCGGCCGCGGCTGCCATGCTCGGCACGCGCCTCGTCACGGCGCAGACTGCGGCGGACGGGCTGCCGGTCGGGCGCGTCTACGTGGAGGTGGGCTCTGAGATCGCGCGCGAGATCTACTTATCCCTCACCCTGAATCGCGAGAAGAGCCGCGTGGCGCTCATTGCCTCCGCGGCCGGCGGCATGGACATCGAGGAAGTCGCGCACCGCACGCCGGAGAAGATCCTGTCGGTGACGATACACCCGGCGGCGGGGCTGCAGCCCTACCAGGCGCGCGAGCTCGGCTTCGGCTTAGGACTCAGCGGCGCGCAAATCGGCGAGTTCCAGGCCCTGGTGAGTGCCCTCTACCGACTCTACATGGAACAGGATCTGAGCCTGCTCGAGGTCAATCCCCTGATCGTCACCAAGGGCGGCGCACTCGTGGCGCTGGATGCCAAGATGAACCTCGATGCGAACGCGCTCTTTCGTCATCCACAGCTCGCGCAGCTGCGCGATGCGACTCAGGAAGACCCGATGGAGCGGCGCGCCGCCGAGCACGACCTTAACTACGTCTCACTCGATGGCGACATCGCCTGCATGGTGAACGGGGCGGGACTGGCCATGGCGACCATGGATCTGATCAAGCTGCACGGCGGGCGTCCGGCGAACTTTCTCGACGTCGGCGGCGGGGCCACCAGCGAGCGGGTGACCGCAGCCTTCGAGCTGATTCTCTCCAACCCCAGGGTGCGTGCGGTGTTGGTGAACATCTTCGGCGGCATCGTGCGCTGCGACATCATCGCCGAGGGGGTCATCAACGCGGTGCACAAGGTGGGTGTGCGCGTGCCGGTCGTGGTGCGTCTCGAGGGCACCAACGCGCAAGCCGCCCGCGCACTGCTGGCGCAGAGCGGCCTCACCATCACACCGGCGGATGATCTGACGGATGCGGCGCGCAAGGTCGTGGCGCTCGCCAAGAAAGGCAACGCATGAGCATTCTGGTCAACAAGAACACCCGGGTCATCTGCCAGGGCTTCACCGGCAAGCAGGGCACGTTCCACTCCGAGCAGGCCCTTGCGTATGGCACCCAACTGCTCGGAGGCGTGACCCCGGGGCGCGGCGGCCAGCAGCACCTGGGGCTGCCGGTGTTCGATACCGTCAAGGACGCGGTGCGCAAGACCGGCGCCACGGCGAGCATGATCTACGTGCCCCCGGCGGGCGCTGCCGACTCGATCCTCGAGGCGATCGATGCGGGGATCGAGCTTGTCGTGTGCATCACCGAGGGCGTGCCGGTGAATGACATGGTGCGCGTCAAGGCGGTGCTCGCAGGCTCCGCGGCGCGGCTCGTGGGCCCGAACTGCCCCGGGGTCATCACCCCGGATGAGTGCAAGATCGGCATCATGCCCGGCTTTATCCACAAGAAGGGCACGATCGGCATCGTGTCGCGCTCGGGCACGCTCACGTACGAGGCCGTCTTCCAGACCACACGGATCGGGCTGGGGCAGAGCACCTGTGTCGGTATCGGCGGGGATCCGGTGCGCGGCATGAACTTCATCGATGTGCTCGAGCTCTTCGAACGCGACCCGCGCACCGAGGGCATCATTCTCGTCGGCGAGATCGGCGGCAGCGATGAGGAGGCGGCCGCGCACTACATCCAGAGGTTCGTCAGCAAGCCCGTCGTTGCCTACATCGCCGGCGTCACGGCGCCGCCGGGCAAGCGCATGGGTCACGCCGGCGCGATCGTCGCCGGCGGCAAGGGTACGGCGGCAGACAAATACGCGGCCCTCGAGGCGTGCGGGCGTGCACACGGTGAAGTCGCCCGCGGAACTGGGCTCGGCGATGGACCAGCTACTGCGCAAGCGTCGCGCGCGCCTCACGTCCGCGGCGCGTACGCACTCCCGCCCCACGGCCCCGGCACGTGCCGCCAAGCGCGCCAAGCGGGCGGCGCCGGCCAAGGCGCGCCCCAAGCCGGCGGGCCGCCGCGCGCGCCCCGCCCCGAAGGGTCGCCGCGGCGGCCGCGGCAGGCGACGCTGAGTCGTGAAACAATAGGACGCAGCGGCGGTCAAGGCGTCCGGCAGGCGCGCCGCGCAAGAGGTGCGTGTTGAGGATTGCGCTCGCGCAGCTGAATTTCCTGGTCGGCGACGTGCAGGGCAATGCCGCGCGGGTGATCGCCAGCGCGCGGCACGCGGCCGCTGACCTGGGCGCGGACCTGGTGTTGTTCCCCGAGCTCGCCCTCTCGGGCTACCCGCCCGAGGATCTGTTGTTTCACCGTGGCTTTCGCCGCCAGATCGAGGCGGGGCTGGCACGCGTGCGCACCGAGGTCGGCGACGTCACGCTGCTGCTCGGTTTTCCGGAGTACACGGGAGCGGCCATCTACAACTCCGCGGCCTTGATCGTGGGCGGGCGAGATCGCGGCCATCCACCGCAAGGCGGAGCTCCCCAACTACAAGGTCTTCGACGAGAAGCGCTATTTTCAGCCCGGCTCGCAGCCGAGCGTCAGCGAATGTGCCGGGCTGCGCGCGGGACTTCTGGTGTGCGAGGACATCTGGGCGCCGCAGGCCGCGCAGCTCGGCCGCGCGGCCGGGGCGCAGCTGTTGCTCGTGATCAACGCCTCGCCCTACGAAATCCACAAGCAGCGCGAGCGCGAAGCAGGTCGCGCGCGCCCGCGTGCGTGATGTCGGACTGCCGCTCGCTTACGTCAATCTGGTGGGCGGCCAGGACGAGCTGGTGTTCGACGGCAACTCGTTCGTCATGGATGCGCAAGGCGAGGTGGTGATGCGCGCGCCCGCCTTCGAGGAGGGCATCTACGTCGCGGATTTCACGCGCGACGGCCATGGCGCCGTGACCCCGCGGCCGGGCAGCATCGTCGCGGAATCCTCCGATGAGGCGAGCGTCTACCAGGCGCTCGTGCTCGGCGTGCGCGACTACGTGCGCAAACACGGCTTCCCGGGCGTGGTGATGGGACTGTCCGGCGGGGTCGACTCGGCGCTCACGCTGGCGATCGCCGTGGACGCACTCGGGCGTGAGCAGGTGCAGGCGGTGATGATGCCCTCGCGCTACACCTCCGCGATGAGTCTCGCGGACGCCAAAGCGCAGGCCGAGACGCTCGAGGTGAAGTACAGCGTGCTCTCGATCGAGAACATGTTCGAGGCGACCCTTGCCACGCTCAAGGGCGAGTTCGCCGGGCGCGCGGCCGATGCCACCGAGGAGAACATCCAGTCACGCTGTCGCATGCTCTTGCTCATGGGGCTCTCCAACAAGACCGGGCGCATGCTGCTCACCACCGGCAACAAGAGCGAGATGGCGGTCGGCTACGCGACGCTCTACGGGGACATGGCGGGGGGCTTCGCGCCGATCAAGGACTGCAGCAAGCTGCTCGTCTATCGTCTGGCGAAGTACCGCAACTCCCTCTCCGCCGTGATCCCGCCGCGCGTGATCGAGCGCGCACCGTCCGCGGAGCTGCGCCACGAGCAGAAGGATTCCGACTCGCTCCCCCCGTACGAGGTGCTCGACCCGATCCTCGAGGCGTTCATCGAGGAAGACCTGTCGGTGGATGAGATCGTGGCGCGCGGCTTCGACCGGGCCACCGTCGCGCGGGTGCTCGATCTGGTGAAGCGCAACGAATATAAGCGCCGCCAGGCCCCCCCGGGGGTACGCGTGAGCCGCCGCGCCTTCGGCCGCGACTGGCGCTATCCGATCACGAGCGGCTATCGGCGCTGAGGCCGCACACCTACCAGATCCGCCACCAGGACTTCTTCACTTCCGCCTGGGCGAGGCGCACGTCGTTGGAGTAGTTGGCGGCGTACACCTCGCGGGTCTGGGCCGCAAGCTTCGGCAGATTCAGCCGATCGTAGCAGGCGATGAGGATCTGCAGCGCCTCGCGCGTGGCGGGGGCGCCGTCATACTGTTCGATGGCACCCTTGGCGCGCTGTGCGGCTGCCACAAACGCGTTGCGCTTGTAATAAAAGCGCGCCACGTGCACCTCATAGCTCGCCAGGCGGTCGCGCAGATACACCATGCGCTGCAGCGAGTCTGCGGCGTAGGCGCTCTTCGGGTACTGCTCGACCACGGTTTTAAAGGCCGCATAGGCCTTACGCGCCGTGGCGGGCGGGCGCTTGGACAGATCCGCGCGAAACAGGCTCTCGATCGCATTGGGGGGCTTGTCGAAATCCACCAGCCCCTTGACGTACCAGGCATAGTCGACACGCGGATGCGTGGGGTTCTCGCGGATGAAGGTTTCCGCCGCATCCGTGGCCGACTCGCCCTCCCCGGCGCGGTAGTATGAGTAGATCAGATCGAGGCGGGCCTGGCGCGCCTCATCCGTGAACGGGAAGCTTGCCGTCAGCTTCTCGTACGTCTTGATGGCCGTATTGAAGTCGTACGACTCCATGGCCTTGTGAGCCTTCTTGTAGAGGGTCGCAGGGGTATCCTTGTTGAGTGCTTTATCCTTGCGGGCGTGGCACCCGCTCAAGGATAGGGCAAGCAGCACGACACACAACGCGAGCACGCCGCCGCGCGCCGGACGGGACAGGAACATCTGGAGAGGGCCTTTCTTTGGCTTCGCGCCGTCTGAATCCGACCAGTATAGCGAATCCCCCGGCTGCCCTTCGGACCGCGGCACGCCCCGCGGAGTTCCGCTCGCACGCGCTCACGCTGCCCCCGCAAAGCGCCGGCCTGCGCTTCGATCAGGCCCTCGCGCGCGCCCTGCCGCAGTACTCGCGGGCGCGCCTGAAGGAGTGGATCGAATCTGGCGCCGTGCAGGTGGACGGGCGGCCGCTGCGGCCCAAGGACCGGGTGCTCGGCGGGGAGCAGGTGCGACTCGAGGCACAGCTGCCGGTGCACGCGGATGTCGCCGCGGAGGCGATGCCGCTCGCGGTGGTGTACCAGGACCGCGCGCTCCTCGTCATCGACAAACCCGCAGGACTGGTCGTGCACCCGGGGGCCGGTAACGCGCGTCACACGCTGCAGAACGCGCTCCTCGCGCTCGATCCGAAGCTCGCTCTGGTGCCCCGTGCCGGCCTCGTGCACCGCCTGGACAAGGACACGAGTGGCCTGCTGGTGGTGGCCCGCACCCCGGAGGCGCATACGGCGCTCGTTGCGGCCCTCGCCGCGCGGGCGATTGCGCGCGAGTACCTCGCGATCTGCAGCGGCGTCATGACCGGCGGCGGCACGATCGATGAGCCCATCGGCCGGCATCGCACGCAGCGCACGCGTATGGCCGTGCGCGCCGACGGTCGCCCCTCGGTCACCCACTACCGCGTGGTGCGGCGCTTTGCCGCGCACACCCTGGTGCGCGTGCAGCTGGAGACCGGTCGTACCCACCAGATCCGCGTGCACCTGGCGCACGCGGGCTTCCCGATCGTCGGCGATCCGGTCTATGGGGGGCGTCGGCGGCTGCCCGCCGGCTGCCCGCCGGCGCTCGCCGCAGCGCTCGGCGCGTTTGCGCGCCAGGCACTGCATGCGGTGAGCCTCAAGCTCACGCACCCCGTGAACGGGAAGTCGATGGCCTGGGAGGCAGCACTGCCGCCGGATATGCAAGCGCTCCTCGCCGCCCTCGAGTCGGGACGGGCGTGAGGCCGACGGACCTCGGCTGCCTCACCCCCGCGTGGCCTGCGCCCGCTTCGGTGCGCGCGGCCTTCACGCTCCGGGGGGGTGGGGTGAGCACGGCGCCGTTCGATACGCTCAACGTCGCGGCCCATGTGGGGGATGCGCCGGAGGCGGTGAAAGAGAACCGCCGCCGCGTATGCGCGGCGCTCGCGCTGCCCGACGAACCGCTCTGGCTCGAGCAGGTGCACGGCACTGGGGTGTGGGAAGCCGAGGCCCGCAGGCCGAGCAGCCCGCCGCGGGCGGACGCCGTGATCGCGCGCGCACCCGGTCGCGTCGGCGTCATTCAGGTGGCCGACTGTCTGCCGGTGCTCCTGGCCGCGCGGGATGCCTCGGCCGTCGCGGCGGTGCACGCCGGCTGGCGCGGACTGGCCGCCGGCGTTCTGGAGGCCACCGTGGGCAAACTCGGCACCGATGCGGCGACACTCCTCGCCTGGCTCGGGCCGGGGATCGGCCGCACGCACTTTGAAGTCGGCGCGGAGGTGCGCGCAGCGTTCCTCGCGCACGATGCGGCGGCTGCTGCGGCCTTCAGCGTCAACGCACGCGGTCGCTGGCAATGTGATCTTCTTGAGCTGGCGCGCCAGCGCCTGCGAATGCTCGGGGTGCGGCAGGTGTTTGGCGGGGACTGGTGCACCTATGAGGATCGGGCGCGCTTCTTCTCGTACCGCCGCGACGGGCGCTGCGGTCGCATGGCGGCGCTGATCTGGCTCGAGTAAGGCCGCGCCACCGCGGTGCGCGAAGAGCGCGTGCTAGCATCGGCGCAGATTTCTCTCAAGAACAAGAACCGGACACCGTGCCGCTTTTCCTCTGGGTCATCGTCTGTGCCGCCCTCGGCGGCATCGCGAGCGCAGCTTTTGCGGTCGTCTTCCTGTGGATACCGCAAGCGCACAGCGCGCGCCTCTTGCCGCACTTCGTCAGCTTCGCCACCGGGGCACTGCTCGGAGCGGCCCTCTTGGCGCTGCTGCCCGAGGCGATCGAGGGCGCAGGCGTTGCCGGGGCGCACGGCTTGGGGATCGCGCTCCTCGCCGGCTTCTTGGTCTTTTTCGTCATCGAGAAGCTGGTGCTCTGGTGGCATACGCACTCCCACGAGGCCCCTGCCGAAGCCGTTGCGCGCGGCGCCCGCGCCGCCCACGATCACGCGCACCGCGAGCGTGCCTCGGGTGTTTTGGTACTGGTCGGTGACAGCGTCCACAACGCCCTCGATGGGGTGCTCATTGCGGCCGCCTTTCTCCATGACGTCTCGCTCGGCTTGGTCACGACCTTTGCCGTCGCCGCCCACGAGGTTCCGCACCGTGTCGGGGACTTTGCGCTGCTGGTGCACGCGGGGTTCTCGCGCGAGCGGGCGCTGGTTCTGAATCTGGCCACCGGGCTCGCCTCGGTGCTCGGGGCGATCGTCGCCTTCCTTGCGCTCGGCCGCACCACGGGGGCGTTGCCGTATGCCCTGGCCTTCGCCGCTGCGGGCTTTCTGTACATCGCCCTCGCCGGGCTCATCCCCGGCCTGCACCGCCGCTCGGATCCGCGCAGCAGTGCGATCCAGGTGATCCTGATCGCCCTCGGTGTCGCGACGATCGCCTCAGCGGAAGTACTGAGTCGTCAGTAGCCGCCGAGAGCCCGGAAACGGGGTGGATTTGCGATTTGGTTCGCGAATCGTGCAACGCGCGATCGGGTACCATTTGACGTAATTTCGTAGGATCAACGGCGGCGAAGCATGTTCAAGTGGTTAGGTGGGAGCGAAGCGGCCGAGGTTGGCACGGCACTGGCGGATGACTTCATCGTGCAGACCGCCTCCGCACCCGGCGCGCGCCAGCGCCAGAAACGCACGCAGGGCCAGGAGCCGCAGCAGTTTCTGCAGAAGTTCCTGCAACGCGTGGATCAGGAAACGCGCCCGCTGAAACTGAATATCTTAAGGCGCGCGACTCTCGCCAACTCCTTCAAGTGGCGACTGCTGGAGAAGGGTGTCGAGCAGAATGTGGTGGAGGAACTCACGCGCGCGGTGGTGCTGCAACTGACGACCGGGCGCGCGGAGCCAGCGCCCGCGGGTGAGCCGGTCGTCATGTCGAAGCGCAAGACCCGCGAGGCCGTCCACGCCTTACTGGTCCAGGGTGACGAACACGCGACAAACGGGGCCCTCGAGCAGGCGATCGATTGCTACCAGCAAGCCCTCTCAGCTGACCCAGACAATGTCGTCGTCCGCGATACGCTGGGAGTCATCCTCTGCCGACTGGGCCGCTTCAAGGAGGGGGGCGAGCAGTTCCGTCAGGTGATCAAGATCAAGGATAGTTTTGCCGAGGCGCATTTCCACCTCGGCTCGCTGCTTCGAGCGCAGGGATACATTGCTGCATCCGAGCAGCCCCTGCGGCGTTCGCTCAAGCTGAAGCCAACGCTGCTCGAGGCTCGAATCAGTCTCGGTGCCACGCTCTACATGCTCGGGGACATGAAGGGCTCCAGGAGTTGCTTCGAGAAAGCCCTCCGCGTCGCTCCGCGTCACGTCGAGGCGCTCACGGGGATGGGCCAACTTTGCGCGATGGAGGGACACTTCGCGGAAGCTGAGACTTGGTTCAATCGCGCCCTTGAGGTCAACCCCAAACACTGGCTCGGGTGGGTCGGACTTGCAGGATTGCGCAAGATGTCAGCAGCCGACGAGGCGTGGATCAAGGGCGCCCAGGCGAGCGCTGACAGCGGTATTCCGGCGCAGAACGAGGCCTCTGTGCGCAAGGCAATGGGGAAGTATTACGATCAGGTTGGGGACTACGCCCAAGCCTTTAAGTCCTTTCGGCGCGCTAACGAGCTGATCAAGGCGGCCTCCCTGCCCTACAACAGGGATGCCCAGGCGAACTTCTGCGAGAATCTGATCCGCGCTTACACTCGCGAGGCGCTCGCCGGCCCGCACCCCGGAGCCTCGGACTCCTCGCTGCCCGTTCTGGTGGTCGGCATGCCGCGCTCGGGTTCCTCGCTGGTCGAGCAGATCCTTGCCTCGCACCCGATGGTCAGCGGCGCCGGGGAATTGTCGTTCTGGCCCGATACGCTTTCCCAGCACCTGGTCGGTGTGCTGCACGGGCCGCCCGACGAGGCCACACGGCGCAGGCTGGCGGCCGAGTATCTGCGCGAGCTTCGGGCTTATGACGACAAGAATGCGGCGCGCATCGTGGATAAAGCGCTGTTCAATATCGACAGTCTTGGGGTCATTCACTCGGTGTTCCCGAACGCGCGCATGATCCACGTGCAGCGCGATCCGATCGATACCTGCCTGTCTTGTTACTTTCAGGACTTTCCGCCGGCTCTTAATTTCACCTTTGACTTGGCAGACCTCGCGCACTACTACCGGCTGCGCGCGCGCATGATGAAGCACTGGCGCAGTGTCCTTCCGCCCGGGACCCTGCTCGATGTCCCGTATGAGGAACTGATCGCCGATCAAGAGGGATGGACGCGCCGGATGCTGGAGTTCCTTGAACTGCCGTGGGATGAGCGCTGTCTGAGCTTCCACAGCACCGAACGCAGCGTGTTGACAGCCAGCTACTGGCAGGTGCGCCAGAAGGTCTACAACAGCTCGGTCGGGCGCTGGCGCCACTACAAAAAATTCGTCGGCCCGCTTCTTGACCTGAGCAATTTGCCCCCCTGAACCGGGACGCGGCCGGGGCGCTTCTCCAAGATGACGCGCGGCGTGGCCCGCGCCGCGCTATCTTTAGCGCGCCGTGGCCGCGGTCCGTACCCTCTGCGATGCGGTTTGGGCGCTGTAGCCCCTTGAATGGACTCCGGTTGTCCCCATAGAAACGACCACTCCAGTTGAGGTCTCATCCCGTGCGCCAAGACAAGCTCACCACCCGGTTCCAACAGGCGCTGGCCGATGCGCAGTCCCTCGCGCTCGGGCGCGACAATCAGGTCATCGAGCCTGCGCATGTGATGCTGGCGATGCTCGACAGCTCCTCCGGTTCGTTGCGGCCGCTGTTGATGAAGGCGGGGGCGGACATCAACAAGCTGCGCGCGGGACTGTTGAGCACGCTCGACGGCTTGCCGAAGGTTGAGGGCACCCCCGGGGAAGTGCATGTCTCGAACGACCTGAACCGCGTGCTCAACGTCACCGACAAGCTCGCGCAGCAGCGCGGCGATCAGTTCATCTCGAGCGAGCTCTTCGTGCTCGCCGCTTTCGAGGACCGCACGCTCGCGCGGCTGTTCAAGGAATCGCGGCGTGGTGCGCGGCGCGGTGGAGAAGGCGATCGAGGAAGTACGCGGCGGCGAGAAGGTCGCCGATGCCAACGCCGAGGAGAGCCGCCAGGCGCTCGAGAAGTACACCGTCGACCTCACCGCGCGCGCCTCCTCGGGCAAGCTCGACCCGGTCATCGGCCGCGACGATGAGATCCGCCGCACCATCCAGGTGCTGGCAGCGTCGCACCAAGAACAACCCCGTGCTCATCGGCGAACCCGGCGTCGGCAAGACCGCGATCGTCGAGGGGCTCGCCCAGCGCATCGTCAATGGCGAGGTGCCCGAGGGCCTGAAGAACAAGCGCATCCTGGCGCTCGACATGGGCTCGCTCATCGCCGGCGCCAAGTTCCGCGGCGAGTTCGAGGAGCGGCTGAAGGCGGTCCTCAACGATCTGGCCAAGCAGGAAGGCCAGGTCATTCTCTTTATCGATGAGCTGCACACCATGGTCGGCGCCGGCAAGGCCGAAGGCGCCATGGATGCCGGCAACATGCTCAAGCCCGCGCTCGCGCGCGGCGAACTGCACTGCGTCGGCGCGACGACGCTCGATGAGTACCGCAAGTACATCGAGAAGGACGCGGCGCTCGAGCGGCGCTTCCAGAAGGTGCTGGTGGACGAGCCCTCGGTCGAGGACACGATCGCGATCCTGCGCGGGCTGAAGCGAGCGCTACGAGGTGCACCACAAGCGTCGAGATCACCGATCCGGCCATCGTCGCCGCGGCGACGCTCTCGCACCGCTACATCGCCGACCGGCAGCTGCCGGACAAGGCCATCGATCTGATCGATGAGGCCGCGGCGCGCATCCGCATGGAGATCGACTCCAAGCCCGAGGCGCTCGATCGGCTCGAGCGGCGCATCATCCAGCTGAAGATCGAGCAGGAAGCGCTGAAGAAGGAGAAGGACGAGGCTTCGCGCAAGCGCCTGGCGACGCTCGAGAGGCACACTGGAGCGGACTCGAGAAGGAATACGCCGACCTCGAAGAGATGTGGAAGTCCGAGAAGGCCGCGCTGCAGGGCGCGGCGCAGATCGCGCGAGGAGCTCGATCGCACACGCCTGGAGCTCGAGGCGGCGCGCCGCGCCGGCAACCTGCAGCGCATGGCCGAACTGCAGTACGGCAAGATCCCCGAGCTCGAGAAGCGCCTCGCCGCAGGCGCAGGCGGCCGAGGAGCAAGGCCCCGACGCTGGTGCGCAACAAGGTCACCGAGGAGGAGATCGCCGAGGTGGTCTCCAAGTGGACCGGCATTCCGGTCTCGAAGATGCTGCGAGGGCGAGAAGGAGAAACTGCTGCACATGGAAGAGGCGCTCGCCAAGCGCGTGGTCGGCCAGGATGAGGCGCTGCGCATCGTCTCGAACGCGATCCGCCGCTCGCGCGCGGGACTGTCGGATCCGCGCCGCCCGAACGGCTCGTTCCTGTTCCTCGGCCCCACCGGCGTCGGCAAGACCGAGCTGTGCAAGGCGCTCGCCGAGTTCCTCTTCGACACCGAGGAGGCCATGATCCGCATCGACATGTCCGAGTTCATGGAGAAGCACTCGGTCGCGCGCCTGATCGGCGCACCGCCCGGGCTACGTCGGCTACGAGGAGGGCGGCTATCTCACCGAGGCGGTGCGCCGCCGGCCCTACGCGGTGATCCTGCTGGATGAGGTCGAGAAGGCGCATCCGGATGTCTTCAACGTGCTGCTGCAGGTGCTCGATGACGGCCGGCTGACCGACGGGCAGGGCCGCACCGTCGACTTCCGCAATACCGTGATCATCATGACCTCGAACCTGGGCTCGCAGGTGATCCAGGAGTATCGCCGGCGAGAAGAACTACGCACGCATGAAGAGCGCGGTGATGGAGATCGTGCAGCAGAGCTTCCGGCCCGAGTTCATCAACCGCATCGATGACATCGTGGTGTTCCATCCGCTCGGCACGCGCCAGATCCGCGCGATCGTCGACATTCAGCTCTCGTACCTGCGCAGGCGCCTGCTGGAGCGCAACATGGAACTCACGCTCGATGATGGCCGCGCGCGATCTGCTCGGCGAGGCCGGCTTCGATCCGGTCTACGGCGCGCGGCCGCTGAAGCGCGCCATCCAGCAGCAGATCGAGAACCCGCTGGCGCAGCAGATCCTGCAGGGCGGGGTTTCGTGCCCGGGCGACCGCATCCATGCGACGGTCGCGCAGACGGCGCAGCTGGTGTTTGCCAAATCGCGCTAAGCAAGGCTGCCGCGCGCACTGAGCCGCCGCGTGCACGCGGCGGCTCGATTCGTATAATCGAGCCGCGTCCGCTCGGGTTTCTTAGAGATCGCCATGCCGTTTTATGAATACGAATGTGCCAGGCCTGCAAGTTATTACACCGAGGTCATGCAGAAGATCACCGATGCGCCGCTGAACAAGTGTCCCTCCTGCGGCAAGCTGCGCCTGAAGAAGCTGGTCTCGGCGCCCGTGTTCCGCCTCAAGGGCGCGGGCTGGTACGAGACCGATTTCAAGTCCGACAAGGAAAACAAGCGCAATCTGGCGGGCGCCGAGCAAGGAAGCAGCGCCAAGGCCGAAGCCAAGGCCGAGACCAAGAGCGCGACGAGCAAGACTGACGCGAAGGCCAAGGCCAAGGGCGCGGCAAGGCCGAGGGCAAGGACGCCGAAGCCGGCAAGGCAGAGCCAAGACGACAGCCAAGAGCGCCGCAGCCAAGGCGCCGCGCAGCGCGCGCGCAAGCGGCCGGCCGGCGCGGGCCGCGGCGCGCGCGAAGCGCGCAAGGTGAACGCGCAACGCGCGCGGCGCTGAAGCGTGACCGGCGCGCTGCGCGCGGCGATCGCGCTGCGCCGCTACCTGGTCGCAGGCGTGCTGGTGTGGCTGCCGATCCTGGCCACCGTCTGGGTGGTGAGCTTCATCGTCGAGCTGATGGATCGCACGCTGCTGCTGCTGCCGCCGCGCCTGCGCGCCCGAAGCGCTGCTCGGGTTGCAGCTGCCGGGCCTCGGGGTCGCTGTTCGCGTCTCGTGCGTGCTGCTGACCGGGCTGCTGGTCACCAATCTCATCGGCCGCACGCTGGTGGGTCTGGGGGAGGATCTGCTCAACCGCATTCCGTTGGTGCGCACCGTCTACGGTGGCGTGAAGAGCTTCGCCGAGAGCGTGCTGTCGCAGTCGCAATTCGTTCCGCAAGGTGGTGATGATGGAGTACCCGCGCACGGGCGCCTGGAGCATCGGCTTTCTCGACCGCCGAGGACGTGCCGAGATCAGCGAGCAGCACCGGTGAGCCGCACGTGTGCGTCTATATCTCCGACCGCGCCCAACGCCACCGCCGGCTTCATCGTCATCGTGCCGCGCCGCCAGGTGGTGCGAGCTCGACATGTCGGTCGATGCGGCCATGAAGATGATCATCACCTGCGGCGTGGTCGTGCCGCCGCCCCGGCCGCGGGCGCCCCACACCTCGCGGCGGAAAAACCCGCGGCCTGAGCGCGGTTCTCTTAGGTTGCCGTGCCCGGACACCTTTCGTAACATCGCGCGCCTCATGCGCTCACATTACTGCGGACAGGTCGATCGGAGCTGCTCGGCCAGGCGGTCAGCGGTCGCCGGCTGGGTCCATCGCCGCCGCGACCACGGCGGGGTCATATTCGTCGACTGCGCGACCGCGAGGGACTGCTGCAGATGGTGTTCGATCCGGAGCAGGCGGCGGTGTTCGAGGAAGCCGAGCGGCTGCGCAACGAGTTCGTGATCCGGGTGCGCGGGCAGGTGCGCGCCCGTCCGGCAGGCACCGTGAACGCCAATCTCGCCTCCGGGCAGGTGGAGCTGCGTCGCGCGAGGAGCTCGAGGTGCTCAACCGCTCCGAGCCGCTGCCCTTCCAGCTCGATGAGCACGTGGGCGAGGAGGTGCGGCTGCGCTACCGCTACCTTGATCTGCGGCGCGAAGTGATGAACCAGCGCCTGCGGCTGCGTCATCGGCTCACGCGCGCCATGCGCGGCTATCTTGATGCGCACGGCTTCATCGATCTTGAGACGCCGATGCTCACCAAGGCGACCCCGGAAGGCGCGCGCGACTATCTGGTGCCCAGCCGCACGCACCCGGGCAAGTTCTTCGCGCTGCCGCAGTCGCCGCAGATCTTCAAGCAGCTGCTGATGATCGCGGGCTTCGAGCGCTACTACCAGATCGTGCGCTGCTTCCGCGACGAGGATCTGCGCGCCGACCGCCAGCCGGAGTTCACGCAGCTGGATATCGAGACCTCGTTCCTCGCCCAGGACGAGATCATGGCGCTCATGGAGGGGCTGGTGCGCCACTGTCTTCAGCGAAGTGCTCGGCACCGAGCTGCCGCGAGCCGTTGCCGCGCATGAGCTATCGCCGAGGCGCATGCGCCGCTTCGGCTCGGACAAGCCGGACCTGCGCATCCCGCTCGAACTCATCGACGTGGCGGATCTGGTGCGCGACTGCGACTTCAAGGTGTTCGCCGGGCCAGCCAAGGATGCGCACGGCCGCGTCGCGGCGCTGCGAGGTGCCCGGCGGCGGCAGCATGCCGCGCTCGCAGATCGATGAGTACACCGCATTCGTCGCCCGCTACGGCGCCAAGGGCCTCGCCTACATCAAGGTGAACGAGCACGCCCGGGGCGCGATGGCCTGCAGTCGCCGATCATCAAGTTCCTGAGCGACGCGGCCCTGACAGGGCATCCTCGAGCGCACCGCAGGCGCGCCGACAACGACCTGATCTTCTTTGGCGCCGATCAGCGCCAAGGTGGTGAACGATGCGCTGGGGGCGCTGCGTCTGAAGGTCGGCCAGGACCTGAAGCTCGTGACCGCCGGCTGGCAGCCCCTGTGGGTGGTCGACTTCCCGATGTTTGAGTGGGATGCCGGAGGCGAAGCGCTGGGTCGCCATGCATCATCCGTTCACCTCGCCGAAGAGCGACGATGCCGGCCGCACTGCGCGCCGCAGCCGGGCGAGGCGCTCGCCAAGGCCTACGACATGGTGCTCAACGGCTCGGAGATCGGTGGCGGTTCGGTGCGCATTCACCGTCAGGAGATGCAGTCGACGGTGTTTGATCTGCTCGGGCATCGACGCCGAGGAGGCGCAGAAGAAGTTTGGCTTCCTGCTCGATGCGCTGCAAGTTCGGTGCGCCGCCGCACGGCGGGATCGCCTTCGGCCTCGATCGTCTGGCGATGCTGATGGCCGGTGCCGACAGCATCCGCGAGGTCATCGCCTTTCCCAAGACGCAGACCGCTGCCGATCCGCTCACCGATGCGCCCACCGAAGTCAGCGAGGCGCAGCTGCGCGAGCTGCACATCCGCGTGCGCGTGCCGCCGCCGTGAGCGGCGCGCGCGCGGCCTGAACGCAAACGCTCGCACGCCCCATGACGCCGGTCGTGTATGTGCACGGTCTGTGGATGCCGGGGCAGGAGTCGCTGTTCCTCGCGCACCGCCTGTCGCAGGAGTTCGGGCTCACGCTGCAGTCCTTTCGCTATTCCGCCGCCTTCTCCAGCGTCAAGACCACCACGGAGCGCCTGGCAGCCTTTGTGCAGGAACTGGATGCTCCCGTGGTGCATTTTGTCGGTCACAGCCTCGGCGGCCTCATCATTCACCGTTTCCTCGAGCGCACCGCGCGCCCCGGCCCCGGTCGGGTGGTGTTTCTGGGAACCCCGTGCGTGGCGAGCCGTGCGGCCCTCAAGGCGAGCCGCTTTGCGCCCGTGGCGCACCTCATGGGGCCGTCGGTGGCCGAGGAGCTGCTGCGGCACCACGAGCGGCGCTGGACGCACGCGCAGGAGCTGGGCATCGTGGCGGGCACACAGCCGGTGGGTGTCGGGCAGTTCCTGGCGCAGTTCGATGAGGACAACGATGGTACGGTCGCGGTGAGCGAGACGCGCATGCCGGGCGCCACGGACCACATCAGCCTGCCGGTGAGTCACCTGGGGATGCTGATGTCGGCGCGCGTCGCGAAGCAGACGGGGCTGTTTCTTACGCAGGGCTATTTCTCAGTTCAATAAGAGCATCCTGGTCACCCCACCGATGAGATCCCGCGATCCGCTCGGGGTCAGATGGTCTTGGTCCCGGAACAGCAGATCCGGAGTGTTGAGGTTCTCATGACCGGTCGTACGGCAGCCGGCGTCATTGCAGAACCAGTCGAGGACTGAGACGTACTGCACCCCTTCCGCGGCGGCTTGTGCGGCCAAGTTACGATCGAGTTGCCGCTCAGCGACGCGAATCGATCCGAGGCGCTCCGGCACCTGATCGGTGCGACGTACGCTCATGTAATGGAACAGGTCCAATGGCAGCGTGGCGTTCCAGGCAGGTCCGGGCCCAAAGAGGATGATCTTGCGCACACCGATGCTGCGCAGCCAGCGCACATCGTCCGCAAGCGCGGCCAGGATCTCGTCCTGGGGCGTTCCGCGCTCCTGATAGAGTTCCCAGCGCGCAGCCAGCACTACGACGTCAGGCTGCGTGTTTGGGATCTCATTCAAGATCCATGCGCGGTGCGACTCGCAACCCGGTTCCTCCGCGAGCCAACGGCTTCGCGTCGGCGGACAGCCGGGGGCGGTCCACTGGATCAGATCGAAGTCGTGGTGCGCTCGCAGCGCCATGAGTCCGGGGAAGAGCTGCGCAGCATGTGAGTCCCCCCACAACAGCATCAGTGGGATACCGCTACGTTTGACGGGGGTGCATCCGGGGGCGAACGCGCGCATCTGTCCCGGATAAAAATAGCATTGGCTCAGGCGCCAGTCGGTATCTCCATGGGGCGACCAGCGGGCAAGTGCCTGAAGCGTCGCGGGGAAGCGTGTCGGATAGCCTTCATTGGCAACCGCGGCTACGCCGATCATCCCGGTGGCGAGTAGAGCCGAAGCGCTCACCCAGGTCGGTGGCCGCCTCACGGGTCGGCCCCAACGAGATCCGAAGCGCGCCGGATCTTCTACCAACTGCTTCGTGAGCCACGCCAGCAGCAAGGCCGCACCGATGGCGATTAGCGTGTGCGGCGCTGCCTGATCAGACCCGAGCATCCTCCCGTACACCAGCAGCGGCCAATGCCACAGATAAAGTGGGTAGCTGATGTTGCCGAGGAACACCAGCGGCCGGCAACCGAGTGCCGCGTTTACGGAAGTGCCGGCCCCGGCGGCGATCATCAGCACGGTACCCAACACCGGAAGCACGGTCTGAGGTCCGGGCCACGTCTCAGGCGTTAGGCCTGCGAAGCTGACTGCGAGCAAACCCGCGCCAGTGGCAGAAAGCGCCAGCCTGATCGTGGTCTCGTGAAGGCGCCATCGGCATGCCAGTCGCCCCCAGCGATCTGGTTGCCCGTACATTCGCCACAGGTAAGCTAATCCGATCGCGAGGACGAGCATGATGATGAGCCCGCAACACTGCGACAGGAGAAG
The DNA here is from genome assembly GCA_963742045.1 of uncultured Pseudomonadota bacterium. GTDB lineage: Bacteria > Pseudomonadota > Gammaproteobacteria > Steroidobacterales > Steroidobacteraceae > 13-2-20CM-66-19. Next base: position 3,956,629 of record CAVUKE010000003.1, read on the forward strand.
GTCATCGCCGGTTCGCAACGCGGCTTCCAGCCGGAGCGCCGAAGCGAACATCACGGCTAAAGCGCCGGCCCCTACCTCAACAGAGGTCCGGCGGCGCTGCACGGCGCCGGCCCGCAACAAAGCGGCGCCCTGCAGACTCAGGTATCCCAAGGCCACTCCGGCCCCGAGCTCCCAGAATCGAGTACTCAGCAAGTAGAAAGAAGGATACCTAGCGAACTCGCTCAGGAGGAGCGACGCAACCGCCGCTCGTGCGACCCACGCTATCGAAGCCCTGCGTTTGCTCGAGCCGAGCCACAACAGTACGGGTACGAGCACATAGAATTGCTCCTCCACGCCGAGCGACCACAGGTGCAGCAGCGGCTTGCTGGCAGCTGCGGTGTCGAAGTAGCCACTCTCCGACTGCAGAAGGATGTTGTTGGCAAACACGCTCGCCGCCGCGATGTGTCGTCCCAGGCTCTCAAGCTCAGGTCCAGACAGGATGATCCATCCGAACCCCCACACCGCCGCCAGCGTCACGGCCAGCGCAGGAAACAGGCGCCGCGCGCGCCCCGCATAGAACTGGGCAAAAGAAAAATGGTCCGCGTGGAGGCTCTCCAGCAGGTGCTTGCCGATCAGGTAGCCGGAGATCACAAAGAACACGTCGACGCCGCAGAATCCCCCCGGCAGTGCGGAGGGCAGCGCGTGGTTGGCGATCACCGCCAATACCGCCAACGCCCTAAGGCCTTGAATATCCTCGCGAATAGCGTGCTTTGGTAAGGCTAGAGTCATTCTGAACTGCCCGCCGACTGCCGCAGCGCTCCTCCACCGACTTCTTAGCACGGCCCCTCGCCCGGCCGACGCGTTGCGCGTCTCAGAAGCTCGAATCCCGGACGATCGCCGCGAGTGTGATCGGCTGCCCTTCAGGGACTGCCGCGACCGCCCTGCGACGGCAGTCCCAAGAGAGAGCGCAGCCGGTAGAGTGCCTCCAAAGCGTCCCGGGGCGTGAGGCTATCCGGGTCCAGCGCCTCGAGGGCGGAGCGGAGTTCCTGCTCGTTCGCAAACCTCGCCGGGCTAAACAGGGGCAGTTCGGTTTGAGGCCCGCTCGGGGCACCCACTAACCGCTGTCCGTCGCGCTGTGACTCCAGCGTCTCAAGGTAGTGGCGCGCCTCGGCGATCACCGGCCGCGGCACGCCGGCAAGCTGCGCCACCTGCAGCCCGTAGCTGCGATTGGCGGGGCCTTCTTTCACGGCGTGCAGGAACACGATGCCGTCGCCGTGCTCGGTGGCATCCAGGTGCACGTTGGCACAGCCCTCCACCTCGGTGGCGAGCGTGGTCAGCTCGAAGTAATGGGTGGCGAAGAGGGTGAAGGCACGCACGCGCGTGGCAATCTCGCGCGCCATGGCCCAGGCGAGCGAGAGGCCGTCGAAGGTGCTGGTGCCGCGCCCGATCTCATCGAGCAGGATGAGGCTGCGCGCGCTTGCGTTGTGCAGGATGTTGGCCGCTTCGGTCATCTCAACCATGAAGGTGGAGCGCCCGCCCGCCAGATCATCGCCGGCGCCGATGCGGGTGAAGATGCGATCGAGCGGACCGAGCAATGCACGCTCGGCCGGCACGTAGCTGCCCATGTGTGCGAGCAGCACGATGAGGGCCGCCTGGCGCATGTAGGTCGACTTGCCGCCCATGTTCGGCCCGGTGACGATGAGCATGCGCCGCTCGGCATCCAGGGCGAGATCATTCGGTACGAACGGTGCCGTGCTGAAGCGCTCCACCACCGGGTGGCGGCCGCCGATGATGCGTCAGCCGCGCTTCGCTGGTGAGTTGCGGCGCGGACCACTCCAGGGCACTGGCGCGCTCGGCCAGCGCCGCCAGCGCATCCAGCTCCGCAAGCGCCGCGGCGGTTTGCTGCAAGGGACCCAGCCGATCGATCAGCTGCGTCAGGATTTCCTCGTACAGCTGCCGCTCGCGCGCGAGCGCCTTGTCGCGCGCGCCGAGCACGCGGTTCTCGAAGTGCTGCAGTTCCGCGGTCACGAAGCGCTCCGCGGACTTCACCGTCTGGCGGCGCAGGTAGTCTTTCGGCACCCGTTCGGCGTCGCGGCGCGCCACTTCGATGTAAAACCCCTGCACGCGGTTGTAGCCGAGCTTCAAACCGGCAATGCCCCGAGCGCTCGCGCTCACGCTGTTCGAGCTCGAGCAGGAACCCATCCGTGTGCGTGGCGATCTTCCTGCAGCTCATCGAGCTCGGCATCAAAACCCGCCGCGATGACATCGCCGTCGCGTACCAGCGCGGCCGGTTCCGCCGCGATGGCCGCGTGCAGGAGCCCGGCCACATCCTCGTGCGTGCGTGTGCGCTCATGCAGGTCGCGCAGCAGGGGGGAATCGAGCGCGCCGAGCGCCTGGCGCAGCGCGGGCAGCGAACCGAGCGAGCTGCGCAGCTGGGTGAGATCGCGCGGCCGTGCCGAGCGCAGCGCCACGCGCGCGAGGATGCGCTCGACGTCGCCGACCCCTGAGAGGTGCTGACGCACGAGCGCATGGCGGCGCTGGTCGATGAGCGTGCCGAGCGCGTGGTAGCGCTCCCGCAGCAGTGCCTGATGGGTGAGCGGGCGATTCAGCCAGCGGCGCAGTTGGCGCGAACCCATCGCCGTCACCGAACTGTCAATGACGGCGAAAAGAGTGGCTTCTTCGTTGCCCGTGAGGCTTGCGTCGAGCTCCAGGTTACGGCGGCTGGCCGCATCGAGGATCAGGGCATCCGTGCGCTCCTCGACCAGGAGGGCGCGGATGTGCGGCAGCGCCGATTTTTGGGTGTCGCGCACATACTGCAGCAGCGCACCGGCGGCGCAGATCGCGAGCGGCAGTTCATCTGCACCGAAGCCCTTCAGATCGAGCGTTCCGAGCTGGTCGGTCAGAAGCCGCGACGCACTCGCCAGTTCGAAGTGCCAGGGGGCGCGCGGGCGCAGCGTGGTGCCGCTGCGGGCGAGGTCCTCCTCGTCGCTGCCCTCGGCGAGCAGCAGTTCCGCCGGCTTCAGCCGCTCAAGCTCCCCGGCGAGGGCGTTGCGGCCCTGCCCCTCGAGCACGCTGAAGCGCCCCGCCGCAAGATCGAGCCACGCGAGCCCAAAGCGCTCGGCGTCGCGCACCAGGGCGCCGATGAGGGTGTCCTGGCGCTCGTTGAGGAGCGCCGCATCGGTCACCGTGCCGGGGGTGACGATGCGCACCACCTGCCGCTCGAGCGGCCCCTTGGCGGCACCAGGCTCCGAGAGCTGCTCGCAAATCGCCACACTCTCGCCGCGGCGCACGAGCTTGGCGAGGTAACTGTCGAGGGCATGAAAGGGTACGCCGGCCATCGGGATGGGCGCCCCCGCGGACTGCCCGCGCGCGGTGAGGGTGATGTCCAGGAGTGCCGCGGCGCGGCGCGCGTCCTCGTAGAACAGCTCATAGAAGTCCCCCATACGGTAAAAGAGCAGCCGGTCCGGGTGCTCGCTCTTGATGCGCAGGTACTGCTGCATCATCGGGGTGTGCTTGGGGGGGACCACATCGTTCATGGGTGCGCGAAGGCTACCGCAAGACGCTCCCCGGCGCCCCGGCGGTGGGCGGCTACCGGGCGGGTGCGCCGGTGGGGTAGCCTCACACCTATGGTGAGCGACCCGGAACTGTACGAGCTCGCGGCGCGAGTCGCGCATAAGCTGCGCGCCGCCGAACGGCGTCTCGTGACCGCCGAGTCCTGCACGGGGGGCTGGGTGGCGAAGGCGCTGACCGACGTCCCGGGCAGCTCGCAGTGGTTCGAGTGCGGCTACGTGCCGTACTCGAATGCCGCGAAGATGCGCGACCTCGGCGTCGCGGGCGGCACGCTCGAGCGCTTCGGCGCAGTCAGTGAGCAGGTGGTACGGGAGATGGCCGAGGGAGCGCTGCGCGTAGCCGGAGCCACCGTGGCGCTGGCCGTCAGTGGCATTGCCGGCCCCGATGGGGGCACGCCGGGTAAGCCGGTGGGTACCGTGTGGTTCTGCGCCGCCGCCCGCCAGGGGGCGGCGATTGACATCATCGCCGAGGAGAAGCTCTTCGGCGGGGAGCGCACATTCGTGCGCAGCCGCTCGGTGCAGCATGCGCTGCGCCTCATCCTGCGCCTCGATCTGCCGGTGCAACTCGAAGCAACCGCGCATCCGGATCCCTCGTGACGCCGGCGCCGCGTGCGCCCGCGCGCCGACTGTTCTTTGCGCTCTGGCCGAGCGTCGAGGAGCGCCGGGCCCTGCTCGCGGCGGCCGCGGCGGCGATCAGTGCCAGCGGCGGCCGCGCGGTACCGGAGGAAAACCTGCACGTCACGCTCGCCTTTCTCGGCCAGGTGCCCCCCGCTCGTACGAGCGAGCTTGCCGCACTCACGCATCGCGTGGCCGCCGGCGGGGCGCAGGGCGTGGCTCCGCTGGCGTTGCGGTTCGAGAGCCTCGCCTACTGGCACGAGCCGCAGATTCTGTGCGCCCTGAGCGCAGCGGCGGCGCCCGTCGCGGCGCTCGCGGTGGCGCTGCAGCGCGAGGCGGGCGCGGCCGGTTTTTTTCCGGATCTCAAGCCCTTCCGCGCCCATGTCACGGTAGCGCGCAAAGTCATGCGCGCCGCGGCGGGCACGGTGCTGCCGAGTGTGCAGTGGACGTGCGCTCAGTTCGCGCTGGTGGAGAGCCGCACCGCCGCCACGGGCGCCGTATACAGTGTCCTGGAAACGTACCTACTGGGTAAGCGGGAAAAACTGCGTACTCAGCGCTGAAAGAGCGCGCGCGGCGCGCTCCGGGCGCGCTATCTTGTGTGATAATTGCCTGCGAAAATTTTTTCTTCGCGCCACCACACTCACCGGGAAGCCGCAGATGGAAGACAACCGCAAGAAGGCACTCGCCGCCGCCCTCGGCCAGATCGAAAAGCAGTTCGGCAAGGGCTCAGTCATGCGCCTGGGCGACGCTGCCGCCACCTACGACGTGGAGGCCGTCTCGACCGGCTCACTCGGGCTGGACATCGCGCTCGGCATCGGTGGCCTGCCACGCGGGCGGGTGGTGGAGATCTTTGGCCCGGAGTCTTCGGGCAAGACCACGCTGTCCCTGCAGGTGATCGCTGAGGTTCAGCGTGCCGGCGGTACGGCAGCATTCGTGGACGCCGAACATGCGCTTGATCCGGCGTATGCCGGCAAGCTCGGTGTCAACATCACGGACCTTCTGGTTTCGCAGCCCGATACCGGGGAGCAGGCGCTGGAGATCACCGACATGCTGGTGCGCTCGAACGCGGTGGATATCGTGGTCATCGATTCCGTCGCAGCGCTCACGCCGAAGGCCGAGATTGAGGGCGAGATGGGCGAGATGCAGATGGGGCTGCAGGCGCGGCTCATGTCGCAGGCGCTGCGCAAGCTCACCGGCAATATCAGCCGCTCGAACACCATCGTCGTGTTCATTAACCAGATCCGCATGAAGATCGGGGTGATGTTCGGCAACCCCGAGACGACGACCGGCGGCAACGCGCTCAAGTTCTATGCCTCCGTGCGTCTGGATATTCGCCGTATCGGCGCGATCAAGAACGGCGAAGAGGTTACCGGCAACATGACGCGCGTGAAGGTGGTGAAGAACAAGGTGGCGCCGCCGTTCCGCGAAGCGGAATTCGAGATCATGTACGGTCAGGGGATCTCGCGCGAGGGCGAGATCATCGAGCTCGCGAGCGCCCAGGGCATCATCGAAAAATCCGGCGCCTGGTATGCCTACAAGGGCAATCGCATCGGCCAGGGTAAGGACAACGCCCGCGCGTATCTGCTGGCCAACAAGGAGATCGCGCGCGAGATCGAGGAGCAGGTGCGCGCCCGACTCCTGCCACCGCGCCAGGAGCGCCGTGCCGATCAGGCGGCGGCGAACTCCGCCTGACCAGCCACGCGCGCTAGGCATCATGGCCCCCCGTGAAGGGGCTAGTATCGAAGGTTAAGGAAGCAAAGAGGTCTGCCTCCCGCAGTACCGTGGGTTGCGCGATTGCGCGCGCCGAGCCACATGTAGAGCGCCGTAAAGGCGTCATCTACAAAGAGCACAGGAGGCAGACCATGGATGAGATTACCTTTGTCGGGCTGGATGCGCACGCCGCGTCGACCGCGGTGGCGGTGGCCGAGGCGGGGCTCGTGGCACCGCGGTTCATTGGCACTGTCGGGGCAAAGTTCAGTGAGTTGACCAAGGCGCTGAGTAAGCCTATGTGGGCATCCTTTGGGATGATCTCCGACTCTAGAACGAGGCAGCCCCGCGACGGAACAATGCAATGCGGTACCCAACCCGCGGATATCAGTGTGATCCATCGTCGCTAAAAGCTGTCGCGCGTCGCGTTGACCCATCCGCTGCGAACAACGCCAAGATAGGAGACACTACGTGAGGAACATCGCGAGGATCAGACCTGCCCCAGTTGCGAAGGGTGGGCCATATCAGGGAATCTGCGGCTGCAGCGCAGCCCAGACACCGCCCTGTCCGGTCAGGATGCCGCTGAGTCCTGGCCGGCAGCGCCTGTGCGTGCGGTTACCGTCCGGTCGGACCACTGGCCTGCTGGTTCTGGGCGCGCTCCACCGTGGCGTGAGCCTGCGTTTCGATCTGCTTCAGCTCCTCCCCCGGGCTGCACCGCATAACGCCGCCCAGCCGTGAGCCGAGCTGATCCTCTCGGCGACAGAACACCTTCTGGCCGTTCTGCATCTGAATCCTGTAGCCCTCGGAGAGAAAGTGCCTGTCGGTTGGATCGACCTCAGGCGCCGGAGGCGGAGTAGCCGCCGCAGTCACCGTCACACTGCTCTTGGGCGCATTGGCAGCGGCGGCGGGCGCGGCGGCCGTCGGCGCGCTGGCCGCCGGAGCGCTAGCCGCCGGAGCGGCGGCTGCGGAATTGTTGGTTGCATCAGGGGGCGGATCCTCCGCCCATGCCATCGAGACTGTGCCGATGAATACACAAGCCAGCACTCTTAAGACGAGTCGCATGATTACTCCATGGGTATGTGAGGGGCGGCAACCCCCTGGGGCGCGCGCCGGACGGCCAACTATACTGTAATCCGTTATTCCTGCGCAGCCGGGGCACCTTGATGCCGTTACGCCGCTCGCCAAGGCCATTAAGTTCAGAGGAGCGCACCGACCCTGCGGCGGCGCGCACCGCGGCCGTGGCGCTTCTGGCCGGGCGCGATTTCGCCGCCGGCGAGCTGCTGCTGAGGCTCACGGCGCGCGGCTTCGGTCCTGAGATCGCAGGGGCGGTCATCGAGGAGCTTACCGCCAGCGGGACGCTCAACGAGGCACGCTATGCGCACAACTACGTCGCCTGGCACGCGGCACGCGGGCAGGGGCCGGTGCGCATCGCGGCGGACCTGCGCAAGTATGGCGTGGAGGAGACCCTGATCGGCGCTGCGCTCGCGGCCGGCATGGACTGGACGGCGCTCGCCCGCCGCGTCTGCCGCGGCAAGTTCGGCCCGCAGCAGCCGGCGAGTTGGCGTGAGAAAGCCCGGCAGATGCGCTTTTTGCAGTATCGTGGCTTTTCATCGGATCATATCCGAGCGGCCATTGGCGCCGATCCCGACTGGACTGAAGGACCTTGAGTAAACCGTCTTACATGAGTGCGGCGGACGTGCGCAGCGCCTTTTTGGAATTCTTCCGCGCACAAAGTCACATGATCGTGCCCTCAAGCTCGCTCGTGCCGGGCAACGATCCGACGCTGCTGTTCACCAACTCCGGCATGGTGCAGTTCAAGGACGTGTTCCTCGGCAAGGAGCAGCGCGACTACCTGCGCGCGGCCTCGAGTCAACGCTGCGTCCGCGCCGGCGGCAAACACAACGATCTGGAGAACGTCGGCTACACCGCCCGGCACCATACTTTCTTTGAGATGCTCGGTAACTTCTCCTTCGGTGATTATTTCAAGCGCGAGGCGATTCATTTCGCGTGGGATTTTCTGATCTACACGCTGGGCATCGATCCGGCGCGCCTGTGGTGCACGGTTTATCTGGACGATGACGAGGCCGCCGATATCTGGTTGAAGGATATCGGTATCAGCCCGCGGCGCTTCTCGCGCATGGGCGAGGCGTCGAACTTCTGGGCCATGGGCGATACCGGCCCCTGCGGCCCGTGCAGCGAGATCTTCTACGACCACGGAGCGGAGATTCCCGGCGGGCCACCCGGCTCGCCCAACGAAGACGGTGACCGGTTCGTGGAGATCTGGAATCTGGTCTTCATGCAGTACGAGCGTGCCACCGACGGCACCATGACGGCGCTGCCAAGACCCTCGGTCGACACCGGCATGGGCCTCGAGCGCATCGCCGCCGTCATGCAGGGGGTGCATTCGAACTACGAAATCGATCTCTTCAAGAACCTGATCCGCGCCGCCGGCAAGCTCGCCGGCACCTCGGTGCTGACCTCCAGCTCCCTGCGCGTCATTGCCGATCACATCCGTGCGAGCGCCTTCCTCATCGTCGATGGAGTGTCTCCCTCGAACGAGGGCCGCGGCTACGTGCTGCGCCGGATCATCCGCCGCGCCATCCGTCACGGGTACAAGCTCGGCATACACGAGCCATTCTTCTACAAGCTGGTATCGGTGCTCGAAGCGGAGATGGGCAGCGCTTATCCGGAGCTCACGCGCGGCAAGACGCATGCGGAGCGCGTGCTGCGGCACGAGGAGGAGCGCTTCGCCGAGACGCTCGCCAACGGCATGGTGCTGCTCGAGGGGGCGATCCGTAACCTGCGCGGCGAGAAGGTTATCGACGGCGATACGGTGTTCAAGCTCTACGACACGTACGGCTTCCCGCTCGATTTGACCGCCGACATCGCCCGCGAGCGCGGGCTGTCGGTCGATCAGGCGCGCTTCGATGCGGCGATGGAGGAACAACGGCGCCGCTCCCAGGAGGCGAGCAAATTTGGGGTGGATATGCGCACCGACACGAGCGTCGATGCGCGCACGCTCTTCCAGGGGTACGAGCGGCTCAAGGCCAGCGGTCGGGTGGTGGCACTGCTCAAGGACGGTGCCGCAGTGGATGCGCTCAAGCCCGGTGAGCGCGCCGAGGTGGTGCTGGATCGCACCCCGTTTTACGCTGAAGCCGGCGGCCAGGTCGGGGATGCCGGGGAGCTGACCGCCGTCGGAACGCTGTTCGTCGTCACGGATACGCAGAAGCGTGGCGCGGCGCACTCACATATCGGCACGCTCAAGAGCGGCACGATTCGCATCGGTGAGGAGCTTGAGGCGCACGTGAACGGGGCGCGTCGGCAGGCGACCGCGCTCAATCACAGCGCCACACATCTGCTGCACGCTGCCTTGCGCAAGGTGCTCGGCACGCATGTACAGCAGAAGGGCTCGCTGGTGGCCCCGGATCGTCTGCGCTTTGATTTCGCGCACAGTCAGCCGGTGACGGGTGGGGAGCTGCGCGAAATTGAGCGCCTGGTCAACGCACAGATCCGCGCCAACGCGCCGAGTGAGACGCGTGTCATGGACTACGAGGGCGCGGTGGCGGGCGGCGCGATTGCGCTGTTCGGCGAGAAGTACGACAAGAACGTGCGCGTGCTGCGTATGGGGGACTTTTCGATGGAGCTGTGCGGCGGCACGCACGTGCAGCGCGCAGGCGATATCGGCCTGTTCAAGATCGTAAGCGAGAGCGGCGTGGCCTCCGGCGTGCGCCGCATCGAGGCGCTGACCGGGGAGGTGGCGCTCGAGTACGTCGAGCACACCGATGCGCTGCTGAAGGACCTTGCGGGGCTCGTGCGCGGCTCGCGCGAGGAGCTCAATGAAAAGGTGCGCGAGCAGCTGGAGCGCACGCGCCAGCTGGAGCGCGAGATTCGCACGCTCAAGGACCGGCTCGCTTCCGGGCAGGGCGTGGATCTGGCCGCCGGTGCGATCGATGTACAGGGCGTCAAGGTCGTCGCGACCCGGGTCGAGGGCGCGGATGCCGGGGCGCTGCGCGCCGCGGTGGATCAGCTGAAGGACCGCCTGAAGTCCGCCGTCATCGTGCTGGCGAGTGTGGAGGAGGGGCAGAAGGTAGTGCTGGTCGCCGGTGTCACCGCGGATGAGACCGCGCGCATCAAAGCGGGCGAACTCGCCGGGGCGGTGGCCGCACTGGTGGGCGGGCGGGGCGGCGGCCGACCCGATTTCGCGCAGGCGGGGGGCAGCAAGCCCGAGGCGCTCGATGCTGCGCTCAAATCCGTTGAGGGGTTTGTGCGGGCGCGCCTGAGCAGCTAACGAGCGCTTTGTTTTGCCGCCCGTGCCGCCCTTCAGTATCATGGCGGCCCGCACGCCGGCCCGACCGGCACACGCTGCAGCAACTCTCTGAAAAAGCAGCGTTTGCGATAAGCGGAGAGATGGCCGAGTGGTCGAAGGCGCACCCCTGCTAAGGGTGTAAGGGTCAAAAGCCCTTCGAGGGTTCGAATCCCTCTCTCTCCGCCAAAATAAGCCACTTTTGTCTATTCGCACGAACCCGTCCAAAAGCGCCGTACGAAAACCGTACGAAAACTGTTGCGGCCCAAATGCTCCTCTACAGTCGGTCCGAACCAGCTGGCAAACCGGTGCCTTGGGACGGTGCGGGGGCTCACAACGCCCGCACCTGCGCGAGCGAGCGCGCTGCGCCACGACGGTGGCGTAACCGTGGATGCTCCTACACATACCGCTCCGCCGCGAAGTGGACCGCGCGGCGTAGCGTCAAAATTTCACGATGGCATCGTAGGCCGCGCGACGGCGATCGAGAAAGATCTTGAGCAGATCCGGGCGCAGCGCGTGCAGCGCTATCCGTGCCTGCATCTCGCCATCGGTGGTTACCAGGTGGTGTACGGCGCAATAGATGCGGCCGTTACGATTGCCTGGAGCCAGCGCGGGCGGGACGTGGCTCCTTTGTGACAGGTCCGCGATCAACAACCACGCCGGAAAATCCTCCGACGGCAGCTCCGGATCTGCGCTGATAAATTCCCGCCAACGTTGTGCTATTCCGTCATCCCCTGGCGCATGCACGAGTGTCTGCGCAGCCGTTTGAGGATGCTGCCAGCATAGGCGCGTCCACAGCCGACGCGCGGCTTCGCGGCGGGATTGCCGTGCATACGCCTCGGCCAGCCGCACCAGCAGCAGCGGGTGCGGGCGCGCATCAAGCTCCGCTTCGATGGCTAACGCCACGCGATTCCAAGCATGAGCCTGCGCGTGCGCGTAGCTGGCATGCAAATTCGGCGAGCTGGGTGTGAACAGGCGACCTTCCAAGCGCTCGGCCACCTCCGCCCACAGCGGCGCCATATAATCCCGCGCTCGGACGCCGAAAGTGCTGGCTGCCAAGGGGGCAACGTCCTCTTCGAGCTCCCGCAGGCGCTCGGCAGGTTCGGTGGAGCACGGCTCGGCGGCTCGGATCAGCCGCAGATAATCCTTGATCAACACCTGAGTGTTGGGCAGCTCACTCAGGCGCTCCAGCGCGCTGCGTCCCGCATCGAATCGATGTTCCGTCAGCGCGTTGTTGACCGCGTCCAGGGCGATGGTCTTGGCGCTGTCCTGGAACAAATCCCCCTGCAGGCGATTCCGGGCTCGGACGAGCCGATGGCTGCACAGCTCCGCCAGCGTTCTTGACGGGCCGATTGACAGCGGACCTTGATCTTGATCCCACGCCGTCGGAGGACAGACTTCGACACTGAGGTGCTGCTCGACTGCATAAGCCTGCGCACGCGCCAAGGCCGCGGTGACTTCCTCGACCGGAAACCTCAGCGCCGACTGCAAGACCGGCCGTCGCCGATGGCGCCATTCCCGATAATCCGCGTAGTCGACACAGCCTATCGCGAGCAGATACTCCAGCGGATCAAGCTCACCACGCTCCAGCAGAAGCCGGTCCACTGTCGACAACAATCGGTGGCGAGCTTTGCTGTCCATGAATGCGCCACGATTATTTCAGGCTTTCCCAGCGCAGCGGTTATATGCAGCGAATGCCACGCGTGGCTTCCTCGACCTTGGAATTCCAATACTCGACGTACTTTTGGTACGCCCTTGTGGAAGTGAGAAAGGGAACATGCTCGGGGCAGCGCAGCCGGTGGCGCGCAACGCCGTGCGCGCCCTCTCGCCTCGCTTTGGTAATGCGGTGGTGGCCGTCGATCACATTGTAGCGGCCGAGGGCGATTTCGGCCAAAAGGATAGGACGAGACAAATCCGCTGTGCGGATGACTTTTTCATCCAGACCCGCGTCGCCATAGTCGGGAATATCAGTGAGCTCGACCGGCTCGACGGGATATCTATCCGTGTGAGCTTGGATGAAGCTCAGAAGCAGAGAGATGTTGAACTCGAAAATTCCGTTTGGAAACAGCTCATCGCCCGCGTCGGCAGAACACGGCCGGAACTTCTTATCGAGTTGGAGCTTCCTCAACCGCACGATCAGCTCTGGTCGAGGAGGCGGTGGTCAAACGTGTAGATTTTTGGACCGGCGATGACCCACTTCAATGAGAAATCACGATGCAGGGGGTTCAGCAGAAAGTTCCACTCCCCCGAAGTGATCAGGCTAGGCACACGCAGCACCGGTTGCTCGCTCGCCTTGAGCCAGGCATCGCCGAAGGCACGGCTGATTCGGTACTCCGTCTGCCATCGAGCCGGAAAAGAGGAGGGCATCAGAATAAAGTGCTCAGGGATCTCTGCCACGAAAAACCGGAACGGCTGGAGGTCGTTGGTCTGCTTAAGGTGCACCAGAATCTCGAGGGCCGCGAGCGAGAGAGATTGCGCGGCATATACCACGGCTTGTCCCGCAGTATGCCAGCGCGCGGAAGCCAGGAGCCCCCCTTGCCCGCTGAACGCCTCCTTGCGAGAGCGCGCGAACTGAGCCGCGGCAAGACGGAAAACCCGCATGCCAGCTTTTTAGACGAACTGACCGTAAATCAACGAGCGCACGAGCGCTTCGACCTCTCGCGCCCCCAGCTCCGTGTCCAGCAGGTCGATCGGGGCAACGTCGCTGAGCGCGCTATCTGGCTTGAATAGCCACTGCGAAATTGCCTGGTTGGTGGCGAAGAGTGAGCGGGCGAGATTGTATATGCGGGCAACCCGCAGGACTTTTTCCGAAACTTCAGCGGACAGCGGCGCCCCCATCCCGTGCTTTCGGGTGAGCGTCCGTCGCGCGATCCCGAGCTTGGCGGCTAGGAGCGAGGTCGAAAGTCCGAGGGTGGCGGCGATCTGGTCGAACATGCTCGCCGGCAGTCCGTGACGTATCCGAGCCAAGACCTCCGGCACGGGTCGTTCGGCGAGTACAAAAGCAGATTGCATATACGTCCCAGCCTGAGCCAAATGGCCCATTGAGATGAGCCACATGTGCAATATACGGAAATCTCAAGGCGGGCGCAAACCGGACTCGCGACAGGTTCGTGCCAACGCGGCTCCAGCAGTACGGCGGAAAGTCCGAGCACTGCAGCACCCTGCTAAGGGTGTAAGAGTCAAAAGCCCTTCGAGGGTTCGAATCCCTCTCTCTCCGCCAGATCAATCACTTGTGCTTGATTCAAGTACGAACCGAAACAAGCGGTACGGAAATTTACGATCAGCCTGACCGGTGCGGGTCAAGCATGACCCCACCGGGAGCAAGGATGCCCGTCCGTCACGTGGAGTTGATGCGCAAGTACTCCACGAGTGCCTGCTGCGAACCAGTCAATCTGCCTGTCGCGACTGGCACCAGGGGTGCCCGGGCGTTGGTGGCGAACTCGCCGGCTTGAGCGCGGAGCCGCCATGCCAGGTAAAGCGCACGATAGTCGCCGGCGATCAATTCATTGCGTATCGGTACGAGCGCGCTGAGCAAACCTGGCTCGACGTCGGCCCAGTCATCACCAGATTCGCTTTCCGACCATAGGTCGATCACGAGATGCTTCCCGATCGCGTCGACGGTCGCAACACTCCGGTTGCCACGGCTGCTGGCCGTGCGAATTGCGCAATACTTCTTCGCGAGTTTCAGGTCAAGCCGCGCGCTTGGGAGGCGCAATATAAGCCGACGCGTACCCCAGTTTGCATAGTAAAGGAAAGCATCGAAGTACTTCGCGACGAGCTCGCGTGGGTCTGCCTTGAAGTCGCCCCACTCATAGGTGTTGACGAGCCGTGTCGAAGTGATCGTGGCCCGACTCGTAATCGCACGGAGGCGTTTGCGCTCCATCGCGCTGAGCGGGCGATCGATCGCGACGAACTCATAGTACTGGAACTCGCTCATCGTGCGAGGGCGGGATGAAGGAATGTCACGCGGTTATGCGCCTGCCGACCACGAGCGGTATGCCTCAATCCACTCCGCGCCCGCAGGGCGAGGGTTCGGAAGCGGGAGATCAAGAACAGGAATCCTCTGCCGCGAGCGACCGCGTCGGCAGATCGCCACGATTTGCTCGTCATCAGTCATGTCAATTTGTTCGACGGTCACCGTTACGCCGAGGATCTCGGTGTCGAACGGGGTCTTTAGGCGCTCGTCGAGCAGCGTATAGAAACCCACACGCTGTTCCGACTCACTGTATGCATCAATAATGGCCTCCTCGATCAGGGCGGCGAGCTTGGCCTTCGAAGGCGGCCACCGTTTGCGCTTCACAATCGTTCGGCGTGTCACAGGTCTTCCTCGCAATGCCGAAGCGCCTCCTGGTCATACTCGACGGTCCGCTCCTCGACCGGTTCCGCAAGTCCGAGCGGCGCCTCGCCACGCGCATAGCCAATCGCGCGGTAAGTGATGAGCCGTTTCTCGAACATTCGCAGCAGCATCGGGACCTGTCGGCCACGTAGTCATAGATCCGCACCTCGGTCTTCGCCGCGTGGCGCCTGTGGAGCCGACCGCTGTACTGGATTAGCGTCCCTTTCCAGGAGATTGGCATGGCGAGGAAGAGCGTATCGAGCCGGGCATCGTCAAACCCTTCACCGATGTAACGACCTGTCGCCAGGACGAGCCGCTCGGCCGCATCCGGAATCGACGCGAGTTGTTCCACGGAGCGGTTCCGCGCCCCGGTCGTCATGCCTCCCTGCAGCACGATGAGGTGGCGCACGAATCCGCGGAGGCGTTGAGCAAAATACTCGAGATGGTCCTTCCGCTCGGTGAGCAGGATCGGCGAACGGCCTTCCTGAATGGCGGATACCACGTCATTGAAGATATCCGTGTTCCGCGCCGCATCGTTCGCGATCGCTCGGTAGATCTCCTGAATGCCGACACTCGATGAGTCGGTGGTCAAGTGGAGTTCCGTTTCCCGAACGATGAGCTTGTGACGGAAAGGGCGATGTGCGGCCTGGCTCCTCCCGTCCACTCGGAAGCGGACAGGCCCGAGCTGCATCTCGGCAATTGGATGGTGCCCATCACGGCGCTGCGGTGTTGCGGTGAGCCCCGCGATAAAACGCGCCTTCACCTCCGACAGCACCCGCTCGAATGAGATCGCCGGCAAGTGATGACACTCATCGACGATCACGTGTCCATAGCCACCGACGAGATCGTGGACGTTATCCCCGTGGACGAGACTTTGGATCATCGCTACGTCAAGGCAGCCGTTTGGTTTGCGTTGGCCGCCTCCGATCCGACCGATTTGCTTCTCATCGATGCCTAGGAACATTGCCAGTTGCGCGACCCACTGCTCGAGAAGTGGCTTGCGGTGAACGATGATCAGAGTGCTGCGACGGCGTTTGGCAATCAGATAGGTGCCGAGCACGGTCTTGCCGATGCCGGGCGGTCCGACGAACACTCCGGTATCGTGCACGAGGAGCGCTCTAGCGGCCTCACTCTGCGCGTCAGTCAAGGCGCCGTTGAACTCCAATTCCAGAGGCGAACCGAGCTGTCGTTCGTCGCCGATCTTGAGCGCTATGCGGTGCTCAGCGAGCGACTGCGTCACTGCGGTCGCGCAGCCGCGTGGCAATGAGATGTATTGCGCATGCTCCTCAGCACACGTAATGACACGCGGAGTAGTCGCCGTGGAGAGGCGCATCCGCTGCTTCTTGTAGAACTCCGGATTCTGAAAGGCGGCAAGCCGCTTGAGTTGATTCAGAAGCGCAGCAGGCAGGCCGGTCTTCTCGATGTAAAGGCGCTGCGCGAGGACGCCTTTCACGGCGGAGGGCAGCGGGCCGGGGACAAGCGCCTCGGCATCCAGTCTCCGTTGCGAGCGCACCCATGGGGCCGACTCCTCTTGACCATCCAGAATTTCGGCGAATCGAACGCCGATTACCCGGCCGGTGCGTGTGGCTTCCTGCGCGATCGTCTGCGCTGTGCTGGGTTCGATGCGCTGAACCGACGCGAGGAACGCCCACTGGTCCGCATAGGGCTCGAACCGTTCATCAATGAATACACTATTGCCCTGTTGCCTGGGCTCATACTGGAGCGGCAGCGCGATGAGATTGCCGAATCCTCCTCGTGGCATCGTGTCCTGGTTCGGGAATAGTCGATCATAGGACCGCATGCTCAGCTCGTGTCGGCGACTCATCGTCTCGGTGATAATGTGGCAGCCGATCTGCCTCGCGATGTTTGCGGACACCGGCGCGGTGAAGAAGAACCACGCATGCGCGCCATTTCCAGAACGCGAGCGTTCGATCGCGGCCGGAAGCCCCAGGGATCGGCTGGTCTCGGCGAAGGCGGTGATGTCTTCCTTCCATGAGCTCTTGTCGAAATCGACCGCCAGGAACCAACAGGTCTCGTCCTCGAGCAGCGGGTAACGGCCGATGATGTGTCGGCCCCTCAGGTGATCCATAACGACCTGATCGTCGACGGCGACAAAGGCCTGATTCACGCAATCCCCGCACTTGCCTCCCGCTTTGAGAACACACAGCCGTGGTTCCCACTTGTTTGTGCACGCCGGGGCGTAACCGGGATTGCCCGTCTTCTTGCTTACGAATCGGGTCGGGAAGATGTCCGCCCGACCACGAAACAACGAGCGGAACAATTTCACCTTGTCCGCAGGTGTGTCCGGCACCTCGCCCGTGACCCTAGATGAGGGTGGGAGCGACAAGGGGATCGTGGCTGCGGGGGCGGCGAGCTGCGCGCGCAGCGATTCGACCTTTGCCCGTGCCTCTTCGCGTGTGCGCTCGAGCTCCGACAATCTCGCCTGCTCGATGGCAAGTTCGCGAAGGATGGCCTCTCTCGTGCGCATGGCCACATCATATCTTTCGGCTGTCGATCCGATGAAAGTGTAGACAAGAGATGAGTATATGTATACGCTTTCATCGGTGCGAAGCAAAGCTGTAGTTCCTATCCGTAGGGACCTGCCCGCTGTCTTCACCTACAGCGGCGCGAGAGCCGCTGGCCTATCGGCGGAGCGCTTATATGCATACCGAGACCAAGGGCTAATCGAACAGATCGGCAGGGGGCTGTACCGGTGGGCCGACGCACCGCTGACCGATCGGAATCTTCTGGAGATCGCCTATCGGGTCCCCCACGGCACGCTTTGCCTCGTCACAGCGCTGGCGCATCACGGCCTGACCGATCGCATTCCAGATCGCATTGATTTGGCGATCCCGCGCGGCAGCCGAATTCCGGCTCTTGATTCGCCGGTGGATGCTCACGTTTTTGCCAAGGATACTTTCGCACTGGGCCGTCAGGAGCTGCGTGTCGGAGACGGCTTCGTCATCGGCTTGTATTCGGCCGAGCGATCACTCATCGACATGATTCGGCTGCGGCATCGAGAGGGGCCGGATGTCGCATGGGAAGCACTGCGTCGTTGGCTTCGGCGCAGAGGCGCCAAGCCGGCCGCGTTGATCGAGATGGCTAAGTCGCTTCATGGTGCAGAACGCGCGGTTCGCAATGCATTGGAAATCGTGCTGTGAAGCGCGCTACCAAGGATACCTTGGCTGGTCGGCGCTATCTCGACCTACAGCGGGAGGCGAGGCGCACCGGACGGCTTACCGACGAGCTCATTCAGCTCTATGCCTTGGAGTGTCTTCTCGATCGATTGACGCGTTCCAAGTATGTGGGCGACTTCATCCTGAAGGGTGGAGTGTTATTGGCTGCACTGGACGCTCGCCGGCCGACCCGTGACATTGACCTCGCGGCCCGCGCACTGGAGAACAGCGCCGCACAGGCCTTGGCGGTAGTACGAGAGATTGCCGAAATCTCGCTGGATGATGGCTTGGTCTTCCATTCCGATCGCGCCGCCGCGAAAGTCATTCGAGAGGAGGATAATTACAGCGGAATCCGCATCACGCTCGGCGGAACCCTGGCACGAGCCGAGGTTCGGCTTCATGTGGACATCAACGTGGGCGACCCCATTACGCCGGCGCCACAAGAGGTCAGGCTGCCACGACTGCTCGGTGGCGAACTGACAATCCGCGGCTATCCTTTGGAGATGGTGCTTGCCGAGAAGATCGTCACTGCGCTCGCGCGTGGCACGGCCAACACGCGGTGGCGTGATTTTTTCGATCTCTACGTCCTGGTTCGGCGCCATGCCGTCCACGCCCAACCCTTGCGAGCGTCACTGCGGCAGGTGGCCCAGTACCGGGGCGTCACACTCGTGCCGCTGAGGCCGGTGCTCGTCGGTTACCGGGACATCGCTCAATCGCGTTGGCTCGCGTGGTTGCGAAAGCAGCGCCTTGATGCCGTGGCTCCCGTCGAGTTTTCGATCGTTGTCGAAGCGGTCACCTCTTTTGCCGACCCGGTTATCGTAAGCGACGCTGCTGCTCCGGGCTCGTGGGACCCTCTGCGGAGTACTTGGATCTAATCGGCCCGGTGGCGATGTGGTGGCAAAACCGGGGCTGACCTCGATCGACGTCGGGTGCCTGCGCGAGCTCACGGCGCAGTACCCGGTGCTCGTCATTCCGAATGGTACGGCGTTCGGGCTTGCCCAACCTGAGAACTACTCTGCTGCCGGCTTTGCTTTTAGGCTCGCAAGTTTTTCCAGCATCGCCGAGCGAATGAACTTAAAGTAGGTGCGCTCAATCATTCGAAGACTGGTGCCTGTCTGAGCAGCAACCGTGAGCGGGTCCACTCCGTAGACCTGCAACAACTCGCTAATCCGAGCGTGCCGGAAACTATAAGCAGAAGCCTCAGTCGGGACACGCGTCTCCCTCTGAGCGCTCTTGTTCTGCACAGTGATTGCCGAGCGAACCTCCTCAGCCCACATATCGCGACGCCACAGTTTCCCCTCGGCTGCCGTGAAAAGCCGATCGGTCGGCGACTTTCCGTTCGCCCACGACCTGAAGAACGCTAGCCCATCCTTATCCAAGACCACATACCTCGAGCGCAGTTTCGGCGGACGCCCCTTTCGATGCGAGAGCCTCAGGCGCTCTCCATCGACGTCTGCAGCCGTCGTCTCCGCGAGTTCCTTCGGACGAGCACCCGAGAGTTCAAGGCCACGCAGGAAAGCAGCTGCTTCAGGCGATGCTGAATCTATCAATCCCTTTCGCTGAGCTGGCGAAAGTAGTACTGCAGTTTCGGACTCATCGTCCGCCAGAGCCTCAATGCGCCAGGCCGCCGGATTTCCGATATGCCCAAGACCATGCGCCCGATTCAGGCCTGCAGTCACGGCGCGCACCATTCGATTGACCGTCCGCGGTAGCCGTCCAGGCCGGAGCCGATCGCGCCAATCCAAGAAATCGTCTTTCGTCGTCTCCTCAAGTTGCAGTCCGGCGAGAGGGTCTTTGTACCGCTTGTCGTTGCGATCGAATCCGAGCGCTGTCTTAAATTGGCCCTCGGCTTTCTTAGCAGCCTCCGCGCGGCCATGGCGTCGCAAGTCAGTCAAGTAGCTCTCCAGCCCGGCGATAACTGTTTCTCTCTTTATGGCGCGAACTGGTGAACCGGTGAGCTGAGCGAGCCAGTCCTCCGCCCGCCTTTTGGCCTCGTCGAATTCGAGCGCTTCGCCCAGCGCATGGTATTGCTGCTTTTTGTCCCGTCCGCGGAAGCGAGCGAGCCACGTGTCCGGACCTCGCCGAAAACCAAAGTAGGCGCCGGCAGCGAGCCGCTGCCAATACGGCTCGCGCCGGGGCGCCAGGCGATCGCGCTTGCGAGACAGATCTGCCATTGGTCCAAGCAGTCTGTACGGAACGGTACGGAAAGTCCACCAGAGATGACCATGGGACAGCGGTAGTACTAATGCCTATAAATAGCCACATTTACAAAATGGGCATAGACAGCGATGGATGCACGACCGGCCCTGCTAAGGGTGTAAGGGTCAAAAGCCCTTCGAGGGTTCGAATCCCTCTCTCTCCGCCAACTTGTTCGGCACGTCTCACCCGGGGCTCGCTCCTTTGAGGCCTAGGACGCGCCGCCTCCGGGCAGCGCCTCGGGGATGGCGGGGTCCGGTCGGACCTGGCGACAGATCGCGCTTCTGGCGCCGTTCCAGTAGGCTGATGCAGCGTCGCACGCGCGCACGCACCCATACGGGGATCGCTGATGATTGAGAGGAACGTGAGCTCGGTTGCGATTTGCTGCAGAGCGCTTGCGGCTGCACCGCCGGCGTAGTTCCCATGGACATCAGCACCATCCGTTCGGCACTCGAGGCAGGGCAGTTCTTTCTGGTCTACCAGCCGATCGTCTGGCTGCGCGATGGGCGTTGCTTCGGGGCCGAGGCGCTCATCCGCTGGCGGCTGGGGAACATGGTGCTCAACGCCTCCCAGTTCATACCGTTCACCGAAAACACTCCCTTGTCCGGAGCGATCACCTATTGGGTCATCGACACCGTAGCGGCCGACTTGGCCGACTGGCTGGCAGGCAACGAGGCCGTTCACGTCAGCATCAATGTGCCGCCGGAAATTCTCGGTCGGGGCGGACTCGAGTACGCCGCGAGCAAATCCGGGCTCCGTACCCACGTCAAGCAGTTGATCGTTGAAGTTACCGAGCGCGGCGTGCCGGATCAGCTGGGCCTCGATGCCCTCAACTCCATTCCGGCCACCGGCGCGCGCGTTGCGCTGGATGACACGACCCTCTCCGGGGCGAATCTGGCGTTGCTCACGCGCTGCAGTTTTGACTTCATCAAGATTGATCATCTGCTCGTGGCCGAGGTGGCTTCCGATAAGCCCGCAGCGCCGTGGCTGAACGGGCTCACGGCGCTGCTGCAGACAACACCGTTGAAAGTCATCGCGGAAGGGGTTGAGACCAGCTTCCAGGCCGAGGTGCTCAAGGCAGCGGGAGTACAGCTGGCGCAAGGCCACTATTTCTCAGCCCCGCTGTCGGCAGACGACTTCAAGCGGTACTGCGCGGCGCCTGGCGCGGACCGACCTGCGGGCGCGAACCCCGTCTGACATCTGCGGCGCCGAGCCGGTCGGAATCAGGCAGCCCACCGCCGTGCTCACGCGGTGCTGTAGGAGCCATCTGACTGCGATCCCAGTTTTCGGCCGACGCCAACACGATCGTAGCCTCCGCAAGCTCCGATGAAACCAAGCCGCAGCGTGCATCCGGAGCGTGTCCACACCGCCCGCGAGCGCCGGCGCAGCGCGCGTAGCATCCACCGGCGCCCCAGGGGGCGCTTCAGTAAACAACAGCGTGACATGAGATGACTCAAGCGGACTTACTCGAGCCAGCCCATCGCGAGGCGCCGCACGCAGTCGCGCCGACGGCGGATCTGTTTGCGGGCGGCGGCGAAATGGGCCGCCGCATGCGCGAGTTTGACTGGGAGAGACACGCGCTCGGTGCACCCACGCGCTGGCCGCAATCTCTGAAGACCATCGTGCGCGTCATGCTCGACTCGCGTTATGCGATGTGGATGCTATGGGGCCCTGAACTCACCTTCTTCTGCAACGACGCGTATCTGCCCACGGTCGGCATCAAGCGGGACTGGGTACTCGGCGCGCGTTCTGACAAGGTGTGGGAGGAAATCTGGCCCGATATCGGTCCCCGCATACGCCAGGTACTGGAGGAAGGGCAGTCGACCTGGGATGAGGCGCTGTTGCTTTTCCTCGAACGACGCGGGTTTCCCGAGGAGACCTATCACACCTTCTCCTATAGTCCGGTCTATGACGACGGCGGCCGGATCGCCGGGATGCTGTGCGTCGTCACCGAGGTGACCGAGCGCATTCTCGCCGAGCGTCGGCTGCAGACACTGCGCGAGCTAGGCGTCCGTGCCAGCTTTCTCGAGCGTGCCTCGACTGCGCAGGATGCCTGCCGGGTCGCCGTGGAGACACTGGCGCAAAACAACAGTGACGTGCCCTTCGCGGTCGTCATCCTCCTAGACCCTATGCAGCAGAGGGCCCAGCCGGTCGCGGCAGTCGGTGCGGATCTGGAAGGTCTGGATCTTAGTGAGCCGCAGGAACTGGCTCAGGACGCGGGGCGGCGTTGGCCCTTGGGCACGGTGACGCGGTCACGCCGCAGCATGCTGGTCGAGGATCTCGAGCCACTGGCCATCCGCGCCGGACGCTGGCCGCAGCCGGTGCAGCGCGCGCTCGTGGCCCCGATCTCCGCGCCCGGTCACGAGGAGGTGGCGGCGCTTCTGGTGTTGGGCTTGAGCCCCAGGCTGGTGCTCGACGATGCCTACCAGACTTTCCTCGAGCAGGTGGGCGTGTATCTGGGACAGGCCATCACCAACGCGCGCGCCTATGAAGACGAGCGTCGCCGTGCGCAAGCTCTGGCAGAGATCGATCGCGCCAAGACGACGTTCTTTTCCAACATCAGCCACGAGTTCCGTACGCCCCTCACGCTGCTGCTCGGGCCTATCGAGGAAATGCTCGGCGAGTCGACCCTGACGGCCGAGGGGCGCGGCCGACTCGAGCTTGCGCATCGCAACTCCCTGCGCCTGCTGAAGCTTGTGAACTCGTTGCTGGATTTCTCGCGGCTCGAAGCAGGCAGGGTGCGTGCCTACTTTGAACCGGTGAACCTGTCCGCCCTGACCGCTGATATGGCGAGCACCTTTCGCTCCGCCATGGAGCGGGCGGGACTTGAGTTCGTGGTCGACTGCCCGCCGCTGCCGGAACCGGTCTATGTTGATCGGGAAATGTGGGAGAAGGTGGTTCTCAACCTGCTTTCCAACGCCTTCAAGTTCACCCTGCGAGGACGTGTCACTTTGCGATTGCGCGGCGAGGGCACAGCGGTCGTGATGCAGGTCGAGGACACCGGCGTCGGGGTTCCGGCGGCCGAGATTCCGCGGCTCTTTGAACGGTTCCACCGCGTCGAGGGTACCCACGGCCGCACG
Organism: uncultured Pseudomonadota bacterium; assembly: GCA_963742045.1. Lineage (GTDB taxonomy): Bacteria > Pseudomonadota > Gammaproteobacteria > Steroidobacterales > Steroidobacteraceae > 13-2-20CM-66-19. Next base: position 3,979,590 of record CAVUKE010000003.1, read on the forward strand.
CACGAGGGTTCGGGTATCGGACTTGCGCTGGTGCAGGAACTCGTACGCATGCACGGCGGCAGCGTCGAGGCGAGTAGCGCGGTGGGTGCCGGAAGCACCTTCGCAGTACGGCTGCCCTTTGGCCGGGCGCATCTGAATGAGGAACACCTGCAGGCCGCCCGCGCCGTGGCGTCGACGGCGATCAGCAGTCGGGCCTTCGTGCAGGAAGCATTGCGCTGGCTGCCGGCCCCCGCCGACGCGGATGCGCAAGGTCTGCGCGGCTCGGACGAGGACGTTGCCGCGCACCAGGCGCGCTTTGCCACGACACTCGGCGCGCGCATCGTACTGGCGGACGACAATGCCGATATGCGCCAGTACCTGCGTGAGTTGCTCGAACCGCATTATGCTGTGGAAGGCGTGGCCGATGGCGCGGAGGCTTTGCAGGCGCTGCGGCGCGAACGACCCGCATTGCTGCTCTCCGATGTGATGATGCCCAACATCGATGGCTTTGCCCTGCTGCGGCAGGTGCGCGCCGAGCGCGGGCTCGAGAACCTGCCGGTCATCCTCTTATCGGCCCGCGCCGGGGAGGACGCGCGGGTTGAGGGCCTCGATGCCGGAGCGGATGACTATCTGGTGAAACCGTTTTCCGCGCGCGAACTGCTCGCGCGGGTGGGTGCCCTGCTCGAACGCAGCCGGGTGCTCGCGGCCATTGCCGCCCGCAACGCGCAGTTTGAGACGCTGTTGAGCCAGGCGCCGCTCGGGATCTATCTGGTCGATGCGGATTTCAGGATCGGCGAAGTGAATCCGACCGCGCGCCCGGTGTTTGGCGATATCGCCGATCTCATCGGCAGCGATTTCGCCGACGTCATGCGGCGTCTGTGGCCCAAAGCCTACGCCGAAGAAATAATCGGGCTGTTTCGCCACACGCTCACGAGTGGTGAACCCTACCTGAGTTCCGAGCACGCGCAGCGGCAGATCGATCGGATCGGCACGCAATACTACGAGTGGCAGATACACCGCATACGCTTGCCCGATGATCGTTACGGAGTCGTCTGCTATTTTCGCAACATTTCCGCGCAGGTGGCGACCCGCGAAGGATTGCTGCGGCAGCAGCAGGAACTGGAAGCCGCGGACCGGCAGAAGAACGAGTTCCTGGCCATGCTGGCGCACGAATTGCGCAACCCGCTCGCCCCGATACGAAATTCCAGCGAGATGCTGGCGCGCACGCTGCACAACGACCCCCACGCCTCCAAGGCGGTGACCCGGATCGAACGTCAGGTGACGCACCTGGCCCGTCTGGTCGATGATCTGTTGGACGTTTCGCGCATCACCCAGGGACGCATTGAATTGCGGCGCCAGGCGGTGTTCCTGCACGAACTGGTCGCGCGCGCCCTGGAGACCGTCGATCCGCTCCTGCAGCAAAAGGGACACAAACTCTCGCTGGTCTCAAGTCGCCGTCCGCTCCTGATCGATGGTGACCCGGAAAGACTCGTGCAGTGCGTCGCCAACGTACTGACCAACGCCGCCAAGTACACGGATGCGGAGGGTGAGATTCGGGTGGAAGCGCGTGAGGAAGGCAAGTTTGCCGTTCTGTCAATCAGCGACAACGGCATGGGAATCACCGCCGACCTGCTGCCACGGGTGTTCGATTTGTTCGTGCAGGGCGACCGTACCCTCGACCGCGCGCATGGCGGTCTGGGAATTGGTCTGTCGATCGTCAAGCGCGTGCTGCAGTTACACGGCGGGGCGGTTAAGGTCTCGAGCGCCGGGCAAGCGCGGGGGACCACCTTTGAAATGCGCCTGCCCCTGTGTACTGACACGGCGCTGGGGACGGCTCAAACCACTCTCCTGAAACCGCCGCCGCGGCGCATTCTCATCGTCGATGACAACGAGGACGCTGCCGACTCGCTGGGCATCGTGCTGGGGCTCGACGGTCACCAGGTGATTTGCGCCTACACGGGCGAGCAGGCGCTCGAGCAAGCACAGTCCTTCAAGCCCGAGATCGTGCTGCTCGATATCGGTCTGCCCGGAGCGGACGGCTACGAAGTAGCACGGCGGATTCGTGCACTCGCAGACCTGCAAAGCGTCCGCCTGGTCGCCGTCACAGGTTACGGGCAGGACGCGGATAAGGCGCGCGCACGCGCTGCGGGCTTCGCCGATCACCTGGTGAAGCCGGTGGAATTCCCGGCTTTGGAGCGCATCCTGGCGATTCCGGCACCAAGCTCCGCGGCTACGCTTCCCGGCACCCGCTAGAGGCCGGAGACCGAGGTCACAGTGAGCTTGACCGTCGCGATCGGGACGCCGCTTAGCTGCAGTAACACTTCCCCGGCGGGCAGCTCAAATTGCACCAGCTTGCGCGGCGCGTGGCAGGCGCTGCCTCCGGCAAAGTCGCTCGATGGAATCTCGCCGTGCTCGCCGACGACGTCGATCCAACCGGACTGATCGAGCGCGACCCGGTAGGCACCTGCCATCGGTACGTGCAGGTGGGCGAAACCGCCGAAGGCGCCGTCGAACCGGGCCTTTTTTCCAAGCGGCACGGACAAGGTGATCTGCTCCTGCGGAAGTAACGATAGACCGTAGAGGTGATCCGGCAGGAGTCGCGGGGCGGCGGAGCCCTTATCGCGGGCGGCCGCGATGCTTTCGGCAGACCCTGCAAACAGCGCGCGCTCGTGAGTGACATTCCATTTGAACGCCGTGCAGGGATCTTCCGCGTAGCCCGAGTGCGCCCACGCGCCAAAGAGTGCCGTCACCCCCCAAGAGACTCTCGCTGCGACCCGTTGCATTGGTAAACCCCCTCGAGCGTCGATCGCGGCCGGGGCGCCCGCCGCTGCAGTATAGGCGCTCTGAGTACTTTCTCCGGTGATGCGGCAACGAGTGCGTAGCTCAATTCGTCGCTTGGTTGTGAACCGCGCATCGCCCCGGTAGGCTCGCATTTTTGGCATCCATCGTGGAGAGAACTATGAAAATCAGCGCGCGCAACACGCTGCCTGGCGTCGTGCGCAAGATTGAACCCGGGGCGGTGAACGCTGAGGTGACCATCGAACTGGCGCCCAACCTCAGCATCGTCTCGATCATCACCCTGGATGCGGTCAGGAGCTTGAAGCTAAAACCAGGCGACCGGGCTTACGCCGTCATCAAGGCATCCAGCGTCATGATTGGCACGGACTGATAGAGCACGGACAAAGCTCGCAGCAGGCACGCGCTACTGCTGCTCCGCGTAGATTCGCACCAGCCGGTAGAGGAAATCGCGGCATTCCATCAGCGACTGCACGCTCACGTACTCGTTGAGTCCGTGAATGTTGCCGAGGTCGCGGCCCAGGAAGAGCGGTTCGATGCCGTATGTGGGAATGCCCGCAGCGTTCAAGAACTCCCCGTCGGTCGCCCCGGGTTGCAGGAGGGGCACCACGGGCACGCCCGGCCACAACTGTGCCGCGAGCTTCTCCACCGGCCCCAGAATCTGCGGCGTGAGTGGCGGTGGGGGGCTCTTTCGTCGGCGGTTTTTATTGTGCGGCTCTTCAGCAAGAGCGCGCCTGCCGATGCTTCAAAGATTCAGCCGGCGGGTATCGTGATGTCAGTCATCGGCGCTCTGAGCGTTCTCTTCATCTATAACCGCTTGGTCGTCTGATCACCATTGGTTCTTCCGGCGATGATGTACGCGCGTCATCATCGGACGGGGGCGCAGAGGCTGGCGCGCGGACTGCGGGGCGGCTGCGGGGCCGTAGGGTCACGGAACTGTAGCGGCTGCGCCGATAAGTCCGCAAGCGGCCACGAGCAGCGAGATCCGCAGTGGCGAGGCACTTTCGTGGTAAAGAAAAATCCCCACGGCGATCACGCCCAAAGGAATGATGGCCGCAAGTAATGGGCTCATGATCCCTAACTTGGCGCCACTTTGATACATGCGCGCGATCATCCAAATGCCGCAGATGAAGAGCGTTGCGCACCCCACGGTGGGCAGCAGGACCGTAAAGCCGCGCGAGCGCGGAAGCAGCGTCATCGCCATGATCTGAAACGCCACCGAGGCGAAAAACAACACGTAGATGCGCAACGGAATGCCAAGCATGTGTACCCCCAGATTTTCGGTCATTCTCAGGCCGCGCCTCCTTGATGCCAAGGCCAAGTTGCGAAAGACGCGTCCTTGCCGTGCTTTTTGCGCGATGTGGTAGGATGCGCGCCCCCAGAGCGGCGCAGGGCCGGTAGCGGCTCGCCAACGCTGTTCAGGGAGCCGAAGGTCGGGAGCTGGACTGGGAACCGTAAGGCACTGATTTCATTTGCTCAGTTCGCCAGATTTTTGGGCATCCCAGCCGGAACTGGCACGTGCGCGCCCGTAGCTCAGTTGGATAGAGCGCCTGGCTACGAACCAGGAGGTCGGGAGTTCGAATCTCTCCGGGCGCGCCAATATCTCTTGAAGAAATACTGACTTACCACTCAACCCCCTGGCGTTTTCTTTCGCAAGAGAACCAATGCGGGAGTTTTGCGGGACGGCAGCGCACAAACCTTGTTGGCTGCCTCGATCAGGTTCTCAAGCTCCGCCTGCGAGTAGTGCGTGGTGATGCGTCCACTCTTATGACCGAGCAAGTCTTGCCGGTCTTCGAATGAAACGCCCGCCGCGCGTAGTCGCCGCCCGAACGTGTGCTTAAGATCGTGAACCCGCACGTTGCGAAAGCCCCAGGGCGCCGGCCGCTTCGTCTCTGCCTCTAGCTCATCCGCTGCACGCTCGCGCGCGCATTTCCAAGCAGAGTTGTAGATCTTGGTCATGGGATGACCTCGATACGTAAAGACGAAACCCTCGTGCTCCCCTCTCACCTCGTCAATCACTGACCGCGCCACGCGATTCAGGACGACGACTCGATCGTCGCCATTCTTCACGTGCGCGCTCGGGATGATGAAGACGGATGAGGAGAACTCAGGCACCTGAACCTCCCACTCCCACTTGAGCTGACACACCTCCTGTTCACGGCATCCCGTGTTGACTTTGAACAGCGCCATCCGCGCAAGATGCGCCGGCAACTCCCGGAAGAGTCGAGCTTGCTCGTCGAAGTTGAGCGGGTAGGGGTCGCGAGCATCGGTGACCTGAAGCAGCTTGATCTTTGGCGCCGTTTCGAGCCACGTAAGGCCTCGCTCATCAAACCATTCGCTCGCAGCGAGATTGAGAATCCGTCGAACAATCGCCAGCGCGTGATTGATCGACTTCGTCTTGACCCCCGCCTTCCTTCGGCTCGCGATGAATTCCTGTAGAGCTCCTATGTGCACCTGCCGTAGCAACGTCGCTCCGATGAACGGATCGAGTTGCTTCAACTGGGACGCACCATCCCGGATGCGTCGCTGGTGCTGGTTCTCGTTCAGGAATTTGATCGCGGCAGCCCGGAACGTGTGATCGGCTCGCAGTCCGAAAACGCTGGCTTCGCGGACGTCGTTGATCCGCTGGGCAAGCTGCTCTTCGGCTCGTCGCAATTCACGCGTGCCAGTGCTCTCGCAAACTCTCGTTCCTCGGATGACCTTGTCGATATGCCAGATCCCACCACGTTTGATGAGACCGGGCGTCTTGAGTTGTCCCATGGCTTATTCCTTTCGGCCGCGGGACGTCCGTTGCGGGACTTATAGTCCTCGGCCGCCGCTTCCATTTCAAGCCGATCGAAGGCGCAACCCTGTTTGCCAACCCGGATCTCGGTGAGCAGCGGTCTTACCTCGCGGTTGAAGCGGTTCTTGTCCATGCCTAAAAAGTAGGGCGCGTCGCGTAGCCGGATGAGGCGGGGCAGCAGGGCACGGCCGGCGTAGCCAAGGGTCGGCTCGCGTGTACCACTGGAACTGTGTGGCTCTTGTTCTCCGAAGGTTTTCATGGGTACGGATGCCTTCAAGGGAAGGTTCGCCTGATTGCATACTGCAATAGGCTCTATGCGATTGCAAGCGCGTGCATTCGACTATAAACTGGCGACCATGTCAGGAGGCTCCTCATGAAGAGCGACAACCTGCGAAATTTCACCGTCCGGTTTCTGGAGTCCGCCCTGCGACGCGTGGAGTCGACGGCCAAGCCCTTCTATGGCGGACGCCTAAGCACCGGAGAGGCGATCCGGCGTCTCGCCGAAGAGCGGCTGGATGAGATCGAAAGTGCCGGCCCCCGTGAGAGGGCAGATGAGGCACTGCTTCGCATGGTGAGCTTGTGGCGCTCCGGCGTGCCCGTAGAGCTTGGAGATCTTCGTTTCCTCGCGGAATGCGCCAACAAGGCCTATCAGCGCTCCCGTCGGGCATTCGTTTCCAAGGATCTACTGATAGCCAATATCTGTGCCTTCCGGGACGCCGTAAGGCTAGGTACGGGTGGTAAGGCCAAGAGCATTGAGCCCGAGGAGCGGTATTTCCTAAAAAACCTGAGCACGTCGAAAGACATCGACGCCAAGACCCTACCGGAGTACGTGGACAAGTGGATCACGCTCCTTGCAGCGCTGCCGACCCCTACACAGGCCGAATTCGCCAGCCGCAATCTCTATGCGTACCTGCGCGATGAAGAGTTCCCCGACGAATCGCAGCTGGCGAAGACCCTGGCTCAGTACGTGCCGGCGCTGCTTCAGGTAGCGATTCGCGGTCACTGGGAGCTGCAGGGCGCGCCACTCATCAACCGAGCGCAGGGGTCGCCGCCTGCTGCGGCTTCTCGTTTGGCGAGCGTCATTCCCGCCGGGAACGTCACCCTGGTTCCCTGGGCTCGGGAGGAGGGCATGGGGGCCTCGATTGAACTGAAGGCCCAGAACAGCGCCGTGGTCGTTCGTAACCTCGTCGACTTGGAGGACCTTGCCGAGCTGACCCGTCTCGCTGGGACTGGCGTCGAGGCGCAGGGCAGTACCTTTGAGTGGCTCCTCGCAAGCGAGAAACCCAAGACTTTCATGCTCAGCACCGACCGCGCCTGGTGGAGGCTGGATGCGAAAGACTTCGAATCCTTCGCCGAGGTGCTCGACTCGCTGTTCCGCCAGCCGTCGGTGGCCGCCCTGGTGGAACGCCTGCGGTACACCTATGGCCGCATCTAGCGTGAGTGTCGCCGCGAGCGCTGTGCGGTCGCCCAAGACGGGGCTTCGCCCCGAACCCCAAAGTGTGTGCACCCAGGCCGCCGGCGCGGCCCTGAAGATCGGCGTCGAAGCCAGGAGTCTAGTCCCGAATGGCAAGAGCGTATTCGACAGACACAGCACGCAATCTGCGATTGCACCGCGACCGCGCCGCGAACCGAAGAGATTCAGCGCCTTGCCCGTAGACCGGGCTGTCTACCTTGATTGCGATGTCGTCTACGCATCGTCCCCGGTTGATATGCAAGTGCCGGAATGCGCGCAGTCCGCGCCGTATACCGATTCAAGGATGGCACGGGCGCGTCGCGCCTGAGCGGTAGCGGTTGCCATGAGCACGGAGGTCGCCAGTACCCGCCTGCCGCGAGAGGTTCTTCGGGAGCTCGATCGCGAAGCCTCAGCGCGCGGGATCTCCCGCAGCGTCTACGTCGCCGGGCTGATTGAGCAGCGCGTGTCTCACGATGGAGCCGTTCACGGGGGCGCGGACATCGAGGCGCTGACAGCCGCACTAGCCAGCGAGCTGCGGGAGATTCGGGAAGGTCAGCGAAGCCTCGCGCGTGGATTGCGTGAGGTTCAGACGGCACTCGCAGCGAGAGGCAGCTCCACTGCCCTCGAATCGGAATCACCGCTCCTGGAGCGCCTGACGTTCTCGACGTTCTTCTCCGAAGCCCTGATCAAGCGCATGAGTGCCCTGCTTCAGCGTCACCCCGGCGAGCTCGGTCAGGTGATCCGGGAAGCGCGCGAGCAGGCTGACGCCGAAGTGAAGCTTTGGCGCGAGCGCCTTCAGGAGGGCGCCAGCCGGAAGGGGTCGGCGTGAGTCGGGCCTCGGCTGCAATTCGGCTGGGACTGATCGGGCTGGTAAGCGCGGTGACCTTCTTTGCGGCCTGGAGCACTCCCTGGCAACGGATCGAGGCCTCTGCCGAGCTCTTGGCCGCATGGCCTGCAACGGCCCATTGGCGCATTCCGGTCGGCAGCGTTCACAGCCTGCACCCGGCAACTGACGTGGTTCGCGCACTGGCGGCTTATCCGGATGTCGAGGCGAGCGCGAGACTCTTGGCTGTCCAGTCGGTGCTGTTCGCGGCGCTCGTCTGGGCACTCCTCTATGGGGTACTCCGGCAAGCGGTCTGGACACACCGCGAGATAGATATTCGCCGAATCGGACACGGCCCGCGCCTCAATCCGACTTGGCCGGAGGCTTTGTGGGTGCGCTTTGTCCGGCGCGTGCTGCTCGTCGCGGTCGGCCTTACCGCTCTTTCTTGGCTCTTCTCCGTGCGCACCCGGGGCGTCGCCGACTTCACGGGCCTCCGGCTCGCGTTCCTCGCGACGCTGCAAGTCCCGGAGTTGCAGCGCGACCTAATCGTGAACTTCGCCGTAATCTGGGTCGTCGTCGGAGCCAGCTTTGTGATCGCACGAATGGGCGGGTTCGCGGTGAGGCTGCGCAAAGCCGTCGGGCGCGGGCGGATTTGCCTGGGCGGCGTCCCGATCGCCCGCGAGCTCGAGACCAATCACTTCCTTCTGGCAGGCTCGACCGGCACGGGCAAGACCGAACTCGCCCTGTCGATGGCGCAAACGGTAGGCGAGCGCGGCGAGCGGGCGGTCTTTATCGATTACGGCGCAATCTTCCTCACTCGTCTGGGTCGTACGGGCGACTTCATTCTCAACCCGTTTGACGAGCGCGCCGTGTGCTGGGCACCCTGGCTCGAACTTCGAAATGAATCGGACTACATGATGATGGCGCGTGCGATCGTGCCGGATGGGTTCGGGGAATCGCGCTCCTGGCACGGACTCGCGCAGCAGTTGGTCGGCGCGGCACTCCGCGCGTGTGTCGAAAACGGTCGCAACACAATCCGGGAGTTTCTCGCGCTCCTGATCTCATCGCCCGCGGAGCTTGCCGTGTTCGCCGCCGGCACGCCGGCCTCCGTGATGACTCAAAAGGGCAACGAGAAGATGTTTGCGAACACTCGGAACGTCCTGATGGAGTACCTGGAGCCCTGGCGGTTCCTGAAAGCACCCGAATCGGGTACGAAAGGATTTTCCATACGTGCACTCATCGAAGGACAGTACGACCGGAAGGGTAAATGGGGGCGGACGTTGCGGCCCTGGCTCTTTATGACCTTCCGGGACGACCAGCGGGCGGCCATGCAGTATCTGTCGGCCACCTGGATGGAACTCGCCATCCGGGCGAAATTGAGTCTCCCCGAGGACCGTAAACGCCGCATCTGGGAATTCATCGACGAGCTCGCGGCCGTCAAGCGGATTCAAAGCTTGCCCGACGAGCTCGCCTTCGTGCGCAAGCGCGGTGGTGCGGCAGTCATCGGCGTGCAGGACGTGGCGCAGATCCGCGCCCTCTATGGCCCGGAAGTGGCGCAGACGATGCTTCAGAATCTCAAAACCAAGGTTATGCTGGCGTGCGCTGATCCGGATACCGCGCGCTATTTCTCAGACGTCATCGGGGAGCAGCGGGTTCTAAGGCGCAAGAGGACGACGACGCCAGCCCGGAGTGCCACCGAAACCCGGCGGGTGTCCACGTCCTGGGAGCCAGACAAGCATCGCTTGGTGACATACTCCGAAATCATGTGCTTGCCGGTGCGCCGAGGGTACCTGCGGCTGCCGGACGGATACGTGTACCCCATCAAAGTGTCCCTCACGCGCCTTACGCCGGCTGTTCCGGCGTTCATGGACCGCTAAATGGCGCTTGCTCGCAACATCAGCGCGAGCCACGCCGCCACCTATTACGAAAAGGACGACTACTACACCCGCGACCGAGCGCCCAGCGAATGGCGTGGGGAGGGCGCGCGTGCGCTTAGGCTGTCGGGACCTGTCGACCGAGAGGTCTTTGCGAGCCTGGTCGCCGGACGGCTCCCCGACGGACCGGCGCTGCACCGGGGTGGAGGTGCGCGGCGTGGGGGTACCGATTTTGAGTTCTCCGCCCCCAAGTCGGTCAGCATCCAGGCCCTCGTCAACGACGATCGGCGGCTGATCGACGTCCATCGTGCGGCCGTGGCAGTCGCGCGGCAACGCCTCGAGGCCACCGTTGCCACACGCGCTACGGAGAAGGGCAGCACACGGCTGGAATTCACACGTTCCGCCGTCATTGCGCAGTTCGAGCACGGCACCAGTCGCGCGGGCGATCCGGACCTGCACAGTCACGTCGTTGTGCTGAACCTCACGCGCCGTGCAGACGGGCAGTGGCGCTCGATCGAAAACACCGAAATGTTCAAGGAGCAGCGCCTCATGTATGAGATCTACTTATCGGAACTTGCGAAGGGCGCTAAAGATTTGGGCTACGGCATCGCGATTGGCAAGTATGGCAATCCCGAGCTCGCGCACATCACGCGCGAGCAGATTGAGCATTTCAGCCGGCGTTCGCGTGATGTCGAGACCGCCCTTCAATCGGGAGGGCGGACTCGGGAGACTTCTACCGCCGCGGCGAAGCGTGCCGCCGCGCTGTCGACCCGAGCGGCAAAGCAAAGGTATGACCACGCCGCGTTGAGAATGGAATGGAGGGAACGCGGCCAGCGCGTCGGGCTGCTCCGATTTCTGCCGACGGAAGAGCCGCGGCTATCTGCCGGTAAGGAAGCCGAGAATGCCCGTTCGGCCGTCGGGTTTGCCCTGGAGCACTTAAGCGAACGGCATGCCGCGTTCACCCGGAACGATTTGACCGTGGAGGCGCTGCGTGCCGCGCGGGGATCCGTCGCGAGTCGAGCGATCAGCGCCGAACTGGATCGGCAGATTGGTGAGGGGGGCTTGGTGTCGGATGCGCCGGGCGAGTGGCTCACCACGCGTACGGCGCTGGAGTCGGAGCGGCGACTGCTGTCCATCGAGTACGATGGCCGGGGGGCTGTGACCGCGATAGCCGCGAACGTGCACTCCGCCGCGGAACCCGGTGCTCAGAAGCTGAATGCCGGTCAGCGTGCGCTCGTCGGGCACGTTTTGAATACCCGGAATCGGGTCATCGGTGTGCAGGGACTGGCAGGCACCGGCAAGACGACGGCACTCACGGTCGCCCGTGAACTGGCGGAGCGCGAGGGCTTTGAACTCGTGGGATTGGCGCCGTCACACAGTGCGGTGCGAGCGCTCAAGAAATCAGGCATCGAATCGCAGACCGTGAAGCGCTGGATGCTGGACACGGATGCCGGATCGCAGCTGACGCCATTCTCGATCGTTGTGCTCGATGAAGCGGGGCTTGCTGGAACCGCAACGCTTCGCTCGGTCCTCGAACGCGTGGAACGGGCAGGGGCCCGAGCCGTGCTGATCGGCGATACCCATCAATACGAGTCCGTTGACGCCGGGAGGGGATTCGCACAACTGCAAGACCACGGAATGCAGACCGCGCAGCTGTCGCAGATGGTGAGGCAGCGCGAGGCGAGGTTGGCCAAAGCGGCACGACTTGCAGTCGATCAGCCGGCAAGAGCCCTCGGGCTTTTGCCGATTGTCGAGGACGCGAACCCCGCGTCACGTCACGCCCGTATCGCGCGAGACTTCGCTGCGCTTTCACCATCCGCCCGGGCGGATACGCTGTTGCTAACGGGCTCGCATGAAGCCCGGCGCGACATCAACGAGCGGGTTCGAGTCGAGCTCGGGCTGGCGGGTACCGGCGAACATCTTCGTGTATTCCGACCCCTTGACAGAACAACGGCTCAAAAGAAGCAGCTCGAAACGTATCAACCCGGATTCACCCTGCGTTTCGAGAAGAACTATCGAAGTTTCGGGGCTCGCCGCGGTGACACAGCTCTAATTGAGCGCATCTTTGCGGACGCCATAGTCGTGACGCTGGCGGATGGCACAAGCCGGACGATGTCACCGGATCGGTTGAGCGGAAAGGGATGGTCGGTGGGCGTGACGGAGAATCTCGAAGTGGCCGTGGGTGACCGTGTCCGATTCACCGGCACGAATCCCCAAGCGAACTACCGCAATGGGGAGCGCGGCGTCATCGAAGGATTCGACGCCGACGTGCTGACTATCCGACGCTCGGACGGCAGCATCCTGAGCGTGGCCCGCGATCAGGCGCTGTCGCTCGACTACGGCTACGCCGTGACTGGTCACAGCGCGCAGGGTCTCGACGCCTCGCGGGTTGTTCTCGAGAAGGACACGCAGTCGCGCACCACAAACCGGCGGTCGTTCTATACGGACGTTACGCGGGCGAGGGACGCCGCGGTCGTGGTGACCGATTCGGTGCCCCGCCTCGCACAGGATGTGAACGTAGACCGCGCGAACGTCGCGGCGCTGGAGATAGTTACGTCGTCTGAATAGGCAGCTAGAGACGCCGAGACGACTTCGAGCGCCAACGCCTCACCCCGTTGGGCGTGTCACTGTGGCGCGACAGGTTCAAATCCTGGGCCCGATTTGGGACTTATTTTCAGTCCCGCCGAGCCGGGATCAGGCTCATGTAGAGGCTCGACCGCGCTGCCTGGAGATCACCGCCTGAAAGGGAGGAATACTGACCGGCTCAGGGCGTGAAGGCGCCTCTCACGAACGGCGGTACATGGACGCCTATATGGACGCCTCCGATTTTGCAAGAGAGACTCTTTGCGACGGCGTAGGTACGGCTGCAACCTTATATTCGGCCTTCTCTGCAGAGCTTAACTCTGCTGGCCCCGATGAAATCCGCTGAAGGAAGCCTCATCTCCCACAAGGACTCGAAGTCCCGGCGTCCATCCAGGCTTATTCCTCCACGGTCCGACCTGTGGTGCCATCACATCGATGTCTACTCGCGCAACCTTTAGCATCCCCTTTGGCGTTCCATTCCTTTGTTAGTTAACCCATTACGCTACGGTAGCCGCTATCGGGCCGCCGTAGCCCCTTTGATACGTTCGCCCGTGGGCAAGCAATGCCCAGATCATGCGCGCCATCTTGTTAGCCAGGGCCACGATCACTACGTTGCGCGCGCGGCGGGACAGTAAGCGTTTGAGCCACGGATCGAGCGCGCGCCCGGGCCTGCTCTGCCACCTCAACACCGCACGCGCTCCATGGATCAGCAGAGTGCGTAAGTACCGATCGCCGCGCTTACTGATACCTAAGAGCCTGATCTTTCCACCGGTTCCCGACTGGCGCGGCACCAAACCTACGAAAGCCGCAAACTCTCGCCCCGAACGAAACGATCTTGCATCACCGATCATCGCCACCGCGGCCGTCGCAGTCAGTAAACCCACTCCGGGGATCTCGCCAATGCGCTGACAGTCCTCCGCGCGCCGTTGCCAGCTGCTAATCTGCCGCTCCAGAGTCTTGATCTGCTCGCTCAAGGCTCGGATCTGTTCGATTTGCTCGCGCAACGCCCCGCGCAATAGCTCGGGAACCGCACACTCCTCGGCCAGTAGCTCGCCAGCCTGGCGCAGCATCTGGCGCCAACCCTGTGACAGAGCGATCCCAAACTCGGCCATTAATCCGTGCAGCTGATTCACTAACGCGCTGCGCATACCTACGTGCTGCTCACGTATCCTATGTAATCCAAGTACGGCTTGTTGTTCCTCGCTCTTGAGCGCGACAAACCGCATCCCGGGACGTTGCGCAGCTTCCCAAATCGCCTCGGCATCCGCTGCATCTGTCTTGTTTGTTTTCACGAACGGCCGCACAAACTGTCCGCTGATCAGGCGCACCTCGTGACCCAGCTTCACCAGCTCGCGCGCCCAGTACTGCGACGAACCACATGCCTCCATCGCCACCACGCTCGCTGCATGGTTCGCAAAATACCTCAGCACCTGGTTGCGCTTGAGTGTCTGCCGAGAAATCTCGCCGGTATCAGGGTCCACTGAATGCACCTGAAATATCCGTTTTGCCAAATCCAATCCGATAGTCGTACGCTTCATGACAGGCCCCCTTGACCTTTAAGTGGATGACGACACACTTCCACTTTGGCACATCTGATGCCGTCGGGATCCAAGGGGGCCGCTCTCGCTTCTACCCACCGTGGTCTCCGCTCAGCGCCTTGGAATCGGAGGCGTCCATTACATCTCCCACTTGTCCAGGCTTTCGATTCGTGATGGCTTGCAGGATCAGATTGCACCAGTACATTCGGACTTTTGCTGCGGCACGCGCCGCTGTCCCTGATGGGTTTTGCTGATTGGCTTCCTATTGCTTTGTCGCACTCGAGGTGCTGCAGCCGTTCTGGATTTGGCCAACCACGGTCTAACCTGTTTTGCCTTCACTGCTTGATCGCCTGAGCAATCGGTGGTGTGTTCTCCTGTTCTGCCTTTGTGGTCAGTAAGACTTTCCGGCTACGCGGCCATCCGGGTCGGCATATAGTCGGCCTGGAACTCGCGCCCGTGGGCAAGCAGCGCCCACACGGTGCGTACGTTTTTGTTCGCCAGAGCCACCGCGGCGATATTCGGATGCCGACGCTTGAGCAGATCGGTCAACCATCCCTGGGTGTTGTCGACCTTGTTCTTTGCCGCCAGGATGGCCGAGCGCGCCCCATGGATCAGCAGCGTGCGTAAGTACGCATCGCCGCGTTTACTCATCCCGAGCAGCGTTGGCTTGCCGCCGCTGGAGCTTTGGCGTGGAACCAGGCCCAGCCAAGCGGAGACTTGCCGACCGTTGTCGAAGCTGTGCGCATCGGCGATCGAGGCTACCAGTGCGCTCGCAGCCAGCGGGCCAATGCCCGGGATAGCTTCGAGTTTTCGGCTGAGCTCGCTGCTGCGATGCCATTCAATGATTTCTTTCTCAAACTCTTTCACTTGCCGATCGAGTTCCTTGAGATGCTCCGTCAAGCGCTCAATCAAATGACGGAACGGAACCGGCAGCTCGTTGCTGGCATCCTCAAGCAGTTCCGGAACACGCTTGGCGACGTTGTAGATACCTTGCGGAATGACCAGCCCAAATTCACCGAGCAGACCACGGATCTGATTGGCCTGCGCCGTGCGTGCCTTCACGAACCCCTGGCGTACCCGATGCACGGACAAGATCGCTTGTTGCTCGACACTCTTGATCGGCACAAAGCGCATGTTATGCCGGCCGACTGCCTCGCAGATCCCCTCGGCATCAGCCACATCGTTCTTGTTCGTCTTGACGTACGGCTTGACGAACTGCGAGGCCATCAGACGCACTGTGTGCCCGAAGCGCTCAAACGTACGCCCCCAGTGGTGGGCGCTCGCGCAGGCTTCCATGCCAATTAAGCACGGCGGCATATTCGAAAAGAATCCGGCCACCTGTGCCCGCCGTAGCTGCTTGCGCAGCACAACCTTGCCCCGCCCATCGACCGCGTGCACCTGAAAGACGTTCTTGGCCAGATCAATACCGATAGCTGTAATATTCATCGCGGACGCTCCCATTCTCGTTAAGTGGTCGTCAGACACTTCCACTTTGGCACATCGATGCCGTCTAGAGCGTGGGGGCGTCCATCCCATTGCTTTGCGGCATTGATAATGCCCGCTACTGCGGCACGACGCGCGCGCCTTCGCCATAGCCCTCGATGTAGACCTTCTGGCCGACAGACAGATTCGGGCCGGTCGGTTGCGTCACCGCTACCAGCACGCCGGAGTGCACCCGGACAATGATCTGCTGCGCCGGAATTGGTGCGTCGTACTTCTTCTGGATGGCGTTGCCTGCGAGCGCTCCGCCGAGCGCGCCCGCCACCATCGCCACGTCGCGGCCGCTGCCCCCGCCGATCAGGCTCCCAATGCCGAGGCCGGCCAAGCCACCGACCACTGCACCGACCCCGGCATGGTGGTTGTCAGCTAGCGTCGCGGGGGTGATCTGCTCGATCACACCTTGGCGAATCTCCATGGCGCCCGGTTGGGCACCCGATTGTGAGCCAGTCGCGGCACAAGCGCTCATCGTGAGCACGAGCGCGCCCACAATGCCGAGCCACAAAAAACGGTTGAGCATGACTTCTTCCTCAGAGGCTGTAAGCCCACTCACGGCGGTCGATAGGAACAAGTAACTCGTCCTAGGTGCCCAAACGTCGCGCATAACGTTGAGCAGCACGCTCCTTACGGAGCGCCGTGCAAACCCGCTCGGGCGCAGCCTGACGCTCTGAGCGACGGTAATCTATGCGGGGACTAGCGCGTAATTGGACCAAAGTCCCAGTTCAGGTCAAACCGGGCGGTCCATTGCGCGCAGCGCCTGCGCCGTTACCATCGGTAAATGCCACCAATCAGCGGGCCCGCGACACTCAGATCCGTCTGCCCAGACGAGTTCAGGTGATAGTTGATCTTTCGATAAACCGCCCCGATTTCCCATGCGCCGAAGTGATAGCCAATTCCACCGGCGAGCTGCCAGGTTAGCTTGGAATCACCTCCACCAATATCGGCGTAGAAGGGCAGCGCCCAGGCGTGATTGTCGCCGAACATCCATTGCCCCTTGAAGCCGACGATGCCATCGACCTTGTCCTCGCTGATCGAGCGTTCCCCGCCGCGCGTTATCCCGGGGTTGTCCACTAAGTTGGCGTTGAAATACCAGCTGAGCGATTGCTTCATGTACAGATAACGCCCCCCCACCAGGGTAGTCATGGTGAAATCGGGCTGCTCCACGACTCTGTATTGGAAGGCCGACGTCACGATCCAGGACTTAGCGGTGAGGTTTACAAAAGCATTGAGACTTGCAGGTTCCTGATTCGGGAGCGTGAAATCCTTATATCCCGTCTTGGTGTGACCCAAATTCATGTAAAGCGCGTCGGTAAAGAACCCCCAGCGGTTGTACATCACACCAAAGGAGCCCATGAACGCCAGGTTGAGGTTGTTGAGGATGTTGTTGGGGTCCGCCGTGAAGCTGCCACCGGTATTGGCGATCGGGAAACTCACCGACCCCTTTATAGTCGGTACCCAGCCATACGCCAGGACCGAGAATTGCCATTTGTCGGGAGTGGAAGTCATCACCACGTCCTGGGAGCTCGCCACGACGGGCAGCCAGAAGCTGGCCGCCAGAGCCAGAACGTATCTTCCGGGCCGAACGCGAGTGCAATTCATTATTAGACTCCTCAGGCTGTGCATCGCAGCACCGTAGAGCACGAATACCCATGTCCCCCAACCTTTACGATTCTCTAGTGCCACGTAACGTCGCTTCTGACTCGGGCCGCCGGCTGGTCTCACCTTGAACAGCTCCCAGTTCCTGCAAGTTCTTGAGCATCCCGTCCACTTTCAGCTCGGCGAGCGTGTTCTTAACCACGCCCGTGAACGAATCGAGGGCACCTACGATGTGACCGGCCTGAATATTCTCCACGTTCGCCATGTCTGCCAAGGAATTGCGTGCGCCAGGCCGCCGCCGTGACTGGCGTGTCGGATTGAATCACTTTTGCCGGCGTCGGACATGCTGGCCTAAAAGGTCGTAAACAGCCACGTTTTTTGGTTCCCGATAGCTCCCGATCGCATTCGGCACTCACACGCTGCGTCGCACCAAGGCGACGCTGATTTGCCGCGCAAAGAAAAGCGCGCCGCCGCCGAGTTTTTCTTTACGTTCTATCCGAAGGAGCTGACCGACCGCGCCGGAACCGTGTATCTGGCGTCGATCGCGGACAGCGACGGGCGGCCACTCCAAGCCGGCAAGACCTACAGGTTCCGGGTTCCAAAAGACGTTCCTGACAGACAGTGCTGTCGCTTAGAATGTACAACCGCGCGATCTGGGCGTTCGTCAAGAACCCCATGGACCGCGCGGGCTTAGGGTCGTTCAACTTGAACCAGATGAAGAGGAACGCTGATGGCAGTGTCGATCTTTACGTCGGCCCGAACGCCCCTGCCGGGCTGGAATCCAATTGGATTCCGACGATGGGCAAGGAGCCCTATCTCTGGTTCCGGCTCTACGCTCCCGATGAGGCGTTCTGGAACAAATCCTTCAAGATGCCTGATGTGGAGCTCGTGCCTTAGACGCGGCGGCTCGAGCAAGCCTTTAAATCACCTGAGGTGCAAGTAGTCAATTGAAAGTGATAACAGTGGACCTCCTCACCGCCGTAATGGTGGTGAATGAGTCAACAAGTCTTCAGACGAAGGGGAACAAACGCATGAAACCGAAACTCCTGAACTATGCCTGTTGCTGCTTCATCGCTTGGGCGGCGCTCCTCGGCGCAGCCGCTTCGGTCCAAGCGCAGGACAAGAGACCCAACATCGTTGTGCTGATGACAGACGACACCGGTTGGGGCGACTTCGGCGCGTACTCGGGGGGCGGCGTAGCCTTGGGCCACCCGACTCCAAACATCGACCGCATCGCCAAGGAGGGGGCAGTGTTTACGAGCTGGTATGGCCAGGCGAGCTGCACCGCGGGCAGGGCTTCGTTCATGACCGGGCGCATTCCCATCCGCTCGGCGCTCTCCGTCGTGGTGGTCCCGGGTGACGAGAATTACCTCCGGAAGGAAACGCCGACCATCGCCGAATTCTTCCAGAAGAACGGCTACTCGACCTACTTCTCGGGCAAGTGGCATCTGGGCGACAAACCGGTGGCCTACCCCACCGAGCATGGCTTCGACGAAATGAAGGAGTTCGCCGCCTACTATGCTGGCGCTTACACCTGGGAAGACACGTCGAAGTGGTTTCATCCGTGGTTTCCGTCTTATAACCCGGAATTCAACGCGATGTTCGATGACATTGTGAACTTGAGCGAGTGGGAAGGCGTGGCCGGCCAGCCGGCAAAACGGGTCGCCACGATTGACTATGCCTACATGGCGACCATGGACGAGCGGCAGGCCGACTATGCGGTGGATTACATCAAGCGGCACGCGAATGACCGCAAACCGTTCTTCATGGACATTAACTGGATCAAAATGCATAACCCGACGCATGCAGCGCCGGA
This sequence comes from uncultured Pseudomonadota bacterium, assembly GCA_963742045.1. Classification (GTDB taxonomy): domain Bacteria; phylum Pseudomonadota; class Gammaproteobacteria; order Steroidobacterales; family Steroidobacteraceae; genus 13-2-20CM-66-19. The sequence goes on from CAVUKE010000003.1 coordinate 3,998,327, forward strand.
TTTTGCCGGGAAATCGCATCTCGGTGATTACTCCGATTCGCTCATGGAAATGGATGCTGACATCGGCAAAGTCATGGATGAAATCCGCAAGGATGCACCCAACACGATCGTCATCCTAACGGCGGACAACGGCGCATGGCTGGACGCCTATCCCGATGCTGGAACCCAGCCCTTCCGCGGTGAGAAGGGCACCGCGTTTGAAGGCGGTTGGCGCGTGCCGGGCATCATGTGGTGGCCGAACAAAGTCCCTGCCGGTGCGCAATACCACGAGATGATGTCGCACATTGACTGCTGGTCAACGCTGGCTGCGATGGTCGGACTCACGCCGCCGCCGCATGGCGAATGGAAGGACAATAACGGGAAGCCCATTTACTTTGACAGCATTGACAACAGCGCCTACGTCCTAGGCAAGGCACAGCACTCCGCACGCCGGTCGTGGGTCTATATCACGGGCGAAAATCTCTCTGCTATCCGGGTTGACCTCGCGGGAGATACCAAAGAGCCGTGGGTGAATGTCGCCTGGAAATTCATGTGGACGGCGAAGGAGGCCTGGCTGGGACCGGAGCAAAACCTGGGACTACCGGCGACTTATAACCTCACCATGGATCCGTATGAGAAATACGACATGGTCATGAATGGGGCAGCGCCAACCCGTGGACTTACGACCTCACCGGGAAGGTATTCCGGCGAAGAAAACTCCTGGGCTGGAGCGCTGTATGCGCCGGCACTCGTCGAATTCGACAAGTCCATCATGAAGTATCCGAGCATCAAGCGCTCTCCGGGCGGTGCCTCGAACGACTTGGTCCCGAATCTTCAGCATCCGGAGAACCCGGTGCCCGCGCTGGATCCCAATAAAATGCCGAAGGCCGTCCCTGGCGGTGGCTAACCGGTTGGTCAGATTGTGAAATACGCGGGCTGCCTCAACGTGTGGCGGCCCGCGACTTCACCGGCGAAGCTCTCGCCGGACACTGTTGTTTAGTTCAGTTCAGGACCCATCCCGACTCCCGAAGCGATCATATCGGGAGTCATATTGTTTAGTTCTATAACGTTAAGGGCGGACCGCGCGAGTGATCCGCCCTTCTCGTTTGGGAAGACGACGATGAGGCGATGGGACCGACTGGTGGATGGGTATATCTAGGAGTATCGGGCCCGGGGGATTAACCCCGTGACGGTCGCGCACACGGCGGCGACACTCGATCGATGGGGCCGGTGGCTCAAGCAGCGCCGCCCCCGGGTGTCGATCGAGCGGATCGATGCGGATCTGACCACTCGCTATATCGCGAGCTGAGTAACGTTGCGTGACCCACCATACCAACTGATTCTGAAGAGGATGGTCCATGAGTGTCGGGAGGAGGGTTAGCTATATCGGAGTACTCTAAATTCCTTTAAAGTGTGAATTTTTAGTGATACAGTATAGCGGTGATACAGAGCGCTACCCCCCTGCCAGCCTCGCGCGCTCGGCTTGCCACCGTGCTGCGTGCCACCAGAGAGGTGGTCTCGATCGATGCCACTGCGAAGACGCTCAACGTGGACAGGACTGCCGCTGCGAAAGTGTTGTCGCGCTGGCGCAAGCAGGGCTGGCTGCGCCGAGTCGGCCCCGGCCTCTATGTTCCGGTACCGCTGGATCTTGCCGGTAGCGAGCAGGTCGTTGAAGACCCATGGGTGTTGGTACCGACGCTCTTTGGCGCCTGTTATATCGGTGGATGGACTGCTGCCCACCATTGGGACCTGACCGAGCAGCTTTTCAATGAGATCGTGGTCTTCACGACACGCCGGATCAGCGAACAGCGCGTGACGGCGCAGGGCGTCGTCTTCCTCCTGCATCACGCAGCTAAGAAGCACCTCTTCGGGCTCAAACCTGTCTGGCGCAGGGCGACGCGCGTCAATGTCTCAGATCCCGCACGGACCCTGATCGACATGGTCGCGATGCCGCGCACCGGCGGCGGCATTGACCACGTTGTGGACTGTCTGGCCGCATATCTGAAGACGTCGACCCACGACGTCGGGCTTCTGATCGGCTATGCCGAACAGTTCGGAAACGGCGCGATTTTCAAGCGGCTTGGCTTTCTGGCCGAGACACATCTGCATAACGCACAAATCGCCGCCGCCTGCCGCGCACGGCTGACACAGGGCTACGCGCGGCTTGATCCCGCCCTCCCGTGCAAGCATCTGGTGACGGCGTGGCGGCTTTGGGTGCCGGAGCGCTGGAAGCGCGCTTCATGATCGACAAGCGCGAAATCCTCGAAGCTGCCTCGGCGCTCGGCCTTCTCCCCAATGTCGTGGAAAAGGATTACGTCCTCGGCTGGCTGCTTGCCGGAATACACGCGCAGCCCGATCTCACCGATTCGTGGGTGTTCAAGGGCGGCACGTGTCTCAAGAAGTGCTACTTTGAGACCTATCGCTTTTCCGAAGACCTTGATTTCACGCTGCGCGATGAGCGTCACCTTGAAGAAGGTTTTCTCCGGCGCGCACTTGGCGAAGTGATCGCCTGGGTCGCGGATGAATCCGGCCTAGTAGTGCCTGCGGATCAAGTGGGTTTCGATTTCTATCAGAACCCGCGCGGCCGCCCCTCCTGTCAGGGCAGGATCGGCTATCGCGGGCCAGTATCGCCTACCTCGGGCGCGGGCGGATGGCCGAAAGTTAAACTTGATCTCACGGCGGACGAAAAGCTTGTACTGCCCGCGGTACGGCGCGAGGTGTTCCATCCGTATTCAGACCGCCCCGAGGACGGGCTATGGTCTAACTGCTACGCCTACGAAGAGGCCTTCGGGGAGAAGGTGCGAGCGCTGGGCGAGCGGACTCGGCCCCGTGATCTCTACGATGTTGTGAATCTCTACCGATACGGCGACAGCCGCCCGTCGTCCGCGGTGCTGCGCGATGTCCTTAGGCAGAAATGCGCCTATAAGGGCATTGCCTTACCCACGTTTGAGGGGCTTGAATCGCATCGCGCTGATCTGGAAGCGATGTGGGGAGACATGCTCCGGCACCAGCTTCCCGTGCTGCCGCCGGTTGTGGATTTCTGGGCTGCACTGCCGGAAATTTTCACCTGGATCATGGGTGGGACGGAAGCGCCGCAGCGCGCGCGCATCGAACCAGGCTCGACCGAAATCACCGTTCGCAGCCGCGTGCTGCCGATGGCGGTTCCGCTGCGCTCGCGCGCGCCGCTTGAAATCATCCGCTTCGCCGCGGCTAACCATCTTTGCGTCGATCTCGCGTACGACCGAGGCGTACGTCGCGTCGAGCCGTACTCCCTGCGACAGACTGCTGAGGGGAATTTCGTGCTGCACGCAATTCGCAGCGATTCCGGAGAACATCGCTCCTACCGAGTAGATCGCATACACGATGCGTCCGTCACGGGACAGTCGTTCACGCCGCGCTACCTCGTCGAACTCTCTCCAGCAGGCCCGCTGCCTGTCGCTCCGGTAGCGTCGCGGCCGAGTATGGCGGGGAGCGGATCGTGGGGCGCGCGGACAACCGCACGACGGCGGCGCGCGATGGCATCATCGAGCGGCAGTCCGGTCCACATTTTCCGTTGCACAGTCTGCGGCAAGACCTTCCAGCGGAAAGCGATGGACGGTCATTTGAACACGCACAAGCAGCCGAGCGGCTATGAATGCCCCGGAAGGATCGGTGTCTATGTGCGCACAAAGTACTAATGCTGAGGGCGAGAGATGCTGATCAGCACCGGCTATTGTCGGACCTGGAGCGGAGGATCGACTGACGGCAGACGCCCAAAGGCGCCCACTCGCATTCAGCGTTTCGGGGGGCGTTGCATTGACAACCTCCTGGCGGATTCCCGGGAAATCAAAGGCCAGGAGGTTGCGGGACTTTTGCGGGTATTGGTCCTGCTCGACGCTGCCAAGTCGTGCCAAATGCAACGGACGTCACGCCAGCCAGTCTATGTGGATCAATGACTTGTAAACGTCGAAAGCAGCCCAAAAGCGGCGCCTCTAACTACGAACCAGGAGGTCGGGAGTTCGAATCTCTCCGGGCGCGCCAACTTACGCGCGGTTGGCAGTAGATATTTTCCCCAAGAGTAGATATTCCCGCCTGTTCATGACCGCGGCTTCGCTCTGGTGAGGCCGCGCAGATAGTGGCGCTTCGTAGTGGCGACATCGGCGTGTCCTAGCCGATCTCGCGCCTCCTCCGCTGTTGCAGCGCCATCTGCGGAGACGCTCCTAAGATCGTGGAAGCTGAACCGTTGGCCGCCCGCTTTCACGTACTTCCGCATGAGCCGTTGCCAGATCGCGGAGAACCCGCAGGCCGTGTACGGCTTGCCGCTGGGCTGTCTGATCAAGTACTCGGCGGGGATCTGCGGTGTCATCGCTTTGGCGCGTTCCACGATCGCCCGCAGATCGGGACTCCACTCGATGAGTACCCCCGCGCCGGTTTTCGACTGGCGAAACACAATGCCGTCATCCTGGATCTGCGTGCGCTTCAGCGTCAGTAAGTCTCCGCGCCGCTGCCCAGTGCTCACGGCGAGGTCAATTGCCAGGCGTATCCGCTCGCCGGCGAGCTCGCGAAGCCTGGTCACTTCCTCCAACTCCACTTTCCGCCGCTTCCCCGCGCGCTCGCCGTACTCGATCCCTCGCACAGGATTGCGGCTTGTCACGCCCCACCGGATCGCTTTGGCGTAGATGTGCCCGAGCAGGGCGATCTCGTGCCGTGCCGCCACGGGTGCCGGCTTACCGTCAGGCGTTTTGCGCTGATCAAGGTAGCTGTAGAGCATCGGCGCGTCGACCGCGTCGGGGGACATCTGCCCGTACACCCTCTTGAGCCGGTCAAGCGAGGCGCTTTCGTTGATCCGCGTCTTCGGTGATCGCTTTGTAGGGAGCACTTGGGTGCGGTATCGGTCAATCACGTCGCCGAGTGTGCGCCCGGACCGAGCCGTGCCGATCAAGGACGCGTAGCGCGCAATCGCCTCGGCGAGATCGCGACCGAGATTTACGTATTTGCCGACCCGAGGGCGAAACCAATAGGTGCCGTCCTTTAGGTAGACCCGTTGAGGGAGGTGCTTATCGTGTTGTCTGCGCCGGCCCATTGAGTGCCTCGAAGTTCGGCTCCTGCCGTGCGGCGCGCCCCCCGACCAGATGTCGGTTGAATTCTGCAACGGCAACGACCGGCTCGCCGAGTGCGTTGACGGTATGCTTCCAGCCGTGCCGGCGCAACCAACGCGCTTGCGCAGAAGGGCGCGCGTACCCCGTGACTTGGCGAATTTCAGATTGCGATAGCAGCATCGCGAGCACTCTCACCGCGCTCGATACAGCGGGAGGTGTCGGCGGGAAAGAAAGACGGGCCTTCGCTGACCGGGGAGGGCGCGCTCCGGCGGGGCAACCTTTTCTTCATGCGGCGCGCTCTTGCGGCGCGCTCGGGGCGGTCAGGCCACTCAGCAATCCATCCGCGACTTAGCGGTGGCGGGCGGAATAATAGGCAGAAGGCGTACGCGAGGCAATGTTTGCGGGGCCTATACATAATGCAGGTCCCTCTGCCGGACGCGGGCACCTCGTGCGGCCGAGCGCGTAACTGCCTGTTCCCACTAGTGATTTAGTCCTACAATCCCACTTGAATATAGTGGGAAAGTGGGTAGAATTCACCGGTATGAAACACGCCACCCTGATGACGAAGAACGTCGACTCCAAAGGGCGTCTGACGCTCGGTGATGCCTTTGCCAACCAAACCGTGCTGGTCGAGTCGCACGGGGAGGGCGAAGTGCTCGTCAAACGCGCCGCCGTGATCCCTGCGCGCGAGGCCTGGCTCTACGAGAACAAGGCCGCTCTTACCTCCGTTCGCCGGGGCTTGAAGCAGGCGGCGGAGCGCCAGTTCGCGACGGGTCCGGATCTTAAGGCGTCGGCAGCGCTCGTCGCACAACTTCAGGACGAGTAGTGCCGTTCACGCCGCGCTGGGTACCCGAAGCGCAGACGAAATTCCTAGAGTTGCAAGCCGCGGCGCTCGCATCCTTACAAAATCGCCAGAAGCATAAGAAGACCAAAGCCACCAAGGCGGAAGGTCTCTTCAAACAGGTCGATAAATGCGTGAAGCTGCTTCTTCAGGATCCGCGGCACCCGAGTCTTCATACGCACGAGTACGACTCCATCCCGAATCCTTATGACGCGAACAAGAAGGTGCTAGAGGCCTACGCACAGAACCAAACGCCCGGCGCGTATCGAGTCTTTTGGTGCTACGGGCCCGACAGGGGCGAAATAACCATCATCTCCATAACCCCGCATCCCTGAGCCCGGATGGCCTTCATGGCCGTGATCATCACGATAATCATGGTCGCGATGATCACCGACTAACGCGGCTCACCGTGCGGGAAGTCGTAAGGCGCCAAAGCTCTCTGCCGAGCGAAGCCAGCGCACAGCTACTTTTTCGGATCTTTCGCTCTGGCTTCTGCCCGCTTTAGAAATTCGGCTTCCAACAGCTGATCCTGCTGAGTCCGATATTCCAGCTCGTCGGTCGCACTCTTGATTACGAAGGATATTACTGTCCCCTCGGGCCCGTAGATCGCAACGTAGATTGACCGACTCTTTTTCCGCTTCTTAAATCGGTCGCGTGCCCAATCGATCACGGTGTCCGCAACTCTCTTAGCAGCCTCTTCAACGAGCACCTTGCCAAACCCGAAGGCGCCCCCGAGCAGCCCAATACGCAATACTTCGAACAGTGTTACGCCGGTGCCAGTTCGCTCCTGTCCCTCGACTCTCACATCCCACGTCTGACCCAGGCTTCGAATCGCTTGCGCAATTTGTTCGGCTTCATCAAGCGTGATGTCGTGCGGATTTGCTGTGCGAATGACGATAGATTCATCCATGCTGCCACCTCCGCGCTGCTGCGTTGCGCCGGCCATGTTGTGGAGATTTTACGCGCCGACCGGCTGCCAGCGGCTACTCAATCTCGATTGAACCATCCTGCACGCACTGCATGATCGCGACCGCGGTGTGGGCACAGAAGCCCTCCGGGTGCCGCGTCGCGCGCTCCTTAAAGCTCGGGCACTCACAGAGCCACACCCGGCGACCGCCGTCCGTTTCGACACAGCGCACACGCTGCCCTTCGATGTCGAACGTCCGCACCTTGGCTGGTCGCGGCGGTGAGTCCATGCGTTCCATTTTACGCACTCGAGGAGCAGTGCGTTGCTGTCAGGCATGAGCCCTACCCGCAGGCACAACCAAAGTCTATTTGGTGGGCGTCGCGGGCACGGCGGGTTGAGCAGTTTCGTGGCACTTGATGATCATGGTCATGCGGCCATAGTCGGCGGGATTCGTCACGTTGCTCGCCACATCGAAACCTACTGGACAGACCTGGTTGGCTTCTGCCGCGCAGTATTGCGGTGAATCGACACACGAGACCATGAACTGTCCCGGTCCCATGGGGGAAACGCGAACACGCGAAAGTGTGGCATTCGGATCAGTCGAACTGACGCACGCGCTGAGCGACACCACCGTCAGAACGGATAGACGAAGGAATGTCGGTTGGCGCGCTTCGTGTTCTTGAGCCACGTCAGTTCCCTATGGGATACGCGATGCGCAATCGCGCGGTGATCATCTTACGCCCGCGCCTTCATAAAGCCACCCCCTCGGCGGCGTTTTCGTGTCCTACGACGTCGCCTCCGGCGGCTTCAACGTGTCGAATGACTCGCGTGCCGCGGCCACCTGCTGCGTGTATTTCTCATCCTTCTCAGACCAAGCAGCCGCCTTAAATGCCGGAAGCGCGTCAACCGCCGCGCCAGCAGCTTTCAGCAGTGCGTTCGCAAGAAAATAGACGTGATCCCGGATGAGGTAATTCTGTGCGTTATATCCCTTCTGCTCATTGTGGCGCATCCATTCCCAAAGCAGTCCTAATTGACCGTAAAACTGCACGACCTTGGGCGCATAGTCGCCCAGAGTCCCGATTCTGGTTCCGCACTGCGAATAGATAGTGGGCGGAGGAAAGCGACTGAGATTCTCAGCCTGCTCCACCGTGATCGTCGTGAATGAGTTGCCGAGGGGCGGCGAGTACAGCGTCTTCGCCAGCTCTTGATGCCCGGTGAGTGATCGGCGGGCAAAGTGCCGCAGCTCCGCACCGAGCGCGTTGCGCAGCGCGCTGGCCTCCTCATCGCGGCGTTTGCTTTCCCGGCTCAACGTGATCCACACGGTGAAAATCAGCGCTGCGGCGCCGACTACGCCTGCGATCAGATCCTGCCATTCTTTGAGCCGGCTGACCCAACACATTTTGAGCGCCCTCCGCCTTCATTACGTACCGGGGCGACTCTAGCGCCGGCGGCGCGCGCGAGTGTGACGTTTTTCCAATGTCGCCGCGCCCCGTATTACCATCTGCACTCCAGGGAGTGCTTCAAATGAAGAACGCAGGTCGGTTCCCTCTTATGGCGCTGTTTGCATTGGCGTGCGCTGGTCTCGGCAGCGCGCAGGACGCCGCTCCCAATGATACGCTTGTATTGCTACGGCAGGCACGGAGCCTTCGTTGCACTTACACCGCTAGCTCTTTGACGAGCTTCATGCCTGACCGGAGAATCACCACGGAGCACGATCAAATGATCGTGGTCTACGACAACATAGACATCGAGCACGGCACCGCGCGCGTGATCTACGAGAAGGGTGTTCCCGGTGGAGGTGCGGGGGATCTGACGGCTAGGTGGCAAGCCAACGCACTGTGGCTTATCGAGACAGCACCCGCAGGCAATCTGATTCTCACAACTATTTTTCCCAGATACGCGGACGGAACTAGAGACTTCATCGCTCTCGATTCACGCCACTCCGCAGTAATCATCGTCTCGGGCGTGATGTCTTCTGGAACGTGCAAGGCGCTAACGTGATGGCGGCCACGACGCTCACTCGACCTTGATCGATCCATCCTCCACGCACCTCATGATCGCAACGGCGGTGTGCGCGCAGAAGCCCTCCGAGTGCCGGGCTGCCCGCTCCCAATAACTCGGGCAATCGCACAGCCAGACTCGGTGCCCGTCGTCAGTTTCGATTCAGCGCACCGGCTGCCCCTCAACATCGAACGTTCGCACGTTGGCCGGGTTACTCATTGGGTCACCGCTATTCTCGTTTAGGCACCGAGACTTTCGCGACGACCAGATGCTCCCAAGGCTCGCCGCGGGTGTAGCAGGCCAGTTTGTTCGCGAGCTGGTTCGTCGCGTGCTGCAGGTGCATTGCCGACGCTGTGCACTCACGTATTTTCGGGACTGTAATCAGCCATGCCCGGTGAAAAGCAATCAGCTCGACAGCCATGCTGATCTTCCAACAGCGCGCGGTTAAGGATGGGCGAGCGCCTAAGGTCGTGTCACTGAACGCTTGGCTGAAATGGCATGTGTTGCGCGACGATCGGCTCGTGCCGTTGTATGAATTGAAGGACCCGACACTCGCTCGGAGACGCGGGCCGCCGGTCGATGAAGAGAAGCTCTTCGCCGAGCTGGATGCACTCTGAACGTGGCGCTTGGTCGCCCCGTGCCGCGGAAGCCCGCCATGATCTAGCCGGTTGAGGCACTCAGCACGAGAGCGAGGCCGTTATCCGCCGGGCCAAGGCGCACGCCAAGGCGACCAGAGCAAGCGGAGCCCGACTCGCTACGACGCCGCGGTGAGCGGCGCCGATCCGGTCGACAGGCTGGAAGGCTTCGACGCCATGCTGACCTACATGCTCGGGAATGGGGCCCGCATCGTCCTGGTCGAGACGGCCAGTCGTTTCGCCCGTGATCTAGTCGTGCAGATTACGGGCCACACGCTGCTGAAATGTCACAAGGTCAGATAAACGCCTGTACTGTTCGACTCTATCGTCTTACTGACCCGATTCGGGTTTCAGATCTCGGTCTTTGCGCTCTACGACGATCAATTCCCACGGAATTCCGGGTGGCCGGGGATGTACAACCCAGCCCAGTGTGCTGTCGGTTATCAGTGGCTTTATCGCATTATTCTTCCGTATGTTTTCTAGAAGCTTTGGACCATTCAGCACGGGGACGTCATGCTCCACGTAACACAAACAACCTACGGAATTGCAAAACACCCGCGCCGTACGCTGATCGGCAGAACCCGCGGCGACCACGGCTCGTAAAGCCTGTGCCATGCTGACCGCCCACACATCTTTCGCTGTTTCGTTTATGGCGATCAGCGACAGGGCAAATTGTCCCATCTCGTAATTAAGCGGGCGGAGAGCGCGCTCGATCCAGCGCGCGGCGAAACCTGCTTCCAGCGGGTCACTCGAATCTTCATTTGGCAGAGACGAAGGAATGGGCGCCCCGGGGTCCACGGTGCTCCAATCGATGAGGCGGACGGCCTCCGCTCCCGCGGTGGGGGATTCCGATGCGAAGGAGTAACCTGGCGTGAACCCGCAAATAGCCAAAGCTGCGGCCATCGCCGTGTGCCACACAGGTACTTTTCCGTATTTAGACATCGCGGCGTTCCTCTATTGCTCAATCCTGGTCCGGACAGCCCCCCTTCGCTCCGGGATCGCAACCACCTCCTGATGGAGGCGACACAGTAGGTTGGGAGTCGCCTGCAGGCACTCCAGGCGGAGGATTGTATTGTAGGATCTGATCCGAGGTAAGTTGTGGGGCCACTTCAGAGTCCGGCGCAGGCTGCAGGGGCGTCGCGGGGTCAAGAGTTTCTGCTGGGGCGGAGACGGAACCCGTTGCGGGGGAGCCAGGATTGGTAATACCAGCGTTGCCAGTGATCGTGCTAAGCGTAACAGTGCGTATATCCGACTGGTTGTCTGGCAGGTCACCCGTGGCCACAACAGCCTGCGAGATAGCCGCGAATTCGGCTGGGACATTTTGATTTACCGCACTCGAAGGCACGACGTCAGTCGGTGTCGAGGCCGCGGTGGTGATGGCAGCCATGTTAATCGAATACCCTGGGGCCGCAACAAAAGTGTACGTAATCGAATCGTAAGTAAAGCTATTAAATGTGGTGTTATAGCCGCAGCTCGCGCCGTCGGGACACTGAAAAAATCCGCTCGGGTCGCCGTAAGTAACCGGATTGTTGTTGACGTAACTGTAGCGATTGTAGCTTTGCGTGTTCCTCGGATCCGGAATGGTGGGATCGGCCGACAACATCCGCCCCGCCCACGCATCCTCCACGCGTCCCTTCATGTGATTTAGCCCCGACCAGAGCCCGAGCGCGGTTTGGAACGTGTAGCCCTCGCGAGTGATACCCGCCATCGTGGTCAACTCGGTCGTACTGGGCGCCCCTGACCAAGTGGTTGCTTCTCGCCGACTGCCAAAGGCCGTAAAACTTTCGCCAATGACTTGCGCACCGCTGCTGTTCGTGATCGAAGCGACACTGCTCTGATGATCCGAGAGCAGATAACTGAAAGTGTTTACTCCTGAGCTCTTACGTGAATAGACCGCGACCACACCGGTTCCGCCGTTAATGTAGTGGCGGTAATCGAGTACTCCGCCGCTGGATACAAACTCCAGAGACCGCCCGATGTAGTCGGTGGTTTCGGTGGTGTTGTTACCGGAATACGTTTGCTGCCAGCGCTGCCGATTGGGTCCGTAGGAAAATCCGACGGTCTCGTCCGTCGTCCATCCCGGACCATAGCCTGTGCTGATGCTGGTCGGGTAGTTATAGCTCGACCACGTCATTGTGCTGTAGCCCGGCCGAGTGAGCGCATTGCCATTGGCGTCGTAGGTGTTTTTTGACAGCGGCAATCCGGCAGCGGACGCGGCCGAAGAGGCTCGCGCTGCGCTCCCGCCGGCCGCGTGGGGATTTTTACCCGGATGCACACGCCGCAATCCCGTGCCATGATCCATTGATGCCCAAGCTTGACGTGCTGAGAAAGCTCTTTCCCAGAGGCTACAACAGCGGCGATGTGCTCGCGCGGATACCGGGGCCGCGCCGGATTCTCGAAGAGGTGCGGATCGGCGCCTCGTATCGCGAAGTCTTCCACCGCGCTGTCTTGCCCCATATCGCCCCCGATTCGAAGGTGCTCGAATTGGGCCCCGGCAGCGGGTCTTGGACGCGCGCAATCCTCAAGTACGTGCCGCGCGGCGAAGTGCACACCGTCGACTTCCAGGACGTGCGCGGCTGGATCCGCCCTAAGCCCGGCGACGGGCGGCTGGTCTGCCACCAGGTCTCCGACAACTCTTTCGCCGCGATTCCCGCTGCCACCTTCGACTTCTTTTGGTCGTTCGGGGTCCTCTGCCATAACAACGCGGAGCATATCCGCGAGATCTTTCGCAACGTGCTGCCGAAGATGAGGCCGGGCGCGCACGCGGCACACGAGATCGCAGACTGGCAGAAGCTCGATCGGCTCGGCTGGGGCCGACGCTGGGGCATACCGACCCGCTTCAAGGACCTGCCCGACGATGCCATCTGGTGGCCGCGCAACAGCTCCGAGCAGACGTGCAAGATGGCCGTCGAAGAGGGCTGGGAAGTGCTCGAGCGCGATCTCGGTGTGCTCCGGCGCGATTCGCTCTGCATCTTTCGCAAGCCTGCTCAGGGTGCCTGAATCATTTGCGTGCTTGCGCCATCGCCGGAGCGAGGCCGTCGCAGCTCTACCGAGCAATCAGTCCTTGCTTGGCCACTTGCTTCGCGACCGCATCGGCAACCTCGTCTACGAGGCCTGAAAGGCCCTCGGGGTTGCTCGTCCGGCTGGTCCCCGCCCATATAAGCTTATCCGTGCCGAGCGAGTAGATCAGCGTTTCAATCGATACCACGGTGTCAGTTTTCACGGAAGCGCTGGAATAGGCTACCTGCATCCCGTACGACGAGTAGTACGAGCCGAATGATCCGTACGTGCTGCCCGAGAAGCCGCCTGGAGTAACGATGACCCGCTGGTCGTGGCCGACCATGCGCATAATCACTACACCCTCGATGCCGGCTTCCTTGAAACGCGCGCGCGCATAATCCACGTTCGGGTGATCCAGCCCAATCAGCGTGTAGGCAGGGATGCCGCGCGCACCGCGGATGGTCAGATCGTTCGCCAGGTAGACCTCAGCGGAGCGCCGCCGCGCCGCATCGCTGGACATAACCAACACCGCGATGCGCTTGCCTATCGGGTCGATTCCATGCACGTCCGGCGCCTTCCAGGTTGAGATGAAGGTTGTACTCCCACATGCACCCAGGCAAAGCACCACACCGCAAATCAGACCGCGCAACTTTTGTGACAAGCGTTTCTCTCCCAGCCGATTGTGTTGGACACCGAACTGCCTATCGTCAGGTAGTGTAGCAAGCATTGCCGCATGCCATTCTGCTGCCCGAACGTGGCCATGCCCTGAAGTGCTGCCATCTCGGCGGCAAACGGTCAGATGGGCCGCCACACCATCACCGCAAGACGTCGCGCGCCCACCGAGGCAAGCAACGGCGCCCGTTCGCCGCATCGAACGCAAGCGCAAACCTGCGGCATAACGACGAGAGCGCTGACGATGTCGCGCGGCTTTGGTCCAAAACTAACGGCCGGCTAGCAGTATTCCCGGAATAGGTGCTTGCACAACTCCTGGCGCGGAAGGATGCCGCGATAGGGCGCTAGCCGTCCCAGCGCAAACAGGAAAACGCTATTCGATCGATCAACCCGCCGGCGCCGCCGTTATCGCTGCAAAACAATTCCGTGACTAAAGCGGTATGAAGGGGCGGTCACCGTCTTGCACGGTGCCGCCCCTCGCTCCTCGGCATCTCCAATCCAGCGTGCAGAGCGCTGGGGCGGTGCTAGTTCATGCCGCCGAACACGTCATCCATAACCAAGGAAGTCCCATCGCAGGCGTGATTCAAGCACGGCAAGCCGAAGCCGGCTTCCAGCGTGCGCAACAGCGAGAAGTGATCATAGGGCACGCCGCTCACAGCTCTGTTGGACGCGTAGTTCGTCTCCACGAGGAACACGACGCGGTTGGCCGCGTTCGAGTAGTCGTTCTCATCCCAGACAAGAACGATGGCATTGCGCCCCTCCCTCCAGGCCTTGGAGGCCTTGATGCCATTGATAAGTTTTGCAACTTCGGCATCGCCTTGCTGAATCGTCAGATTGGTTGCCGGGGTGTTCGCTGTCGAGCAAATCGTGGTGCCGCCGGAAACAAAGCCGTGCATGTCATGACACTGATTCGGAACGATAAACGAGAAATTCGGTGCGCGACTGGAGTTGAGGTCCGCCCACAGTCCATTGGGGCCATCGAAATCAACCACCCGCTCGAGGCTCAGGGCGGCGTATCCGCCATTCTCGATATTCGCGAAATACGCAAACGGGTTGTGTTTCACCGCATACAGCTTCTGAATGTTTGTGGGCGCGGCGGGCGGCCCTCCGTTCACCTCGAACACATCCGTGGGGCTCAGATTGGACCACTCACCATCAGAGTAGTTGATGCCGAAGACGCCGGGAACGACGGTTGGCAAGCTCTCCTCGTAGCTCTTCCAAGACTTGCCCTTTTCCACCAACTGGTCGGCAATCGACTTAGGAGCGAATGGTGCGGCAGGATAATTGCGCAGGGCGCAGTTGTTGACGACTGGCGCGTTGCCTCCGAGAGAGATCTGCCCGTTGCACGCCGTCGATGTGGTCGCGGTGGCGACCACCGGATTGTCGACGCCCGGCATCGAAATCGGCGTAAAGGCATTACCGCAGCCGCTGCTCGGCTCGTTGTCCTGGCATCCGAAGCCGTTGGTCCAGACCGGCCAGTAATCGCCCGTGATGCCGAAATTGGATCCCCCGGTGATCTCGAGATAGTTCGGCGCGCTCGGATGCCCGACCGCGAAGTAGTTGGTCGCCTGATTCACTGTCGGAGCATATTTATTGATGAACGGGGCGTTCGGGTTCCCGAGGATGTCCGTGTTCGTCTGATTTTCCATCATGATCAAAAAGACATGATCGAGTTCCCCAAACTTGGATTGCGGCTGCGTCTGATCGCCAGCGCTGGCGGTTCCAACAGCCAATGCCGTGACGACAAACGCGAGTAATGCCTTTATTGGTGCTTTCATGTGTGACCCTCCTGGTTGATGCCGGACAAGGCATGGCATTATTCGTAGGAGGCATAACGGCCATATTGCAGTCATGTTTCGGGTTCACGGCACAGAAGCAGCAGGGCCGCGGACATGCGAAGCACCAGGGGTGATCTCTCGTCACTGCGATGACGATCACGACGCGCGGCGAAGCCGGTGTTTGTAAGGTGCCGCTACTGCCACCGCTAGCGCGAGCGGAGGGCCTCAAGGCGACCTAAACAAATTCAAGACGTTATGCACGTCGCGCGCGGTGGACGGTGGCGCTCACAAGTAATTGATTGGCTGCTGATTACTCAGACCCGTCCGCTGAGATCGATGGGTACGGACTTTCCGGCCGCCCCGTGCCTACAGGTCGTGCGCGGCAGGAGTATCTCGGCAGCGGCTCGACCCGCTGCGGCAATTACTCGGATAGGGCGGGCCGACTGGCGCCGCAGTAACCCGCCAGTGCCAGGCGCCTACGCCTACGGTGCCGCTGCCAGACCCCTTCGTGACCCTTAGATCTGAAACCCGCGATTCTGTTTCTTCTCTTTTTTGGCGGCGCGTTTCTCCTGCGGCGACTTTGCCGCCTTCTTCTTCGCTTCCTTCTTCCTGTCCATACCCTTACTCATGCCAACTCTCCTCGTGACGATAATGTTTTCACCGGGGCGACACGATACGCTGTTTTCTGCGGGTGCTGACCCTGGCGTGAGTTCGGCAGCCTTTTCACGCGACGGGCACCGGGCCTTCGTGGCGGAGGAAAGTTCTGTCCGCTCGAGCGAGATTGATACGCCAGGGGAGGCAGCGCAGGCTGCGCCGGGGCTGCCGAAGCTCTACTCCAACAGGGGGTGTCCCTGAGGCAGTTGATGCGCATACCAGGTGGCGAGCCGATGCCGAATCGTCTGTTCGCCGAGCTGCTCTTCCGGCATCGGCGAGATCACCTTGTCGTGCACGAGCAAGCGATAGACATAGAGCGCCTTCGCGCTTGCCGAGTCGGTCGACTCGAACTCGACCGCCTTGCGGCTTTCGGCGTATCGAACACCGGCCAGCAATGCCGCTTTGAACAATTCAGCCTCATGTTTGAGCTTCTTCATGTCCGGGCTCCGAAGTGACCCGCCAACCATACTCCGAATCCTTTGGCCGCTGCCCCTCACACCGAGTTGACGTCGGCGGGATCTTGATCGCGGCACCCTGCTCTGGCGAGCGGTTCACGCATACTCGATGAAAGGAGGGGGCCCGGGTCATTAGCCGCAACGTGCCATTACTCCCCCCGGGTCGGGCGTTGGGTTGCTCCAAATGGCCCCACGCCCGCTGGATTGCGTGTTGCATGCACGGAACCTGCACCGGCTGCGTGATCCCGCTCACGGATGGCTGCCGAGGCGACGCGCACAATGTCTGCTCGGCAAGACATATGCGTAGGCCTGGTATTTGACATGAGCATGACCCAACTCGTCATGGGCACGGCCCTTGGTTTTCTGGTCGCCCAAGGCGGGCTCCACAGTCTCAAGCGGCTTATCGGCTGGTTTGAGCGCGGTGATGCGGGTGAGCGAATTCGCAAGCTCACTCCGTCGCTCGGGACGAGCTTCATTGGTGGGTTTACCAGGTATGCCGCCGTGGTCGGCGCCAGCGCCGCAGTCATCACTCTGGGCGTATGGGCCGTCCGGGACCAACTGGCTGCAAAATCGGCGCACAGCGACGCGATGGCCGATGTCTTCGACGCCGCAGCCGCGGTGCCCGTGTCGGACCTGCATGGCGCACCGAATGAGGTGTCCGCGTCTGCCGCGGGGACCCAGGCTGATGGGCCGAGTGCGGTTGCGGTCGCCGATGAGGTTGACCCGTATGCGGACTCGGAGTTTAAGGTGGAGCGCCATCCGCACCACGCGGGAACCGCTGCGAGCCTTAAGGAGACCCTCCTGGAGCGCTCCGAAACCAAGGCGCGCGCGGAGCTGCTCAGGGAGACTCATCAGCACCTGTCCCGGTCCCAGTATGATTGCGAGGTCGCCGACCGTGCGAGCAAGTACCTCAAGGCCGGGCTGGACGTTTGGGGCTTTGCCGCCTGGCAGACCAAGTACTTTCCGATGAACGCTTACCGGGGCGCCACGCTTGCCCAATGCAAGGACATCAAGAACGTCGTTGACCCTTCGTCCTTGGACCTACAGTCAACCGTCGCGCAGACGAATCACCACTGACCGTCGCGCGCTGCGCGCGCGACGGATCAGCAGTGGCGGTACAGCGGGCTCCTCGGTTATCACCGCTGCTCAGTGGACCAGGGGAATCCGTGCCGCCAGTTGCGCGTTGACGATGGCGTCGAGTTTTGCATCGATCTGAAAGAAGCGCGCGACTGTCCGAGCGGAGAGCACCTTGGACATCTTCTTGACGTAGTCTTCCCTGACCGAGATCTTGTCTTTGTCAATTGAAAGCGCCTCTTTCGTCATGCGCGCTGCTTCATCTTCGCTCATCGCATTCCGGTTGGCCGCGAAGTCGGTGATCAAACGCACCCGGCGGTCCCCCAGTTTGGACATCTCCTCGCGGTATGCATCGTACAGAGGCCAGAATGTCAAACCCTCCGACGCGGTGAGCAGCATGGCGCCCTTGACGATCTCGCGCCGGTCCTGGCCCACTTCGGCGCGCAACATCTGGATGGCAGGCTCAAGATCGCTGAACTTCTCGTTAACGATCGGCGCATCGGCCGCCCGCCCAGGCGCCGGGCTCAATAGTGCAGCGCCACTGATCAACACGACTGCTGCGCCGGGGCGCAGGTACCTGAGAATGCTCACGGTTTCTTTTCCCTTTATCACGGGACGGCGGGAGTGCCGCCCCCTTCCCATTATACGTTCGCGTTCGGGGCCGCAACGGCAACCCGGGCACGCGCATACCTTCGCCCACGGGTTTTTCACCCTCCGCCGTCGACCCGTATTAGCCCCAGGAGCTCGCCTGCGTTTCTGCAGGATTGAAGGCGTCGGGAAGTCAAACGAAATTGTCGAGCGATTGCCTGCCTCGCAGCGGTTCATCGTCCCGCGGCGCGTGGTCCTGGCCACATGCGTCGAAGAAGGTGGTCACGGCGTACGAATTGGTGCCAGAGAGCCGCAGCGACGTGAATGCCTGCCAGCGTGAACAGCGCGTACGCCAGGTATCCGTGGATATCCTCGGTGGGATGAAAAATGGCCGGGTTCTTCTGCACTCCGAAATCGATCTTGAAAAGGCCGAAGTCGAATACCCGCCCGTGCCAGATGAACGTCACGATCCCAAACAAGGGGATAACGAAGAGCAGAACGTACAAGAGTGCATGCACCGGGCGTGAGAGCCGACGCGAGAGCGCGCCGGTCTCGGGCGGCAGCGGCGGAGGCGGGTGCCGCGTGCGCCACCCGAGCCGCCCCATCAGCAAAGCAAAGACCAGCAGGCCGACGAGGGCGTGCAGGTTTATCCAGAAGTTCTGCGTACCCTTGGGCCAGGAATCGTGCAGCAGGCCCAGCGTACCGACCATGAGAACTAAGACGGCCATGCTCCAGTGAAACGCGATCGCACCGTCGCCGTAGCGCAGCGCAGTCGGCGCTGGCATTTCGCGGGCACTCATCGGGCGACACCGCCGTTGCCGGGACGCCAGCTCATACCGGTTGCGCCAGGGATTTCGCCAGCGGGGTGAACAGCTTCGGGCCACTCTCGGTCATGTACCAGCAGTCCTCAAGCCGGATGCCGAACTCTCCGGGAATGTAGAGTCCGGGTTCATCGGAGAAGCACATCCCGGCTTGCAGCGGAGTGCTGTCATTGCGTACCAGGTAGGGCGGTTCGTGTCCGTCGAGACCGATTCCATGTCCGGTGCGATGCGACAGCCCTGGCAGGCCGTAGTCGGCGCTCCAGCCCTGCTGCTCATAGAAGGTGCGCACCGCGCGGTCGATTGTGCCCACCGGCGCTCCGAGCTTCGCCGTCTCCAATGCCACCTCCTGCCCCCGCTTCACCGTGTCCCACACCTCCCGCTGACGGGCCGAAGCCTGCCCGAAGACCCAGCTGCGCGAAATATCAGACTGGTAACCGTGCACGTTGCATCCGGTGTCGATGAGGATCACCGAGCCCGCACGCACCTGCTGCGGCTTGAGCGAGCCGTGCGGATAGGCGCTGGCCTCGTTCATCAGCACGAGCGAGAACTCGTGCACGCCGCCAAGCTGCGTCGTCGCGGCGATCATCAGATTCATGACATCCGAGCTGTGCATGCCGGCCTGCACCGCGCCGTGGACGTGGCGAATAGCCGCGAGCGTCACGTTATTGGCGATCTGCATAAGCTCCAGTTCCGCCGGGGACTTGATGATGCGGCAGGTGCGCACGAATTCATCTCCATCCATCACCGCGCGCTTGCCGCCGGCCGCCCGGGTGACGCGGTCCACGATAAAAAAGCGGGTGGTGGGCTCGATCGCGAGGCTGCCCGTGGCACCAGCCTGCGCGCGCAAGGCATCCGCGAGCAGTTCGAAGGGACTGGCGTCCTCTTTCCACGGTCGCACGTCACCGGCCACCTTGAGCGTCTCACGGATCGAGGGTTCTTCAAAAAACGGGGTGACGATGACGACGCGACCCTGCGCCGGAATGAGTGCCGCTGTGGTCCTTTCCGATCGCCACCAGCGGATGCCGGTGAAGTACTCGAGGCTGGAGCCTGCCTCAACCAGCAAAGCGGCGGTCTTGCGCTCCTGCAGCAGTGACTGCAGCTTTTCGAGGCGTGCGCCGTGCTCCTGCGCGCTGATCGGGTGCGCCGCCGCGCTCAGCGATTGCAGGCCACCGGCGGGATTCTGGCTGGCGCCTAGCCTGCCGGCGGCCACCACGGCCGCCCCTCCAACGAAAGCTCGCCTGGTAACGCTCGTCATGGACTCTCCATTGCAGGATCGATTGGGACGCCTGAGTAGCTCTTACTGGATCGCAGAGATCGCATTGCACGTGAGCGCCCCGACCTCGCCCGTGTTCTTCGGGCTGGCCGTGTAAAGCAGCGGCACGCTCATCGGATCCACGCGTGACACCGCACACGCCGACAGGACGAGCAGCTGACAACATCAGCGTTTTATTCCTCATGCCCAGGATCCGTGCGGCGATGGCGCGCCATGATAGCCAAAGGCCGGCGATGCCGGCATCTGGCGGGGCCGCCCGGGCCGTGAAGGTATGACTCCCAGGCGGCGGCCGACTGTGCGGCAGCCGGCGCCGCCCCACGCAGCGGCCCCGACGCCGGCGGAAAAAGCGGCAGATGGTCGGGTCGGGGCGACGCGCGGCCGCCGATCGGCTTCATGCCGTTCCGGGGGGGCAATAGTGTGACGCCGGTCACTGCCGGCAGCACTTGCGAAGGGTGTTAAGGGCGATTTGAGAGGCCGCAACACAATAAAAAAGGAGAACCCATTTAGCGTATCCGGGTGAGCATCCGCGCACAGGTCAGCCTCCTCATCGCCGGGATCTTTGTGATCCTCGGCCTGGCCGCAATTACGGTCGGTAAGCTGGTAATCATGCCGAGTTTCGCGCAGCTGGAACGCGTGGACGCGCGCACCGCAATGCGCCGTATCGATCACGCCCTCAACCAGACGCTCGGGCAGGTCGCGATGGCGAGCATGGACTGGGGCAACTGGGCCGACACCTACCGCTTCGTCGAAGATCACAACCCGGAGTTCGTCCGCGCCAACATTACCGAGGTGGCGCTCAAGCAGCTGGACGTCAATGCGCTGCTGATCGTGAATGAGGCGGGCAAGGTGCTGCTGGCGAGGGATGTAGACCTTGGCACCGATCGGGCGCTCGGGCTTGACCTGACGACGCGTAGCGCACTGCCCGATGATTTTCCCTGGCGTGCGAGCCTGCTCGACGGACATGCGGTCAAGGGGCTGCTGCGCACCAACAAGGGCCTCATGCTGCTGGCGGCTGCGCCGATCCTCGACGGCAACGGCGGCGGACCGGCTCGAGGCATGGTGCTCATGGGTCGTCTACTGGGCACTGCCGTCGTGCACGGCATCGCAGAGCAGGCGCAGGCGGATCTGACCCTGCTGCCGCCGCGCACGGCTGCCGGGGAACAGATCGAAGAAACCGACACGCAGACGCGCGTCTACCGCTCCTTTGCCGATATTTACGGCCACCCGGCCATGGTATTGCGCGTCGATGTGCTGCGCGAAGTCACCATGCGTGGCAAAGCCGCCGTGAAGGTGGCGTCGGCGTGTCTGTTCGCAGCCGCCGTGCTGGTTTTGATCCTGCTGGTCGTCGTCCTGAACCGCGTGATCCTGGACCCCTTGGCGCTCGTGACGCGGCACGCGGTGGCGATCGGGGAGGGCGGGGATGCCACGCCCCTGGATCTGCAGCGTGCCGATGAGATGGGTGTACTGGCCCGAGAGTTCGACCGCATGGTCCAGCGCGTCACCGAGACGCGTATGCAGCTCGTCGATCAGTCCTTTCAGGCCGGCTTCGCGGAGCTCGCGCGCGGTGTGCTGCACAATCTGGGCAACGCGATGACCCCGGTCGGCGTGCGCCTGGCGAATCTTGGCGAGCGACTGCGCAGCGCCCCGGCCGAGGATGCGGAGCAGGCGGTGAACGAACTGCAGAGCCATGGGTGCGACCCCGCGCGCAAGGCTGATCTTGAGGAGTTTCTGCGCCTCGCCTGCAAGGAGCTCGCCGTCACGGTGCGCGCCGCCCAGGAGGACGTTGCGGTCATGGGCCGTCAGACAACGGCCGTTCAAAGCACACTGGTCGAACAGATGCGCGCTGCGCGCAACGAACACGTGATCGAACCGGTACGCCTGACGGAGCTCGTGTCGCAGTCCCTTGAGATCGTCCCCGATGCCTGCCGCCAGCGCCTGACCGTTGATACCGACGAAACCGTGCGGCGGCTGGGGGTGGTGCGGGTTGCGCGCACGGTGCTACGGCTCATCCTGCAGAACCTGATCATCAATGCGGCGGATGCCGTGCGCGATGCGGGTAAGGATAAGGGCGTGCTGCGCGTCAGCGCCGAGATCGTGCGCGAGCACGATGTGCAGCAGCTGCATCTGCAGTGCAAGGACGATGGCGTCGGCATTGCGCCACAGAATCTCGAGCGCGTCTTCGAGAAGGGCTTCTCCACCAAGTCTCCGGAAACCAACCATGGTATCGGCCTGCACTGGTGCGCAAACGCCATGAGCGCACTCGGCGGGCGCATCTGGGCCGCGAGCGAGGGCCCCGGCCACGGGGCGTCGATGCACCTGATGGTGCCGTTGGTTGGCCGCGAACCCGGCTCTCTTGCCGGAGCACATTGAGGTCTCTTTATGCCGGATTCGAACTCAACACCCATCAGGGTCCTCGTGGTCGACGATGAGGCCGAGGTGCGCGACGCCTATCGGCAGATCTTCCTCGAGAACGAGGTCACCCAGGAGATGGTCGGCTTTCGCGAGCTGCGCAGCCGGCTGTTCAATAAGAAAAATCCCGCCGATACCGCGCGCGAGCGCTCCCCGGCACGTGCGGCAGGCTTTGAGCCGGTCTTCTGTGACGGCGCCCAGGCGGCCGTTAACTGCGTCAAAGAGGGGCTGGCGCGCAAGGAGCCCTTCGCGGTCGTGTTCCTCGACATGCGAATGCCGCCCGGACCCGACGGGGCCTGGGCGGCGACCCAGATCCGCGAGATGGACCCCGCGGTTGAGATCGCGATCTGCACGGCCTACTCGGACGTGGACCCGTGCGAGATCGGCGGGCTTGCGCCGCCGGAGGACAAGCTTTCCTACCTGCAGAAGCCCTTTCACCCGCACGAAATCCGCCAGCTCACCATCGCCCTGAGCAGCAAATGGCGCGCCGAGCGGCGCATCGTCAAGCTGGCTTATTTTGACACGCTCACGGGGCTGCCGAACCGCGAGCAGTCCTACAATCGCCTGGTCGGCGCCTTGCAGGCGGCGAAGGACAACCAGCGCATGCTGGCGGTGCTTTACCTCGATCTGGATAACTTCAAGCGGGTCAACGATACCCTCGGCCACGCGGTGGGCGACGAACTGTTGTGTGTCGTCGCCGACCGTCTGCGCAGCTCGTTGCGCTATGGCGGTGAGAGCGGGCCCGCCGGCACCGCCGACAGTGCCCGCCCCGGGGATCTTGCGCGCCTGGGCGGCGATGAGTTCCTGGTGCTGCTGCCGAATCTGCGCAACGCGACCGATGCCGGTGCGGTCGCGGAACGGCTGATCACGGCGCTGCGCGAGCCGGTACAACTCGCCATGAATTCGCTCGTCGTCACTCCGAGCGTGGGCATCGCCGTGTTCCCGCGCGACGGTGCTGATGCCGAGACGCTGCTGCGCAACGCGGATCTGGCGATGTACTTCGCCAAACGCCGCACTCCAGGCACGCATGCATTCTTCGACGTCGCCATGAACGCCAACGCGCTGCACCGCTTCACGATCGAAGAACAACTGCGCGGGGCGCTCGAGCGCAACGAGTTCACGCTGCAGTACCAGCCGCAGTTTGACGTTCGCACGGGCACCATCTCGGGGATGGAGGCGCTGCTGCGCTGGACTAACGTGGAGCTCGGGGCCGTCGGGCCTGCCGAGTTCATTCCAGTCGCCGAGGAGACGGGCCTCATCCACGCGATCGGCAAGTGGGTGCTGCGCAGCGCCTGCAAGCAGGCACGGCTGTGGCGCGACGAGGGATTGCCGTTCCAGCGCATTGCCGTCAACGTCTCCGGACGGCAGTTCGCCCTCGCCGAGTACCCGGCCGAGGTCGCCGCCATCCTGGAGGAAACCGGTCTGGCGCCATCGGCGCTCGAGCTCGAGATCACCGAGTCGGTGGTTATGGCGGATGAGGCGTGGGCGCAAAAGGCCATCAACGAGCTGAAGCAGCTCGGAATCTCGCTGGCGATCGATGATTTTGGCATCGGGTACTCGAGCTTCGGGCGTTTGCGGCACTTCTCCGTCGACCGCCTCAAGATCGACCGTTCCTTCGTCAGCAGCGTCACCGAGTGCAACGATGACCGGGCCATCGCGGCGGCGATCATTGCCATGTCCCGCTCGTTGCGCATTAACGTAACGGCCGAGGGCGTGGAGAACTTCCCGCAGCTGGCGTTCCTGCAGGAGCAGGAGTGTCAGGACGCCCAGGGGTTTCTGCTCAGCCGCCCGCTGGCGCCGGAGGCGGCGCGCGAGCTGCTGCGACGGGTGCACGACGCGAGCGATGAGTCACGCACCCAGCGCCTGAGGGTGATCATCGGCTAAACACGCCCGTGCGCGCACGCCGACCGCACGGCGCGGCCCGTGCCCGACGCATTTTCCGCGTAGAATCGGCCCGTTCGCTTCGACAGTGAATCGGGTTCATGAAGACTGCGCTCGCCGACTTCGTCAAGGACACCCCCGCGGGGGCCGAGGCGCAGGCCATCCTGCGCAGCTGCGTGCACTGCGGCTTCTGCCTGGCAAGCTGCCCGACCTATCAGCTGCTCGGCGACGAACTCGACAGTCCGCGCGGGCGTATCTATCTCATGAAGCAGCTGCTGGAGGGCGAGGCGGTCAGCGCCAGCACGCAGCTGCACCTGGACCGCTGTCTTGAGTGCCGCGCCTGCGAGAGCGCCTGTCCCTCCGGCGTGCAGTACGGGCGGTTACTGGATCTGGGCCGCTCGCTCACTCAGGAGCGCGTGCCACGCACCGCTCTGACGGCCACCAAGCGTTACCTGGTGCGCAAGATCGTGCCGCACAGTGCGCGCGCCCGCTCCCTGCTGAACCTTGCGCGCGTGGTACGGCCGTTTCTACCGGCTGCCCTGCGCTCGCAGATACCACAGTTGCCGGCGCGCGCCACCGCGGCCGCGTTGCGCTGGCCGGCCACGCGCCATACTCGCCGCGTCATCTTGCTCGCCGGCTGCGTGCAGCCGGCGCTCGGTGCGGGGATCAATCCGGCGGCCGCCAGAATTCTTGATCGGCTGGGCATTTCCGCCGTTGCGGTCGGTGCGGCCGGCTGTTGCGGCGCGGTAACGCATCACCTGGCCGCCGCGAAGGAGACCCTCGCGCAACTGCGGCGCAATGTTGATGCCCTGTGGCCGGAAATTGAGCGGGGCGCGGAGGCGGTGACGGTGACCTCCAGCGCCTGCGCGGCGATGCTCGGTGAGTACGGACGGCTGCTGCAGGATGATCCACGCTACGCGGCGCGCGCGGCGCGCGTGAGCGCTTTGGCGCGCGATATCAGTCAGGTGCTGCAGGCTGAGGGCGACGCCCTCAAGGCGGCGCTGCAGCGGGGGCGCACCCGGCTGCCGAATGCCGCATTGGCGACGAAGGTTGCCTTCCAGGCTCCCTGCAGCCTGCAACACGCGCTCAAAGTCAGCGGCGTGATCGAGCCATTGCTGCTCGCCGCCGGCTTCACGCTCACGGCGGTGACGGATGGGCAGCGTTGCTGCGGCTCGGCGGGCACCTACTCGATTCTGCAGCCGCAGTTGTCGCGGCAGCTGCTGCAGGCGAAGATCACCGCGCTCGAAGGCGGCGCGCCCGATGTCATCGCCACCGCCAATATCGGCTGCCTGCACCACCTGCGCGGCGCGGCGCGCGTACCGGTGCGCCACTGGGTCGAGCTGCTCGACGAAAGACTCCCCGGTGACTGACCAGTGGGGCGAGCGCATGCCGCGCTCGGTCGGGCTGCTGCAGACGATCGCCGTATCGGTGGGCGTTGCCATTGGCAGCGGAATTTTCCGCGTACCCGCCACGGTGGCCGCGCAGCTGCAGGCGCCGGGGGCCATTCTTGTGTGCTGGATTCTCGGTGGCCTCATCGCGCTGTGTGGGGCACTTAGCGTCGCCGAGCTCGCCGCTGCGCTGCCCCGCTCGGGCGGTATCTTCGCGTATCTGCTCGAGGCCTACGGGCCACTGCCGGCGTTTCTGTTCGGCTGGACGGAACTCATCGTCATCCGCGCCGCGGCGCTGGGCGCGATTGCCACCATCTTTGCCGAGTATCTTGGCTACTTCTGGCCGCTCACGTCGCAGCAGGTGCGCTACACCGCAGCGCTCGCGATCGCCGTCATCGGCGCAATCAACTACGTCGGCGTGCAACGGGCCGCAGCGCTGCAAAGCATTACCACGGCGCTCAAGTACGCCGCACTTCTCGGGCTCGGGCTGCTGGCGTTCACGGCCCGCGGCGGCAGCGGCGCACATTTCTCCTCTCCGTGGGCGGCGGGCATGTCGCTGTCACTCTTGGCGACTGCGCTGATTCCGGTGCTGTGGACTTACGACGGCTGGGCGGATCCGGCGACCATGGCCGGCGAAATCAGCGACCCGCAGCGCAATCTGCCGCGCGCCCTGATCGCCGGCGCCCTGTGCGTGATGCTCGTCTACCTCGTCGTCAATGTCGGGTTCCTGTACGCGCTCGCCCCTGCGCAGATGGCAGGCTCGACCCTCATCGCGGCTACGGTCGCGGAGCGTATCCCGCTCTTGGGCGGCGCCGGAGCGGGCGTTATCGCTGCCGCGGTGGTCCTCGCCGCCTTCAGCGGGCTCAACGCCTCGATGATGACTGGGTCGCGGGTGTTCTTCGCGATGGCTGACCGCGGACTTTTCTTTCGCTTCGCGGCGCGCATCTCCCCGCGCTTCCACAGTCCTTCCCTGGCGATCGCCCTGGCCACCGTGCTCGGCGTCGCCTACGTACTCGAGAACGATTTCGCGCAGCTGGCGGACAAGTTCGTCCTGGGAATCTGGCCCTTCTATGCACTCGCGGTCGCGGCCGTGTTCGTCCTGCGCCGCACGCACCCGGCCCTGATACGTCCCTACCGTGTGTGGGGTTATCCGCTCGTGCCCGCCGTGTTTCTGCTCGCTTCGGTGCTCATGGTGGGGAATGCCCTGATCAGCGATCCACGCAACACCGGCCTCACCTTCCTCATCATCCTGGCGGGCGTGCCCGCGTACTGGGTGCGCGCCCGGCTTGCGCGGCCGCGGTGAGGCGGCAAAGGCAGGCGCCCCAACGGGGCGCGTAATAAGATGGCGCCCCCTTCACGCAGGATCAGATGAGCTTGCCCAAGGCCGGCAAAGGCGCCCTCGCATTCATCTTTATCACGGTGCTGGTCGACTCGATCGGCTTTGGCATCATCCTGCCGGTGCTGCCGCGCCTGATCATGCAACTGACCGGCGTCACCATCGACCGCGCGGCCGCGTACGGGGGCGGCCTGGCCTCGGCGTACGCAGTGATGCAGTTCTTCTGCGCCCCGGTGCTGGGCAATCTCAGCGATGCCTTCGGGCGCCGCCCGGTGCTGCTGTTTGCTTTGTTCGCGCTCGGCTGTGACTACTTCATCATGGGGTTCGCCCCGTCGATCGGCTGGCTGTTCGTCGGACGCGTGATCGCGGGGCTCGCCGGCGCCTCTTTTACGCCCGCGTATGCTTATGTGGCGGATATCACCGAGCCGGCCAAGCGCGCCCAGAGCTTCGGCCTCATGGGCGCAGCGTTTGGCATCGGTTTCATACTTGGACCCGCCATTGGAGGGCTGCTCGGCGATTTCAGTCCGCGCGCACCCTTTTTCGCAGCCGGCGCGATTGCGCTCACCAACACCGCGTTCGGTTACTTTGCGCTGCCCGAGTCGCTGCCGCTCGCCTCGCGGCGCCCCTTCCACTGGGCGCGTGCCAATCCGCTCGGCACCCTCGCCCAGGTGAGTAAGTATCCGGTCGTTGCATGGCTGCTCGGGGCGATCTTCCTGTGGCAGCTCGGGCATCAGGTGCTGCCGAGCACCTGGGCCTTCTACACGATCTCCAAGTTTCACTGGACGAGCGCCCAGGTGGGCTACTCTCTGGCCTGGGTCGGCATGCTCATGGCGATCGCGCAGGGGCTGCTGACGCGCGTGCTCATCCCGTGGATGGGCGGGGAGCGGCGCGCAGCGCTCGCCGGCATGGCGGCTGCCGTGTTTGCTTATCTCGGCTACGCATTCGCCACTCAGGGGTGGATGATGTATGGGTTCTCGCTGTCCACATTCATCTTTGCGCTCGCCTACCCGTCCATGAACGCGATTGCCTCCCGGCAGACGCCCGCCAATGCCCAGGGTGAGCTGCAGGGCGCGGTCGCCTGCCTCTACAGCCTGAGCGCGATCCTGGGACCGCCGCTCATGACCCAGATCTTCGGCCACTTCTCCTCGGGCACCGCGTGGGTGCATTTCCCCGGCGCCCCGTTTGTGACTGCGGCGGCACTCACCTTGGGGAGCGCCGGGCTGCTCGTGCGCGGGCTGCGACTTGCACCCCCGCCGGCGGCGGCGCTTCCCGCGGCAGCGGGCGAGGCGTGAGCCGCTCGCACCGCGTGCGCGCCGTCTGGCTGGCGAGCGCGCTCACGTGCGGCGCGCTGGGCACGACAGCTGAGCCGGCGCCGCCGGCGCAGATGCCCCCCATCCGGCACGTGTTTGTCCTGATGCTGGAAAACGCCTCATACGAGGCGACCTTCGCGCAGAGCTCAAAGGCGCCGTATCTGGTGCACACGCTGCTCGGGCGCGGGGTACTGCTGCGGCAGTACTACAGCATCGGGCATCTGAGCCTTGGCAACTACGTTGCCCTGATCAGCGGACAGGCGCCGAACCGGGCCACGCAGCTGGATTGCCCGCAGTTCGCCGAGTTCCGCCCCGCGGCGGCGGGGCCTGACGCGCTCGGTCAGCTGCCCGGCGTCGGCTGCGTCTACCCGCGCAGCGTGCCCACGCTGCCGGATCAGCTCGAGGCGGCCGGACTGAGCTGGAAGGCTTACATGGAGGACATGGGCAACAACCCCCGGCGCGAACGCACGACCTGTGGCCACGTGCCGATCGGCGCGTCCGACCCGACGCAGGGCGCGCAGATCGGGGATCAGTACGCGAGTAAACACAACCCATTCGTCTATTTCCACTCGATCATCGATGATCAGGCGCGCTGCGATGCGCACGTGGTCAATCTTGCCCAGCTGGAGCAGGATCTAACCCGCGCGGAAACCACACCGAACTACGTGTTCATCACGCCCAATCTGTGCGATGACGGCCACGATGATCCGTGCGTCGACGGCCGGCCGGGAGGCTACACGGCGGTCGATCGATTCCTCAGGAAGTGGGTGCCGCTGATTGAGGATTCACCGGCGTTTCGCGCCGCGGGCATGATGGTGATCACCTTTGACGAATCCGGTAGCACGGGAGCGTCGGGTTCCCGCGCCTGCTGTGGCGAGCGCGGCCTGCCTGGGGCTCGTTATCCGCCCGGCCTGACTGGCCCCGGCGGCGGGCGCGTCGGCGCGCTCGTGCTCTCGCGCTTCGTCGCGGCCGGGACGGTCTCCGATCAACCGTACAACCATTACGCGCTGCTGCGCACGGTCGAAGAGCTTTTCTCCCTGCCGCCGCTGGGCTATGCGGCGGCGCCGGACCTTAAGGCGTTCGGGGCGGACGTGTTCAGCGCCGCCGCGCCGCATCCACCCGCTCAATAAGATCGGTCACGATCGGATTGCCGCTGCGCAGCAGTGGCGCGAGAAACTTCTGCGGCGGAGAAAAGGAGACCTCGCGACCGAAGCGCCCGGCGACACGCAGGGTGAGGGTGACGCGCGGTGGGTTGGTCAGGCCCGCGTAGCTGATATTGATGATGTTATCCAGCGGGATGCGTTCCTCGTCACTTCCGAAGCGCACGCGCAGCGCGTCGCCCTCGTCGTAGACTTCATCGGCCAGATCGAAGACCAGGCGGCGCATCACCGCGTAGCCCACGATGACCATGCAGACCGGCACGACAAAGAACACCGCCGGCGGGGTCCCGCGCTTGGCGTGCGCGGAGGCAGTGAGAGCGATGATCACGAACACGGCAATCAGGCCAAACCACAGCAGCGGGAAGACGCGCTTCATGAAAAAAGTGCTGCGCGAGGATATGCGCCGTTCGGGTGTTAGCACGGGTGCACCTTTGCTCTAAGGATGCTCATTCGTGGCGGCGTTTCCGCCGTCGGGGCTGCCTGCCTTTCCCGGCTCATCGAGCGAGTCACCGAGCAGGCGGCGTACGGCAACGTAGCACACCGGGATCAGCAGCACCCCGAGCACCGCGGCGCTGAGCATGCCACCGACCACCCCGGTACCGATCGCGTGTCGCGCGTTGGCGCCGGCGCCGCTCGAGATCATCATCGGAAAGACGCCGAGGATAAAGGCGAACGTGGTCATGAGGATCGGGCGGAAACGCAGACGTGCGGCCTCGAGCACCGCGGCGTGCAGGCTCTTGCCGGCCCTTTGCTCCTCTACGGCAAATTCGACGATCAGGATCGCGTTCTTGGCGGTAAGTCCGATGATCGTGATCAACCCGACCTTGAAGAACACATCATTCGGCAGACCGCGCAGGTGCGCCGCGACGGCCGCGCCGATCAGCCCCGCCGGCACTGCCATGAGCACCGCCGCCGGGATGCTCCAGCTCTCATAGAGCGCCGCGAGACACAGATAAACGATGAGGATCGACAGCCCGAACAGCAGCGGCGCCTGCGCGCCGGAGAGCACTTCCTGCAGCGACTGGCCGGCCCAGTCGTTGCCGAAGCCGCGCGGCAGATCGCGCGCGACGATGTTCTGCATCGCCTGCATCGCTTGTCCCGAACTCTTGCCCGGGGCGTTGCTGCCGGTGATCTCGACTGCCGGATAGCCGTTGTAGCGCGTGAGCAGCGGGGCGCCCACGACCCAGTCGGCACGAACAAAGTTGGCGAGCGGGATCATGGCACCGTTCGCCCCGAGCGCGTAGAAGTGTCCGAGTGCATCCGGCGTCATGCGATAGGGCGCATCGGCCTGCAGCAGCACCCGCAGCACGCGCCCCTGATAGATGAAATCGTTCGCATATACCGGTGCCAGCATCAGCTGCAGCGCAATGTAGACATCACTCGCCGACAGCCCCATCGACTGCGCCTGAACGCGATCCACGGTGAGCTTCAGCTGCGGGGCCGGCGGCAGCAGGTTGGCGCGTACGCCGGTGAGCGTCGCATCGTGCGCCGCCTTATCGAGCACGGTCGTCTGCGCTGCAGCGAGCGCCTCGCGCCCGAGCCCGCCGCGATCTTCCAGATAGAAGTCAAAGCCCCCGAAGACGCCCAGTCCGCGGATGGTCGGCAGGTTGATGACATAGGCGCGCGCGTCGTGGATTTCACGCGCGAGTGTCATGTTGGCCCAGCGGATGAACCCGGCCGCTTTTTGCTGTCGCTCGTCCCAGGGCTTCAGGCGCACGAAGGCGCGACCGGCATTCTCGCCGTTGCCGGTGAAGCTCGAACCGACGATGACGAATACGCTCGCCGCGGCGGGGTTGTCCATGAGAATCGCGTTGATCCGCTGCATCACTTCGCGGGTGCGCGGCATTGTGGCGCCGGCCGGCAGCTGTACATCCACCAGGACGTAGCCCTGGTCCTCGTCCGGAACGAAGCTGCCGGGCAGTTTCAGCAGCAGCAGGGCGCCGACCGCCAGCATGACGGCGAAGGCCACCATCCAGCGCGGCACGTGCGCCGCCGACTGGAACACGCGGTGCACGTAGGCGGCGCGTACCCGCTCGTAGAGGCGGTTGAACCAGCTGAAGAAGAAGTTGCCGCGCAGGTGCGCGGGCGTGAGCAGTGAAGCGCACAGCGCCGGGGTAAACGACAGCGCGAGAAAGGCGGAGAAGCCCATCGAGAGGGCAATGGTCAGCGCGAATTGCCGGTAAATCACCCCGGTGCTGCCGCTTTGCAGCGCGCTCGGAATGAACACCGCGGCGAGTACCGAGGTGATGGCGACGATCGCGCCGGTGATCTGCCGCATGGCCTTGCGCGTGGCTTCCTTCGGACTCAGATGCTCCTCGCGCATGATGCGCTCCACGGCCTCCACCACCACGATGGCATCGTCCACCACGATGCCGATCGCGAGCACCATGGCGAACAGCGACAACTGATTGATGGAGAAACCTACCGCGTACATGCCCAGCAATGTGCCGAGCAACGCCGCCGGCACCACGAGCGTCGGGATCAGCGTAGCGCGGAAGTTCTGCAGGAACACCAGCATCACCAGGAAAACCAGCGCCACGGCCTCGATGAGCGTGATGACGACCTCGCGGATTGCCACCTTGATGAAGGTCGTGGAGTCAAAGGCCCAGAACCAGCTGACCCCCGCGGGGAAACTCGGCAGCATGTCGTTCATCTTCGTGGCCACCGCATGAGCGACCTCGAGCGCGTTGGCCTCCGGGGTCAGCTGTACGCCGAAAGCGGCGACCGGCGTCGTGCCCACCGTGGTCTCGAAACCGTATTGCGCCGCGCCGAGGCTCACGAGCGCCACGTCCTTCAGGTGCACCGAGGCACCGTTCGGATCCGTGCGCAGCAGGATGTTCTCGAACTGTTCCGGAGTGCTGAAGCGTCCCTCGGCCGTCACCGTCGCCGTCATCCCCTGGCCGCTGACGGCGGGCTGGGAGCCGAGCGCGCCGGAGGCAAACTGCGCGTTCTGCGCCTGCACGGCCGCCAGCACGGCCGCCGCCGAGAGGTTGTAGGCGCGCAGCTTGTCCGCGTTCAACCAGATGCGCATCGCGTACTCGGAGCCGAACTGCACCACGGCGCCCACGCCCGGGATGCGCTGGATCTGGTCGAGAACGCGCGAGGCGACGATGTTGTTCAGCTCATCGGCGCTCGGGCCGCCGGCACTGGAGCGCAGGCCGATGCCGCCGAGAAAGCCGGCGCTCACCTTGGCGATGCGGATGCCTTGTTGATTGACCTCCACCGGCAGGCGCGGCTCGGCGAGCGTGACGCGGTTCTGGGTCTGCACCGCGGCGATGTCCGCGTTGGTCCCGTTCTCGAACGTGAGCGTAATGGCACTGGAGCCATCGGAGGCGGACTGGGAGGTGAAGTACAGCAGGTGATCGAGCCCGGTGAGCTGCTGCTCGATGATCTGCGTCACCGTGGTTTCCACGGTGGCAGCACTCGCACCGGGGTAGGTGGTGGACACCGACACCTGCGGCGGGGCGATCGCCGGATAGGCCTCGGCCGGTAGCCGGGTGAGCGCGAGAACGCCGCCTAAGGTGATGAGAATCGCGAGCACCCAGGCGAACACCGGGCGGTCGATGAAAAACTGCGGCATGCGCGCTTACTTTCCGGGCGCGACCGCGGCGTCCGCACTCACCGGTGATCGCGGCGGGTACGGGACCGGCACGACGCTCGAACCGGGTCGCGCGTTCTGCGTCCCCGAGAGGATCATGCGATCACCGTCGGTGAGCCCGTCCGTCACGATCCATTCCGCGCCGTGCAACCCGTCCACGCTCACGCGCTTCATGAGCACCTTGTCGTCGGCGGCCACGACGAGCACATAAGCGCCCGTGGCGTCGCGCTGCAGGCCTGACTGGGGAACGAGAAAGCCGCGCTTCAAGGTCCCGTACGTGAGGCGCACGCTCACGAACATTCCCGGCAGCAGGGCGCGCTCCGGATTGGGGACGATGCCGCGCAGCGCAACGGCACCCGTGGCCGGATCGACGCTCATGTCGCGAAAGTCGAGCGTCCCGCTGTGTCCGTAGGGCGTGCCGTCCTCGAGCAGCAGCTGCACGCTCGCCTGGTTGATGCCCGCCACCGTGACGTTGCCGCCCGACTGCTCGCGGCGCAGCCGCTGGATGTCGATCGCCGGCTGATCAAAGTTCACGTAGATGGGATCGATCTGTTCCACCGTGGTCAGCAAGGTCGCCGTGCCTTGCCCGACGAGCGCCCCTTCGGTCACGCCCTGCTGTCCTGCGCGTCCGGCGATCGGGGCGGTGACGCTCGCGTATCCCAGGTTGATGCGCGCCGTGCCCACGCCGGCGCGCGCTTGCTGTACAGCCGCCGCGCTCGAGCGCTCGGTGGCCTCGGCATTGTCCAGGTCCGAGCGCGACACGAGTCCGCTCGGCAACAGGTTACGCGTGCGCTCGGCGGCGATATGCGCATTGGTGGCCTGCGCCTCAGCCTGTGCGAGGGCGGCCTGCGCCGCATCGAGCGCGGCACGCAGCGGCGCCGGATCGATCTCGAACAGCGCCTGTCCGGCCTTGACGTCGGAGCCTTCGGTATACAGCCGCTTGAGCAGCACGCCCGCCACGCGCGCGCGCACATCCGCCGAACGTGTCGCTGAGAGCCGCCCGACGAGATCCCGCGTGAGCGGCACGGGCTCGGCGCGCGCAACCAGCACGCCCACCTGGGCCGGAGCCGGGGCGGGGGGCGCGGCGTGTGAGCCGCAGGCGCTGAGCGCCACCACGCTCGCGGCCAGCCACGTGCGCCGCAGCATTCCTCGCCGACGGCAAGAGCCCAGAGATCTCCGGATCACGCGCATCCCTTCACTCGACAAATACTTGCCAAGGCAGTATTATCATCGGCAGTAATCTTCCCGGCAGGCATTAGGATAGCAAGCCGCAAGTATGCTCCGCAGAAGCTCCATCAAAGCCGAGCCCGTGACGGCGCCGCAACCCCCGGAAGGAGGATTGGGCGTGGGCTACCTCATGGGGCGCGCGCGGGCATCGCTGCTCTCCGGACTTGACGCGGAGTTGGCGCGCTTTGGCTTAAGCGGCATGCAGTTCGCGGTGCTCAAGCACCTTGCCGAGGGCTCCGCGCGTACCGCGGCGGATCTGTGTCGCTTCATGCAATACGACACCGGCGCGATGACGCGCATCCTCGATCGGCTCGAGCAGAAGGGGCTCGTGCGACGCGAGCGCTCGCGCGAGGACCGCCGTGCGGTGGTGCTGCGTGTCGCGGCGAGCGGGCGCAGCCAGCTGCCGCGCCTGGCGACCGCCGCGACGCGCGTGCTGGAGGCGCACCTTGCCGGTTTCAGCCATGCCGAGATCGAGGCGCTGAAGAGCTACCTCGGACGGATGATCGATAACGGACAAAGCTCGGGGGACAATCGACCTACAGCTACAGGCGGCAAGTCATGATTCCGCGCACTTTGCCCTGCATTCCGGTTCTGGCCCTTGCCCTGTCAGGGTGCGTGGATCGTGGCAACTGGAAGCCCACGCCGCAGCTGGGCGCTCAGACCCTCTCCACGCAGCAAACGCTGCACGACGCGAAGGTGGACGCCGGCGCGTGGCCGACCGATCTGTGGTGGCGCAGTTACGGCGATCCGCAGCTCGATGCGCTCGTCGATGAAGCCCTCGCCGGCAGTCCGAGTCTTGCCATCGCGCAGGCGCGGCTGCGCGCCGCCCAGGCGCAGACCGTCTCCGCGCGGGGCGCACTCGCGCCGCGCACCGCCCTGGACGCACAGGTGACGCGTCAACGCTATCCGGAGAATGATCTGTACCCGCCACCGCTGGGGGGCTCCTGGTCCACGGAAGGCCGTGCGGCGCTTGATTTCAGCTGGGAACTGGATTTCTGGGGCCGCAACCGCGCGCTGCTCGCGGCGGCGCGCTCGGGCGAGCAGGCGGCGGAGGCTGACCGGCAGGCCGCGCGCCTGGCGATCGCGGTCGCGGTGGTGCAGGCCTATATTCAGCTGGATCTCAATTACGCGCTGCTCGATGTCACGAACGACAACCTGAAGCAGCAGCAATCGATCCTGGATCTGACCCAGGAGCGCGTGACGGCAGGCTTGGAGAACACCGCGCGCGTCAAGCAGTCCGAGGGCAACTTGGCGCTCACGCGTGCCGGACTGGCCTATGTGGAGGCGAGCATCGAGCTCTCGCGCAACCAGCTGGCTGACCTGGTCGGGGCGGGGCCGGATCGCGGCCAAAATCTTAAGCGCCCCAAGCTGCAGGCGCCTGCGGATATCGCGCTGCCCTCGATACTGCCGGCGGATCTGCTCGGGCGGCGGCCCGACGTCGCCGCAGCGCGCGCTCAGGTCGAGGCGGCCAGCCACGGCATCAAGGCCGCTGAGGCCGACTTCTATCCGAACGTCGACCTGGCAGCGTTCGCCGGTTTCCAGGCGATCGGCCTCTCGCAGGTGTTCGACGCCTCCGACCGCATCGCGGGCTTCGGTCCGGCGCTGAGCCTGCCGGTCTTCAACCGTGCCGCGCTGCGCGGGCAGCTGTACGGGCGGCAGGCGCAATTTGATTCCTCGGTGGGGCAGTACAACCAGACCCTGCTCGATGCCGTGCGCCAGGTGGCCGACGTGGTCGCGAACTGGCGCGGCCTGGAGCGCGAGACGCTGCAGGAGCAGACCGCGCTCGATGCGGCGCAGCGTTCCTACGATCTGACGAGTGAACGTTACCGCGCCGGACTCGACAATTATCTGAGTGTGCTCTCGAGTGAGAACCAGGTGCTGCTCGCGCAAACGCTGCGCGCCGAGTTGCAGGCCCGACGGCTCACCTTCAGTGTGGATCTGGTGCAGGCCCTCGGCGGTGGGTACGTCGCGCCAGCCAGCTAAGCGCCCCGCTCCTTAACTTCTCAGGACTAACCGGTAAATGGACGCCACGGTCGAAACCGCTCCTACCACGACCCAGACGCTGCGCCAGCGTCGCCAGCGGTGGCTCATCATTCTCACGGTGGCGCTCATCCTCGTGGCACTCGCCGTCAGCGCCTGGTGGCTGCTCTATGCGATTAACTACCAGAACACCGACGATGCCTACGTGGCCGGTGACCTGGTGAATGTCATGCCGCAGGTGAGCGGCACGGTCGTGAGCATCGGAGCGGATGAGACCGATCTGGTCAAGGCCGGGCAGGAGCTCATCAAGCTTGACCCGACCGATGCGCGCATTGCCCTGCAGGATGCCGAGCAGCAGCTGGCGCGCACCGTGCGCCAGACGCGCACCATTTTTTCCAACCGTGATCAGTTGCTGGCGGTCGTGGGCCAGCGGGGCGCGGACCTGAACCGCGCGCAGGCCGATTACGATCGGCGCAAGAATCTGACCACTTCGGGCGCGGTCTCCGGCGAAGAGCTCGGTCACGCCCGCGATGAGCTCAAGGCAGCCCAGGACGCGCTCACCGCGGCACAGAAGAATCTCGCCGCAAGTAGCGCGCTCGTCGGACGCACCGGAGTGGCCGACAACCCGGACGTGCAGGCCGCGGCGACGCAGGTGGAGCGCGCATGGCTTAGCCTGCAGCGCACCAGCGTCCGCGCGCCGGTCTCAGGCTACGTCGCCAAGCGTGGCGTGCAGCTCGGAGATCACATCGCCGCCGGGGCGCCACTCATGGCCATCGTCCCGCTCGAGCGGATGCGGGTCGAGGCGAACTTCAAGGAAGTGCAGTTGCGGCGCATGCGCATCGGGCAGCCGGCGAGTGTGGTGGCGGATCTCTACGGCGGCAAGGTCAAGTACCACGGCACGGTGCAGGGCGTGGGCCTGGGCACGGGCGCTGCGTTCGCGCTGCTGCCCGCACAGAATGCCACCGGCAACTGGATCAAGGTCGTACAGCGTGTGCCGGTGCGCATCGCGCTGCGGCCCGATGAGCTTAAGGCGCATCCGCTGCGGATCGGGCTCTCGACACGCGTCAGCGTCGAGACCCGCGATGACTCCGGGGCTGCGCTCGCCCAGAGTGTGCGCGAGGAACCCGTGCTCAGCACCAACGCCTACGAGCTGGACAACGGCGAAATCAAGGCGCGCATCGCCGAGATCATCCGCGAGAACACGCGCGAGGGCGCGCCGCCTGCCGAATGAGCGAAGCGAAGCAGCCGCTCGCACCGCTGCACGGGGCACAGCTGGCGATCGCGACTTTCGGAGTCTCGCTCGCCACCTTCATGCAGGTGCTCGACACGACCATCGCCAACGTGTCCGTGCCGACGATCGCCGGCACCATGGGCATCAGCGCCACGCAGGGGACCTGGGTCATCACCTCTTTCACGGTGGCGACGGCGATCTCCATGCCCCTCACCGGGCGACTCGCCGAGCGCCTCGGGCAGGTGCGGCTGTTCCTGCTGGCGACCACGCTTTTCACCATCGCCTCGATCATGTGCGGGCTTGCGCCCAATATGCCGATGCTGATCGCAGCGCGCGTGGTGCAGGGGGCGGTGGCAGGCCCTTTGATGCCGCTCTCCCAGGCACTGATGCTCTCGATCTACCCGCGGGAGAAGCGCGGCCAGGCGCTCGCGCTGTGGGCCACCATCGCGGTGGTGGCGCCGATCGTGGGACCGATCCTCGGGGGCTACATTTCCGATAACGCCTCCTGGCCCTGGATCTTCTTCATCAACGGGCCGGTGGGGGTGCTCGCGGTTTTGCTGACGACCGAGTCGCTGCAGCGCATGGAGAGCGCCAAGCACAAGCCGCCGATCGATTGGACCGGACTCGTGCTGCTCGCCGTGTGGGTGGGGGTGCTGCAGGTGATGCTCGATCTGGGCTCGGATGAGAACTGGTTTGACTCACCGCTCATCATTGGTCTTACCGTGATCACCTCCGTGGTGCTCTGCTACTTTCTCGTCTGGGAACTCAATCACCCCTATCCGATCGTGGATCTTTCGTTGTTCAAGGATCGCAACTTCGCGGTCGGTGCCGGCGGTGGCAGCCTGATCTACGGCGCCTTCTTCGGTAGCAGCGTGCTGCTGCCGCTGGTGCTGCAGACGCAGTTCGGCTACACGGCCACCTTGGCGGGACTCGTCATCGCCCCGATCGGCATCGCGCCGATCCTCGGGTCACGCTTCGTGGGACGCAACTACCACCGGGTCGACCCACGGGTGCTGATCACGGGCTCCTTCCTGATCACCGCCTGCGTGATGTGGTTGCGCTCGCGCTCGAGTACCGACTGGGGCTTCTGGAACCTGCTCGAGCCGCAGGTGCTGCTTGGCGTCGGGGTGATGATCATGTTCACGCCGCTGACCGCGGTCATGCTCTCGACCATCGATCCGCACCGCTCGGCGAGCGCGCTCGGCGTGTCCAGCTTCATGCGGCTCACGGCATCAGGCTTCGGCGCCTCGGTGTTTACGAGCGTCTGGCAGAATCGCGCGGCCGTGCACCACACGCGTCTTGCGGAGGCAATCACCGCTTACGATCCTGCGCGCAGCGGCACGTTCGGCATGCTCACGCAGCACGGCCTGGGCGCGCTGCAGGCCTACGGGGTCGTCGATGCCACCGTCACCAACCAATCATTCGTGATGGCGGCGAACGATGTGTTCTGGGTGGCCGCGCTCTCGATCGTGGCCGTCACATCGATCATATGGCTCGCGCGGCCGCCGTTTCATCTGATGCAGGCCCCCGTTGCGAGCGAGTAGCACGCACGCCCGGAACCGTGCATCCGGCGGCCGTGGGCTCAGTGCGCCGTGCCCTGAGCGCGATAGAGTGCATCGAGCGCCTGGTGCAGCCCCTGGGTGTCGTTCGGCTCGAAACGCTGCACGATCCTGCCGCTGGCGTCCGCGACAATCACGGTGGGCACATCGTTCACGCGGAACTCGCTAAACAACGTGCCCGACGCGTCGAGTGTCAGGGGGATCGCGACCTTGTAGTCCTTCCGATATTTGCGCAGGTCTGCGGGCATCGCCCAAAGTCCCGAGGCGACGCCCAGGCAGCGCACGCGCGCATCGTGCGCGCGGGTGCTCAGTTGCTCGCGAACACGGCGGCAATTGCTGGCCACGGTGGGACGCGTCGTCGCAAGGT
Organism: uncultured Pseudomonadota bacterium; assembly: GCA_963742045.1. Taxonomy (GTDB): domain Bacteria; phylum Pseudomonadota; class Gammaproteobacteria; order Steroidobacterales; family Steroidobacteraceae; genus 13-2-20CM-66-19. The sequence continues at coordinate 4,037,529 of CAVUKE010000003.1, forward strand.
AAGACTCGCACCATGGGGAGAGGAATACGAGCACGGTGGGCCGCGGTGTGCTCGCGGGTCGGAACCTAAAAGATGGCCCGTCAATCAAAACGACTGACTGCGAGGGCAAGACATCACCCAGGCCAAAGTGTGGCGCGTCTGGCGCTGCATGCGCGCCGGGCGTGCGGGCTGCTGCCCCGCCGGTGCTCAGCGAACCTGCCCTGCTCAGGGCCGCGTCCAGCTGCGCATCGGCCAGGTGTCCGACGTACTCAATGCGCCCGTCGCGACCGATCACGATGTGTTGCGGCGTCACGCGCAGGCCGAAGGCGGCTCCGAGCTGCCCGTCCTGGTCGAAGACGATCGGCATTCGGATGCCGCTCTGCAGCCGGTAGGCGCGAATCGCGTCCAGCGAGTCACCAAAGCCGACATCGATGGCGATCACGGCGAGGTCCGAGCCGGCATGCTCAAAGGTACGCTCCAGATGCGGCATCTGCTCGCGGCAGGGCGTACACCAGGTCGCCCAGAACTTCAGGTACACCGCCTGCTTGCCGTACAAATCACCGAGGTTGATCGTCTCGCCGTCGATTGTTTTCAGCACCAGCCGCGGGGCGGGGGAGCCGACCAGGCTGCGCGCCACGGTCTGCGCCAACTGCGGGCCCGAAGTCGCCGCGCCGACCCTCGCCCCCGGCAGCGCGGCGCTGAGCAGCACCAGCGCGCACGCGCTGAGGCAGGCGCGAGCCCGCGCGCTCACGGCGTCCCCGCGGCGCTGACCGCTCGCGAAGCCGGTTTCGCTTTGTCCTTCACCATGAACACCAGGATCTTCGCCGGTGCCGTGCGGCTGGCGTTTGCGGAGATCTGATGGATATCCTCGGGCCCTTCGTAAAATGTCTCACCCGGCGAAAGTGTGACGGCAGCGCTGCCCCTGAGCTGCATGATGAGCGAGCCTTCGAGCACGTAGACGAACACCTGTGCGTCGTGCCGGTGCGGCAGCGATGCGCCGCCGGGCAGATAGGTCACGCTGATCATCCGCACTTCCTTGCCGCGCGCGCCGATCAGATCGCGCGTCATCAACTCCGTCACCGACTCTGCAGCGGCCCCTGCCGAGGCGGTGTGCGTGCACAACGGGCCAAGCAGCAACAGCCCGAGCAGCACGGCTGTGGCGAGAGCGTATCGAGTCCTTCTCACGGCGGTGAAGAGGGAGTGCGGCAGCTGGGTGACGGCACACGGATGCATGAGGATTCTCCGGCAGGCTCGCGGACAGTGCCGCAAAACCGCGGCATGAGTACTAATCGAACTTCAGGTAGCACAGCGGCAGTGCGGTGGTGTACTTGATGGTCTCGAGCGCGAAGCTGGCACTGACATCCTGGAACTCGACCGCCGCGATCAGCCGCTTGTAGACCACATCGTACGCATCGATGTCGGGCACCACGATGCGGATCAGATAGTCCACATCCCCGCTCATGCGGTGAATCTCGGTCACCTCCGGGATATCGCGCACCGCGCGCACGAATTTCTGGAACCACGCCTCGCTGTGATTACCGGTCTTGAGCGTCACGAACACCGTGGTGCCGACGTTGAGCGCGTGCGCGTCCAGCAGCGCGACCGTCTGGCGGATGACCCCCTCCTGCTGCAGCCTCTGGATACGTCGCCAGCAGGGGGCTTTGGAGAGCCCGACCCGATCGGCGATCTCCGCGGCGGTGAGCTCGCCGTTCCCCTGCAACAGCTCCAGGATTTTGGCATCGAGCTTATCCATGCAACACCGTTTCTAATAACACATGTATTGCGCAACATTGTTGCGCAATCGGTCCGCATTCGCCACGGGTTCGCAACCGCGTAGCGCCGCGAGAGGGCTAGGATGGTCGTTATGGACCTCATCCGGCCCTTCACCGAACACCCCGCATCTGTCGGTGAGAGCTACCTGCAGCATCTGGGCCGGGCGGCCGGCTTTGGCGCACGCATGATATTCGCCGGGTTTGCCTGTGTGGTCCACGGGGTGCTGCCGTTTCTGTTCGTGCGTACGGGCAGCCAGGCCATCAGCGAGCTCAATGAGCGCATGGTCCTCAACCGCAGGGTCGTGAACGTCACGGCGCCCCCCCTCACGGGCGACAACCGGCTGCCTCTTTAGCCGTGCGCTCGCTCTATCGGGCCTGCGCACCCGGCTGGCTCTGGGCGCGGCAGGCGGTGCCGGGCGTGCTCGTGGCGATCCTCCTCGCGGTCGTGGCACGCGCCATGGCGCACGAGCTGGCGCAGGGCAGCGTCGGGTTGCCGAAATTTCCCCTCAGTCCGGTCATGTGCGCGGTGCTGCTCGGCATGCTCTGGCGCAACAGTGTCGGTGTGCCGGTCTGGGCGACGGCCGGACTGAACTGGACCATGCACCGCTTGCTGCGCGTGGGGATCGCGCTCGTCGGGCTACGCCTCACCCTCGGCGGTGCGAGCGCCATTGCCGCGACTGCGCTGCCGGTGGCGCTCCTGTGTCTGAGCGTCGCGCTCGTGGGCGGCATCGTGATCGCGCGTGCACTGCACGTGCCGCGGCGTCTCGGTTACCTGCTCGCCATCGGTACCGCAGTGTGCGGCTGCACGGCGGTCGTGGCGATGTCACCGGTGATCCGCGCACGCCACGCCGAGACCGCCTTCGCCGTCACCTGCGTGGTACTTTTTGGGTGCATGGCGATGCTGCTGTATCCGTGGGTGGCCGGACACTTCTTCGCCGCCTCCCCGGTGCACGCGGGCGTCTTTCTGGGCACGGCGATCCACGATACCTCGCAGGTCATCGGTGCGGCACTCATTTATTCTCAGCAGGCCGCCGCGCCCGCCGCGCTGGCGGCGGCGAGTGTCGCCAAGCTGCTGCGCAACCTGTCGATCGCGGTGCTGATCCCGGTGGCCGCCTGGCTCACGCAGCGTCACGAGGCGCGCCACGCACCGGAGGAGGTGGAGGCGCTGCCGGCGGCGCCCGGCGCGCCCACGCCGCTCGTGCCGCTGTTCGTGCTGGCGTTCATTGGCTTTATCGTGCTGCGTACGGCGGGTGATGCCCTCTTTCACGCGCCGGCCTGGGCGGCGCTGGTCAACACCGGCTACACCGCATCGGATCTGTTCCTCACTTGCGGTATGACAGCCGTGGGCCTGTCGGTGTCTTTCACCGACATGTGGCGCATCGGCTGGCGGCCACTGGCCGCCGGTTTCATGCTCGCCACCCTGGTCGGTGGCTGCAGCCTTGCCCTGAATCTGGCCATGCTGCGCTGGCTCGCCTGAGGCCGTTGGCGCGCGCCGTCCGCGCGCGCACGCTACACTGCCGCGCACTACGCCGAGGCCCCGGTGTCGGGTGCTCGTGGGAGGCTAACTGCATGGCGAGCGCTCGTTCCCGGGTTTCACGCCGTGCCGCGGAAGCGGCGGTGCGCACGCTTTTGAGCTGGGCGGGCGAGGATCCGCGCCGCGAGGGGCTCAAGGACACCCCGCAGCGCGTGGTGGACGCCTACCGCGACTGGTTCTCCGGTTACAACATCGATCCGGCGGCGTATCTGCGCCGCACGTTCGAGGAAGTGGGCGGTTACGATGAGCTGATCGTGCTGCGCGACATCTCGTTTGAGTCGCACTGCGAGCACCACATGGCGCCGATCATCGGGCGCGTGCACGTCGGCTATCTGCCGGCCGACAAGGTGGTGGGGATCAGCAAGCTTGCGCGCGTCGTGGACGGCTACGCGCGGCGCTTTCAGGTGCAGGAGAAGCTCACCGCACAGATCGCCACCTGCATCACCGAGGTGCTCAAGCCGCGCGGCGTGGGCGTCGTGATCTCGGCCGTGCACGAGTGCATGACCACCCGCGGCGTGCACAAGCGCGGGGTGTCGATGGTCACGAGCCGCATGACCGGGGTGTTCAGGAGCGATGCCCGCACCCGCGCCGAATTCCTGCGCTTCATCGACATGACCGGCAGCCGCGAACCCTAGGCGAGCGGCGCCTTCCGCGCTTCAGGCGATCAGCGCTGCGTCGCTGCGCGAGGCGCGCTTGCGGTCGGTGTCCTTCAGGAAGCGCTTGCGGATGCGGATCGAGGTCGGCGTGACCTCCACCAGCTCGTCGTCGGCGATGAACTCGACCGCGTACTCGAGCGTCAGCTGGATGGGCGGGGTCAGCAGGATCGCATCGTCCTTGCCGGCGGCGCGGATGTTGGTGAGCTTCTTGGTCTTGATCGGGTTCACTACCAGATCGTTGTCGCGGCTGTGGATGCCGATGATCATGCCTTCGTAGAGCTTCTCGCCCGGACTCACGAACAGGCGGCCGCGCTCCTGCAGGTTAAAGAGCGCGTAGGCCACCGCCTCGCCGTTTTCGTTGCTCACCAGCACGCCGTTGTGGCGGTCGGGGATCTCGCCCTTCACCGGTGCGAAGCCATCGAAGATGTGGCTGATGAGCCCGGTGCCACGCGTGAGGGTCATGAACTCACCCTGAAAGCCGATCAGCCCGCGCGCCGGGACGCGGTACTCCAGGCGCGCGCGACCGTTGCCATCCATGCTCATGTCGGTCAGCTCCGCGCGGCGGCTGCCGAGGGCTTCCATGACGGCGCCCTGGTGGCTGTCTTCGATGTCGACGGTGAGCGCCTCGTACGGCTCATGCACCTCGCCGTCGACGATCTTGGTCAGCACCTGCGGGCGCAGACGGCCAGCTCGTAGCCTTCGCGGCGCATGTTTTCGATGAGGATGGTCAGATGCAGCTCGCCGCGGCCGGAGACGCGCATCACGTCCGGCTCCTCGGTGTCCTCGACCCGCAGCGCCACGTTGCTTTGCAGCTCGCGGTAGAGGCGCTCGCGGATCTGACGGCTGGTCACGAACTTGCCTTCGCGGCCGGCGAGGGGCGAGGTGTTCACCTGGAAATTCATCGCGAGCGTCGGCTCATCGACACTGATCGGCGGCAGACCCTCGGGATGTTCCGGATCGCACACCGTGAGCCCGATGTTCACGTCCTCGATGCCGGTGACGGCGACGATGTCGCCGGCGCTGGCCTCCTCCACCGGGCTGCGCTGCAGGCCGGTGAAGGTCGAGCACCTGGCCGATCTTGGCGACACCGCGGTCCTCATCGCCGTAGCGCAGCGCCACGGTCTCGCCCGGACGCACGACGCCGCGGCGGATGCGGCCGATGCCGATGCGTCCGACGTAGGAGTTGTAGTCCAGGGTCGAGATCTGCAGCTGCAGCGGCAGCGTCCAGCTTGCGCGGCCGGCGGCGGTACGTAGGTGAGGATCGCTTCGAACAGCGCCGACATGTCCGGCCGCCGCTCGGTGTAATCGGTGCTCGCCCAGCCCTGCAGGGCCGAGGCGTAGATGACCGGGAAGTCCAGCTGCGCATCATTCGCGCCGAGCTTGTCGAACAGATCAAAGGTCTGGTCGATCACCCACGCCGGGCGGCTGCCGGGGCGGTCGATCTTGTTGACCACGACGATCGCCTTGAGTCCGAGCGCCAGCGCCTTGCGCGTGACGAAGCGCGTCTGCGGCATCGGACCTTCGACCGCGTCCACCAGCAGCAGCACGCCATCGACCATGGACAGCACGCGCTCGACCTCACCGCCGAAATCGGCGTGCCCCGGGGTGTCGACGATGTTGATGCGCGTGCCGCCATATTCGATGGCGCAGTTCTTGGCGAGGATGGTGATACCGCGCTCACGCTCGATATCGTTCGAATCCATGATGCGCTCGCCCATGCGCTCGTGCGCGGCAAAGGTGCCGGACTGCTTGAGCAGGCAGTCGACCAGCGTTGTCTTGCCGTGGTCGACGTGCGCGATGATGGCGATGTTGCGGATCGGGCGCTGCATGGGTAGTGGTGCGGCCGTTGGGGCCGTATTCCTGAGCGGACCTTAGGCCCGCCGCCCGTTTAGGGCGTGTCCAAAAAAGGGTGCGCAGGGTAGCAGATTCACGCCGCAACCGCCCGAATTTACGCCCCGGGTGCGCGGACCCCCTAAATGTGCGGGGCGCCGATGCGCAGCGCCGCCGTGGCCTGGCGCACCTCGAGGAGAAAGGCGATGAAGGCGGCACTGAGCACCAGCATCGCGACCACGAACAGCAGCGCAATCACCGCGCCCAGGTTGAAGCCGAGGAATGCGTTGGCAAAGAGCGTCACCACGACCAGCGCGATCAGCAGCGCCGAGACCGCACACAGGGAGATCGCCAGATTGATGTAGCGTGCGCGCCGCGCCAGCACCAGCAGATCCGCGTGCAGCTGCCCGGTGCTGCCGGGGTGGGCGATGAGTTTCGCCTCAAGCGTGCGGGCGCGATCGACGATGCGCGCCAGGCGGTTCGTGAGCACCCCGAGCATGGCGGCCACCCCCGAGAACAGGAACACCGGGGCGATCGAGGACTGCACCAGGCGGGCAATGTCGGTGGGGTCGTTCAGCATGGCGGTGAGGCTCTCAGCTGCCCTGCGGCGCGGCGGGTTTTGTAACACAAACCGGCCACCGGGACAGGCCCCCGCCGCGTGTGATTGCGCGCCCCGGGGCTCTTGTTGTACGATCGTTCAACAAGGGTTCCCCCACCGGAAGTGCCATGAAAACCGCCCATCTGCACCGTGTCGATGCCCTCTTGCCGGCCGATCAGGACAACCTGAGCCTGCCGGCATGGATTTACAGTGACGCGGAGTTTTTCGAACGCGAAAAGCAGGCCATCTTCCGCAACAGCTGGCAGGTCGTTTGCCACCTAAGCGACATCCCGCAGCCGGGTGACTTCCATACCTTCGAGTTCTTCGGCGAGTCAGTGGTCGCGATCCGCGCCGAGGATGGCGGCGTGCGCGCCTTTCACAATGTCTGCCGTCATCGCGCCGCGCGGCTGCTGGATGGTCCGAAGGGCCACTGCGGCAAGCGCATCACCTGCCCCTACCATGCCTGGACCTACGGGATCGACGGGCGGCTGCTCGCCGTGCCCAACCGCGAGAGCTTCAAGGGCATGGAGATCGCGCGTCACGGTCTGGCGGCGCTCGAGCATGAGGTGTTTCTCGGGTTCGTGTTCGTGCGCTTCGCGCCCGGGCTGCCGAGCGTGCACGACATGATGGCCCCGTATGCGCATGAGCTGAAGCACTATCGCTTCGAAGCGCTCGAGCCGATGGGACGCGTGACGTTGCGCCCGCGGCCGGTGAACTGGAAGAATGTCGCCGACAACTACTCCGACGGCCTGCATATCAACGTCGCGCATCCGGGACTCACGCGCCTGTTCGGTAAGGGCTACGGCATCGAGGCGCGTCCCTGGATCGACAAGATGTGGGGGGCGCTGCGCGACACGCCCTCGTCCAACTGGTCTGAGCGCGCTTATCAGCACTTCCTGCCGCAGGCGCAGCACCTGCCCCCGGAGCGGCAGCGGCTGTGGACATACTTTAAGCTGTGGCCGAACGTCGCGTTCGACATCTATCCGGATCAGATCGATTTCATGCAGTTCATCCCCGTCTCTGCCACCGAGACCATGATCCGCGAGATCGCCTACGTGCACCCGGATGCGCGGCGCGAAATGCGTGCCGTGCGCTACCTCAACTGGCGCATCAATCGTCGTGTCAGCGCCGAGGACAAAGCGCTGATCGAGCGGGTGCAGGCGGGCATGGCCTCCAGTAGCTACTCCTCGGGTCCGCTGAGCGAAGGGGAGGTGTGTCTGCGCAGCTTCGCCCGGCGCATGCGCGGACTTATCCCCGAGAGCAGCCTGCCGCAGCGACCGCTGCGAGGCTGGAGTCATGGCTGAGCGCGGCGAGGGCCGCTGCGACGCGCTGATCATCGGGGGCGGGCATAACGGGCTGGTGTGCGCGGCGTATCTTGCCGCCACCGGGCTCAAAGTCACCGTGCTCGAGCGGCGCGGCGTCGTCGGCGGCGCAGCCGTCACCGAGGAGTTTTACCCGGGATTTCGCAACTCCGTCGCCGCCTACACCGTCTCGCTGCTTAACCCGAAGGTCATCCATGACCTCGATCTGCCCGCCCATGGCCTGAGGGTCGTGGAGCGGCGCGCTGCCAACTTCCTGCCGACCGCCGACGGGGGCTACCTGCTCACCGGTGAGGGGCGCACGGCCGCCCAGGTGGCGCGTTTCTCGGCGCGTGATGCGGCGCGTCTGCCCGAGTACGGCGAGCGGCTCGAGCTCATCGCGGACGTGCTGCGGGATCTGGTGCTGACGACCCCGCCGAACGCGCTCGAGGGCAGCTGGCGCATGGTGCTGCCGGAACTGGTGCGCGCGGCCAGGGTGGGCGGACGGTTGCGCAAGCTCGACATGAGTCTGCGCCGGGAGCTGCTGGCACTGTTCTCCATGTCCGCCGGGGACTACCTTGATAACTGGTTCGAGAGCGATCCCATCAAGGCGGTGTACGGCTTCGACGGCATCGTCGGGAATTACGCGAGCCCCTACACCCCAGGATCGGCCTACGTGCTGCTGCACCACGTGTTCGGCGAGGTGAACGGCAAGCGCGGCGCCTGGGGCCACGCCATCGGCGGCATGGGGGCCATCACGCAGGCGATGGCGAAGTCGGCCACCGCGCGCGGGGTCGTGATCCGCCTCGGCACCGCGGTGCGCGAGGTGCTGGTCGAGGGCGAGCGCGCGGTGGGCGTCGTCACCGAGTCGGGTGAGACGCTGCGCGCGGCTGCGGTCATCTCCAATCTCAATCCGCGCCTGCTGTACCTGAATATGTTTGCGCCCGGAACTCTGCCGACGGAGTTTCGCGAGCACATGAGCCACTGGCGCTGTGGCTCGGGCACCTTCCGCATGAACGTGGCGCTCAAGGAACTGCCGGATTTCACCTGCCTGCCCGGCAAGAGCGCCGCCGATCATCACACCGCCGGCATCATCATCGCCCCGACGCTCAAGTACATGGAGCGCGCCTACTTTGATGCCCGTGAGCAGGGCTGGTCGCGCGAGCCGATCGTCGAGCTCGTCATTCCCTCGACCCTCGATGACTCGCTCGCCCCACCCGGGCAGCACGTGGCGAGCCTTTTCTGCCAGCACGTCGCCCCGACGCTGCCGAACGGGGCCTCGTGGGACCAGCACCGCGAGACTGTCGCCGACCTCATGATCGACACCGTCAACGCCTACGCGCCGAACTTCAAGGCGGCGGTGCTGGGCCGTCAGATCAACAGCCCCCTTGACCTGGAGCGCACCTTCGGGCTCGTGGGCGGTGACATCATGCACGGGCATTTAAGTCTCGATCAGCTGTTCTCCGCGCGCCCCATGCTCGGTTACGGCAACTACCGCGGTCCGCTCGCAGGTCTGTACATGTGTGGCGCCGGCACGCACCCGGGTGGCGGGGTGACCGGCGCGCCCGGGCACAACGCGGCGCGCGAGATCATCGCCGACTTTCGTCGTGGGCGACTGCGACGGGTGGCATGAGCCGCCCGCTGCCGGCGCGCGGCGGAGCGCACCCGTGGCGGTGAGGCCGGCGGAAAAATCGCTCCCGGTGACGAAGCCGCGCTTCGTGCGCCAGCTGCCCGAGCAGCGCCGTCAGGCGCTGGTGGCCGCCACCATCGAGTGTCTGAAGCGCTACGGGCACGATGGACTCTCGATCCGCACCATCAGCGCCCAGGCGGGGGTGTCGGTCGGATTGATCAACCATCACTTTCCCAACAAGGATGAGCTGATCGCCGCCGCCTACCGGCACTTCAACAACGAGCTGGTGGCCGGCTTCAAGAGCGCCGTCGAGCGCGCGCCGAAGTCCCCGCGCGCGCGCCTGCGTGCCTTCCTCGAGGCCTCCTTCTCCGCGCCCAATCTGGATCAGGATGTACTCGCCGTGTGGGTGGTGTTCTGGGGGATGTACCGCCATTCGCGCCTCATCCAGCGCGTGCAGCGCGAGACCTACCAGGGCTACGTGCAGCTGCTGCGCGGCATGCTCACGGAGCTGCTCAAGGAGGAACGCCCGCACGCGCGCGTTGACCTGCGCCTCGCAGCCATAGGCCTTACCGCGCTCCTGGACGGGCTGTGGCTCGAGTGGTGTCTGGAACCGGGGACGTTCCGGCCCGCCGAGGGGGTGGCGTTGTGCGAGAACTGGGTCGAGAATCTGTGCCGGCGCGCCGACAGATCGGCACTGGAATAACGGCTAATCATCCCCAAGATCAGGAGGGAGCTGGTTTTCCCGCAAGGGGACGTGGTTGGCGAGCCCGGGGCGAGCGCGGATCGTGATTGTGGGCTGCGGGTTTGGCGGGCTGTTCGCCGCCAAGTCCCTGCGCCGCACCCCCGCGGACGTACTGGTGATCGACCGCAACAACTACCACTTGTTTCAGCCGCTGCTCTATCAGGTGGCCTGCGCGGCGCTGGCGCCGGCGGACATCGCCCAGCCGATCCGCACCATCCTGCGCGATCAGAAGAACACCCGCGTGATGCTGGCGAATGTCGAGGGCGTGGACCTGGCGGGGCGCTGCGTGCTCGCCGCAGGGCGCCGCATCCCTTACGACTATCTCATCCTCGCCCCGGGCGCGGTGGACAACTATTTCGGGCACGACAGCTGGCGCGAAGTCGCACCGGGGATGAAGAACGTGGAGGAGGCCACCCTGATCCGCTCGCGGCTGTTGCGCTCGTTCGAGCGTGCCGAGATCGAGACCGACCCTGAAGAGCGCGCCGCGTTACTGACCTTCATCATCGTCGGCGGCGGCCCGACGGGGGTGGAACTTGCCGGTGCCATCAAGGAACTCGCGGTCGATGTGATCCCGCGTGACTACCGCGTCGCCGATACGCGCCGCGCGCGCGTGCTGCTCATCGAGGCCGGCCCGCGACTGCTGCCCGGCATGCACCCGGACTCCTCGGCCCGGGCGCTCGCGCAACTGCACGAGCTCGGGGTCGAAGTGCGTCTCGGGCAGGCGGTGACCCAGGTGCACCCCGAGGGTGCGGAGGTGGGCGGGGAGTTCCTTAAAAGCTACAACCTCATCTGGGCGGCCGGCGTTCAGGGCGCGCCGCTCACCGCTTCCCTGGGCGCGGCGATGGCCGCGGGCCGGCGGGTGGCCGTGACGGCGGACTGTTCGCTCCCCGCTCACCCGGAAGTGTTCGTGATCGGGGATGCGGCCGAGCTGAGCGACACGCGCGGGCGGCAGGTGCCCGGGGTGTCGCAGGGGGCGCTGCAGATGGGCCGCTACGTCGCCGAGCTCATCGATGCGCAAGTACGCGGCCGGCCCGGCGCGCGCGCGCGCGGCTTTCGCTACCGCGACTACGGCTCCATGGCAACCGTGGGCAAGTCGCGCGCGGTGGTGGAGATCGGCCGGCTGCATTTTGGCGGGCTGCTCGCCTGGTTCGCGTGGATGGCGCTGCACATCACCGTGCTCATCGGCTTTCGCAACCGCCTCGCCGTGCTGTCATCGTGGATCTACAGCTATGTGTTTTTCCGTCGCGGCTCGCGACTGATCACGCGCGCCGCGCCCGCCCCTGGGCACGAGCCCCAGGCCCCGCGCTGATGGCCACTCCGGTTCACCCGCCGCGTCAGGCGCAGGCCATCTTCAGACCGCTGCAGGATCCGACCACGCTGCGCGGCTTCTTTGGCGTGTTCAGCTACAGCCGCCGCGCGCTCGAGCTCGTATGGAGCACCAATAAGCTGCTGACACTCGCGCTCGCAGCGGCCACGCTCGCCGCCGGCGTGCTGCCGGCCGCGGTCGCCTACGTCGGTGCGCTGATCGTGGATGCGGTGGTGGCTGCCATTCGCACGGGCGGTGATCCGCGCCACGCGCTCACGCTGGTGCTGCTCGAAGGAGGGCTGGTGGCCGGCATCTCCGCGGTGCAGCGCGGCATCCAGCTGTGCCAGTCACTGCTACGCGCCCAGCTCGGGCAGCGCGTCAACGTCATGATCCTCGAGAAGGCGCTCACGCTCGAGCTGCAGCACTTCGAGGATTCGGAGTTCTACGACAAGCTCACGCGTGCGCGACGTGAAGCCTCCACGCGGCCCCTGAGCCTGGTGATACGCACCTTCTTTGTGGTGCAGAACGGCATCTCCCTCATCAGCTACGGGGCGCTGCTCGCGCACTTCTCCCCCTGGGCGGTGGCGGTGCTGCTGGCGGCGGGGCTGCCGGCTTTCATCGCCGAGGCGAAGTTCTCCGGGGATGCCTTCCGGCTGTTTCGCTGGCGCTCGCCCGAGACGCGCATGCAGATTTATCTGGAGACCGTTCTCGCGCGCGAGGACCACGTGAAGGAGGTCAAGCTCTTTGGTCTGGGCGCGCGGCTGCTCGAGCGCTACCAGGCGATCTTTCGGCGTCTGTATGCGGAAGACCGCGCGCTCACCATCCGGCGCGATGCCTGGGGTTTTGCGCTCGGCCTCATCGGATCGGGCGCGCTCTACGGCGCGTACGCCTGGATTGCGGTGAGCACGGTGCGCCAACTGATCACCCTCGGGCAGATGACGATGTACGTCGCGCTCTTTCGCCAGGGTCAGGCCACGGTCTCGGCCATTCTTACGGCGATCGGCGGGATGTATGAGGACAACCTGTACCTGTCCACGCTGTACGAGTACCTGGAGACCGAGGTGCTGCAGCCGAGTGGCACCTCGCTGCGCGGACCGCATCCGGAGGACGGCATCCGCTTCGAGGAGGTCAGTTTCACCTATCCGGGCGCGACCGAGCCGGCGCTGGAAAACATCACGCTGCATCTCGTGCCGGGCACGAGTCTCGCGCTGGTGGGCGAGAACGGCTCGGGCAAGACCACGCTCATCAAGCTCCTCACCCGACTGTATGCGCCCACCGCAGGCCGCATCCTCCTCGACGGTCAGGATCTGACCGAGTGGGACGAGAGGGCGCTGCGCGAGCGTATCGGGGTCATCTTCCAGGATTTCGCCCGCTACCAGCTGTTGGTGGGCGAGAACGTCGGCGCAGGCGATGAGCGCTATTTCGAGGACGAGGGGCGCTGGCGCTCCGCGGCCGCCAAAGGCCGGGCGAGCGATTTCATCGATACGCTGCCCGCGGGCTACCAGACGCAGCTGGGCAAGTGGTTCAAGGACGGACGCGAGCTCTCCGGGGGGCAGTGGCAGAAGATCGCGTTGTCGCGCGCCTTCATGCGCAGCCGCGCGGACATCCTGGTGCTCGATGAACCCACCGCGGCCATGGATGCTCAGGCGGAGGCGGAGGTCTTCGAGCACTTCCGCCAGCTCGCCAGCGGACGCATCACCATTCTGATCTCGCACCGCTTCTCCACGGTGCGCATGGCCGATCAGATCGTGGTGCTCAACAGCGGGCACATCATCGAGCGTGGCAGCCATGAGGAGCTGATGCGCCTGAACGGGCGCTACGCGCACCTGTTCACCCTGCAGGCGCGCGGCTACCGCTAGGGCGCCTCAGCTGGCGGATCTGGCTTTTTCGGCCTCGGCGCGCATGTCGGTGCGCATGCGCTGGTAGTCGACCTTGCGGATCTCGGCGATCGGGCAGCGCCAGTCACGCACCTTGACCGAATCCAGACGCGAGTAGACCGCGCTGCCGGTGGAAGTGAGGCCGATGCTGTTGACGAATTTCAGGTCACGGCACGGCCCGCTCACCTTCAGAAGATACGCCTCGCTCGGGGTGGTAAACACCACCAGCTGATTCTCGCCGATCGGCTCCCAGCTGTAGTAGTGGCCCAGCCAAACCATGCGATCGATCGGCTCACCGGTGTAGGCGGCGAAGCGCTCGCGCACCTGCGCCTCATCCTCGTGCTTGGGGATGCCGCCGCTGGTACACGCTGCAAGCATAAACAGAAAAGCGCCCGCCACGAGCCGGGAGTCTGCGCGCCGCATGTGTCAGCTCTCCTTCGAGTCGTTGGTTCAATGTTGCCTCAGCGCACTTCCCGGGGCTACCGCCGGCAGGCTCTGGTGCGCGAAGCTCGTGGCGCCTAGGAGGCCGGTGTCAGGATGACGATGGCGAGCGGCGGCAACCGCAGCAGCAGCGAGTGGCTCTGCCCGTGGGCGGCGACCGGCTCGCTGTCGAGCGCGCCGAGATTTCCCTGGCCGCTGCCGCCGTAATCTGCCGCGTCGCTGTTCAGACGCTCATGCCAGCGCCCGCCACGCGGTACGCCGATGCGGTAGTTTTCCCGCGGCACCGGCGTGAAGTTGCAGGCGATGAGCGCCACCGTGTCGCTCGCGCCGCGGCGCAGGAACGCAATGACGCTCACATCAGCATCGTCGCAGTCGAGCCACTGGAAGCCTGCGGCGTTGAAGTCAAGCTCGTGCAGCGCGGCGCTCTCGCGGTACAGGCGGTTAAGATCGCGCACCCAGCGCTGTACGCCCGCATGCAGCGGAAACTTAAGCACGTGCCACTCGAGGCTCTCCTCGTGCTGCCATTCGCGCCGCTGACCGAACTCCCCGCCCATGAAGAGCAGCTTCTTGCCCGGATGGGTCCACATGTAGCCGTAGAGCAGCCGCAGGCTCGCGAACTGCTGCCACTCATCCCCGGGCATCTTGCCGATGAGCGAGCCCTTACCGTGCACCACCTCGTCGTGCGAGAGCGGCAGCACGAAGTTCTCGGTGAAGGCGTACCAGATGCTGAAGGTGAGGCGGCTGTGATGGTACTTGCGGAGGATCGGATCCTGCTGAAAGTAACGCAGCGTGTCGTGCATCCACCCCATGTTCCACTTCAGTCCGAAGCCGAGGCCACCGAGGTAAGTCGGCCGCGACACCATGGGCCAGGCGGTGGATTCCTCGGCGATCGTCTGCGTGTCCGGATGGTCGCGGTACACCGCCAGATTCAGCTGCTTGAGGAAATCGACCGCTTCGAGATTCTCGTGACCTCCGAAGCGGTTGGGAATCCACTCCCCGGCGGGGCGGCCGTAATCGAGATAGAGCATCGAGGCGACCGCATCCACACGCAGTGCATCGATGTGATAGGCATCAAGCCAGAAAACAGCGCTGCTGGCGAGGAAGTTGCGCACCTCCGCACGGCCGTAGTTGAAGATGGCGCTGGTCCACTCCGGGTGAAAGCCCTGGCGCGGATCGGCGTGCTCGTACAGATGCGTGCCGTCAAAGCGTGCCAGTCCGTGTTCGTCGCTCGGAAAATGCGACGGTACCCAGTCGAGGATTACGCCGATGCCGCGCCGGTGCAGGTGGTCGACGAAGTACATGAAATCCTGGGGCGTGCCGTAGCGCGCGCTCGGGGCGAAGTAGCCGGTGACCTGGTAGCCCCAGGAGCCGTAGTAAGGGTGCTCCATGACCGGCATGAGCTCCACGTGGGTGAAGCCGAGCGCGGTCACGTAATCGGCGAGCGCGTGCGCCAGCTCGCGGTAGCTGAGCGGGCGGTCGCCCTCCTCGGGTACGCGTCGCCAGGACCCAAGGTGCAGCTCGTAGATCGACCAGGGAGCGTTGAGCGCGTTGACCTGTGCGCGGCGCGCGAGCCATTCCCCGTCCTGCCACGGAAACTGCAGATCCCACACCACCGAGGCGGTGCGCGGCGGCACCTCGCTGCGGAACGCGTATGGATCGGCCTTCTCGGCGCTGCCCCCGTGCTGCGAGGTCACGTGGTACTTGTAGAGCGCCCCCGGACCCACTCCCGGCAGCACGCCCTCCCAGATGCCCGAGGAGTCGGCGCGCGGGGCCAGGGGGTGGCGGCCGCGCTCCCAGAGGTTGAAGTCCCCGATCACCGAGACACGGCCGGCGTTGGGTGCCCAGACCGCAAAGTGCGTCGCCGCACCCGCCTCTGCGGCGTGGGCGCCAAGCTTCTCGTAGGCGCGGACGTAGCTGCCTTCGCGGAAGTGGTAGATGTCGCGTTCCGTCAGCAGCACGCGTAAAAGTCTAGCAAGACCGGGGCGTCGGTGCTGGTAATGCGGCCGCGGTGATGTTCTTCCGCGCGGGCGGTCCGGGCGCAGTTATGTGCGCCGGCGCGTACCGCCGCCGACGAAGACGAGTGCTTCCTCGCGGCGCGGCAGCTGCAGGGATGCCTCCAGCGAGGCCCGGGCGCGCGTACTCGCCGCCTGCGCTTCGCTGGCCGCCGTATCCGCCTCCACCGGGCGCGCGAGCAGGTAGCCTTGCACGCTGATCGGCCCGCAGCTGGCGAGGAAGTCCAGCTGCGCGGCGCGCTCGACGCCCTCGGCCACGACCTGCAGTCCCAGCCCATGGCACAGGGCGACGATCGAGCGCACGATCGCCGCCGAGCGCGCATTGCTGTCGACGCCGGCGACCAGCAGACGGTCGAGCTTCACGCGCGTGATCGGCAGCTGCTCGAGTGAGGTGAGCGAGGAGTAGCCGATGCCGAAGTCATCGAGCGCCACGGCGACGCCCAGCGCGCGCAGCCGACGCAGGGATTCGACCGTGGCAGCCCCGGTCTGAAAGACGGTCTCGGTGATCTCCAGCTCGAGCGCACTCGCGGGCAGCCCGGTGAGCTCGAGCGTGCGGGCGACCTGCTCGACGAAATCGCTCTCAAAGAACTGTGGCGGCGAGACGTTGATCGCGACACTGGCGCGGTGCCACCCGGCCGCGCGCCACGCGGCCGCCGCAGCCGCCGCCGTATGCAGGATCCACTCGGTGAGCTCATGGATGAGGCCGGTCTTCTCCGCCACATGGATGAACTCGGTGGCGGTGGCGATGCGCCCGTCGGGCTTGCGCCAGCGCAGCAATGCCTCGAGCGTGGTCGCCTCGAAGGTGTGCAGCGATACCAGCGGCTGGTACATGAGCAGCAGCTCGCGGTTCTCCACCGCGCGCCGCAGCGACTGCTCCAGGCGAAAGCGCTGCGCGGCAGCATCGAACAGCGCCGGACTGTAGAGCGCGAAGCGATTGCGGCCGAGCTCCTTGGCGCGAAACAGCGCCACGTCCGCCGCGCGCAGCAAGCCCTCCGCGTCGGCCGCATGATCCGGGTACAGGCTCGCGCCGACGCTGGCGCTGGTGGTGAGCACGCGACCGCCGATGTTGAGCGGTTCCTGCAAGGTCGCCACGATCTGCGCGGCGTGCTCCTCGACCTGGGCGTGGGACTGCACGTTCTCCAGCAGCACCGTGAACTCATCACCGCCCAGGCGCGCCAGCAAGCCACTCGTGCCGGTCGCGACGCGCAGCCGCTCGGCAATGTGCTGCAGCACGCGATCGCCAAAACTGTGCCCGAGCGTGTCGTTGATGGATTTGAAGTTATCGAGGTCGACGAACAGCAGCGCCAGGCGCTGCTGGGCGCCGGCCGCCGAGAGCGCGCCGGTGAGCCGCGCGGAGAGCTTGCGGCGGTTGGGCAGCTGCGTGAGCGGGTCGTGGTAGGCCAGATGGTGCAGCTGGCGGGTGCGCTCGTCCACGTGCCGCTCGAGCTCAGCCTGGTGGGCGCGCAGCTCCGCTTCCGCGTGCTCGATGCGATCCGCCATGGCGTTGAAAGAATCGGCCAGTTCCGCGACCTCCCGCGAGCCGCCGCGCGGGGCGCGTGCGCTGCGATCCCCGGCGGCCAGGCGCCGTGTCGCCGCCGTCAGGCGCCGCACCGGCAGGCTGATGCTGATCGTCAGCAGCACCGAGACCAGCAGCAGCAGCCCGAGCACGGCGGCCGCGCTGGTGCGCAGGGTTTGCTCGGCGACCTCGGCGGCGCTCGCGGCGTGCTGCGCCGCCCGCACGAGGGCCAGCCGTGCCGGCTTCTGCAGCGTCTCCTGGATGGCGGCGGTGAGCGCGGCGCTGTCCTCGAGCAGATTGTGCCAGGCCGGTCCAGCGACCTCATCGTAGCGGGCGATCTCCAGGCGCTTCCGCACGGCTTCGGCGAAGTCCTGCCGCACGAGGCTGAGCCAGGCGCGCCCCGGGGACAGCTGCAGCTCCGGTGCGTTCAGCTCCAGCAGCGAGCGGAAGTCTTCCTCGCGGCGGGCGATGATCGCGGGCTTCGCGGCATCGCCGCCGCGCACCGCGTTGATCGCGCTCTCGAGTTCAGAGAGCGAACGGCGCCCGAAGACCTGGGTGCCGTTGATGGCCACGCCCGCGCCGCCGGCGGAAGCGATGAGCTGGTAGACCCGATTGAGCGCCGCCTGGCGCGCGTCGGCGGATTGGGAGCGCTGCGCGGCGCGCGCGGCGAGCACGCGCGCGGTCTCGATGTGACGCGTGAGCTGCGCGCGCAGCGCGAGGGATGCCTGTGTGACGGGTGGCCGGGGGCGGTTGCCGAAATAGGCGGCCACCGCGTTCTCGAGTGCCTCACCCGCCTGCGTGATCGCATTGAGGTCGGCACCGGCGCGCGCCTGCACGAAGGCCCCGACGGCACGGTCGTACGCGACCAGCTTCTCGAGCACCGCATCGGCGCTGCTGGCGAGGGTCTCGTGCTCGTTCTGCATGACGCGCACGGCATCGAGGGCGTCGCGCGTCGTGCGCGTCGCCAGCACCTCGGCGCCCGCGAGCACCGCCGCCACGGCCGCCAGCCCGAGGCCGAGCCGCCAGGCGATGCCCAAAAGCGGGGAGCCCGCGCGGCGCGCGCGCACCGGGGGCGCGGGCAGGCGGGTGCTCGATTGGGGAGTCGGGTCGCGTTTCATTTGTCTGCATGCGACATAAGTCGCAGGGGGAACGACGCAGCTCTCCATTCAGTCCATGGCGCTCATCGCATGATGCGCGTCGGTCGCGCCGGGCTTCCGAGGCGGGCATCGCATAAATGCCGCGAAGGCTCGGGCTCAGCCGTGCAGAGAGTCGGCCGCAGGACAGTTTCAGCCACGCGCGAGCGCCAGGCCGGGGCGCTTGATGGCCTATACTAGGCACAACGATGAAGGGCGGCGGGAAGCATGAGCGAGCTGGCTGATACGTTTGATGCGGCCTTTTCCAAGGCCGTCGATCTGGGTAACCGGATCGCTGATAAGGACAAGGACGCGGACCTGTGGGATATCGCGGATGGGCTCTTAGCCGGTGCCATCCAGTACTGGCTGTACTCGCGTCAGCCGTGCGGTGATCCGCGCTGTCAGGATTGCATGCCCATCAGCACGGCGCAGGGCCGTATGGCGGAGCTGAAGCGCCTGATCGAGCAGCTCGCCTCCGAGAGCGAGTACTTCCATACCCCGACGGACGCCAACGCCGGCCGCGCCTGAGAGTCAGGCGGCGCGGGCGCTCTAGCCTGCGGCCTGGGCGCTCAACCTCGTCCCCGCGACCTCTGCGAGCGCGAGCTCGAACAGATGGAAGCCCTCCTTCAGCAACGCATCACTGATCGTGAGCGGTGCGAGAAAGCGGATCACGTTGGCATAGATCCCGCAGGAGAGCAGCACCAGCCCGTGCCGCCCCGCCGCCTGCACCAACGCCTTGGTGAGCTCGGCGTCGGGCGCATCGGCGCGCGCGTTCTTCACCAGCTCGACCGCCACCATCGCCCCCAGAGCGCGCACTTCGCCGATGCACGGAAAACGCACCTGCAGTCCCTTCAGGCGCGAGCTCATGAAGCGGCCGATCTCCTGCGAGCGCTTGAGCAGCTGCTCCTCGCGCATCACCTCCAGCACCGCCAGCCCCGCGGCACAGGCGAGCGGGGAGCCAGCGTAGGTGCCCCCGAGTCCCCCGGGCACGGGCGCATCCATGATGTCGGCCTTGCCGATAACGCCCGCCAGCGGCACCCCGCCCGCCACGCTCTTGGCGATCGTGATCAGATCCGGCTCGATGCCGGCGTGCTCGACAGCGAACATGCGGCCGGTGCGGCCGAAGCCTGACTGGATCTCATCGGCGATGAGCACGATGCCGTGGGTGTCGCAGAGGCTGCGCAGGCGGCGCAGCAACTCCGCCGGCGCAGCGTAGAAGCCGCCTTCACCGAGTACCGGCTCGATGATGATCGCAGCCACGCGCGCCGGATCCACGTCCGCCTTGAACAGCTGCTCGAGCGCTGCCAGGGAGTCCTCCACCGTGATTCCGTGGTATGGGATCGGAAAGGGCAGATGGTAGATCTCCGGCAGCATCGGCCCGAAGCCGGCCTTGTAGGGCTGCACCTTGCCGGTAAGGCTGATGCACGCGAGCGTGCGGCCATGGAAGCTGCCGGCGAAGGCGATGATCGCGGAGCGCTTGGTGTGAAAGCGGGCGATCTTGATGGCGTTCTCCACCGCTTCCGCCCCGGTGGTGAGAAAGATTGTTTTCTTCGGAGTTGCCCCCGGGGCGAGCGCGTTCAACTGCTCGGCGAGGGCGATGTAGCTCTCGTACGGAGTGACCTGAAAACAGGTATGCGTGAATTTCTCCAGCTGCCGCGCGATGGCGGCCTGTACCTTCGGGTGCAGGTGGCCGGTGTTGAGAACGGAGATACCGCTCGCGAAGTCGATGTAGCGCCTACCCTCGACGTCCCAGATTTCAGCGTTGCTCGCCCGCTCGGCGTACACCATGAGCGAGTTGGAAACGCCGCGTGGGACGGCTTGCTGGCGGCGCTGGTGCAGTTCGGCATTCGAGCTCAAGGCAGTTCCTTTGGCAGCTTAGGGTATTGCTGGCAGTTAGATTGCAGAGGGCGGCTTGCTCAGCCGCCGGCTTTAAGTTGCGCGGCGCGGTGGATCGCGGCGCGGATGCGCTGATAGGTGCCGCAGCGGCAGATGTTGCCCGCCATGGCGGCGTCGATCTCCGCATCCGAGGGTTGCGCGGTGCGATCCAACAGCGCCACGGCCGACATGATCTGGCCGGATTGGCAGTAACCGCACTGGGGTACGTCCAGTTCGACCCAGGCGCGCTGCACAGGATGGGTGCCCTCGGGCGAGAGGCCCTCGATGGTGGTGACCTTCTTGTCCCCGACGGCGCTGATGGGTGTCACACAGGCGCGCACCGGCTCCTGGTCCAGGTGCACGGTGCACGCCCCGCAGAGCGCCATGCCGCAGCCGAACTTGGTGCCCGTGAGGTTGAGCGTGTCACGCAGCACCCACAGAAGCGGCATGTCGGCATCGACGTCAACCGTCGTCTCCAGGCCATTGACGCTGATCTTGAACAACTCATCCCCCGCCAGAGCCAGCGCACCGTCGCTGCAGGCAACCGGTGCTCGGCCCACTACCCAGTACTATACGGCGCGCCCCGCACCCGGTGCATCCTCCTCCCCTAGAGAGAGGCCGCATGCGGTGCTCAGGCGGACCCTCTACAATGCGCGAGCTGCAACCCATCTTCCTAAAGAGCACGCACCTTGAGCGAGACGTCCCCCGGCGCCGCAGCGCCCCTTGTATCCGCCGATGTGGTCATCATCGGCGCCGGTCCCTGCGGACTTTTTCAGGTATTTGAACTCGGGCTCCTCGGGATCAGTGCCCATGTGGTGGATTCGCTCGCGCACCCGGGCGGACAGTGCACGGAGCTGTATCCGGACAAGCCGATCTATGACATCCCTGCGCTGCCGGTGTGCGGTGCGCAGGAACTGGTGGATCGGCTGCTGCAGCAGATCAAGCCCTTCAAGCCCGAGTTTCACCTCGCTCAGGAGGTGGTCGAGTTCGCGCGCCTGGAGAGCGGGCGCTTCCTCGTGCGCACCGCCGCGGGCGTGAGCTTCGATGCCGGCACGGTCGTCATTGCCGCCGGCGTCGGCTCCTTTCAGCCGCGGCGCCTCGGCATCGAGGGGATCGAGGGGTTCGAGGGCGGCGCCATTCAGTACCGGGTAAAAAATGCCGCCGACCTTGCCGGCAAGCACCTCGTGATCTTCGGCGGCGGTGACTCAGCACTCGACTGGACGCTTGAGCTGCTGCCGCGTGCCGCGAGCGTCGACCTCGTGCATCGGCGCAGCGAGTTTCGTGCCGCGCCTGCCTCGGTCGCGAAAATGCGCGAGCAGGTGAGCGCGGGTCGCATGCGCTGCTTTGAAGCCCTGCCGCACTCGCTCATCGTGAGCGAGGGTGCGCTGCGCGGGGTTAACATCAAAGACAGCACCGGTGCGGTGCGGGCGCTCGCGGCCGAGCAGCTGCTGGTGTTCTTCGGGCTGCACCCGAAACTCGGCCCGATTGCCGAGTGGGGGCTCTCGCTCGAGAAGCGCGCCTTGAAAGTCGACACGGAGAAGTTTCAGACGAGTCTGCCGGGGGTGTTCGCCGTCGGCGACATCAACACCTATCCGGGCAAGAAGAAGCTGATCCTCTCCGGCTTCCATGAGGCGGCACTCGCCGCCTTCGCGATCCAGCACCACCTGTATCCGCAGAAGAAGCAATTCCTGCAGTACACGACCACGAGCCCGGTGATGCATCAGCGCCTGGGAGTGCCGGACTAAAACCACGATGGACCGCCGCCTGGCCGATCTTCTGGCGCTGCTCGAGCTCGAACAACTCGAGGTGAACCTGTTCCGCGGCGAGAGCCGCGACATCGGCAGTCCGCAGGTCTTCGGCGGCCAGGTGCTCGGACAGGCGCTGAGCGCGGCCGCGCGCACCGTGGATGCCGGGCGCGTGGTGCACTCGCTACACGCCTACTTTCTGCGCCGCGGCGACTGCAATGCGCCGATTGTGTATCAGGTCGACCGCAGCCTTGATGGCCACAGTTTCTCCAACCGGCGCGTGGTCGCGATCCAGCACGGTCAGCAGATCTTCAACATGGCCGCCTCCTTCCAGGTCGCCGAAGAGGGCTTCGATCACCAGATCGATATCCCGCAGGTGCCCGCGCCGGAGGAACTCACCGACTACGCCGGGCCGCCGGCGGAACTGCTCGGGCGCCTGCCCGAGCGCGTACGGCGCTTCTTCGAGCAACAGCGGCCGTTCCAGTTTCGCATGGTGCAGCCGATCGATTACCTGCGGCCGCGGCGCGAGCTGCCGGTGCGGCAGATCTGGTTTCGCGCCGTCGCAGGCCTTCCCGATGATGAGATGCTGCATCGACGGCTGCTCGCCTACGTTTCGGATTTTTTCCTGCTGGATACGGCGACGCTGCCGCATGGCACCTCGTTCGTGCGTCCGAGCATCGTTATGGCGAGCATCGATCATGCGCTGTGGTTTCATCGCTCACTGCGCGTGGATGAGTGGCTGCTGTACGCTATCGAGAGTCCCAGCGCCTCCGGGGCGCGCGGCTTCGCCCGCGCCAGTGTTTTCGCTCGCGATGGTCGCCTCGTGGCGAGCGCCGCGCAGGAGGGGCTGGTGCGCATGGTGAAGGAGCACTGAGCCTGCGAGGGGCTGCGCGATGAGGGCGCTGCTGGGGATGTTACTTGCGAGCGCGGCGGTCGGTGACGGCGGGGATGTCACGGCGCTCGAGCAGCTGTGGTCCGGCGTGCGCGATTCGAGCGAGCAGGTGGTGGTGAACACCGACCCCGGCGGCGACAGCTGGCCGCAGCTCAACGAGCGGCGCGTGCGTACCATCGTCGCGCCCGTCAGCATTGCCTGGCTCGGCCGCCACGTGCTCTACCTGGAGGAGTTTATCGAGGACGATCCCGGGCATCCGCGCCGACAGCTGCTGCTGCAGCTCGAGCCGGCGCGCGATAGCGGCCATGCGGTGCACGTGCATCTGCTGAGCTTTGCCGATCCGCGGCCGTGGACGCACCTGAACTACCGCCCGGCACTGGCCGCCTCGCTCGTGTGGCGCGACGTGCGCTCTTCCGCGGGCTGCGATTTCACGCTGTTGCGCACCGGCGAGCAGTTTCGCGGCGGCACGCTCGGGGATCAGTGCCTGGATGACAGCTCCGGCACATTGCGCTACCTGGACTATCAGCTGCTGATCAGCACCGACCTGTACTGGTACCGGCGGCGCGCCTACCGCGAGCGCGACGGGCAGCTGCAGCAGGAGATCATCGGCTTTAACCGCTTTGAGCCCAATGAGGCGCAACTCTACGCCTGCCGGGTCGCGTACTCCGCGAGCGGCACGGCCCGCGAGCTCAAACCGCTACTGAGTCTTGAGCTGTATGAGGCCGGCGGCCGCGGGCGCTTCGCCACGCCCGACGGACGCGCGTTTCAGTTGACGCTGCACGGACGCGACTGGCCCTTCGCCGTCGACCGCGACGCGCTGTTGCTGCTGTTGCAGGAGGAGGGGCGTGAGCTGCCGCTGGCCACGGCCTGGGCACAGATGGACACGCAGCAGATCGCGCTCGAGCTCGGCTGGCTCGAGGTGCGCTGCGGGGCGATCGTGCCGGACTCGGACGAACTGACTCAGTGAGGCGGCTGCGCTGCGAGCGCCGCCAGGTCCTTCAACAGCAGCGGGTTGAAGCGGGCCGGAGTCTCAAGCATGAGGAAGTGACCGCTGTGGTCGAGCACGTCGAGCGTGAAGTTCGGAATCGACTGACGGATGCGCACCGCATCCGTGGGCAGCAGGTCCGAATTGATCGCGTACACCGGCACGTGTATGGCCGGCAGCAGCGCGGCGAGGTCCAGCGACAGCAGGGCCTGCAAGGAGGGCACCGCCACGGCCGGCGGCTCGAGCGACATGTCGTAAGCGACCTTCTGCACGAGCACGCGGTTGGCGTCGCGCGGGAAGAGCGATTCGCTCACGAGCTTGCGTGTCGCACCCACGAAGTCGGCGCGAAACGGCGCCACGCGCTGCTCGACTTCATGCGCCGAGAGCGGGGGCTGACCGACCGAGCGCAGCGCGTCCACGGCGATGATGCCGATGACGCGTGCGCCGATGAGCGGCGTCGCCGCCAGCGCCACGGTTGCCCCCATGGAATGACCGACCAGCACCAGGCGCTGGTTGGGGATCTGCTGCACTATGGCGGCGACATCGGCGGCGTAATTGGCGATGGACCAGTCGGTACGGTTACTGGCCGAGCCCCCATGGCCGGCGAGATTCACGGCGACGACGGTATATCGTGATTTGAGCGCATCGAACTGCTCGTTCCAGTAGTTCGCATCACACGCCCAGCCGTGGATCAGGATGACCGCCGGCTCCCCGTGACCGAGCACGCGGTATTCGAGGTGCACGTTATCCGGGGACAGCGTGAGACGCGGACCTTCCCCGGGGTCGCGGGCCGCTGCCGCAGGCGCAGCGCCCGGCGGGGGCGCGGCAGCTGTGCCGGGGGCCGCCTCGCCGCTGGGGCGAGCGCAGGCCGCCAGAGTTGCCAACAGCAGCATCCACAACGCCGTGCGACCGTAGCTCATCAGTGGCTCCTTCCGGGACTACAGCGCAGAACCTTGCCGGGGTTCATGATGTTATGCGGGTCAAGCGCCTGCTTGACGGCACGCATGAGGGAGAGTTCCACCGGGGAGGCGTAGCGCTCAAGCTCCCCCACCTTCAGACGGCCGATGCCGTGTTCGGCACTGAAGCTGCCGCCGAACTCGTGCACCCAGCTCGTGCACGGCCCGCTGCACCTCCCCGGCACGCGCCAGGAAGCCCGCCGGGTCGGTGCCCGGCAGCGCACTGACATTGAAGTGCAGATTGCCATCGCCCGCGTGCCCGTAGGCGACCAGACGCCCGTCCGGCACATGTGCCTCGATCCAGGGGGCGGCGCGCGCGACAAAGTCGGCGAGGCGGCTCACGGGCACGGAGATGTCGTGCTTGAGTCTCGCGCCCTCGCGGCGCTGCGCTTCCGGGATGTTCTCGCGCATCTTCCACAGCCGTTGGCGCTCGCGCTCGCTTTTGGCGATGACCGCGTCCGCGAGTTCTCCGGCGGTGAGTGCGGCGGCGAGCGCCTCCTCGAGAATGTCTTCGAGCGGGTCCGCCGCGCGCGAGGAGGACAGTTCGCACAGCGCGTACCAGGGGTGCGCCGTGGCAAAGGGATCGCTGACGCCGGGGATGTGGCGCACGGTGAGTTCCAGGGCACTGCGCGGCAGGAGTTCGAAGGAGCTCACCCGATCGCTGCTGGCGCTGCGCAGCCGCGTGAGCAGTGCCACCGCGGCGCGCACATCGGCCACGGCCGCGAGCGCCGTGGCGCGCGCGCGAATTTCCGGGAAGAGCTTCAGAGTCGCCGCCGTGATCACGCCGAGCGTGCCCTCGGCGCCGAGGAACAGCGATTTGATGTCGTAGCCGGTGTTGTCCTTGCGCAGGCCCGCCAGCGCGTTGAGCACGCGGCCGTCCGCCAGCACGACCTCAAGTCCCAGCACCAGCTCACGCATCATGCCGTAGCGCAGTACGCTCATGCCGCCGGCGTTGGTGGACACATTGCCGCCGATCTGGCAGCTGCCCTGGGAGCCCAGGCTCAGCGGAAAGAAGCGCTGCGCCCGGGCGGCGGCAGCCTGCACCTGCGCGAGCACGCAGCCGGCCTCGGCCACCAGCGAGTAGTTGGCGACGTCGACTTCCGCGGATGCGGTTGAGCCGCTCGAGCGCCAGCACGATCTGCTCGCCGCTCTCATCGGGTGTCGCGCCGCCGCAGTAGCTGGTGTTGCCCCCGTGCGGCACCACGCCGATGCGCGCACCGTGGCAGAGCGCGAGCACCCGCGAGATCTGTGCGACGGTACGCGGCCGCACGATGGCGAGCGCGCGCCCCTGATACAGGCGTCGGTGATCGGTGAGGTACGCAGCGCTCGCTGCGCCCGCATCCACCATGCCGTCGCCGCCGAGAATCCCGCGCAATTGCTCGCGCAGGTCCGCGCCGCTTGCAGTCAATTGATGTTGAGGGCTTGCAGCGCCGCGATACGCTCATCGAGCGGCGGGTGACTCATGAATAGCCGCTTCAGGCCACCGCTCACCGGGCCTTCGGCGATGCCGAAGGCGGCGAACTGTTTCGAGGGGAGTGGTTCGTGCACCCGCTTCAGATCCTCGAGCGCGCCGATCATGTTGGGCTTGCCGGCTAGCTGCGCGCCGCCGCGGTCGGCGCGGAACTCACGCCGCCGCGAGAACCACATGACGATGATGCTCGCGAGTATCCCGAGCACCAGCTGCAGCACGATGACGGTGGCAAAGTAAGCCATGCCGCCGCGCCCGTTCTGCGAGCGATCCACGAGCCCACCGATAATTCGCGACAGGAAGATCACGAAGGTGTTGAGCACGCCCTGGATCAGCGCCAGCGTCACCATGTCGCCGTTGGCGACGTGCGTCATCTCGTGGCCCACGACGGCCTCGACTTCCTGGCGTCCCATGCGCTGCAGTAGCCCGGTGCTCACGGCGACCAACGCCGAGTTGCGGCTCATGCCAGTGGCGAAGGCGTTCGGCTCGGGGGACTGGAAGATGCCCACCTCCGGCATGCCAACGCCCACGGTGCGCGCGTACTGCTCGACGACCCCGAGCAGCCAGCGCTGCGTCGGGTCAGTGGTTTGCGGGTCGATGACCTGTACGCCCATGGCGTGCTTCGCCATGGTCTTGGAGAGGGCGAGCGAGATGAGCGAGCCGCCGAAACCGAAAACCGCGGCAAAAACCAGCAGCCCGCCGTAGCTCTGCCCGTGCATGGCGAGCCAGGTGTCCAGGCCGGTGAGGCGCAGCACGACCGACAGCACCAGCAGCACGGCGATGTTGGTCAAGAGGAACAGGAAGATGCGTTTCATGGCGGGCCTGCAACCAATTAGGGTGCCAACTTTGACAGGGGAAGCGAACTGTACCGGTACCCGGCTACGCTCGCCAGCGTGGGGTCGGGTGCGCAGATTTCAAGACCCCGCCCCTCAGCCGATGGCATCGCCGAGCGCCGTGCCTGCAAGGCAGCTCACCGCGTCCGCGCCGCCACCGACCCGCACCCTGCCCCGGGGCGCTGTGCAGGGGGGCGAAGAGGCGCTCAGGCGGGGGCTCGCTAAGCGCTGCCAGGCGTCCGCCTGCTCTTCGGCGGCAGCCGGAGGCTGCACGAACGGCTCACGCTTCTTCGGGTCGATTCGGCGGCGGCGACCCGGTGATACAGCCGCGCCGATGCTTCTTCCGTGGTAGCAGCTATCGATGCCGGGAACGCTCAATACTCGTCCCGCTCATCATCGACCTCGTCGTCATCCTCATCCAGGTCATCGTCATCCTCGTCTTCGTCCTCTTCCCAGTCCTCGTCATCTTCATCGTCTTCTCATCGTCGGGCTCGGACCAGCCCTCCGGTTCCTCGATGCGATCAAGGTCCATCTCGTGCCAGGCCTCGATGTCGAGTTCCTCGATGTCCCCATCCAGGTACTCGATCTCCACCAGTTCCGAATCCTCATCCACGGACAGCACGCGAAAGGATTCTTCTTCTTCGAGGTTCTCGTACCACTGGCCAACAACTGGTTCGTAATCTCTGCTCACCGCGACAGCCACCCTGTTTTTTCGTTCGCCGCTGATAAGTGTAGGGGCTGCGCTGTCCTTGGGCAACGCACGCCGAATGCGTATAGTTTTCCTCCATATGAACGCCCACGCTCCTGACCCGGCGGCGCCCCTCGCACAAGCGCGGCTGATCGTGGTCAAGGTCGGTTCGGCGCTGCTCGTCGATGGCGAGAGCGGGCGCGTCAACCGCGCCTGGCTTGAGACCCTGGTGGAGGATCTTCTGCGACTGCGCAAGCGCGGTCAGCAGGTCATTCTGGTGTCATCGGGCGCAATCGCCCTCGGACGGCGGCGGCTCGGTCTCAAGAGCGGCCCGTTGCGACTGGAAGACAGCCAGGCCGCGGCGGCGGTGGGACAGATCCGGCTCGCGCACGCCTACAAGGAACTGCTCGAGAGTAAGGACGTGACCGTGGCGCAGGTGCTGCTCACGCTCGAGGACAGCGAGCGCCGCCGCCGCTACCTCAACGCACGCGCCACGCTCGCTTCGCTGCTCGCGCTCGGCGCCCTGCCGGTGATCAACGAGAACGACACGGTCGCCACGGCCGAGATCCGCTACGGCGACAACGACCGCCTGGCTGCGCGCGTTGCGCAGATGGCGAGCGCGGACTGTCTGGTGCTGCTGTCGGATGTCGAGGGGCTCTACAGCGCCGACCCGAATCATGATGCGAGCGCGCGCTTCATCCGCGAGGTGCGCCAGATCACCCCGGAGATCGAGGCAATGGCGGGTACTGCCGCTTCGGCGCTCGGCTCGGGCGGCATGCGCACCAAGATTCTCGCCGCCCGCATCGCGGTGGCGGCCGGCTGTCACATGTGTATCGCCGCCGGCGGGCATCGCGCATCCGCTGCGCCGGATCGAGGAGGGGGCCGACTGCACCTGGTTCCTGCCGAGCGCCACCCCGGCGGCCGCCCGCAAGCAGTGGATCGCCGGCACCCTGCGCCCCTCCGGCGCACTCATCATCGATGCCGGCGCGCTGCGGGCGTTGTTCGAGGGCAGCAGTCTGCTGCCCGCCGGCGTGACGGGGGCGCGCGGGCGCTTTGATCGCGGCGATACGGTGAGCGTGTTCACCGCGGACGGCATCGAGATGGCCCGCGGCATCGTGGCCTACTCCGATGCGGATGCGGCGCGCATCATGGGGCGGCGTTCCACGGAGATTGCCGATATCCTTGGCTTCCGTGGCCGTGACGAGATGATTCACCGCGACGATCTCGTGCTGCTGCGCGAGGAAGTGGGCGTGCCGGTGACCCCGACTCCGACAGCCACTCACCTGAAAGCCACCATGCACACGCAAGAGCTGGGCGAAATGATGGAGGGCCTGGGGCGCGCCGCGCTCGCGGCTGCCGCGGTGCTCGCGCGCGCCAGCACGGTGCAGAAGGATGCGGCGCTGGCGGCAGCGGCGGCGGCGGTGCGTCGCGGGCGGAACGCCATTCTTGCGGCCAACGCGCGCGATCTTGCCGCCGCGGCCGCCCACGGCCTGAGTGGCGCGCGGCTGGAGCGCCTGCGCCTCGATGCCGAGCGCCTCGAAGCGATCGCCGCGGGCATCGAGGCCGTGCGGGCGCTGCCGGACCCGATCGGTACCGTGGCGGAGCGGTGGGAACGACCGAACGGTCTGCGCATCGAGCGCGTGATCGTGCCGCTCGGCGTCATCGGCATCATCTACGAGAGCCGCCCCAATGTGACCGCGGATGCGGGCGCACTGTGCCTGAAGTCAGGCAACGCCGTGATCCTGCGCGGCGGCTCCGACAGCGAACATTCCAACCGCGCACTGCATGCCTGCCTCGCGGCCGCTCTTGAGGCGGCGGCACTGCCGGCGACGTGCATCCAGCTCGTGCCGACGAGCGATCGTGCCGCGGTCGGCTACATGCTCGCCGGCATGAGTGAGTATCTGGACGTCATCGTCCCGCGCGGCGGCAAGGCGTTGGTGCAACGCGTGCAGCAGGAAGCGCGCGTGCCGGTGATCGGCCATCTGGAAGGCAACTGCCACGTGTATGTTGATCGCGATGCGGACGTGCGCATGGCGCGCGCCATCGCGCTCAACGCCAAGATGCGCCGCACCGGCATCTGCGGTGCGGCCGAGACGCTGCTGGTCGATGCGGCGTGCGCGGCCACGCACCTGGCGCCGATCATCAAGGAGCTGCTGGATGCGGGCTGCGAGGTACGCGGCGATGCGTCCGTGCAGAGCGGTCGATGCGCGCGTGCGCGCGGCGCGCGAGGAGGACTGGTACACCGAATACCTGGACGCGATCATCGCCGCGCGCGTGGTCGATGGCGTCGATGCGGCGATCGCGCACATCGCGCGCTACGGCTCGGCGCACACCGAGTCGATCGTCACCGACAACGCGGCGACCGCCGAGCGCTTCCTGGCGCAGGTCGACAGCGCCATCGTGCTGCACAACGCCTCCACGCAGTTCGCCGACGGCGGCGAGTTCGGCATGGGCGCGGAGATCGGCATCTCCACCGATCGCTTCCACGCCCGCGGTCCGGTCGGGGTGTCGAGCAGCTGACCAGCTACAAGTACCTGGTGCGCGGCACCGGCCAGGTGCGCGCCTGAGGCGCCTTCAGCGCTGCGGGTGACGGTGCGTGGGCAGCGCCGCGGGCGTCGCTTGCGGCGCAGCGCTCGCAGTTCACCCAGCCGGAATCGCCGTTGGCGTAGTGCTCCTTCTTCCAGATCGGCACGCGGTGCTTGACCTCATCGATGATGTAGCGGCACGCAAGGAACGCCTCGTCGACGGTGCGGCGCGCTCGCGCCCACCCACACGGCCAGCTCGCCGATGGCCAGATCTCCCAGGCGGTGCTCGCAGGCGGCGCGCGTCGACGCCGAACCGCGCCACCGCCTCAGCGAGGATGCGCTCGCCCTCGCGCACGGCGAGTGCCTCGAAGGCTTCGTATTCCAGGTGCCGCACGGAGGCGCCCTCGTTGTGATCGCGTACCCAGCCCTCAAAGCAGGCGTAGCCACCGCAGGCGGGGTCGGTGAGCGCCGCGCGCAGGCGCGCGCCGTCGATGGCCGTGCGGGTGAAGCGAAAGCTCTGCACGGGGTGCGCCTCAGCCGCCGGCCACCGGTGGAATGAACACCACCGCATCGCCGTCGCGCAGCGGCGTTGACCAGTCGGCGAACTCGGCATTGACCGCCACCCGCAGCAGCTCCGGGCCGAGGGTGAAGGGGTAGCGTGCGGCGAGCTCGGCGTACAGCTCGCGCGGCGTGCGGGCGCAGCTCTGCAGCGCCTCCTCGCGTCGCCCGGCTTGCTCACGCAGCAGTGCGTAGTACTGCACGTTCAGTTGCTTGGGCTGAATAGCGCTCTCCTGGCTGAGCGCACCATACTCCTCGGGCGTGTTGATGTTGTCGAGCGCACGCGGGTTGGGTTCCTCGATGAGGCGCGCCCCGGAGTTCAGCAGGAACTTGCGCGGGCAGTGCTTACCCTGCGCCACGTAGTCGCTCAAGGCCGCGCGGCTGCGCGGCTCATAAATCGCGCACAGCGGCTCGGGCAGCCCGTCATGGCTGGAGCGGTAAGCGGTGGCGAGCCCGCCGGTATCGCGCGCGCCGACCAGCCCGCGCAGCGTTGGCTCATCGAGCAGCGGCAGGTCGCAGGCCAGCACAAGCCAGGCGGCCTCCGGGTGCGCGGCCTGCGCGGCCAGGAGTCCGGCCATCGGACCGATGTCGCTCGCGCGGTCCTCGATCTGCGCAAAGCGCGCGCGCAGCGCGTCGGTCTTCTGGTCGGGGCGCACCGAGACATACGCCCGTGCCACGTGCGGTCGCAGCAGCGCCATGGCGCGCTCGAGCTGGGTTTGTCCCTCGTACAGGAGCGCAGCCTTGTCGCGTCCCATGCGGCGTGCTGCGGCCGCCGGCGAGCACCAGTCCGTAGAGCGGGGCGTCCATCGGACTTAGCGCGACACCCGGCGCGCGAAGGCGCGCCGGCCGCCGGATTTCTCCAGCAGCCGCACGCTGAGGATCTCATGATCGTGCGAGAGCGCCTTGCACATGTCGTAGAGGGTGAGCGCAGCGACGGTGGCGCCGGTGAGCGCCTCCATCTCCACGCCCGTACGGTGATGCACGCTCACCCGGCAGCGGATGATGATATGGGTCGCCCGCGGCTGGTGCGATTTCGATCTGACAGTTCTCGATACCGAGCGGGTGGCAGAAGGGGATCAGTTCGTGCGTACGCTTCGCGGCCATGACGCCTGCGATGATGGCGGTGTCGAACACCGGACCCTTCTTGGTGCGCTGGCCACTCGCGCGCAGCGCATGCGCCACCACGCGCGGCAGGCGCATACGCGCTTCGGCAAGCGCGGTGCGCAGCGTCACTTCCTTGGCGCCGACGTCCACCATCGTGGGCCGGTTGCGGCGGTCAAGGTGGGTGAGTTTGCCCGCGCGCCATCAGCCACCGATGTAGAACATCTCGACCTTGCGCTGTTCCTGCGGACTGCGCCGACAGGCTGGCGCGCAGCTCGCTGTAGCGATCGGCGCGCTTGAGCCACAGCCCACGGATGAGTTCGAGCAACACATCATCGCCCGCCCCGCCGCGCAGCGCATCGCGCAGGCTCAGGCCGTGCGTGGCGAAGAGGCACGTGTACAGCACCCCGTCCGAGGATAGCCGCGCGCGCGAGCAGTCGCCGCAGAAGGGCTGCGAGACCGAGGAGATGAAGCCCACCTCCCCCTGGCCGTCGGCGAAGGCATAGCGTTCAGCCACTTCGCCGCGATAGGCCGGCTGCAGCGCCGTGAGCGGCCAGCGCGCCGCGATGCGGTCGGCCAGCTCCCTGGACGGTACGACCAGCTCGGAGCGCCAGTGATTGCGGTTGCCGACGTCCATGTACTCGATGAAGCGCACCACGACGCCGGTGCCGCGGAAGCGCTCGAGCAGACTCGAGCGCGGTGTGATCGTTCACGCCGCGCTGGATGACCGCGTTCACCTTCACGGGCGTAAGTTCGGCGCGGCGCGCGTGCTCGATGCCATCGAGCACTTCCGCCACCCCGCCAAAGCCGCCACTCATGCGCGCGAAAATCGCCTCGGATCGAGGCTGTCGAGGCTGACGGTGACGCGCTTGAGCCCCGCAGCCTTCAGTTCGCTCGCGTAGCGGGCGAGCAGCACCCCGTTGGTGGTGAGCGCCACATCCTCCACCCCGGCAATGGCGGTCAGATCACCGATCAGGTCCGGCAGGTTGGCGCGCAACAGGGGCTCCCCGCCGGTGAGGCGCAGCTTGCGTACGCCCAGCTGCACGAACAGGCGCGCCAGGCGCACGATCTCATCGAACGAGAGTCGCTCATGGGAGCCCAGAAAGCGGTACTGCTCATGGAAGGTTTCCCGCGGCATGCAGTACGGGCAGCGGAAGTTGCACCGGTCCATGACCGAGATGCGCAGATCGCGCATCGGCCGGGAAAAGGTGTCCCGCGGCGCGGGCCGCAGGTTCAGCGGAACGATGACTTCGGAAGAGGGCATGGCTTTTTTGAGTATGAGCACCGTTCGGGGCAGTTGGCTATCGCCCCCCGGGAGGAGGCCTCGCCCCGGGGGGGCTTAAGCGCGGCTAAGACCAGCGGTAAAAGCGGGTCACATGCCCTTTGGGATAGTTATTGGGGCCGGGGGGCAGCTCTACAAACCCCGCCGTGCCGGCCAGGGCCGTGAAATCCCCGGAACCGTTGGTCGGTGCCGGCATGGCCCAGGCGCGGCCCCAGTCATCCTGCTCGAGTCGCACGGGCAGGAAGTGTGTGAGCGGGGGCGTGATCGTCACCGGCGCACCGAGCGCGATGCGTTCGACGGCCGTGCCGCTGTGTCCGAGGCTCCCGAGCAGCGCAGGCAGCACATAACGCGTGAAGCACACCAGCGTTGAGACCGGGTTGCCCGGCAGACCGAACACCGCAGCTCCCGAGGGTGCAGCCCCGAACCACAGGGGTTTACCCGGACGCTGGGCGACTTTATGGAAGATGGTGCGCACGCCGAGCTCTTCCAGCGCCTTGGGCACGAGGTCAAAGCGCCCCATCGATACACCCCCCGAAAGCACAAGTACGTCGTGGGTCTCGAGGTGAAAGCGCAGCCGCGCGCGCAATTGCTGCGCATCATCGGCAATGTGGTCATCCGCCACCCGCTGAAAGCCGTGCTCGCGCAGCGCGCTCACGATCGCATACGCGTTGGAGCGACGAATCTGATAGGCGAGCACCGGCTCCCCGGGCTCCACCAGCTCGTTGCCGGTCGAGATGACGACCAACATCGGCTGGCTGCTCACGCGGATGCGCGCCATGCCCGCGGAGGCGGCGATGGCAATCTCGGGGGCGCGCAGTTTCACGCCGGCCGCGACCAGAAGCGTACCCTGACGCGTGTCGCTGCCGCGGCGGTGTACGTTGTGCCAGGGCTCGGCACGCGCCCGCGGGGCGAGCTGCGCCTGGCCTTGCGTCACGGTGAGCTCTTCCACCGGCACCACGCAGTCGCAACCGCCCGGCAGCACCGCCCCGGTCATGACTTCGATACAGTTGTGCGGGGCGGCGAGGGTGAGCGGCGCCTCCCCGGCCGCCTGCGTCGCCTGGATGCGGAACGCGCGGCTGGCGCCGGCGGCAGCGTGGCTGGCGAGTGCCACGCCGTCCATGGCGACGCGATCGAAGGGCGGCTGGTCGCGCTCGGCGTAGATGTTTTCGCGCAGTACCGTACCGGCGCACTGTGCCAGCGGCAGCGACTCGATCGGCAGACACTGCAGGGTCTGCCCGATCAGTACGTCGGCCTCGGCCGGTGTCAGCACTCAGCTCTTCTTGTCGGTGCCGCGCGCCTTGAACACCTTGACCTGCTCATTGAAACGATCGGCGAGGGCCTGATCCTGCTCGATCGCAGCGTTGTGCTTCTGGGCTTCCACGTGCTGCATGTCCGATTTCTGCTGCGGCTTCAGCGAATCGCCCGCCTTGGCGATGGAGGCATCGAGTTCTTTGTCGATGCAGTCGACGTAGGCCTTGATCGCGTTGTCGTATTCCTTGACGGCTTTCTGTCCTGCGACCATCTCCTCCATCGTCGCCGTGCGGCCGTCCGGAAGGTTGGCGGGGGCGGTCGGGTACGGACAGTCGGCGTAGGCGGCTCCTGTCCCGAGGGCTGCTGTGAGTGCGATCGCAAGAAAGGCCTTCATACTTTTGACTTCCCGAAGCTTATGAAAAAGGGGGGGTTATCTTAAGAGGCGCCCGGCGGGGAGGCTACTTCAACCTGCGCCCGCCCCGCGCCCGGCCCGGCGGGGGGCACAAGAAGCAGCCGCGGGCGTGATCATTCACCACCCCGACCGCCTGCAGATAGGCGTAGATGATGGTCGAGCCCACGAAGCGAAAGCCACGCTTAAGCAGATCCTTCGAGAGCCGGTCGCTGAGCGCGGTGCGCGCCGGGAGCTCGCCTGCGCGCGGGCGGTTCACCAGGGGCTTACCCGCGACGAATGACCACAGGTAGCGGTCAAAGGCGCCGAATTCGCGCTGCAGGGCGAGAAACGCCCGGGCATTGGTCACGGTGGCCTCGATCTTGAGCCGGTTACGCACAATCCCCGGATCGCGCCGCAGGGCAGCGCGGCGGCGGGCATCGAAGCGCGCCACCTTACGCGGATCAAATCTCGCAAATGCGCGCCGGTAACCGGCGCGCTTGTGCAGGACTGTCGACCAGGAGAGGCCCGCCTGTGCGCCCTCGAGGATCAGCATCTCAAAGAGCAGCCGGTCCTCATGCACGGGCCGCCCCCACTCCTCATCGTGGTAGCGCACGTACAGCGCATCCTGCGGCGGCACCCAGTGGCAGCGCCGTTTGCCCGTAGCGCGCGTCGGGCGCTTGCGCGGCTCGGATCCGTCGGCCATGGCCACTCCTTCCGGAAGTCTGGGTACCGAGGATGATCGCAGAGCCGTGCGGGCAAAGGCGAGGCCGCGGGGCCTGTGCGTTTCCGGCTCTCCCGTGCGGGGGTCGGCGGATATAATGCCGCTGCGACAAGCTCCTGGATGGGCCTCACGCACCGCGCACCTCGGGCGTGCTTGGATTTCCAAACACGGCACCGGGATTCAAGGGAAAGCGAGAGCGTGAAGAGCCGTCTGCCGTCTGCGCCGATCCTGCTCCTGGCCGTGATGCTGCTTGCACCGGCCGCCCTCCGGGCCCAGGGGGGGCCGCCCTATCTGACGACGGACCCCGGTACTCCCGGCAACGGAAACTGGGAAATCAACCTCGGCACGATGCTGACCAGGGAGCCGGGCACGAGCACCTATCAGCTGCCGCTACTGGATGTGAATTTTGGCCTCGGCGAGCGCATCCAACTCACCTATGAGGTCCCCTACGTCGTGCAGTCCACCAGCGGCGCGCCCCAGTACAGCGGCTGGGGCAATGCCCTGTTGGGCGTGAAATGGCGCTTTCTGGATCAGGGCGAGGAGGGCTGGCAGGTCTCGACCTTCCCCCAGGTGGAGACTGCAGGCTCCGCGCGCGCGCAACGCGAGGGCTTCGCGATCGATGGCCCGCGGCTACTGCTGCCGGTGGAGGTGGCACACAAGGTCGGCCCGCTCGATGTGAACTTCGAAGCGGGCTATTTCCTGCCGCGCAACGGTCCGGACGAGCGGTTTTTTGGGCTGATTGCCGGACGGCAGATGACGCCGCGCCTGGAGCTGGACGGGGAGATCTTCAACGACCGCGCCAGTGGCGCGCCGCCGAATGACACGACGCTCGATTTCGGTCTGCGCTACCGGCTGCATCCGGCCTTCATCCTGCTGTTCATGGCCGGACGCAGCGTGCACGGCGACTCCGACGGGCATGCGCAGTTTTTGGGCTATCTCGGACTGCAGGTCCTGCTGAGCGACTACGGGCGCACACTGATGCGCGAACCGGTGCAGTAGCCGGCTGCGCGCCGCACGACGGGGGCAGAGGAGAAAGTCACCGCCTGGCCGCTTGAGCTGCGCCAAAACGGCACGCCAGGCGAATGGGACACTTCTCACACAGCGGCCGCGTGCGCTTGCACAGATCCTGCCCGTGGCGCTTGAGCAGCAGGAAAGCGCGGCGTCGGGCATCGCACGTCTGCGCCACCTGCGCGCCGATCGCTTCCTGAGCCTCACGGTAATTCTCCTGGTAGCTCTGCCGCTCGCGAGCGTGGAGGATGCGGCTGAGCACCTGGGGGCAATTTGACGGGACCGCTGCGATCGGGGCGATGCCGGCAAACAGCAGGATCCGGTCCGCGCCGGGATCCGCGATGCCGGGGAACTTCTTCAGAACTTTGCGTGCCTCAGCGAGCGGTCCGCGCAGCGCGGCGGCCAGATCACCCCCGAGCTCGTCCTTGACGCGCTTCGCAATCTCCTTCAGCCGCTGGGCACGCAGCTGCGGGACGATGCCGCCGGTCGTCAGCAGCGCCGCCAGCTTCGAGGTGCTCGCCCGCAGGACCGCCTGCGGTTCGACGTCAATTGCGCCCGTGAGCTTCTCCCAGCCTTTGGCGCAGGCGGCATCGCTGGGTGGATAGCCGCACTGCCACCACACTATGAACGCGTAAGGATCAACGGGCCACGAGGCAGTCTGCTTGCCGTAGTAGCGCTCGAGTTCATCGAGGAGCCGCGGCAGTGTGAACGGCGAGCGTGGTTTGGCAGGCTTGACGGTCTTGTTTGGCATTACAACCGCGCCGTAAAGCAGATGTCGGCGATTACCTTGCGCAGCCACAGCGTGACCCGCACGCGCGCTTGGACTGAGCTTAGGGCGCGAGCGCCCGTGCTGCGAGCAGCAGGATCGTGGTTGCGCATAGCGCTGCGGCGAGCAGCACCTCGGGCCATTCGAGTATTGCGGGCAGCAGCAGATAATCCACCCGCCCGCGCGTCATCGGGTGCAGCACCGCATAGCACGCGCGCTTGAGCGGAGTCTCGGCCCAGTTGGCTGTGCGCGTCAGATGGTAGTCGTAGCGGTAGTACTCCCGATCTGGATACCCCGCTGCGCGCTTCCGGGGGCTGTCGACATAGGCGGCTTGCCGGTCGAGCACGAAAGGTACGATCGCAGGGATCAGGCCCGAGCGCAGCCCGGCAAGATCGATCGGGCCGCCCTCGGGGTGGCAATACCACACACCATAGTCGGCATCGATGAGGACGTTGGTGCCTTCCACGACGACCTGTGCCAGGCAGTGGGCGGCTGCCGGATCGGCGCGGCGGTAAACGGTGACCTGCGCTGCCCGAATTCCGAGGGTATCGAGAGAGGTAATGAAAAGTCGATGCACCCCGGAACAGCAGCCGCCTTTTTTCAAGATCGTTGAGGGCGAGCCCCCGAGGGGCGCGAGCAGCGGGAGCAGGAACGCCGGATCCTGTCCGCGCTTCACGTCGGCGAATATTGCCGTCGCCAGCGCAAAGGCCGCATCGCGCTGCGAGCGACTGCCGAGCGTTGCGTGCCGCGCGAATTCGGCGATACGCACCTTGCGCAGATGGTACATGCACAGCAACGCCGTTGCGGCAGCGGCGAGCGCGATGATGATCGCGTCGATCAAAGCCTGATCCCGACCCCTGTGCAGTGCTTCATCGATAGTATGCTCGCCTGTGCGGCTGAGGCGAATCTGGCGGAAAATCACTTCCGCCAGGTCCTTGAGCATCAGGTCGATAAGATCAAAGTCAAAAGCAAGCAAGTGAATTGAGTTTGAAAGCGCGCCCGGAGAGATTCGAACTCCCGACCCTCAGGTTCGAAGCCTGATGCTCTATCCAACTGAGCTACGGGCGCGAGCGGCGGATTCTACTGAGAATCGGGCGCGCGGGTAACGCGACATTGGCGCGACGCTGACCGCGCGGCACAATAGGGCTTCGCCCCACGGCCGAGGTGTGCCCGCCATGACGCTCTTTGATCTTTCAGGAAAGGTAGCGCTGATTACCGGTTCGAGCCGCGGTATCGGCAAGGCCATCGCACAGCAGATGGCCGCGCACGGCGCGCGGGTGGTGATCTCCAGCCGCAAGGCGGAGAGCTGCGAGGCGGTGGCTGCCGAGATCAACGCCGCGGGCGGCAGCGCTTTCGCGCAGGCCTGCCACGTGGGTCACAAGCAGGAGCTGCAGGCGCTCGTCGAGGCCACCGTGACCAAGTGGGGCAAGATCGACATCGTGGTCGGGAACGCGGCGACCAACCCCTCCTTCGGGCCCTCGATCGACACCCCCGATGAGGTGTTCGAGAAGGTCATCCACACCAACCTGCTCAGCAACGTGTGGCTGTGCAACATGACGCTGCCGGCAATGGCGGCGCGGCGCGACGGTGCGGTCATCATCGTCTCTTCGGTCGGCGGCCTGATGGGCAGCGCCCAACTTGGCGCCTACTGCATCTCCAAGGCGGCGGATATGCAGCTCGCGCGCAATCTTGCGGTCGAATGGGGACCGCACAACATCCGCGTCAATTGCATCGCGCCGGGGATCATTCGTACGCACTTCTCGCGCGCGCTTGTGGGCGGATCCGGCACGCGCGGCAAGCTTTGCGCGCATGAATCCGCTGCGCCGCCTGGGCGACCCGGACGACGTCGCCGGTATCGCGGTGCTGCTCGCCTCGCGCGCGGGCAACTTCATCACCGGGCAGACGCTCGTGGTGGATGGTGGGGGCGTGATCGGCGGCGGCGAACCGCTCATGTAGGGTTTTGCGGGCGGCGGCGCCAGGCCGCGTAACCGAGCCCGAGCAGTCCGAACCAGACCGGCGCGACGTAGAGCGCGACCCGCGTCTCCGCGTCGAGCCAGAGCATCGCCGTCACCGCGACCAGGAAGGCGAGCACCGCCCAGTTCGCGAACGGCGCGAACGGCATGCGAAAGGGCGCCGCGCTGGCCCGTCCGGCCTGCACGGCGCGCCGGTAGTTGCGGTGCGACACGAGGATGACCCCCCAGGTCCAGAGCGTCCCGATGAGCGCGATGCTCGTGATCCAGGTGAAGACCTGTTTGGGGACCATGTAGTTCAGCACTACGGCGATCAGCATGACGGCGGCGGAGGCGTGGATGCCCGCCGCCGGCACTTGCTGCGTGTTCAGCGTGGCAAAGATGCGCGGCGCCTGGCGGCGCTGCGCGAGCGACCAGAGCATGCGCCCCGTACTGAACAACCCGCTGTTGCAGGAGGAGGCCGCGGCGGTAATGACGACGAGCGTGATGAGGCTGGCCGCCGCTGGGACGCGTAGCTTCTGGAACACGAATACGAAGGGGCTGACGCTGGGACTTAGCTCGTTCCAGGGCACGAGCGACATGATCACCACGAGCGCGCCCAGGTAGAAGATGAGAATCCTGAGGATGATGCCGTTGGTCGCGCGCGGCAGCACGACCGCCGGATTCTCTGCCTCGCCGGCGGTCACGCCGATGAGTTCGACCCCCGAGTAAGCAAACATCACGATCTGCAGCGTCAGCAGTACCCCCACGAGGCCAAAGGGCACGAAGCCGCCGTGGGCGTAGAGGTTGGAAAAGCCAGCGGACGCGCCGAGCTCGCCGACGTGGAAAAAGATGACGACCAGCCCGGCGGCAATGAAGCCGACGATGGTCACGACCTTCACCAGCGCGAACCAGAACTCAAGCTCACCGAAGACGCGTACCGCCAGCAGGTTCGTCCCATAGAGTACGAGGAGCGCGATGAGCGCCGGCAGCCACTGCGGCAGGTCCGGAAACCAATAACGCACATAGATCCCGATGGCGGTGAGTTCTGCCATCGCGATCACGACCCACATGAACCAGTATGACCAGTGGGTCACAAAGCCGGCGAGCGGTCCGCAGAACTCCTCGGCGTACGTGGCAAAGGAACCGGCGACCGGGCGGTAGGTGAGCAGTTCACCGAGCGCGCGCATGATGAAGAAGATCGCGACGCCGCCGAGCGCGTAGGCCAGGAGGAGTCCTGGGCCCGCGTCATGGATCGCCTTGGCCGAGCCGAGGAACAGCCCGACACCGATGGTGCCGCCGATGGCGATGAGCTGGATGTGCCGGTTGCGCAGGTTGCGCGCGAGGTCCTTCGAGGGATGCGGCATGGTGCGGGTCTTTCTGTGATCAGTCAGGGATCGGATGCGGCGGACCCAGAAGCGCATAACGGCGCCCCTGGGGCAACTCGTAGCGTTGCACGAGCGCGGCCGTTCCGGAAGCGACCAGCGCACCGGCGACGCCGTCCCCGGCAGCGCGGGGCTGATACCAGCGGGCCAGCCAGCGCGTCAGCTCGCCCTCGGCGTGCCCGGGCAGCAGCACCAGAAGGCGCGCGCCCGCGCCGCGCGTGCCAAACCAGCGGCGCACCACCGAAACGTCGGTGCCGCTGAGCACCGAGTACGAGCCGCGGAAGCCATGATCGATGATCGCGAGCGTCGTCTCATCCGGATCCAGCAGCGCCAGCGGCTGGTGTGCGGTGTCGGCACGGATGCGCCGTGCGAGGCCCCCCAGGTCCTGCCAGCGATCGATGACCGGAAAGACCACGAGCGCGCTCAGGCTGACTGCCGCCGCATAGGCGGCGTACGTACACGCGAGGCTCTCGCCTAAAGCCCCGCGTGCCTGCGCCTGCTGGGAGCGGCGCAGCGCGGGAATCCCGAAGGCGAGCAGCGCCGCGCCAACTGCGAGCGTCCCAGTGCGCCCCGCGCTGCCGGCGAGCGCGAGCACGGCAAGCGCGCCGAGGAACAGCCCGCCGAGGATGGCCGCCAGCCAGCGCGTGCCGCGCACACACACCTGATCCAGGCGCGTCGGTGCGCGCTGTGCCTCCTGCAGCCACAGCGCGGCGAGCAACGCGAACCCGAGCAGCGCGGGCGCTGCGTAGATGTCGCGCGCCGTCGCGGCCAGCGACAGGAGAATCAGAAAGGGCAGACTCGCGGCGAGCGCAAAGCGCCAGCGCGTGCCCGCCGCGCCCGCGGCGCTGCGGCACTGCCAGGCGCGCACCAGGCTGGCTGCGGCCACAAGGGTCCAGGGCACAAGGTACACGGGCAGCTCGAGGAAGTACTTGCCGATGCTGTTGGGGTGGCCGCTGGTGTAGTCGAGTGCTTGCGGGGCGGCCACCTGCGTGAAGCGTCCCACGATGTTGTTCCAGAAAAGCGTGCGCAGCGCCTCCGCGCCGCCAGTCGAGCGCGCCACCATCCACAGCCACGGGCCGATGATGAGGCCCTGCAGGATGAGTCCTGCGTACAGTTCCGGGCGGCGCAGTTCCGCCCAGCGCCGCTCCCAGGCGAGCAGCACGCCCAGCGCCAGCGCCGGCACCAGCCACCCCGGGGCACTCTTGGCCATGAACCCAAGCGCGGCGCCCAGGTGCATGAGCGCATAGCCCCAGGCCTTCTCCCGGCCCGGCGGCGCACGGTAGCCGCGCCAGAGCCCCAGGAGGGCGAGCGCGTTGCCGGCGAGCAGGCAGGCATCGGGGGCAAGCCAGCAGCTGACGCGAAAGGCGGTGAGCGCGCTTGAGGCGAGCAGCGCTGCCAGCAGGGCGCTCAAGAGGTCCAGATCCATCGCGAGCGCCAGCGCACCGAGCGCCAGGGCGGTGATGAGTGCGTAGAGCGCATTGGGCGCACGCGCACCATCGGGTGAGTCCCCCCACAGCGACACGCCGGCGGCCGAGGCCCAGTAGCTCAGCGGGGGTTTCTCCAGAAACGGTGTGCCGCCAAGGTGCGGCAGGGTCCGATCGCTCTGTTGACTCATGCGCCAGGCGATGTCCGCCTCGCGCGGCTCATCCGGAGTCCACAGGGCGCGGCCAAAGATTCCCACCAGCCACAGCGGTGCGAGTGCGACCACGATCAGCACGGTGAGCCGACGCCGCGTGCCGGCGGCCGCTGCGGCCGGACTCAGACAACCCCCACGGCCGGCAGGCCGCCCGCTGCCCCACTCGCGGTGTGGCGCTGCAGCCAGCGCTCGAGCGGCGCGGCGTCCACCTGCAACAGATGCAGGCCGAGTTTGGAACGGCGCCAGAGGATGTCCTGCGCCGTGCGCGCGAACTCTTCGCGGCACAGATACTCAAGTTCGCGCTCGTAGAGCTGCGGCAGCACCTCGGTACCGAGTTCGCCGAGTGAGGTGGCGCCACCGAGCACCCGTCCCACGCGTGTGCCGTAGGCGTGCGCGTAGCGGCGGCGCACGGGCGCGGGCAGCCACGGGTAGAGTCGTTCGAGCGTACGCAGGAACACCGCAAGACTCCCCTCAGGCAAATCCCCCCCCGGCAGCATCGCGCCCGCCGTCCACGGCGGTGCGTGCGTATCGAGTGTGCCGGCGAGCAGGTTCACGGCGTCCTCCGCGAGCTTGCGATAGGTGGTGATCTTGCCGCCGAAGATCGACAAGAGCGGGGCGGGCTCGCGGTCCAGTTCGAGGGCGTAGTCGCGCGTCACGCTCATGGGGTCGTTCGACTCATCCTGCAGCAGCGGGCGGACACCGGAAAAGCTCCACACGACCTCTGCCGGGCTGATCGGCTGCTTGAAGTAACTGTTGGCGAGCGCACACAGGTAGGAGATCTCGGCCGCCTCGATGTGCACCGCCGCCGGGTCGGCGTGGTAGTCCACATCGGTCGTGCCGATCAGCGTGAACGCGTGTTCGTAGGGGATCGCGAACACGATACGGCGATCCTCGTTCTGGAAGATGTACGCGTAGCGATGATCGAAGAGGCGCGGCACGACGATGTGGCTGCCCTTGACCAGCCGTACCTGGTGCGCCGCCCGTACCGGGGTGGCGCGCGTCACGAAATCACTCACCCAGGGTCCCGTGGCGTTGACCACGGCGCGCGCCGTGACCGTCGCGGTGCCATCGGCAGCGCGCAGCAGCGCGCTCCAGAGCCTCCCCTGCGGCTGCAGCTTCTCGCAGCGCACGCGCGTGAGTATGCGGGCGCCGCGCGCCTGCGCGTCGAGCGCATTGAGGACCACGAGGCGCGCATCGTCGACCCAGCCGTCGGAGTAGACGAAGCCGCGGTGGTAGCCGGCCTTGAGCGGTTGCCCGGTGATATGGGTGTCAAGATCAACCGCGGCGGAGGCGGCGAGGTGGGCACGCTGGGCCAGGTGATCGTAGAGGAACAGTCCGGCGCGGATCAGCCACGCCGGCCGCAAGTGTGCCGCGTACGGCATGACAAAGTGTAGCGGGCGCATGATGTGCGGCGCCGCGGCGAGCAGCACTTCACGCTCGCGCAGCGCCTTGCGCACGAGCGCGAAGTGAAACTCCTCCAGGTACCGCAAGCCGCCGTGAATCAGCTTGGTGCTGGCCGAGGAGGTGTGCGAGGCCAGGTCATCCTGCTCGCACAGCAGCACCTTCAGTCCGCGCCCGGCGGCGTCACGGGCGATGCCCGAGCCGTTGATGCCGCCGCCAATGACCAGCAGATCCCAGTCGCCGCCGGCTACACCCGGCGCGCGGCCCTGCGTCCGTAATAGTCCGGATAATCCTCGGTCAGACCCTTGAAGCGGCGATGGATCCACAGATACTGCTCGGGTGCTATGCGCACCTGTGCCTCGATCATACGGTTGAAGCGTGCAGTGTCACTCACCGGACACTCGCTCGGGAAGTCCTCCAGCGGCGGGTGGATGGTGGCCACGTAGCCTTCAGAGCCGGGCAGGCGGCGCAGGAAGTAAGGCAGCACCGCCGCGCCCGTGATGCGCGCCAGGCGCGAGGTGAGGGTGTTGGTGGCGGCCGGGATGCCAAACAGGGGCACCATTTCCGCCCCTTTTTTGCGGTAGCTCTGGTCCGGCGCATACCAGACGCACTCGTTTTTCCTCAGCGCCGAGATGAAGGCGCGGATGTCATCCCTGGGAATGGGGCGGCCGCCGTAGCCGGTGCGGAAGCGCTCGAGGGCGTACGCCAATACCTCGTTCTTGGTCGGCCGGTACAGGAACTTCACCGGTGCGACCGCGAGCAGCGTGCGGCCGGCGAGCTCCAGTGAGGTGAAGTGCGCCGTGAGCAGGATGACGCCTTTGCCGCGCGCCATGGCGGCCTGCAGATGCTCCACGCCCTCGATG
Source organism: uncultured Pseudomonadota bacterium (assembly GCA_963742045.1). Taxonomy (GTDB): domain Bacteria; phylum Pseudomonadota; class Gammaproteobacteria; order Steroidobacterales; family Steroidobacteraceae; genus 13-2-20CM-66-19. The sequence continues at coordinate 4,082,132 of CAVUKE010000003.1, forward strand.
CGCACCAGCTGTGCCAGCTGCTTCGGGGTGATCCACCAGGCCAGCGGCACCTCCATCAGTGCGATGCCGAGGCTCTTGAAGTGCTCATCCAGAAGCCGCTCGCGCGCGAAGCTGTCGAGCTCCGGAAAGCACAGCTCGATGTTGCGGCGTGCGGTGCGCACGAAACTGATCGGCAGATGGCGCAGCAAACTGCCGAGTGCGCGCCCGCTCGCCAGCAACACCGGGAACGGCAGCATGGCCAGAAGTCGCAGCAGACCGATTCCCGCCCAGGTCGGCCAGTAGCGCGGTGCGAACAGTCGCAGTCGCATCCCCAGTTCCATAGCACTTTACGTGGCGCGAGAGAATACCCGATTCCGGCCGGGCGTCTGTGATTCAATGCGGCCGATGTCACGTGGCGTGCTGAAAGTCCTCGCAGTCCTCGTCCTGGCGCTCATCGCCGCCGTGTTCACGCCGTCGTTATGGCAGCACTACCTGGAGGCACTCGCGCGCCGCAGTGCGCCGCTTTATCAGCCGCGTGAGCGGGTGCTCGGGGGCAATGAGCCGCCGGCACCGCGCGTGGCACCGGAGACGGAGCTGCTCGACCCACACGCGCTGCAGCAGGCCGCCCGCTACGCCGGGGAGCACGGCTCGCGGGCGCTCATCGTCGCGCGCCACGACCATATTGTTTTTGAGCGCTACTGGCAGGGAACGAACTTCAACACCCTCACCGATGCGCAGGCCTTCACGCCGTTGCTCGCGGCACTTGCCACCGGGGTGGCGGTCGCACATCGGCGTATCGGCTGGCCCGATGAGCCGCTCGGGCTGCTGCTCGCGGAGTGGCGCGCGGATGCGCGTGGGGCGATCAGCGTGCGCAATCTCATGCACATGTCGAGCGGGCTTGCCCCGCTGCAGAGTCTTGCTGTGCCGGACCTCACCGCCACGGTTCTCAGCCGGCCACTGGCGAATCCTCCCGGGGTCACGCGGGTCGAGCAGCCCGTCGACCCGCAGTTGCTCTCACTCGTGCTCGAGCGGGCCACACAGCAGCGCTACGCGGACTACCTCTCGAGCGTGCTGTGGCGGCGGCTCGGTGCGGCGGACGCGTGGCTCTGGCTCGATCACCCGGGTGGCGCCGCGCATGCCGATTGCTGCATGTTTGCGCGCCAGGGGGACTGGATCCGCGTCGGAGAGCTGCTGCTCAGGGACGGCAATTACCGCGGCAGCGAGATCATCCGCGGAGGCTGGGTCAGCCTGATGCGCGCGCCGGCCAAGAGCGACCCGGATTTCGGTAGCTTGCTGCGGATCCACACGACGCCGCCGCCGGGTCAGGAGGGCTTCGCGGCCCGCGACGTGTACGTAGTCGGCGGACGCGGCGGTAACCGCCTGTGGCTGATCCCCTCGCTGCAGATCGCCGTGCTGTGCAGCGGCGATGCCTCAGGCCGCGACGCGGCGTGGGACGAGGCGCGCATTGCCAACCTCATCATGCGCGGCGCGCGTGATTACCAGCCCCAGCCGGCCCGGCCCGGGTCGGAGCTGTCCTCCGTCGTTCCCGGGCACTAGTCCGAATCGAAGCGGAGGTTCGCGTTGCGCCGACAGCTCGGAGCGTTGTTCCTCTTCTGCGTCATCGACACGCTCGGGTTCGGCATCCTCATCCCGCTGGTGCCCTACATGGCGGACCGCTTCGGTGTCGCACCGCAGTTCATCACGCCCGTGCTCGGCAGCTACTCGTTGTGTCAGCTGCTGGCGGCGCCACACTGGGGACGGCTCAGCGATCGCTACGGACGGCGCCCGATCCTCATGAGCAGCCTCGCCGGCGCCTGTCTTTCCTACGTGATGCTCGGCTTTGCGAGCAACGTGTGGTGGCTGCTCGCCTCGCGCATGCTCGCCGGACTCATGGCCGGGAATATCGCGGCCGCCTTTGCCTACGCCTCGGATGTCTCGCGGCCGGAGAAGCGCGCCGTGACCATGGGCCTGATCGGGGCGGCGATCGGCGTCGGTTTCACGCTCGGGCAACCCGTGGGCGGGTTGCTCGCCGGCAAGGATCCGGCGAGTGCGAATTTCCTCGCGCCCGCGGCCGTGTCCACCGCGCTGAGTGTGTTCGCGATTGTGCTGGTGCGTTTCGTGCTGCCGGAAAGCCATAGCGCGGCGCAGCGCCGAGAGCAGCCCGTGCAGCCGCGTCGCGGGGTGTGGCGGCTCCTGCGCGAGCGGCCGACGCTGGCGTATCTGGCGGCGGCCACGCTCGTGGTCACTTACTCGCAGGCGATTCTCGAATCGATCTTCGCCATCTGGGCGCTGCATCGCTACGGTTTCGGACCGCGCACGGTCGGTTTTTTGCTCTTCGGCGTGGCGCTGCCGGCCCTCGTGATGCAAGGCGGCCTGGTGCGCATCCTGGTACCGCGCCTGGGTGAGACACGGCTGGCGATTTGGGGCGTGCTTGCGTACGTCGCCGGACTTCTGACCCTGAGTCAGGCCGGTACGCTCGGGGTCACGATCGCGGGGCTGCTGCTGTGCGGCACGGGTCTGGGTGCTTACAACCCCAGTGCCTTCGCGCTCGCCTCCAAGCAATCCGGTGGTCACGACCGCGGCGCGGTGCTCGGGGCGTATGTGGCGAGCGCGAGTCTGGCGCGCGTCATCGGCCCCTTTACCTCCGGCCCGATATACGCGCTCCTCGGCAGCGCGGCCCCGTTTCTCGTGGGCGCCTGCGTGACGCTGCCCGCCGCCTGGCTCGTGCGGCGCGCCGAACGCCCCACGCCCGGCTAACTCGGCAGGGCGACCTCGATGGTGCCCGCGATGATGCGCACTGCGTAGGTGGCCAGCGGCACTTCCGCCGGGGCGGCGAGCACGCGGCCGTCGCGGATATCGAAAGAGGCGCCGTGCAGCGGGCACACCAGGCGCGTCGCGCGCAGCCGTCCCTCGCACAGGCGCGCGTGCGCATGCGTGCAGATGTTGTCGAGCGCAAACACGCCCTCGCGCGTGTGGCAGATGACGAGCTCGCGGCCGCCGAGCACACAAGTGCGCATGCCGCCGAGCGGCACGTCCGCGAGTCTCAGGACTCCCTGGAACTCGGCCATCGGCGGTTACAGCTCGATCTCGGTCTCGAAGATCGAAACGGCCTGGCCGCTGATCCACACCCCGGCAAGCGCGTCTCCGGCGAACTCCAGCTCCACCTCCACGCGGCCCGGCCGGTGCAGCGAGTGTCCCTGGATGCCGGAAAAGCGCGCCCGCTCGCTGCTCTTGCTGAGGAAACCAAGCTGCGCAAGGTAGGCCCCGAGCAGTCCATGCGCGTTGCCGCTCACCGGGTCCTCGGAGATGCCGAGCGCCGGGCAGAACATGCGCGACTCGGTGAGGTGATCCGGCTCTTCGGGCGTGAGGGTGAAGACGAAATAACCGGCCGCGCCGATCTGCGCGGACAGTGTGGTGAGGCGCTGCAGGTCGGGCTTGAGGTGCTTGAGCGGCTCGGGCCCGCGCACCCCGATCAGCAGTCGCGTGCCCGTGGCGCCCACGATGCGCAGTGGCATGCGTGGGTCAAGATTGTCCGAGGCGAGTGCCAGCGCGTCGAGTACCGCCAGACGCTCGCGGTCATTCAGCTCGCGCCCGAGCGGCGGCGGGCTGCGCCGTATCGCGATACGCCGGTCAGGGTCGCTGCCGCGTACTTCGATGTCGACGATGCCGGCCTTGGACTTCTGTCGTTGCCAGCGTGGCGCATCCTGCCGGCGCGAGAGCACGTACTGTGCGGCGACCGTGGCGTGCCCGACAAAACCGGCCTCGCTGCGGGGCGTGAAGAAGCGGGCGCGCACCGTGTGATCGTCCGCGTCGGGGGAGAGGATGAAGGCGGTCTCGGCGTTATTGAGTTCGCGCGCGATGGCGAGCATCTGCGCCTCGGCGAGCACGTCCGCGTTCAGCACCACGCCGGTCGGGTTGCCGGTGAAGGGTTCGCGCGTAAAGGCGTCCACCTGGTGAACTTGGATTTTGCGCGTCATCGTTCCTTATCCACCCTGGTGCCCGTGGCGATCCACTCTGGTGCGATCATAGCCGCAGTGAGCCGGTGCGGGCGTGCAATACTGCGCGCCGATGCTCCCGCAGGAGGCGAGTCGCATGGACATCGGAGTCGAGATCAGCCTGTACCCGCTCAGAGCGGACTTCGCCCCGCCGATCCACGAGTTCCTGAGACGTCTCGGGCACGCTGACGGTCTGCGCATCGTCACGAACAGCATGAGCACCCAGGTGTTCGGCCCGTATGATGCGGTCATGGGCGTGCTGATGCGCGAACTGCGTGTCACCTTCGAGGCCCTCAGCAGCGAATCTGACAAGGCCGTGTTCGTGATGAAGGTGCTCGGGCCGCTGCCGGGCACCTGATGCCGCAAGGCCGGTGATGGGCTGGCGGGTCGCATAGCGAACCGGCAAACTACCAGATCCGGGGCGCGTTCGCCTCAAGCAAATCTACTGATGGATCGGGGTAGCTGCATGACGCTTTTGCGGGTGGTGGATCGCGACGGAGTCGAACATGAAGTGGACGCCAAACCCGGTCTCAAGGTGATGGAGAACCTGCGCGAGCTCGACTACGGTGTGGCGGCCATCTGCGGGGGCATGTGTTCCTGCGCGACCTGTCACGTGTACGTGGATCCGGCCTGGAGCGAGCGGCTGCCGGCCATGATGTCGGATGAGCGCGAGTTGCTGTCCGAGCTGTCGCACTATCAGCAGAACTCGCGCCTTTCCTGCCAGATCGAGTTCACCGCCGAACTCGCCGGGCTGCGCGTCAGCATCGCCCCCGACGAGTAGCGCGCCACCGTGTCTACCCCGAGTGTCCAGGTTGAAACGCGTGGCGCGGTAGCGCTGGTTACGCTCAACCGTCCCGAGAGCGCCAACACGCTCAATCTGCAAATGGCGATGGACCTGCTCGCCGCCGCGCTCGCCTGCGCGCGCAACGCCGCCGTGCGTGCCGTGGTGCTCACCGGTGCCGGGCGCAACTTCTGCTTCGGCGGGGACCTGCGTGCCATGGCCTCGCGCGAGACCGCCGGGGATGATTACATCCGCGAACTCACCACCTACCTGCACGCCGCGATCGCGCATTTTGCGCGCATGGATGCCCCGGTGATTGCCGCGGTCAACGGTACTGCCGCGGGGGCCGGCGTGGGACTGGTGGCCATGGCCGATCTGGCGCTGTGCGCGCGCGGCTCGAAGTTCAATCTCGCTTACACCAACGCCGGGCTGACCCCCGACGCCGGCACGTCCTTTCTGCTGCCGCGCACCATCGGCGCCAAGCGCACCATGGAGCTTTTGATCCTGAACCGGACGCTCCTTGCGCAGCAGGCGCTTGACTGGGGCCTGGTGAACGAAGTGGTGGCGGATGAGGAACTGCTGCCGCGCGCGCTGCAGCTCGCCGAACAGCTCGCCGGCGGTGCCAGCCACGCCTTCGGAGCGACCAAGCGCCTCATGGCCGCCTCCCTCGGGGCGTTCGAGTCGCAAATGATTCTTGAAAGCGAAACCATCGCCGCGCACGCCGTCAGCGCCGAGGGCGCCGAGGGCATCAGCGCGTTCCTGGAGAAGCGCAAGCCGCAGTTCCCGGGCAAGGGCCCGCGCTGAGCGGGCGCGGAAGCGTGAACGGGTGGTTCTTCGTCGCGCTGCTCGCCGCCCTCGGGCTCATCGTGCTGCGCGTCTACTTCAAGCTGCGCACCGTGCGGCGCTCGCGTGCCGAGACCTGGGACGAGCAGATGATCGCGCAGCTGCGCTCACAGGGCTACGCACCCTTTAACGACTACCGCGTGGACTTCTTTTTGGCGCTGCCCGATGAGGCCGCCTGCCAGAGCGCGCGATCGCGTCTTGAGCCTGAATTTGCCGTCGACACGAAGCCCATGCAGGAAGAGAGCGGCTTCAGCCTGCACGCCACCAAGACCATGCGCCTCATCGTGCCGCAGATGCAGGAGATCAGCCGCCGCCTGAGCGCGCTCGCCGAGGAGCTCGGCGGCCGCTACGACGGCTGGGCGGCCTGAGGCCTTAGGGCTTTTCGGTCTGGCGCCGCACCGCCTCAGCGGCCGCGCTCACCGCGGCTGCATCCCCGAGGTAGCGCCGGGTGAGCGGCCGAAGGTGCGCATCGAGCTCGTAGAGCAGCGGCACGCCGGTGGGGATGTTGAGTTCGGTGATCTCATCGTCGCTCACCCCATCGAGCATCTTCACCATGGCGCGCAGGCTGTTGCCGTGTGCCACGACCATGACGTTGCGCCCGCCGCGCAGCTCCGGTGCGATGCGCGCATGCCAGCAGGGCAGCACGCGCGCGAGCGTGTCCTTGAGCGATTCGGTCGCCGGCAGATCCTGGGCCGGTATCGCAGCGTAGCGTGGATCGAAGCGCGGGTGGCGCGGGTCATCGGGCGCGAGCGGCGGCGGGGGGAGTCGTAGCTGCGCCGCCAGATCTTCACCTGGGCCGCGCCGTACTGCGCCACGGTTTGCGCCTTGTTGAGCCCCTGCAGCGCCCCATAATGCCGCTCGTTCAGCCGCCAGGAACGCTCCACTGGCAGCCACATGCGCTCCATCTCCTCGAGCATGATCCACAGCGTGCGGATGGCGCGCTTCAAGACCGAGGTGAAGGCGATATCGACCGCGAGCCGCTCGCGCAGCACTTCGCGTCCCGCCCGGGCCGCTTCCCCGCGCCCGAGTTCTGACAGTTCGACGTCCGTCCAGCCGGTAAACAGATTCTCGAGGTTCCAGGTGCTCTGGCCGTGGCGCACCAGAATCAGTCGGCCAGGCGGGGTGGTTTGCCTCTCGGACATGGGCACGCTGTTCAATTGGCGAGCTTGCGGACCGACTCGACGCCCACCGTGAGCGTGGCAAAGTCACCGGCGCCGGCGGCGCGCATGTCCGCCAGCGTGCGCTGCCAGTGCACCAGATCCTGGCCGGCGGCCTGCACCCAGGCGTTCACCCGAGCCTCGGCGCTGCCGCGGATCTTGCGTGCCAGCACGCGCTCGGTGAGCCGCCGCTGCACGCGCAGCGCCGCGTCGCGCAGGCCGCTGCGGGCGATCGCCTGCCACTGACCATCGACCTTGAGCTTCTCGATGCGCGCGCGCAGCCAGTCAAAGCCGATGCGCGTGCCGACCTCGAAGTACACGCGCGCGGTCTCGGCAACGCTCACCTTGTGTGCGCGCGCGATCTCGCAGATGTCGAGCGCGGCGTTCAGGGCCTCAAGGCTTGCGATACGCACCGCCAGCGCCGGCGGCAGGCCGCCGTCGGCGAAACGCCTGCGGTTTTCCTCAAAGCGCAGCAGTTCCGCTCCGGTGAGCGCCTGGTGAATCTCCGCTTCCAGGCGGCGCACGTCGGCGCGAAACTCCGCCACCACCGCATCCACCTGCAGCCGCGTGCGCGCCGCCAGCAGCCAGTAGGTCGCGTGGCGCAGCAGGCGGCTCGTCTGGAATGCGGCCTCGTACTGCAGGGTGGCGGTCACCTTGTTATCCAGCGCTTCGATGCGGTTCCACACTTCGCGCATGGCGAAGATCTCGCGCGCGGCGGTGTAGGCGCGTGCGATCGCCGCCGGGGCTGCCCCGGTGTCCTCCTGGGCGCGCGTGACGAAAGTCGGCCCCATGCGGTTCACCAGGCTGTTGGTGGTGGCGGTTGCGATGATCTCGCGGCGCAGACGGTGGTGGCCGATGGCGCGCGGGAAGCGCTCCTGGATGGGCGCCGGGAAGTAGCGCGTCAGCTCCGCCGACAGGTACGGGTCCTCCGGGACGTCCGAAGCGAGCAGGTGCGCATTGAGCCAGATCTTGCTGTACGCGAGCAGGATCGCCAGCTCCGGGCGCGTCAGCCCCACGCCGCTCTTGCGCCGCTCGGCGAGTTCCTCGTCCGTCGGCAGGAACTCCAGCGTCCGGTTCAGTTCGCCAGAGCGCTCGAGCAGGCGGATCAGGTGCTGAAACTCCGGCAGCGCGCACCGTGGACTGCAGCTCCAGGGTGCTGATTGCCTGGCTTTGCAGGTAATTGTTGCGCAGCACCAGGGCCGCGACCTCGTTGGTCATGCGAGAGAGCAGGCGGTTGCGCTCCCCGCGGGTCAGCCGGCCTTCGTGCATGAGCGGGTTGAGCAGGATCTTGATGTTGACTTCGACGTCGGAGGTGTTCACGCCGGCGGAATTGTCGATGAAGTCGGTGTTGAGCCGGCCGTGGTGCAAGTGCGTACTCCACGCGGCCACGCTGGGTGAGTCCGAGGTTGCCGCCTTCACCCACGACCTTGGCGCGTAACTCCCTGCCCTCAACCCGCAGCGCATCGTTGGTGCGGTCCCCGACTTCGGCGTTGCGTTCGTCGCTGGCCTTCACGTAGGTGCCGATGCCGCCGTTCCAGAGCAGATCCACCGGCATGCGCAGGATCGCACGGATCACCTCGTTCGGTGCGGCGGTCGAACTCTCGATGCCGAGCATGGAGCGCACTTCCGGGGACAGCGCGATGGATTTGACGCTGCGCTCGAAGATGCCGCCGCCGCGCGAGAGCTTCTTGCGGTCGTAATCATCCCAGCTCGAACGCGGCAGCGCGAAGAGGCGCGCCCGCTCGGCGAAGCTCACGACCGAGTGCGGCTCCGGGTCGAGGAAGATGTGGCGATGATCGAAGGCGGCTTGCAGCTTTATATGCCGCGACAACAGCATGCCATTGCCGAACACGTCCCCGGACATGTCGCCGATGCCGGCCACGGTGAAGTGCATGCACTGCGTATCGATCCCCATCTCGCGGAAGTGACGCTTGACGCACTCCCACGCCCCGCGCGCCGTGATGCCCATCTTCTTGTGGTCATAGCCGGCGGAGCCCCCCGAGGCGAAGGCGTCGCCGAGCCAGAAGTGGTATTCGGCCGCGATGGCGTTGGCGATGTCGGAGAAGGTCGCGGTGCCCTTATCGGCCGCGACCACCAGATACGGATCGTCGCCGTCGCTGCGCACCACCTGCGGCGGCGGCACAATGCGCCCGGAGACGATGTTGTCGGTCAGATCGAGCAGCGCGCGGATGAAGGTCTGGTAGCAGGCGATGACCTCCGCCTGCACCTCCTCGCGCGTGCCGCTCGCCGGCAGGCGCTTGGCGACGAAGCCGCCCTTGGCACCGACCGGTACGATGAGCGTGTTCTTTACGTTCTGGGCCTTCATGAGCCCAAGAACCTCGGTGCGAAAATCCTCGCGCCGATCCGACCAGCGCAGCCCGCCGCGCGCCACATCGCCCATGCGCAAGTGCACGCCCTCCACCCGCGGGCTGTAGAGGAAGATCTCGTACTTCGGCCGTGGCAGCGGCAGGTCCGGAATGCTCGCCGGGTCGAACTTGAAGGACAGGTAGGGCTTGGGCTTCGCGTCGGCGCCGGGCTGATAAAAGCTGGTGCGCAGCGTCGCCTGTATCAGAGTCAGGTAGGCGCGCAGGATGCGATCATCATCGAGGCTCGCGACCGCATCGAGGAGCGTGCGAATCTGGCCGACGATGTTGACCGCGCGGCGGTCGTTGCCGCGCCGGCGCTGCGCGGCCGGCTCAAAGCGCGCCTCAAACAGACGCACGAGGCTGCGCGCGATGGGCGGATTGGCCGCGAGCGTGCGCTCGATGTAGACCTGGCTGAAAGGCACGCCGGTCTGCAGCAGGTAGCGGCAGTAGGCGCGCAGCACGACGATCTGCCGGGCGTTGAGTTCGGCCGCGAGCAGCAGGCGGTTGAAACCGTCGTTCTCGATCGCGCCACTCCAGGCCGCCGCGAAAGCGTCGCGGAAGATCGACTCGATCCGCTCGATCTCGATGATGAGCTGGTCGCGCTGCTCGAGCTCGAAGTCCTGTATCCAGGCGCCCCCACCCTGCGGCCACGCCAGCGCATAGGGGCGCTCGGAGATCACCCGCAGGCCGAAGTTCTCCAGCATCGGCAGTACGTCCGAGATCGGCACCGGATCCCCGAGCTTGAGGATCTTCAGGTGCACGCGCGCCAGCACCTGGCCGCGCGGGCGGTACAGGTTCAGTCTGAGCGCCGTGGGTTGCTCGCGCAGCGCCTCAAGGTCGTTGAGGTCATCGAGCACCTGCTCCGGGATGACGTCCTCTTCGTAGGCGAGTGGGAAGGCGTGCCGGTAGCGACCGCCGAGCGCCAGGCCGCGCGCTTCGCCGAGGCGTCCGATGAGCACCTCGCGCAGGCGGTCGGACCAGGTGAGCGCCGCTTCGGCGATGCGCCGTTCGATGCGTCCGAGATCCGGTTTCTGATGCTTGCTCGGATCGGTGCGCACCACGACGTGCACGCGCGCGTGGCTCGAACCGGAGATCTGCGCCTGGCTCTCCACCGCGGTGCCGGCGAAACCTGCGCGCGCGATTTGTTCGATGCGCTCGCGTACCTCGGTGTTGTAGCGATCACGCGGCACATAGACTAAGCAGGAATAGAAGCGGTGGTAGGGGTCGCGCCGCACCAGCAGGCGCACCGTGCGCCGCTCGTAGAGGTTGACCACGCCGCGCACGATGCGGATGAGGTCCGGCACGCCGGCCTGAAAGAGCTCATCGCGCGGGTAAGTTTCCAGAACGTTCAGCACTTCCTTGCCATCGTGACTCGCCGGGTCGAGGCCAAAGTGCTCGATGACGCGGTCGACCTTGTGCCGCAGCACCGGGATGTCCCGCGGACTGCCGTGATAAGCGGTGGAGGTCCACAGGCCAAGGAAGCGGTGCTCACCGGTGACCATGCCGCGCTTATCGAAGGTCTTCACGCCCACGTAGTCGAGCAGCTCGGGGCGATGCACGGTGGACGTGGCGTTCGCCTTGGTGAGGATGAGCAGCTCAGTCTCGCGGGCCTTGGCGCGCACATCCCCGCGCAACACGGTGGCTCCCGGGCGCTGTCCCTGGCGGCGCGTGGTGCTGAGAATCCCCAGGCCCGAGGCGCGCTCGGGCACGAGGCGATCCTCGCTGCGTCCGCGCTGCAGCTGATAGCGCCGGTAACCCAGAAACACGAAGTGCCGCTCTTCCATCCAGGCCAGCAGGTGCGCCACTTCGCTCACCTCGGCCGTCGGCAGCGGCGGGGGACGGTTCTCCAGCTCGCTGATGAGGGCGCGCACCTGCGCGCGCATCGCGCGCCAGTCGCGCACGGCGACGCGCACGTCAGCGAGCGTCGCCTCCAGATCCTGCTGCAGCTTCTGCAGCTGCGCAGGATCAGTGATGCGGTCGACTTCGTACAGCTGCCAGGATTCGGCGTGCGTAGGTGCTGCGCCGTTGGCGCCGATCTCCAGCAGACGCCCGTGGCGGTCGCGCCGCACCTGCAGCACCGGATGCACGATCAGATGCACGGCAAGGTCGGCGCGGCCAAAGGCCATGCCGAGGGAATCCACCAGGAAGGGCATGTCGTCGGTGACCGTGAGCACGAGCGTGTGCGGGCACTCGAAGCCATCGCTCTGTGGTTGCGGGTTGAAGACCCGCACCAGCGAACGGCCGCGCGGGCGGCGCGTGGCAAACTCAAGATGCGCCAGCGCCGCGCGTGACAGCTCGCGCGGATTGCGGGCGGCCAGGTCCTCTTCGGCGACCCCGTGGAAGTAGCTGCGCAGGAAGCGCTGCGGCAGCTGCCGTCGGCCGCCGTTGCCGCCCGCGCTGCGCGCGATGCGCTCGATCAGCGCGACGCGCGCGGCGGGAATGCTGTGAAGCAGCCGGCTATCTTCGGCAACTGCGTGCATGCCCGGTCATCCTGAGGGAAGAAGATGGCAGCGTCGCGTGCGCGTAACGCATCTTATGGCAAGGCGGCGCGGTCACAGATCCCCCGTTGTTGCGGCGCGCGATTATACATGTGCGCCCTGTGCCACATATCCCTCGGTGGCGGCGCCTGTGCACCCCGGGGGGCGAGCCGGCGCCGGGACCCGGGTGCAGCGTCCGCGCGGCTATAATAATGATCGCCTGTGTCACGGTGTCTTTGAGGATCTAAGCGCATGAGCGACCTGTCCGACAATCCGATGGGCACGGATGGCTTCGAGTTCGTCGAATATACGGCGCCGGACCCGCAGCTGCTGCGCTCGCTCTTTGAGCGTCTGGGTTTCCCCGTGGTCGCACGCCACCGCTCGAAGAACGTGACCCTGCACCGCCAGGGGCAGATCAACTTCATCATCAACGCCGAGCCGGAGTCGTTCGCGCAGGCCTTCGCGCGCGTGCACGGACCGTCGGCCTGCGCGATGGCGTTTCGCGTGCGCGATGCTGCGCGTGCCTACAGCCGCGCGCTGTCCCTCGGTGCCAAGCCCGGGCCGCAGAGCGCCGGCCCGATGGAACTGAACATCCCGTGCATCGAAGGCATTGGCGGCTCGCTCATCTATCTGGTGGACCTGTACGGGGAGCGCTCCATCTATGACGTCGATTTTCGTCCGGTGCGCGGAGCGGCTGGCGCGGGCGAAGGGGCGGGACTGCTGCTGATCGATCACCTCACGCACAACGTCGGCCGCGGCCGCATGGACGTGTGGGCGGGTTTCTACGAGAAGCTGTTCAACTTCCGCCAGATCCGCTACTTCGATATCGAGGGCAAGCACACGGGGCTGTTCTCGCGTGCCATGACCAGCCCGTGCGGCAAGATCCGCATTCCCATCAACGAGTCCCAGGACGACAAGAGCCAGATCGAGGAATACCTGAGGGAGTACCACGGCGAGGGCATCCAGCACATCGCCCTGTCCACCGAGAACATTTACCGCACCGTGGACGTGCTGCGCCGCCACGGGGTCGCTTTCCAGGACACACCCGAGACCTATTACGAGGGGATCGCGGCCCGCGTGCCCGGGCATCGCGAGCAGCTCGAGGAGTTGCGTCAGCGGCGCATCCTCATCGACGGCAATCCGGCCAAGGGCGAGGGGGTGTTGCTGCAGATCTTCACGCAGAACGTGATCGGCCCGATCTTCTTCGAGATCATCCAGCGCAAGGGCAACGAGGGATTCGGCGAAGGCAATTTCCGCGCGTTGTTTGAATCGATCGAGCAGGATCAGATCCGCCGCGGCGTCATCTAGGAGCTGCCTACGGACGGTGCGCACGTGCGAGATATTCCTCGCTCTGCATTTCCGTGAGCCGGCTCACGGTACGCTCAAAGAGCGCACGCACGCGCGTGCCCCGGTACAGCTGCGCCGGGGCGACGCTCGCGGACACGACTAACTTCACGTTGCGGTCGTAGAGCTCATCGACGAGCGCCACGAAGCGGCGCGCCTCATCCTCATGCTCCGCATCAAGCACCGGCACATCCGAGACCAGCACGGCCTGGAACTCGCGCGCGATTTCGATGTAATCGTCCTGGCTGCGCGGGCCGGCGCACAGGGCGTCAAAGGTACACCACAGCGCGCCGTGCCCGAGGCGCCGCACCGCGATCGGCCGTCCTTCGATCTGCAGCGTGCCGCCCTCCTGCGCGTTCGCGCCGCCGAGCTCCCGGAACAGTGCGGCGAGGCGTACCGCCTCATCCGCGCTACCGCTGAGGAGGTAGGTGCCGGCCTGCTTCAGTTGCCGCAGCCGATAGTCGGTCGGCCCGGCCACGGGCAGCACCTCCAGGTGCTGCTCAAGGAGCGCGATGACCGGCAGGAAGCGCTGGCGCTGCAGGCCATCCCGGTAAAGCTCACCCGGAGGCACGTTCGAGGTGGCGACCAGGGTGACCCCGCGGCGGAATAACCCCTCGAACAGGCCGCCGAGGATCATGGCGTCGGCGATGTCAGAGACGAACAGCTCATCGAAACACAACACGCGGGTATCGCGCGCTATGAGCGCGGCGATGTGATCGAGCGGGGAGCGCTGCGCCTTGAGACGCCTGAGCTGATCGTGTACCTCGTGCATGAAGCGGTGGAAATGCCGCCGACGGCGCTGCGGGAAGGGCAGACTTGCGAAAAACAGGTCCATGAGCCAGGTCTTGCCGCGACCGACCCCGCCGCAGAGGTACAGCCCGGTCACGGGCGCTCGCGCGCGCTGCGGCAGCAGCGGCCCGAGCCAGCGCGGCGCCTGGCGCGCCGCTGCGGCGCTGATCAGGCGCCCGCGCAGCTCATCGAGCCGCTCCACGGCGGCGAGCTGCGCGGCATCGGCGCTGAAGTGTCGGGCGCGCAACTCCTCGTCATAGAACTGCACCAGCCCCGCGGCCGCCGCGGCGGCTTTTTCCGGTGATTCACCGCTCACGAGTGTCTAGGTCTTGAGCTCTGGCAGATCGCGGAAGTGCTCGAGCGCGCCCGGATTGGCGAGCGCGTCAATGTTCTTCACGGGCCGCCCGTGGATCATGTTGCGCACCGCCAGCTCGGTGAGCTTGCCGGAGAGCGTGCGCGGAATGTCGGGCACCGCGATGATGCGCGCGGGCACGTGGCGTGCCGTGGTCTGCGCGCGGATCGTGTCGCGGATTTGCTGTCGGAGCGCCTCCTCGAGAGTCACCCCCGGCTGCAGCCGCACGAACAGTACGACGCGCACATCGTCCTGCCAGTCCTGGCCGACGGCGAGTGCTTCGGCCACCTGCGGCAGACTCTCGACGGCGGAGTAGATCTCCGCGGTACCGATGCGCACCCCGCCGGGATTGAGCACCGCATCCGAGCGCCCGTAGATGATGAGTCCGTCGTGCTCGGTGATGGCCGCGTAATCGCCGTGGTGCCACACGCCCGGGAAGCGCTCAAAGTAAGCGGCGCGGTATTTGGCGCCGTCGGCATCGTTCCAGAAACCCACGGGCATGGAAGGAAACGGCGTGGTACATACGAGCTCGCCGCGTGCCCCGCGTACCGGGTGGCCCTCGTCATCGAAGATCTCCACGCTCAGACCCAGGCCGCGGCACTGAATCTCACCGCGGTGCACCGGGCGTGTGGGGCAGCCGAGCGCAAAGCAGGAGACGATGTCGGTGCCCCCGGAAATCGAGGCGAGCTGCAGGTCAGACTTCACGTTGCGGTACACGTAATCGAAGCCCTCGGGCAGCAGGGGCGAGCCGGTCGACAGGAGCGTTCGCAGGCTGGTCAGATCCGCCGCGTCGGCGGGCACGAAGTTGCGCTTCTCCAGCGCCGAGAGGTACTTGGCGCTCGTGCCGAAAATCGTGAGGCGTTCTTCGGCGGCGATCTTCCACAGCGCCGCCGGCTCGGGGTGAAAGGGACTGCCGTCGTAGAGCACCAGCGTGGCGCCGCTGGCGAGCCCGCTCATCAGCCAGTTCCACATCATCCAGCCACAGGTGGTGAAGTAGAACAGGCGGTCGCTGCGCTTGAGGTCCACATGCAGCAGGTGCTCCTTTTGATGCTGCAGCAGCGTGCCGCCGGCGCCGTGCACGATGCACTTGGGTACCCCGGTGGTGCCGGAGGAATAAAGGATGTAGAGCGGGTGGTTGAAGGGCAGCGGGGCAAAGGCGGCCGGCCGGCCGGCCGCCCCGAAAGCGCGCCACTGCGTGGCGCGCGCGCCGAGGCGCTCAAGCTTGGGCTCGGCATCGACGTAGGGGATCAGCACCACGCGCGTGACGCTCTCGAGCTTGGCGAGGACTGCAGCCATCGGCTCGAGTGAATCGAGCCGCTTGCCCGCGTAGAAATAGCCGTCCGCGGTGAACAGCACCTTGGGCGCGATCTGTCCGAAGCGATCGAGCACCCCGGGGATGCCGAAGTCCGGCGAGCAGGAAGTCCAGATGGCCCCGAGGCTCGCGGTGGCGAGCATCGCGATCGTGGTCTCGGGCAGATTCGGCAGGAAGCCGGCGACCCGATCGCCGGCGACCACGCCGCTGGCGCTGAGCCCGTGGGCGATGCGCGCCACTTCCGGACGCAGCTCGTGGTACGAGAGCACACGGCGCGCGCCACGCTCGTTGCGGAATACCAGCGCGGGCTGCTCGTCGTCGAACTTCAGCAGATTGGCCGCAAAGTTCAGGCGTGCGTTGGGAAAGAAGCGGGCGCCGGGCATCTGGCCGGCATTCTCGAGGATGGGGCCGTCGCCGAAGTCGGCGCGCACGTCGGCAAAGTGCGCAAGCTCGCTCCAGAACTCTTGCGGGTGCGCGATCGACCAGGCGTACAGCTCGCTGTAATCGTGCAGCCGCATGCCGCGACGCGCGTTCAGACACTGCGTGAAGCGTGTCAGGTTGGCATCGGCAACACGCTGCGGCGAGGGGCGCCAGAGTTCCGTCATAGCAGCTCCCGGGTGCTCAACATCCTACAACGACTGGTAGTTCGGCCCCGAACCGCCTTCGGGTGTGGTCCAGGTAATGATCTGGTAGGGGTCCTTGATGTCGCAGGCCTTACAGTGCACGCAGTTGGCGGCGTTGATCTGCAGCCGCTTGCCACCGGCACCGTCGGACACCATCTCGTAAACGCCGGCCGGACAGAAGCGCTCGCACGGATTGCCGTATTCCTGGGCGCAGCGGCCGGCGCAGATGCTGGTGTCGGCCACCTTCAGGTGGATGGGCTGGCTCTCCTCGTGCGCATTGCCGGCAAAAAACACGAACGAGACCCGATCGCGCGGCGGCAGCGTGCGCTCGATCCAGTGCCGCTCGGGCGAGGTGTACTCGTCGAGCTTGTACAGGCCCGACCAGTCGGCCGTGTTCTTCAAGGTCCAGGGCGACTTGCCGCCGGTGAGCATTTCCCAGGCGGAGTTGAGGAGCCCGAACCACAGGCCGCGCTTGAACCCCGGCTTGAAGTTACGCACCCGTTTCAGTTCCTGGCCGCCGGGGGAGGCGCGCCACTTGGCATCGAAGCCGGTGGCCGCGCCGCCGTGCGCGATGTGCTCGCCGGCCAGTGCGCCGCTGCGGATCGCCTGGTGCACGCCTTTGATCTTGGCGAAGTTGAGCGTGCCGCCGGCGTCACCGATCAGGAGGGCGCCCGGCATCTCCAGGGTCGGGGTCGATTGCCAGCCGCCGGCGGCGATGGTGCGCGCCCCGGCGGAGAGGATCTCGCCGCCCTCAAGCAGCGCCTTCACGCTCGGGTGGTTCTTGTACTGCTGGAATGCTTCGAAGGGCTGCAGACGCGGGTCCTGGTAGTCCAGGCCGACGATGTAGCCGACGTACACCTGATCGTTGTCGAGGTGATAGAGGAAGCTGCCCGCATAAGTGTGCGCATCAGCCGGCCAGCCCAGCGCGTGCTCGATGCGCCCGGGCTGCACGCGCCCGGGGGGCAACTGCCACAGCTCCTTGTAGCCGAGCGCGAAGGTTTGCGGGCAGTGACCCTGCTCGAGCGCGTAGCGGGCGATGAGGGTCTTGGACACTGAGCCGCGGGCGCCTTCCGCGAGCACCGTCAGGCCCGCGTGGATCTCCACCCCGGGGGTGAAATTCGGCCCGGGCTTGCCCTCCCGATCCAGGCCCATGTCGCCGATGCGCACGCCCTTTACCGCGCCGCCCTCATCAAACACGGGCGCCGCCGCGGCAAAGCCCGGGAACACCTCAACGCCGAGGCTCTCGGCCTTCTGCGCGAGCCAGGGCGTGAGCTGGCCGAGGGAGATGATGTAGTTGCCGTGGTTGTTGAAAGGGGTGCTGTAGGTGAGCGAGTGCGGCAGGAGCTTCACGGCAAAGTCCGGCAGCGGCTTATAAGAGCCGCGCACCGTGAGGAGGCGGAAGTCATCCTCCGTGGCCGCCACCTTCATGCCCGGATATTCGCTGCGCCACTCGGGCAGCAGCGCCTCGAGCGGACCGGGTTCGAGCACCGCTCCGGAGAGCGAGTGCGCCCCGACCGCGGAGGCCTTCTCGAGCACGCACACCGTGGCGGAGGGCTTGAGCTGCTTCAGGCGGATCGCGCAGGCGAGGCCTGCGGGCCCGGCCCCCACAATGACGACGTCATACTGCATGACGTCCCGCTCGATGGCCTCGGTCACGCCTGTCTCCCTTCAAGCCGCAAGGTTCAATGCCGCGCTTATTTCGGCTGCATGCGGATGGCGCCGTCCAGCCGGATTGTTTCACCGTTGAGCATCGCAATCTCGCACACGCTCGCCACCAGCTGCGCGAACTCCTCGGGCTTGCCCAGGCGGGCGGGGAAGGGCACCTGCGCGGCGAGGGAGGCCTGCACCTCCGCCGGCATGCCATCCATCATCGGGGTGTGAAAGATGCCCGGTGCGATGGAGACACAGCGGATGCCAAAGCGCGCCAATTCGCGCGCGATCGGCAACGTCATGCCCGCCACTGCCGCCTTGGTCGCCGAGTAGGCGGCTTGCCCGACCTGGCCCTCGAAGGCGGCCACGGAGGAGGTATGAATGAGAAGCCCGCGCTCGCCGTCCACGCCCGGCACGTTGTGCTGCATGAGGGCCGCGGCGGCCTTGTCGCACAGGAACGTACCGATCAGGTTGATATGGATCACCTTGGTGAAGAACTCGCCCGCCATCGGGCCGTTCTTGCCGAGCAGGCGGCCGGCGCCCACGACGCCGGCGCAGTTGACGAGCAGATTCAGACCCCCGAGGTGCCCATGGGCGGCGTCCATCGCCGCATTCACTTCCGCCTCCGAGGTCACATCGCAGCGCAGGAAACGTGCCGCGCCGCCTAAGGCTGCGGCTGCAGCCCGGCCCGGCCCCTCCTGCACGTCCAGAATGACCACCTTGCCGCCGTGGGCGCTCAGATGACGCGCCACCGCGTTACCCAGACCCGAGGCCCCGCCGGTGATGACGGCGCGTACGTCCTGAATTCTCATCGCAGCCTCCGCACAGGGGGGATTAGAGCAGCTCTACCGCAGCGGCGACGGCTTCCCCGCCCCCGATGCAGAGTGAAGCGATGCCGCGCTTGCCGCCGCGCTCGCGCAGGGCATAGAGGAGCGTCGTCAGGATGCGCGCCCCGGTGGCGCCGATCGGATGACCGAGCGCGCAGGCTCCGCCGTTGACGTTGACACGCGCGTGCTCGATCTCAAGGTCGCGCATGGCCGCCATGGTGACCGTGGCAAACGCTTCGTTGATCTCATACAGGTCCACATCGCGCGCGGTCCAGTTCAGCTGCTTGAGCACCTTGCGGATCGCACCCACCGGGGCGGTCGTGAACCATTCCGGCTCGTGCGCGTGGCTTGCGTAGGCGAGGAGGCGCGCGAGGGGTTTCACGCCGCGGCTGCGCGCCGCTTCCGCGCTCATGAGCACCAGCGCCGCTGCACCGTCGGAAATGGAAGAGGAGCTGGCCGCAGTCACCGTGCCGTCCTTGCCGAATGCGGGCTTGAGCGTCGTGATCTTGCCCGCATCGCAGGTGCCGGGGGTCTCATCGCGCGCCACCAAGGTCTCGCCCTTGCGGCTCTTCACCGTGACCGGCGCGATTTCGGCGTCGAAGTCGCCGGCCTCCACCGCCTGCACGGCGCGCCGCACGGACTCGGTGGCAAAAGCGTCCTGCTGGGCGCGGCTGAACTGGTACTTCGCCGCGGTCGCATCCGCAAAGCAACCCATGAGCTTGCCGTCCCAGGGGCTCTGCAGTCCGTCGTAGAACATGTGATCGAGCACCTCCCCGTGACCCATGCGGTAGCCGCTGCGTGCCTTGGGCAGCAGGTAGGGGGCGTTGGACATCGATTCGAGTCCGCCGGCGAGCACAACCTGCGCAGAGCCGGCGCGGATCTGCTCCGCCGCGAGCATCACCGCCTTGAGGGCTGAGCCGCACATCTTGTTGACCGTGGTGGCCGGGACGCTCACCGGCACGCCGGCCGCGATCGCCGCCTGGCGCGCCGGGGCCTGGCCGAGGCCCGCCGGCAAGACACACCCGAGGATGACTTCTTCGAGCTCCGCCGCGCCGATGCCTGCGGACTGGATGGCGGCCTTTGCGGCGACGCCGCCGAGCTGCACCGCGCTGAGCGGGGCGAGTGCGCCCAGGAACGCTCCGATCGGGGTGCGTTTGGCGGAGACGATGAGAACTTCGTTGCTGGACATGACGGTGTCCTTGGGTGAATAGCCGGAGGGTTAGCGGGCCTGGGCGCTAAGCGCGCGCCGCGGGCGCCGCCGCGGCGCCTCGCGTGGCGGGGTCAATTGCGCCGCGTTGGCGCGCGGGCGCAGCCCCGCCTCGAACACGGTGACGAACGCCTCGGCGATCTGCGCGCCGCTGAGGGACTGATCCTCCCGATACCAGTGCGCGATCCAGTTGAGTGCGCCGGCCAGGGCGAACGCGGTCATCTTCGGGTCGCACGGGTGGATGGAGCCATCCTGCACGCCCTCGCGGATGAGACGCCGGATGCCGTGGTCGATCTCGGACTTGAGCGCCTTGATGTGGCGGCTCATGGCGGGCGGAGAGATCCTGTTCCTCGGCGCGCACCATGCACCAGCCGAACTCGGAGGCCACCGCCTCGCCATAGCGATGCAGCACCGCATTCAGGCGCTCGCGCGCGGGCAGCTCCAGGCGCCGCACGTCGCGGAAGGCGGCGCGGATACGCTCGACGCCGGCCACGAAACACTGAAACAAGAGCTGTTCCTTGCTGGTGACGTAGTAGTACACGGTGGGCTTGGTGACCTCCAGCCGGGCGGCGATGTCATCGAGGGAGGTATTGTGGTAGCCCTTGCGGTTGAACTCGCGCGCCGCGGCACGGATGACCGCGTCGCGTTTCACTTCCCGGTCGCGCTGGCGTTCGTGGCTCGCCTTCCAGGGGGAGGCGGCGGGCGCGGGGTTCTTGCCCGCGGGGGCGGGGCTGGAGCGACGGTTGTTCATGGTTTAGGGCGTATTATAGCCGTGCGGCGTCAGCAGCGTGGCCCGCCGAAGGCGCCACCAGGGCGCACCCGCAGCCGCGTTGACCGGCTGCCGGCGCCTCAATCATACTCACGGGTAGGTATCCTACCCGCTGGTAAACAGGTAAGTCCATCCATCAATCGGACTACATGCCGCGAGCGAGAAACGCATTATGAACGCCGATCTCAAAGGGGGCGCGCTTCTGCCGCGCAGTGACGCGGAGGCGGCGCGGCCGCCGCTGCGTTTCGTCTCCGCCGCTTCGCTTGTTCGATGGCCACGATGCGGCCATCAACATGATTCGCCGCCTGCTGCAGGCGCGCGGGGCCGAGGTGGTGCACCTGGGACACAACCGCAGTGTCGCGGACATCGTGCGCGCGGCCATCGAGGAGGACGCCGACGCGCATCGCCGTCAGCTCCTATC
Source organism: uncultured Pseudomonadota bacterium (assembly GCA_963742045.1). Classification (GTDB taxonomy): domain Bacteria; phylum Pseudomonadota; class Gammaproteobacteria; order Steroidobacterales; family Steroidobacteraceae; genus 13-2-20CM-66-19. The sequence continues at coordinate 4,103,024 of CAVUKE010000003.1, forward strand.
AGGGCGGCCACAACGAGTACTTCACCTACATGGTCGACATGCTGCGCGAGCGCGGCTACGAGCACGTGCGCGTCGTGGTCGGCGGTGGCGGTACCATCGCCCCGGATGAGATCGCCGCGCTCGAGCAGCACGGGGTCGAGAAGATCTACACCCCCGAGGACGGCCGGCGCCTCGGGCTTGACCGGCATGATCGACGACGTGTTCAGCGCGCCTGCGGCGCGGTCGCGCAAGCCCGCGTACGAGTTCCGGCCCGCTGAATGCCCGCGACCACGGCCTGATCGCCCGCACCATCTCGGTGCTGGAGGGCGCCGCGAGGTGTCGAGGCGCAGCGCGGAGCAGATCCGCCGTGCGCTGGCGTCGCTCGCGCCAGCGCGGTGCCCGGTCATCGGCATCACCGGCACCGGCGGCGCGGGCAAGTCGAGCCTGACCGACGAGCTGCTGCTCGCGCCTGGTGCGGCATTTTCCGCAGGCGCAGATCGCGGTCGTGGCGATGGATCCGACGCGCCGGCGCAGCGGCGGTGCGCTGCTCGGGGATCGCATCCGCATGAACAGCCTTGCGGCGGAGAACGTCTTCATGCGCTCGCTCGCCACGCGGCGGGCGCACCTGGCGACCGCGGCGGTGCTCAAGGACGTGATCGAGCTCTACCAGGCGGCCGGCTTCGATCTGGTGATGGTCGAGACCGCCGGCATCGGGCAGTCCGACACCGAGATCGTCGACCTGGTCGATCTGTCGCTGTACGTGATGACCAGCGAGTACGGCGCGGCGAGTCAGCTCGAGAAGATCGACATGCTCGACTTCGCCGACTTCATCGTGCTCAACAAGAGCGAGAAGCGCGGTGCCGAGGACAGCTTGCGCGACGTGCGCAAGCAGTGGCGCCGCAACCATCCCGAGCAGCGCGCAGCTTGCCGATGCGCAGCTGCCGGTGTTTCCGACCATCGCCAGCCGCTTCAACGACCCGGGCGTCAATCGGCTGTTCGGCGCGATCTGCGCCGCGCTCAGCGACCAGCAGCCCGATCGGCAGCACGCTGGCAGTGTCGACCGACGTCGGTCCCGACCGCAGCTCACGGCCGCGCACCCCGCTCATTCCCGGCAGCCCGCACGCCGCTACCTCGCCGAGATCGCCCAGGCGGGGCGCGCGGCGCGCGCGCGCATCGAGGCGCAGGTCGAGGCGGCGCGGCGCGCCTTCGGACTCTACGAGTCGCTGAAAGCGCTGCACGATGCGCCCCTGCCTGCACCGCTCGAGCCGTATCCGCCGCCGCGGCTCGGCGGAGGCCGCCGCGGATGCCACGCGGCGCGCAGCTGCGCAGCGCCTACAACCGCACGCGCTCGAGGCAGTCGGCAGCGAGGCCGTGGCTGAGCTCAAGGCTTGGCCGGCGCGCGCGCCGGCGGCGACCGATGCGAGCTATGCGCTACCCGGTGCGCGAGCGCCTGGTGACGGGCGAGAACTACACCGAGAGCCTCTCGCGCTCGCCGATCCCGAAGCTGGCCGTGCCGCAGCTGCAAGGACTGGGGCGAGCTGCTGCATTTCCTGCTCAACGAGAACCTGCCCGGGCGCCTATCCTTACACCGGCGGGGTGTACCCGTATCGGCGCGAGGAGGAGGACCCGACCCGCATGTTCGCCGGCGAGGGCGGCCCGGAGCGCACCAACCGGCGCTTCCACTACCTCGCGCACGGCCACGGCGCCGCGCGGCTGTCGACCGCGTTCGATTCGACGACGCTGTATGGCGAGGATCCGGACACGCGGCCGGACGTCTACGGCCGCACCGGCAATTCCGGGGTGTCGATCGCCACCCTCGATGACATGAAGAAGCTGTATTCGGGCTTCGATCTGTGTCAGCCCGACGACCTCGGTGTCGATGACCATCAACGGGCCGGCGCCGATGATTCTGGCGATGTTCATGAACACCGCCATCGATCAGCAGGTCGAGCGCTATCTGAAGGCCGAAGGGCGCTGGGCCGAGGCGCAGCAGAAGATCGCCGCCTTGCTCGCGGCGGCCGCGCGCGGGGTGCGCGCCGCCTGACTACAAGGGGGCGCTGCCCGCGCACCACGATGGCTCGGGTCTGGCGCTGCTCGGGGTGAGCGGCGATGAGCTGCTCGAGCCGCAAGACCTACGAGCGCATCCGTGCGCGCGCCCTGCAGGCCGGTGCGCGGCACGGTGCAGGCGGACATCCTCAAGGAGGACCAGGCGCAGAACACCTGCATCTTCTCCACCGAGTTTGCGCTGCGCATGATGGGCGACGTGCAGCAGTACTTCATCGATCAGCGCGTGCGCAACTTCTACTCGGTGTCGATCTCCGGCTATCACATCGCCGAGGCCGGCGCGAACCCGATCTCACAGCTCGCCTTCACGCTCGCCAACGGCTTCACCATCGTCGAGTACTACCTGGCGCGCGGCATGAAGATCGACGACTTCGCGCCCAATCTGTCGTTCTTCTTCTCCAACGGCATGGATCCGGAATACGTCGTCATCGGCCGCGTCGCGCGGCGCATCTGGGCGCGCGCCATGCGCGACCGCTACGGCGCCGGCGCGCGCAGCCAGATGCTGAAGTACCACGTGCAGACCTCCGGACGCAGCCTGCATGCCCGCGAGATCTCCTTCAACGACATCCGCACGACGCTGCAGGCGCTGTACGCGCTGTTCGACAACTGCAACAGCCTGCACACCAACGCCTACGACGAGGCGCTCACCACGCCCACCGAGGAGAGCGTGCGTCGCGCGGTGGCGATCCAGCTGATCATCAATCGCGAACTCGGTCTGAACAAGATCCAGAACCCCTGGCAGGGCTCATTCGCCATCGACTACCTGACGGATCTGGTGGAAGAGGCGGTCTACAAGGAGTTCGAAGCCCTGTCCGAGCGCGGCGGCGTGCTGGGCGCGATGGAAACGATGTACCAGCGCGCCAAGATCCAGGAGGAGTCGCCTCTACTACGAGACGAAGAAGCACGACGGCTCCCTGCCGATCGTCGGCGTCAACACCTTTCTCTCCGGCAACGACGCCGCCGAGGAGCACAAGGGAGCGCAACTGATCCGCTCGAGCGAGGAAGAAAAACAGGACGCAGGTGGCGGCGGTGCGCGCCTTTCAGGCGCGCAATGCGGCGCGTGCACCCGCAGCGCTCGCGCGCTTGCAGCAGGTCGGCCGCCAGCGGCGGCAACGTGTTCGCCGAGCTTATGGAGTCCGTCAAGGTCTGCTCGCTGGGGCAGATCTCGCATGCGCTGTATCAGGTGGGCGGTCAGTATCGTCGCAACATGTGAGGTCCGGCTCGCCGAGCGCCGCCAGCATCGCGCTGCGCGCCGCTTCGCGTAACTTCGGCGCCGCGTGCTCATCCGGGGCTTCCGCCGCCGCGCCGAGCGCGGCAGGATCGTCAATTCGATCGCGCCCGGGCACGGGCAGCGCCCCGCTCGGGGGAGAGCGCGGCGCGTGCCGCGGACCACCGCCGGCACGAGCGGACAGCCGGCGCGCACGGCCGTCACGAACGCGCCGAGGTGAAATTTCAGCAGGCCCGGGGTGCGGGTGAACGTGCCTTCGGGGAAGAAAACGACCGAGGCTCCCTGGCTGGCGTTGCGCAATACGCGGCGCGCATCCGCGGCGCTGCGCTGCCGGTCGAAACGCTCGACGAACTGCGAACCCAGCCGCCTCAGCAGTGCACCGACCAGGGGCACGCAGGCCATCTCGCGCTTGATGACGAAGCCAAATTGCGGCGGCAACGCGGCGGTGAGCACGATGCCGTCCAGGTAGCTGGCGTGATTGCACACCACCACGCACTGGCCTGCCGGCAGGTGTTCCGCGAAGCGCACGCTGAGGGGCATGCCCCGCGAGGTGCAAAAACACGCGTGCCAGGGCGCGCGCGGCGGCGCGCCGCTGCGACAGACGTGGCAGCAGGATCAGCAGCCCGAGCGTGATGAGGCCGACGGCCATAAAGCTCGCGATGAGCCACAGCAGGTACAGCACCCGCAGCGGCACCAGGAGGAATGCCCGGGACATGACCGGCAGCTTCACAAAGTCTCGTGGCTCATGAGCGGAACGCTTGCGCGGATGTGAACTGGTTCTCTTTATGTTAATGCGGCGGCGCTGATGTGAAGATGGTCACGTCGATCGGGAGGGTGCGCTCACCATACTGGGGTCACCACATTACCGGGAAGTCGAGGCACGCACACTGCGCACCCGCGGCGCAGGCGCTCACCCTAGCTTCCTTAGCGAGACCAGGCTTGTCCAATACCGCGATCGCCATGACCTCCACCGCCGATTCGGCAGATCCTGCGGTTTCCCGCTTTCTGGATGCCGTCTGGATGGAGCGGGGCCTGTCACCGAACACCCTGGCCGCCTACCGCGCCGATCTCACCGCGCTCGCGCGCTGGCTGGCCGAGCGCAGCGTGCCGATCATGCGCACCTCGCGGGCGGACCTGCAGGACTTCATCGCCTGGCGCGTACGCGCGGGCGCCCGGCCGCGCTCGACCGCGCGCCAATTGTCGAGTTTCCGGCGCTTCTTCCGCTACTTCATGCGCGAGGGCGCCATCCGCGAGGATCCGACCGCGCAGATCGCCATGCCGAAGATCGGCCGCTCGCTGCCGCGCTCGCTGACGGAGGAGGAGGTCGAGTCGCTCTTGTCCGCCCCCGTGGTCGGAGACCCGCTCGGCAACCGCGACCGCACCATGCTCGAGGTGCTGTACGCGACCGGCCTGCGCGTTTCGGAGCTGGTGAACCTGCGTCAGACCCAGATCAACCTGAACCAGGGCGTGATCCGCATCCTCGGCAAAGGCGACCGCGAACGGCTGATCCCCCTGGGTGAGGAAGCCATGCGCGCGCTCAAGGAGTTCGCGCGCGGCCCGCGCGGGGAGATCCTGCTGGAGCGCCAGACGGACTACCTGTTCCCGACGCGCCGCGGTGACCGCATGACGCGTCAGGCGTTCTGGCACATCATCAAGCGCTACGCCCGCAAGGCGGGGATCGCCAAGGAACTCTCCCCGCACACCCTGCGGCACGCGTTCGCGACGCACCTGCTCAACCACGGCGCGGACCTGCGCGTGGTGCAGATGCTGCTCGGTCACAGCGACCTCTCGACCACCCAGATCTACACGCACGTAGCGCGCGAGCGCCTCAAGGAGCTGCACGGGACGCACCACCCGCGCGGCTAGAACGGGCGCGCGCGCCGGCATTTTCTGCCCGGAAACGGGCCCTCTGCTAGACTTCACGCCCGCACGGACGCGAGTGAAACCTTTACCTGACCGGGCGGCTCCAAGGTACACACGAGAAGTGACGGGAAATTCCATGGCACGCAAGTGGTTGGTCGGGTTGCTGGCGCTGTGCGGGGCACTGACGCAGACGGCGGCGCTGGCTCAGCAGCCGGCGGCGGAGCCGGACGATGCCCGGGCGCTCGCCGAGGTCGCCAGCCACATCCCCGGCGCCAAGGCCGATGAGATGCGGCCCTCGCCGATCAAGGGCATCTACGAATACACCCGCGGCACGGAGATCGCCTACGTCACGGCGGACGGCAAGTACGCGATCAACGGCGATCTGTACGACATCGCCAAGGACGACAACCTCACCGAGGCGCACCGGCGCGAGCTGCGCGCGCAGATGATCGCCGCGTTCCCCGAGAACCAGATGTTGATTTTCGGGCCGGCGGATGCGAAGTACACGGTCACGGTTTTTACCGACGTTGACTGCGGCTTCTGCCGCAAGCTCCACAGCCAGATCGCCGAGTACAACCGCCTCGGCATTCGCGTGCGCTACCTGCTCTACCCGCGCACCGGGCCGAACACCTCCTCGTGGACCAAGGCCGAACAGGTGTGGTGCTCGCCGGACCGGAACGATGCGCTCACCCGCGCGAAGCTCGGTCAGGACCTGAAGACCAAACCCTGCACCGATAACCCGGTGGCGCACTCCTACAAACTCGGTCAGGACTTCGCGCTGCAGGGAACGCCGGCCATCATCATGACCGACGGGGAGCTGCTGGGCGGTTATGAGCCGCCGGACGTGTTGGTCAAGAGTCTGCAGGACGCCGCCAAAGAGGCCGCGAAGGCTGCAACCGCGCAGCGTTAGCGCGACCGGCGGCGCGGGCCGCTAGCGCTCGAGCAGCTTGAGCTTATCCGGCTTGCCCTCCCACTCCTTGGCATCGGCGGGGGCATCCTTCTTCTCGGTGATCACCGGCCACTGCTTGGCGAGCTCCGCGTTGAGTTCCTTGAAGTGCTCCTGACCGGCCGGCAGCTCCTCCTCGGAAAAGATCGCTTCGACCGGGCATTCCGGTTCGCACAGGGTGCAGTCGATGCACTCCTCAGGATCGATCGTGAGGAAATTCGGTCCCTCGTGAAAGCAGTCGACCGGACACACCTCCACGCAGTCCATGTACTTGCACTTGATGCAGTTTTCGGTGACAACAAAAGTCATTCGTTTTCCTCAAAGGGGATGCCCCGGCGCTCTGCGCGCACCTCAAACCGCACGCCGCAGGGGGGCGGCATTGTGCCACGCCGCCCCCGACCCGTGAATCAGTCCCGTGGCGGCGGTTTGGCGTGTCGGTCGAGGGTCGTGAAATAGTGCTGCTCGCGGCCCACGGCCTTGTCCTCGAAGTAACGGCGCAGCGTGAAATCGGTGCTGCGGAAGGCGAGGTCGTCCCAGGGAATGTCCTTGGGCGCCACCAGGGCCACCTCCAGGCTCTCCGGCCCGGCGCCAAAGCGCGCCTCCGGGAGCGTGGCGCGGAAGAACACGTGCACCTGCTCGGCGTGCAGCACGGTGACCACGCTCAGCAGCGACCCGATGACCACCCGGGCGAGGGCTTCTTCCTGCGACTCGCGCGCCGCTGCCTCCTGCAAGGTTTCGTGGTTCTCCATGAAGCCGGCCGGCACCGTCCAGTAGCCGCGGCGCGGCTCGATCGCCCGCCGGCACAGCAGAATGCTGCCTTCGTGCTCGGGTACGCAGCCGACGACCAGGCGCGGATTCTGGTAATGGATCGTGCCGCACGCCTCACAAACGTAGCGCGGCAGATGATCCCCATCCGGCGTGCGCAGTTGCACGCGTGCGCCGCATTGACTGCAGAACTTCATGGTATGCACCGAGGATACGGGCGCGCCTGCGGCTTGTCGACGCCGCGCCCGCGGGGGCGGCTCGGCGCGTTCCCCCCGCACGTGGCTAGTGCAGCAGGCCGAAGACCGCGACGCCGTTCGTGGCGCCGACAAAGACCTTGCCGTCGGCGATCATGGGGGTGATGAACTTATTACCGGCCCCAAACTGGTCGCGGCCGCCCGCCGCCTGGGAGCTGTTGTAAAGCATGTTGCCGAGGTTGGTGGCGTCGAACGCATACAACACGGCGGGATTGCTGTTCATGTGCGCCCAGACGATCCCGTTCGTCGTGCCGTTGGCTGAGATTGCCGGCGAGGTACCCGGGTACGTGAAGTTCCAGGCACTCACCGAGCTTGGCGCCGTGGAGAGTCTGGCATTGGCAATCGAGAAGGCGGTCAGCTGACCGCTGGCCGGCCCGTAGTAGAGGCTTCCATTGAAATAAGCCGGTGTCGACCACACCCCGCCGCTGCCGCCGCCGGCGAGAACATTGCCGAGTACGCCGGTGAGCTGTTGCCAGATGTTGTTGCTGCTCGTGCTGAAGTGCCCGAGCGAATCGCGGTTGACGACGTAGAGATTGCCGTCCTTACCGGCGCCCACCGCCAGATGGCGCAGCGTACCGCCCGCGTCCGTCAGATCCGGCAGCAGCAGGATGCCACCGGAGCCGAGGTCAAGATCATTGTTCGACAGGAATGTGGTGACGGACGGTGAGAAATAGTCCACCACATTCAGGCCGCCGCCGGCGGTCGAGAGCTTCACGAACGAGTCACCGAAGTCGCCCATGTTGGGGAAGCCGCTCGAGTTGAGCGTTTCCTCAAAGGCACCGTTGGCGGTCAGCAGATAAATGTTGCCCGCAGAGTCGGCGGCCGGTCCACCGCCGGACATCCAGATTGCCGGCCCGAGGCCGGCGCTGTTGGGCGCCAGGTTAAGCACGGCCGTCTGTGCCAGCGTGCTCTGGCTGTAGGCGATGAGCCAGCCGGTGTAGAACTTGTTATCGCAATGCGAGGTCCAGGCGGTATAGATCGTGCCGTTCAGCAGCAACAGTGCGGCGCGCTCCGCATACTGCTGCGGATCGAAGCTGAGGGTCCCGGAGCTCGCCGTGTACGAGGCGGCGATCTCCGTCGGTCCGGCCAGGAGCTCCGCGCCCGTCGTCACATCAAGCGCATGCAGGCGCTGGTGGTAAGTGCCGCCGCCGCTCCCTTGCGTCATGGCCACGACATAAATTGTGCCGTGCGCCCCGGCCGAGCGATCAATGACCGGAGTCGAGGTCACGCCGATCGTCGGTGCCACCTGGTCGCAGTTGAGCGGGCCGCTGGCGGTCTCGCCTGCGGGTATCAGCGAAACTCGCCACAGCTGCGTGCCCGTGTCGGCGTCGAACGCGTAGACCGAGTCATTCTCGGTAGCGACGAACACCACGTTGTGCGGCACGCCTCCGACGTTGAGCGCAGACAGATAGAGGGGCTGCGCGTCGACCTTGCCGTCGGTGCCAAGGAAGCGCAGCTGACCGAAGGTCGCTACAGCGACGTTCGCCGGAGTAAGCAATTTTTCCGTCAGGTTCTGCCCCGTGCGAGCCCGATCGTTCTTGTAAGTAACGACATCGGTGCCCGGAGCCGACACGCTGACCGTCAGCAGCGCACTGCTGCTCGTCGCAGTACCGGCGGAGTTGGTCACGATCACCGCGAAGAGCGCGCCATTGTCGCTGCTGCTCTCTGCCGGCGTGGTGTAGCTTGCGGCGTTCGCCCCTCCTATGGGCGTGCCGTTCTTCTGCCACTGATACGACAGGGGCGCGCTGCCGTTCGCGCTGACTCTGAAGGTCGCGCTCTGGCCGCTTAACACGCTCTGGTTCACCGGCTGAATCAGGATCGCCGGCGCCGTCGGCGGCGGCGGAGTCGGCGGCGGCGGTGGTGGCGCGGGTGGGGGCGTCGGCGGTGGCGCGGGTGGGGGCGTCGGCGGTGACGGCGGCGGTGACGGCGGTGACGGCGGCGGTGACGGCGGCGTCGGAACGAGCGCGTTCACCGCGAGCTTTGCCGAGCGACTCATGAGGCTGCCCGCAGCGTCACTCACCAGCACGGCGAAGCTGGCGCCGTTGTCGGCCGTAGTCTCTGGCGGAGTCGTGTAGCGGCTGGAGGTCGCTGCGGCAATGGCCGCGCCGTTCTTCTGCCACTGGTAGCTCAGCCCGCTGCCGCTCGCCGTGACGGTGAACGTCGCGCTCTGGCCGGCGTTGATCCTCTGATCGGCCGGCTGGGTGGTGATCGTCGGCGCCGCGGCGCCGGCGATGGCGCTGACCGTCAGCGGGACGCTGGCACTGGTGATGCTGCCCACGGAGTTGCTCACCACCACGCTGAAAAGTGCACCGCTATCCGCACTGCTCGCGGTCGGGGTCGTGTAGCTTGCGGTCGTGGCCGCGGCGATCGCGGTCCCATTCCTCTGCCACTGGTAGGTGAGCGGACTCGTCCCGCTCGCCACCACACTGAAGGTGGCACTTTGTCCGCTGGTGATGCTCTGCGGTGCCGGTGGCGTGGTGATCGCAGGGGCGACAGGCGCCGCCGTTACGCGCAGCGGAACAGCACTGCTCTGGGCGCTGCCGACGGGGTTGCTGACCAAGACGTCGAACGTCGCACCGTCGTCCTCCGGGGCCGCCGCGGTGCTGTAACTGGGGCCGCCCGCTCCGGATATCACGTTGCCGTTCTTGTGCCACTGATAGTTCAGCGGCGTAGAGCCTGCGGCTGCGACGGAGAAGCTGGCGATCGCGCCCGCCGGGACCGATTGCGGGGCCGGCTGCTGCGTGATGGCGGGCGCGGCGGCATTGGCGCTGTTATCTGCGAGTGTGCTCGTGGCCACCTGGCCGCAGGCGACGAGCAAAACTGTCAGTACGAGCGTCCCTGCGAGACCCGCGAGCTGGCGCAGCATCAAACCATCCCTGTCTTTTCTTAAACCGCAAACTCGCACGCCAGCAGACCGGACTGCAACCAGTCTGTGAACGGCGACAACTCATGTACCGATGTTAGGTTGAGAGCCGCATGGATTTGTTGCAGCGCGCAACCGATCGTGGGCTCCACTCCGTCCCGTTGGCGCGCAAGCCCGCGTGGTGCCCGAGGTCGGCTCCGTACTATCGCAGTAACACCCTGATTCAACAGGCCCGTGCCATCTAGGCTTTCTGCGCTACCCCCAAAGCTACCCCAACAATGCTCACGCAGCACTCAGTCCGGACGGCTTCGGCCGCCTTAAGACCCCGGAAGCTCTTCGATCGTGATGGGCTCTACTTGCTAGTCAGCCCGGCAGGCTCGAGGTGCTGGCGCTTCAAATACCGCTTCGGCGGCAAGGAGAAGCTCATGTCACTCGGGATGTATCCCGACGTGTCGCTGAAGGAGGCGCGCACACGGCGTGATGACGCTCGCCGTACCCTCTCCCGCGGGGTCGATCCGTGCGCGGCGCGGAAGGCCGCGCGTGCGACTCAGATCGACACTTTCGAGGAGGTGACGAGAGAGTACCTGAAACTGGGCGCTCGTGGGCTGGCTGAAGAGACTGTACAGACCGCCATCAAGCGAGCCGAGACCTTCCTGTTCCCCTCGCTGGGGTCGCGTTCGATAGCCGAGATCGAGGCGCCTGAGCTTCTGTCGGCCCTGAGAGCGATGGAACGCCGGGGCCTTACAGATTCCGTACACCGAGTCAAGCAGCTTGCAGGCCGGGTACTCCGGTTCGCGATCGCAACCGGCAGAGCGCGTCATGACGTCACTGCGGACTTGCGAGGCGCGCTGGCGCCCCTTGAGATCAGGCATCATCCCGCACTGACCGCCCCAGCGGACGTGGGGGCGCTTCTGCGGGCCATCGACGAATACGCTGGCCAGCCTTCGGCAAGATACGCGTTGAAGCTTGTTCCGCTGGTCTTCCTTAGATCCATCGAACTCAGGGGCGCGGAATGGTCGGAGATTGACTTCGAGGCGTCAACCTGGCGCGTTCCCGGGTCGCGCATGAAGATGGGCGAAGAGCATCTGGTGCCGCTGTGCGATCGGGCGCTCGAGTTGCTCCGGCAACTACACGCTGTCACTGGGCATGGCAGGCTTCTGTTCCCGTCGCTCAGGTCCTGGGGTCGCTGCATCAGCGACAACACGCTCAACGCCGCACTGCGGCGCCTTGGATACCCCTCCGATCAACAGACCCTTCATGGATTCAGGACGATCGCTAGCACCATGCTGAACGAGCTTGGCTGGGCTCCAGACCTCATCGAGTTGCAGCTCGCCCATGTAGAGAGGAACAGCGTCAGAGCGGCGTACAATCGTGCTCAGCGACTTACAGAGCGGCGCCAGATGATGGAGGCGTGGGGTACGCACGTTGATGCAATCAAGCGGCGCGGCCAGATCGCGAGCCTCCGTATCTCGACGGTCGCATAGGTGCTAGCTTCACGGCGGTGAAAGCATCGAGCGTCCCGGCTCTGGCGCGCCGGGGTGCTCGCCATCAGCCAGCGCCATAGGAGTAACCTCAATGACGGACAAGATCGACTACGGAAGCAGTGAGCACGTCTACGCGCATGAGGCCGGAGCGCCGCTCACTGACATCGCAGAGGCGACTCGCGGCGTGGGCAACATTCTCAGGCAGGGCCACTTTCATGGGATCGTCGACGGCGATGACGCCACGGAGCGCTGATCGCCATCAGCATCCTCAACGCCCAGCTACACGCCCGACTTCCCTAACACTCCTGCCTCTTGCGCCCGAGTGGCGCCCCTCGCGTTCTCGCGCGAGGCATCTTACCTGCCGCTAGTAGCAAGATACTCGGATTCGGGGCCTAGGGAACTACCAGTGAGATCCCCCCCTCGAATCTTCTTCGGGGGCATGGTGGACGCACACTTCCCCCGCGGAGACCGAAATAATTTCTGGCTCAGTCAGAAATTTTTTGACCCAAGCAGCCTAGGACGTGTTCAGGGGCACGCGGATCCAAGAATCGGCGCCAGTACTTAATGGGGGCCCCAAGCGATGAGCGTCCCGCCGAGGAGAAACGCAACGAACCCCCGCACATAAGCACATAATGCCGGAAGAGCATGCGCAGATGCTGTGCTGCCGCCGTTGCGTGCAGAGAACTAGGGGTATCCCTTTTCCTTGAGAACAGCGAGAGCCCCAATCAGGTTATTTTTCCGCGCACGCTGCAGGGCTGACAATCCGCCGCTAGCTGGCCGAGACGTGGGGTTGAGCCCTGAATCCAGTAAGTACCGAACTAAATCTGGCCGATCACGAGACATCGCAAAATATAGCGCGTCTTGACCGTCGTCAGTCGCCGTCCGTACGTCCGCGCCGCTTTCCACCAACAACTTTACAATCTCGGTTGCTCCAAATGTCGATGCGTACATCAGCGGTGTCATCCCCAGATTGTCCGGCTGATTAGGATCGGCGCCGCCACGCAACAGCAGTTCGACAAGTTCCCTTCGGCTATCGTGACGGACTGCGCCGATCAACGGAGTGCAAAAACGTCCTTCGTCGTTCGGGTCCGGGTCTCCAGGGATGTTTGGATTAGCTCCGTGCTCAAGCAATATCCTCACTTTGTCAACGTATCCCAAGCCCACAGCCAAATCCAAGGCAGTTCGACCGGACTCCTTGGCGTTAGGGTTTGCTCCCGACGCGAGCACGTTAGCTAGGCGAGCTGGGTCTGGCAAACCACCGACAGCGGCGACTACGTCTATATCGTTAACGGGATTGGTCATACATCTAGAGTCCGACTGGTGATGCAGCGAGTGCCAGTATGGCGAGCGCCAAGGCCACTCCGGACAGCAGGTTTGACGAAGAACTAGAAGGCATCGGAGTTTGCATGGATTGCGGTGGTCGCGGTGGCGGGACCGGCTGAGTCGCTGCGTCTAGGATGTCATCGCTTATTACACCAAACCCGGGCCCCCCCTTGTCATCCTCGTCACACCGTAACCTGTTGTATTCCGCGATCGCCTTGGCGAGCCCCTGCTGACGCTGAGCAATTTGGATGAAATGACCACCCGATACTGAAACGCCCCCTGGATAAGGCTGTCCTCCGACATAATCTGCCTCGGCGTCGTACTTGCTTAGCTGATTTTTCAGCTCCTTGTAATTTGCATCGATCTTGTCGCGCAATGCCGCACATCGATCTCGGTCGGCGCACAGCCCAAGGGGGTCGACAAAGAAAATTGGGCTTCCTCCAACGTACGAGTATGTGTTGATTCCCGCTCCAAGCCCGATGGGATCGCTCTCGACGTACTTGCCGACCGCCGGGTCATAGTCTCTGAAGTAGTTCTGGTCTCTAGGGAGTCTTTGGTCTTTCTTCTTGGCGGTTGACCCAGAACAGCACCGCGCTGGCGAAAATCGAGATGTTCAACCAGGGCACATCGCGAGAACCTAGCGAACCGCCATACCTGGCGAGGATGAAATCTACGATGGCTATTGCGGCTGCGGCCACCGTCAGGATCAAAGCAAGCCAAGAGGATCCCGACGCCACGGGCTTTCGCAAGCGAACAACGATCGCGATTCCCGATGCCAGGCCAACCAATAACAGTGTGAGCATCGACCAACCGCGAATCTCAAGACTGCCATTAGTGCCATGCGTTAGTACGCTGGTCGCGGGCAGAATGAATAGCACGACCATCGCTCCGGCACACACGAGTGCCGAGAAGACCGCAATCGAAAGGGTAAGGAGACGCATCTTATGACCTCCTATCGCCATCAAGCATCGTGCGGGGGAGACTTACCATGGGCCGCCTTTGGCAAGTTCGCCGAAAGTCGATACGCACTTCTGTTTGCAGCCCGTGACCCATGCATTGCGATTCTGATCAGTGACCGGATCACCGCTGTCGCGCGGGTATGGGCAAACGTGGTCGTCGTCGCACTTCTTCACGCATTCATGTATCGCGTAAATGACTACGGCCGCTGCGATACCGCCAACGATGACCCCGACCTCTGGGAGCCCAAATCTTCCGGTGGGGTCCGTTGTGGAGATAGGTTTCTGGTCTGCGTAGTCGTAAGGATTCGGAAATAGCGTAAACGGTATCGCGCCCGGTACCGCCTGCCCTGTAGCGAGAATCCAGGTTGCTTTGCCGTCTGCCTTAGCCTTCGCAATATGTCCGCGTAACGAGACTGGATCACTCTCGATGTATTTACCGGTGAGCGGGTCGTAGTCGCGGTTCCAGTTCTGGTTGATCCCAGTCTCGGCCATGTAGTACTAACCAGGGAAGCGTAGGTTGTAGGCGAGCTACCAATCCTCGGAATTGCATTTCCGATGGGCCTGGACCGCAGCCGACATGTCTCGGATCCATCCGCTTACATCGGCAGGCGCGGCGCACACGGCACCGATAGGCACATCCTTCTGCGCCAACCCAAGCTCGCCGATTCGGTGTGCCACCTCCGACTCACAAACCTTGCGCTCGCTTTGTAGATCCTGCCGCTTGATGAGGGCCAAAACTTTGTCGCCTTTGCTTAGAACGTAACAGGTGTAGCTTTCTCCCAATGCTCCATCCAATGTGTAACGTCGCAGCTTTGCCAACGCTTCAATTGAAAGTTGTGAGGACTGTTCCCCGATGAACGCAAGCCCCAGCTCCCCAGCCCTACATGTCACGTGTCCTCGCGCCACGTTCTCGGCCGCCGGTAAGCTGGAAACGATAATGTCGTTGACGAGGCAGTATTCGGCATGGTCAATCAGCCGTTCCTCGCGCGTGGTGGTTTGCGCTGTGGCGATTGAGCCGCCGATGGCAAGACACAGGGTGGCGAGGATTGGACGCATAGTTACTCCGTAACGAGCAGAACGCTGCCCGGTTCGGCATCAATAAGCTGATTCAACGTTTGCACGTCTGCCGCTGACGAAGTTACGCAACCCTCGGAACAGAACGGCGGGAATAGCGAGGGGCCGAATGCATTCAAACAGCTGTGGGAGGCAATCTGAGTGCGCCCGTAGGTGTTTGTACCGTCGATCGCTGTGAGACTTCTGCCGTTTGGTTTCCCGCTTGAGCCTGGACCGCCAAAGACCCAGAGGCCCGGCGGGATAGGACCTCGATTGGGACGTGGCGCGCACTTACCGTTGTTCTTGCACTGCATCCCGCCACCGTTGTTTCCGGATGCGGCAGGAATATCGACGGTAATTGGATTATCTGTCGGTGGATTGTCAGGAATGCAGAGTAGATGACCCAACGAGTAGCTGAACCAACAGAATGCTAGACCGTTCGGATCAAAAAACCCTAGAGGGCTATCGTAGGCGTAGGCGTATGTCGAAAAGCTCCCACCTTTCAGCCCGATTGGATCGCTCTCGATGTATTTCCCGGTGAGCGCGTCGTAGTCGCGGTTCCAGTTCTGGTGTGATCGGCCCCACGACCTTCGTCGTACAAGGTGGCGATATCCCCGAGGCTTTCGGGGACTTAGGTAGCGATCAGGCCGATGAGCGAGTGCGGGCAAGCGTTGATACCCCCGTAAGGCGAGTTTTGGCTTAGCTCCACGCATCGTCAAGGCGTGGGTTCATAACGGCGCAGAACGTCACACCCGGCGAGGGTCAGGAGGTCTTCAGGCCTTGGTCGTGCTAGGGCGTTTGGGATCGCTCGGCCGGATGGGTCAGCGCGTGCACTTCTTTGAGCTTGGCGATCGAGACGTGGGTGTAGATCTCGGTGGTGGTGAGCTGAGCGTGGCCGAGGATGGCCTGGATAAAGCGGATATCGGCGCCGTTGGTGAGCATGTGGGTCGCCATGGCGTGGCGGAACAGGTGGGCTGCTCCTGGCTTGGCGATGCCGGCGGCCCGCAGGTATTTCTTAACGAGGTCGGTCAGACGGTTCTTGCTGAACGGCTCGCCGAACTCGTGGAGGAAGAGCGTCCCGTCATCCGGCTCGATCACGATCGCGGGGCGCACTTCTTCCAGGTACCGCCTGAGCCACTGGATCGCACGTGAGCCCAGAGGCACGTAGCGGTCCTTCTGGCCTTTGCCGAAGCGCACCAGGAGCGAGCCGTTCTTCAGGTCCACGTCGTAGAGCTTGAGGTTAATCAGCTCGCTGCGCCGGATACCACTCGAGTACAGGGTCTCCAGCAGCGCCCGATCCCGTAAGCCCAGCTCCCCGTGCAAGAGCGTCTGTGCCATCGCGCGCTCGATCTCCTCGGGCTCCAGGATGTACGCCGGCAGACGCCGATGGACGCGCGGTAGTTCGAGCTCAGAGGCCGGGTTACTCAGGATGTAGTTCTCGCGTGTGAGGTAGCGGAAGAAGGCGCGCAAGGGGATGAGGCGCTGCTGCTGGGTCGCGAACGAGAGCGGCTCGCCGTTGCCTTTGCGGTAGTGATACAGATGCCGCCTATAACGCTCCAGGATCGGCCGTGTGACGTCCTGGGGCCGATGGATGCCACGCTCATCGGCCCAGCGGATGAAGCGCCGTAAGGCATCGCTGCGCAGCTCCACCGTGCGCGGCGAGTGGCCGCGTGCGGCGAAGTACTCGAGGAACCGGACCAGGTAGGGATAGCAGCCGCACTTCTCGACGGCAAAGCGATCGCGGACCTGGCTTGAGGCCTTAGGCTTCTTGCGCCGTTTCATGGGCGCTCACGAGGCTACCGGTACGTACGATGCCACCGACTCGCGCACCCGCTGCCGTGCTTTTTCAGCGCCATTCGCATGCAGTGGTTGTAACGGCCGGGTTTCTTCGAGCGCTGCGGTGATCTTAGGCTCCTGACCAGCGGCCGACAGCGCACCGACCAGACCCCGACCGTCCCCCGACTGCGGTGCGCAGCACCCCGACCGCTCGGCATCGTACGCACGCCGTAGCGCCTCCACATCGATCAGGCCGCTGATGTGCGCAGCCTCGGCGTGCGCCGCGCCGTCGTACAAGAGCTCGTACTCGAAGGACTGGCCGCGGCCGCCGCGATGCACGAGGAGATATTCCAGCTCCACCAGGCGCGCCAGATGGACCTTGAGCTGCGTATCTCCCCACTTGGTGGCTTCCCGCATCTGACGGCGGCTAAAACGGTACTGCGTACGAGACAGCTGCTGCGCGCGGCATTCTTCCTCGACTAGTCCGATGAGCAGCCCTAAGAGCCGCCGTGTCTGGGGCGGCAGCTCATCGAGCGTGCGGCCGAGGATCTCGTGCGCCAGGCGGTTGGCGAGCGCGATGTCATCGAGGGTAACTTCGACATACCGCACGGGTTTGCCGGCGTGCTCTGCCGTGCGCAGCACACGCTGGTGCTGGTGCAGGAGCGCGATCGCATCGATGAGCGTTAAGTATTTCTCATGGTCGCGCCGGGTGCGGGTGCGATCATCGAGGAAGGTGAGGCGATGGGCGTAAGGGTTCACCACGGCCAACGGCTCGATGAGCCGCTGCGCGTCCTGGTGGGTCTTTAGGATCGCCTCGCGCTCGGCCTTGGCGAGGAGGCCGGCGAGCGTCCGCCGTTCACGCTGCACCGCATGGATCGCCGCCGTCTGCGCGCGCCCCTCATCGATCGTGAGCACGAGACACCGGTTCAAGAGCTCCTCATCGATCTCCGCGGCGGTGGTGGTGAGTGCGATCATCACTGGCCCCTCGACGCGGTACTCCTCGGTCACGAGCTTACCGGTGGCGACATCCTTGGAGGTCGAGGCGATCGTGAGCTCGCCTTCGCTTTGGAGGAGTTTCAACGCGTAGCTCGCACGCGCGGCGCCATGCTCCTCGGCGATCGCGAGCAGCTTGTGCTTAAGATCCATCTCCCCCATGTAAAACAGCGACTGCCCCGTCATCGCCGAGTACACGATGCGATCCTCCTCGGGCACGAAGCGCAGGATGGCATCCAGCAGCGAGGACTTGCCGGCGGCACTGGTGCTCTGGATCAGGAGAGCGAGGGGCCGATCGAGCTTGCGGGAGATCGCAGCCAGGTACCCCACGAGCGCATTGCTGCCTTCGCCCACGATCCCGCAGCGGCTAAAGTCGGCGACGACCCGCTCAGTGAGATCCGGACTTTTGAGTAACTGCAGGGCGCGAGCGCGCGCCGGCTCATCGATCGACACCGCTGCCGGGACTGTCGGCGCGTGCGCCGCGGTGATGAGCCGCTCCTGCTCGGCTTCCAGCACAAGCAGGAGCTTACCGAGATCGCCTTTGATGACTTCTTCGCCGACATTGAGCTCGATAGCGGCTTGTTTAACGAACGCCACACGCTGGCGCGCCTGGTAAAGATCCAGCGTATCGATGTATACCGCCTCGCCCACACCGTCCAACGCCTGAGCACTCGCGAGCACGTTGACCTTCATCACCTCGTACGAGAGGTTTTTCTCAAGGCCCCGCACCCGGTAGCGCCGCGCCCCGAACGTCACCACGTGCTCGCGCTCGTGTCCGAGGGCTTTCATTTCCGGCACCGGCATCGGGGCTGCGGCTTGCGGGATCACCTGCGCCGGCAGTGCGACGCACGGCAGTTCGGGGGCTTCCGGTAATGCCGGCGAGGAGGTTTCCTCTTTAGCCGCTTCTTCAGCAACTAAGGGAGGAACGGGTGAGCGCGCGGGTTCATGTGCCGTGAGCACCGGGATATCTGTAACCTCTGTCGTGAGCGGTTTCGGCTTGCCCTTGCCCAACCACTGCGCCGAGCGGATCGCCACACCCAGGCTCTTGTGCGCAGGTCCGACTTTGAGCGCGTACTCATTCGCATCCATGTGTTTGGGGAACAGGATGCGATAGCCGTCGAGGCCTTCGGCGATCAGTTGCTGCGCGAGCTTCTCCGCGGCTCGATCTCCGGCCTCATCCCGATCGTAGGCGATCAACACGCGCTCAACGCCGCACTGCCTGAACGCCGCCAGGTGATCCGCAGTAAAACCCTCGATGCCGTAGCTGGCCGTCACGTTGCGGTAGCCGGCGCACCAGAACGTCAGCGCATCGATCAAGGCCTCGCAGAGGATCACTTCCGGGGTGGTGCTCAACGCAGCTGCGTTCCACACGCCGCGGTGCGGCCCCGGCAGATACAGGTGCAGCGGAGTGCCGGCGCGCAAGTTGTCATTGAGCTTCCGGCCGTAGACTTCGGTCACTTCCCCGGTCGTATTGATGACCGGGATCACGAGCGAGCCGCTAAAGTGCTCATGCCCGCTTTCACGCAAAAGCCCGATGCGCTGCAGCTGGCCGCGGATCGCCGCCCCCTCCACGCGGTTCTTCTCCGGCAGCCGGTACCCGAGTGTGCGGTTGGCGTAGCCGAGCTTGAACGTCTTGATCGCTTCCTCTGAGCCGATCCCGCGCCGCTTGAGGTAGTCGAGCGCCTCGGGACTATTCAGCAGCGTCTCGTGGTAGTACTCGATCACTTGGCAGAGGAGCTTCGCATCCTCGGCGTTGCGCTCGATCGGGGTGGGGAGTTTCCTCACGCTGCTGCGCTTCGGAGGCACAGCGTCGGAGGCGGCTAAACAGATGGAGTCATTGAGCAAGAGCTCCGCCGCGTGCCGGAACGAGATCCCTTCGGCTCGCATCACCCAGTCGATCACCGTGCCGCCTGCCTGGCAGGCGCCTAAGCAGTGCCACAGGTTCTTCGCCGGCGTCACGACCAGCGACGGTGTCCTGTCCTCGTGGAAGGGACAGCGGCCGATGAGATCCGCGCCGTGCTTGGTGAAGGTCACCCCGCGCGCCTCGGCCAGGCGCTGCACGGAGACCTCTTCCTTTAGCCGCTCGATCACCTGATTCGGGATGCGTGCCATTCGGGTTTCCCTCTGGAACCTGTCAAGACCTCAAGCCACATTTTTCGTGCTTGAGGATCGTGACAGCACTCTGTACGATTCCCGTACATAGTAGGCCGCTCCCCATCCCCGGACAAGCCTGATGTACGAGAACCGGATATATATTCCCGAGCCGACACCCATCGAGAGTCGGCTCATGACCAAGTACGCCCACCCCGAGAGCGAGGGCTTCGGGGCACGCCTCGCGCAGCTGCGCAAGGTTGCAGGTTTCACCCAGGAGCAGCTCGCCATCGAGCTCGGTATCTCCCGCCGCCGCGTCGCCTATTACGAGGCCGAGAGCGATCACCCGCCCGCAAGTCTCCTCACCGACCTGGCGCGCGTTCTCAACACCAGTACCGATGAGCTGCTCGGCAACGCACCAAGGCGCAAGGTGCGCCCGGCCTCGTTGAGTCCACGCCTCGAGCGGCGGTTGCGTCAGATCGAGCGCCTGGGGCCTAAGCCCAAGCAGCAGCTGCTCGCCCTCATCGACACCTTCATCGCCGCCGCGGCTAACAGCCCACAGAGCCGGCAGGGATCGCGATCGTGAGCCGCACGCAGGACCCCCACGGGCTGCGCATCTTCACGATCGGCTATGAGGGGGCCTCGGTAGAGGGCTTCCTTCAGACGCTGAACGCCGCCGGGGTCACGCAGCTGCTGGATGTTCGCGAGCTGCCGCTCTCACGCCGTAAAGGCTTCTCCAAGAACGCGCTCGCGGAGATTCTGACCGCAGCCGGCATCGGCTATCAGCACGAGCGCGCCTTCGGCGCACCACGCCATATCCGTCATCGGCTGCGGGAGGATGGCGATCTTCCGCGCTACTTCGCGGACTTCCGGGAGTATCTCGCCACTCAGCGTGCCGCCCTCGATACGCTCGCGCAGACGATCAGTGGGGCCGTGGCGCTCCTGTGCTACGAACGTAACCCCGCCGAGTGTCACCGCTCCTTAGTCGCTACCGCACTCGCCCGACGGGTAAAAACCTCGGTCGAGCACTTGAGCGTACCTCTCCATGGCCTTAAGCAAGCACCGCGCGCTTCGCGTCCGCATCCTCGTCAAAGCCTTTCCGCAGCCAAGTAAGGCGCACGAGGAGACGGTCTGCTGCGCCGGCATCAGCGAGGACGGCCGGGAGCTCCTGCGGCTGTTTCCGATCCGCTTCCGCCGGCTGCCCGTCGAGCAGCGCTTCGATCGCTATGACCTCGTTGAGATGACGGCGACTAAAGCGAGCGACCCACGCCCCGAGAGCTACCGCGTCGATGAAGGCTCGATCCGCATCCTTGAGCAGGGGCGCACGTTGTCCCAGAAGGCCAGGGTGCAGTTATGGCAGCCCTTCATCGCCCCATCCCTCACCGTACTCCACCAGGATAACCGCGCCACCCAGCGCAGCCTGGGCATCATCCGCCCCGACCCCGGGAGCCTTAAGTTCATCGTGAGAGCCGCCAAGGACGCCGACGCCGAGGACCGCCAGATCGCCGACCAGGTCCTCCAAGCGCAGCAAAGCTCACTCCTAGAAGCCCCGCTCGCCCCCCTCGAGAAGCCCGAGTACGCCTTCGTCTACCGCTACACCTCGGACGGCCACCGGCACGAGCACATGATCCACGACTGGGAAGTCCAGGAGGCGCACCGCCAGTACAAGCGCCGTTACGGCGAGGCCGCCCTTGAGCACTTAAAGCGCATGTACGGGGAGACCATCCCCGCCGATAACCTGCATTTCATCATGGGCACCATGGCTGCCCATCCGCGCACCTTCATCGTCATCGGCCTCTTGCGCTCGGGCCTCGATCCGGTCGAGCTCGCCAAGCAAGGCACGCTGCCGTTCTGATCCGTCTGCGCTCGCCTTACGGCCCTGCCCACGTCCACGATGTGGCACAAGAGCGGCCGCGTGCCTATCCTGCATTCATTCGATTTTGGCGCCTCTTGTCACACGCGTTTAGCGGCTCTCGTCATACAGCCAGTTGGCGCCGACGCGATGGCGCTACCCACGCTCATCCCTCAGGGTCGGGGCAAGGCCGATAAGAGCTACCTGGACAGGTCAAAAATCGGCGCACAGCGTAATCGCGGAGCCGGCGCTCACGGAGGAGCCAGGTCCCGGATCGAGTCCGGGACCGGGAAACCAAGATCGCTTTTGGAGCTGCCTGCCTCCCACGTAAGCAGTCCCGCCTTGGCTTCCGCGGATGTGTAGAGATCGGCGCCCACCCGTTTGAGAGCCAGTAGTAACGCCTGCACAGCATCCTCGCCGCCGGCATGCCGAATCTGACCATCACTGAGGCCTAAGATCCGATAAGGGCAGTAGTAACCGTTGCTGTCTGGAAACGGCTCGGGCTTTCCGATCGAGATGACTACCGGGGGCTTATCGACGAGGCGAAGTCTTCGCTCCGCAACAATCGTACCGAGGCTTGTAGGCTTCACGTCCGAACTCCTGCTGTCGAGTCTTAGAACCCGGCGTAAACCGGATTGCCAGGCCAGGGAACCAGGAACAGCAACACGCCATTCATCCACCACGGAGGCGGCGCCGGATTCCCACTCATGAAGGTCGGCGGCGGCGCTGCCATCGCCTGTCGCCAGGTAACTAGCGGTGGTAGAGGCCTCTTGGCCCGGCAGGCCCCGAATCTTTCGTTCGCGCTCTGCCAGCACCGCGATCGAACAGCCTTCTGTTCATCCGTGACATTTGGAAGGCTACGACAAACCTCCTCATCCTTTTGCGCCTGCTCTTCGCAATCAACGTCCGGGCACGAGGAAGACGGCGCAGACTCACGATGAAATAGTTGATCTAAGAGTGTTCCGACAGCTGGATTGAGGCCTGTCTGATCGAATAGGGAAACCGGATTTTGTGTGGCGTAACCATAAGGATTGATCCCACCCTTCAGTCCGATCGGATCTGACTCGACATAGCGGCCAACCTGCGGGTCATAGTCTCTGAAGTAGTTCTGGTTCAGCCCCGTTTCGGCCACGTAGCACTGGCCTGGGACGCGTAGGTTGTAGGGGACTGATGGTTCTACGGCCGCGTCAATAATCAACGGGCTCATGACGGAAGCTAGCTCCTGTCCAGAAGTACACCTCGACGCCGTACTCTCCAGTACCGGCATCAAACAGGACTATCAAGTCAGCTGCTGCCAAGCGAAACTTCTTGGCAGAGGCAGCATCGAAGAATTGGCTTGCCTTGGCCCCGTGTATGAAGTAGTTGCTACCGCCGGAGGAAATTTGCTCGAGTACCCCCGCATGGTAGCCGGCGTCAGCCCCAACGAATGAGAGCAGTTTCGCCTGCCCTTTATTGTCACCGTTTCCGACGACCAAAACCGCCAGGGATTTGCGGTCGGCACCGATGAACCGGCCATCGGCAATTCCCGGGCAACCTAGCGGTTTCTCAGCCTGCCAACGATCTCGCGCGGATGAAGTGAGTCTGTCTGGGCTCTGAACGACCCAACCAGCAAACTGCTCCGACAGAGTGCGCAATACCCCCGCTGGAAGAGCGTCGTGACAGGCGTCACCCACGGGTGCGGTGGTCTTGACCGCCGATGGACCCTGCCCGAACGCGGAGCCAGTCGTAACCATACCTACCGTCGTGATCAAGAGCCACCAAAGAGTCGTTCGAGTCGTCATAGGCGTAGATCCTTAGCTGGTGCACTGCGACGAACCGCAGCTGGTCGCTGGCAGATCACCCCGACCTCCCTTGGTGCCCTTCGGAATCTGCAGATGGATATGCGGCCCAGTGGAGTTCTTTGAGGGATGCAGTTTCTCGTCTAGCGCAAAACCTGCGCCGCATCCGCCAGCTGCGCACAGAATTCTCGCGGCATCCGACGGATTGGCTGGGTACGCGACATCGACCGCCACACCGTTCGTGTGCGGTGTTCCTGCCGGGTGGACGCTTGAGATCCTGCTCGTGGACGTGACCGTCAGGTTCAGACCGGTCTTCGACTCGATGCAATTCAGCAGCGCTTGAATTACGGGCGACGGGGCCGGAACGCCCGGCGCCACGGTGTACAGGCCAAACGGATCAACGGCGGCGATTGGGTCACCATCGGCGTACACGTACACATTCCAGCTCTCTTCGAGTCCGCTCGGGTCTGGCTCGATGTATTTGCCGACGAGCGGGTCGTAGTCTCTGTGGTAGTTCTGATTGACTCCGGTCTCCGCCATGATACATCTGTCCCGGGAATCTTAGGTTGTAGACGAATGTGCCCAATCCAGCGGGGTTTTGATTCGCCGCGGTCGTGCCGAACGGATCCGTGTCCCACCGCCACTCGAGCTGGTTGTCGCTCGGGCGGGAGACCTTGCGCGGCGTGTTCAGGTGATCGGTGTGCACGTAGAAAATGTTAATTCCGCCCGATCCGTTGGGCTGTAGCGTCGCCACCGGCATGTCTCCCAGCCAGACCGTCTCCTCGACGAGGCCGCCCGTACTGCTGTACTCGCCGATCAGGTGTCCGGCCTCATCCTGCATCAGGATCGTCGTGCCGAGTGTGCCGGACTTCTCAACCATTTGACCGAGTGCGTTGTACAGGTACAACGTAGAGGCCCCGTTGGTGGAGACCATCCTCCCGCGGTTGTTGTACGCAAACGAGTAGGCACCGTTGCTCTGAGTGTTCCCGGCAGCGTCGTAGCCGTAGGTGCGCACCAGGCCACCGCTGGTGGCGGTCAGCTGGTTGCTTGTGGAGCTGACCGAGAAGGTTATCGCTGTAGTCCCGGTCTGGGTGAGGCGATTCCCGTTCGCGTCATACGTCCAGCCGTCGGTGACCGCAGAAGTAGTGGCGCTCGTCAGCCGGTCGAGCGGGTCGTAGCCGTAGGTCCAGGTCAGCGCGCTGTTCGAGGAGTCGCTGATGCCGGTGATACGGTTCGCGTTGTCGAAGCTGTACCCGAGTGTCACGCCGGCCGTGACGATCTGGCTGACGAGACCGTCGCCGTTAAAGGTGCGACTCACGGTGCTGGTGCCGTTCCCCCACGTCCACCCGTTGAGGCCGCCGAATGGCTCGTAGGTTGCTCCCGAGAGGACCGTGGTGCCGTTGACCGTGATGCTCGTGATCTGGTGATTAGTGTTGTACCCGTAGGTCACCGACTGGCCCGACGGTGTCACGAGCGCGGTGAGATCCGCATTGGTGTAGCCGTAGCCGACTGACTTGTTGAAGCTGCCGACCACGAGACCCTTGCCAGTTACCCGGCCGTGCGTGTCGTAGCTCCAGGACATCGAGTGGTTAGCGTCAGACGCGCTCGTCAGTCGGCCCTTGCCGTTCGTACCGGCGTCATAGCCGAACGCGATCGTCTGGTCGGTCACCCCGCCGCTGTTCTTGTAAACGATCTGCGTGACGCGGTTCGCGGCATCGTAGCTGTAGTTGGACGTGGATCCACGTGCATCCGTCGCTACGCTCAGATTGCCCCCCGAGTCGTAGGTGTTACCACTCGTCCCCGTATCCGGACTGATCAGTTGAAGGATGTCTCCAAACCCGTTGTAGCCGTATGTGGTCGTGAGACTGCGGGGATCCTTGACGGAGGTGAGATCATTCTCCGAGTCATAGCCGAAGTAAGTATTGCCGCTGTTCGGATCGGTGATCTGGCTCAGGCGGTTCAGCGGATCGTAAGCGTTCGTCGTGTTGCGGCTCACGGGAGCGGCGATAGTCGTCTGGTTGCCGTTGCTGTCGTAGCCGTAGGTGGTCGTTACGGCAGACGTGTTCGCAGCGTTCACATCCTGGTAGAGCTCGTTCAGCGTGTTGTAGACACGAGTGTGTGTGAGATGAAGAACGCTCGAAGGATCATAGGTTTTTGTCGCCGTGCGATTGCCCATCGCATCCAGCGTGTATTTGATTGAGTTCCCCGAGCCATCGCTGATCTGCGTCAGTCGGTGGGCGGTGTCGTAGGTGTAGAGGACGTAGCTGGTGTCGGGGAGGGTGACCTGTTTCAGCAGGCCGGTCGGGTAGTAGCTGAAGCTCGTGGTCTCAGTCCCCACCTGGCGCGAGGTTAGCCGCTCTCGTAGGTCATAGGTCAGCGTAGTTACTACGCCGTTCGGGTCCGTGATCGTTAGCGGCTGCCCGTGGGCGTTGTAAGTGTTATAGGTCGTGACATTGCCAACGGGATCGGTCACCGT
The DNA here is from genome assembly GCA_963742045.1 of uncultured Pseudomonadota bacterium. Classification (GTDB taxonomy): domain Bacteria; phylum Pseudomonadota; class Gammaproteobacteria; order Steroidobacterales; family Steroidobacteraceae; genus 13-2-20CM-66-19. Next base: position 4,128,771 of record CAVUKE010000003.1, read on the forward strand.
CTGCAACTGACCGCACTGGGAGCCGGTCGTGCAGGTGTAGTAGGCATAGGTCGTCGTGCTGTTGACGTCAGTTCGCGGACCCTTCGCCGTCAGCATGCGACCGTAGGTGTCGTAGGTGTAGGTCCACGTGCGCGCCACATTCGGTGTCACTGTCGTGTCCGTGACCGTCTTCGTGAGCACGTCCCCCAAGGAGTTATAGGTGAACGCTGTGGTGCGATTGAGCTCCGTGATGAGATCCGGCTGGCGCCAATTCGGATCCCAGGTCGTCGTTATCGTGCGGGCCTGAGTCGTTCCGTAGGCTTCTGTACGGGAAGTCTCGAGGTTGGTCTGGGCGTTGTACACGTATTTCGTCTGGTTGCCGTTGAAGTCCGTGCGAGTCGTAATGTTGCCGCTCGCGTCGTAGACCCGCGAAGCATCTTCGCCGCATCCTGGACACTGAGCGGTTGAGGAAGTTGTGTGATAGGTGCCCCAAATGAGGCTCTGAGCATAAGTCCGAGACTTGCCCAAGGGATCGGTCACGGCGGCGGAGCCAGTGGAACCCGAGAGCGAATATGTGAAGGAGTAGGAATTCACTCCTCCGGCGTTCTGAAATGTCGCCGGACCCGTGCTGTTGTAAGTCCAGCTGGCATAGAGCACCGACGCTTCGTCGGTAATGCCGGTGAGGTTGCAATAGCTCGTGCTGTAGTAGCTGTAAGATCTCGTGGTGCTGTCGGTCTGCGTGACGACCGTGAGCTGACCAGCTCCGTTGTGGGTGTAGGTCACGGTATGGCCGGCCGGGTCCGTAATTGACGCTAATTGCAGAGAGTTGGTGGTTGAGTTCGTAGAGTACGAGAACTGCAGCGTATGGCCGAATGCGTCTGACACCGATACCGGAGGGTCTCCGGGTCCGTTCCCAGAGGCGTAGTTAACCGTAATGGGTGCCTGGCCGCGCGCTGTGACGGACAGCAGTTGCCCCGACGCATTGTAGGTCTCGATTGTGTCGTCAGCAGTTTGATACTGCCAGCCGCCAGAGGTTTGGATGAGACTCTCTGCGACGTCCCCATCCGGGGAGTACACACCGTTGTACTCATTGAAGATCAGTAAACGACCATCAGGCCGGTACGCGTAGACGGTGTTATAGGTCTTGGTACTGTCCGTGACGCTGACGGGCACCAAGTACTGAAAGTACGTAGCGGACCATGCACCGCCCAAATACAACGCAGGCCCCGTGGGCTCATAGCATTGCAGGTTCCACATGTTGTAACTGCGTACAAACTTTAAGCGATTGGATCCGGTACCAGAATAGTCCGTCTCTGCCTGGTACAGATTGCCGCTCGATGCGTCAACGCCGCCCGGCTTGGGCACTCCGCCCGATCCCGCATTTGCGCCACCCGAATTCGATGAATCCGATTGCTGAGAACAGGTGGGACAGCCCGACTGCTTCGTATGAACGGCAACTCCCGTTGCAGAGCAATAAGGGCCGGTCAGCGGGCTGGCTTGGTAGACAGCGGAATAGCCCGTAGGGCAAGTCGCGTAACGGACTGCCGCTATCTCGGTACCCTGTCCGGGAGGGTTCGTGTAGGAGCAAGGCGGATTGGAGGTCGTTGCGGCCGTATAAGTGACCGTCGAGTTCCATAACTCCGACGTCGGAATTCCGTCGGTGTAGCCACGCACTGAGGTTAGGGTCGGCGGCGTAAATTCAAACGTGCACCAACTCGTACCAGGGTGCATATAGCCGCTTTCTATGTTCTCCATAACTTCAGTCGGAGTCCAATATGGGCCATTGCTGGTGCCGGCGAAGTCACCTCCCGCGCCGGTGTATTGCCAATTCGTCACATTTATGGCTGCGGATGGGCACGTTGTGCCCCCCACATAGCCGCACGTTTTCTGAGTAGCGTGGGGCGTCTGTGAGAAAGCGTCGAGCGCTGGCAAAGATGCGCCGATCAAGACGAGCATCGCGATGCCCGTGACCCTTGCGCGAAGCGCGACCTGCACAATTGAACCGAAGCTGAGACTTGGAGCCCCCATCGACCTCTCCCTTCCTCTTTCTTCTATCGCAGACGCGTCCAGCGGCTCGCCCCCATCGTGTGCGGCGCCCGATTGGGTCAAAGTTTATGCGCGAGATTGCAGTGAGATAATGACCGTCGTCAATACACTGTCGTCGGTCTAGAATCGATCTCATGGCGGTCGCAGAGGAGAGTCGAAAGCGCTGGTGGGTGCCAGCTCTTTTATTCGCCGGTGCGTTTGTCGGTGCGGTAATATTTGCGGCCGCCCAGAAGCGAAGCACCGATGAGCCGCGCGACGCGATGATGCGGACGGCTGAAGCACTATCCCGCACAGCCACTCACGTGATCGCTCCGATGACAGGCGCAGCGAGTGTGTCGCCCCGAGCCAGTGCTGCACTGCAGAAGCCGGGGCCCCCGGATCCAGACGCTGAGAGGTCCGCCGCAGAGTCAGCAGCGAAGGCGGCAGATGCCGCTGCGGCGCTTGCTGCGTCATCAGGCGTCCCGACCAACTAGTACTGCTCAGGGCCGACTGAGAGCTACCGCGCCCGAGTTGGCTCTCCGACGACGCCACTGTCCCCGGCATCCATCGATGTTCGTCGAGAAATTTCTATAGACGGATGCCCATCACACTTCCGTTGCTCCACATGTGGCTTCGCGCGGCGCGGCTGTCGTCTTGGTACTGCGACATCTCGCCACATCCGCCTCACGCGATACGATGAAGCACAGTGAGATCCCACTACCGGCAGCGTGCCAGCAGTGGCCAACCCCCGGAGTGCAGTTCAATGACACGCTTGATGCGCCTTCCCGAAGTTCTACAGTTCACGGGCCTGCCCCGTTCCACGGTCTACGCAATGACCAACAAGGGGAACTTCCCTAAACCGGTTAAGCTCAGTGAGCGCTCGAGTGCTTGGAGATCCGATGAGATCCAAGCGTGGATCGAGTCCCGCACCGCGGCCAGCCGTCCCGAGGTGGCGCCGGCGTGAAGCTCGCCGGCAATCGCTGTCGATGCCAGGGCTGTGGAGCGTTCTTCAACAGTCCATCCATCTTCGACCGCCATCGTGTCGGCCCCTGGGCTGACCGCGGGGCGGCGCGTCGGTGTCTGAAGACAGCTGAAATGCTCGCCAGGGGCTGACTACTGAACGCCGCTGGCTTCTGGATTCGGGGAACCAGGCCTGAAACGCCCGCGCCGGCTGGCACTGCGCGCGCCAGAGCCGAGATCTCGCCGAGCAGCATAGTCGGCCCAGGGTTGCGGCTGAGCGCCGCTTCCAGCGCTGGCGTGCCATGACGTAACAGGTTCCACAAACACGAAGGGCCGGCGTGTCACCGCGAGCCCCTCAAGGAGAGTCGATCTTGCGTGTTCATTATACAGCAGCCCCGTCCTCGCAGCCTGTTCCGTCCAGCTACGAGAACTGTGTCAGAGCCTCCGCGCGAGGGCGCTGGCATTTAGCGCTCCAGAAGGTTGGCGTTCCGAGCAGTCTGCTGACTGGCGCGACCGTCCGGTGTCCGGCGTGCGGGGGCGCACTCCGGTTCATCGATGGCCGCAGCTACGGCACATTCACCTGTAGTCGCCCAGGCCGCCACCCAGTCTCTGGCGAGGGCTTCGCTCTCGTGTCTCACCTCGGCGGCCGTGGTTTCGCAGACGCCGTCAGGGCTATGGGGCAGGCGCTGGGGGTGCAAGAGCCGCGACGGCGGAAGGCAACCGGTGAGCTGGCTCTTGCAGCGGCAGGCGTGGCGTGACATTCACCGCGAGACGCCGTGCCACGCAGCGAGCGCCACGGGGGCGGCGCGTTGCGAGCTACCGCAGAAGGGCCAAGCGCTGTGAACCCGAGCGCGACCTGCGAGAGGTGCTGCTTCGCTCGCGACCGTCACTCGCCGACGAGTGCGATGAGGTGCTATTGGCGCTGAGCCACCTCGTCTGGCTGCCTGAGCTTGGTAAACGCCGGCACGCCGCCGACGCGAGCTTCTGCTTCTTCCCTGCTCGAGAACTGGAGGCGCAATTCGGGCGCAGGAGGTTCAACGAGATCAACACGAAGCACCAGATCTTCGAAGTGTTGGAGGCCGACACTCGGCCAGGGCGCTGGACGCGAGGCTATCGGCTAGCGCCCGACATCAAAGCCGCGGTTAACCCCTACCTGCGCCGAGTGGACGAGCGCCTTCCTACGCTCATCATCCGCGACGGAGCGCGCGTCATCACCCTTCCGCGGGCCGTGGCGAGCAAGAACCGAGACGGACGCCCTCCGAAGGCGTGGGCTAACGTGCCGATCACCAACAATGTGCCCGTGGACTTCGATCTGCTTTGCACGTACAGCGCCCATCTTCAGCGGTATCTCCGCCTCGGTGGCCGCCCAGTGGCGGGAACTCTCGTGCCCTTCTCTCCGAGTGAGCTGCGCGCGACCGAGTATCGGGATCTGATTTTGACTAGGCTGATCGGGCTCTCTAACAGCAATCTCGGCGGTCGCACGCACATTCCGCACCGGTACGAGGAGAAGGATTGCGCCCGACTTAATGCCGTTGGTGTGAACCTGCAGAGTGCGCCGGGCGATATCAGGGCTGCGGCGCTGCACGGGTGCTTCGAGTACGACTTCGGTAACTGCCATTACTCCGGGCTCCTCCAGCTTGCGCAGCGATGCGGCAGAGATCTTCCGGAGGTGCGGTGGTATCTGGAGAACAAGCAGGCCGTGCGCGAAGCGCTGGCGGCGCGCATCGGCACAACTGACATCGATGCGGTAAAGAGGTGCCTGATCTCCGGGCCGCTCTACGGGGCACACTCCAGGATGTCTGACGGAGCTTCGATCGTGCAAATGCTGGGGCGTGATTGTGCCCGTAAGTTGTTCGCCGATCCGCAGTACCGCGCGCTGAAGCTTGAAGTTTCAAAGGTGCGCAAGGCCATCCTTCGAGCGGCGGACGTCAGGCAGCGTCGGTTGTTTAACGCGGCAGGCGCCTCGATTCCGGTCCACGAGATTCGGAAGGGGAAGGAGGTGCTCAAGCCACCGGCGGCATTGCTCTCTCATCTGCTGCTCGGGATCGAAGTGCTCATGCTGAGGACCGTCATCAACGCCTACCCCGAGGACGTGGTGCTGCCCATGCACGACGGCTGGGTCTCGCGCCGACAGCTGAACGTGACCGAGATCGAGGAACTAATTCGGGACAAGACCGGCTTCAGCATTCGAATCGATGAGGATCCGATCGAGATTCCCGAGTGGCTTTCAGCCATCGCTTGGAAAGGGGTTGGAAAAACGCTCCGATCCTAAGCTCATGATACAGCGGGAAAATACTGAGACCGTTGCACACTAGGGGGTGCAGTTGCCTGTGGTGGTTGTGGTGGTGGTTGCGGGTTGTGGTTTGAGCGCCTGCTTCCCTGCCTAGGCAACCTTCTCTATATGCCCCCTGTCCTTTCCCCGGTCCTCTTCAAGCGCTGGCCTATCACGGTGGTTCAGCGCGCTGAGTTGTTGACGAGGCGGCCGGTCGCCGCTCTGTCTGAGCATGGAGGCTCAAATGCACGACGTGTTATCGATGGATGGTGTTGGTCTGGCTCACCCTGGAGCACCGCCAGCGCTCGCCCTACTAGCGACGGCACCTCTGCTCTGCGATCGCGGTGAGGGTGAGCCGGCGCACGGCGCCCGCTGCTGTACCGCGCTTCGCAACGCCGGGTCGCTGATCTTCTCGGCGCTCTCTCGCTCGACGTGTGCCAACGCACGGCAGGCGCGGGCAACGGTTTCGAGTTCGAGGTCGGTGCTGCCTCGGCGCTTGCGGCGCTAGTCTCCAAGCTCGATGAGGATGCTCGTCACTGAATCCCCGAGACTCGCTCAGCAAGCCCCTGGAATGCTGCCTTCTGATCGTTGTAGTTCGCAGCCGTCGTCCAAGCATTGACAATGACAAGCTCGACCTGCCCGAAGATGGCTGTGTACAGGAACGTGACGCGCACACCTTCGGAGCTCGTACCGGTCACCTCAAACTGCTTGCCTGGGCGCCCGTTGACCGTGACATCGGTAACGTCTGAATGAGTAGCGTCTTTCAGCCGGCTCTCCTGTGCAGCGCGACGGCTCCGAATGTACACGTTCCGGTCAGTGAGCCCTGTTGCATCCACTGCAATCACGATCACTGACGAATCTGTTGTGTTGTTGCTCGCCTGTACTACCATTCCGGCCTGTCGTTGCCAATCGGTGAGCGGCTTCGTCTGCCAGCCTGCCGGGAACGCAAGATCAAAGTTCGCGCTCGTTGCGCCCGCCTTGGGCGCGGCCGCGGCCGGTGTTCCACTAGCAAGGGGCCCCGTCTCGTGATCCCCGGCGGCTGCGCATCCGGTCAGGATCGCCACCAGGGCGAGGGTCAGTGTCAGGCGCACGGATTAGTCCCGCTCTTGTTCTCGTTTCAACAGGCGAACGACATCAATCTGAGCATGTCATGACGCCCAGGCGGCCGCCACCGAGGGCCGCCCGATCGACAAGGCATAGGATTCGCGGCGCGGTCGCCTGTTAGGCGGCTGTCGCCAGCAACATGCCGGCACGGGGACGGCGACGCAGCAATCCCAGTCCGCCCAGCCCGCTCAGCAGCAGCCATGCGGCGGCGGGGAGGGGGACGGGGGTCAATGAAGTAAGGGTGTATTCGACTTGGTTCGTGCCATTAGTAAAATCGCCCTGGCCCTGCGTCCCAGACGGGAACAGCGGCAAGCCGCTGTTACTGTATATTCCTGGTCCGGAAAGTTGGAATGTTGATCCAGGGTTTGGAGATGTCGAACTCGCCTGAGAGTTCTCGGTCGCTACGAAGCCCGTGCCTCCGCCTTCTGTTTCTGAGATTGCGTAATACGAACTTAGCGGAGTGCAATACGTAACTGCCCCAACCTGTGCGGTTGAGGTAAACGGCAAACCTGAGGGGACAGGGAACCCTGTGTCGTCTCCGCCACTGCCTGCCAACCGGCCGACGATCCGACAGTTCCGGTTGACTGCGCTGGATTCGTATAGCTGTAGTCGAAGGTGTATGTGCCGGTAACCGTTGATCCGATGCTGATGCCGGGGAACGTTGTTCCATTGGCCACGACACCGGTGAAGTCGTAGGTGACCGCCTCCGCATTCGCGGCGATGGGCACCGCGAGCGCGGCGAGAAGCATAAGCACGGTCTTCATTAGCCGACTCCCCCAGGCTGTGGCGCCCTTGGGCTCACTGTCGCGCTCGCACTGTGACTATCGAATGAAGAAACCGTGACAGCGGCGCACTCGCAACGATGGCCCAGGCGGAGCGCTGGTTGGTCTACGCGGGATTCACCGCTCGGCAATTGCACTGCAACGCAGCGCCCGCAAGCTGCATCGCGCCTGCCCAGAGTAGGAATCAGCCCGGTAGCACTTCGCCGGGCACGCTTCGGACGCGGCTCGGTAAACCCCACCGGGCCGCGTCCTGGGGCCTCAGCCTACGTATGTCACGACGCTGCCACCGCTGGCCGTCGTGTCGTGGCCCGAGCTGGCTACGTTCAGTGGCCCGAGGCTCGACGTTCACCCCCAGGGCGGGCTCGCCGTGCAATTGGACTTCTTGTCCCTATCAGAGACTGAAGATACTTAAGACACCTAGCCCGGATTTCTCACACTAAGGGGGTGCACCGGGCTCTCAAGTGAGCAAAACTTGTGTTGCGACGACAAGTTAACGACTCACAGAGGAGAGCCCGGATGCGGACACAGTGTAACGCCGAACAGCTTGAGTTTTCATGCGTGGAGCGTCGCCGGGTGGTGGCGGCGTTCGACGGGGGGACCGTGAGTTCGGATGCCGGGGCGCTGCTGCTGCAGCGCACGGATGCAGCGATCGGGTTGATCGATCGGCTGGCGGGGTGTTTCATCGATGAGCGTAACCCGGATCTGATCGAACACACGGTGCGCACGCTGATTGGGCAGCGGGTGTTTGGGATGGCGCTGGGGTACGAGGATCTGAACGATCACGAGCAGCTGCGGCACGATGCGGTGTTCGGGGCGTTGCTGGGCAAGCTTCAGGCCCAGCGATCCGACTGCGCGGCGCTGGCCGGTAAGAGCACGCTCAACCGCCTGGAGCTGCATGCCCGCGAGGGGGTGGACCGGTATCACAGGATTCGTCCCCGGAGCGAGCAGATCGAAGGACTGTTCGTGCAGCTGTTTCTGGAGGCTCATCGGGAAGCTCCGGAGCAGATCGTGCTGGACCTGGATGCCACGGATGATCCGCTGCACGGGCACCAGGAGGGGCGTTTCTTTCACGGCTTCTACGACGCGTACTGCTACCTGCCGCTGTACATCTTCTGCGGCGAGCACCTTTTGTGCGCCAAGCTGCGGCGCGCCGACATCGATGCCAGCGCAGGCGCGCTCGAGGAAGTGCAGCGCATCGTGGGGCAGATCCGTGAGCGCTGGGCGCACACGCGCATCATCCTGCGGGCCGACTCGGGCTTTGCGCGCGACTCGCTCATGAGCTGGTGCGAGGGGAGCGATATTGACTATGTTTTTGGGCTTGCGCGCAACGCCCGGCTGCAGCGCGCGATCGGGGCCGAGCTGCACGCGGCGGCGCTTGAGTCCGCACAGAGCGGACAGCCGGCGCGACGCTTCAAGGAGCTCAGCTATGCGACACGGCGCAGCTGGAGCCGAGCACGGCGCGTGGTCGGCAAGGCCGAGCACACCGCGGGCAAGTCCAACCCGCGCTTCATCGTCACCTCGCTGCCGATCCGAGCGTGGGCCGCCCGTGAGCTCTACGAGAGACTCTACTGTGCCCGAGGCGAGATGGAGAACCGCATCAAGGAGGCGCAGCTGGACCTCTTTGCCGATCGGCTCTCCAGCGCGACCTTCCGCGCGAACCAGCTGCGGCTGTGGTTCGCCTCCGCCGCCTATGTGCTCATGCACGCGCTGCGGCGGGTCGGACTTGCGGGCACGGCTCTTTCGCGTGCCTGTGCGAACACGCTGCGACTTAAGTTGCTGAAGATCGGCGCAGTCGTGACGGTAAGCGTGCGACGGGTGAAGCTTGCGATGAGCCAGGCCTGTCCCTACCAGGGCGAGTTCATCGCCGCCTTCCATGCCTTGAGCGCCGCGGCACGCTAACGCCGCCCCACGAACCAGATAACCCTCGCCCCTCCCTGCCGCTTCGATCCGCTCGGCCTGAGCGACGCACTCCTATCGTTGAAAATCCCCCTGCCGACTCCCGCAGTACCCGCGCACGCGACAAACCCACGCCACGCTCAGCTACCGTCGCAAATCAGCACCCCTGTGAGAAATGCGGGCTAGGACACTTCAGTGTCTGTTCACCCAATAGCAGCAGACTAGATGTCTATACATAGTACGTTCACCAGTAGTACCCAGTGCGTTCACCAGTGAACCACCCTTCGCTCACCCGTGAGGAGCAGCCGGCCTCTCAACCTGTGCCAGGCGCGGCGCCGGCTGTCTCGCGTGCGCGCGGAGGATCGAGGAGCGCGGGCTACCCCAAGGGGGTCCAGATACCCCCAAACCTACCCCAACGCTATTGATGCTCAGACTCGAGGTATGTCAACACCTTGCGGCTCCGAGGCTGCCTAAGCAGTTGATTCTGGTGGACCGCTGGACGTCTCTGGGCGTCCCTAGCTGCCGCTTGACTGCCCGAGGTCGGAGTCGAACCGACACGCTTTTAAAGGCGGCGGATTTTCATACCACTTCGGCTTTCACCGCCGCGTACGGCAACGCCGCACGCGTTCGTGGTCTGGAGCACGCCTTCACCGTAGCCTCATCGGCCTTAGGTGCCCGCCGTCTGCTCTCTACACCTTCCCCCGGCTCTACGAGGGCTTGGCTCGGCATCAGCTCGAGCAGATGCGCTAAGGGCCTTCACCGAGTTTGACGGGCTTCACCTCGGGGATTTCTCCGCGAGGGCTCAAGTTTTTTCGTCTGAGTCCGCTGCGTCTACCAATTCCGCCACTCGGGCATCGAGGGCTCACTCCCCGCGCCTGCGGGACGGGCGCGAGTATAGGGCCCCCGGGCCCCGATGGGTATCGGATCCGAGGCTGCGACCTTTTGGCGCCCTCGCGCATCTAAGTCTTCCGTGACCCGACTGTCTCAAATCGCCGTTTCCCGCGAGCTGCTCACGCGCGCCTGCGCCGGGGACGCCCCCGCGCGCCAAGCGCTCTATGTTGCCGTGGCGCCCGCCACACTTACGCTGATTCGCCGCATGGTCGGACAGCGCGCCCTGTCGGAGGACTTGTTTCAGGACACGATGATGACTTTCTACGAACGCCTGCCACAGTTTCGGCACGAGGCCCCGCTTGGCGCTTGGCTGCGGCAGATCGCCATCTCGCGTTGTCTGATGTACCTGCGCTCGCCCTGGAAGCGGGCCCGTATGTGCCTGGAACCGGTCGACTGTGGTGTTGCCGCGGAAGTGGCCGCACTGATCACACCCGGCTATGCGGGCGAGCGCATCGATCTGGAACGCGCGCTCGCCAGTCTTGCACCCACGGCGCGCGCGGTCGTGTGGATGTACGAAGTTGAGGGTTACTCGCATCAGGAAATCGCGCACGCCTTCGGTCGCTCCGTGAGCTTTTCCAAGTCGCAGCTGGCACGGGCGCACGCGCGGCTGCGCGCCTGCCTTGAGCCACAGGAACATCCGCCCTCATGCACCCTGATCTAGATCCACAACGCAGCCTGACGCGCCTGTTGCGCCAACTGCCGGCGCAAAGTGCGCCGCCCTACGGCTACCAGGAGTTCGAGCGCCGTGCGCGCGAGCGGGGCCACAGCGCCCGCAGCCTCGCCGGCGGCCGGCGTCTCGCGGTTGCCGCCGTGATCGGCGTTTCTTTGCTGGCGCTGCTGGTACGTTTGAGCGGACCGGTGCCGCTCGCGAGCCACACACGCGGCGCCGCTGCGCGCGCGCTGCCGCAGCCACCGGGGCCGGACGATGATGCCGTGCCGCCCCGCGCGGGCGCAGGTGAGCGCTGGCTGGCGAGTCTGCCGAGTGAGCCGGCAGTGGTGCACGTGGGCGCGCGCGCAGACGTCATGGGACTCGAAGATCGCATCGCGCAGCTCGATGATCTGCTCAGCGCAGCGCGCGACGCGCACGCGGCGCCCGCGCGCCTCGTTGCCCTGCAGCAGGAGCGCTCGCGCCTGCTCGGCACGCTGGTGCAGGTGCGCTACGCGCAGACCCTGGCGAACGAGACGCCCTGAATTGCTAGGAGGACACATGCCGAAGAGTCAACTGTCCCGGGTCTGCACCCTGGCCGGGTTCGCGGGCGCCGCCCTGCTGGCACTGTACCCGGCGCCCCTGCCGGCCGCGGATGCCCCGCCGTCACCCGTGCCCCCCGCGCCGGCGGCACCGCCTTTGCCGCGACCACCGAACAAGACCGACCTTGACGCCCAGCTGGAAGCTGCGCAGCAGAGGCTCGAGCAGGCGGCCCACGAGGTGGCGCGGCTCTCGACGCAGCTGAGCAGCACGGTGATGCAAGAGGTGATGCCCCTCGCCGGGGCCGGCGTCATCATCGGAGTGCAACTGGAGTCAGGGGGCAACACCGGGGCCCGCGTACGCGATGTCAGCCCCGGCGGACCGGCCGCCGAGGCCGGCATCCGCGCCGGCGACATCATCGTCGCCGTGAATGGGACTTCGCTCCACGGCCCGCGGAGCTCTCATGACGTCAGCGAAATTCTGCGGGACGTCAAACCCGACAGCCGCGTGCCGGTGCGGGTGTTGCGCGAGGGCAAGCCCCTCGAGTTCACCGTGACCGCGCGCGCGGGCCCGCGCATCCTTGAGGCCTGGCCCGACCTGTCGGATCTTGACCTGGTGATGCCGGAGCTGCCCGGCATGCTCGTGCATCGCCCACTTGGCGATATGGAGCTCGCGACGCTGACGCCGCGCCTCGGCAGTTATTTCGGCAGCGACAAGGGCGTGCTGGTGGTGCGCGCGCCCGCCGATGGCGCACTCAAGCTCGAAGACGGCGACGTGATCCTCGCCATCGACGGGCGCGAGCCATCAAGCGGCTCGCACGCGACGCGCATCCTGAGGTCCTATCAGCCCGGGGAGAGAGTGACGCTGCGCGTGCTGCGCGAGCACAAGACGCTCGAGCTGCAGAGCACACTGCCGGAGAGACCGGGCCGTCACGAACGGGCGCGCCGTGAGGCCGCGGCGCGGATGCACGAACCGGCCCCCCAAAGGCTCGCAATCCTCGGCGGCGCGGCCGCCTGAGGCGTGCCCGGCGTGCGCCCCGGCGCGGCCAGCACGCTGAAGGCTGCGTGTAACATGCGCGCGTGCGCCGCCAGGACTTCACTTACGAACTGCCCGCCGGGCTGATCGCCCAGAACCCGCTGCCGGAGCGCTCCGCGAGCCGCCTGCTCGTGCTCGACGGGGCGTCCGGGGTGCCCCTGGATCGCGCCGTGCGCGATCTGCCGCAGCTGCTTCGGCCGGGTGATCTTCTGGTACTTAACGACACGCGTGTCGTACCGGCACGGCTGCTGGGTACGAAACCCTCGGGCGGTCGTGTCGAAATCCTGCTGGAACGCGCACTCGCCGGCCATGAGGCGCTGGCGCAGCTCTCGGCCAGCAAGCCGATCCGCGCGGCACTCGAGGTGCAAACCGACGGTGGCCCGGTACGGGTGCTCGCGCGCGAAGCGGACCTGTGGCGGATAAAGCTGCCCGCCCCGGCGCTCGAGTTCTTCGAGCGCTTCGGTGCGGTGCCGTTGCCCCCCTACATCCGCCGTGCCGCGGCGGCCGAGGACCGCGCGCGCTACCAGAGTATCTTCGCCCGCGAGGCCGGAGCGGTGGCGGCCCCGACCGCGAGCCTGCATTTTGATGCGACCCTCGCCCAGGCACTGGCCGCGCGCGGCGTCGCGCTCGCGTTCGTAACGTTGCACGTGGGCGCCGGCACCTTTCAGCCGCTGCGTGTGGAGGATCTCGAGGCGCACCAGATGCACGCCGAGCAGGTGCAGGTGAGTGCGCAGGCGTGCGCGGCGATCGCGCGCACGCGCGCTGCCGGCGGCCGCGTGGTGGCAGTCGGCACCACGGTCGTGCGGGCACTGGAGTCGGCCGCGCGTGCCGGGGCCGGCACTCTGGCGCCCTGGTGCGGAGAGACGCGACTTTTCATCACGCCCGGATTCGGGTTTCAGGTAAGTGATGTGCTGTTGACCAACTTTCATCTGCCCGAGTCGACACTGCTCATGCTGGTGTGCGCGTTTGCCGGCCAGCGCGCCGTGCTCGAGGCGTATGCGCATGCCGTGCAGGCGCGCTACCGCTTTTTCAGCTACGGCGATGCGATGTTGCTCACGCGTGCACGCACATGAGGCCCACCTTCAGCGTGGCGGCACGTGATGGCGCGGCGCGCGTCGGGCAGCTGCTCACGAGCCACGGCGCGATCGAGACGCCGGCTTTCATGCCGGTCGGCACCTACGGCACCGTCAAGGCGATGACCCCGGAGGAACTCGAGGGGCTCGGTGCGCAGATCATCCTCGGCAACACCTTTCACCTGCTGCTCAGGCCCGGTGCCAGGGTAATCGCCGCACACGGCGGCCTGCACGGCTTCATGCACTGGCAGCGCCCGATCCTCACCGATTCGGGCGGTTTCCAGGTCTTCAGTCTCAAGAGCTTGCGGCGCCTGAGCGAGGAGGGCGTGCTTTTCCGTTCACCGATCGATGGCAGCGAGGTGCGGCTGACGCCCGAGGACTCGATGGACATGCAGCTCGCGTTGCGCTCGGACATCGCCATGGCGCTCGATGACTGTACCGCGCACCCGGCAAGCGAGAGCGAGGCACGTGCCTCCATGGAGCGCTCCATGCGCTGGGCTGAACGCAGTCACCGCCACTACTACGGCGCCGCCGCCGAGCCGCCGGGGGGACTGTTTGGCATCGTGCAGGGTGGTATGTACGCGAACCTGCGCCTCGCCTCACTCGAGGCCCTGCTGCGCCTGGACTGGCCGGGGCTGGCCGTCGGCGGCCTTGCCGTCGGCGAATCGGAAGCCGAACGCCTGCGGATTCTCGAGACACTCGTACCGCACATGCCCGTGCAGCAGCCGCGCTACCTCATGGGGGTGGGGCGCCCGGAGGACATCGTGGCCGCGGTGCTAAGGGGCATCGACATGTTCGACTGCGTGATGCCCACCCGTCATGCCCGCAACGGGCACCTCTTCACCTCCGGCGGCGTCATCAACATCCGCAACAGCGCTCACCAGGAGGACCTGGGACCGGTGGATCGGGCCTGCGAGTGTTACACCTGTCGCAACTACAGCCGTGCCTACCTGCGCCACCTGGATCGCTGCAACGAGATCCTGGGCGCGCGGCTGAACACCATCCACAACCTGCACTTTTACCTGCAGCTGCTGAGCTCGCTGCGCAGCGCCATCCGGGCGGGGCGCCTTGGCGCCTGGGCGGGGGTTTTCCTCGCGGCCCGGCGCGCGGCCGACGCTGTGGCATAATGCCGCCCTTTTCGCTGCCCGGAACGCACACATGAATGGGTTGATTTCCGACGCTTGGGCGCAGGCCGCCCCTGCTGCCCCGAGCCAGTTCACGCCGCTCCTCATGGTGGCGGTGTTTTTCGTCATCTTTTACTTCCTCCTGTTCCGTCCGCAGCAGAAGCGGGCGAAGGAGCATCAGAACCTCGTTTCGAAGCTCGCCGTCGGGGATGAGGTGGTCACGACCGGCGGACTGCTGGGGAAAGTCACCGAGGTGGGTGACACCTTCGTCACGCTGGAGATTGCCGATGGCGTGCGCGTCAAGGTGCAGAAGGTGCAGATCACGCAGCTGATGCCCAAGGGCACTCTTAAGAGCGCCTGAGATGTTGGAATACGCCCGCTGGAAATACATCCTCATCGCAGCGGTGCTGCTGCTCGGCCTGCTGTTCGCGCTGCCGAACCTGTTCGGCGAGGACCCGGCGCTGCAGGCGGCGCGCAAGGACCACAGCGCGATCACGGGCGAGGGCGCGCGCGAGCTTGAGGCTTTCCTCAAGGGGCGCAACATTCACTTCGAGAAGAGCTATATCGACGGCGGGCGCCTCATGGTGCGCTTCGCCAACGTCCCCGATCAGCTCGCCGCGCGCGATGCGGTCAATGAGAAGTACGCCGGCACCTACATTACTGCGCTGTCGTTCGCCCCGCGCACGCCGGAGTTCCTGCGCGCGGTCGGGCTGCGCCCGATGCCCTTGGGCCTGGACCTGCGCGGCGGTCTGTACCTGTTGTACCAGGTGGACGTGAACGCTGCGGTCGGGCAGGCGCTCGAGGGCTACGCCCAGGACGCCCGGCGCGCCCTCGCGGCGGCCAAAATTCCGGTGAAGGACGTGACTACGGTTGCCGTCGGCAGCGACAAGCCCAATGCCGTGCGCATCGTGCTGCCGCCGGAGGCGGACGTGAGTGCCGCGCGCAGCGCGCTCACCCAGGCGCTGCAGGGTCTGGCGGTGACCACGGAGAGTCTGACGAGCGGGGCGGCGCTCACCGGTGTCATGACCACGGCGCAGATCCGCGAACGTCAGGACTATGCCATCCAGCAGAACATCACCACGCTGCGCAATCGGGTGAACGAGCTGGGCGTCTCCGAGCCGATCGTGCAGCGCCAGGGTGTCGATCGCATCAACGTGCAGTTGCCCGGCGTGCAGAACTCCGCGGAAGTGAAGGACATTCTCGGACGCGTGGCGACGCTCGAGTTTCGTCTCGAGGACATGCAGAACAACGCCCTCGAGGCGCAGCAGCTGGGCCGCGCGCCGCTCGGCTCGAAGTTGTACACCCACACCCGCTTCGGCCGTCCGGTGCTGCTCAAGCGTGAGGTGATCGCCACCGGGGATCAGCTGACCAACGCCACCAGCGGTCAGTCGCAGGAAGGGCCCGCAGTCAATATCAAGCTCGATGCGCGCGCGGGCGAGAACATGCTCAAGACCACCCAGGCAAATCTCAACAAGCGCATGGCGGTGGTGCTGATTGAGAAGCGGCGCGAGACCACCGAGGTCGACGGCAAGAAGACGACGCGCGATGTGACCGACGAAGAGGTCATCAACGATGCCACCATCCGCGGGGTGTTCAGCAACCAGTTCCAGATCACCGGCCTCGGGGCCGGTGAAGCCCGCGAACTTGCACTGCTGCTGCGTTCCGGCTCGCTGGCGACCGGCATCTACGCGATCGAGGAGCGCGCGGTCGGACCGAGCCTCGGGCGCGAGAACATCCAAAAGGGCGTGACCGCGCTCATCGTCGGTATGGCGGGGGTGTTCGTCTTCATGGCGCTCTACTACCAGACCTTCGGTCTCGTGGCCGATTTGGTGCTGCTGGCGAACGTGGTGTTGCTGACGGCACTCCTCTCCATGATGCGTGCCTCGCTCTCCTTGCCGGGCATCGCCGGCATCATCCTCACCGTCGGCATGGCGGTGGATGCCAATGTGCTGATCTACGAGCGCATCCGCGAGGAGGTCCGCAAGGGCGTCTCGCCCCAGGCGGCCATACGCTCCGGCTTCGATAAGGCACTCTCGGCGATCACCGATTCGAACATCACGACGCTGATCGCGGGTGTGGTGCTCTGGGTACTCGGTACCGGGCCGATCAAGGGCTTTGCCGTGGTGCTCACGCTCGGCATCCTCACCTCCATGTTCACCTCCCTCATGGGCAGCCGTGCGCTGCTGACGCTCATGTACGGCGGCCGGCGCAAACTTGCGCGTCTGTCCATCGGCTAGGCGCCGCGCGGCGCTCTAAGGATCATTTGTGGAATTCTTCAGTCATCAGACCAGCTTCCCGTTCATGGCCACGCGCAAGGTGGTGGTATGGGCTTTCGGCGGTGTTGATGATCGTCTCGCTGGCGTCCTTCTTTACGCGCGGCCTGAATCTGGCGATCGATTTCACCGGCGGGGTGAGCGCTGAAGTCAGTTTCAGCCGCGCCACGGACGTGGACGCGGTGCGCACGCAGCTCAAGGCGGCCGGGTTCAATGACCCGCAGGTGCAGAACTTCGGTTCCTCGCGCGATATCGCGATCCGCCTGCCACCGGATGCCAAACAAAGTGCCACCGAGGTGCGTGCGCGCCTCGAGGGCGCTCTCAAGGCGGCCGATCCGGGCGTGCAGGTGGTGCAGCTGGATGTCGTTGGCCCGCAGGTCGGCAACGAGCTGCGGGTGAGCGCGATGTATGCGCTGTTCTTCACCCTGTTCTTTATATTTCTCTACATCGCCTGGCGCTTCCACACCTGGCGACTGTCGCTCGGCGCGATCTTCGCCGTGCTGCACGACCCGATCCTGGTGATCGGTTTCTTCTCGATCACGCAGATGCCGTTTGATCTGGCGGTGGTGGCCGCGATCCTCGCCGTCATCGGCTATTCGCTCAACGACACCGTGGTGGTGTTCGATCGTATCCGCGAGCGCTTCGAGACCAACCGCCGTTCGGCGCCGGCAACGGTGCTCGATGAGTCGATCAACCAGACCTTGTCGCGTACGATCATGACCAAGGTCGTCACCTCGATCGTGGTGGTGGCGCTGCTGTTCCTCGGCGGCCCGGTGCTCAAGGGTTTCTCGGCCGCGCTGCTGATCGGCATCATCGCCGGCACCTACTCCTCGATCTACATCTCGAGTGCGATCGCGCTCGATTGTGGCCTGACCGCGGAGCACGTGTTTCCGAGCGTGAAGAAGGCAGCCCTCGATCATCTGCCCTAGACGGGAAGCGCCGCGCTGCTCGGTGATCCGCATACCTGGCTAGCCTTTCTCACGCTGTCGCTGCTGGAGATCGTTCTCGGCATCGACAATCTCATCTTTATCTCCATCCTGGTGGAGCGGCTGCCCGCGCAGCTGCAGAACAAGGCGCGCCTGAGCGGCCTTGCGCTCGCGATGCTGATGCGCATTGCGCTGTTGTTTTCGCTGGTGTGGATCACGCACCTCGTCACACCGCTGTTCTATGTCGGCGCGCAGTCGGTGTCCGGTCGCGATCTGGTACTTCTGGGTGGGGGCTTGTTTTTGCTGGTGAAGAGTGTGCTGGAGATGCATCAGGCGCTTGAGGGCGCGGCGCGCGATCCGAGCACGACACAGCTGCGTCAGCGCTTCGCGGCCGTGATCGTGCAGATCGGCCTCATCGACATCGTGTTCTCACTCGATTCGGTGTTCACCGCAATCGGCCTGGCGCGCGAGCTTACCGTCATGGTGGCGGCCATCGTGGTGGCCATCCTCGTCATGATGCTGGTGTCGCGCGCGCTGGGCGCGTTCATCCACCGTCACCCGACCATCAAGATGCTGGCGCTGGCCTTCCTGCTGCTCATCGGCTTCGCCCTCATCGCCGAGGGACTGCATCTGCAGATCCCGAAGGGCTACCTGTACTTCGCGATGGCGTTCTCGGTCGGCGTGGAGCTACTCAACACACGCCTGCGGCGCCGCCTGGACGAGCGGCGCAGGAACTAAGGGCGCGCAGGGCGAGCCTGTGCCTCAGGCGTGGCGGCGGCAGCTCGCAGGCGGCTGTGTCGGTAGCCGTAGAAAACGTAGATCAGGAGACCGATCGCGGTCCAGGCGGCGAGCCGAAGCCAGTTGGTCGCACCGAGCGATAACATCATGCCGCCGCACACGAGCGCGCCGGCGATGCAAACGAACCAGGGCGCGGGCGTGCGAAACGGGCGCGGCAGATCGGGACGGGTGTGGCGCAATATCAGCACCCCGATGCACACCGTCACAAACGCGCTCAGCGTTCCGATCGAAACCAGTTCGGCCAGGAGTTTGACCTTAAACAAACCGCCAATTATCGCGGCGCAGACTCCGGTGACCAGTGTGCCCGTCGAGGGCGTGCGGAACTTCGGATGCACGCGTCCGAACACCGGCGGCAGCAGTCCGTCGCGCGCCATGGCGAAGAAGATGCGCGCCTGCGCGATGGTCATCACCAGCATGACCGAGGTCATGCCGGCCACAGCGCCCAGCTTCACCGGGATGCCGAGCCAGTGCAGCGTGGGATACTTGTCGAGCGCGAGAGCCACGGGGGCCGCGACGTCGAGTTCCTTGTAGCTCACCATGCCGGTGAGCACCAGGGCGACAATCACGTAGAGAATCGTACAAATCACCAGGCTTGCGAGAATCCCGATCGGCATGTCGCGTTGCGGGTTCTTACTCTCCTGCGCGGCGGTGGAGATGGCATCAAAGCCGATATAGGCAAAAAAGATGACGCCCGAGGCCTTCACCAGGCCACTCCAGCCGAAAGTGCCCCAGGTGCCGGCGTTCTCGGGGATGAACGGGTGCCAGTTCCCCGTGTTGATGTAGCCCAGGCCGAACACGATGAACAGGGCGATCACCGTCACTTTGATGGCGACGATGACCGAATTGAAGACGGCAGACTGTTTGATGCCGATGTAGCAGATCGTGGCGATCAAGGCCACGATAACCATTGCCGGGACATTGATAATTGCGCCGGTGCGCACGATGTGCAGTGTGTCGCCGACGGAAGCCAACGGCGCGTTAGACAACGCATCCGGGATATGCAAGCCAAGCTGGTCGAGGAGACTGACTGCGTAGCCGGACCAGCCCACCGAGACGGTGGCAACCGCAAGCAGGTATTCCCACACGAGGCTCCAGCCGATGAACCACGCGACGCCCTCGCCGAGCGTCGCGTAGGAATAGGAATAGGCGCTGCCGGAGACCGGGATCATCGCGGCAAATTCGGCGTAGCAAAGCCCCGCGAACGTGCAACCGAGGCCTGCCAGGACGAAGGACAGTGCGAGCGCGGGCCCGGCGAAGTTTGCTGCGGCGGTGCCGGTCAGCACGAAAATTCCGGTACCGATGATGCCGCCAATGCCGAGCAGCGTCAGCTGCGTGGCGGTGAGTGCGCGCCGCAGCTCATTACCGGAGGCCTCCTGCTCGTGCAGCTCGTCAATGGACTTCGTTGCGAGTAGTTGTGACGCCATGGAACCCCCGTTTTGCGCGAGGACTCTACACAAGCACCTTGGGGAAAGCGAGGTAGCGACTTTGCGCGCGGCGGCGCTTGCACGGCTCTACGAGTCGCGCAGGTCCGCGGGAATGTGCGGTGCCAGCAGCTCCAGCAGCGCGGCGTACACCTTCGGTGTGCCGGCGACGATGTGTCCGGCCTGGCGGTACTCGGCACCGCTGAGCGTGCCGATGCGCCCGCCGGCCTCCTGGATGAGCAGCGTGCCCGCGGCGGTGTCCCAGGGCGACAGTCCGATCTCCCAGAACGCATCAACGCGGCCGGCGGCGACGTAGGCGAGATCCAAAGCCGCCGCACCCGGGCGGCGCACGCCGGCGGCCTGTTCGGCCACGGCGCGCAGCATCGCGAGGTAGGCGTCAAGATAGCGTGTGTTGGCGCGATAAGGGAAACCGGTGGCGATCAGCGCGCCCTCCATGCCGCGCGCCTTGCTGACGCGGATACGGCGGTTCTCCAGGTGTGCACCGGCGCCGCGGGTGGCGGTGAAGAGCTCCCCGCGCATCGGGTCATACACCACCGCATGCTCGAGACGGCCCTTGATCTGGCAGGCGATCGAGACCGCAAACACCGGAAAGCCGTGCAGGAAGTTGGTCGTGCCATCCAGGGGATCGATGATCCAGACCGTCTCGTGCGTACCGCTCTGGCCGCTCTCCTCGGCGAGAAAGGCATGCTGGGGGTAGTGGCGGCGGATGGTGGCGATGATCTCGTGTTCGGCCGCATGATCGACCTCGGTGACAAAGTCGTTGCGACCCTTGGAAGTCACCGTGAGGGACTCCAGGCGGTTGAGGCTGCGGATGATGACTTCGCCGGCACGGCGCGCGGCGCGCACGGCAATATTGAGAAGCGGCTGCACGGTAACTAAGCTCGTATCACCCGTCGTCGGCGTAACCGCCCGCGGCAGTCTTGACCGTATACAGTCCGCTAGCGTAACAGATGAACTCTCCCTCCATTCGCATCGTACTGGTCGCCCCCTCGCACCCGGGCAACATCGGCGCCGTGGCGCGCGCGATGAAGAACATGGCGCTCGCGGAGCTGGTGCTGGTACGCCCGCGACATTTTCCGGACGCGGAGGCGACCGCGCGCGCCTCCGGGGCGGATGACGTGCTCGGCGCCGCACGCGTGGTCGGGACGCTCGCCGAGGCCTTGAGTGGCTGCGGCTTCGTGGCGGCGACCACCTCGCGCGATCGCGACCAGTACTTTCGCGTGCAGGATGTGCGCGAGGCCGCACCGCGCATCGTGGCGCAAGCGCAGCGCTCCCCGGCGGCGGTACTGTTCGGCGCCGAGCGCACCGGGCTCACCAACGAGGAACTGGAAACCGCTCACCTGCTGATTCGTATACCGGCGAGCGACGCCTACGCTTCGCTCAATCTCGCCATGGCGGTGCAGCTGGTCGCCTACGAGCTGTTTCGGGCGCGCGGCGTACGCGTCCCGGCGGCGGCGCCCGGTGCCGCGCCGCTCGCTTCGGCCGCCGATATGCAGCGCCTCTTTGAGCACTTCGCGCAGGTGCTTGAGCAGATCGACTTCCGCGACCGCACCCAGAGTGGCACGCATCTGATGTTGCGCATCCGGCGCTTCCTGCAGCGGGCCGAACTTGATGAGAATGAAGTGAACATCCTGCGCGGCATTCTGACCGCCGTGCAGAGCCGCCGCCGCGCGGCGGGCGAGCGCCGATGAACCTGAGCGCCCCGGTGTATTTGGACTACGCCGCCACCACGCCGGTCGATCCGGCCGTGGCCGCGGTGATGAGCGAGTGCCTCACCCTCGCAGGTACTTTCGGCAATCCCGCTTCCGCGCATGTGTACGGGGCCGCGGCAGCACGGCGCGTCGAGCAGGCGCGCACCCAGGTGGCGGCCCTGATCGGTGCCCATGCGGATGAGATTGTGTTCACCTCCGGAGCCACCGAATCGAACAATCTTGCGATTCTCGGCGCCGCGCTCGCCGGCGCCGATCGCGGCAGGCATGTCGTGACGATGCGCACGGAGCACAAGGCGGTCCTCGACCCGTGCAAGCACCTCGCGCGTCTCGGGGGCAGCGTCACTTACCTCACGCCCACGGCCAGCGGGCTCCTCACGCCCGAGGCGCTCGCGCAGGCGCTGCGAGCGGACACGGTGCTGGTGTCGGTGATGTACGCCAATAACGAGACCGGCGTGCTGCAGGACATCGCCGCCCTGAGTGCCTTGTGCCGCGAGCGCGGCGTCACCTTCCACAGTGATTGCGCACAGGCGGCCGGCAAAGTAAGGCTCGACGTGCGGGAACTGTCGGCGGATCTGCTGTCCTTTACGGCGCACAAGCTCTACGGGCCCAAGGGCATCGGGGCTCTGTATGTGCGCCGCGGCGCCCGCCGGCTGCTGCAGCCGCTTATCTTCGGCGGCGGCCAGGAGCGCGGCCTGCGCCCCGGGACCCTCCCCGTGCACCAGATCGCAGGCTTTGGCAGCGCCTGCGAGATCGCCGCTCGGGAACTGCCCCGCGAGGGGGCGCGTCTCCAGGGGCTGCGCGAGCGGCTGTGGGAGCCGCTGGGGCGGCTCGGTGGAGTGCACCTGAACGGCGAAGGAGCGCCGCGCGTGCCCGGCATCCTGAACGTCTCGTTTGCCGGGGTCGAGGGCGAAAGTCTGGTGGATGCGCTCGGCGGCCTCGCCGTCTCGACCGGCGCGGCGTGCAACTCCGAATCGCGCGAACCTTCCTATGTGCTGCGCGCACTGGGGCGCAGCTCGCGGCTCGCGGAAAGTTCCTTGCGCTTCAGTGTGGGTCGTTTTACGAGCGAGGCCGACGTCGACTGCGCCGCGGCGGCCGTGACGCGTGAGGTTGCGCGCCTGCGGGCACTCTCGCCGGCCAGTGCGCCCGCGCCAGAACTGCCGCTTGCGAGGGGCGAGCAGCGCCTGAGT
The DNA here is from genome assembly GCA_963742045.1 of uncultured Pseudomonadota bacterium. Taxonomy (GTDB): domain Bacteria; phylum Pseudomonadota; class Gammaproteobacteria; order Steroidobacterales; family Steroidobacteraceae; genus 13-2-20CM-66-19. The sequence goes on from CAVUKE010000003.1 coordinate 4,151,436, forward strand.
GGCCAAGCGGGTGGGGTCGAGGAGGGCACCTGGGTGCGCTTTGAGCTCCTGGTGGGTCCCGACACTGTGAAGGAGGCCCGTTTTAAGCTTCTGGGCTGCCCCCATACTATGGATACGACGCGCTGGCTGTGCGAGCAGTTGCCCGGCCGCTCGCGCGCCGCGGCGCAGCCGGGCACGCCGGCCGAATGGGCCGCGGCGCGAGCGGTGCCGGTGGAGAAACTCGGACGGCTGCTGGTGGTCGAAGATGCACTGCGCGCCTGCCTGGCACGATGGGTTTGACGCTACAATACGAGGACCGATGGCCATCTCTCTGACGGAATCCGCCGCCCACCGGGTCAAGACCTTCCTCGCCGCCCGTGGCGCTGGCATCGGGCTGCGACTGGGGGTGCGTAAGACCGGCTGCTCCGGTTTCGCCTACGTCATCAACTATGCGGACGGTCCGGCCCCGGGGGATGCGGTGTTTGAGGACCACGGCGTACCGGTATTCGTCGATGCGGCGAGCCTGAAGCTGATCGACGGCACGGTCGTGGACTTTGTGAAAGAGGGGCTGAACGAGGCCTTCCGCTTCAAAAACCCGAACGTGAAGGGCGAGTGCGGGTGCGGAGAGAGTTTCTCCGTGTGAGGCGCAGCCGCAGCCCTGGCGCCCTCTCGGGGCCGAGGGTGCGTGAAAAAAGCCTTACCAAACCGACACTTCCAAGCCTCCTCACGTTGCTGCAGGCGCTGGCCTCAGGGTACACTTCGCGGCTGGCCCCTGAGCGGAACGCAGTCGCGCCGGGCCAATTACCCCATCGTTTTTCTGATTTCGAAAGGCTAAGCGAATGGCGCTCGAGCGCACCCTGTCCATCGTCAAACCCGACGGCGTGAGCGCCAATCTCATCGGCGAGGTGTATCGCCGCTTCGAGAAGGCCGGCCTGTCCATCATCGCCGCGCGCATGCTGCACCTGTCACAGCCCGAGGCCGAGGGCTTCTATGCGGTGCATCGCGAGCGGCCCTTCTTCAAGGATCTGGTGCGCTATATGTGCTCAGGTCCGGTGATCGTGCAGGTGTTGGAAGGGGAGAACGCGATTGCGCGTAACCGCGAGATCATGGGCGCGACCGACCCGAAGAAGGCCGCCGCGGGCACCATCCGCGCGGATCTCGCCAAGAGCATCGAGCAGAACGTGGTGCACGGCTCGGACGCACCCGAGACCGCCGCCCGCGAGATCGCCTACTTCTTCAGCACCCTTGAGCTGCATCCGCGTGCCTGAGCGGGCTTGAGCCGCAGCGCCTGCCGCCATGGACGCCATCGCCACCGAACGCACAAATCTGCTGGGTCTGCCCGACCGCAGCTGGAGGCGTTCGTGGCGGACCTGGGCAGCAAGCCCTTTCGCGCACGCCAGCTGATGAGCTGGATCTACAAGCGCGGCGTCGGCTCCTTTGCGCACATGACCGATCTTGCCAAGGAGTTTCGCGCGCGGCTGGATGAGCGCGCGGAGGTGCGGGCGCCCGAGATCGTCTCCGTGCAGCACTCCGCGGATGGCACGCGCAAGTGGCTGCTGAAGGCGGACGCGAAGCAGGCTTTCGAGATGGTGTTCATTCCGGAGCCGGATCGCGGCACGCTGTGCATTTCCTCCCAGGTGGGCTGTGCGCTCGATTGCTCCTTCTGCGCGACCGCACAGCAGGGCTTCAACCGCAACTTGAGCAGTGCTGAGATCGTCGGTCAGGTGTGGCTCGCCGCCCGCGAACTCGAGCGTGCCGCCGGCGTGCCTGCGCGGTCCCCGGGCCCTGCGGGCGGTGAGCGCCACGTGACCAACGTCGTGCTCATGGGCATGGGCGAGCCGCTCGCGAACTTCCGTAACGTGGTGCCCGCGCTGCGCATGCTCATGGATGACTTCGGGTTCGATCTGTCGCGCCGCCGCGTGACCCTCTCGACCTCGGGCCTCGTGCCGCAGATCTACAAACTCGCCGAGGAGACCAACGTGGCGCTGGCAGTGTCGCTGCACGCCCCCGACGATGCGCTGCGCAATGAGCTCGTGCCCATCAACCGCAAGCACCCGATCGCAGAGCTGCTGACCGCCTGCTGGCACTATCTGGATGAGCAGAACGGCCGCAGCGTCACTTTCGAGTATGTGATGCTTGAGGATATCAACGATTCCCCCGCGCAGGCGCGCGCGCTCGCACGCTTGCTTAAGGGTCATCCGGCCAAGGTCAATCTCATCCCCTTCAATCCGTTTCCCGGCACACGCTACCGCCGCTCGTCCGCGCCGGTTATCCAGCGCTTTCGCGACGAGCTGTTGCAGCGCGGTGTGCTCGCGACCGTGCGCCGTACGCGCGGCGAAGATATCGATGCGGCCTGCGGCCAGCTCGCCGGACGCGTCATCGATCGCACTACGGTGCGCCTCGGCAACAAGGTCATTGGCGTCGCGGTTCAAACATGAGCAAATCAGTGAACGATCTGTGGTCCGTCCTGCTGCGGCTGCCTGTGACAGGCGCGGCGTGCGCGTTGCTGCTGGCCGCCTGCGTCCACTCCCATCCGCAGCAGGCGCCGCCCGATCCGAAGAATGCCGCGATCGCGAACTTGCAGCTGGGCAGCGCTTACATGAACCAGGGCGATCTGCAGCTCGCCAAGGACAAGCTCGACAAGGCGCTCACACAGGACCCCAACAATCCCGAGGTGCACAGCGTGCGTGCGATGCTGTTCGAGCGCATGGGGCAACCTGCCAAGGCCGACGCGGAATACCGCACCGCCTTGCGCCTCGCGCCGAACGATCCGAACGTGATCAACAACTACGCGGTTTACCTGTGCCAGAACGGTCGCACGGATGAGGGCGTGAAGCACTTCCTGCTGGCGGCGAAGAATGCGCTGTACCGCACCCCGGAAGCGGCCTACACCAACGCCGGCGTGTGTCTGCGCGCCGCTAAGCCACCGCGTGACGAGGAAGCGCGCGCGGACTTCGTGAAGGCGCTGCAACTGCGGCCGGATTTCTCGGACGCGGCCTACCAGCTCGCGGACCTGGAGTTTCAGCACGGCGAGCTGCCCCAGTCGCGCGCCCTCTTGGACGCCTATCTGAATAACTTTCGCGATACCCCGGACATACTGCTGCTTGCCGTGCGCGTGGCGCGTGCGCAGAACGACCGTATGGGGGCACAGCGCTACGCGCGCAAGCTGCAGACGGACTTCCCCGGATCCGACCAGACGCGTGCCCTGGCCGGACTCGACCACAATCCCGGCTGAATGAGATGACGAGGGAAGCGGGCGGCGTCGGCATCGGCGCGCGGCTGCGTGCCGCGCGCGAGCGCAAGGGCCAGACGGTCCTGCAGGCCGCCGAGAAACTGCACGTCGACGCGCGCCTCCTCGAGGCGCTCGAAACGGAGAACTTCGAGCCACTGGGGGCGGACGTGTACGCACGCGGGCACCTGCGCCGTTACGCCGAACTGGTCGGCGAATCCGCGGCGGAGCTGCAACAGCTTTATACCAACACAAGCCCGCAGATACGCCCGGACCTGACGCGCATACCCCGCGGCGAACGCGCTCCGGATTCGGCACGCTTGATGCTCCCGGCCCTGCTCGCGGTCATCGTTCTTGCGCTCGCAGGACTTCTCTGGTGGCTGCTGTCGCTGCCCGGTGCGAAGCCGCGTCCGCTGGCGCCCGCGGTGATAGCGGCGGCGCCGACGAGCTCCGAGGCCGGGACGACCGCCGAGGCCCCCCCTCGCGCGCGCGCGCCGAGCCCCCTGGCCGCACCCGCAGCGAACGCGCGACTGGAGTCGGCAGCGCCCTCCGCAGCCGCCGGCCAGACGCTGATCCTGAGGTTCTCCGGCGAAAGCTGGGTACAGATCGCCGATGGCCGCGGCCACACACTGCTCGATGGGCTGCAGGCCGCTGGCAGCACGCGCGCGGTCAGCGGTCCTGCGCCGCTGCGCTTGGTGCTCGGCAACGCCCCGGCGGTGGCCTTGGAAGTCAACGGGCACCCCGCATCCCTCGCAGGTCTCGTGCGCCGTCACGGGGACGCGCATGTATCAATCGACGCCAGCGGTGCGCTGTCGCCCTCAGCACCCGGGCGGGGAGACTGAGGTGGCCGGAGAGATGCAGCCGGTTCGGGGGATGAATGATGTGCTGCCCGCCGAGATCGGCGCCTGGCAGCACTTCGAGGCGTGTACGCGCGAGCTGCTCAGCAGCTACGGCTACGAGGAGATCCGCGTGCCGGTGCTCGAGCACACCGAGCTTTTCAAGCGCGCGATCGGCGAGCATACCGATGTGGTCGGCAAGGAGATGTACACCTTCACCGACCGCGGTGGCGAGAGCCTCACGCTGCGCCCGGAAGCTACCGCGGGTATAGCGCGCGCGCTGATCTCGCACGGCATGCTGCGCGGACAACGCCACAAGCTGTGGTGCATCGGGCCGATGTTCCGTCACGAGACCCCGCAGGCGGGGCGCTATCGGCAGTTCTGGCAGGTGGACGTCGAGGCAGTCGGCTGCCCCGGTCCGGACATCGACGCGGAACTGATCGCTCTGAGTGCGCGCCTGTGGCAGCGCCTGGGTATCGGTGGTCTCACGCTCGAGATCAACTCCCTGGGTACGCCCGAGAGCCGGCGCGAGTATCGCGCCCACCTGGTCGAGTATTTCCGCGCGCACCAGGGCCGTCTCGATGCGGACAGCCAGCGGCGCCTCGCGGATAATCCGCTGCGCATCCTCGACAGCAAGAATCCCGACATGCAGGAACTCATCCGTGGAGCGCCGCTGCTGAGCGAGCACCTGGATGCCGAGTCGCGCCAACACTTTGAGCTGCTGTGCACCATGCTGCAGGGCATCGGGGTGGCCTATCGGGTCAACCCGCGCCTGGTGCGTGGCTTGGACTACTACACGCGTACGGTGTTCGAGTGGATTACCGCCTCCACCGGCGCACAGAATGCCGTATGCTCCGGCGGCCGTTACGATAGCCTGATCACGCAGCTCGGCGGTGAGCCGACGCCAGCGATTGGCTTTGCGATGGGCGTGGAGCGTCTGGTGACGCTGCTGGTGGCCGCCGGGGGTGTACCCGCCGCCGCACCCCCGGATGTCTTTGTGGTCGTCAGCGGCGCCTCGTGCGCTGCGCGGGCGCTGGAGATCGTCGAGCGGCTGCGCAACGAGCGCCCGCGGCTGCGCGTCGAGCTGAACGTCGGCGGGGGCAATTTCAAAGCACAGTTCCGCCGCGCCGACAAAAGCGGCGCGCCCCTGGCGCTCATCGTCGGCGAGGATGAACTCACCCGCGGAGTCGTCGCCATGAAACCTTTGCGCGAGCAGGCGGGTCAGAGCGAGTGCCCGCTTTTCGACCTGGCGAGCGGGGTGGATGCGGCGCTCGCAGCGCTGCGCCCGCTGCCGGGTGTGCCGGCGGCATGATTTTGGGGAGGATGCGTGGAAGATTATCTGTCTGAGAAAGAGCAGTGGGAATGGGTCAAGGCGCAGGTGCGCGAGAACGGCCCGGCGGTGATCCTGGCCGTCGTGGTGGTGCTGGGGGGTCTGGCCGGTTGGCGCTGGTGGCAGCAGCATCAGGACTCCGCCCGGCTCGAGGCCGGCAGCCGCTATATGCAGATGGTGCAGGCGCTTGAGAAGGCCGACCACACCCAGGCGCTGGTGCTGCTCGGGCAGCTCGAGCGCGAAAGCCCCGGCTCCCCATACACCGATCAGGCGAAGCTGCTGGCCGCGCGCGTCTATGTCGATGACGGCGATCTGGAGAGGGCCGCCCGCGAGCTCTCCGCGGTGGCCGATCATTCCAAGGACCGCGAGCTTGCCGTGGTGGCGCGGCTGCGCTTGGCGCGTGTGCAGATCGCGCAGGGGCACGCCGATGCCGCGCTGGACACCCTCAAGGGCGCCGACGCCGGTGCATTCCAGGCGCGCTACCACGAGGTGCGCGGCGATGCCTATTACGCCAAGGGCGACAAGGCTGCCGCACTCAACGAGTACCGCAGTGCCCAGGGCTCGGCCTCTGCCGGCAACACGCCGCTCCTGGATCTGAAGATCGCTGACCTGGCGGCCGTGGCGCCGGCGAGCGCCCGTGCGGCCGCCGCGGCCGGTCCGGCGAAGTGAGCACCATGCGGCAGCTGCAACGCTGGGCCGGGCTTGCGGCCGTGCTCTTGCTGGTCGCCTGTTCGAAGGACAAGGCCATCGATCAGCCCGCCAAGCTCACCCCATTCGCCGCGACGCTGCGCGTGCAGCGCCTCTGGGGTGCCTCGGTGGACGACAAGAAGGCTGCGGATCTGCGCCTCGGCCTGGGAATCGCCATCGACAAGAATCGCGTTTATGCCGCGGGCCACAAGGGCGACGTGGTCGCCTTCGACCTCAACAAGGGGCGCGTGCAGTGGCGCACGCGCCTGAAGGCGCCCCTCTCGGGGGGCACCTCAGCGGCCGGCGATCTGCTGCTGATCGGCTCAAGCGACGGGCGCTTGTTCGCGCTCAATGCCCTCGACGGCAAGCTGCGCTGGAACGTGCGCATCAACGGCGAAGTGCTGGCCCCGCCGGCAATCTCCGAGCGGCTGATCGCCCTGCGTACCGGGGACGGCAAGCTGCGCGGTCTGAGCCCGGTCGATGGCCATGAGCTGTGGTCCACCGAACAGCAGGTGCCGCGCCTGTCGCTGCGTGGCACCTCACGCCCGGTGATTGTGGGCAGCGTGGTGATCTGCGGTTTCGACAACGGCAAGGTGGTCGCGGTCAGCGGCAGCGACGGCTCGGTGCAGTGGGAGCAGACCGTGACCCCGCCGCACGGTCGCACCGAGCTTGAGCGCTTGTCCGACATCGATGCGGCCGTGCTGGTGGCCGGACAGAATGTGTACGCGGTGGGTTTTCAGGGGCGGGTGGCGATGCTGGCGCTGGATACCGGTCAGGGCTGGTGGGCGCACGAACTGTCGAGCTATCGCGGCATGAGCATGGATGATGAGGCGATCTACGTCTCCACTGCCGACGGTGAAGTCGTTGCGCTGCGGGCGCGCACCGGGGCAGAAATCTGGCGCCAGAGTGTGCTCCTGTATCGCGTCCTCTCCGAGCCTGCCAACATGGACGACGCCTTGGTGGTGGGCGATTACCAGGGTTACCTGCACTGGCTCGACAAGAGCAGCGGCGCGCTCGCGGCGCGGGTGTCGACCGGCAAGGTGCGCATCAGTAACGTACCGGTGGTCTCCGGCAACATCGTCGTCGCCGTCAACGACCGCGGCCAGATCAACGCCTACCGTGTGAGCCCGCTGAAAGGGGCGCCGGCGCCCAAGAAGGCACCCGCGGAGACCGAAGCTCCGCCAGCTCCGGCGCCCACGGACAGCAAGTAGCACGCGCGGCGGTCGCTGCAGGCCCTGCCATGCTGCCCGTCATCGCGCTTGTCGGCCGACCCAACGTCGGTAAGTCGACGCTCTTCAATGTGCTCACGGGCACCCGCGATGCCATCGTCGCGGACGTACCGGGACTGACGCGTGATCGACAGTACGGCTACGGGCGCCTCGGACCGGTGCCGAGCGTCATCATCGACACCGGCGGACTGGTCGAGAATCCGGCCGGCATCGAGGCGCAGATGCGCGCCCAGACCGAGCGCGCGATCGCCGAGTCCGACCGCCTGGTGCTGCTCGCCGATGCGCGCGCAGGGCTCTCACCGCAGGACTACTTCGTGGCCCGCGAGCTGCGCCGCTCGGGCAAGCCCGTGACCCTGGTGCTGAACAAGGCCGAGGGACTTGATCCGGACGTGGTCGCCGCGGACTTTCATGCGCTCGGATTCGGCGAGCCGCTGGCCATCTCCGCGAGCCACGGCCAGGGCTGCGAGACGCTCATGGAGCAGGTGCTCGCTGGCTTTGCCGCGCAGCCGGCGGAGGATGTCGACCGCGATGCCATTCGCATCGCCATCATCGGGCGGCCGAACGTTGGCAAGTCGACCCTGGTCAATCGTCTGCTGGGCGAGGAGCGGGTGATCGCGAGCGAGGAGCCGGGCACGACGCGCGACAGCATTCTGGTGCCCTTCGAGCGCGACGGGCGCGCCTTTCTTCTCATCGACACCGCCGGCGTGCGCCGCCGTGCCAAGGTCGAGGACGTAGTGGAACGGGCCAGCGTCGCCAAGACGCTGCAGGCGATCGCCGAGGCGCACGTGGTGATCCTGGTGCTTGATGCGCACGAGGGCATCGCTGAACAGGACGCGAGCGTGCTCGGGATCGCCCTGGAGCGCGGGCGCGCCCTGATCATCGCGGTCAACAAGTGGGACGGCATCGCCCCGGAGCAGCGCGAGGACATCCATCGTCAGCTGTCGCTGAAGCTGGATTTCGTGCCGTTTGCCCCGCTGCACTTCATCTCCGCCCGCCATGGCACCGGCGTCGGAGAACTCATGCAGTCCACCGTGCGGGCGTACGAGGCGGCGATGCGTACCATGCCGACGCGCGAGTTGACCCGCACTCTGGAGCATGCTTTGACCGTGCACCAGCCACCGCTCGTGCGCGGTCGGCGCATCAAGCTGCGCTACGCGCACCAAGGGGGACGCAATCCTCCACGCATCGTGATTCACGGCAACCAAACGACCTCCGTGCCGGATGCTTACACGCGCTTCCTTGCGAATGTTTTTCGCAAGACCTTCGATCTCTTTGCCACCCCGGTATTCGTCGAGTACCGCACGGATGCCAACCCGTACGCCCGTGAGCGGCGCGTGAAGCCGCGCCCGGACAAACCGCGGCGCCGGGCGGGCCCACGCAAGCGACGCTGAGGCTCATCGGCAGCGGTAAGCCGCTCGTCCGGGAAAGGGCTTCTTTGTTCGGTCGTCCCCCCGAGCGCTCCTCCGCGGTTCGCGGCATTTCCTCGCAGGGTCTTCCGGACGCCCCGTTCGCAGATGTCGCAGGATCCGCGCGCCCGGGAGGGACATGTTCATTCATAAGTGATTGATTCGGGTTCACTTCCAAGCCTCGCCACGCCGACGGCCCGCGCGTTCCCAAACCGCCGCTGTCATGCAGCCGAGACTGCGTGCGCTGCGGGATTTGGAGTATGCTTTTCTGAAAGCTTCGAGCCCGGAGCAACGCTCAAGGGAGCTGCGGGCAAAAAATAAAGTAGGGAGCCCACGATGAAGAAGCTCACGAAGTCGTATCGGGTACTTGGCGGCACCGTCTCGATGCTGCTCCTGGCTACCAGCACCATCACCCTGGCAGACGCACAAGGCGCGGCCCCGGCGGGCGCGCAGAGTGCTGCGCCCACCTTGGGCACGCTCGAGTACGGTACCGACGTCTTCTACCCACAGGGCTGTGCACACAATGGCACCACCGTTGTTTGCACGTTCGTGTTTGTGCATCAGGCGGAGACGGCGGGCATCCGCGCCGGGGTGGCGGGCTCGGAGCTCACCGGCATCCAGTTCATCGACGATGCGCACGTGCCGCACAACCCGAATAACGCGTATTTCGTCGACCGCTACGGCGCGCGTCAGCACGTTCTGGTCGTGAATCGCGCCGATCAGGGCACGATGATGGTCGAGTTCCCGCTGATCGACACCCGGGTCACGAGCGGGGAGTTCCACCTTGGCACCCAGGTGATCGGCGGCATACCGGTCGCAGCGGGCGGCGCGGGCCCCGCCCCCGGAGCGCCCAACGCGCTGGCGGCAGGCGGCGCGCAGGCGGCTGCCCCGCCGGCCAATGCCAAGCAGCAGAGCACGGCTGCCGGCCAGGAGGGCTGCAATACGCCGCAGCTGGCGCAGACCCCGGGGTGCAAGCTCAGCGCGAAGATTCATCAGGCCGAAGCGAGCACGAGCGGCACGGCGACCTCCGTCGCCGCGCCGATCAGCGCGGTGTCAGATGCGGCCAAGCAGCTGGGTACGCTGTTCAGTGGCTTTAAGAGCGCCCCGGCGACGCCGGCTCCGGCCCCCGCGGCACCCGCACAGTCGCAGTAGTCGCTGCAGGCGCGCAGCGCGCTGCGGGCGGCAAGTGCGCAATTCCTCCGGATAAGCAGGGGGCTGCGTCAGGGCCTGCGTGCGTACGCGGTGGCGAACGCGCTTTTGAGCGTGGGCGAGATATCGCCGAGTCCGTCGACGACCTGCTTCGCCCAATCGAAGTACTCCTGGCGCCTTTCTAAGGACCAACCCGCCGGCGGCGCATCGGCGACGTCGCGGATGTTCGCGATCTTGTCGGCCAGTTTGACCAACTGGGCGCGCTCGCTGATGTGCGCGGCGTGCTCGATCTGCAGCCGCTTGCGCTCTGCCTTGGAGAGGGACTTATCGTCGGTGACCTCCACGACGACACTGGCCACATCTGCGCCGAACAGCTCCTGCAGTTCTTCGGGTGTCGTTTCCGTGTCTTCTAAGGTGTCGTGCAGCAAGGCGGCGACGATCACCACGGCATCCAGGATGCCCCCTTCGTTCGCCAGGATGTTCGCAAGGGCGATCGGGTGATTGATGTAGGGAGATGCGGCGGCGTCCTTACGGCGCTGGTCCCGATGCTTGTCGGCGGCGAACGCTGCCGCCATCAGAATCCTCTGGATTGTAGGCGTGACCGCCATCGGCGCGGCTCATTCTAATCGCTCCCTCGCGGCTATGGGACATCCGACAGAACAACTGCCTGGGCAAAGGACGCCGCATGACTCGCTTCGCAACCGCGGCCGGTCCGTCATGAGGTGAGACGGGCGCCGTGCGCAACCCTGGCCATCCGGCGGACCATGGTGCGTGTCCTGCAATAACGCGATCGTCTCGGGCGTAGCCTCGGCATCGCACCAGCAACGAGATCTGTGTCTGCGCAGCGATACTGCGCGCCACGCTGACGGTGGCAGCGACTACCGTACGCCGCTGTCGTTAAAGGTTCATCTTCGTTTCACTGAAGCTTATTCCTCGAGTACCTAAGATCCCGATTCGCGCGTGTTAGTGCACACGACTACGGGGAGGATCAGCGCTATGAAAACGTTTCCTCTTGCTCTGGCTGCTGTGGCGAGCGTTGCCTTGGCAAGTGCCACTTCTTCGCCTGCCCTTGGGCAACCAACGGCCACGCCCCCGTATCAACTGTCGCTCTTCGCCACGGCGCCCAGCGGCCTGAGCGCTCCGGATTCGATCGCGGTGCTGCACGGGCACGTCTTCGTGGGCTACGGGGATAACAACGCGCCGGACGGCTCCGATGGCAAGAGCACTCAAATCGTCGAATATGGGATGGACGGATCGGTCGAGTACACGTACACGGTGAAGGGTCACAACGACGGGCTTAAGGTCGATCCCTCGACTCAGCTTCTTTGGGCGCTCCAGAACGAAGACGCCAACCCGAACCTCGTGATCATCAACCCGGAAACTCACACGCAGAAGCTGTATCTGTTTGGCCCGACGTTGCACGGCGGCGGTTACGACGACCTGGTCTTCCGCGACTGCAACGTCTACATCAGCGCCTCAAACCCGGCGAATAACCCGAACACGGGGCCGGCCATCGTCAGCGCCACGTTGGAGGGCAACTTCGTCAATGTAAAACCGCTACTCGCCGGCGAGGCGCGCGCCATCGACATTCCTACTGATGCGACCCTCAAGGTGAACCTGCAGGATCCGGACTCCATGACGCTGGACCCTCAAGGCAACATCGTCCTCGACACTCAGGCCGATCAGGAATTAATCATTGTCAGTGATCCCGGCGCCCAGCAGCGCGTACTGCACCTGCCGCTGAGCTACCAGACGGCCTCCGGAAGGATGTCAGTGGAAGTCGATGACACCGCCTTTGTCACTTCAACCGAGGGCTTCATCCTCTTCGCTGACAAGGTCCTTAATACGGTGTTCACGCTGAAGAAGAAGGCGTTCGCTCCCGGTGCGGCTTACACGGCCGCCGACGGCGGTCCCTTTGTGGGCACTCTCGATCTGAGCACCGGGCTCATCACTCCGATCGTGACAGGCCTTGGAAATCCAGGCGGCCTGGTGTTCGTCGATACCACCAAGCGTACCGGTGACACTCATCCGCAGGAGGCTGACTCTTGCCGTGATGCCGGCTGGGACGCGCGCTAAAGGGAAAAATTTGCCGCGACCTGCCGCGACGACACTGTAGATTCATCCAGAAGGGTAGCCCGCGCCGCTCAGTACAGCGGCTTGCCAGTGAGGGTGTCGGAGCGCAGGATCGCGTCCGGCTCCCCGGGTCTTCCGCCGCGCTCATTCCATTGCGTGTCTGTCTCAAAGGAGGGCGATGAACAGCGCCTCAGGCAAGCTCCCCCCGGTGCCCCCATGGCGCGAGCGGCTGCTCCGCTCTTCCATCGGCCGGATCGTCGCAGCACTGCTTGCCATCGCCCTTCCATTTGCAGCTCTTGCGATTCCGATCAGTCTATTCGTCTCGGACAAGTCCCTGAAGAAGGCCGGGGCACTGCTTCTCACAGCCATTGTCGTGTGCGCCTACCGCGCATACGTACGCCTCGTCGAGAAGCGACCCGTCGCGGAGTTCTCGTCCCCCCATGCACTGCGTGAACTGGGCGCGGGCGTGGCGCTCGGGGCGCTGCTTTTTTCGCTCACGATTGGCGTACTTGCGGCACTGGGTGTCTACCAGGTGACCGGCAACAACGGCTGGCTGGCGATGTTCTCAACCGTGCCGGGATTCATCCTGGCTGCGGTCCTGGAAGAGGTCGTCATGCGTGGGGTTGTGTTCCGGATACTGGAACAATCGCTGGGAAGCTGGCTTGCCCTTGTTCTGTCGGCGGTGATCTTCGGCGCGCTGCACCTGCTCAATCCCGGCGCGACGCTGCTCAACGCGGGCGCCGTGATGCTCGAGGCAGGCATACTCCTGGCGGCTGCTTACATGCTCACCCGACGGCTCTGGCTCTGCATCGGCCTTCACTTCGCTTGGAACTTCACACAGGGCGGGATCTTCTCCGCCGCGGTTTCCGGCGGGGCAACGAGGGGGCTGCTGCAGGGGAAATTGATCGGCCCCGAATGGCTGACCGGCGGGGCATTTGGCGTGGAAGCATCCGCCGTTGCCGTGGTGGTCTGTTTTTCCATGGCCTTGCTGCTGCTGTTCTTGGCCGAGCGCAACGGCAACGTGCTGCCGCCCTGGTGGGCGGCGCGGCACCCCGTCCGGCAAGGCGCCTGAGCAAGCAAGGCGAGAATAGGCCGGCGTCATTGAACAGCTTCCCGGGCGCGCTGCTCATTTCCTTGTGCTGGAGATCTCCCGGGCTTTACCGCGTGGGCAGCTGATCATTCTGCCGGCTACCGGCCACGGTACCTCTCAGACCCGACCGGACCTTGCGAAGCTCGCGATACGGGAATTTCTGGCTCCATCGGATAGTGACACCCACGCACACCAGCTGCGCTGTCACCGCGCCGGTGCTGAGTTTCCCGTCACTCCCACTCGATCGTCGCCGGTGGCTTGCCGGAGATGTCGTAAACCACGCGCGAGACTCCGGGCACCTCGTTCACGATGCGTCGCGAGACGTGATCCAGAAATTCATACGGCAGGCGGGCCCACTGCGCCGTCATGAAGTCGATGGTCTCCACCGCGCGCAGCGCGATCACGTAGTCGTAGCGGCGCCCGTCGCCCATGACACCGACCGAGCGCACCGGCAGAAAGACGGCGAATGCCTGGCTCGTGCGGTCGTACAGATCGTGCCTGCGCAGCTCATCGATGTAGATCGCATCCGCGCGCCGCAGCAGATCCGCATACTCCTTGCGCACTTCCCCGAGGATGCGTACCCCGAGTCCCGGACCCGGGAAGGGGTGGCGGTAGACCATCTCGCGTGGCAGTCCGAGCTCCACGCCGAGCTCGCGCACCTCATCCTTGAACAGCTCGCGCAGCGGCTCTACGAGCGTCAGGTTCATCGTCTCAGGCAAGCCGCCGACGTTGTGATGTGATTTGATCACATGCGCCTTGCCGGTGCGCGAGCCTGCCGATTCGATCACATCCGGGTAGATGGTGCCCTGGGCAAGAAACTGCACACCGGTGAGCTTGTGGGCTTCTTCGTCGAACACCTCGATGAAGGTGCGTCCGATGACCTTGCGTTTGGCCTCCGGATCGGTGACGCCCGCGAGCGCCCCGAGGAAGCGCGCCGCCGCGTCGACGCGGATCACGCGTACGCCCAGGTGCTGCGCGAACGTGCTCATGACCTGGTCGCCCTCGCCCTGGCGCAGCAGTCCGTGATCCACGAACACGCACACGAGCTGTTCGCCGATGGCTCGGTGCAGGAGCGCGGCGACCACAGAGGAGTCAACGCCGCCGGAGAGCCCGAGCAGCACCTTGCCCTTGCCGACCTGTGCGCGCACGCGCGCGATCGCATCCTGGATGATGTTGCCGACGCCCCACAGGGCATCGCTGCCGGCGATCTCGCGCACGAAACGCTCGAGCAGCCGCGCCCCCTGGGGCGTGTGGGTCACTTCCGGGTGGAACTGCACGCCGTAGAAGCGCCGGCGCTCATCGCTCATGGCTGCATAGGGAATCGTGGCCGTCGTCGCGCTCGCGACGAATCCTGGCGGCAGCGCCGCCACGCGATCGCCATGGCTCATCCACACGTCCAGCACGGCATTACCGGCGGCGTTGCGGCGGTCCGCGAGCTCATCCAGCAAGCGGGAAGCGGCGGTGACCGTCACTTCCGCGTAGCCGAACTCGCGCTCGCTCGACGGGGTGACGTGCCCACCCAACTGCTGCGCCATGGTCTGCATGCCATAACAGATGCCAAGTACGGGGACACCGAGCTCGAACACCGCCTGCGGTGCGCGCGGCGGGTTCTCATCCGTGACCGACTCCGGGCCGCCGGAGAGGATCACGCCACGGGGCCTGAAGGCGCGCACCTCATCCTCGCTGAGGTCCCAGGGATGGATCTCGCAATAGACGCCGAGTTCGCGCACGCGGCGCGCGATCAGCTGGGTGTACTGCGCACCGAAGTCCAGAATCAGGATGCGGTGCGCGTGAATGTCCGGGCGGGCGGCCGCCTCGGGAGGGATCTTATCGGCAGGTCGTGGAACGCTCGCCATGCAGGGCTTATCTAGGACACCCGGTAGTTGGGCGCCTCCTTGGTGATCGAGACGTCGTGCACGTGACTTTCGCGCACGCCGGCGGTGGTGATGCGCACGAACACAGGCTTGGTGCGCAGATCCGTAATGTTGCGGCTGCCGGTGTAACCCATCGCCGCGCGCAGCCCGCCGGAGAGCTGTTGCAGGATCGTGACCACGCTGCCCTTGTAAGGCACGCGCCCCTCCACGCCCTCCGGTACGAGCTTCTCGAGCTCGGAGGCGGCGTCCTGGAAATAGCGGTCGGCCGAACCGTGCCGCTCCCCCATGGCCCCGAGGGAGCCCATGCCGCGGTAGGACTTGTAGGAGGCGCCCTGGTAGAGCTCCACCTCCCCGGGGGATTCTTCGGTACCGGCAAACAGGCCCCCGATCATGACCGCGTGCGCGCCGGCGGCCAGCGCCTTGGCGATGTCGCCCGAGTAGCGGATGCCGCCGTCGGAGATGACCGGTATGTCGCTGCCCTGCAGCGCCTCGGCGACGTTGGCGACCGCGGAGATCTGTGGCACGCCGACGCCCGCGACGATGCGGGTCGTGCAGATCGAGCCCGGGCCGATGCCGACTTTGACCGCGTCCGCGCCGGCCCCCACGAGCACGCGCGCCGCCTCCGGGGTCGCGATGTTGCCCGCGATGACCTGGGCATCGGCCCAGCGGGCCTTGATGCGCCTGACGGTGTCGATCACACCCTTGGAGTGCCCGTGGGCGGTATCCACCACCACGAGGTCGACGCCCGCCTCGCGCAGCGCGGCGACGCGCTCGAGCGTATCAGGGGTGGTGCCCACGGCCGCCCCGACGCGCAAGCGCCCGGTGTCGTCCTTGCAGGCGCGCGGGAATTCCGTGGCCTTCTGGAAGTCTTTCACGGTGATCATGCCGACCAGGTCGCCGCCGCGGTTCACCACCAGCAGTTTTTCGATGCGGTGCTGGTGCAGCAGCGCCAGCACCTCATCCTTGGGAGCATCCTCGCGCACGGTGACCAGGCGCGCCTCCGGGGTCATGACCGCGGAGACGGGGGCCTCGAGCTTGTCCTCGAAGCGCAGGTCCCGGTGGGTGACGATGCCGACCGCGCGCTTGCCGACCACCACCGGCACCCCGGAGATGCCGCGCGCGCGGGTGAGATCGAGCACCTCGCGGATACTCATGTGGGGGGGTACGGTGATCGGATCGCGGATCACGCCGCTTTCGAACTTCTTCACGCGCCCGACCTCGCGGGCCTGCGCCTCGATCGTCATGCTCTTATGAATGATGCCGATCCCGCCTTCCTGGGCGATGGTGATCGCGAGACGCGCCTCGGTCACGGTGTCCATGGCCGCGGAAACCAAGGGCACGTTCAGGCGGATGCGGCGCGTGACCTGGGTGGAGAGATCGACCTCGCGTGGCAGAATTTCCGAGTAGGCCGGAACCAGGAGGACGTCGTCGAAGGTGAGAGCTTCTTCGAGGATGCGCATGCGCAATTATATGCGCCCGGGCCGCCGCGGTAAACCTCGTGCTAAGGTGCCTTATGCCCGCAATTCCTGAGATATCCGCGCCGCCCGCAGCCGCGCGCGTGGTCTACAGCGTCACCCGCCTCACCCGCGAAGTGCGCGCACTGCTGGATCGCAGCCTGGGCGTGATCTGGGTGGAAGGGGAGCTGTCAAACCTCTCCCAACCGGCCTCCGGGCACTGGTATTTCTCCCTGAAGGATTCCGACGCGCAGCTGCGCTGCGCCATGTTCCGCATGAAAAACGTGCTGGTCGGCTTCACCCCCCGCGCCGGCAGCCAGGTGCTGGTGCGCGGCCGAATCAGCGTGTACGAGGCGCGCGGGGAGTACCAGCTGATCGTCGAACACCTCGAGGAGGCGGGCGTCGGCGCGCTCAAGCGCGAGTTCGAGCGCCTGAAGACACGCCTCGCCGCCGAGGGGCTCTTTGCACTCGAGCGCAAGCGTCCCCTGCCGCGCTTCCCGCGGCGTATCGGGCTCATCACCTCCCCGAGCGGGGCGGCGCTGCGCGACATCCTGCACGTGCTGCAGCGGCGCTATCCGCCGGCGGCCGTGCTGATCTACCCGACACCGGTGCAGGGGGCTGCGGCGGTGCCGGCGTTGGTGCACGCCCTTGGGATCGCGTCCGCGCGGGCCGAATGTGATGTGCTCATCCTCGCCCGCGGCGGTGGCTCACTGGAAGATCTGTGGGCGTTCAACGATGAACGTCTGGCGCGGGCCATTCATGCCTGCGCGCAGCCGGTGGTCTGTGGCGTCGGTCACGAAGTGGACTTCACGATCGCCGACTTCGTGGCCGACGCGCGTGCCCCGACACCCTCGGCGGCCGCGGAACTCGTGGTACCCGATCGCAGTGCGTGTCTTGAGGCGCTGGCGCACAGCGCGCGGCGGCTCACCGGAGGCATGCGGCGCGAGCTGCGTGTCAGCGCCACACGGCTCGCGGCGTGTGAACAGCGCCTGAAGCTTGCGCATCCGGGCGTGCGCCTGATGCAGCAGATACAGCGTCTCGATGATCTGGCCCAGCGCCTCACGGGGGCAACGCGCACCTGTGTGCATCGCCAGTGGATCCGTCTGGGAGAGGCGCACACGCGCCTCGAGCGTTCCTCGCCGGTGCACGTGCTGCGCGATTACCGCGCACGCCAGGAGCGACTGCTGGCGCGTCTGAGGCATGCCACCGCCGCTGACCTGGCGCGCCTCGCGCACCGCCTGGCACTCGCGCAGCGCGCACTGCACGCGGTAAGTCCGCTCGCAACCCTCACCCGCGGCTTCGCCATCGTCACGGGCGCAGACGGTGCCATAGTCACCGAGGCAGCCGCAGTCAGCGTCGGTGAGCCGATCGAAGCGCGGCTCGCGCACGGCAGCCTCACGGCGCGCGTTACGGGACGAAAATGAGGGTCTGCCCGAGACGCAGCGCGCTTGCACTGCTGCTGGCGGCGGCCGCGCTGTCCGGCGCCGTGGCGGCAGACGAGGCGGCGCCCCCGCTGCCGCAGGCGGAGCTCGTCCCTGGCGGCGTGGCGCTGCTGAGCATCGAGGCGCCGCCCGGCAAGCCGCCGGTGGTCACGTTCGAGGACCGACGCGTGCTCGTGCTGCGCGACGGCGCGCAGTGGCTTGCCGTCGTCGGCATCCCGCTGTCGCAGGCCCCCGGTCATGCCTTCGTTCGGATACAGGACGGCACGCCGCCGGGCACCACCATCGGATTTGAGGTCACCGAGAAGGAGTACACCGTGCAACGCCTCACCGTGGCGCCGCGTCAGGTGGATCTCTCGGCGCATGACCTGGCGCGCGTGAAGCGCGAGCAGCCGCGTATTCACCAGGCGGTCGCGATCTATTCGCAGAGCGAGCCTGCGACGCTGCAGCTGTTGCAGCCGGTCCCGGGGATCCGCTCAAGCTCCTTTGGTTTGCGGCGCGTTTTCAACAACGAGCCGCGCAGTCCGCACACCGGCATGGACATCGCCGCCGCGAACGGCACCCCGGTGCAGGCGGCGGCCGATGCGCGCGTGGTGGATATCGGCAGCTACTTCTTTAACGGCAACACCGTCATCCTCGATCACGGCCGCGGTCTGATCACCATGTACTGCCACCTGAGCGAGATCGACGTGCATGCCGGGCAGCAGGTGCGCGCCGGGGCGGTGATCGGCAAGGTCGGCGCCACCGGCCGGGTGACGGGGCCGCATCTGCACTTCGGCGTCGCCCTCAATACCGATTTTGTCGATCCGGCGCTGTTTCTGCCGCCCGCCGCACCGGCGACCGAGGAGGCGCATGGCGGATCAGGCTGAAGGCGGCCGTGACGTGAGCTTCATGCGCGCCGCGATCACCCATGCCCGCGGCGCGGGCGCGCGCGGGGAAGTGCCGGTGGGGGCGGTACTGGTACGCGATGATGAGGTTATCGCCGCCGCCGGCAACAGCCCGATCGGCACGCACGATCCGACGGCGCACGCGGAAGTGCTGGTGTTGCGTGCCGCAGGGACGGCGCTGCGCACCTATCGCCTCACCGATACCACCCTCTATGTGACGCTCGAGCCGTGCGTCATGTGTGCAGCCGCGCTGGTGCACGCGCGGGTACGGCGGGTCGTGTTTGGGGCGTGGGATCCACGCGCCGGCGGTGCGGGCAGCATCGCCGATGTATTTGCGCTGCCCGGGCTCAATCACCGGGTGGATGTTTTCGGCGGTGTGCTGACGGAGGAGTGTGCTCGGCTGCTGCAGCAATTCTTCGCACAGCGCCGCAGCTGACAGCTGCGCGCTTACTTGCTCAGCGGCGGCGGATGCGCCGGCGTCGCGGGAGCCGCCTGAATCGTGACCGGGACGACAGTGGGCGCGGCCTCGCCGGCGACACCCGCGGCCGCCGGCGGCGCCGGCGGCGCCGGCGTAACCAGCGTCGCCCGCGCCTCACCCGGCTGCCACTCGAGCAGCGTCAGGTAGCGCTGGATGCGATCAACGAACTGCACCGGTTCCCAGCCGCGCGCGTAGCCGCGCTTGGCGCGCTCGTACCAGCGCTCCTGGGCGAGCAGCGGCAGCACCGCGCGCACATCCGCCCAGGAGTCCGGGTTCTTGCCGCGCGCCTGCGCGATGATGCGCGCATCCTCAAGATGACCGAAGCCAACGTTGTAAGCGGCGACCGTGAGCCAGGTGCGGTCGGGTTCTGCGATGCGATCCGGAATCATCTCACGCACCTGGGCAAGATAGCGCGCGCCGGCGCCGATGCTTTGCTCGGGATTGGTGCGATCCTTGATGCCCATGGCCTGTGCGGTGTCGCCGGTCAGCATCATGACGCCAACCGCCCCGTCTTCAGATTTGGCACGCGCGTCCCACTTCGACTCCTGGTAGCCCACCGCTGCCAGGAGCCGCCAGTCAATACCCGACTGCGCCGCCGCCTCCTCGAACCAGGTACGAAACTGTGGCAGCCGGTCGGCGACGTGCGCCTGAAACTCACGCGACTCCTCGTACGCAAAGGGGCGCGTATCGCCCGAGGACTCCTGCACCATCTGCGGCAGGCGCCCGGAGGCGGCGAGCTGGTGGAAGAAGGTGTTGACACTCGCCAGCAGTCCCGGCGCGTTGCGGCGCACCAGCCACTGCGCCGGGCGCTGCTCGGGCAGCGCGAAGCCGACCAGCACGTTCGGATACAGGTGGTGGGCGAAGGAGAACTCGCGCTCATCGGTGATGGCGTACTGCGCCTCGCCCGTCTCGACGTCCTCGACCGGATCGGCCACGCTCGGCGCGGTCTCCTCCCACTTCAGAGTCGGTGCCACGGTGCTCTTCAGGCGCTGCAGGATGCGCTCCTGCGCGCTGCCGGCGCGCACGGCGAGTGTGGCGGACTCCAACTGCAGCGTATCGCGCGGCTTGACCCCCGTGCGGTGGTACACCACCAGCTGCGGGATGAGCGTGTAGGGGGCCGCCGCCTCCGCGACCTGGCTCCACTCGGGGGTGTTGGTGAGAGATGCCGCGGCGATGTCGGCGCGGCCGGCCGCCAGTTCCGCCTGCAGGGCGCGCTCGTTGGCGACCGGGTACATCTGCAGCTTCACGCCAAGATAGGCCGCGTAGGCGGTGGCAAGATCGAACTCCAGCCCCTCGGTGCCTTGCGCACCGAAGTAGTAGCAGGTGGGCAGATTGAGCGTGACTACGCGCAGTTCGCCGCGCGCGCGGATCTCGGTGAGAGCGCTTTTTTCGAAGATCTCCCCGGGCCGGAATTTCCCGCAGGCGCCGAGGACGGTGAGCAGAATCACCACTGCGGCGAGAGCAAATGCGCGCACGAACCTCCCCTCACCGCTCGGGCTTTCCGCTAGAATACCAGCCCCCGCTGGGCTCACAGGGCAGCCGGAGAGGTACCGAAGCGGTCATAACGGCGCCGACTCGAAATCGGATGGTCGGGTAAATCCGGCACGTGGGTTCGAATCCCACCCTCTCCGCCATGAGTCCGGCGCGGGCCTTCCTAGGTGACCGGCTTTCTCAATGCCTCGCGATACATCGCGGCGAACGCCTCCACGAACGTGTGCGGCAGATGATCCGCCGGCATCTCGATGAGATTGCGGTAGAAGGTGGTGAACAGCTCCCAGTACTGCGCCTTGTCGGCGGTGCGCGCCTTGCCGCGCCGCGCGGCGCGCTCGAAGCGCGCCTCGAGCTCGGCCGGATCCAGCCGATCCAGAAACTCGACGAACGCGGCGCGCGTGGCCTGGGCGGTCGCCTGTTCGTGCACCTTCGCTTCTCCGACGGTCTCGCGCAGCCACTGCACCGAGTCCAAGCGCCGTCCCTCGTGGTTCACGAACAACACGATCAGCAAATCCTCGACAGTGAGGTTGGCGACCGAGGGACGCGGATCATCCTCATCGGGCGCGGCCAGCTCGATGCGATAGCGGTTACGGGTCTCGGCGCGGGTGCGCTCGAGCTCCTTAAAACCCACAAACGCTTCGCGGAACAGCCGCCCCGCCAGATGCAGCAGCCGGCCATGCGCCTCCGCCGGCAGATTCTCCGCGGCGATACCGGCGCCGCGACAGAAAGCGTCGAGTCCTGAGCGCAGGTCCTCGAGCGCGACGGCGCTGCCGCCGTTCTTCGGTTCGCGCGCGACGGCTTCCGCCAGCCGCGCCATGCGCTGCGAGATCGATTCGGGGCTCACGCTCTCGCCCAGCGGTGCGATCGGCGCTGAAGGTGCGGGCGGTGCCGGCTCAGGCGCCGAGGGCCGCAGGGGGGGTAACGGGTCGAGTGTGCGCGCCAGCGCACGCACCCGGCCTGAGTCGACGCTCTGGCCGTAGGCGCTGACGGGCAACTCCGGCAGGGGCTCCTCCGAAGGCAAGAGCAGGTCCTCGAGATTGATCGGGGCGCCGATGTCGCGCTCCGTCCCGCGCTTTAAGGGCCGCAGGACCTGGATGCTCGTCGGGACGGCGGCGACCGGCTCTTCCTCGGGGGGGCGCACATCGACCGCGGCGACGATGTGGTACTCGCCCATGCGCAACATATCGCCGTTGGCGAGGCGGTAGCCGCTGGAGCCGCGCTTGGCGAGCGGTTCCATTTCATCATTCACGTACACCCCGTTGGTGCTGACGTCCTGTAAGTAAAAGTGGCCTTCGCGGAACTGTACGCGTGCGTGATGTGCCGAGACGTAGCGCGAGGGGTCCGGCAGCACCCAGTCGTTGTCCGCCGAGCGCCCGATGGTGCCGCCCTCGACCGAAAACACGGCGGTGCTGCGCTCGGCCAATGAGCGGCGCTGGTCGCTGACGATTTTCAGCCTGAGCATGGTTCCCCGACTCAAGAGCAATCCGTCCGTTTGCAAGTGCTGGATCGGTCCCCGTGCGGACACGCCAGCGTCCCTGGCACGCTCGGACATATAATGGCCAGCCTTAACGCTAGCAGTGAGACCGCGCCGAGCCATGGCAACCAGTCACATTTTCCGCATTATGTTCGTGAATCAAGGCAAGGTTTATGAGGTGTACGCCCGCAAGGTCAACCACGGGGAGCTGTTCGGTTTCATCGAGGTCGAGGAGCTGCTGTTCGGCGAGCGTTCCTCGGTCGTGCTGGATCCTTCCGAGGAGCGCATCAAGGGGGAATTTGCCGGCGTCAAGCGCACCTTCCTGCCCATGCATTCGATCCTACGCATCGATGAGGTAAAGAAGCACGGGGTGAGCAAGATCACCGCCCTGGAGAGCGGTGCCAACGTGACGCAGTTTCCGATGCCCTTCTACTCGGTGCCGCCGAGCGAGAAGAAGTGAGGCGGCGGTAATGCTGGTGCTACCGGGCCCGCCGGCGCTGTCCGCTTTCCGCATCGCCAAACTGCTGCAACGGCTGCAGTCGCTGGAACCGGCGGTGCAGGAACTGCACGCACGCTTTGTGCACTTCGTCGACCTTACGCAACCGCTGAGCCACGCACAGCGCGACGTGCTCGAGCAACTTCTCACCTATGGTCCGAGCCTGCCGCATGCGGCAGCGGACGTGCGCGGCGAGAGCATACTCATCGTGCCGCGTGCCGGCACGATCTCCCCCTGGTCGAGCAAGGCCACCGACATCGCCCACGTGTGCGGCCTGAGGGGGCTGCAGCGCATCGAGCGCGGTATTGAGTATCGGGTGCGTGCGCGCCACGCGCTCGAGCCTGCAGTGCTCCTGCGCCTTGCACCGTCACTGTGCGACCGCATGACCGAGATGGCACTCCTTGACGCCGGTGCCGCGGTGCGTCTCTTCGCACAGACTCCGCCGCAAGCACTGCGCACGGTGGCGCTGGCCGGCGGCCGTGCCGCCCTCACCGCGGCCGACCGCGAACTCGGGCTCGCGCTGTCGGCGGATGAGATGGATTACCTGCTCCAGAGCTTTCAGCGTCTGGGGCGGGATCCGACCGACGTCGAGCTCATGATGTTCGCGCAAGCGAATTCCGAGCACTGTCGTCACAAGATCTTCAATGCGAGCTGGATTATCGATGGGCAGCGGCGTGCCGACACTTTGTTCGGCATGATCAAACACACCTACGCGCGTCATCCGACTGGCGTGCTCTCCGCCTATCGTGACAACGCGGCGGTGATCAGCGGTACCCCCGGCGTGCGCTACTTCCCCGACCCGCTCTCGGGCATCTACCGCGCGAGCCATGAGCCGATCGACATTCTCATGAAGGTCGAGACGCACAATCACCCGACGGCCATCTCGCCCTTTCCCGGCGCGGCCACCGGTGCGGGCGGGGAGATCCGCGATGAGGGCGCCACCGGGCGCGGTGCGAAGCCCAAGGCGGGGCTCACCGGCTTCTCGGTCTCGAACCTGCGCATTCCGGGCTACGTGCGCCCGTGGGAGCAACCCTTTGGGGCGCCCGAGCGCATCGCTTCCGCGCTCGACATCATGATTGAAGGCCCGATCGGAGCGGCCTCCTTTAACAACGAGTTTGGACGCCCGGCGATCTGCGGCTACTTCCGCACGTTCGAGCAGCACGCGGCGGCAGATCCGCCGCAGCGCGTGCGCGGCTATCACAAGCCGATCATGATTGCCGGCGGCCTCGGTAACGTGCGCCGCGCGCACGTGCACAAGCTGCAGGTGCCCCTCGGCGCACAGCTCATCGTGCTCGGGGGACCGGCCATGCTTATTGGCCTCGGCGGCGGCGCGGCCTCCTCGGTGGGCAGCGGCAGTTCGAGTGCGGATCTGGATTTTGCCTCCGTGCAGCGCGGCAACCCGGAGATCCAGCGGCGCGCGCAGGAAGTGATCGATCACTGCTGCTCGCTCGGGGAGCACAATCCCATCGTGCTCATTCACGATGTCGGTGCGGGCGGTCTTTCCAACGCGGTGCCCGAGGCGGTCGCACACAGCGCGCGTGGCGCGCGCGTGGATCTGCGCGCCATTCCGAGCGCGGAAAGTGGCCTCTCGCCACTGGAGCTGTGGTGCAACGAGGCGCAGGAGCGCTACGTGCTCGTCATCGAGGCACAAGCGCTCGCGCAGTTCAGCGCCATTGCCGCGCGCGAACGCTGTCCGTTTGCCGTGATCGGCGAGATCAACGGCTCCGGTCAGCTGACCGTTCGGGATACTCTCTTCAACGACACGCCGGTGGATATGCCGCTCGATGTGCTGCTCGGCAAACCGCCGCGGCTGACGCGCGACGTTAAGAGCCGCATCCCCGAACGCGAGCCTTTTGATACCGCCGCGATCGAGCTTAAGGAGGCCGCCTATCGCGTGCTGCGTCTGCCGGCGGTCGCCGACAAGACCTTCCTCATCACCATCGGCGATCGTACGGTCGGTGGCCTCATCAGCCGCGATCAGCTGGTCGGGCCCTGGCAGGTGCCGGTGAGCGATGTCGCGGTGACGTTGGCCGACTATCACGGCACGGCCGGCGAGGCGATGGCCATGGGTGAGCGCTCGCCGGTGGCGGTGCTGGATGCGCCGGCTTCCGGAAGACTCGCGGTGGCCGAGGCGCTCACCAACATCCTCGCATCCGACATCGGCGCGCTTGCCGACGTGCGCCTGTCCGCCAACTGGATGGCGGCCTGTGGAGAGCCGGGGGAGGATGCCGCGCTCTATGCCACCGTGCACGCGGTCGGCAAGGAATTGTGCCCGCAGCTGGGCATCGCCATTCCGGTGGGCAAGGACTCGCTGTCCATGAAGAGTGCCTGGCGCGAGGGCGAGCTCGCCAAGAGCGTGGTCGCACCCGTCTCGCTGATCGTGTCCGCGTTCGCGCCCGTGGCCGATGTACGTCGCACGCTGACGCCGGCGCTGCAGCTGGATGAGCGGCCCACCTCGCTGTGGCTCATCGATCTTGCGCACGGCAAGAATCGCCTCGGTGGCTCCGCGCTCGCGCAGGTGTACGGCCAACTCGGCGAGGAAACGGCTGACCTCGACGTGCCCGAGCGGCTGGTGCAGCTTGCGGCCGCGCTCAAGGAGCTGCGCGGTGCGGGCATGCTGCGCGCCTACCACGACCGCTCCGACGGGGGCCTGTTCGCGACGCTCCTCGAGATGGCGTTCGCCGGACACTGCGGTCTGGATATCGCGCTACCGGCGGCGCGCGGCGCGGCGCTGGCGCAGTTGTTCGCCGAGGAGCCTGGCGTCGTCGTACAGATTCTCTCCGGTGACGAGCCGAGGTTTCTCGACATCCTGACCCGCTACGGGCTCGGCGCGGCGGCGCTCTATCTCGGCGCTCCGGTGATTGAGCTGCGCGTGCAGATACGGGTCGGAACGATGCAGCTGGATGAGTCATGGGTGGACTTGAAGCGCGCCTGGTCGGAGACCAGCTGGCGCCTGCGCCGCCTGCGCGATGATCCGCAGTGCGCGGACGAGGAATACGCGGCACAGACCGCGCCGGAGGATCCGGGACTGACGGTCGCGCTCACGTTTGATCCGCAGGAGGACATCGCAGCGCCGTATGTGGCGCGCGGTCTGCGGCCGGCGGTGGCCATCCTGCGCGAGGAGGGCGTGAACAGCCAGATCGAGACCGCGGCGGTCTTTGATCGCGCCGGCTTCACGCCACACGATGTGCACATGACCGATCTGCTCAGCGGCCGCCGTTCGCTGGCGGAGTTCAAAGGACTGGTCGCCTGCGGTGGGTTCTCCTACGGCGATGTGCTCGGCGCCGGGGAGGGCTGGGCCAAGTCGATCCTGTTCCACGAGGCCGTGCGCGCGCAGTTCGAAGGCTTCTTCCAGCGCGGCGACAGCTTTGCGCTCGGCATCTGCAATGGCTGCCAGATGTTCGCCGCGCTCAAGAGCATCATCCCGGGCAGCGCCCACTGGCCGCGCTTCGTGAAGAATCGCAGCGAGCAGTACGAGGCGCGCTTTGCGCTCGTGGAGGTGCTCGGTTCGCCCTCGGTGTTCTTCGCCGGCATGGCCGGGTCGGTGCTGCCGATCGCGGTAGCGCACGGCGAAGGTCGCGCCGAATTTGCCACTCCCGCAGCCGCCGCCGCCACCCACGCAAGCGGTCTTGTGAGCCTGCGCTACATCAATCATGACCGCACCCCGGCCAGCACTTACCCGGCCAACCCGAGCGGCACGCCGTTCGGCATCGCAGCGCTCGCCAACGCTGACGGGCGTGTGACGATCATCATGCCGCACCCGGAGCGCTCGTTCCGCTACGTGCAGAACTCCTGGCATCCCAGGGACGTGGGTGAATACAGCGGCTGGACGCGCCTGTTCCGCAATGCGCGCCGCTTCGTCGCTTAGGCGGGACTTTCAGCTGGCGGAGCTGAAGGGGGTGACGTTGCTGCCGGTTTCGTCGAGGAAGAAGCGTCGCACCATGATGGCCTGCTGCAGCTTGCCCTTGCGCACGTAGGCCTCGTAGAAGAGGTCCTTTACCACCTCGAGCATGATGCCCGCTTCGTAGCCATCCAGCTGCGGCAGCGGCGAGCGCGCGTCGAGTTCCGCGCCAAACAGCACGCTCTTCATCTTGGTGAAGATCTCCGGGGCGATGCTGGCCAGATCGCGCACCGCATTGAGTTCATCGAACAGGCGCAGCTTGCCGGCCTCGCCCAGGTCGCTGAACATCGCCTGCGCCGCGCGCCGACACATGGATGCGAAGGCGTTAAAGGCGCCGTTGGAGAAGCACGTGAGGGCTTCGCGGAACAGCAGTTCCACATCCTCCGGGATATAGGTGAAGCTGAACTTCTCGCGCGCCCGCTCGACCTCGGTGAACTGCGGCGACAGCTCGATGCGCGCCGCCCCGTATACACGTACCGTGAAGCGCAGGAAGATCGGCGCATGGCACGCATCGCAGAGGTAGACGAGCCCGATCTGCTTGGGCCGGTACAGCTGCAGGTCCTCGAAACGCGGCACGGCGCTCGCGGTGATGTGCGCCACGGCCTGGCAATGCGGGCACGTCACCACCTGGTTTTTCTCCAGGTCGTGGTGCAGGCGGCTCGCAGAGTCGATGTAAAGGGACATGGGCGTTCGCGTTGGCGGCCCGAGTTCTTATGTCTGCCGCCCGCCTCATGGTACTCCAGCGCGCGCTCGATCACGCATCCGCGAGCAGGCGAGCCGGCCGGCTAGGGCGCTGGCGCCACGTTATGTCACAGGGCGCCGGGCCCGCGCGAAGGCCAGAATGCGCTCGGCGAGCGTTGCGTATTCACCCCCGAAGTGATGCCCCGAACCGACCTGCTCCCGCTGGATGCCTCCGGCGGGCAGCCCGGGGCAGATCGAGTCCTTCTCACCCGCGCCATACAGGCACAGCACGGGCAGGTGCGTGATGCGCGCAAGCTCCGGGCGGGTCGGCGCGCCGCCCTCATCCGCGCCCACCCAATCCGCGACGCGCACCTCGAACGAGGCGTTGGCGTCGATTCCGAGCAGGCTCACACTCGCCACGCGCGCACGCAGATCCGGCGGCAGGCGGTTCACGACAAAGGGCAGCACGTCAGCTCCGAAGGAGTAGCCGACGAGCAGCACGCGGGTCTTGTGCCAGGCGTCGAAGTAATGTCGCAGGATGCGTGTGACATCACGCGCGGTCTCATCCGCGGTGCGCGCACTCCAGAAATACTTGAGCGAATTGAGCGCTACCGTCGGCACGCCATTGCCCGCCAGACGTGCCGCGAGTTCCTGATCGAGCCCCGCCCAGCCGCCGTCCCCGGTCAGCAGCAGCGCGAATTCATCCGCGCTGCCACTCGCATGCACCTCCTGAATCGGCAGATCCGCGATGTCCGGCGGATGCTCGGCGCTTACCGGCGCCGGCGCCGTCAGCCTGGCGTAGGCCTCGCGGAACTGCGGCATCCAGTTGCGCTCCACCGAGAAGCCGTGACCCACGAGCGGCAGGCGCACGATCTGAGCGTTGGCCACTTGGGCGACGAAATCATCCGCGGCGTGGGGGTTACACACCTGGTCCTTTTGTCCCTGAAAGGCGATCCAGGGCTGTTTGAGCGCTGCGGCCGGCTGGAACACGAGCTCGTGGTGCGCGTTCGGTGAATAGCGCAGGCCCGCTCCCGGGCACAGCTGCGCGCCGGCGAAGTCCTGCTCGGCACAGAACCCGAGGCTCAGCGCTCCGGCAAAGGTTCCGGGCGGGGACTGCACCAGGGTGGCATACACCAGGGTGGCGCCCGAGGAATAACCGACCAGCACGGGCACAAGATAGTTGCTCAGGCCGATCTGCTTCTGCACCTGGTGGCTCAGAGTCTCAAAGTCCGCGGCGATCATCTGGCACGGAGCATCGGCACGCCCGGCGACCTTGCGCAGGCTGGAAAAGTACTCGCGGATGTCCACGCCGATAACGACCGCCCCCAAATCCGTGAGGGCGTGCGCCATGTTGATGACGCCAAGTTCCCAGCCGCCGTCACCCGAGACAAAGATCGCCGCGCTCTTCGGCGTGCCCTGCGGGAGGTAGACGGTGACGGTGCCCAAGCGCCCGGCCGGCAGATGCCTCGCGTTGTGGCTGTCGGGCGCCGCCACGGGCGGTGCCGGGTTGCCCGGCGGCGCTCGGGCGGGCGAGGCATCGGCCGCGGAGCGGGCCGCGGCGTAGCCGGCGAGCGCGGCCAGCGCGAGTGCGGGGAGGCGCTGGCGCCCGACGCTGCGCGCGCGTGCAGCGCTCATCGGGCGAACAGCTCCTTCATGCCACCGGCAATCAGTACCGACACATCGATCAGCACCCGCGGCAGCGCGATGCCCCCGCGTGCCACGAGGTAGCGCGGTTCCCAGTTGGGCTCGAACTTTGCCTTGTAGCGCCGCAATCCCTCGAAGTTATAGAAGTGCTCGCCGTGGCGGAAGATGAAATTTCCGACCCGGTGCCACGCCGGTGCGAGCGGGTGGGCCTCCAGTCCCGAGAGCGGCGCCATGCCGAGATTGAACCAGCGGTAGCCCTCGCGCTGACCCCACAGCATCAGTTCGATAAACAGATAGTCCATCGCGGCGCGCGGCGCATCCGGCCCAAAGCGCATGAGGTCCACCGACAGTTCGGTTTTCGTGCCCGTGGTCCACAGGTTGGCGAACGCGGCGGGTGCCCCTTGCGCGTACACCACCGCCACCGGGAACTGCCGCACGTACTCGGGGCTGAAGGACCCGACCGAGAAGCGCTTCTCGCCCGTTGACTTACTCGTGAGCCACGCATTGGAGATGCGCTCGAGCACCGGCAGCAACGCCCCGACCTCCGCGGGCGGCACCACCTGGAAGGTGGCGCCATCGCGCTGCGCGCGCCGGTGGGACTGCCTCAGGTCCGCGCGCCCGGCGCCCTCGAGCGAGAAATCTGCGAGCGCGACCCGGGCCTCCTCGCCGATCTTGAGCGCCGCCAGTCCCAGATCCACGTACAGTGCCAGCCGATCGCCGCACACCTGATAGAAGACTGTCTGGCCACCGTGATGGTCGGAGATCTCGCGCAGACGCCACACCAGCTCCTCCGCGCCGGCCGCCGCCCCGACCGGGTCCCCGAGGGAGATCCAGCTGTGGCCGGCGATCTGGTACATGACGAACGCATCGCCGGCGTCGCTGAAGAGCAGCCGCTTGTCACCGCTGAGCGCAGCGTTCGCCAGGGTGAGGTCGGCGCGCGCGATCAATGCGCGGGCGCGCTCGAGCTCCTGGGCCCCGGCCACCGCCGGTTCGGGGCGCGCCGGACGCAGCATGTTCCACAGCATGTAGGCGCTGCCCAGCACGATGACCGCGAATGAGGCGCGCAGCATGCGTGGCGCGTTGCCATCCAGTGCGAAGCTCCACCACAGTTCGTGCGAGTAACCGACGTGGCGATAAGAGATGAGCCCGAGCCACACGGCCATGACGATGACCCCGGTGATGCTGGCCACCCAGGCCGGGGTAAAGCGCTCCGAGAGGATCGCGGTCGGACGGTAGAACGCGCGCCGGCCGAGCATGAGTACCCCGAGCACCAGCGCAAGGAGCGTGGCCTCCTCGAAGTCCAGTCCCTTGAGGAGTGAAGCGAGGATGCCTGCGAGCAGCAGCCACACCGAGATGTGATAGGCGGCCTGCACACGGCGGAACAGCGCGCGCGCCAGCACCAGGAGGCCCAGTCCGACGATGCTGCCCGCCAGGTGTGAGATCTCGAGTACCGCGAGCGGCAGGAACTGATCCAGATACGCCAGCCGCTCATCCACCGCCGGCGTCGCACCGGAGAAGAGCAGCAGCGCACCGGCGAGAAAGGTGAGGGCGCCGGCGATCTGCGGTACGACCGGGGCGATGTAGGCGCTCGCCAGCTGCTGCGCCCAGGCGAACCGCTTGCTCTGCGCCGCCAGTTCCTTGGAGCCAAAGAGCAGCGTCCCCACCACGAGTGGCACGATGTAGTAGATGGCGCGGTAGGCGAGCAGCGAGCCGAGCATCGCCTCGGGCGGCACGTTCGGCACGGTGAGCAGCACCACCGCCTCGAACACGCCCACTCCGCCGGGCACGTGGCTGATGATGCCCGCGATCACGGCGGCCGCATACACGCCGAGGAAGGTGATGAAGGGGACGTGCGCGCTCGGCGGCAGGAGCGACCACAACACCGCGCTCGAGAGGGACAAGTCAAGCACCGAGAGCGCGATCTGGGTCAGCCCGATCAGCGGCCCGGGCGGCCGCAGCGCCCAGCCGCGGATCTCAAAGGCGCGGCGGGCAAAGCAGGCCCAGCCGGCGTAAGCCACCGCGGCGCACAGCAGTGCCGCACCCACGAGCAGCGACCAGTTGTGGTGCAGGTGCAGCGCGCTCGCGGCGTGCGCCGGAGACAGCAGGAGCGACAGTCCGGAGATGGTGGCCAGCCCGATGCCGAGTGACAGGCTGCAGAAGGCGGTGACGGTCGCCACATCGATGGCGCTCACCCCGGCGGTTACGTAGAGGCGGAAGCGGATGGCGCTGCCGGTGAAGACCGCGAAGCCGAGCGTGTGCCCGAAGGAGTAGGCGATGAAGGAAGTGAAGACGATACGGGTGTAGGGGATCGCGCGCCGCAGGTAGCGCATCGCCAGCACCTCGTACGTGGTCAGCAGCCAGTAGCTGAGCGCGGTGAAGAGCAGCGCGGCGAGAATCTGCCGACGCGGAATGGCGTGCAGGTGCGCAAACACGCCCTTGATGTGCAGATGCGCGAGCTGGTGGTGCAGGATGATTCCCACCACGGCAAAAATCAGCAGCGCCGCGAGCGGCCCGATCCAGCCCCAGAAGCTGCGCTCCTCGGCTGCCGCGGTCACCAGCGCTGTCCGGGGGGAAGACAAGGTCGCTCGCGGCCCGTGCCTAGCGCGTCAGCGGTTTGTACCGGATGCGATGCGGCTGCGCGGCGTCCTCGCCCTTGCGGCGCTTGTAGTCCTCGGTGTACTCCTGATAGTTACCTTCGAACCACACCACCTGTGAGTCTCCCTCGAATGCGAGAATGTGCGTCGCGATGCGATCGAGGAACCAGCGATCGTGCGAGATGACGACTGCACAGCCGGGAAAATTGCCGAGCGCCTCCTCGAGAGCCCGTAAGGTTTCGACATCCAAATCATTGGTCGGTTCATCGAGCAGCAGCACATTGCCGCCCGAACGCAGCACCTTGGCGAGGTGCACGCGGTTGCGTTCGCCACCGGAGAGCTCGCCAATCAGCTGCTGCTGCTGCGTGCCCTTGAAATTGAAGCGACCCACGTAGCCGCGCGAAGGCGTCTCGTAGTTGCCGACCTTGATCGTGTCGAGGCCGCCGGAGATCTCCTGCCACACCGTCTTCTTGTCATCAAGACTCTGGCGCGACTGATCCACGTAGCCCATGTGCACGCTCGGTCCCACGCGGATCTCGCCAGCGTCGGGCTTCTCCGCCGCGGTGAGCATGCGAAACAGCGTGGTCTTGCCGGCCCCGTTCGGACCGATGATGCCGACGATGCCGCCGCGCGGCAGATTGAAGGACAGGTTGTCGATGAGCAGCCGCTCGCCGTAGCCCTTGCGCAGGCCCTGCACCTCGATGACCAGATCCCCGAGGCGCTCGCCCGGGGGGATGTAGATCTCGTTGGTCTCGTTGCGTTCCTGAAACTCACGCGAGGCGAGCTCCTCGTAGCGCTGTACGCGCGCCTTGCTCTTGGCCTGGCGCGCCTTCGGGTTCTGGCGTACCCACTCGAGCTCGTGTGCGAGCGTCTTGCGCAGCGCTTCACGCTCGCGTTCCTCGAGCGCCAGACGCTGCTCCTTCTGTTCCAGCCACGAGGAGTAATTGCCGTGCCAGGGAATGCCGTACCCGCGATCGAGCTCCAGGATCCACTCGGCCACGTTGTCGAGGAAGTACCGATCGTGGGTTACCGCGATGACCGTGCTCGGGTATTCCTCGAGGTAGCGCTCGAGCCACGCGATCGATTCGGCATCCAGATGATTGGTCGGCTCATCGAGTAACAGCATGTCCGGGGAGGACAGCAGCAGTCGGCACAGGGCCACGCGGCGCTTCTCGCCGCCGGAGAGCATCCCGATGGGCGCCTCCCACGGCGGCAGGCGCAGGGCATCGGCGGCGATCTCCAGCTTACGCTCGAGTTCCCAGCCCCCGGCCGCGTCGATGGCATCCTGCAGCTTCGCCTGGCGCGCCAAGAGCGTATTCATCTGCTCATCGTCCATCGGCTCGGCGAACTGGTCAGAGATGCGGTTGAACTCCTGCACCTGGCGGAAGGTTTCACCGAGCCCCTCCATGACCGTCGTGCGCACGTCCTTGGCCGCGTCCAGCTGCGGTTCCTGGGGCAGGAAGCCGATGCGGATGCCGTTTTGCGGCCGCGCTTCGCCGTCAAAGCCGCTATCGATGCCCGCCATGATCTTCAGCAGGGAGGATTTGCCCGAACCGTTGAGCCCGAGAACGCCGATCTTGGCGCCGGGAAAGAAGGACAAGCTGATGTCGCGCAGGATGATCCGCTTCGGCGGCACCACCTTCGAGACGCGGTTCATCGTGTAGATGTATTGAGCCATGTAGTCCTGAGGGTGAATGACGGCAAGCGCAGGTGCGGTGATTATATCGTCGCGGCCGGGGCGCCGGTGGCGCAAAGGCGCGCAGCGGCGCTGTGTTAGGCTTGCGCGCCGTGAAAGTGACCGCAAGCAGCAGCACGAGCGCCGTCAGCACGACGGCAGTGGTCGTCAGTGAGCGCCTCGCCCGCTATGGCTTCGGTGACGGGCACCCGTTCGGCCCCGATCGTCACGCGGCCTTCATGCGCGAGTTTGCTTTGCGTGGCCTCGAGCGGCGCGTGCGCGTGCTTGAGCCGCGCATGGCCTCGGAGGAGGAGCTGCGCAGCTTCCACACGGCGGCATACCTTGATTTCGTGCGCGAGCGCTCCCTAAGCGGCAGCGGCTTTCTGGACGGCGGCGATACGCCCGCGTTCCGCGGCGTGTACGAGGCAGCCGCGGGCGTCGTCGGCGCGACCTTGAGTGCGATGGAGGCGATTCTGCACGGGCAGTGCCGGCGGGCATTCGTGCCGATCGCAGGCTTGCACCACGCCGCGCGCGATCACGCGGCCGGCTTCTGCGTCTTCAATGACTGCGGTGTCGCGATCGAGCTCCTCAAGCGCGCGGGCCTCAAGCGAGTCGCCTACGTCGACATCGACGCGCACCACGGCGATGGGGTGTTTTACGCCTTCGAGGATGATGCCGCGGTCGTGTTTGCGGACTTGCACGAGGA
Organism: uncultured Pseudomonadota bacterium; assembly: GCA_963742045.1. Taxonomy (GTDB): domain Bacteria; phylum Pseudomonadota; class Gammaproteobacteria; order Steroidobacterales; family Steroidobacteraceae; genus 13-2-20CM-66-19. The sequence goes on from CAVUKE010000003.1 coordinate 4,185,238, forward strand.
CGGCCGCTACCTGTATCCGGGCACCGGGAAGGCCGACGAGATCGGTACCGGCACAGCCAGTGGCACCAAGCTCAACCTGCCGCTGCCCCCGGGCGCCGATGACCGTGTCTTCGCCGCGATGTGGCCGTCGGTCACCGCGCACCTGGAGAAGTTCTCACCGGAATTCGTGATTCTGCAGTGCGGGGCGGACAGCCTCGAGGGCGACCCGATCACGCACCTGCGCCTCACGGCCGAGTCCCACGGGCGCGCGGCGCGTGAGCTGACCGCGCTCGCCGAGAAGTGCGGCCACGGACGGGTTCTCGCCCTCGGCGGCGGGGGGTACAACCGCACCAATCTTGCGCAGGCGTGGAATGCGGTGGTGGAGAACCTGATTTAGCCGGCGCCGGGTGGGCGGTCGGGAAGCTTCCGTAGCGGGGGCGCCTGGCAACAAGGGCGGCTCGGCGAACGTTCCGGTACAATTCGCGCCCCGTTTCCCTACCCACCCTTCAGGCGGCGCCACCCATGTTCCGGACCTCAATGACCATCGAGGGCTTCGATCCTGAGCTGGCCCGGGCCCTGGCCGGTGAACGGCGCCGTCAGGAGGAGCACGTCGAGCTCATCGCCTCGGAGAATTACGCCAGTCCGCGGGTGCTCGAGGCGCAAGGCTCGGTGCTTACCAACAAGTACGCGGAAGGGTACCCGGGCAAGCGCTACTACGGGGGCTGTGAGTACGTCGATATCGTCGAGCAGCTCGCGATTGATCGGGCGAAGCAGCTCTTCGGTGCCGACTACGCCAACGTACAGCCGCACTCAGGCTCGCAGGCGAACGCGGCGGCTTACTTCGCGCTCGTACAGCCGGGCGATCCCATCCTCGGCATGAGTCTCGACCACGGCGGCCACCTGACGCACGGGGCGAAGGTAAACTTCTCGGGCAAATTCTTCCGCGCCGCGCAGTACGGCATCCGCCCGGACACCGGCGAGATCGACTACGAGCAGGTGCAGCGCCTGGCCGATGAGCACCGGCCCAAGATGATCATCGCCGGCTTCTCGGCCTATTCGCGCATCGTCGACTGGGCGCGCTTCGCGAGCATCGCCAAAAGTGTAGGGGCCTACTTCGTCGTCGACATGGCGCACGTGGCGGGCCTCGTGGCCGCCGGCATCTATCCGAACCCGATCGCGCACGCTGACGTGGTCACGACCACCACGCACAAGACGCTGCGCGGTCCGCGCGGCGGCCTGATCCTGGCGCGTGCCAACGAGGAGATCACCAAGAAGCTCAGCTCCCTGGTATTTCCGGGGACCCAGGGCGGCCCCCTCATGCACGTGATCGCCGCCAAGGCGGTCGCGCTGCTGGAAGCCCTGCAGCCTGAGTTTCGCGACTACCAGCGCCAGGTACTGACCAACGCGCGCGCCATGGCCGCGCGGCTGAAGCAACGCGGCTACCAGATCGTCTCCGGCGGCACGGACAATCACCTCTTCCTGCTGAGCCTCGCCGATCGCAACATTACGGGTAAGGCGGCGGATGCAGCCCTCGGTCGGGCCAATATCACGGTGAACAAGAACGCGGTGCCGAATGATCCACGGCCGCCGATGGTGACGAGCGGACTGCGCCTGGGGACGCCGGCATCCACCACGCGCGGCTTCAAACAGGCCGAGATCGAACAGGTCGCCGATTTCATTGCACAGGTACTCGATGCCGAGGGCGCCGATGCGGCGATCGAGCGGGTGCGCCCGCAGGTGATCGAGCTGTGCCACCGTTTCCCGGTCTACGGACCCTAACCGCGCCTTCGCCGCATGCACTGTCCGTTCTGCGGCCATGAAGAGACCAAGGTGAACGACTCGCGCCTTGCCGGCGAGGGGCGGCAGATACGGCGCCGCCGCGAGTGCCTGAAATGCGGCGAGCGCTTCACCACCTTCGAGACCGCAGAACTGCTGATGCCGCCCGTGGTCAAGGGCGACCGGGCGCGCGAGGCCTTTGATGAAGCCAAGCTGCGGGCCGGCATGGAGAAAGCACTGGAGAAGCGCCCCGTGCCGCGCGAACAGATCGATGAAGCCGTCAGCCGCATCGTGCACAAGGTGCGCAGTCTGGGCGATCGGGAAGTCTCATCGCGCGCCATCGGGGAGCTGGTGATGGAGGAGCTGCGGCACCTGGATGAGGTCGCCTACGTGCGCTTCGCCTCCGTCTACCGGCAGTTCGAGGACGTCGAGGCCTTTCACGAGGAGATCAAGCGGCTGCGCAGCGCGCGCGCGGCGCCGGCGGCGGGCGCGCATGCGCGTGTGCACAAGCGCGAGGGCCGGCGTGCGGCGAATCGCGAGCAGCTGCCGCTGCTGCCGGCCGAGGAGCCGGCCGACGAGCAACCAGACTCCGGTGTTAAAAAATGACTCGCACCCCAAGTCCTCGGGCGTATGTACACGGAGTTTGATCGCACCGCGATGCAGCGCGCGCTGGCGCTGGCGGCACGCGGCCTCGAGAGCACGGATCCGAATCCGCGCGTCGGCTGTGTCATCGCGCGCGGCGAGCGCATCGTCGGGGAGGGATGGCACGAGCGCGCCGGCGAGGCGCACGCGGAGCTCGCGGCGCTGCGCGCCGCCGGGGCTCAGGCGAGCGGCGCGACCGTCTACGTGACGCTCGAGCCGTGCAGCCACCAGGGCCGCACGGCGCCGTGCACGCTGGCGCTGACTGCGGCGCGCGTGGCGCGTGTCGTCTACGCGATCGCCGACCCGAATCCGCTCGTGAACGGACGCGGCGCTGAGGCGCTGCGCGCCGGGGGCATCACGGTGGAGTCGGGGCTGCTCGAGAGGGAGGCGCAGGAGCTGAACGCCGGCTTTATCAAGCGCATGCAGCACGGGCGTCCCTTCGTGCGGCTGAAGCTGGCGATGAGCCTCGATGGGCGTACCGCGCTCGCCGACGGGGCGAGCCAGTGGATCAGCAGCGAGGCGGCGCGCGCGGACGTTCATGCCTGGCGCGCGCGCAGCTCCGTGGTGCTCACCGGCGTCGGCACAGTGCTCGCGGATGATCCGCGTCTGGATGTGCGGTTGCCGAGCAGCGGGCCTCAGCGGCGTCAGCCGCTGCGCGTGGTGCTCGATACCCACCTGCGCACCCCCGCCGGCGCGCGCCTCTTCACGGTCGGCGGCGAGGTCCTGATCCTGACCGCGCTCGGCGGGCTTGATGAGACACGCGCGGCCGCCCTGAGTGCGCGCGGCGCGCGGGTGGAGACGCTGCCGGTCGAGGCACAGCGCCTGGAATTGCCGGCCGTGCTCTCTCGCCTGGGCGAGCTGGAGGCGAACGAGGTGCTGGTGGAAGCCGGAGCGACGCTGGCGGGGGAGCTGCTGCGCCAGGGATTCTGCGATGAACTGCTCCTGTACGTCGCCCCGAAGCTTCTTGGGACGAGCGCGCGCCCCCTGGTGGATCTGCCGCCGTTGCGTGACCTGAAGGACGCGCTGAGCTTCGCCCTCATCGAGACACAGACGCTGGGCCCGGATCTGCGCTTGCGCCTGCGGCCGCAGGCGGCCGCGAGCTGAAGCGAGCGGCACGCGATGTTCACCGGGATCGTGCAGGATGTGGGCCGCATCGAGCACAGCACCCAAAGTGGCGGCGACGTACGTCTGCTGATCGCCCACCACCTGGACACAGCGCTCAGAGTCGGTGACAGCGTGTGCGTACAGGGTTGCTGCCTCACCGCAACGCACGTGCAGGCGGGCACCTTCGCCGCTGACGTATCGCGCGAAACGCTCGCGCTCACCACGCTCGGGGAGCTGACCGCGGGAGCGGCAGTCAACCTTGAGCCGGCGTTGCGCGCCGGCGAGCCGCTCGGCGGGCACCTGATGTCCGGGCACGTCGATGGCGTGGCGCAGGTGCTCGCCATCAGCGGCGATGCGCGTTCGCAGCGCTTGCTCATCGGCGTGCCCACGCCACTCGCGCGTTACCTGGCGCCCAAGGGATCGATCGCTGTGGATGGTGTCAGTCTCACCATCAACGAGCTCGAGCGCGCCAGCTTTGGCGTGAACATCATCCCGCACACCCAGGCGGTTACCACGCTGGGGACTTTGACCGTGGGCGCGCGGGTAAATCTGGAAGTCGACCAGATCGCACGCTATCTTGACCGGCTGCTGCAGGCGGACCGAGACATCCTTTAGATCTCTTGGCTGGGGATGTGATTCGCGGCGTACGTGTGAGTTCGCGTGCGCATCGAGGGTGCGCTTCAGAAGTTGTAGCTCACCATGAACTTGAAGAGCCAGGTTGCAACGAGCTGACCCTGCGTCCCCTCGTACGCGACCGAGGGTGCCGCGTTGGCGTAGTGATAAAGGCGATACTCGGCGTCGCCATACACCTTCCATTGGCCGAAACTGGCTTCCACACCGGGCGACAGCAAGAGGCGGTGGTAGCCACTGTTCGGCGGATCCGCGTTCACCCCGCTGTCGTGCGTTCTGTAGGAGCCGATGACTTGCAGGAGTGCGGCCAGGGAAGTGGTTTGCCCGAGCCGGATGCCGTCGTACAACACCCCTGCGGCGGCGTCGGTCTCGGTCCCGGGCTTGTAGCCTTCGCGGTAGTCAAAGGGCCGATCGAGCAGAGCCTCGCCGAACCACTTCAAATGAGTGTTGCTGCCGAGGCTGCCCAGGTGGTATCCGCCCAGCAGCAGATCGGTGGTGCCGGTGCCGATCGAGGTATCGCGGTCGAAATTCGGGTATGTCCAATCCCCGGTAGGTAGCTTCAGACCGAGCGTGAGTCCGGTCGAGAGGTCGGAGAAGAATCCGGTATAGCGGCCGAGGAGGCGTATGTCCCCGAGTGCGCTGTGACGGTAGGTGACGATCTCGGGAACTGACGCGGTTCCGATATCGGTGCGGAAGATCCGATCCCAGTACGGGATCTTCACCGACACACCCCAGTCGTTGTTGAACTGGTAGTCGAGTCCCACGCCGCCAAAGTTAGTCTCGATCTCCTTGTCCGTGTTGGCGCTCGCCGGGGCTGCGTGCGAACCGACCCAGTTCTGGTTCTGATCCATATAATCATCTTCCAGATACACCACGCCGCCGCGGCCCGTCGGCAGCATGGTGGCGGTGCCGACATCAAATACGCCGCAGCCACAGGCGCAGGCGAAGCCCGCGGCTGGAGCGAGCAGCAGAGCGACGCCCCACACACAGCGCCCGGTGTCCGAGACCGACGAAGAACCGCTGGATGCGTCAGGAAGCGCCGCCCCAGGGGGGCGCGCGAATGAAACGATCATGTTCAATCCCCCAATCCGTCCGGGAAAACGGCCCACGTCCCCGCAGCGAAGGGCGCGGGGACCAGGACCCGTTCAGACAAATCAGGTGAGCGGGGGCGGACCGCGGGGCGCGGTATAACGCGCGGGAGCTTCTATAAGCCGCAGAGACTGTTCGAGCGGTAACGGTGCACGCTGTGGCAGCCAGCGCGCACCGGCGAAGCGGATCGTTGCCGCAAGAGGTGCGGCGCCGCTCATGGCGAACGGGCAGGGTGTGTGCGTCGTCGGTGTCGGGGCAGTGCCGTGATGCTGCTGATGCGCGATGCCGTCGCACAACATCAAACCGGCAGCCCCGTGAACAATGCCCGGCATGAAACCGATCGGTATCAGGCACCGGCACCACACCGCGAACAGCGTGAGCGCGACAACGCCCCGCCGGCTGCCGCGCAGGCGCCGCGAAGCTGGCAATCTTGGAACAGCGGCCATCTGCGTAATGTGCGGCATGGACAAAGCCTTGGCAAATCAGTGCTCGTGGCGCGCACGTATTTCAACTCCCTGGCCGCAACGTTCCTGCCGGCACGCGGACGATGCAACGCGTGGGTCTCGGTATGCGTCGCGTGCCGCGTGTTGCTCAGGCTTCTGCCCGGCGCTTGCGGTGCCGATGACCTGGGTCATGGGTCCGAGCGAGAGTGGTGCGCGCGCGCCTGCTGTCGGCCATGGCCGTTACCGATCAGTCCCCGTCCCGTGCCGTGTTGCCGCTGTTTACCCCGCTGAGCACTGCGGGCGGGAAGGGCGGGCGCTCGGGTATACTGGCCTGCCGAATCACGCGATTCCGCCGCTATGTCCAAGGTCCTGCCGCTGCCCGGAAAAGCCGCTCCCGCCGGTTCGGGGCCCTCCTTGAGCCCGTTGGGGGAGATCCTCGCGGAGCTGCGCGCCGGGCGCATGGTCATCATCATGGACGATGAGGATCGTGAGAATGAAGGTGACCTCATCATGGCCGCCGAACACGCCACGGCCGAAGCCGTGGCGTTCATGATCCGTCACACGAGCGGCATCATCTGCGTGCCCATGGAGGAGGAGGCGCTCGCACGCCTGGAACTGCCGCAGATGGTCCCGGTGAACAGCGAGTCGCACCGCACCGCCTTTACCGTGTCGGTGGATCTGCGCGCCGGCACGACGACCGGGGTGTCATCGGCCGATCGCGCCGCCACCATTCGCGCGCTCGCCGATCCGCGTTCACGACCGGATGACTTCGCGCGCCCGGGGCACATCTTCCCGCTCAAGGCGCGGCGGGGTGGGGTGCTGGTGCGTGCCGGACATACCGAGGCGGCCGTGGACCTGTGCCGGCTTGCGGGACTTAAGCCTGCGGGCGTGCTGTGCGAGGTGATGAACGATGACGGCAGCATGGCGCGTCGGCCGCAGCTGCAGGAGTTCGCGCATCGCCACGCGTTGAAGGTGGGCACGATCGCGGATCTCATCCGCCACCGCTTGCGCAACGAGCGCTCGGTTGAGCGCCTTTCCGAGCAGAGCGTGCAGACCGACCTCGGAGAGTTTCGTCTGTATGCCTATCAGGACTGCGTGAATCTTGAGGTGCACGTGGCGCTCGCGCACGGCCGGCTGGATGTCACGCCCGCGCCGCTGGTGCGGGTGCATCTGGCCGACACACTGCGTGATCTGCTCGGCCTGCAGGGGGCGGCGCGCACCTGGACGCTGCGTGCGGCGATGCAGCGGATCGTGGAGGCGGGCAGCGGCGTCATCGTCGTGCTGCGCCAACAGGAATCCGCGCGCGACCTGGCCGATGCGGTGCGCTCCTTCGCGGCCGCCTCCAGCGCGCCGCGCGGTGCACCGGAAGCGGCCACCGAAGGCGGCGGGGCGGTGCTGCGTACCTTTGGCGTGGGCGCGCAGATCCTGAAGGATCTTGGGGTGCGGCGCATGCGCGTGCTTTCCGCGCCCAAGCAGATGCACGGTATCTCCGCGTTCGGTCTGGAGATCGAGGGATATGTCGGGGAAGAGGGGTGAGCGCAGCCGAACTCAGCGAGAGTGAGGCGAGTGCTCGCGGGCGCAGGGTCGCGATCGTTGCGGCCCGCTTCAACGATCTCATCGTCAGCAGCCTGCTAAAGGGCGCGCGGGCGGCGTGGCTCGCCCGCGGTGGCGCCGGTGAAGAGCTGCTCGTGGCGCGCGTGCCGGGCGCCTTCGAGCTGCCCGTCGTGGCCCGCCGCCTCGCCAGCAGCGGTCGCTATGAGGCGATCGTGGCCCTCGGCTGCGTGATCCGAGGTGACACGCCGCATTTTGACTTCGTGGCCGGCGAGTGCGCACGCGGTCTGCAGCTTGCGAGCCTCGAGACGGGCGTCCCCGTCATCTTCGGTGTGCTCACCGTCGAGACCCTCGAGCAGGCGCTGGAGCGTGCTGCGACCTCTGCCGGTAACAAGGGTGGCGAGGCCATGGAGTGCGCCCTGGAGATGGCCGCGCTGATGGCGCGCCTGTGAGGAGCACGCGATGAGCTCACCCGGCAGCCGCGCCCTGAGCGGCACGCGCAGCGTGGCGCGCAAACTTGCCCTGCAGGCACTCTACCGTTGGCAGCTGAACGCGGCACCGTGGCAGGACCTGGTGCAGGAGTTCGGCGATGCTGAGGACATGGCGCGCGCCGACCGGGAGTACTTTCGCACCCTGGTCGAGGGCGTCTGGCACGCGCGCGCGGACCTGGACACGCGCCTGGCAACATTCGCAGACCGCGCGCCGCATCTGCTCGATCCCATCGAGCACGCCGTGCTGCTCCTGGGCTTGTACGAACTGACCGCGCAGCCGCAGGTGCCGTACCGGGTCGCCATCAACGAGGCGGTGAGTCTGGCGAAGCGCTTTGGCGCCACGGACGGCCACAAGTTCGTGAACGCGGTGCTGGATCGGGCGGCGCGCGAGCTGCGTCCGCACGAGCACTAGGCAGCGCAGGGTTCATCGCATGGCGCTGACCGAGACGTCCCTCATTGAGCGCTATTTTCGGGGGGCCGGCGCGCAACGCCCCGACGTCACCCTGGGGATCGGCGATGATGCGGCGATCCTGAGCGTGCCCCCGGGGAGTGCCCTGGTCGCGACCACCGACACTCTGGTCGAGGGTGTGCACTTTCTCCCCGGCGCCCCGGCCGCCTCCATCGGGCACCGGGCGCTGGCGGTGAACTTGAGTGATCTGGCCGCCATGGGCGCACGCCCCGCCTGGGCCCTGCTCGCGCTCACGTTGCCGCAAGCACAGGAGGCATGGCTGCAGGAGTTTGCCGCGGGGCTCGGGGCGCTCGCGCACGAGTACGACGTGGCCCTCGTCGGCGGGGATACCACGCGCGGACCCTTGTGCGTGACCGTGCAGCTGCTCGGTCTGGTTGCGGCGGACGCGGCGCTCAGGCGCAGCGGCGCCGGCGCGGGCGATACCCTGTTTGTCTCCGGCACGCCCGGGGATGCGGCCGCCGGTCTCGCCCTCGAGCAGCGCCGCCTCGAGGCCACACCCGCAGCCGGCGACTATCTGCGCGAGCGCTTCCTGCTGCCGACCCCGCGGGTGGCTCTGGGGCAACGGCTGCGTGATTACGCCAGCGCCTGCATCGATGTCTCCGACGGTCTGTTGGGCGATGCGGGCAAGCTCGCGCAGGCGAGCGGTGTTGCGCTCGAGGTGCTGTTCGAGGCGTTGCCGGTCTCGGAAGCGCTGCGCGCGACGCTCGGCGATGAGGGTGCGCGGCTGCTGGCACTCAGCGGCGGCGATGACTACGAGTTGTGCTTCGCAGTGCCGGCCGACAAAGTCACACGGCTGCTCGCGCAGCTGCCGCCCGCGCAGTGGGGTTACGCGCGCATCGGCTCAGTGCGCGCGGGCGCCGGCGCACACGTGCTGCGCGGCGGTTCTGTGATGGAGTTCTCGCATTCCGGCTACCAGCATTTCAGCTGAAGGTTGCAAAGCGGCCGCGGCGGCGCATCCGCGTACCCACCGGGACGCGTGAGGGGTACATCACAGTAGGGTATCGGTGCCAGACCGTATCCTGACGCGCCGTTTCGTCTTACGCGCGCCATGTCATTATCGGCTAAAACATCGGTTCCCGCCGCAAAGCCCGTGGCACGCATGCCGGATAAGATCGGCAAGTACACGGTCATCCGTGAAGTCGGACGCGGCAGCACGGGCGTCGTTTACCTCTCGCACGATGCGTACTACGGGCGCGATGTCGCCATTAAGGTGTACAACATGGACACCGGCGGCGATGAGGAACGCGCGCGCATCGCCCGTAAGATGTTTCTCTCCGAAGCACACCTCGTCGGCATGCTGCAGCACCCGCACATCCTGCCGATCTACGATGCCGGTGAAGAAAACGGCCACTGCTACATCGTCACCGAACACGTGCACGGCGCGCGTACGCTCGCAGCCTATTGCCGCCCGGACAACCTGCTGCGCATCGATGATACCGTCGAGATTATGTTCAAGTGCGCCAAGGCGCTGAACTATGCGCATTCGCGCGGTGTCATCCACCGCGACATCAAGCCCTCCAACATCATGCTCACGCAGGACAGCGACGTGCGCATCATCGACTTCGGCATCGCGCTGGTGTCGGATTCTGACATCTCGCGCATCGAGGGCATCGCCGGCAGCCCTTCCTACATGTCGCCCGAGCAGGTGCAGAGCTTCGAGCTCACCAACCGCTCGGATCTGTATTCGCTCGGGGCGGTGATGTACGAGCTGCTCACCGGCTCACGCCCGTTTCGCGCCGGCAACCTGCAGAAACTGCTGCACCAGATCGTGTACGCGACCCCGCCGCCGATCCATACCCTGCGCAAGGATGTGCCCGAGGAGCTCGAGACCGTCGTGGCGCAGGCGATGCAGAAGGATCCGGAGAAACGCTGCAAGAGCGGCCTGGACTTCGCCGCCGAGCTGACGCGCGTGCATCAGCGGCTGCGCGAGGCGAACTCACGCATCGACCGCCAGGAGCAGTTCGGTGTGCTGCGGCGTCTTAAGTTCTTCCACGAGTTCTCGCACGCGGAGATCTGGGAAGTTCTGCGCGCCAGCAGCTGGCAGGACTATGCGGCGGGCGAGGAGATCGTCAAGGAAGGCGAGATGGACGATCGCTTCTATATCCTGGTGACGGGCGGCTGCGTGGTCGAACGTCACGGCAAGAGCATCGGCGCGCTGGGCACCGGGGATTGTTTCGGCGAGGCCAGCTATGTTCCGGGCGCCAAGCGCACCGCCACCATTCGCGCGGGCGGTGAAGTGACGGTGCTCAAGGTGAGTTCAACGCTGCTCGAGCAGGTCTCCGCCTCCTGCCAGCTGCGCTTCAATCGCGTGTTCCTCAGCGCCCTCATCGCCCGCCTGCAAAGCGCCGAGCGCGCCCCGCCTGCCGCCTCCTAGACGAGGCGGCTGAGCACGACGCGCTTGCGCGCCGAGGGTAGCGGCTCCTACTCTCTCGTCCCGTGCACGTGCTGCTCATCGAAGATGACACTGAAGCTGCGCGCTTTCTCGTGAAGGGATTGCGCGAGAGCGGCTACACCGTCGAGCACGCCGCCGACGGCCGCGCCGGGCTGGCGCAGACCGGCAGCGGGCAGTTCGACCTCGTCATCACTGACCGGATGCTGCCGCACGCGGACGGCCTGACCGTCATCGAGGCGATGCGCGCCAAGGGGATCGCCACCCCGGTGCTGGTGCTCTCGGCGCTCGGCGGCGTGGATGATCGCGTGCGCGGACTTAAGGCGGGCGGCGACGATTACCTCACCAAACCGTTTGCGTTTGCAGAACTCCTGGCGCGCATCGAAGCACTGCTGCGGCGCCATCCGAGCGCGCCGCACACCACGCGCCTTAAGGTGGAGGACCTCGAATTCGACCTGATCGCGCGCCGCGTAACGCGCGCCGGCCGCGAGCTGGATCTCACCGCACGCGAACTGAAGCTGCTCGAATACCTCATGCGCCGCGCCGGTCAGGTGGTGACGCGCACCATGCTGCTCGAGGGCGTCTGGGACCTGCATTTTGATCCGCAGAGCAATCTCATCGACGTGCACATCAGCCGCCTGCGCCAGGCGATCGACCGCGGCGCCGATCAACCGCTGATCCACACCGTGCGTGGCAGCGGCTACGTTCTGCGCAGCGAAGCCTAAGCCCCGTGCGGCCGGACCTGTTCAACACCACGGCCTTCCGCCTGTCGGTGGGCTACACGCTGCTCGTGATGCTCGCCGTCAGCGTGACCCTCGGCAGTGCGTACCTGCTCACCGAGAGCCTGATTACCGATGAGGTGGATCTCATCATCGATACGGAACTGCAGAGCCTGCAGGAGAAGTACGCGCGCAGCGGCCTGCCCGGGGTCACCGACGAGATCAATCTGCGCATCGACAGCTGGGGTCGCATTGGCGCGGTCTACATGCTGGCCGATGCCAGCTTCGAGCGCATCGCCGGCAACGTGACCGACTGGCCCTTCGATGGCATGCCGACCGAGCGCTGGCCCGAATTCGAGATCGGCACCATCGAGCCGGGGCGTCGCGCCGTGCACCCGGTGCGCGCCGCGGTACGCACGCTCCCGGGCGGGGATCTGCTCCTGGTCGGTACCGACATCTCCCAGGGACGCCGCTTCGCGGACAAGTTCCGCTTCGCGACCCTCTGGGGCATCGGACTCTCGACGCTGGCCGCAGCGCTGGCCGGTTTCTGGTTCAGTTCACGCCTGGCGCGGCGCGTCGGGCTGGTCGCCGACACCTGCCAGCGCATCATGGCCGGGGATGCGGGCCGGCGCCTGCCGGTGGCCGGCACGCGTGATGAGTTTGATTCACTGGCGGTCTCGGTAAATCGCGTGCTCGATCGACTGGAGGAGCAGGCGCGCACACTACGCGCGACCTTCGACAGCGCGGCGCATGACCTGCGTGCGCCGCTGCACCGCCTGCGTACCCGCATGGATGCACTGCTCATGCGTACTCCGCCGCTCGAGCCGGCGGTGTATGAATCGGTGGACGCGGCGCTGCGCGAGGTCGAGCACCTGCAGCGCACGCTCGCGACGCTGTTGCAGATCGCGCTCGCAGAGTCCGGGGCCCCGCTCGCCGCGCCCGCGGCGGTGGACCTGGCGGAGCTGGCCGCGGAACTGGCCGACCTGTTCGAGCCGCTCGCGGCGGCGCAGTCACTGGAGCTGGTGTGTGTGGCGCAAGGCCCGGCGCTCGTGCAGGGCAACCGCCAGCTGCTCGCGCAGCTGCTCACGAATCTGATCGAGAACGGGCTGAAGTACGTGCCGGCGCGCGGGCGTATCGAGGTGAGCGTGCGGGCCCTGAGCGGTGCGGTGCGCCTGAGCGTCAGTGACGACGGCCCGGGCATTGCAGCCGAGGATCGCGCGCGGGCCGGTCAACCCTTCGTGCGTTTCGGTGCCGATACCGCGCAGCATGGCAGCGGACTGGGCCTGAGCCTGGTGGCCGCCATCGTGCGCCTGCATCGCGGGCGCCTCGAACTGCAGGAAAATAGTCCGGGACTGAGGGTCCTGATTGAGCTGCCGGCCTGAAGGAGAGCGGCGGCCGGTGCCGCTAGGAGCTCTTACTGGCGTGGCAGTCCTTGACGAACTGGTTGCGCGCCGAGCCGCTGAGTTTCTTGGCATCGGCCTGCTTATTGCAGCTCTTGAGCGAGGTGTGCTTGATCGGAGTGGCCGAGGGGGCCGCGGGCGGCTCGGCGGCGAGGCCCACACTGCAGCTGAGCGCTGCGGCGGCCAACAGGGTCGGGATCTTCATGCGCACGCTCCTCGGGCGGCTGTCGCAACCATCTGGGTAGCCGCAGAAATTAGATGAGGAACGCGCCGCGCTGCAATGTGCGCGGCATTAAGAAATCGTCATGCATGAGCGCGCGGCGGCCGCCGGCGCCGATCAGGCGTCCTTGTCGCGCTCGATGAGGGCGTAGGCCGAGTGATTGTGGATCGACTCGAAGTTCTCCGACTCCACGACGTAGGCGGCGATGCGCTCGTCACGATTCAGGTGCGTAGCCACATCGCGCACCACATCCTCGACGAACTTCGGGTTGTCATAAGCACGCTCGGTCACGTACTTCTCATCCGGACGCTTGAGGATGCCGTACAGCTCGCAGGAGGCCTCGCTCTCGGCGATCTCGATCAGCTCCTCGATCCACATGTGGCTGCGCAGCTTGGCCTTGATGGTGACGTGCGAGCGCTGATTGTGGGCGCCGTAGGCGGAGATCTTCTTCGAGCACGGACACAGGCTCGTGACCGGCACCGTAACGCGCACCCACATCTCGGTGTGGCCCTGGTGATGCTCCCCGATGAGCGTGCAGCGGTAGTCCATCAGGCTCTCCACGCCCGAGATCGGCGCCTTCTTCGTGACGAAGAACGGGAAGCTCATCTCGATGTGGCCGGTGTCCGCCTCGAGGCGTGCGGTCATCGTGCGCAGCATGGCGCGGAAGGACTCGACCGAGATCTCCCGCTCGCCGTGCAGGATTTCCACGAAACGCGACATGTGTGTGCCTTTGAAGTTGTGCGGCAGGCTCACGTACATGTTGAAGCTGGCGATGGTGTGCTGTTCGCCTGCGGAGCGGTCCTTCACCCGCACCGGATGGCTGATGTCCTTGATACCGACACGGTTGATCGGCAGCTGGCGCGTATCCGCGCGCGCCTGCACGTCTTCCACCTCGGCCACGGTGGCGCGGGCAATCTTGGCGGTGGCAAAGGGCGGATTCATGATGCTGAAAGCCTACAGGAAAGGTACGGAAATCCGTAATTGCATTCTCGCCGGCGCGGCCGCGTTCCCGATATACCCCTTAAGGTAAGGACCCCTGATCCGCCTGAGGGGGCGCGCAGCGTTAAATCGGCGCTGCGGGCAGGCACTTAGGTCGGGGCCGCATGAACACTATCAAGCGCCGCCGGCCGACCGCAGTCGCTCATGCGGCTGCAGCGCCCACCAGCGCTCGATACTCGCGGCGAGACCGGCCGCATCCAGGCCCGCCGCGGCAAGGCAGCCCTCGCGCGAGCCGTGCTCGATGAAGCGATCCGGAATCCCCAGCTGCAGCAGCGGCAGCTGCAGGCCCTCGCAGGCGAGCAGTTCCCCGATCGCAGAACCGGCGCCGCCCTGGGTCGCGTTTTCCTCGATGCTGACGAAGGCGCGATGGCGCGCGGCGAGCGCGATCAGCAAATCCTCATCCAGGGGCTTCACGAAACGCATGTTGACGAGCGTCGCATCGAGCCGTTCGGCGATCGCCTGCGCGGGGGCGAGCAGCGCACCGAACACCAGAAGCGCCAGCCCGCTCTTGCCCTCGCGCCGCACCTGTGCCTTGCCGAGCGGCAGGGCGCTCATCTCTTTCTGCACGGGCACGCCCGGGCCGCTGCCGCGTGGATAGCGCACGAACGCCGGTCCGCTGAGGGTCGTGGCGGTGTAGAGCATCTGGCGGCACTCGTTCTCGTCCGCGGGCGCCATGATGATGGTGTTGGGGATGCAGCGCAGGTAGGACAGATCGTAACTGCCCTGGTGCGTGGCGCCATCACTGCCGACGAGGCCGGCGCGGTCGACCGCGAACACCACCGGCAGGTTCTGCAGGGCGACATCGTGAATCATCTGATCATAGGCACGCTGCAAGAACGTCGAGTAGATCGCCACCACCGGTTTCAGGCCTTCGGTGGCGAGGCCTGCGGCAAAGGTCACGGCGTGCTGCTCGGCGATCGCGACATCGAAGTAGCGCTCCGGGAAGCGCTTGGAGAACTCGACCAGGCCGGAGCCTTCGCGCATCGCGGGGGTGATGCCGATGATGCGCGGGTCGCGCTCGGCCATATCGCACAGCCACTCACCGAACACCTGCGAGTAACTCGGGCCGGAGCTTTTCTCCTTGTAGATCGTGCCGCTTGCCGGATCAAAGGGACCGGGCCCATGCCACTTGATCGGGTCGGCCTCGGCCGGGGCGTAACCCTTGCCCTTGCGCGTCACGACGTGCAGGAACTGCGGGCCGCGCAGCTTCTTCAGGTTGCGCAGCGTGCTCACCAGCGCCTTGACGTCGTGCCCGTCCATCGGCCCGATGTAGTTGAAGCCCATCTCCTCGAACAGCGTGCCGGGCAGCACCATGCCCTTGAGGTGCTCCTCGGAGCGGCGCGCCAGTTCCCACACGGTGGGCATCTGCCGCAGCACCTTCTTGCCGCCTTCACGCAGGTGTGCGTACACGCGACCCGAGAGCGCGCGCGCAAAATGATTGGAGAGCGCGCCAACGTTCTCTGAGATCGACATGTCATTGTCGTTGAGGATCACGAGCAGGTCAGCCGGCAGGGAGCCGGCATGATTCAGCGCCTCGAAGGCCATGCCGGCCGTGAGCGCCCCATCGCCGATCACCGCGACGACGCGCCGCGCGTTGCCAGCCCGTGCCGCCGCAACCGCCATGCCGAGCGCGGCGCTGATCGAGGTGCTCGAGTGGCCCACGCCGAAGGTGTCGTACTCGCTCTCCGCGCGGCTCGGGAACGGGGCAAGTCCCCCGTCCTGCTTGATGGTGTGCAGCTGATCGCGTCGCCCGGTGAGCACCTTATGCGGGTAGGCCTGGTGGCCGACGTCCCACACGAGCCGATCGTGGGGCGTGTCGAAGACGTAGTGCAGGGCGACGGTGAGTTCCACCGTGCCAAGGCCGGCGGCGAAGTGCCCGCCACGGGTACTGACGCTGTGGATGAGGAAATCGCGCAGCTCGCGCGTCAGCGCCGGCAGTTTCGCGACGGGCAGGCGGCGCAGGTCCGCCGGCGTTGCAATCGCGGCGAGCAGCGGATACTTGTCGAGCGCAACGGTCATCGGCGAGCAGTTTACACGCGCATGCGCGCGATGCAGAAAAGCACCGGCGCCGCTCAGCTGGCGCGGCTGACGACAAAATCAGCCAGCTGCGCCAGGTGCGCCGCCCGCTCGCCCAAGGGCCTGAGTGCTGCAATCGCGGCAGTGCGCAGTTCCTGCGCCCGGTGGCGCGCCGCCGCCAGACCCGCGGTGCTCGGGTAGGTGGGTTTGGCGTGCGCCGCGTCGGCCCCGGTGGCCTTGCCGAGCAGGCGCGGATCGCCCTCGATGTCGAGGATGTCGTCCTGAATCTGGAAGGCGAGGCCGATCTCGGCACCGAAGTGTTTGAGGGCCGCCAGTTCCGCGCCGCTGGTGAGGCCGGCGGCGAGCGCGCCGAGCAGCACGCTGCACTCGATGAGAGCGCCGGTCTTGCGACGGTGCATGTTCTCGATGCCCGCAACGCTGAGCCGCTGCCCCACGGCGGCAAGGTCAATCGCCTGGCCGCCCGCCATGCCTCCGGTGCCGGCCGCGGTGGCCAGCACGCGGATCATCTCCAGGCGCGCCGGTGCGGGAGACTCGGGTGCATTGGCGAGCACGGCGAAGGCGAGCGCCTGCAGGGCATCGCCGACGAGCACGGCAGTGCCCTCGTCAAAGGCGCGGTGGCAGGTGGGGCGTCCGCGGCGCAGGTCATCATCATCCATCGACGGCAGGTCATCGTGCACCAGGCTGTAGACGTGAATGAGCTCCACCGCCGCCGCCGGCGCATCGAGGCTGTGCAGAGGCGCCCCGAGGGACTCGCCGGTGAGATACACGAGCGTGGGTCGCAGGCGCTTACCGGCTCCCAGGGCGCTGTAGCGCATCGCCTCGCGCAGCCGCATCGTGCCCGGGTCGGGCAGCTCCAGCGTGCGATCGAGGACCGCCTCGATGCGCCCCTGGCATGCCGCGACGCGCGCGGGGAAATCCGCAAGCGCAGGGGCTGCGCCGCTGACACGGCTGGCGCGGGCGTCGCTCACTCAGGGTCCGTGGTGTCCGAGCTCTCCCCGGAGCCCTCGAATGCCTCAGGTTGCGCCTCCCCGCCGCGCTTGAGCAGAATCTCGACCCGCTGCTGCGCGCTTTGCAATGAGGACTGGCAGTGGCGCGTGAGCGAGACCCCGCGCTCGAACAGCTTCAGTGCCTCATCCAAGGGCAGATCGCCGCGCTCCAGACGCTCGACCAGCGTCTCCAGCTCGGCCAGGGCCTGCTCGAAATCGGGCGCTTTGCTGCTGCGGGCCAAGGTCCTGGAACTCCGTGAGATGCGGGCGTGCGGGGCGGGGGCGCGCAACGTTACACAGCGGCGCGCCCGAGGGTCAACGCGTGGTTGACGTCGCCCCAAGGGGGGCATACAGTCGCCGACCTTAGGTTAGACCCAGTCTAAGTGAGGAGTGACATGAATCTCAAAGGCAGCAAGACCGAAAAGAACCTCAAGGACGCCTTCGCCGGGGAATCGCAGGCGAATCGGCGTTATCTGTATTTCGCCGCCAAGGCCGACGTTGAGGGGTTCAACGACGTATCGGCGGTGTTCCGCTCGACCGCAGAAGGCGAGACCGGGCACGCGCACGGACACCTTGAGTACCTCGAGGCGGTCGGGGATCCGGCGACCGGTCTGCCGATCGGCGAGACCCGCAACAACCTCAAGGCGGCGATTGCCGGGGAAACGCACGAGTACACCGATATGTACCCGGGCATGGCGAAGGCGGCGCGCGAAGAGGGCTTTGCCGAGATCGCCGACTGGTTTGAGACGCTCGCCAAGGCGGAGCGCTCGCACGCCAACCGCTTCCAGAAGGCCCTCGACACACTCTGAAGGCTTTCCGGCGGATTCCGCCCATCGTGCGCGCCGCGGGCCTCAAGGGGCCCGCGGCGTGTGCACACTTGTAAGGTCGCAACGCGCGCATGAAACCCACCCCGGCCGCACCGGGCCCGCAGGGCGGGCGCGAGGGAAGCCTCGAAGCCCCGACCCGCCACCCGCTTGAGTGGCGCACCGAGGCGTTCTATGACCCGCAGGCTCTGGAGAAGGAGCTCGAGCGCGTCTTCGATATCTGTCACGGTTGCCGTCGCTGCTTCAATCTGTGCAACTCCTTCCCGACGCTCTTTGATGCGGTCGACGCCACGAGTGAGGGGGAGGTCGCCGCCCTCGACAAGAAGGTGTTCTGGGAGGTCGTGGACCACTGTTACCTCTGTGACATGTGCTTCATGACCAAGTGCCCGTACGTACCGCCGCATCCCTGGAACGTCGACTTCCCGCACCTGATGCTGCGCGCCAAGGCGGCGCGCACGCGCACGCAGGGGCTGGGGCTGCGCGAGCGGGTGCTCGCGGCCACCGACACCGTCGGAGCACTCGCGGGCATTCCGGTGGTGGTCGAAGTGGTGAATGCACTCAATCACTCCGCCCCCGGACGCGCGCTGCTCGAGAAGGCCCTGGGCGTTGATCGCACCGCGCCGGTGCCGCAGTACTACGCACGCACCGCCCGCAGCCGGCTCAAGCGTCTGGGCACCACGAGTCAGCCGGCGAGCATCGATGCGGGTCGCAGCGCCGAGGCAAGCTCTGACACTACCGGCCGCGTGGCGCTCTTTGCCACCTGCTACGGCAATCGCAATGAGCCGGCGCTCGATGAGGATCTGGTCGCGATCTTCGAACACAACGGCATCGAGATGACGCTGCTGCCGCGCGAGCGCTGCTGCGGCATGCCGAGCTTCGAGCTCGGCGACCTTGCGGCAGTAGCGAAGCTCAAGGAGCAAAACATTCCGCAGCTGGCGCAGGCGGTAGCCGGCGGGTACGACCTCGTCGCGCCCATCCCCTCGTGCGTACTCATGTTCAAGCAGGAGCTGCCGCTCATGTACCCGCAGGATGCGGACGTTGAGCGCGTCGGCGAACGCATGTTCGATCCTTTCGAGTACCTGATGCTGCGGCATAAGGCGGGGCTGCTGCGAACGGATTTCACCGGCCGCCTGGGCAAGGTGAGCTACCACGTGCCCTGTCATCTGCGGGTGCAGAATCTCGGGCTGAAGACGCGCGACGTACTCAAGCTGATCCCGGGGACGACGGTCGAGGTGATCGAGCGCTGCTCGGGCCACAACGGCACCTATGGGGTGAAAAAGCAGTTTCGCGCCGCCTCGGTGAAGATCGGCCGCCCGGTAGCGCAGCGAGTGGAGCTCGCCGCCGCCGATCACTACAGCAGCGACTGTCCGATGGCCGCACACCAGATCGAAAGCGTACTCAAAGAAGCGCGCGCCCCGGAGCATCCGCTGCGGCTGCTGCGCTTTGCCTACGGGATCTAGGCGCGGACACGCATGGACAAGCTCAGCGTCGCTGATCTGATGCCGCTGGAACAATACGCGCGCGAGCGGGCCGCATTCCGCACGCGCGTGCTGCAGCACAAGGCGCTGCGACAACTCTCCGTGGGGCCCAATGCGACCTGGCTGTTCGAGGATCGCCTCACGGTGCAGTACCAGGTGCAGGAGATGCTGCGTACCGAGCGCATCTTCGAGCCCGAGGGCATCGCCGAGGAGCTGGGGGCCTACAACCCGCTGATTCCCGATGGCAGCAACTGGAAGGTGACGCTGCTGCTGGAATTCGAGCCCGCCGAGCGCCCGGCCGCCCTGGCGCGCCTCAAGGGTGTGGAGCGCCGCTGCTTCGTCGAGGTCGCCGGTACTGAGCGCGTGTTCGGGATCGCAGACGAGGACCTGCCGCGGGAGAACGCCGAGAAGACTTCCGCCGTGCACTTCCTGCGCTTCGAGCTGCCGCCTCAGCGGATCGGCGCGCTGCGCGCCGGTGCGGCACTCTGCGCCGGCATCGACCATGAGCACTACCGGCACACGGTGCAGCTGAGTCTGGCGGCGCGCGCGGCGCTGCTCGCCGACCTCAGCTAAGCGGGCGGCGCGCGCCGCCCTCTGGCACCCAAGTCCGCGCTCGGGGCTGCTACACTCGCGCCGGCCACGCGCGGCCAGTCAATCCACGCCCAGAAGTCCCCAGCACCGGATGAGTCAGTCTTATACCGCTTCCGACATCGAGGTCTTAACGGGTCTGGAGCCCGTCCGGCGACGTCCGGGCATGTACACCCACACCTCGCGTCCCAATCACCTGGCGCACGAAGTCATCGACAACAGCGTCGATGAGGCAATCGCCGGCCACTGCAGGCAGATCGACGTCACGCTGCACAAGGACGGCTCGCTCGAGGTCGCCGATGACGGTCGCGGCATGCCAGTCGACATACACCCGAAGGAGAAGGTGAGCGGCGCGGAACTGATCCTCACGCGGCTGCATGCGGGGGGCAAATTCACCGACAAGACCTACAAGTTCTCCGGCGGCCTGCATGGGGTCGGCGTCTCGGTGGTGAACGCGCTCTCGAAGCACCTCGAGTGCTGGATCAAGCGCGGCGGCAAGGAATACAACATCGGCTTCAAGGACGGCAAGATAAGCACCAAGCTCGAGGAGATCGGCTCCGTCGGCCAGCGCAACACCGGTACCACGGTACGCTTCTGGCCCGATCCGAAGTTCTTTGACTCGGACAAGTTCTCCGTGCCACAGCTCAAGCACACCCTCAAGGCGAAAGCGGTGCTGTGTCCGGGCCTGCGCATCAGCTTCAAGAACGAGGCCACGGGCGAGAAGGAGGAGTGGTTCTATACCGGCGACCTCGGCGCCTACCTGGTCGAGGAGCTCGGCAAAGAGGAGCGCATTCCGCCTGAACCCATCACCGGCACCAAGGCCGGGGAGAACGATGCGGTTGACTACGCGTTGTGCTGGGCGCCGAACGCGGAGAGCGCGCTCGGGGAGAGCTACGTCAATCTCATCCCGACCATCGAGGGCGGCACGCACGTCAACGGCCTGCGCGCCGGAGTGGCGCAGGCGGTGCGCGAGTTCTGCGAGTTCCGCAATCTCGTACCGCGCGGCATCAAGCTCACGCCCGAGGACGTATGGGACAAGGCCAACTACGTGCTGTCGGTGAAGATCCAGGATCCGCAGTTCGCCGGGCAGATGAAGGAGCGCCTCGGCTCGCGCGATGCGGCACCGCTGGTGGAGAGCTTCGCGCGCGATACGCTGGCGCTGTGGCTCAATCGCCATCCGGATGCGGGTGAGCGCATCGGACAGTTCGCGATCGCGAACGCCCAGGAGCGCGCGCGGGCGGCGCAGAGGGTGATCCGCAAGCGCATTGCGGGGGGGCCTGCGCTGCCGGGCAAGCTGGCCGACTGCGCCAGTCAGGAGCCGCGCCGCTGCGAGCTGTTCCTGGTGGAGGGCGACTCGGCCGGGGGTTCGGCCAAGCAGGCGCGCGACAAGGACTTCCAGGCCATCATGCCGCTGCGCGGCAAGATCCTGAACACCTGGGAGCTCGATCCGGGGCAGATCGGCTCCTCGGAGGAAGTGCACAACATCAGCGTGGCGCTCGGGGTGGAACCCGGGTCGGCAGATATCGCGCAGCTGCGGTATCACAAGATCTGCATCCTCGCGGACGCGGACTCCGACGGGCAGCACATCGCGACGCTTCTGTGCGCGCTGTTCCTGCGGCACTTCCGCCCGCTGGTCGCACACGGGCACGTGTACGTGGCGATGCCGCCTTTGTACCGCATCGATGCGGGCAAGCAGGTGCATTACGCCCTCGATGAGGCCGAACGCGATCAGCTGCTGAAGAAAATCGAAAAGGACAGCCCACGCACCAAGGCGACCTACACCCGCTTCAAGGGTTTAGGCGAGATGAACCCGAGCACGCTGCGCGAGACCACCATCGACCCGCGCACGCGGCGCCTGGTGCAGCTCACCATCGAGGGCAAGGACAACACCGATCAGCTGATGGACATGCTGCTCGCCAAGAAGCGCGCCGCCGACCGGCGCGAATGGCTCGAGACGAAGGGTAATCTTGCGGAAGTGCAGGTCTAACTCGTGCCTGAAAACCAGGAACTGAACTTCGAGGGAATCGAGCGGCAGCCGCTGCGCACCTTCACCGAGAAGGCCTACCTCGATTACTCGATGTACGTGATCCTCGACCGTGCGCTGCCGGCGCTCGGGGACGGACTGAAGCCGGTGCAGCGGCGCATCGTGTACGCGATGAGCGAGCTTGGGCTGTCGGCGGTGTCCAAGCCCAAGAAGTCCGCGCGCACGATCGGGGATGTGATCGGCAAGTTCCACCCGCACGGGGACTCGGCCTGCTACGAGGCCATGGTGCTCATGGCGCAGCCCTTCGCCTATCGTTACCCGCTGGTGGACGGGCAGGGTAACTGGGGCTCGCAGGATGACCCGAAGTCCTTCGCCGCCATGCGCTACACGGAAGCCAAGCTCACCAAGTACGCCGACCTGCTCCTCGCAGAGCTCTCGGATGGCACCGTCGACTGGACCGCCAACTACGAAGGCACCCTCGAGGAGCCGGTCATCCTGCCGGCCCGGGTGCCGAATCTGCTCTTAAACGGCACGACCGGCATCGCGGTCGGCATGGCGACCGACATCCCGCCGCACAATCTGCGCGAGGTCGCCGCTGCGGCGGTGCATCTGCTCGAGGAGCCGGAGGCCACGACCGCCGCGCTCATGAAGCACGTGAAGGGGCCGGACCTGCCCACGGGCGCTGAAATCATCTCCCCGCGCGCGGACCTCAAGGAGTTCTACGAAAAAGGCGTCGGCACCTTCAAGGCGCGCGCCACCTGGGAGATCGAGGAGGGCAACATCATCATCACCGCCTTCCCGTATCAGGTCTCCCCGACGCGCGTGCAGGAGCAGATCGCCGAGCAGATGCGCGCGAAGAAACTGCCCATGGTGGATGACCTGCGCGATGAGTCCGATCACGAGAACCCGACCCGCCTGGTGCTGGTGCCACGCTCCAACCGCGTCGATCTCACCGAGCTCATGAATCACCTGTTCGCGACCACGGACCTGGAGCGCAACTACCGCGTCAACCTGAACATCATCGCGCTTGATGGCCGCCCGCGGGTGATGAACCTGAAGGAGATCCTCGGGGAGTGGCTCGAGTTTCGCACCCACACCGTCACGCGCCGGCTCGAGCACCGCCTCGGTAAGGTCACGCGGCGGCTGCACATCCTCGATGGGCTGCTGATCGCGTTCCTGAATCTTGATGAGGTGATCCGCATCATCCGCCGCGAGGATGAGCCGAAGCCGGTGCTGATGAAGCGCTTCAAGCTCTCGGACGAGCAGACCGAGGAGATCCTCAACACCCGCCTGCGCCATCTCGCCAGGCTCGAGGAGATGAAGATCCGCGAGGAACAGAAGAGCCTCGCCGCCGAGCGCGATGAGCTCGAAGGGCTGCTCAAGAGCAAGGCGAAGCTCAAGAAGCTGATCGGCGCCGAGATCCGTGCGGATGCTGAGAAGTACGGCGATGAGCGGCGCACCAAGATCATCGAACGCGAGGCGGCACAGGCGATCGACGAGACGAGCCTCATCCCGAACGAGCCGGTGACGGTGGTGCTCTCCACCGGCGGCTTCGTACGCTCGGCGAAGGGCCACGACATCGAACCCGGGGCGCTCGCCTACAAGGGTGGCGATGCCTTTCAGGCCCTGGCACGCGGCCGCAGCCTGCAGCCGGCGGTGTTCATCGACAGCACCGGGCGCACCTACGCGTTACCGGCGCATTCGCTGCCCTCCGCGCGCGGCCACGGCGAGCCGCTCTCCGGACGGCTGGATCCTCCGGATGGCGCAAAATTCGCCGGCGTGATGATCGGAGAGCCGGAGGACCTGTGGCTGCTCGCCAGTGATGCCGGCTACGGCTTCACCGCGCGCCTGAAGGATCTCACCAGCGACCGGCGTGCCGGCAAGACCGTGCTGAGCGTGCCGGAGAATGCGCACGTGCTCGCGCCCGCGCCGGTGCTGAGTGCGGACGCTCTGGTGGCGGTGATCAGCAGCGAGGGCAAGCTGCTCGTCTTCCCGGTAGGGGAGGTTCCGGAGATGCCCCGCGGCAAGGGCAACAAGCTCTACGACATTCCCGGCAAGAAGGCGCGCGAGCGCAGCGAGCTCATGACCGCGGTCGCGGTCGTACCGCCCAAGGCGAGCCTCGTGCTGTATTCGGCAGAGCAGCAGAAGGTGCTCGAGTGGCGCGAGCTGCAGGACTATCTGGGCGAGCGGGCACAGCGCGGCGCGGTGCTCAAGCGCGGCTGGCCGCGCAAGATCGACCGGATGGAAGCGAAGCTGCCGGCACCCTCCACGTAAGCCACCGCCCGGGGGCTGCTCGCCATCGGGGCTGAGGGTCGCGTTCCCGGCGCTTAGCGCTCCGCGCGCAGTACGACTTCCTCGGGTTCGTTGACGAAGTAACCCTGGATGTACTGCACCCCGACCTGCCACAGCACCGCCATGGTGTTGGCGTCCTCGACGCGCTCGGCGACGGTCTGGATGCCGTGCTTGCGCGCCGCCTCGACCAGCAGGCGCACGCGCTGCTGCAGCGGCGGATCGCCGGCGAGTCCCTGTACCAGGGTGCCGTCGATCTTCACGAAGTCCAGCGGCACGGTTTCGAGCATACCGCTGCTGTTGCGGCCGGACCCGAAGCCTTCCAGCGCAAAGCGGAAGCGCCGCTCACGCAGCGCGGCGGCGAGCGTCTTGACCTCGGTGATGTGGCTCGCGGCGCTCTCCTCGGTCACCTGGAAGCACAGCCGCTGCGGATCGGCGCGGCTGGTGCGCAGGTGATTGTCGAGCCACTCCAGGAAGGCACCATCGCGCACCGTCTCGCGCGAGAGACGCACGAACAGACACGCCGGTTTCTTCTGCGCCGCGAATGACAACGAGGCGCCTACCACCCAGCGATCGATGTTCTTCAGCAGGTCGTTGCGGCCGGCGGCCGCCATGAACTCTGAGGGCAGCACTTCCTTGCCCTGCTGATCGATCATGCGCACGAGCACATCGAACATGCCCGGATCCTCGCCCTGCAGGCTCGCGATCGGCTGCTGCACCAGGCGGAAGCGGTTCTCCATCAAGGCCGCCTTGATGTGCTTCACCCACACGCGGTCGTAGGACATCACGCGGCTGTCGTTGTCGGCGCGCGCCGAGCCGATGCTCTGGTTGCCCCCGCGTGCGGTGCCCTTGCGCGCGCACTCGATCGCATCCTGCACGACGGCATCAAGCTGCGGGTCTCCGGGGGCGACCACGGACAGGCCGATCGTGCAGGTGACGGAAACGGATTTGTCGTTGAGGCGCATGACGTGGCGCTGCATGCGCGTGAGCACCCGCTCACTCCAGGCGTTGATGTCGTGCTCGTTGCCGCGCTCGAGCAGCGCGAGGAAGCGCACGCCGCCGAAGCGGCCGGCGATCTCCTTCGGGTGCAAGGTATCCTTCAGCAGCCGCGCCACCTCACTCACCACGTCCTCGCTCGCTGTCACTCCCACCACGCGCTCGAGCGCGGCGAACTTGTCGATGCGCACGAGTGCCAGACAGCGCATGCCGCCGGGTGCGGGCGTGGCGAGACGCTCGGCGAGGGCATCGAGCAGCTCGCTGCGACGCAGGAGACCTGCGGCCGGCTCCGGGCGCGTGGCCACGGCGGGTGCGGGAATGACGAATTGCTCCGCGCGCGGGCGCGAGGGCACCACCAGGTGCACCGCCGGCTCGCCCTCCTGCTCGCTGAGCGTCAGGGTGATTTCCAGTGGCAGCACCGTGCCGTCGTTGAGCAGCGCGTTGGCGCGCAGGGCGTGATCGCTCCAGCGGCCCTGCTGACACGCCGCGAGCGCGCCGCGCAGCGCCGCGTGGGTGGATTCCTCGAACAGATCCATGACCGGCACGCCGCAGATGCCCTCCTCGACTCCGTACAGCTCATGCCAGGCCGGGTTCGCCTCGGTGACGATGCCCTCTTGCACCTGGATGATGGCGTCGTTCGAGCGCTGCAGGACCACGCCGAGCTGGCTGCGGGCCTCGTCGGCGGATTTCTGCGTCGCATCCAGCGCGCGCTCGGTCCGAAACACGCCAAGTTCGCGCAGCACGACCGCCTGCAGGCGCTCCGGATGCGCAAGCGTCACCGCATCGCGCGCGCCGCGCTTGATCGCCTGGGCGATCAGCGCTTCATCCACCGCGGGTGCCAGCAGCAGCACCGGCACAGTCGGGGCCAGCTGATCGCGCAGGCCGATGACGGGGGTGAGTTCGGCCGGTGTGTTGGCCACCTGCACCAGCAGTTCCGGGTTGATCTGCCCGAGCGCATCGCCCAGATCACGCAGTGCCGGGATCCAGGTGCAATGCACGGGATGGCCCGCGCGCCGCAGCACGCTGTTGATCGCCTCCACGGGATCGCGTGCCGAACTCAGCACGATGAGCGGCACGGCGTTCGGCTCGGTCAAGTCGCCCTCCACGGTGGGCTCGCGGAAGCGGCGGATTCTAGCACCCGCGCGCGGCGAGCCCGCGTGAGCGATGTCGCGGAAAGCGCGGTGAAAACCTGCGCGAGCACCGCGGCGCAGAATTCCCTCAACAGCGCCTGCGCCAGCGCCGCCTGCGCCTGGCAGATCATCGCGACGGGCGTGATTTCCAAATCCGCCCGGCGGCCGGCGCGCGGGGGCAGGCGCGGATCAAACACACCTGCGCGCAGGGGCGGCACGGTTGATCCGCTGCAGGTCTTTGCCGGTTGCTGCGGGTCTGCGCCCGCGACCTGCGCCACCGCGGCGCAGGGCGCGCTCGGGCTCAGCCCAGGGCGATCCTCCGCTGCCGCTTGCGCCTCAACGCCACGGTGCCCTTAAGGAGGCACAGGCTTGATCAAGGGCGGCGGATCAGTCGTAGGGTAATTAAGAATCATTCGTATTTGCGAGGCTGAAATTCCGTAGCGGTTGCGGACAGCTGGCTTTGCGCCCGCGCACCGCTGCGACGGAGCGGGTGACCGGCTCTTCCGGCGGGCGGATCACTTGATCAAGCTGCAGCTCACGCGCACGGGCGCGCGCCGCCGAATGTAGCCTGAAGTGCGTTTCCGGAATCCGGCTCGGGGCGCCGGCCTTGGTCTGCGTGTGCCTCGAAGGAGCGATCGTCACGGAGGACCTCATCGACTCAGCAGGTCCGGCGGGGCGACCCGGCATGGCGGGAGGGTTTTGCGCCTGCGGCGAAAGTCACGACGGCAAGATCCGCAGCGTGCGCGGTGTCTTCTGGTTTTCCGCCGGCACAACTGAGCGGCTGCGCGCTCGCTTACAGGACCGGCCCGGGGCATGAGGGGTTCGGATCGCTTGCAATCGCCGCCGCGGTGGTGCGCGGCCGAGGGATCCGTGCAATGCGCTCAGACGGTCCGCGCCGCAGGCCCGGGTGGCGGCTCTGAGGGCTTGCCGCTATCATACGCGGCCCTTTTGAGCGGGCCGCGCGTTCCGCGGCTCATAAGACCGCGAGATATGTCATGGCCAGCTACACCACCAGCGAGATCCGTGGGGGGTTCAAAGTCCTGCTCGACGGCGATCCGTACGCGGTGATCGACAACGAGTTCGTCAAACCCGGTAAGGGCCAGGCGTTCAACCGCATTAAGGTGCGTAATCTGAAGACCGGCCGCACGATCGAGAAGACGTTTCGTTCGGGGGAGTCCCTCGAGGCAGCCGACGTCGTTGACACTGACATGCAGTATCTTTATCAGGACGGGGACTTCTGGCACTTCATGGTGCCGGAGAGCTTTGAGCAGTACACGGCGGGCAAGGCGGCGGTGGGCGATAGCGCCCAATGGCTCAAGGACGGCATCGTGTGCGTCGTGACGCTGTGGAATAACGTGCCGCTGCTGGTGACTCCGCCACCGCACATCGAGCTGAAGATCATCGAGACCGATCCGGGACTGCGCGGCGATACCGCCACCGGCGGCCAGAAGCCTGCGAAAGTCGAGACCGGCGCCGTGGTGCGCGTGCCGCTCTTCATCAACGAGGGTGAAGTCATCCGTATCGACACGCGCACCGGCGCGTACATCTCGCGCGGCAAGCAGTAAGCGCCCGCGGCGCCGCCGCCCCTTCAGGCGCGCGCGGTGTGCGCGGTGCGCGAACGCAGTACCCCGTCGGTGGCGTAGATCGCAAGCGCGAGCCAAATCAGTACGAACCCCACCGCACGCGCGCCATCGAAGCGCTCGTGAAACAGCAGTACTCCACAGGCGAGCTGCAGGCTCGGGCCGATGTACTGCAGCACACCCACTGTCGAGTAAGGCAAGAGGCGCGCGGCATACGCGAAGAGAAAGAGCGGTACCGCCGTTACCAGGCCACTGCCTACCAGGAGTGCCGCCACTTCAGCCCCCGAGCGGGTGAGCGCACCGCTACCGCTCGCCTCGCACCAGATGAGGTAGGCCGCCGCGAGCGGTATGAGCAGGATCGTCTCGGTCGCAAGCCCCGGCAGGGCCTCTACGCTGATGACTTTGCGCACGAGTCCGTACAGGGAAAAGCTCACCGCGAGCGCGAAGGCGATCCACGGCGGCCGACCGGCCTCGAAGGTGATGTAGGCCACGGCGACCGTCGCGAGGGCGATCGCGAGCCCCTGCACGGGATTCAGGCGCTCACGCAGCACGAGGATACCGAGCACGACGTTCATGAGCGGGCTGATGTAATAGCCAAGACTCGTCTCGACGATGTGGCCGTGGCTCACACCCCAGACGTACACCAGCCAGTTGGTGCTGATGAGCAGGGCGCTCAGCAGCAGTCGCGCCAGCAATGCACGGCGCGTGAAGATGGCCGCGAGGCTGCCGAGTTCTGCGCGCCAGAGCATCCACGCGAGGATGAACAGGCACGACCAGCTGATGCGATGCGCGATCACCTGCAGCGCGGGTACCTCGCGTAGCGGGTGCAGGTAGACCGGGAATACCCCCCAGATGATGAACGCGCCCGCGCCGGCCAACAGGCCTCGCGGCGAGAGACGCGGCGGGGTCATGCGGGGCTTAACGCGCGTGCGGCTGCAGGATTGGCTGCAATGAACAGCGCCGCCAGGCGCTCAAGTCCGGCGGCATCGGCCGCATCGAAGCGCGCCGGCTGCGGACTGTCGACATCGAGCACGCCCAGGAGCGTGCCCCGATCCAGCAGCGGCACCGCGATCTCGGAGCGCGAGGCGGCATCGCAGGCGATGTGGCCGGCAAAGGCGTGCACGTCCGGGACGATGAGCGTGCGCCGCTCCGCTGCCGCGGTGCCACACACGCCGCGGCCGAGCGCGATGCGCACGCAGGCGGGCTGTCCCTGGAACGGTCCTACGATGAGCTCGCCGGATTTAAGAAAGTAAAAGCCCGCCCAGTTGATCCCGGGCAACGCCGCAAACAGCAAGGCGGCGGTGTTGGCCGCGTTCGCGATCAGATCCGTCTCACCCGTGAGGAGCGCTGCGAGCTGCTGCGCGAGGCGCTGGTAGTCGGCCGGCTTGTCGTTGAACTCGTATCGTGCGGTGGTGACACTCATGCAGGTGCGGTTACGGTGAGCGGGGTGCGCATTCTCAGGCCCGCGAGGTCGGGAACGCCAATACCTCATCGATATGGGTGGCGCCGGTGGCGAGCATGAGCGTGCGATCAAACCCCAGGGCCACCCCCGCACAGTCGGGCAGGCCGTGAGCGAGCGCCGCCAGCAGTCGCTCATCCAGCGCATGCACCGGTAAGCTGAGACGGCGCCGCTCGGCGTTGTCGCGTTCAAAGCGCATGCGCTGCTCCTCGCAATCGGTGAGCTCGTGGAACCCGTTGGCAAGTTCAAGCCCCGCGCCATAGAGCTCGAAGCGCTGCGCCGCACGCGGATCTTGCGGGTGAAGGCGCGCCAGCGCCGCCTGACTGGCCGGATAGCCGCAGACAAACGTCAGCGCATCGCGACCGAGGCGCGGGCCGATGACCGTTCCCATCAGCACTTCCAGGTACTCATCGCGCCCCCGCGGTGCTGCGCTGCTGAAACCGGCCGCGGCGGCCGCCTGTGCGAGCGATGTGAGATCGGCCACGTACGGATCCAGGTTCAGCTCGCGCAGGAACACCTCCTGGTAACTCAGCCGCTCGGTACGCGGCGGCGCGGCTGCCGCTCCGAGCAGCGCGCGCACCAGCGCCTCGACTTCACTCATGAGCTCATCGAGGCCAAACCCCAGCCGGTACCACTCGATCAGCGTGAACTCGGAGTTGTGCACGCGGCCGGACTCGAAGCCGCGCACCACGTGGCAGATCTGGTAGATGTCCCCGCTGCCGGCCGCGAGGAGGCGTTTCATGGCGTATTCGGGCGAGGTGTGCAGGAAGTAGGGGGTGCGCGGCGGCTCAGCGGCGGCGTTGGCTGCGGTGAGCCACACGGTGGCGGAGTGGATGTGAACGTCGCTGACCGGCGCGTTGACGAGGAGCGGTGTGTCGACTTCGAGCACGGCCCGTGCGGCGAAAAATTGCCGGGTCCGCGCCAGGAGCGCGGCGCGCGCGGCGAGCCGCGTCCGTGAGGCGCTCGGGCGCCAGTCCCCGGGGTCCTGCCGGCTCATGTGAGTCGCGCGAGCGTCTGGCCCACGCGCACCGTGCTGCCGGGGCAGGCTTCGGGCAGCCATTCGCTCGCCCCCGGGGGCAGCAGCAGAATGACGGTGGAGCCCATGTTGAAGCGGCCCATCTCGGCGCCCTTCGCGAGCGAGGCCGCTGCGCCCGCGGGCGGCAGCACCGTGCGCCGCCGCGGATGGCGGGGCGTCACCTCGCCGTGCCACACCGTGGACATACTGCCAACGAACAGTGCCCCGACCAGCACCAGGGCGAAGCTGAGCGCGCCGGCCTCGAACACGCACACGATGCGCTCGTTACGCGCGAATAGCCCCGGCACACTCGCCGCGGTCATCGCGTTGACGCTGAACAGCTGCCCCGGCACATACCAGGCGGCGCGCAGCGCGCCGGCGAGGGGCATGTGAATGCGGTGATAGTTGAAGGGCGCAAGGTACAGCGTGGCGAATGAGCCGCCCCTGAAGCTCGAGGCCCAGAATCCCTCCTCATCCAGCAGCGCCTCGAGGGTGTAGGCGTGTCCCTTGGCCTGCACCAGGTAGGAGCCATCGAGGCGCCCGATCTGGCTGACGGTGCCATCGACCGGTGAGACCAGCACTCGAAGATCCGGATCAGCCGGCCGTGCCCCGGCGCGCAGCGCGCGGGTGAAGAAGGCATTGAAGCTCTCGTACTTGAGTGCCGCCGGCTGCTCGGCCTCGCTCAGGTCGGGGTGGAAATGGCCGACGAAGCCCCGGATGAGCGCGTTCTTCAGAAGCGGCACGCGGCTGCGCGCGAGCGCATGCACGAGGCCGCTCAGCCACAGCTGCGGCAAAACGTACTGCAGCGCGACGAAGGCGCGCGCCGTGGCGCTGTCGGGGTCCGGGTTCATCAAGGTCAATGCCCGCGGCTGAGATAAGGCTCTGCGGTGTGCAGGTCCGCAACGAAGCCCTTCACCTCAAAGGGCGGCGTGAATATGGCGACCACCTGCGCATCAGCGTTCAGCAGGAAGACCACCGCCGAGTGATCCATGGTGTAGTCCCCGCCGGGCAGTTCCACGCGGTTCACGGCCACACCGAAGCGTTTGGCGAACGCGCCGATCGCGGCCGGCTCGCCCGTGAGCCCCTCAAACGTGGGATCAAACGCGTGCACGTACTGTGAGAGCGCCTGCGGGGTGTCCCGCTGCGGATCGACCGTGACGAACACGACGCGCAGTTTGGCAAGCGCCGCCTGTTGCTTGATCTGCGCCAGCTTCACCAGGGTCGTCGGGCACACGTCCGGACAGTGCGTGAAGCCGAAGAAGACCAGGGTGGGCGTGCCGGCGAGGTTCTGCTGCGTGAAGGGGTGACCGTTGACGTCCTCGAGCTGGAAGTCTCCGATCGCGCGCGGCTGTGGAAACCACGTGCCGCTTGCCAGCTCCGGGCCAGCCCTGTCAATTTGGCGTGCCAGATAAAAGCCCGCCGCGGCGGCGCAGAGCGCGGCGGCGACGAGGAGCCAGCGGGTCGGTGACATCTGCATGAGTGAATTATTTCATACCGGCCGGCGGACCGCCCCCGCCACGGTGCGCGCGCTGATCGAACGCGGCGCGCGGCGTCTCAAGCGCGCGCGCGTGTTTTTCGGGCACGGCACGGATAATGCCCGGGACGAGTCCGCCGCGCTCGTGCTGCATGCGCTTCAGCTGCCGCACGATGCGGGTGCGGCGCTTTACCGGCGCCGTGTGAGCGCGCGCGCCGCGCAGCGCGCTCAGGCGCTGCTCACTCGACGCATCCGCGAACGCATCCCCGCCGCCTATCTCACCGGCGTCAGCGTTTTTGCGGGTCTGCGCTTCAAGGTCGACCCGCGGGTGCTCGTGCCACGCTCCCCGTTCGCGGAGCTGATCGAGCGGCGCTTCCGGCCCTGGATCGATCCGGCACGCATCAAGCGCGTGCTCGATCTGGGGACCGGCTCCGGGTGTTTGGCGATCGCCGCCGCCCGCTCGCTGCCGTGCGCGCGCGTGGACGCGGTCGACATCAGCGCGGCGGCCCTGGAGGTGGCGCACAGCAACGTGCGCCTGCACCGCCTCGGGCGGCGCGTGCGTTTGGTCAGATCCGATCACTTCCGCGCGCTCCGGGGCACGACGTACGATATCATCCTGAGTAATCCGCCTTACGTGGGGGCGCGCGAGCTGGCCGCACTGCCGCCGGAGTATCGGCACGAGCCACGTGTGGCACTCGCGGCTGGCCGCACCGGACTTGATTCGGTGCGGGTCATCCTGCGCGATGCGGGCCGGCATCTGCGCCCGCGCGGGCTGCTCGTGGTGGAGGTGGGAAACAGCGAGCACGCGTTGCGCCGCGCGTTTCCCCGCCTGCCCTTCGTGTGGCTTGAATTCGAGCGCGGCGGCGGCGGGGTGTTTCTGCTCACCCGCGAGCAACTGCAGGCACACTGAAGACGCATGTCCGGCAATACCATCGGCAGACTCTTCACCGTCACCACCTTTGGCGAGAGCCACGGGCCGGCCCTCGGCTGCATCGTCGATGGCTGCCCGCCGGGTCTTGAGCTCACCGAGGCGCGACCTGCAGCAGGATGTCGACCGGCGGCGCAGCGGCACCTCGCACTTCGTCAGCCAGCGTCGCGAGGGTGACCAGGTGCGCCTGCTCTCCGGGGTCTTCGAAGGGCGCACGACCGGCACGCCGATCGGCATTCTCATCGAGAACACCGACGCGCGCTCGCGCGACTACGAGAAAATCAAGGACCGCTTCCGCCCCGGACATGCCGACTACACCTACCAGCAGAAATACGGCCTGCGTGACTATCGCGGTGGCGGCCGCTCCTCGGCGCGCGAGACCGTCATGCGCACCGCCGCCGGTGCGATCGCGCGCCGCTATCTGGCGCAGCGTCTTGGTGTACGCATCTACGGCTACCTCAGCTCAGGTGGGCGCGCTGGAGATCGAGCCCGTCGATCCGCCCTTCGCCTACGAGAATCCCTTCTTCTGTCCGGATCCGCGGCGCATCGCGGAGCTGGAGGCACTCATCTGGAAGGTGCG
The DNA here is from genome assembly GCA_963742045.1 of uncultured Pseudomonadota bacterium. Taxonomy (GTDB): domain Bacteria; phylum Pseudomonadota; class Gammaproteobacteria; order Steroidobacterales; family Steroidobacteraceae; genus 13-2-20CM-66-19. The sequence continues at coordinate 4,218,487 of CAVUKE010000003.1, forward strand.
CGGCGAGGGGGACTCGATCGGGGCGCGGGTGACGGTGGTGGCGAGCGGTGTGCCGCCCGGCCTCGGTGAGCCGGTGTTCGATCGGCTCGATGCCGACATCGCGCACGCGCTCATGAGCATCAACGCGGTCAAGGCGGTCGAGATCGGCGCCGGCACGCGCGCGGCGGCGCAGCGCGGCAGCGAGCATCGCGATGAGCTCACGCCCGGGGGCTTTCGCAGCAACCACGCCGGCGGGATCCTGGGCGGCATCTCCTCCGGTCAGGATGTGATCGCCCATCTCACCTTGAAGCCGACCTCGAGCATCCAGATCCCCGGCAGCACCATCGACCTGCACGGCAACGCGGTCGAGATCGAGACCACGGGGCGCCACGATCCGTGCGTGGGATTGCGCGCCACCCCGATCGCCGAGGCGATGCTCGCCATCGTGCTCATGGACCATTATCTGCGCCAGCGGGCGCAGAATATGGACGTGAGGTCCGCGACTCCCGACATTACGGCCCCGCGCGCTTGAGACTCCGGCTCGGCGGCGCCGGATCGCCGCGGCGCGGGTGGCGGCTCGGCAGCCTCAGAAGGATGGGCGCAACGTGAGCACGGATAAAAAGTTCACAGTGGCCGTGGTCGGCGCGACCGGCCTCGTGGGCGAAACGATGATCAGCCTGCTCGAGGAACGCCACTTTCCGGTCGCGCAGCTGTACGCGCTCGCGAGCGAACGCTCCCTCGGTCGCAGTGTCAGTTTTCGCGGACGCAGCTACCCGGTGCGGGAGCTGAAGACGTTCGACTTCGCACAGTGCGATTTCGCACTGTTCTCCGCCGGCGCGGCCGTCTCACGCGAGCATGTGCCGCGTGCGGTCGCCGCCGGCTGCCTCGTCATCGACAATACGTCCGAGTTCCGCTACCGCGAGGATGTGCCGCTCGTCGTGCCGGAGGTGAATCCCGAGGCGCTCGCGGGCATCGGCACGAGCGGGATCGTGGCCAATCCGAACTGCTCGACGATTCAGCTGGTGCTCGTGCTCAAGCCGCTGCACGATGCGGCCGGGATCGAGCGCATCGATGTTGCGACCTACCAGTCCGTTTCCGGCGCCGGACGCGCAGCGCTCGAGGAACTGGCGCGCCAGTCGATTGCCGCGTTGAGCGGCAAGGGGCCGGTGGAAACTTTCGGCGACGCCAAGCAACTCGCCTTCAACTGCGTACCGCACATCGATGTGTTCGAGGACAACGGCTACACGCGCGAGGAAATGAAGATCGTCTGGGAGACGCGCAAGATCCTCGGCGATCCGCAACTGCGCGTGAATGCCACCGCGGTGCGCGTGCCGGTGTTTTACGGGCATTCCGAGGTGGTGCACATCACAACACGAGGAGCCTTAAGCGCACCCGCCGCCCGTGAACTGCTGCGCAATGCGCCGGGCGTCACGGTTTTGGACGAGCCGCGAGTGGGCGGGTACCCGACGGCGGCTACCGAGGCAGCGAATTGCGACACAGTTTATGTCGGCAGAATCCGTGAAGATCTCGCCCCGGACCGTGGACTTAACTTATGGGTTGTAGCTGACAATGTGCGCAAAGGGGCGGCCACCAACAGCCTGCAGATCGCAGAGACTTTGGCCCGGCGGCCTATTTAAGTTATATTGCCGCGGGATTGATGGGGGGGTCGCCGTTTATGCCCCATCCTTTTGTTTTTACAAGATATTTCACCCAATGATTCGTGTCGGGGTGCCCTGATGCTCGCCAAACGCTCCAGTCGGGCGCTGGCATTGCTGCTGCTTTTACCGTCAGCAGCGTTTGCCGTAGGTCTGGGAGATATTCATCTCTCGTCGCCGCTCAATGCGCCGCTCGATGCGGAGATCGAGCTTGTCGACGTCGCCCCGGATGAGCTCAATACGGTGCAGGTGCAGCTCGCCTCGCGCGACACATTCAGCAAGGTCGGCCTGGAATGGCCGGCGTACTTAAATAGCGTGCAGGTGAAGCTGGTACGCACCTCCGACGGTCGGGAGATCATCAAGCTCAAGTCCACGGATCCGATTTCCGAGCCCTTCGTAACGCTGCTGATCGAGGTCAACTGGGCGCGCGGGCACCTGGTGCGCGAGTACACCATGCTGCTCGATCCGCCGGTTTACGCGCCCGGCGGTGCCGCCGTCGCCAGCGCCCCGGTCACGGCGCCCGCCACCAGCGCCGGCACCCGCGAGGGCTCCATTGCACGCGCGGCCGACACCGCGCCGCCCGCCGCCGCCCCGAGCGAGCAACCCGCGACAGCGCCCGCGGAAGCGGCCACCGCGACAGCGGCGCCCGCACCGACTCCGACTCCGGCTGCGCCCCCCGCACCCGCCCGTGCCGCGCACGCCGCGCACGCCGCGCATGCCGCGCCCGCGCCGGCGCCGACGAGCGACACCGAGGCCGGTGCCTCCTCGCATCTCGTGCATCGCGGGGAGACGCTCTCGGGTATCGCCAGCGGTGTGGCGGGCGCGGGCGCCAATTCCCCGACCGCGCGCAGCTGGATGCTCGCGATCTACCAGGCGAACCCGCAAGCCTTCCGCCAGAACATGAACGTGCTGCGCTCAGGCGCGGTGCTGCGCATTCCGGAGGCCTCCGAGGCGGCCGCGATATCTCCGAGTGAGGCGACGGCGGAAATCCGTCGCCAGTACGCGGCGTGGCGCTCGGCCACCCCGGGCACGACGGCCGCGACGACCGCACAGCCGGGACGGCTGAAGCTCGTCACCCCTTCGGAGAACGCGCCGGCTGCCGCGAACGTGGCGCCCCCGGCACCGAGCGGTGCCAAGGGTTCGGCCGCCGCACAGCAGGCCGCTCAACAGGCCGCACAGAAAGCCGCTCAGGAGAGCGAAGCCAAGCGGCTCCTGGAGCTGAAGAATCAGGAACTCGCGCGCATGCAGGCCCAGGCCGCCGCCAAGCAGGCGCCCGCCCCGGCACCCGTGCCGACGCCGGCACCGCCGCCGAGCGCTACGGCTGCGCCGCCGCCCGCACCGGCGCTCACCCCGACACCCCCCGAGCAGGCTCCGGCGGTGCAGACCGAACCGGCGCCCGCGCCGGCCGTCGAGACCGCCCCGGCGCCCGTACCGGTGAAGGCGCCGCCGGTGAAGGCGAAGCCGGCTCCCGCGGCCGGCGGATCATTCCTCGATACGCTGCTCAGCTTCTGGTGGGTACTGGCCCTCGTTGCGCTGGGGCTCCTCGGGTTCTTTGCCTCGCGACTGCTGCGTGCGCGCCGCACCAACGAATTCGACGATTCCCTCGGACGACTCGCCGCCGAGGGCGCCGACAGTGCGGAGCTGGGCACGATGAGCGCCCGCTTCGAGCCCGAGCCGCCGCCACCGCCGGTGGCTGCGCGCGCGCCGGTGACGCGAGGGACGGCCGCGCCGCTGCCGGAGGCCGCATTCCTCGTCGAGGAGACCGGATCGCACGAGCGACCGCGACTGGGTGCCACCGGCGTGCAGGCACCGATGGCTGCACCCAAACACGTGGCCAGCGATGAGACCATCAGCAGCGAGACTGCGATCAACCTCGATCAGGGTGATCCGCTCGCCGAAGCTGATTTTCACATGGCGTACGGCCTGTATGACCAGGCTGCGGATCTGATCCGCATCGCCATCAGCCGCGAGCCCGGCCGGCGCGACCTGAAGCTGAAGCTTCTGGAAGTGTTCTTCGTCTGGGGCAACAAGGAGCAATTCCTGACGAGCGCGCGCGAGCTGGCGCAGAGCCGCTCGGAGGCCGCCCCCGGAGAGTGGGAGAAGATGCTGATCATGGGCAAGCAGCTTGCCCCTGAGGACCCGCTGTTCGCCGGCGGCGGTGCGGTGGCCGGAGCCACGGCCGGCGGCGTCGATCTGGATCTGGAAGGCGGCCAGAGCCGCGTGGACTTTGATCTGTTGGGGGATGGGCCGGTGCCGGCCGAAGCGCACCCGGGTGTGGATCTGGATATCGGCTCGGCGGTGGGCGATCTGGAGGCCACGGCGGAGTCGCAGTCGGGCATCACCGACCGAAACCTCGCTCTGGAGAACAGCTTCACCGGCGCGAGCACCGGCAGCACACGCCAGATGACCTCGCGGATGCGTAAAGGCGGCGGCACGGGTACGGCGGAGATGGAAGGTCCCACGGTCGAGCAGCCGCAGCTGAACCCCTCGGACAATCCGACCCTGCGCCAGAAGCTCGAGAACGCCATGCGCCAGGGCGCGGGCGAGCACACGGCCGAACTGGCCATCGATGATCTGGGTCTGGATGTGGGCTCGCAGGTCGATACGGTCGATCAGCCGGGCATCAGCCTCGGCCCAAGCCTCCACGCCGGAAGGCCCGACGCTGGTGGCGGGTCTGGATGAGCAGTCACGCCGCCTCATGGAGGATGCGCACCGACGCGCGGCCAAGGAGGAGACCGGTGCCAGCACGGGCGCCTGGCAGTTCGATCAGAACGAGCTCGAGGCGGCCCTCACGCAAACGAACGCAGCGCTCCCGGACGGCTCGGCAACCTCGCGTCTGCGCGCCCTGAGTGGGCAGGGACTGGATCTGGATGTGGGCGAGGCCACCACCGGCACGCACCGCGCACACGGGGATGTGGATCTGGATGTCGGCCTGGCCACCGGTACGCACCAGACCAACGGGCGGGAAGCCTGGATCTGGATGTGGGTACGGCGACCGTGCCGGATGCGGCCTTCGCGGCCACGCAGAAGCCTCGCCTCCGAGGATCTGGCACTGCCGGACCTTGAGCCCGTGACCATGAGCGAGGTGGGCACCAAGCTCGATCTGGCCCGTGCCTACATGGACATGGGCGATCCGGACGGAGCGCGCAATATCCTCGAGGAAGTGCTCACCGAGGGCTCCGCGGCGCAGAAGCAGGAAGCCCAGCGCCTCATCGAATCGCTCCCGGGCTGAAGCGCTCCGACCCCCAGCGTATAGGCGGCGCGAAGCGCGTGGCCCGAATCGCCGTCGGCGTCGAATACGACGGCAGCGCCTACGCCGGCTGGCAGGCGCAGCCGCTCCGTCGCATCGCGTGCAGCGGTGGCCGAGCGCGCGCTCAGCCGCATCGCCGACGCACCGGTGGCGCTCGTCTGCGCCGGCCGTACCGATGCGGGCGTGCATGCCTCAGGACAGGTGGCCCACTTTGACACCCACGCGCAGCGCTGCCACGCGCGGCTGGGTGCTGGGGGCGAACAGCGAGCTGCCACCGGATGTCAGTCTCGGTTGGGCGCAGCCGGTGCCGGATCATTTTCACGCCCGCTACAGCGCCGAGGCGCGCACCTATCGTTACCTCATCCTGAACCGCAGTACGCGCTCGGCGCTGCACGCGCACCGCGCGGCCTGGGTGCACCGTCCGCTCGATGCGCCGCGCATGGCGGAGGCGGCCGGCGCGCTCCTGGGCGAGCATGATTTCAGTGCCTTTCGCGCCGCCGAATGCCAGGCGAAGTCGCCGATCCGCCGCCTGGAGCAGCTCAGCGTCGTGCGCTGCGGCGACTGGCTCACGATCGAGGCGACCGCCAATGCTTTTCTGCACCACATGGTGCGCAACATCGCGGGACTGCTGATCGGGTGGGCAGCGGGCGAGGCCGCCGCCCGCCTGGGCGCGTGAGGTGCTCGAGGGGCGCGATCGCACGCTCGGGGCCGCCACGGCCCCGGCGGCCGGCCTGTACCTCGTGGCCGTGCGCTACCCGGCGGCGTTCGCCCTGCCGGCGCCCGCCCTGGAGGAGGTGCATTGCGCCAATCGGCTATGATCCGCCGCCAGTACTCAAGAGCGAGCCCCAGCGCCGAAGATGTCCTGGTTCGAAAAGATCATGCCCTCGCGCATCAAGACCGAGCGGCGCACGCGCTCGGTGCCGGAGGGACTGTGGATCAAGTGTCCCGGCCTGCGATGCGGTGCTCTACCGCGCCGAGCTGGAACGCAATCTGTACGTGTGCCCCAAGTGCAGCCACCACATGCGCATGGGCGCGCGCGAGCGGCTCGAGCGCTTCCTCGATCCGGGCACGATCGAGGAGATCGGCGCCGGCATTGCCCCTGAGGATCCGCTGAAGTTCCGCGACAGCAAGCGCTACCGCGATCGGCTCGCCCAGGCCCAGAAGGCGACCGGGGAGACGGATGCACTGATCGTGCTGGCCGGCACGCTGCACGCGCTGCCGATCGTGGCGTGCGCGTTTGAGTTTCAGTTTCTTGGCGGCTCGATGGGCTCGGTGGTGGGCGAGCGCTTCAAGCGCGGCAGTCGACTACTGCATCCAGGAGCGCCGGCCGTTCGTGTGCTTCTCGGCGAGCGGCGGTGCGCGCATGCAGGAGGCGCTGTACTCGCTTTTGCAGATGGCGAAGACCGCCGCGGCGCTCTCGCGTCTGGCGCAGGCGCACCTGCCGTTCATCTCCGTGCTGACCGACCCGACCACCGGGGGGGTGTCGGCGAGTCTGGCGTTCCTCGGCGATCTGAATCTCGCCGAGCCGCGCGCGCTGATCGGCTTTGCCGGGCCGCGGGTCATCCAGCAGACCGTGCGCGAGACGCTGCCTGAGGGTTTCCAGCGCAGCGAGTTCCTGCTCGAGCACGGCGCGATCGACATGATCGTCGACCGGCGCGACATGCGCGACCGCATCGCAGCGCTGCTGCGCCTGCTGCTGAAGCTGCCCGCTGCTGCCGCCTGAGGCGCGCGCGGCGCCCACCCCGTATCGCGCCGTGCGTACGCTTGCAGACTGGCTCACCCTGCAGGAGTCGGTGCACCCGCAGAGCATCGACATGGGACTTGCCCGCGTCGCCTCCGTGGCGCGTACGCTCGATCTGACCGATCCGGCGAGTGCCGTGATCACGGTGGGCGGCACGAACGGCAAGGGCTCGGTGGCGGCGCACCTTGAGGCCCTCTTCGGCAGCTTGGGGGCGCGGTGCGGGCTCTTCACTTCGCCGCATCTGGTGCGCTACAACGAGCGCATCCGGGTGGGCGGGGGCGAGGTCTCGGATGCGGAGCTTATCGGCGCGTTCGAGCGCATCGAGGCCGCCCGCGGGGCAACCACGCTCACCTTCTTCGAGTACAACACCCTCGCCGCACTCCTGATCTTCGCCGCCCGTGCTGTCGACGTCGCGGTGCTCGAGGTAGGACTTGGCGGACGTCTGGACGCCACCAATCTCGTTGATGCGGACGTGGCGGTACTCGCCTCGGTCGGTTTTGACCATCGCGACTACCTCGGCGACACCCTCGAGCTCATCGGTGCGGAGAAGGCCGGAATCTTCCGCCCGCAGCGCCCCGCCGTGCTCGGCACGGCGGACATGCCCGCGAGCGTCTACGCGGTGTTGCGCGAGCGCGGCGCGCGCGCGATCGTCGCTGAGCGCGACTTTCGCTGGCGCGTGCTCGCGGGGAGCTGGGACTATCACGGCCTTGCCCTTTCACTGCGCGATCTGCCACCCCCGGCACTGGCCGGGGAAGTTCAGTACCGCAACGCCGCCACGGCGCTGGCTGCGCTGGAGGCGTTGACGGCGAGCGCTCCGCGAAACACACGCGCGGCGCGCGCCGCGCACGTTCTTGCCGCGCCGGATGCCCAGCGCGTCGGAGAGGCGCTGCGCAGCGTGCAGCTGCCCGGGCGCTTCCAGGTGCTGCCGGGCGAAGTGGAATGGATCCTGGACATCGCCCACAACGAACCTGCCGCGCGCGTGCTCGCCGCCGGGCTCGCCGCGCGAGCGCTGCCGCACGGCGCGGGTAAAGGCCGCACGTTCGCGGTCATCGGCGTACTCAAGGACAAGGATGCCGGGGCGATCGCGACGGCGCTCGCCGGCCTCATCGACCGCTGGATCGTGTGCGCGCTGCCCGGGCCCCGCGGTGGCAGCGCCGAGGAACTGGCGGCACGTCTGGGGCGCCCGGCCGACACGGTCGTGCTCGCCCCCTCAGTCATCAGCGGCTGTGAGCGGGCGCGCACGGAGGCGCGCCCCGGGGATCGCGTGGTTGTGTGCGGCTCGCTACACACGGTGGGGCCGGCGCTCGAATGGCTTCGGATATACTAAGCAATGGCCCGCCCGAGCGGCGCCTGGAATCCCGAAGCGCGGCGTGCGCCGCGCTTGCTTTGCGCGGTTTAGCCCCAATCGTGGGTGATCTGGTGAAAGAACGGTTGACGGGCGCGATCATCCTCGTGGCGCTGATCGTGCTGTTGGTGCCCGAGCTGTTGACGGGGCCGATCAAGTCCGCGCCGCGCGCCGTGGTCACATCCGCGGAGGAACCGCCATTACGCTCCTACACCATCAATCTCGGCGACGACGCGCGCACGCACAGTGCGGCAGCGCAGCCGGAGAGCGCGGTGCCGCAGCCGCTGGCCGCGGGTGGCAACGCGCCCGCGCAGGGGAAGGACACGCCCGCGCCAGCCACGAGCGCGGCGGCCGCCCCGGCCGTCGTTGCAGCCCCGCCTCCGCCACCCCCACCCGCGGCAGCCACCCTGACGACCCCCGCAGCGCCTGCTGCGGCCGGGGAGGGCGGCGCGGCGCTGGTGGTGCAGCTGGGCAGCTTTGCCAGTCGCGCCAATGCCGACCGCCTCGCGCATCAGCTGAAGCAGCAGGGGTTCACGGCGAGCGTCTCGCAGGGCACGACCGGGCGGCATCTGTATCGGGTGCGTGTCGGTCCGGTACACGATCGCGCAGCGGCCACGCAGCTGCAGAGCAAACTGCAGGCCGCCGGGCACTCCGGGTCGATCGAGCGGAATTAGCGCCTGCGGTGCGCGTGACGCGTGCCTTAGGCAACCTGGGCGGTCTCTTGTACAATCCGCGCCGCGCGGAATCGAGCGCGCTCACGATCGGCTGCGATGACCCTGACGGATTATCTGATTATTGCCGCCATCCTCATCTCGGCCGTCGCCGGGGCGATGCGCGGCTTTCTGCGCGAGGCGGTCGCGTTCGGCGCCTGGATCGTGGCGCTGTTCGTCGCCTGGCACTTTTCCGACCTGATCGAGCCGCACCTCGGGGGGCTGATGGCGGACTCGGAGGTGCGTCCGTGGGCCGCGCGCGTGATCATCGTGGTGCTGGTGCTCGTGCTCGGCGCAGGTATCGGGGCGCTGCTCGGTCATTTCGTGCGCCTGTCGATCTTCAGCGGCATCGACCGCCTGCTGGGCTTCGCCTTCGGGTTGCTGCGCGGCTTTCTCCTCCTCGGGGTGTTCGTCATCCTGGGGCAGCTGCTGCGCCTGCCCGAGCGAAGGGTGGTGGCGGCACTCCCTGATGATTCCGTACGGCGAGTCAATCGCCAATGGCCTGCGCTCACTCGTGGGGGAAGTCCACGTCCCGCACGCGCGCTCCGCGAACGTACGCACCTAGGGGGCTGAAAACAGCATGTGCGGCATCGTCGGCATCGTCGGCACCAGTGCGGTCAACCAGCGTCTGTATGACGCGCTGACCGTGCTGCAGCACCGCGGCCAGGATGCCGCCGGCATCGCGACCTCGGCCGAGGGCGAGCTGTACGTGCGCAAGGGCAGTGGCCTGGTGCGCGATGTGTTCCAGCAGCATCACATGCTCGAGCTCAAAGGCAACGTCGGCATCGGCCACGTGCGCTACCCAACCGCCGGCTGCGACAGCGCCTCCGAAGCGCAGCCCTTTTACGTCAATGCGCCGTACGGCATCTGTCTTGGCGCACAACGGCAATCTGACCAATTCGACCGAGCTTGCCGAGATTCTGATCCGCGAGGACCGGCGCCATCTGAACACCACCTCCGATTCGGAGGTGCTGCTGAACGTATTCGCCTCGGAGCTGCAGCGCGTCGGTGCAGCGCGCATCACGCCGGCGGACGTGTTTGCGGCGCTGAGCGCCGTCTACCGCCGCTGCCGCGGCGGCTACGCGGTGGTCGCCATGATCATCGGGCACGGCATCCTCGGGTTTCGCGATCCGAACGGGATCCGGCCGCTGGTGCTCGGCGAGCGGCGCACGCCGCGCGGCACCGAGTGGATGCTCGCCTCGGAGAGCGTGGCGCTGGATAGCCTCTCGTTTCGCTTCGTGCGCGACGTCGCCCCGGGCGAGGCGGTGTTCATCGATGAGGCCGGCCGGCTGCACACGCAGCAGTGCGTGGCGACGCTGCGCCACACGCCCTGCATCTTCGAATACGTGTATTTCGCGCGCCCGGACTCCAAGATCGACAACATCTCGGTGTACCGCGCGCGCATGCGCATGGGCGATCGTCTGGCCGACAAGATCCTGCGCGAGCGCCCGGTGCACGACATCGACGTCGTCATTCCCGTGCCGGACACCAGCCGCACCAGCGCCCTGCAGCTGGCGCAGCGCCTCGGGGTGAAGTACCGCGAGGGCTTTATCAAGAACCGCTACATCGGCCGCACCTTCATCATGCCCGGCCAGGAACAGCGCGAGAAATCGGTGCGACGCAAGCTCAACGCGATCGACCTGGAGTTCCGCGGCAAGACGGTGCTGCTGGTGGATGACTCGATCGTGCGCGGCACGACCTCGGCACAGATCATCGAGCTCGCCCGCGAGGCGGGCGCCACCAAGGTGTACTTCGCTTCGGCCGCCCCGCCGGTACGCTTCCCGAACGTCTACGGCATCGACATGCCGGCCACGAGCGAACTGGTGGCGAGCGGGCGCACGGTCGAACGAGGTGGCGCGCCTCATCGGTGCCGACTGGCTCATCTATCAGGATCTGGATGACCTCATCGCCGCCTGCAAGCACGAGGATGCGCGGATCGAGGAGTTCGATACCTCCTGCTTCTCCGGGGAGTACGTCACCGGGGATGTCACGCCCGAGTACCTCGAGCGGCTGCAGCTGGAGCGCTCGGACGCGGCCAAGGTGGCCCGCCGCGAGCGCCACAGCAAGCTCAAAGTCGTGCGCGGGGCCTAGACTGGCGGACGCGTCCGACCCGCGGCGCGCCTTACTGCTCGACCTTCTGCAGGCGGGCCTCACCCGCGTCGCCGGCCGTCGTTGCGTGCGCGAGGCACTCACGCGCGCGGGCGCTCCCGCGGTAGCCCCGTTCTGGGTGGCCGCCGTGGGCAAGGCCGCGGCCGCCATGGCGCAGGGCGCACACGATGCCCTCGGCGCTGCCATCGAGCGCACCCTCATCATCACGCGTGATCCTGACAGCGCCGCAGACTTTGCCGGCTCGCCCGCGGTCGAAGTGCTCACCGGCGCGCATCCGCTGCCCGATGAGCGCTCCCTCGCCGCCGGGGCGCGTCTGTGGAGCTGGGTGCAGGAGCTGCCCGCCCACGTGCAGCCGCTGTTTCTCATCTCCGGGGGCGCCTCAAGCCTGGTAGAGGTACTGAGCGAGGGGGTGAGGCTCGCGGATCTGCAGGCGCTGAACCGTGGGGGCCTCGCGCAGGGCATCGCGATTGGCGAGTTCAACGCCCGACGTGTCGCAATCTCGCGCATCAAGGGCGGCCGGCTCGCCGCGCGCCTGGGCGGCCGTGCGGCGCGGGCGCTCTTTATCTCGGATGTGCCGCACGATGATCCGGCGGTGATTGGCTCCGGTCTCATGGGGCCGGCCCCGAGCGGCCCGGACAACGTGCAGCGCACGGTCATCGCCTCCATCGACCAGGCGGTCGCGGCGGTGGCGGCGCGCGCGCGCGAACTCACCCTGAGCGTGCACGCCGCGGCGCGGCGCTTCGATGACAGCGCGGTGCGCCTCGCGGCGCGCTGCGCACACGAGCTGAGTCTGGCGACCGTGCAGGTGTGCGTGTGGGGCGGGGAGTCGACCGTGTCGCTGCCGCCGGATGCGGGTCGCGGGGGCCGCAACCAGCACCTGGCGCTCGCCGCCGCGCGTCTGATCGCCGGCCACGCCGATCTGCTGCTGCTCGCGGCGGGCACCGACGGCAGCGATGGGACGACGGACGATGCCGGGGCGCTGGTGGATGCGGACTCCTGCGCGCGCCTGGCGCTGGCGCAGCTGGATGCGGATGCCTGCCTCAAGCGCGCCGACTCGGCGCGCGCCCTGGCGGCGAGCGGGGACCTCGTCCACACCGGTCCGACCGGCACCAATGTGGGGGACCTCGTGATCGGACTTAAGCTGTCCGCGGCCGCGGCCCGCGCGCTGCCGCCGCTGCGTGGCGGCTCGCGCGCGCCCGTGCTGTAATTCCTTGATGCGTGTGCTGTTGATCGAGGAGGATGCGCGCCGCTGCGCGCTCATCCGCGAGCGCCTCGCCGCCTGGCGCCCGCAGGCCCAGCTCATCGTGCACAGCCCGGTACGCTCCGGGGCCCTCGCGCCGGAGTTTCTGGCGCAGGGATTTGACGCGGTGCTGCTGGCGGAGCAGTGGCCCGGAGGGCGCGGTCTGCTGTGGGCGCGTGAACTCACCGCGCGCGCAGGCTTCGCCCCCATCGTGCTGCTGTGCGAGAACGATCAGTCCGCGACGCGTGATGCGGCAGCAATCGGGGCCTTCACCGTGAGCCGCGCGGAACTTGACTGCGAGGTGTTCGCCCGCGTGCTGGCCGCCGCCGCGCAGCGCCAGGCGCACGCGCGCGCCCTGTGGCGCTCGAGTCTCGTCGGGCGCGAGACGCAGCGCTTTGGGGATGCCTTCATCCGCGGCTATCGCTGCATCCGGCGCCTCGCCAGCGGTGCGACCACTGACCTGTACCTGGGTGAGAGCGAGCGCGCCGGCACGCTGGTCGTACTCAAGGTGGCGCGCGATCGGGTGAGCGAACCGGACCAGCCGATCGATGCCTTCCGCCGCTTCCTGCAGGAATACGAGATCGCACAGCGCATCGCAAGTCCGGCGGTGGTGAAGCTGTATGACCTCGGGGTGAGTGATGAGCACGCCTGGCTCGTCATGGAGTACTTCGCACACGGGGACCTGCGCCGCCGCCTGCGCGCGCGGCTCACGCCGCGCCAGGCGCTGCAGTTCGCCGCCGCCATCGCCCGCGCGCTCGCCGCCGTGCACGGCGCCGGCGTGCTGCATCGGGACTTGAAGCCCGGCAACGTGATGCTGCGCGGGGATGGCAGCATCGCGCTCATCGATTTCGGCATGTCCAAGGATGCAGCGCTCGCCCTCGACATCACCGAGACCGGCACGATCTTCGGCACGCCGCACTATATGAGTCCCGAGCAGGGGCACGCGGAGGAGCTTGACGCACGCAGCGATCTTTACAGTCTGGGCGTCATCCTCTTTGAGATGCTGACCCGCGAGAAACCCTTCCGCGCTGAAAATCCGATGGCAATCGTCTACAAGCACCGCAAGGATGCCATCCCGCAGCTGCCGCAGAAATTTTCCCAGGTGCAGCCGGTGCTCGAGCGGCTGCTCGCGAAGCTGCCGGCCGGGCGCTACGCGAGTGCCACCGAGGCCGCGCAGGCCCTCGAGCAGACCCTCACCGGCTGGCGCTCGCGCGCGGCCCAGCGATGAGTGCCTTCGGGGCCTTAGCGCCCATGCAGATCCTGCAGGCGCCCACCCCCGAGGCGTGGGTTGCGCAGGCCGTGCGCTACTGGCCCGAGCTGCTCGTGGATCACGCGAACTGCGAAAAGAAGGCCGCCTCCACCGCGCTCGCGCTCCTGTTCGCCTACCCCGAGGACCGGGCGCTGTCGGTGGCGCTCGCGCGCCTGGCACGCGAGGAGCTGCGACACTTTGAGCAGGTGCTGCGTGTCATGACGGCCGCCGGCGTGCCCTTCGCGCGCCAGCGCCCGGGGCGCTACGCCCACGAGCTGCGCGGGGCGCTGCGCAGCGCCGAACCGGGCCGCAAGCTCGATCTGCTGCTCACCGGCGCGCTGATCGAGGCGCGCTCGGCGGAGCGCTTTGCGCTGCTGGCACCGCGCCTGCCGCCCCCGCTTGCGCCGCTGTACGCGGAGCTCGGGCGCTGCGAGGCACGCCACTTTGAGTTGTATGTCGGCTTTGCCCGCACGGCAGCGCCCGAGGAGTGGCGCGAGCGGCTGCTGAAGCTTGCGGCGCGCGAGGCGCAGCTGGTGACGAGCCCGGAGCGCGTGCTGCGCTTTCATTCCGGCCCGCCGGAGTGCCGCGCATAGCGCAACAGTTTTTTACAATAGCGCGCGGCCGCCGCGACTGAACGTAAGCGAGCCTACGGCACCAAATCAGCTGCCAGTGGTCTGTTGCCCCGGTATCCTCACACTCGAGGCCACGCGAAACATGACGAACGACCGAGCGCACCTGTTGATCGTCGACGACGATCGCGAGATCCGCGGCCTGCTGGCGCAGTATCTGGAGAAGCACGAGTTTCGCACCACCGCGGTGGCCGACGGCAAGGAGATGCGGCGCGTACTCGAGCGCTCGCACGTCGATCTGGTCGTGCTGGACCTGATGCTGCCGGGCGAGGACGGCCTGTCACTGTGCCGCGAGCTGCGCGCCCGCTCGCAGGTACCCATCATCATGCTCACCGCGCGCAGCGAGGACGTCGATCGCATCATCGGGCTTGAGCTCGGGGCGGATGACTATCTCGCCAAGCCCTTCAACCCGCGGGAGCTCCTCGGTCGCATCAAGGCGATCCTGCGCCGTTCGGTGCACGCGCCGCGCGACCCGAGTCCGGAGAGCGTGCGCGGCTTCTGCTTTGGCAGCTGGCGGCTCGATACCGTGACGCGCACGCTCACCGACGGCGCCGGCAAGGAAGTCGCCCTGAGCGGCGCGGAGTATCGGTTGCTCGCGGTGCTCCTCGGTGCCGGCAACCGCGTGCTCACGCGGGCGCAGCTCACCGAGCTGCTGCGCGGGCGCGATGCCGACCCCTTCGATCGCAGCATCGACGTGCGCGTGAGTCGGCTGCGGCAGATCCTCGGCGACGATGCGCGCGCGCCGCAGATCATCAAGACCGTTTACGGTGAGGGTTATGTCGTCGGTGTCAACGTCGTGACCGACTGACGCGGCGTGCGAATACCTGCGCGATGCGCCTGAAGCTCTGGCCCCAGTCTTTGTTCGGGCGCCTGCTCGCCGCATCCGTGATCGCGGTGCTGCTCGCGCAGGCGGTGGGGGTGTTCCTCATCGCGCAGGAACGGGAGCGCTTCGTACTGCAAGGCAGCGTGCGTGAATGGGCGCGGCGCATCGCCGAGACGACTTTCATGCTGCAGCCGCTGAGTGCCGCCGAACGGGCCGACGCGCTGAGCGAGCTCACCGCAGCGCGCGGACGGCGCGCACGCGGCCTGCATATGCCCGCCGAGAGCGCGGGCCACCCGCCGCCGCCCCCGGATCGTTTCTTCCTGCGCCTGCCTTTGCTCTCAGACTTCGAGAGCGCACTGAAGGAGCAGCTGCAGGCCGCCCTGGGTCCGGAATACGGGATCGAGTTGCGTGCCACCCCACAGCCCGCCCCGCCCGCCGTGCCGATTCCGGTGCCGTTCTACGAAGCCCACGAACTCGCCGCGCACGCCGGCAGCGTGCTGCACTACGACGTCACGGTCCGCTTCCCCGACGGGGATGCGGTGGTGTATCGCCTGTCGCGCATGGCCGGGGGCGCACCGCTGCCGCGCAATCTGCTCATCAACCTGATCCTGCTGGTGCTGATCCTGGTGATCGTGCTGTACCTTGTGGCCCGCAGCATCACCCGGCCGCTGTCCCAACTGGCACGGGCCGCCGACAGTGTCGGCCGCCAGACCCGCCCGGCGCAGCTGACCGAGGTGGGCGCGCGGGAGCTGCGGGATGCCGCGCGCGCCTTCAACACCATGAACGACCGCCTGCGGCGCTATCTCGACAGCCGTACGCGCGTCCTGGCGGCGATGTCGCACGACCTGAAGACGCCCCTCACGCGGATGCGGCTGCAGGTGGAGGCCCTGGATAACCCGCCCATGCAGGCGCGTATCGGGCACGAGCTGGATGAGATGGAGGCCATGGTGCGCGAGGCGCTCTCCTTGTTCCGCGGGCTCGATGATGGTGAACCGGTGGTAGCCGTCGACATCGACGCGCTGCTGGTGAAGATCCGCGAGGAGTTCGCGCTGCTGGGCGCGCAGGTCACCCTCAGCGGCCACGCCCAGCGCCCCTTCGCCGGCAAGCCGCAGATGCTCAAGCGCTGCCTCACCAATCTCATCGCCAATGCCATCAAGTTCGGCACGCGTGCCGAGGTCATCGTCGCGGACGCGGAGCAACTGACCATCCGCGTGCGCGATCAGGGCCCGGGAATTCCGGCCGAGGAACTCGAGCGCGTCTTTGAGCCTTTCCACCGCCTCGAGTCCTCGCGCAATCGCTCCAGCGGCGGGACCGGCCTGGGCCTCACCATCGCCCGCGACGTCGCCCAGGCGCACGGCGGCACCCTGATTTTGCAGAATCTGGTGGAGGGGGGGCTGGAAGCGCTCCTGACGCTGCCGCGCGGCTGATCCAACACCCCCCGGTGCCCGCACACTCCCTCACGATTGTTCACCCGCGGTACGCCGGGTCACTCTAAGCTTCCTCTTATAAAGCGGGTTTACTGCCCCCGCCAGGAGAGAGTGACATGAGAGCCACTGTTTTAGCCCTCGCGCTTTTGTGCGCGGGGGGCGCGTTGGCGCAGACGCCGCCGCCGGCCCCGGCGAACGCCGCCGCGCACCAGGCGCAGCGCATGAACGATCTGGCGACGCTGCTGGACCTCAACGCGACCCAGAAGACGCAGGTGCAGGCGATTCTTGAGGAAGAGCATGCGCAGATGAAGCAGGCCTTCGAGCAGGCCAAGGCCTCGGGTACCGAGCCGGACTTCACCCAGATGAAGGCGCTGCACCAACAGATTCAGGCCGACACGATCCAGAAGCTGACACCGGTGCTCACCTCTGCGCAGCTGGCGAAGTTTCAGATCGTGATGAAGAACATGCACCCGCACTTCCATCACCACGGGCCGCCACCGAGCGACGCCCCGGCCGCGAACTGAGCGCAACCAACAAAGGACGGCGCGCACCGAAGGTTCGCGCCGTCCTCCCCGCCTGACGGGCGCCTGCGAGCGCTCCGTCAGCGCGGCAGTTGGTGCAGTTGGTAGCGACCGTTCGCGTGGCTTAGGTAGCTGCCCTGCTCGTACCACGCCCCCAGCACCAGGCGCTGCGCCGGGACCCCATCCACCGCGAGATCGTGAATGCCCGGGCGGTGCGTGTGGCCGTGAATCATGCGATGCACGCCGGTGCTGCGAAACGCGCTCAAGACCGCCGCGGCATTGACGTCCATGATGGTCGGTACGGTGCGCGCGGTATGCCGCCGGCTGCCCGCGCGCGCCTCGTCCGCCAGCAGCTCCCGCCGCTCGCGCGGCAGCGCGAGGAAGCGCCGCTGCCAGAGGGGGTTGCGCACCAGGCTGCGCAGCTCCTGGTAGGGGTGGTCGTCCGTGCACAGGGCATCCCCGTGCGTGAGCAGCACAGGCTCGCCTCCGAACTGCGCAATGACCGGGTCGGTGAGCAGGCGGGAACCGGTGCGCGCGCAGAAGCCCGCGCCGAGCAGAAAGTCGCGATTGCCGTGCATGACGAAGCAGGGCACACCGGAGTCACTCAGCGCCCGCAGCCCCTGGCAGATGCGCTCCTTGTCCGGCTCGGCATCATCATCCCCCACCCAGGCCTCGAACAGGTCCCCGAGGATGTAGAGCGCCTCGGCCTGCGCGGCCTCGTGGCGCAGAAAGGCGAGGAACTGCGCGCTGGCCTCTGGCGCGCTCGCATCCAGATGCACATCCGAAACGAACAGGCGCGCCATGCGTGGCTTACTTCGGCGAGAGGATGCTGTCCTGGTTTGGGCTGGGCGTCATCGGCGTCGGGGTGCTCACCGCGGGCGCGCTGCTCGCACCGATGATCTCCACCTTTTCGATGATGACCGGCTTTACCGGCGCATCGGACTTGAAGGGGCCGCTCGCGCCGGTGGCCGTCTCGCCGATGCGGTCAACGACATCCATGCCCTGCACCACACGCCCGAAGACCGTGTACCCCCAGCGGGTGGGGACCGGATCCAGATCCGGGTTGTCTACCAGGTTCACGTAGAACTGCGAGTTGCCCGAGTGCGGCCCTTCGCTGCGCGCCATGCCGACCGTGCCGCGCTTGTTCTGCAGGCCGTTGCCCGATTCGTTGAAGACGCTGTCGTGGGTGGGTTTGAGCGTCAAAGTGGCGGCATCGTGACCACCGCCCTGGATGACAAAGTTCGCGACCACCCGATGAAACAGGGTGCCGCTGTAGAAGCCCTCGCGCACGTAACGCAGGAAGTTCGCCGTCGTGAGCGGGGCACGATCGGTGCGCAGTTCGATGACAAAATCGCCCATATTCGTGCTGACACGCACCTGTGTGGGCGTATCGGCCTGCGCGCGCGCCCCAAGGGTCAAGAAAGCCAGGAGCACCCCGGCGAGCAGGGCGAACCGGATCCGGGAGTGAATTAGCATCGATCCTCCGCGCAGTGAACTAAGGCAGATACACCGGCGGCGGATTTTATAGCAGTGCCATGCCGCGCGGCGCTTTGTTGCGCTTCCTGGGTTTCCCGTACCATGCGCTCATGAGGCCGAGTGCAACTTTACCCGAGGGCAAGCAGCGGCCCTGCGTGAGCCGCTTTGCCCCGAGCCCGACCGGGGAGCTGCATCTGGGGAATGCCCGGACCGCACTCTTTAACCTGCTGCTGGCGCGCCATGCCGGCGGGCGCTTCCTCCTGCGCATTGAAGACACGGACACTGAGCGCAGCCGCGACAGCCACACCACGGCCTTGATCGCGGACCTGCACTGGCTCGGCCTGGACTGGGACGCCGGCCCGGATCGCGAGGATGCCCTGGGGCCGTATCGGCAGTCGCTGCGCGGGGGGCTCTACGAGCGCTATTTCGAGCTGCTCGAGGCGCGCGGTGAGGTCTATCCGTGCTTCTGCAGCGCGCTGGAACTGGAGCTCTCACGGCGCGCGCAGCTCAGCGCCGGGCGGCCGCCGCGGTATGCGGGCACCTGTCGCGAACTTCCCGCCACGCAGCGCGCTGCGCGGGTGGCCCAGGGACTCAAGCCCACGCTGCGCTTTCGTGTGCCGCCGAATGAGCGCATCGCGTTCGTGGATTTCGTGCACGGACCGCAAAGCTTCCTCAGCGATGACATCGGCGATTTCGTCATCCGCCGTGCTGATGGTACGGCCGCGTTTTTCTTTTCCAATGCCGTCGATGATGCCACCATGGGCGTGACGCAAGCGCTGCGCGGGGAGGACCATCTCGCCAACACGCCGCGGCAGCTGCTGATTCTCGCCGCGCTGGACCTGCCCGCGCCCGCCTACGGGCACGTGGGGCTGATCGTGGGCGCGGATGGCGCGCCGCTCTCCAAGCGCCACGGCGCGGTCAGCGTGCGTGAGTACCGCGAACGCGGCTACCTGCCGCTCGCCCTCACCAATCACCTCTTTCGCCTCGGGCACTCGAGCGCGCAGCACGGGCTGCTGAGCCTTGAGGAGATGGCGGCCGCGTTCGATCCGAAGCATCTGGGCCGCGCCCCGGCGCGCTTTGATGAGCAGCAGCTGAACGTGTGGCAGAAGGATGCCGTGCACCGCCTGGGTGTTGAGGCCGCGCGCGCCTGGCTTGCGCAGGTGCTGCCCGCCGACCTCGAGCCGCGCGCGGCCGCCGCCTTCATCGAGGCGCTGTTGCCGAATCTGTTGCTGCCGGAGGATGCGCGCGCCTGGGTGGATATTGTCTTTGGCGCCCCGCCGGCGCTGGCGCCGGATGCGGAGGCGCTGGTGCGCAGCGCGGGTTCCGGCTATTTCGCTGCCGCCGCGGCGGCAGCGGCGCAGGATGCGACCAATCTGCCGGCGATCGCCGGGGCGGCGCGTGCGGTGAGCGGGCGCAAAGGGGCGGAGCTGTATCTGCCGCTGCGCATGGCGCTCACCGGGCGCGCCCACGGGCCGGAGCTTGCGCCGCTGCTGCGCGCCATGCCGGCGGGCCAGACGCAGGAACGGCTCGCGCGCTTCGCATGATCCGCATCCACAACTCCCTCTCCGGCCAGAAGGAGCTCCTCACCCCGATCACGCCGGGGCAGCTGCGCATGTACGTGTGCGGGCTCACCGTGTATGACTACGTGCACATAGGCCACGCGCGCATGCTGCTGGTGTTCGATGTCATCAGCCGCTATTTGCGCCATCGCGGTTTCAAGCTGACCTACGTGCGCAACATCACGGACATCGACGACAAGATCATCCGGCGCGCGGCCGAGAATGGCGAGCCGATCGCAGCGCTCACCGAGCGCTTCATCGGCGCGATGCACGCGGATTGCGCGCGCCTTGGTGTGCTGCCGCCCGACCATGAGCCGCGGGCGACGCAGTTCGTACCGCAGATCATCACTATGGTCGAGGAGCTGCTCGAGCGTGCTTACGCCTACGTGGCCCCTAACGGCGACGTTATGTATGCCGTGGCACGCTTCCCCGGCTACGGCAGGCTCTCGGGCAAGCGTCTCGCAGACCTGCGGGCCGGCGCCCGCGTCGAAGTGGACGAGGCCAAGCGTGACCCGCTCGACTTTGTGCTCTGGAAGCAGGCCAAGCCCGGGGAACCGGCGTGGGACTCGCCGTGGGGGCCGGGACGGCCCGGCTGGCACATCGAGTGCTCGGCAATGTCGACCGCGCTCCTTGGCACGCACTTTGATCTGCACGGCGGTGGCCTCGATCTTAAGTTCCCGCATCACGAGAACGAAATCGCGCAGTCCTGCGCGGCGAGCGGGGATCAGTTCGTGAACCTGTGGATGCACAACGGCTTTGTCAACGTGGATGAGGAGAAGATGTCGAAATCGCTCGGCAACTTCTTCACGGTGCGCGAGGTGTTGCCGATGCTGCGCCACCCGGAGGTGCTGCGCTTCTTCGTGCTCTCGAGCCACTACCGCGGGCCGATCAACTACTCCCTCGAGCAGCTCGAGCAGGCGGATGCGACCTTGAACCGCATCTACATGGCGCTGCGCGGCGTGACGCCGCAGCCGGCGGTGGCCGGCGAGCACACCGGGCACTTCCTGGAGAGTCTGGACGATGACTTCAACACCCCCGAGGCCCTGGCGGTTCTGCAGAACATGCTGCGCGAGATGAACACCGCCAAAGACGCGGGCGCTCACGAGCGGGTCGCCGCCCTCGGCGCGGAGCTTAAGGGCCTCGGTAACGTCCTCGGCCTGCTCACGGTTGCGCCCGAGGAATGGGCCCGTCTGGGCAAGCCTGCGACCCCGGGTGGGGCAGCTGCGGCAAGCCCCGCAACGAGCGCCGAGGGCTCGCTCGATGATGCACAGGTCGAGGCACTGATTGCAGCGCGCATCGCGGCGCGCAGGTCCAGGAACTGGGCCGAGTCCGACCGCATCCGCGCAGCGCTCGCCGCGGCCGGAGTGCTGCTCGAGGATAAGCCCGGTGGAGCCACCACCTGGCGCCGCGCCTAAAAGGCTCAACGCGGCGACTGCCGGTGCTGCGCGGCCTGAAGCGTATTGTGCATGAGCATCGCGACGGTCATCGGTCCGACGCCGCCGGTCACGGGGGTGATCCGGGCGGCACGCTCACGCGCTTGCGCGAAGTCCCACCGGCGCCGATGAGCCGCTCGATCTGAGCGCGAACCTCGCCTTTGACCCTGACCGCGAGCTGCCTGCCGTCAATCAGTCGTGCCGCCATAGGCTTTCCGCATCGCTCCGGGGAGTTTTCGCAGCGCCCAGTTTCCCACCCGTGGCCGGCTCAGACAGGTCCGGGCGGGATGCCTTCAGTCCGACTCGCGACATCGCGGTCTATAGGGGGATGTACCGATGCCGCGCCTCGGGTGCACCCACGACACTGAAGCTACCTTTAGGGAGAATCCGCATGCGCCTTAAATCGGCCCTCATTCGCGTTCTTGCTGCGAGCCTGGTCATCCTCGCCGGGTGCACCAGCAAGGAGCCGCCACCCAAGGTGACCGCGGACACCATCTTCACCGGTGGGGATGTCGTGACGGTCAACGACGCGCAACCGACGGCTGAGGCGCTCGCGGTGAAGGACGGCAAGATTCTCGCAGTCGGTGCCCGCAGCCAGATCGAGCACGCCTACCGCGGCCCGGCCACCACGGTCATTGATCTGGGCGGCAAAACACTGCTGCCCGCCTTCATCGATCCTCACAGTCATTACATCAATTCGATCAGCGTGGCCAACCAGGTCAACGTGTTTGCGCCGCCGGCGGGACCGGGCAAGGACATCCCGAGCATCGTGGCCGAACTGAAGAAGTTCCGGGACGACCACGGAATTGCAAAGGGCGAGATCATCCAGGCGTATGGCTACGATGAGAACGCCATGCCGAACGGGGTGGGCCTCACGCGTTACGACCTGGATAAGGACTTCCCCGATAACCCGGTGCTGGTCGGGCACGTATCGATGCATGGGGTCGTGCTCAATTCGATGGCGATGAAAAAGTACGGGATTTCCGCCCGGACCAAGACGCCACCCGGCGGGTTGATCGTGCGCAAAGCCGGGACGAACGAACCAGCCGGTCTGTTGATGGAGACGGCTTTCCTGCCGATCTTTTCACAGCTGCCTAAGCCCAGCGCCGAGCAGGAGGTGGCGTGGTCGCGCGCCGGGCAGATGCTTTACGCCGCCGCGGGTATCACCACGGCACAGGAGGGCGCCACACATGCCTCGGACCTTGCGCTCATGCAGCGCGCGGCCGCCGCGGGCGTTCATCTCATCGACATCGTCGCCTATCCATTTGTCACCGACTTTGACGCGATTCTCGAGAAGAACCCGGTGGATACCTGGGGTAAGTACACCAACGGGGTAAAGCTCGGGGGCGCCAAGATTACCCTTGACGGTTCGCCCCAAGGTAAGACTGCCTGGTTCACCACGCCTTACCTCACCGGTGGCCCGAGTGGCGAAAAGAACTGGCGGGGCGAGCCCGGGTTCCCCGAGGACTACGTGATGGCGTTCGTGAAGAAGGTCTATGCCTTGGGCATTCCCCTGAACGCTCACGCCAATGGAGATGCGGCGATCGACCTGCTACTCAAGGCGCACGAGAATGCCGCGGCAGGTGAGCTGGCCAAACCGCGGCACACCGTGGTCATCCACTCACAATTCGTGCGACCCGATCAGCTGCTGAAGTACAAGGCGTACGCAATCACGCCCTCGCTGTACACCGAACACACCTTCTACTTTGGCGATACGCATATTCTGAATCGCGGCCAGGAACAGGCCTTCTTCATCAGCCCGATGCGTGCGGCCATCGATCTGGGCCTGCGCCCGACCAACCACACCGATTTTGTGGTCGCGCCGCTGGACCAGTTGTTCGTCATGTGGACAGCCGTGAATCGACTTTCACGCAACGGCGTCGTCATCGGACCCGGACAGCGCATCACCCCGATGGAAGCACTGCAGGCGATTACGATCAATGCCGCCTATCAATACCAGGAGGAAGGATCCAAAGGTTCGCTTGAGCCCGGCAAGCTTGCGAATTTTGTCATTCTCGATCAGAACCCGATCAAAGTGGACCCGATGTCGATCAAAGACATCAAGGTCGTGGAAACCATCAAAGACGGTGTGACGATTTACCGCGCCCCCTGAGCCGAGGACCTCCAGTCCCGGCTCCCGCGGGAACGGCACAAGAGGCGTATAAGCGCTCCCAAGACGGGAGGAGCGCCGGTGTATGTGGGGATTGGGCCGGATCAGGCAACGGGCGATTGGACGCGCCGCAGCCGCCACCGAGGCGTGCCTCGAAACCCTCGGCGTAACAAGACCCAATCGCAGACGTACCGCGCTTACTCATTCACCGGCACGCACGGCGACCCGAGACCCACCATCGCCGCCGGCCGAATAGTGTGGCCCTCGCGCGATTTGCGCTGGCTCAAGTCGGCTGAGTGGCGGCGAAGGGCGGTTGCAACCGTTGGACTTTTCGTGCTGCTCTGATCGCAGCCGACACCGTGCGAATTGGTCGGGGTGACAGGATTTGAACCTGCGACATCTACGTCCCAAACGTAGCGCTCTACCAGTCTGAGCTACACCCCGGCGAGGCGGGGGCGTGATTCTACGCCACGCTCACGCGGGTTCAAAAAATAGGGCAACCGCGAGGCTGCCCCGCCGCACGGAGAGCGCTGGGCGCGGCGTTCAATAAGGTGACCGTGGAAGTCATAAACGGCGCACGGATTGCATCTCGGGCGAGGCCGCGACGGTGACGACCCGATACGGCTAGCGTGCCCCGTGCAGTTCGTAGGCGAGGATCGTGCGCAGCTGTTCGAGCTCGTGGACCCGCTGCGCCGCCTTGCGCACCGAGCGCACGTCGATGGCCTCGGCGCCGTGCAAGCGACCGTACTCTGCGCGCGCCGCTTCAAGTGCCTCGAGGGTGCTGCGCCAGCGTGCCAAAAGCACCTGGCGGGCGGCCTGGGTCACGGTGGCTTTCCAACGGCCGAGAGCAGCTGCCTGCGACATGGGAATCTCCACTGGAACACGCGTTTCATTGTGCGCCAGCGCCGTGACAGGCGGCTGTCAGGGACCTTACAGAACTGTTGCGCCATGGTCCCCGGGGCGCTGGACTGCCGGGGCAGTGAAAGCCTTGACAATTACAGCCTAGGCAAGTAAAGTTCCGTCAGCCCCGAAGAGGGGTCTACCGTCCCCCCGAAGGGGAGATTCTCAGGAGCAGCAGCGTGGGTGACATTTACGACGTCGCGACTTATCAGCCCAAGAAGAGCGTGGGCGCGCTGTTGAGTCGGGTGCGGGTGGAGATGCTGGCGGCGCTGGATAAGGATCTGGCGGCCGACAAGCGTCTCGCATCGCTGGAGTTGAGTGCGGCGCAGCTCATCATCATCGCCAACCTTGCCGGTGCTGAGGAGCCCAAGTCCGCCTCTGATCTGTGTAAGGGAATCTCGTACGACGCGGGCGCGATGACGCGCATGCTGGATCGTCTTGAGACCAAGGGTCTGATTCGCCGCACGCGCAGTGCGCAGGACCGCAGGCTCATGCATCTGGAGCTCACCGACCAGGGGCGCGAGGCGTACCCGCGGATGCGGGAGATATCGATGGCGGTGGCTAACCGCTTCCTGCGCGGCTTTACGAAGAGCGAGGCGCGGCAGCTGGAGAGCCTGCTCGCGCGCATGCTTGAGAACGCCCAGGCCGTGGCCCAGCGCGCCAGCGCCTGAGCCGGCGCCTTTTTTTGAGGGAATGTTTGCCTAGGCATTATTCGCCGCGGCAAAGACAACGGAAAATCCAAAGGATTGAGGTCATGACTACGCAAGACAGCAAAGCACCTTCCATGTCCGGCAAGCGCTGGCGTTTGCTCGCGGCTGTCCTCGGCGGCTTCCTCGTGATTGCCTTCGGCTACACCGTGTACTGGGCACAGGTGCTGCGTTATCACCAAAAGACCGACGACGCCTATGTCGGCGGCAACGTGGTGCAGATCACGCCGCAGATCTCGGGCACCGTCGTGGCCATCGGCGCCGACGATACGCAGTTTGTGAAGGCCGGCCAGTCCCTGGTGCGTCTGGATCAGTCCGATGCCAAGGTGGCACTGGATCAGGCCGAGGCACAGCTGGCACGCACGGTGCGTGATGTCCGCAACCTCTTTGCCACGAGCGCGCAGCTGGACGCGGCAGTGCAGGAACGCCGCACCGATCTTGCCGCCGCGCAGAGCGATCTTGCACGGCGCCAGCGTCTGGGTGCCTCAGGCGCGGTGTCCGGTGAGGAACTGCAGCATGCGGTCGATGCGGTGAAGGCGGCCGAGTCGAGCCTGCTCGCCGCGCAGCAACAGCTGGCGGCCAACCGCGCGCGTGTTGACAACACGACGCTGGAGAATCATCCGCAGGTGCGCGATGCGGCCGCGGCCGTGCGCAACGCCTACCTCACGCTCTCGCGCACTGAACTGCCCGCACCGGTGGCAGGCTTCATCGCACGGCGCAACGTGCAGCTCGGGCAGCGCGTGGGTCCGGGGGCGGCGCTGATGGCCGTCGTACCGCTCGATCAGGTGTGGGTGGATGCGAATTTCAAGGAACCGCAGCTGGCCCACATGCGCGTCGGACAGCCGGTCACGCTGACCGCTGACCTCTACGGTAACCATGTGGTCTATCACGGCACGGTGGCGGGCTTTGGTGCGGGCACGGGCGCGGCTTTCTCGCTCCTGCCGGCGCAGAACGCGACCGGCAACTGGATCAAGATCGTGCAACGCGTGCCGGTGCGTGTCGCGCTCGATCCGCGCGAACTTGCTGCCCACCCGCTGCAGATCGGGCTTTCCATGAAGGCCGACGTCGAGGTGCGCAACGGCGACGACGCCGCGCGGCTGCCGCAGCTCGCCAGCAACGCCGCCGCCTGGTCGACCGATGTGTTCGACGCGGGCAACGCGCTCTCGGATGCGCGCGTGCGCGCCATCATCGCTGCCAACCAGACCGCACCGGTGCCCGTTGCCGCCAAGCCGGCGGCGAGCGCGGCTGCGCTGCTGGCCGACAACCCGCACCTGCCGGCGACGGGCCGACACCTGCGCTAGTGGCCCGTGGTGAGTCGCGAGGGCAGCACGAGTGTCCGGGGAAAATGATGCTGACAGAGCGGTGAGCGGCGGCGCTCCGGGCGGAGCGCCGGCCGCGCAGCCGAGGCCCCTAAGCGGCGGCACGCTCGTGATCGGCACGATCGCGCTCTCACTCGCCACCTTCATGAACGTGCTCGACACGTCGATCGCCAACGTGTCGATTCCGGCCATCGCCGGTGACCTCGGCGTCTCCCCCGATCAGGGCACCTGGGTCATCACCTCCTTCGGGGTGGCGAATGCGATCTCGCTGCCGCTCACGGGCTGGCTGACGCGGCGCTTCGGGCAGGTGCGGCTCTTCACCGCCTCGGTCGTGCTGTTCGTCATCGCCTCGTTTCTGTGCGCACTCGCGCCCACGCTCTCGGCGCTGATCCTGTTCCGGGTGCTGCAGGGCGCGGTCGCAGGTCCCATGATCCCGTTGTCGCAGTCGCTGCTGCTGGCGAGCTATCCGAGAAACCGCGCAGGCTCTGCGCTCGCCATGTGGTCGATCACGACCCTGGTGGCACCGGTGGTGGGACCGCTCCTGGGGGGCTGGATTACCGACAACATCTCCTGGCCCTGGATCTTCTACATCAACGTGCCGGTCGGGATCGCCGCCGCGCTCATCACCTGGGTCATCTTCCACAAGCGCGAGACCGCGACCGCGAAGGTACCGGTCGACACGGTGGGACTGGGGCTGCTCGTGCTGTGGGTGGGCGCGATGCAGATCATGCTCGATAAGGGGAAGGATCTGGACTGGTTCAACTCGAGCCAGATCGTGGCGCTCGCGGTGGTGGCGGTGGTGGCGTTTGCGGTATTTCTCATCTGGGAGCTGACCGAGGAGCATCCGATCGTGGATCTGTCGCTCTTCCGGCGCCGCAACTTCTGGGTGAGCACGCTTGCGCTGCTGTCCGCGTACGGGCTCTACTTCGGCAACGTGGTGCTGCTGCCGCTGTGGTTGCAGCAATACATGGGTTACACCGCCACCCTCGCCGGCCTCGTGCTCGCGCCTGTGGGGCTGCTCGCCATTTTCTTCACCCCCTTCGTGGGGCGCTTCTCGGACCGCATCGATCCGCGCATTCTGGTGACCGTCTCGTTTGGCGTCTTCGCGCTCGTGCTCTTCATGCGCGCGCAATTCAACACCGATGCCACCATTGGCACGTTGCTGATCCCGACGATCATTCAGGGCGCCGGGATGGCGGCGTTCTTCATTCCGCTCATGTCGATGTCGCTCGCGGGACTGCCGCCGGAGCGCATCCCCGCAGCCTCGGGGCTTTCGAACTTCGCGCGCATCACCGCCGGCTCCTTCGGCACCTCCATCACCACGACGCTCTGGGACCGGCGCGCGACGCTGCACCACGCACAGCTCGTCGAGCACCTGGATCCGAATAGCCCGGTGACCGCGCAGGCGCTCGATACCCTGCATGCCGGCGGCATGGGGACGAGTCAAAGTTACGAACTGCTAAACCGCGCCGTCGACGCGCAAGCCTTCATGCTCTCGGCCAACGACATCTTCTACGTGTCCGGGATTATATTTATAGGTCTGATCGGTCTTGTGTGGCTTGCGCGTCCGCTGCGCACACGCGCGGGGGCTGCCGCGGCGGCCTCCGGCGCTCACTAACGCACGATCGAACACGGCAGCTGATTTCTTGAGGGGCGCTAACGCGTCGCGCGCAGCACGCGCGGGGAGGCGAACCAGACGAGTCGCCCGCTGCCGGCGCGTGCCGCGCCCCGAAAACTCACGAGCGCGATGCCCATCTTTTTGAAGCCCAGCGCCGCCACGGTCTTGCTCCCCAGGCACAGGGCGAGCAGGGCGCTGAGGTCCGGCTCGTGACCGACAACGGCGATCCGGCCGACGCCTGCGCGCGCAAGCCACGCCAGGAGTTGCTCGGCCCGGGTGCCCGGCGAGAGCTGCGCGGCGGGCACCGCCTGCGGCCAGCCGGCTATCTGGGTGAGGATCGCGGCCGTCTGGTGCGTACGCACCAGCGGACTGGTCCAAAAGCGCGCCGGCGCTTTCGTGAGGCGCTTGACTCCCGCCGCCGCCTTGCGGGCGCGCTCGAGCCCGCGCGCTGAGAGCGGCCGCTCGCTGTCATCGCGCCAGCGTTTCGGATCGCGCTCGAAGGCAATCGCGTGGCGCACGAGCAGCAGCTCCATGCGGGTGCGTTCCTCAGTGTCGCAGCGCGCGCGGCTCGGAGACCACCAGAAGTGACTCCTCGGTGGGCGCCACGGGCGTGACTTGCGCGGCAGGGGCGGACTGCGAGCCCTCATCCGCCGCCGCTTGCGCGGCGCTGACCATGTCGCTCAGCTCCTGCATCCGGGCACGCAGCACTTTCCAGCGCTTGCCACTCACCCGGCGCCAGGAACGGCTGAGCGTCTTGCGCGCCTGCCGGGTTTCCCCGAAGTGATGCTCGGCCAGGCGGCCCATGAGAAACAGCGTTTCCGGCGGCAGGGGGTTGACCTCGGCGGCGAGCGCGGCGAGGCGGTTCTTGGCCATGTAGGCATCCTGCAGTACGCCCAAGCCATCCTGCAGCTGTCGCAGGACCTTGAGCATCTCCTCCGCCGGCTTGCCGAACATGGCTGCGCCGCATTCGATCGCGTAGCGCAGCTGCTTCGCGCGCCGGCGTACGGTGTGGTATTCCTCCATCGTCGCGCGCGCGGTGAGTTTGCGCACCGCCTTCTTCAGCTTGCGGAAGCGGGCGCGGACGCGCTCGGGTATCACCGTCGCAGCCTGGGGTGCTCCGAGGGCGGCCGGGGCCGCGAAGTGGGCACTCGCATGGTCGAGCGTTTCTAGCCAATGCCGCGTGGCTTCCGAGTCGAGCGTGCCGAGCATCCTGCGATGCGTGCGCGCACGTTCCTCTTCGAGCCGCGTTCGCAGCGGCGCGGCTGCGCCGCGCTCTCCCGAGGGGAGTGTCGAGCAGTACTGCCTGAGTTCGGCAAGCTGCACGTCAAGATCGCGCACCGAACCGAGCGCCCGCAGCACGCCTTTGGCGCCCTGACGCGCCTGCAGGAGGCGCGCGGGCAGCTGGTGCTTGAAAAGCCCGAGTGTTGCCTCGATTCGCCGCGCTGCGACCCGCAGCTGATGCAGCTCCTCAGGATCGCGGCCGAGCCGCGCACCGGGTTCGTGGTGTCTCCAGGCAGTCAGGTGCCGGCGAAGCTGCGCGAGCGCCACACGCTGTGCGGAGGCTGCCGGATCGGTGCCCGGGGCCGGATCCGCCTCCGGGTTACCCGCGGTCGCTACCTCTGATTGCAGCACATCGGTCGGCATTTTCGCTGAATAACCTGAAAAAGCTGAAGCAACAGTGTAACAAAGCCCCGCCCCGAGACCGGCACCGGGGCGCGGCATCGCTGGCGACAGAGGGCGCTTAGACTACGCTGGCGGCCCCTGGAAAGCGGAAAATTGACGCTCCGTAAGTCACTTACGTATGATTCGCGCCCCCCGTGCGGCGGGGCCGGCTAGGGGCGCTTTGCAGTCGTGCCCGTAGCTCAGGCGGATAGAGCATCGGCCTTCTAAGCCGAGGGTCGCAGGTTCGAGTCCTGCCGGGCACGCCAAGCCGCACGTTGAGGATTGATGGTGGGCGTAGCTCAGTTGGTAGAGCCCCGGGTTGTGATCCCGGTTGTCGTGGGTTCGAGTCCCATCGTCCACCCCAGATACCAGGGCCGTTAGCTCAGCTGGTAGAGCAGGAGACTCTTAATCTCTTGGTCGTAGGTTCGATCCCTACACGGCCCACCATCCCAAATCATTCGGAGCAAGGAGCTGCTCGGCGGGCAAAGTCTTCACGTCGACGGAGCAGGAGCCCGCCAAGGACGCCACGCAGCGCGGCCAGTGCTGATAGCACGTGCAGCATCCCCAAGTCGACTGAGCCTCCACCGCCTGTTGGTGAGTTTACGCCCATGCCAGTCACGGCAAGCGGGATACTGATGGCATCCGACACCGCCACAAGGGAGCCATTCTGTGCGTCAGGACCCTGCGGTGCGAAGGTGACGTCGATGGTGCAGGACGCCTGAGGCTGGATGACGGTGGGACAGTCGTTTGCTTGTGTAAATACGCTGGGCGCCAAGATGCTGCTGATCGTGATCGGGACGGCACCCGTGTTGCTCACGGTAATCGCTCGCCCTGCCGTAGTGCCGATCGCCTGGTTGCCGAAGGCGAGCGACGAAGGGCTGAACGCAATCGGTGCAAGCAGATAGGCGTTACCGTCGCTGGCATTGGCCACTATCGCACCGCGGCCGTTAATGCCCACGGCGGACACGAGAAACACCCCGGTCGGCAGGCTCGCCGGATCCACGACCGCATTGAGGTCGCTCAACACGCCATTGCTCCAAGGAAGGCATGGGCGTTGCCATCGGCGGCATCCGCTTTGCCGACAACTTGTGCGTTGTCATTGATGGCGAGCGCGCTGCTGTTTGTTCCACCCAGTGTGCCCAGGTCAGTCCAGGTCCCAGCGGTGAACATGAACGCGTGAGTAGCCGTGTCGCCCGCGATATCGGACTCTCCGACGACCACCCCGGCGAGGTTGATTGCTGCGCCACTGCTGTTAGCCCCACCGAGGGTACCCAAGTCTGACATTTTGCCGCTGGAATAAAGAAACGCGTGATGGCTTACGTCACCCTGGAGGTTCGCGCTCCCGGTCATGACGCCGGCGGCGTTGATTGCGAGCCCGAGACTATCGGTGCCACCGAGTGTCCCGAGATCGGTCAGCGTTCCACTCGTGTATATGAAGGCATGCTGCGGCTCGAGGCTCGTTAACGAGGTGACGCCGGTCACCGCGCCACCGCTATTGATCCCGTATCCGACGGAATAGGGTGCTCCGGGCGAAATGTCGATTACTGCCGAGTCGCCGGTGGTTACAAACGCGTTGGTAGAGGTGGGACTAGTACCACAGGCTCCGGTTATTTGACCGATAGAGTTGATTGCCGTGGCGATCGTGGGACCTTTCGCCCCGGGGACCCCCCCCGCAGATCGCAACTATGCTGTCATTGGCAACGAGGCAGGCGTAGATCTGTCCACCCTCATAAGCGCACCACCCTACGGTCTGGCCGAGATCATTCAGACCAGATGCTTCCAGCTGCGGGCCCGTGGCTGCGCACGTTCCCGGCACCGGGCAGGTAGTCGGAATCAGCGCAGGGGCAGCGGTATACATCGGCGGATCGGCGCGCGCGCTCATGCACGCGCCCAACAACGCGATCAATGCGGCGGAAGCCAGCGGACGCAGCACGTTGGTGAGATCGCGGGCGGAGAGGATCAAAGACCCCTGTATGTTCGGCATTGCCACAGCCAATCAATACGGTGTCAATGAGGACGGCCGTTACGATCCCCGTTGCGGTGCGGCGGCTGAGCAACCACCTCGGGCGTTCGGTTCGGAGCGTCACAGTGCCCATCCGCTGCAGACAGAAGGCCGGATGCAGCATCGATGCCCGTCCAGCCAGCGGACAGTGTAACGTGCTTACGGCTCTGCTAAGCAGCAAACTGCAGGCGTCGAACTGGACGTAAGACATTGATTCTAGGCTCGTTCCTTGGGAGTCCGAAAAGTCGGGACCCACGCCGGGCGGAGCCACGACGGGACGCGGAGCGACGCTGCCGGCGCCCCGGCGCGCGGTCGAGCCTGCGGGAGCCGCCGAGGCGTGTCTAACGACAGGCGCGGGGGGGGGGGGCTTGATGGCATCGGCTATAATCTAGGCACCCCAACGCACGGCCGAAGGTGTGGGGCATCCGGCCCGTCCGGAAGCGCACGGCACGGGCGAAAGTGGCGGAACTGGTAGACGCGCTGGGCTTAGGACCCAGTGGGGAAACCCGTGAGAGTTCGAGTCTCTCCTTTCGCACCAGTTCTCCTTAGATTCACTGGTCACGTCGTTAAAGCAATCGGGTCACGGGGTCCCGAAGCCCTTGAAGGACTGAATTGATGGAAGTCTCCTTGTCTGATACCGGCGGTCTGACGCGACGCCTGGAAGTCGCCGTTCCCGCCACCGAAGTCGCGCAGGAAGTGCAGCAGCGCTTGAAGCGCCTGTCCCGCACGGCGCGTCTGAAGGGCTTTCGTCCCGGCAAAGCACCGCTCGCGGTCATCGCCAAGCAGTTCGGCGATCAGGTGCGCGCTGAGGTGCTGAGCGATCTGATGCGCAGCTCCTTCACCCAGGCGGTAAATCAGGAGAAGCTGCGCCCGGCCGGTGGCCCGCGCATTGAGCCGATTGCCCTCGGTCCGGATACCGATCTTAAGTACGCCGCGCATTTCGAGGTTCTGCCCGAGATCCGGGTCAACGCGCCGGAAAGTATCGCGATCGAGAAGCCGGCGGCCACGGTGACCGAAGCGGACGTCGACAGCATGATCGAGAACATGCGCGCGCAGCGCCCGCTGTTCACCCCGGTCGAGCGTGCGGCGCGCCAAGGCGATCGGGTCCTCTTTGACTACCAGGCCCGCATCGGTGGCCGGCTGATCGAGGATGGGGATCTGAAGGATGTGCGAGTTGTGCTCGGCACGCGCCAGGCGATGCCGGAGCTCGAAGAGGGCCTCAAGGGCACCTCGGCCGGGGAAGAGCGCACGCTGAACGCGGTGTTTCCCGCGAACCATCCGAACAAGCGCCTCGCCGGTCAGTCCGCGGAGCTGCGCCTGACCATTAAGGCGGTTGAGGAACACTCTCTTCCGGCAGTCGACGCTGAATTCTTTCGCGCCTACGGTGTCGAAAAGGGCGGACTTGAGGAAATGCGTGGCGAGGTCAGAAAGAGCATGGAGCGCGAGTTAGCGGGCGTCGTGCGCAACCGTCTGCGCGCGCAGGTGCTCGAGGCGCTCTACCGGGACAACCCGGTGGAGGTACCACGTACTTTGATCGATGAACAGGTGCAGGAGCTGCAGCTCGATACGGCGCGGCGGCTCGGCATTCGCGACGCCAGCGCCCTGCCGCCGCGCGAGCGTTTCGAGGAGGCGGGGCGGCGGCGTGCGGCCCTGGGGCTTCTGGTCTCGCAGATCGTGCAGACACAGGGCCTGAGAGTCGAGCGCGAGCGGGTGCAGGAACGCTTAGGCGAGCTGATCGAGGGCTACCCTGACCCCGAGCAGGCGCGGCGGGCGTACCTGCAGAACCAGGACGCCATGCGGCAGATCGAGTCTTCCGCGCTCGAACAGCAGGTGATTGACTGGATCGTGGCGCGTGCGCAGGTGACCGAGCGGCCGATGACCTTCAAGGAACTCACCGGGTTCGGGGAGTCCGGGCACGATCACGAGCATCAGGGGCATGAGCATGATCATCAGGCCGCGCCCGAAGCGGGGCAGGAACACCACGAACAGGTGAGTGGCACATGAACGAACGTAACTTGAATCTGGTTCCCATCGTCGTCGAGCAGACCGCGCGCGGGGAGCGCGCCTACGACATCTACTCGCGTCTGCTCAAGGAGCGCGTGATCTTCATCGTCGGTGCGGTCGATGACTACATGGCCAATATCGTCGTCGCGCAGATGCTGTTCCTCGAGTCCGAGAATCCCGAGAAGGACATCTCGCTCTACATCAACTCCCCCGGCGGCGTGGTGAGCTCGGGGCTTGCGATTTACGACACCATGCAGTTCGTGAAGCCCGACGTGAGCACCATCTGCATCGGACAGGCGGCGAGTATGGGCGCCGTGCTGCTGGCCGCAGGTGCCAAAGGCAAGCGTTACTGCCTGCCGCACGCGCGCGTGATGATCCACCAGCCCCTGGGAGGCTTCCAGGGACAGGCCGCGGACATGGAGATCCACGCCAAGGAGATGCTCGACACCCGCGACCGGCTGAACAAAATCCTCGCCAAGCACACTGGGCAGAGTGTGGACCGCATCAAGCACGACACCGATCGGGACCGCTTCATGGATTACACCGAGGCGGTGAAGTACGGCCTGGTCGACGCCGTGCTCGAGCGGCGCGGGGAAATGGCCGCCGTAGCGCCCACCAAGGCTTGATCTGCCCCCGGAACTCACCCGCGCCGGCAGCAAATGTCAAAGTGGTGAACCGCGTCATACATCTTGCGCGCCGCCAAGGACTTAGCGGTGTCGCAGCGCTTTGCTTCAGGTGCGGACACCGTGCTATAAGAAAGTGCGGCAGTGGTTTTTGCCAGGCGTGCGACGTGGAGTCTATGAGGGACCTCGATGACTGAAGATTCCCGCAACCGTCACGACGACGGCAAGCTTCTCTATTGCTCCTTCTGCGGGAAGAGTCAGCACGAAGTACGCAAGCTGATCGCCGGCCCCTCCGTGTTCGTCTGCGACGAGTGCGTCGAGCTGTGCAACGACATCATCCGCGAGGAGCTTGAGGACCGCGCCGAGCGCGCGCGCGACAAGCTGCCCAAACCCCACGAGATTAAGAAGGTGCTGGACGAGTACGTCATCGGCCAGGAGCGCGCGAAGAAGGTGCTCTCGGTTGCGGTGTACAACCACTACAAGCGCCTGCAGACGCGCACCGGCAGTGCCCGTGCCAAGGACGAGGTCGAGATCGCCAAGAGCAATATTCTCTTGATCGGCCCGACCGGCTGCGGCAAGACGCTGCTCGCCGAGACGCTCGCGCGGCTCTTGAACGTGCCGTTCACGATCGCCGATGCCACGACGCTCACCGAAGCCGGCTACGTCGGCGAGGACGTCGAGAACATCATCCAGAAGCTCCTGCAGAAGTGCGATTACGATGTCGAGAAGGCCCAGACGGGCATCGTCTACATCGATGAGATCGACAAGATCTCGCGCAAGTCCGACAACCCCTCGATCACGCGCGACGTCTCCGGCGAGGGCGTGCAGCAGGCGCTGCTGAAGCTCATCGAGGGCACGATCGCCTCGGTGCCGCCGCAGGGGGGCCGCAAGCACCCGCAGCAGGAGTTCCTGCAGGTCGACACCAGCAACATCCTCTTTATCTGCGGGGGCGCCTTCGCGGGCCTGGAAAAGATCATCCTGAACCGCACCCAGAAGAGCGGCATCGGCTTCACCTCCGAGGTGCGCGACATCAATACCCGTCCGCACGGCAGCGATCTGTTCCACGACGCAGAGCCCGAGGACCTGATCAAGTACGGCCTGATCCCGGAGTTCGTCGGCCGCCTGCCGGTGGTCGCGACACTCGATGAGCTCGATGAGGGGGCGCTGATCTCCATCCTCACCGAGCCGAAGAATGCGCTCACCAAGCAGTACCGGCGCCTCTTCGAGATGGAAGGCGCGGAACTTGAGTTCCGCGATGAGGCCCTGCGCGCCGTCGCCCGCCGCGCCATGCAGCGCAAGACCGGCGCCCGCGGCCTGCGGACCATCCTGGAAACGGTGCTGCTGGATACCATGTACGAGCTGCCCTCGATGCGCAACGTCGCGCGCATCGTCATCGACGAGACCGTGATCGATGGGCAGACCAAGCCCTACGTGGTGTACGGCACAGAAGAGACCGAGCCGCGGCGCGCCTCAGGTTCCACCCATCACTGAAGCTGTCGGCCGCGCAGTGTGCCGGCGGAACGCGCCGTTCGTGAGGCGCGTCACTCTTGAAACGCGCGGTGCGCGCCTCAATTCCCGCTACACTAGCGCTATAAGCGCCGCCCGGTCGTGGTCTGACAGACGCCACTACCGGCCTCCCATGGGTCCATCGAGGGCTTGAGCGTGTCCGAACCAACCACTTTGCCGACTTCCCTGCCTGCAGAACTGCAGAACGTCCCCGTCTTACCGCTGCGTGATGTGGTCGTCTACCCGCACATGGTGCTGCCGCTGTTCGTGGGCCGGGAGAAATCCATCCAGGCACTCGATGTGGCGATGCGCACCGACAAGCGCATCATGCTCGTGGCGCAGAAACAGGCCGACGTCGATGACCCGAAGGCGGATGACCTGTACCGCATCGCCACCGTCGCCACCGTACTGCAATTGCTGAAGCTCCCCGACGGCACCGTCAAGGTGCTGGTGGAGGGCGTCGATCGGGCGCGCATCGAGAAACTGCACGCGGGGGATTACTACTCCGCGGACGCAACGCTCTTGCCCGATGCTGAGGCTTACGACGAGAAGGAAATGGACGTGCTCGCGCGCTCGGTCATTTCCCAGTTCGAGCAGTACGTGAAGCTCAACAAGAAAGTGCCCCCGGAAGTGCTGACCGCGCTCGCCGGCATCGAGCAGGCCGGGCGCCTCGCCGATACCGTGGCCGCGCACATGTCCTTGAAGCTCGCCGAAAAGCAGAAGGTGCTCGAGATCCTCGACGTCAAGAAGCGTCTGGAACACATCCTGGTCGCCATCGAGAGCGAGATGGACGTGCTGCAGATCGAGAAGCGCATCCGCGGCCGCGTCAAGGCGCAGATGGAGAAGAGCCAGCGCGAGTACTACCTGAATGAGCAGATGAAGGCCATTCAGAAGGAACTCGGCGAGATGGACGAGGGCGGCAACGAGATCAACGAGCTTGAGCAGAAGATCGCCAAGGCCGGCATGCCCAAAGAGGCGCGCGAGAAGGCGAGCGGTGAGCTCAACAAGCTGAAGATGATGTCACCGATGTCCGCCGAGGCTACGGTGGTGCGCAACTACATCGACTGGCTGGTCAAGGTGCCGTGGAAGAAGCGCACCAAGATCATCAAGGACATTGCACGCGCGCAGAAGGTGCTGGATGAGGATCACTTTGGGCTGGAAAAGGTCAAGGAGCGCATCGTCGAGTATCTTGCCGTGCAGCAGCGGGTCGACAAGCTGCGCGGCCCGATCCTGTGCCTCGTAGGTCCACCGGGCGTGGGCAAGACCTCCCTGGGCCAGAGCATCGCACGCTCCACCAACCGCAAATTCGTACGCATGTCCTTGGGTGGCGTGCGCGATGAGGCCGAGATCCGCGGCCACCGGCGCACTTACATCGGCTCCATGCCCGGCAAGATTGTGCAGAACATGTCGAAAGCGGGCGTGCACAACCCGCTGTTCCTGCTGGATGAGGTCGACAAGATGTCGATGGACTTCCGCGGCGATCCGTCCTCGGCGCTGCTCGAGGTGCTCGATCCTGAGCAGAACTCAACCTTTAATGATCATTACCTCGAGGTCGATCTTGACCTGTCCGAAGTGATGTTCGTGTGTACGGCGAACAGCCTGAACATTCCGGCGCCGCTACTGGATCGCATGGAAGTCATCCGTCTGCCCGGCTACACCGAAGACGAGAAGATGAACATCGCGCGGCGCTACCTCGTGCCCAAGCAGATGAAGAACAACGGTCTTAAGCCTGATGAGCTCAAGGTTTCGGATGCCGGTCTCATGGACATCGTGCGGTACTACACGCGCGAGGCCGGCGTGCGCAACCTCGAGCGGGAGATCGCCAAGATCTCGCGCAAGGCCGTGAAGCAGATGCTGCTGCACAAGAAGGAGCAGAAGTCGGTCGCGGTCACGCCGCGCAATCTCGACAAGTTCCTGGGGGTGCGCCGCTTCCGCTACGGCAAGGCCGAGGACATGAACCGCGTCGGTCAGGTGACCGGACTTGCCTGGACCGAGGTGGGCGGCGAGCTGCTCACCATCGAGGCTGCGGTCGTCCCCGGCAAGGGGAAACTTCAGCACACCGGCCAGCTCGGGGAAGTGATGCAGGAGTCCATCCAGGCGGCGATGACGGTCGTGCGCAGCCGCGCGCAGGTCTTAGGCCTTGAGTCGGAGTTCTACCAGAAGCACGATGTGCATCTGCACATCCCGGAGGGCGCAACGCCCAAGGACGGCCCGAGTGCCGGCATTGGCATGTGCACGGCGCTGGTCTCAGCGCTCACCCGCATCCCGGTGCGTTCGGATGTGGCGATGACCGGGGAGATCACGCTGCGCGGTGAGGTGCTGCCGATCGGCGGCCTCAAAGAGAAGCTGCTGGCGGCGCATCGCGGTGGCATCAAGACCGTGCTCATCCCGGATGAGAACCAGAAGGACCTCGTCGAGATCCCGGATAACATCAAGGGTAACCTTGAGATCAAGCCCGTGAAGTGGATCGACGAAGTGCTGGCCGTCGCCTTGACGCAGCAACCGATGCCGCAGCAGAGCGCCGACGTACCGGCCGCAGTCGCGGTCGCCGCCGCAGCAGTTGCGACCGAAGATAAGCCCGCGCGACGCGGCGTGCGCCGTCTCAAGCCGGACGTGCCGCCCGCGCATTAAAATAGGTCTGCACGCGAACGGCGTCCGGGTTGGGTGCTTAGCTCAGCTGGTAGAGCGTCGCCCTTACAAGGCGAATGTCGGCGGTTCGATCCCGTCAGCACCCACCAAATTCAATGACTTACGTGGCAGTGAGCTTTCATGTCCACTTCTTGTCCACTATTTTTGGCTCTTGGCGCCAGCAGCCACCCGGCTCGTCTCGGGCACTGTCTTCGCTGTCAGGCTGCCGCATGCAGCGACTTTACCTTCGGTTTCGCCTGCTGCCGCACGAGCCAGAGATCGTACTGCGCCTGAAGGTTGACCCAGATTTCAGGCTCGGTGCCGAAGACCCCCGCGAGCCTCACCGCCATGTCCGGCGTCACTGGCGCGCGGCCATTGACGATCGCGGACACGTGCTTGCGGGTCACGCCAAGCGCATCGGCCACCTTCGTCACCGTGAGGCCAAGTGGGGCTATATACAGCTCTTTCAGGATCTCTCCCGGATGAGCCGGACTGTGCATCCGACCCGAACTCTCAATGGTAGTCTTCATAATCCACCTCGTACGCATGACCGTTCTCGAAAGCGAACGTCACGCGATAGTTCTCATCGACCCATACCGAATGCCGTCCACCCTTGAGGGGATGGAACCGCATCCCCGGCATGTTCATCTGTCCTGCATGGGTCGCAGCATTGAGCGCGGTCAGGATCAGCTTCAGACGCTTCGCATGCTTCGGCTGTACCTTGCGGGCGTTCCCGGTCTCAAACAGCGTCGCAAGCGCCTTGTGCCGGAAGCTCTTTATCACGGCACAGAGTGTAACCCATATGGTTACGAAGCGCAACCTATTGGGTTACAGTGGCAGAACAAGGAGCGTCGTGCATCATATCCGCAGCGCCAAGCGATCTCTGCGTCCCTTACAAGGCGACTGTCGGCGGTTCGATCCCCTCAGCACCCACCACTTACCTGAAGATGTCTTCCCCGAATCCGCCCAAGGCGTTTGTCTCCTGGAGTTCCGGCAAGGACAGCGCTTTTGCGCTGTATGAGGCGCAGCGCTCGGGTGTCGCCGAGGTGGTCGGCGTGCTGACCACGGTCAGTGAGGTGTACGGGCGGGTGGCGATGCACGGTGTGCGCGACAGCGTGCTGGAGCAGCAAATCGGCGCCCTGGGAGTGTCGGCTCTCAAGGTGATGCTGCCGAGTCCGTGTTCCAACGAGATCTATCAGGAGCGCATGGCGCGGGCGTGTGCCCGCATCAAGGAGCAGGGCGTCAGCCACATCGTGTTCGGCGATCTGTTCCTGGAGGACATTCGCACCTACCGCGAAGAGCAGCTGGCGAAGATCGGCATGACGGGCCTCTTTCCGCTCTGGCGGCGCGACACCGCCGTCCTGGCGCGCACCATGATCGCAAGCGGCATCGTCGCGCATCTGGTGTGCGTCGATCCGCGCCACCTTGGGCGCGAGTTCGCCGGCCGACGCTTCGACGCCCGGCTTCTTGAGGACCTTCCGGCGCGGGTGGATCCATGCGGCGAGAACGGTGAGTTTCATACCGTCGTCTCGGCCGGGCCGA
Source organism: uncultured Pseudomonadota bacterium (assembly GCA_963742045.1). Lineage (GTDB taxonomy): Bacteria > Pseudomonadota > Gammaproteobacteria > Steroidobacterales > Steroidobacteraceae > 13-2-20CM-66-19. Next base: position 4,258,254 of record CAVUKE010000003.1, read on the forward strand.
TGTTCGCCAGGCCGATCGAGGTGCGCGTGGGCGAGATCGTCGAGCGCGACGGTTTCGTGTTCGCGGACATCCTCCCCGCAGGCGGCACTTAAAAGTGCAGCGTGAGGGTGTAGTAGAGCGTGCGCCTTGGGGCGTATGCGGACTGGAAGATGCCGATGCCTTCGGCGGGCCGGATCAGGTTGATGCGGTCGAGTGCGTTCAGAACGGCAAGCCGGTGGGTGAGGACGCCCAGTCCGGGCATGCGAAACGTGCGCTCGGCGCTTAAGTCCACCTGCACAACCTCGGGCAGCTTATCGAGGTCGGCGAATCCGGCGCGCAGGCCGCTGCTGTAAGTGCCCGTGGCGCTCATCGCGTACGACCCGACCGACCAGCTGGCGCCCGTGGAGGCACCGTACAGCGGCTGGTGATCCAGCACGATGGCGTGACTGTCGATGTAGGCGAGCTCATCCGCCGGAAAGTTGAACTGGCCGGTCACGACGCCCTGCTGCCAGTTTCGGCCGACCGTGAGATTGGCGTAGGCAGTCAGGCGCTCGGTCTGATAGCGGGCGGCCAACTCGCTGCCCCACACGTGCCCGTGGTCGTAGTTAAATGGGGCGAAGATCGGCACGACGCCGAACTGCCCGGTGTCCAGATAGTGCGTCGTCCAGCGGTAATAGGCATCTGCGGAGACAGAGAGGCTCCGGGTGAGCTGGTGCACGACACCGCTGTCCCACTCACGGTCATCCTCCGGCAGCGGTGTGGCGATGCCCGGCGGCCCCGCTGCGGTCGTGCCGGCGAAGGCGGCCTGGGCGGTCGGGGAAATGCCGAGGAGGGAGGGCACCTGGAAGTTGCGCGTGAAGCCGGTGTGAAAGCTCGTGGCGGCATCGGTGCGATACACCAGGGCGATGCTCGGGCTGAGCTGATGACCCGAGGAGAAGCCACTCAGCGTATCCCAGCGGACGCCGAGCGATGCGGCAAGCTGCTCGCTCATGCGCCACAGATCACTGACGTAGGCGCCGGCGATGACATTGTTGGCATGGGTGTTGTTGATCACGGTCAACGGCACGTCGCTGAGCTGTTCACCGGCGTCGTTGGCGGGAAACACCAGCGATGAGTCGTTGGCGCTGACGCGGTATTGACCGGCGTAGAAGCCGCTGGCGAGCGTATGCGCCCCGAGCGCGAAGCTTAAGTCACCCTGAAGGGTATAGTCATGATCGTCGTGGCTCGCGCTCGAGGCGACTCCCTGGTAGAGCAGTTCCCCGACCGGGTCCGGCTCGAAGCGCTGCGTGATCGCATGCTGGCTGTACGCGATCTGGTACGAGACGTTAGTGCTCAGTGAGCCATTGAGCGACACGATGGCGAGCACATCGCTGAAGTTCAGATACGAGTCGATCTGCGCCGAGGAGGGCGGGACGGGGACGCCGGCCAGATCATACTGCGGCGCCAGCCCCGGAACGTTCGGCAGCTGATTGCTGCTGCGCGCGGCCGACAGTAACAGGCTGAGCGTGTCGGTCGGGCTCGTGGGATAGGCAAAGAAGCCGAACAGCTGTCCTTGTTTTGTGAAGTTGTGCAGCGGTGTCGGCCCGGGCGTGGCGGAACTGAAGGCGGTGTTGCTTTGCTGATAGAGGCCGCTGAGGTAGCTGCTCACCTCACTGGCACAGCCGGCATATTCAAAACTCGGTTCAAGCGTGTCGCGCTGCCCGACGCGCACGCTCACATCGGTGAATGAGGGCTGCGAGCAGCCGTCCTTGGTCTGGATGTTCACGACGCCGCCGGTGGCATAGCTGTAGCGCGAGGGCAGCACACCATCGAGCAGGTCGAGCCGCTCGATGAACATCGGGTTGAGCATCGACAGGAACGGCGGATTCGTGTTGATATCGAGCGGGATCAACACGCCGTTGATCTGGTACTGAAACTGCGGCCCCTCGGTGTTGCGGATGTGGATCTGCTGATTCTGATCGATGGCGACGCCGGGCATCTGCGCCAGCACATCCGTCAGGGGTGCGGTCTTGCCCTTGGGGGCCGCGGCGATATCCGCCGCGCTCGTGGCATATTCGTTGGCGCCCGTCGGCGAGACCGCCGGGCCGGCGCTCGCGCTGGCCTCGATCACCACGGTGCTCAGTCCGTTGTCGGCGGCCGTGGCTTCCGCGCGTGCGTTCCCGGCCACGAAGGAGGCCGTGAACAGAACCGCCAGCGCTGCCGCTCTCGTCAGGTCTCTCCCGCGCGCTCGAGAGGAATCCGGGTGTGTCATAACGTTAAACGTAATGAGAAGTATTCGCATTTGCATCATAGGGAACGGGTATGACGGACGTCAATGAGCCAGGCAGTTCAGGGGCGTCCGGTTACTGGGAGGGGGTATCGGGGCTGGCCCCGGAAGCAGCGGCAGTGCCCCTGGCGAGGGTGCAGCGGGCGCTGCGCAGGACACACTCGCGGAGGCAGGCGCCGGCCTGATCCGGGACCGAATGGCACATCGTGCGGGCCGTGGCGCGGCGATTCACGGGGTTTCTGGGCTGCTGGCGCGAGGTTTGCGCTGATCCGGGCCGGTCGGTTGGGCCGCCTTCCTTACGGAACGAGCAGTCGCTGTCGCTGCGCGAAAACGGCTGCCTCTCGGACGTATCGCAGCCGTGCCTGTGGGCAGCGGGCGCGCGCGGGGGCGTGAATCCAGCTCCTGCAGCACGCGCAGATCGCGCAGCGCCTGATGCGGATTCGGGGCATCCCCGGCCTCAGCCGAACTGAACGGCCAGCATCGAAATCGAGCCCCCATCAAACCCTTCGACCGGAAAGCTCACCGGTTCATCGGCCGCACTAGCGCCCATGACGTAAAGCAGGGGCAGAAAGTGCTCAGGGGTGGGTACGGAGAGCTGCGCGTCTTTACCGAGTGTTTCGTAGTCGATGAGCGTGACACGCTCAGCCAAGGGTAGCCGCTCGCGCACGAGCGCTTCAAAGCGTTCCGCCCACGCATAGGGCGGTTGTTCGCGCTCCCCCCAGCTGTACAGCGCGAGGTTGTGCACCACGTTCCCGCTACCGATGAAGAGCACCGCCTCATCACGCAGCGCACGCAGACGCCTGCCGAGCTCGTAGTGAAACTGCGGCGACTGACGCGCGTCGATGCTCAGCTGTATCACGGGCACCTCCGCATCCGGGTACATGTGGCACAGCACCGACCAGGTGCCATGGTCGAGGCCCCAGGATTGATCGAGGTTGACCGGCAGGGGACTCAGGAGCTGTCGCACCCGCTGCGCCAGCGCGGCATCGCCGGGCGCGGGGTAGCGCATGGCATAGAGCTCCGGTGGAAAGCCGCCGAAGTCGTGGATCGTGCGTGGCTGCGCCATCGCAGTCACCGCAAGTGCGGGCACGTACCAGTGCGCCGAGACCGAGAGCACCGCACGCGGACGGGGCAACTGTGCAGCAAGCCCCTTCCAGGCGCGCGACCATGCGTTCACCCGGATCGCGTTCATGGGGTTGCCATGGCCGAGGAACAGCGTCGGCAGCGGTGCACTCATGGGGCCGGATTCGCGGCGAGCAGCTGCACGGCCTTCTGGGACAGGCGTGCGCGCACGGCGACGCGCTCGCTCGCGCGCGTGACATAGCGGGCGGCAATCTCGACGCCTCCTGAGGCCGGGCGTACCGCAATCACAGGTTCCGTGGAGACCGAGGCGCCGCGTTCCCCGCGCGAGGCCCGCTGCCACTCCAGCTCCGCCTGATGTGCGCCCTCGGCGGTGGCCGCTACGACCTCCTTCTCGATCGCATCCGCGATCGCGTGCGCGTCGCGACCAAACGGCACGGTGAGCGTGAGCTCATCCCACAGCCACTGCCCTGAGGTCGAGAAGTTGAAGTAATGACGCTCGATGGCGTAGCTGTTGGTAAAGGTGACGCGTCGTCCGGTCGGGTTCCCGGCATCGGCCCAGTTGCCCGTCTCGAGCAGTACCGTATGGAACATACTGAGTTCGACGACCTCGCCGCTCACGCCGTTGATCTCGACCCAGTCCCCGACGCGAATGCCGTTCTTGCCCATCAGCACGAACCAGCCGAGGAAGGCGACGATGAAATCCTTCAGCGCCACGGTAAGTCCTGCGCCCGCAAGCCCGAGCATGGTGCCGATCTGCCCCGGCAGCCCGACCAGCATGAAGAGGATCAGCAGCACGGCGATGATCTGCAGCGCTACGCCGATAACGCTGCGCAGCGTCGCGAGCTGACGGCGATCAACGCGCGCGCGCCCCAGCAGGCGGTTGAGCCAGCCGTCGGCGAATAACAGCAACAGCAATGCGAGGAGCACCACGGCAGCCCCGGTCAGCAAAGGCCGCAGGACCGCGCGCTGCTGATTTGCCACGACGCCGTCCCACTTCGCGTAGATGTCCGCCAGTTTCTGACGCGCGCTGACGCGCTGATCGCGCACCATCAGACGGCGCTGGTCGATGGCGAGCCTGCGCGTCAGGCTGAGCACGGTGTCGGCGGGGGCCGCGGCGGCGGCCGGCGCCGCCGCGGCGCTGCCGGGGTGGGCCGTGGGCGCGGGCGTACTGGGCGCGGCGGGGCGTCCCGTGGCCGCGGCCGGTGCGGCAGGCGCGCTGTGGTGCCCGGACTTAAAATCCGCCAGCCGCTGCTGCACGCTCGCGAGGTCGTCGCTGATCTGCTGACGTTGGGTGGCGAGCTTGCCAGCGCTCGTGGCAGCGTCGTGACGCGCAACTTCCAGTGCTGCGCGCTTGGTGTGCAGAGTGAGCCAGTCGCGCAGCTGCGCCACCATGCCGTGCAGCGAGGAGAGTGCGGTTGAGGCTGCAACCGCGGGCGGGGCTGTATTGCGCTCCGCCGCCGTGTGTTCCTCCTGCGCCTTCTGAATGCGCTGATGCACGTTTCCACCGGCGGCCATCAGATCGTTGTTGGCCTCATCGATCTCGTCCTTTTCAAGCTCGATCTGCGAGCCCACGAGGTCCAGCTGGTCCTGGAGGTCCGGTTTCTGTTCTTCCGAGGCCGCGCCCATCTTCTTCGCCAGGCTCTCGAGCACCTCGGTATCGTTCGCCAGACGCTTCTGCGCCTCCTTCAGCCGTTCCTGGATCTTCAGCGCTTCCGGACTTAACTGCGGGGGGTGGGCTTCGATGCCGTGCAGCGCTCCCATGAAGGCCAGATCGAGCTCGTGATTGGCGGTCTGTACGGCTGAATCTGCGAGCGGCTGCTCCTCGGGTGTATTCGCCATGCGCGCCAGGCGCTGTGCGCTGAGGAGCGTGCTCTCATCGATCACCGGAACCGGACTGTTGACCGGCGCTGCAGGTGGCGGCGGGGTGGCGGGTCCGCGGATGCTCCACAGCCCGTAGAAGGCGGCAGCGAGCAGCAACGTCAACACCGTGGTGGCGGTTTTCTGCAGGGCGCTCATGTCCCTATGATGCCATGGGCGCTTCCGAGCGGCGCCTGTCGTGCTATGCGGGGGCGACGGCCCCCGCCGCACCGTGCGCGAGATCGAAACCCTCGTCCTGCCAGCCGGCCATGCCGCCGAGCATGATCTTGACTGGCAACCCGAGCCGCGCCAGGCGGATCGCCCCGCGCTGCGCGCCGTTACAGTGCGGGCCGGCGCAGTACAGTACGAACAGCGTGCCGGCCGCGAACTGCGCGAGGCGGGACGCGATCAGCTTGCCGTGGGGAATGTTCAGGGAACCGGGCACATGGGCGCGCGCGAAGAGCTCCGGACTGCGCACGTCGATGAGCACAAAGTCCGCCCCCTGGGCGAGCGCGTGGTGCACGTCCCAGCAGTCGGTCTCAAAGCCAAGCAAGCACTCAAAGTGATCGAGTGCGCTGGCGCTGTCGGCGGCGGGTATCTGAGTGACGGCACTGGGCATGGCGGGCTTCCTGTGTGAGTCGGTGGAGGGCGTATTTTCCGCCGCGCCGTCACGCTGCGCCGAGTGGCCTGAATGTCTATCTACGTTAAGATTACGCCATGAAGCACAAGGTGGTGGCGCTGGCTTACGATCAACTGTGCACCTTCGAGTTCGGCTGCACGGTGGAGCTGTTCGCGCTGCCGCGGCCGGAATTGTCCGTTCCCTGGTACGAATTTGCCGTCTGTGCCGCCGAGCGCGGTCCGCTGCGCGCCGCCGGGGGGCTGCAGGTGCGTGTGCCACACGGGCTGAAGCTTCTCGATCGCGCCGACACGATCGTGATTCCCGGCTGGCGCGCGATCGATGAGCCACCGCCGCCGGCGCTTATCGCGAAGCTGCGCGCCGCCTACGCGCGCGGGGCGCGCCTGTGCTCGATCTGCTCCGGGGTCTTCGTGCTGGCCGCGGCCGGCCTCCTCGACGGACGGCGCGCGACCACGCACTGGAGGTACCTCGAGCCGCTGCGGGCACGCTACCCGCAGGTCAAGGTTGAAGCGAATGCGCTGTACGTGGATGAGGGACAGCTCCTGACCTCGGCCGGCTCGGCCGCAGGACTTGATATGCTCTTGCACCTGGTGCGCCGCGACTACGGACCGAAGGTCGCCAATCAGGTGGCCCAGCGGCTCGTGATCGCCCCGCACCGCGAGGGGGGTCAGGCGCAGTTCGTGCCGCGGCCCGTGGCGGCAGATGAGCGCGGCCGCCTGGCACGGCTGCTTGATTTTATCCGCGCGCATCTAGCCGAGGCGCACACGGTGCGCTCGCTCGCTGCGCGCGCCGCCATGAGCGCGCGCACGCTGCAGCGCGAGTTCACGCAGGCCACCGGGCAGGCTCCTTACGAGTGGATCGTGAGCGAGCGCCTGGCACGCGCCAAGGAGTTGCTCGAGAGCACGCGCTTGAGCGCGCAGGCCATCGCCGCACGGGTCGGGATGGTCAGCGCCGAATCCCTGCGCCATCACTTCCGGCAACGCCTCGGCACCACACCTGTGCGCTACCGGCGGCGCTTCTCACGCCGCGGCTGAGCTCGATGCGCCCCCAGGCGCACGCGGCAGGCAATCAATAAGCGTAGTAGGGACCGACGCCGCCGGAGGTCTGCTGATTCTCGATGGCGGTGAAGACGTTTCGCCCGAAGAAGAACGGCATCCCCAGATCGAACTGGATGGTGACGTTGTTGCCTGGCAGTGCGCCGATCGGTCCGCTCAGCCCCGGCATCGCGGTCGCCATCGGGTTGGCGTTGAAGACACTGTCGGCGTTCACCACCGAAAAGTCCGCAGTCGCCATGGTGCTGTTGGTTCCCGTAAGCGTGGCAGTCAGGTTCAGCGTCGAGGTCGGGCAGTAGAAGCTGGCGTTGTCCGTGCAGGTCGGAATGCTGTTGTCATTAAAAAAATCGGCGTTCGAGCCACTGTCGAGCGCAGCGTTCAAACCCGTAGTGCCGCTGTAGCTGGCCTGGATGAAGCCGCTGGTGGGGTCGGCCAGCAACACCGTGGCGCTGCCGAGGGCGTTGTTGCTCTCGGTGCCGATGCCGAAGACCAGGGCCCCACCGGTCGGATTGACGGCGCCCCCGCTTGCAATGGTCGGCATCTCGACGATCACCCCGTTGTTATCACTCGCGAACAGACTCACCGGATTCGGGACCTGCTGCGCCGTGGTCACCGTCGCAGCCGCGCAGGTCGCAGGCGTCGGGCAGGTGTAATAGGTACCGGGAATGGGCGGCGCCTGCGTGCAGGCGGCGCCACAGTCCTGCAGGAACGGGCCGACCCCGAGGATGCCGTTGGCGCCGAACAGCGCCACGGTGTTCTCCGGAGTGCCCGGGCAATCGGCAGGGACCGTCCAGCCGCTCGCGCCGATGACCTGCACGTTAACGCCCGGGTCCGGGATCGTCTTGCCCGAGGTGGCCAGCTTCACATCCGCGATCGCCACCGGGCCGAAGGAGGAGCCATCGGCAAACTGCAGGCACTCGGCAATCGGCAGTCCGCCGGCACTCATTTCGGAGGGCAGGTTGAGGGTCAGCACCTCTGCGAGTATGCGCAGCCCCGAGGAGCCGGTGTCGATCTCGACGTGATCGATGCTCTGGCAAGCGCCGCCGTTCGGGATGCAGACCGTCACCGTGACGAAGGCCGTATTCACCGCGTTGCCGGGACCTGCGTCCATCACGATGGGCTCGACATTCGGCGGGCCGGCCTTCGCAATCATTTGCCCCGGCGGCGGTGGGTTGCCGCCGGTGGTCGTCCCACCACCTCCTCCACCGCCACAGGCGCCGAGCAAGGCGAGGGGCATCAGGGCGAGGATCACGAGCTTACGCATAGGGCAGTTGTTCCTTGATGCGACCGACGAGCGTTACTGGATGTCGTCGACGGAGAAGTTCTCGGGCAGCATCGAGGGCACCCAGGCGCGGCCGGCAAAGGCGCGCAGGCGGCCCGCGTTTTGCACCACAAGTCCGGGCTGCCGGATAGTCAGCTGCCGATGATTGCTGTGCGCGGTGCTGGCGGCCTGCACAAACTGCGGGTAGTAGCTGCCCAACACCTGGCGCAGGTCCGGGTTCACCGGGCCACTCCAGCTCACCGCGAACACCTTACCGTCGGCACCGGCGAACTCGCGCACCGACGTGCCGTAGGGGGTCGAGATCTCGTGCACCGTGACCGCAGCGTTCGTCGTGACGCGAATCGCGCCCTTCATGTGGGCGAGATCGGCTTGCACGGAGCTCGCATCGCCTCCGAGGGCGGCGTAGGTCGGTGCCGCGGCCAGGGCCGCGAGCAGGGCCGGGAAAAGCACGATACGCGTCAACTTCATGCAGAGGATCCTTAACGTGTCCTGTAGCCGATTGTGCCTTATGACACAAGGTGCTGCCCCGGAACTGCAGCATGTCTTGGAACGGCGACGCTCCGAGCGGCGCGCGGGGGCGCGTCGCAACAGCTCAGCGCCGCGGTGACCGTTTGGTTGACCGGAACAGCCCTCTGGGGTTCCGGGTGGCGTCGCGGCCGCCGGAGTGAAAACTGCTTGTGGCCTTATTGATCAATCCGTTAGGATTCGCCCCCCAAATTCGGAGCGGTAGTTCAGCTGGTTAGAATACCGGCCTGTCACGCCGGGGGTCGCGGGTTCGAGTCCCGTCCGCTCCGCCATTTTCCTCACACTCTGTCAGCTTAAAACATGGTTCTGCAGCGGATCCGAGACCGACTTCACGGTCCCCTCGCCTACGTGGTCCTGGGGCCGATCGTGCTGGTGTTCGTCGCCTGGGGTGCCTACGGCATCGTCAACCTGAGCGTCGGCAGCTCCAACTACGCCGCCGAAGCCGATGGCACCAAGATCTCGCTCGAGGAAGCGCGCAACGCCTGGTTGCGCTCACAGGCCATGTGGCAGCAGCGCCTGGGAGGTGCGGAGCTGCCCGCGCCCATGCGCGAGAAGCTGCAGGACCAGACGCTCGAGGGTCTCATCCAAAGCGCACTCCTGGCACAGCGCACCGAGAAGCTCGGCTACCGCGTGAGCAGCGCCGACCTGCGCGATGCGATACAGGGTGAGCCTGCATTCCAGATCGCGGGTCAGTATTCCCCGGAGGCCGCCAAGGCCGCGCTGGCGCAGGCCGGAATCTCGCTCGAGACCTTTGAGAATGAACTGCGCACGGACGTGCGGCGCGTGCAGCTTGAGGGCGGGATCCGCGCTTCGAATTTCCTCACGCCGAGTGAGCTGAAGCGTCTCACCACGCTCGAGGATCAGCAGCGCGAGGTGCGCTACTTCGTGCTGCCCCCGGACAAGTTCAGCGCCGGCATCAAGGTGGATGATGCCGCCGTGGCGGCCTACTACAAGGCCCATCAGAGCCAGTACATGACGGATGAGTCTGATCGTCTGGAGTACGCGGAGCTGCGCCTCGATACGCTCGCCGCGCAGCAGAACGTGACGGATGCGGATTTGCACGACGCCTACGGGAAGGCGAAGACCCGCCTGCTCGTACCGGAGAAGCGCCACGCGCGCCACATTCTGATCACCGGCAAGGACGACGCCTCAGCCCTCGCGCAAGCGCAGCAGGTACTGGCGCAGGTGAAGGCGGGCAAGGATTTCGGCGAGCTCGCCAAGCAGTACTCGCAGGACCCGGGCTCGGCGCAAAACGGCGGAGATCTGGGCTGGGCGGAGCGCAGCAGCTTCGTCGGCCCCTTCTCGGATGCGCTCTTTGGCATGACGGTCGGGGAGGTCAAGGGGCCCATCAAGACACAGTACGGCTATCACATCATTCGTCTTGATGAGATCCAGGCCGGCAAGGGCAAGTCCTTCGAAGAGGCGCGCCCGGATCTGGAGGCGCAGCTGCGCCGCGACCGCGCCACGGACCGCTTCGGTGAGATCCAGGAGCAGCTGCAGGCGAAGCTCGCCGAGCCCGGCGCCGACCTCGGCGCGCTCGCGCAGGAGTTTCACCTCGAGCACGGGGAAATCGCCGACTTCCAGAAGGGCGCCGGCGCCACCCCGCTCGGCCCGGCTCCCCAGCTGCAGGCGCTCGTGTTTGCCGAACCGCCCGTCGCGGGCGGCCACATCGCAGGCCCGGTGCTCTTGGGCGATGATCGCCTTGTGGTCGCGAAGGTACTCGAGCACCGTGCGCCGCAGCCGAAACCGCTGGCGGAAGTGCGCGACAGCATCGTCGCGGAGGTGACGAAGGAGCAGGCCTCGGAGGCGGCCCTCAAGGCCGCCCAGTCTGCCCGCGATCAGCTGCAGGGTGGCTCGGCGTTTGACACGGTCGCGCAGCAGCTGAAGGTGAGCGCGGAACCGGCGCACTTCGTCGGCCGCAATGACCCCTCTCTACCGGCGCAGTTGCGCGCTGCCGCCTTCGCGTCGCCGCCCCCTTCGGGCAAACCGACCGTGAGCATGCTGGCGCTCAAAGAGGGTGGCGCGGCGGTGTTCGAGGTGAGCGCCGTGCGCAGCGCGACCGCCGCGGACCAGCAGGCCCTGAGAGAGCGTGGCGTACGCGAAGCTCAGGACATGGGCCAGAATGAAGTCTCGGCGTATCTAGCCGAAATGCGCCGCTCGGCAGACGTCAAAAAGAATCCCAAGGCGTTCGAGTAGCCCGCCGGCGTTGCCGTGCGGACGCGGCCGAGGTTAGGAGCTACCCCTCGGCCTCGAGCGGGAAGCTCATGCCGACGGTACTGAAGCCGCTGTCGACGTACAGGATCTCGCCGGTGATGCCGGCGGCGAGGTCCGAGCACAGGAACGCAGCCGCATTGCCTACATCCTCGAGCGTCACGTTGCGGCGCAGCGGCGCGACCTCCGCCACGCGACCGAGCATCTTGCGAAATCCGGGGATACCGGCCGCGGCCAGCGTCTTGATGGGGCCGGCGGAAATGCCGTTGACGCGGATTCCCTGCGGGCCCAGATCGGCGGCGAGGAAACGCACGTTCGCCTCGAGGCTCGCCTTGGCAAGCCCCATGACGTTGTAGCCCGGGATCGAGCGCATCGCACCGAGGTAGGAGAGCGTCAGCAGCGCGCCGCGGCGTCCGGACATCAGCGGCCGGGCACGCTGTGCGAGCGCGGTGAGGCTGTAGCTGGAGACCTCATGGGCGATGCGGAAGCCCTCGCGGCTCGTGGCCTCAACGAAGCTCCCCGTGAGCGCCTCGCGCGGCGCGTAGGCGACCGCGTGCACCACGATGTCAAGCTGCCCCCATTCACCCTTGAGGCGCTCGAACGCCGCATCGGTCTGCTCATCCACCGTGACGTCCAGCGGCATGGTGAGGCGCGAGCCGAGCGAGTGTGCAAGCGGCTCCACACGCTCCTTCATCTTGTCGTTCACATACGAGAACGCAAGTTCCGCACCTTCGCGGTGCATCGCCTGCGCGATGCCCCAGGCGATCGATCGGTCGGTCGCCACGCCCACGATGAAGGCGCGCTTGCCGGTAAGAAATCCCATGTTTGGAGCCTCCGGCGCCGATTATGCCGCAAAGGCGCGCCCGCCGGGACGATCGGCGTGACGTGTCAGCCGTGGCGCGAGCCGAGGTGGATGTGCAGCTTCTGCCCGGTATGAATGTGGGACTTCGAGTTCAGGCCGTTCCAGGCAAGCAGCTGCGGCACGCTGCATTGGAACAGATGCGCGATCTGCGCCACGGTGTCACCGTCACGCACCGTGTACGTCATGTGGCGCGCTTTGTGCGCGGTGGCGGCCGAGCCGGAGGATAACTTGATGTGCTGCCCGGCACGCAGCTGATCATCCGGGTGCATGCCGTTCATCAGCGCGAGCGTGTGCACGTCCATGCCGTGACGGCGGGCGATGGTCCACAGGGAATCCCCGTGTCGCACGACCTGTACGTGGGCACGGCGGCTTGAGCGAGCATGTCCGTCGACCTGCGCGGCGGCCAGCATGACCTTCGGCGGCAGATCCGTCACCGAGCTGGGCACGCGCACATCCTCACCGACCGTGAGCGGGCCGGCGCTCAGACCGTTCATCTCGCGAATCACCGTCGCCGTGGTGTTGAAGCGCTTCGCCACGGAAACCACCGAGTCGCCGTGCCGGACGGTATAGCGCGTGACGCCCAGGCGCTGCTCTTCGGACAGCTGCACGATGTTCTCGGAGAACACGTCCGCCGCATCGACCGGCAGCAGCAGGAAGTAGGGGCCTGAGGGGTCGGTGGCGAAGCGGTGGAACGCGGGATTGAGCTCGTACAGGTCCTGGGGGCTGATCCCGGCGATTTCCGCGGCGAGCTTCAGGTTGATCTGGCCGTGCGTCGGCACGCGCGCAAAGTAGGGCGCGTTCGGTATCGGGCTGAAAGCGAGTCCGTAAGTCTCCGGGTCCATCACGAGGCGCTTCATCGCCAGCAGCTTCGGCACGTACGCGCGCGTCTCACCCGGGAGCCACAGGCTCCAGAAGTCCACCGTGCGGCCGGCGGCGCGGTTGGCTTCCGCCGCGCGCTCGACCATCGCCTCGCCGCAGTTGTAGGCGGCGATGGCGAGCAGCCAGTCGCCGTTGAATTCGTCGTGCAGGTACTGCAGGTAATCGAGCGCGGCACGCGTCGACTCGACGATGTCGCGCCGTCCGTCGTACCACCAGTCCTGCTTGAGCCCGAAGCGCGAGCCGGTGCCGGGAATGAACTGCCACAGACCCGAAGCGCTCGCGCGCGAGTAGGCATACGGCTCGAAGGCGCTTTCCACCACTGGCAGCAGCGCCAACTCGAGCGGCATGCCACGGCGTTCAAGCTCCGTGACGATGTAATAGAGGTAAAGATCGGCGCGCCCGAAGGCGCGCTGCAGGTAGTCGGGGTTGGAGGCGTACCAGCGCAGCTGGTCATCCACCGCGCGCCGGTCGGCGCCGTCATCGAGCTTGAACCCGACCCGCATGCGATCAAAGAGGTCCCCGTACTGCGCAGGCGCAAGACCCGCGAGCTGGGTGGGACCGGCGGCGCCGGCGGCCGTGGGTGCGGTCGCGGCGCTCAGCGCCGGCGCGTCGCTAGGTGCTTCGGTGGCCGCCGTCGCAGGGCTCGGCGGCGCGACTTGCGGCTCGACGCTCGGAGGTGCGGTCAGCGGGGCGGACGCCTGCGGGGGCGCCGCGGCAAGCTCGGCCGGCACGTGCGCCGGGCGCGAGGGGGCTTGCGCGCACGCCACCAGGGCGAGGGGTATCAGGGCGAGGAGCGCGTGACGCGTAACTCTCAGTCGTGGCGTCGTCAAAGTTCCGTACCCTCTGTCGGCGTGCTACTTTCCCGCGCCGGGGCACGGGTCCTTACCTGTCTAAGGACGCTACTGGTTCAAGGCCGCGAATTTAACCGTTAATTTCACACTATTACCAGCAATTCTATCGTGCCAGTTCGCACTTCAGGTATTGCAGATCGTGATGCGGCTCTCAGCGCCTGGTGGGACTCGCCCCTGGGGCGGGCGCTGCTCGCGGCCGAGTCAGAGCTCTTGGGCGCTGCGCTTGAGGACGTATTTGGCTGGGAACTGCTGCAGATCGGGGCCTGGGGCAGCGCGCGCGAGCTGCTCGCGGGCAGCCGCACGCGCCGCCAGAGCCTGCTGAGCATGCCGGCGCTGGCCGGCGGCGCGGACATCATCGCGCGTCCCTCGCAGCTACCGGTGATGAGCGACTGCATCGACGCGGCGCTCTTGCCGCACACGCTCGAATTCGCGCCTGATCCGTACGCCATCCTGCGCGAGGCCGACCGCGTACTGGTGAGCGAAGGACACCTGCTGCTGTTGGGGTTCAGACCCTGGAGCCTGTGGGGCATGCGCGCCCGCTGGAGTCGCGCCGGCTTTCCACCGGGCATGCGGCGCGTGCTTTCTGAGCGCCTGGTGCGCGAGTGGCTGGTGCTCTTGGGCTACGAGGTGGTTGCCGAGCAACGTTACCTGTATCTGGGTCCCTGGAGTCGCGGGCTCGCCGCAAGCGAGGGGACCGGGCGCATGCTGCGTGCCGGGCTCACCTATCCTCTGCCTGCCGGCGCCTACCTCCTCAAGGCGCGCAAGCGTGTCTATACCCTCACACCGATCCGGCCGCGTGTGCGCGAGAAGGCCGCCGTGATCGGCGGCCTGGTAAAGCCGACGACCCGTTCACAGGCGTGATTGAGATCTACACCGACGGGGCCTGTCGCGGTAATCCCGGACCCGGCGGCTGGGCCGCGCTCCTGCAGAGGGGTGAACACGAGAAGGAATTAAGCGGCGCGGAGGCCCTGACGACCAACAACCGCATGGAGCTGACCGCGGTGATCCGGGCACTCGAGGCACTGAAGCGTCCCGTACAGGTGCGCGTTTACACAGATTCACAGTACGTGCGGCGCGGTATTACCGAATGGCTGCGCGCCTGGAAGGCGCGCGGCTGGCGCACCGCCGATCGCAAGCCGGTCAAGAACCAGGATCTGTGGGAGCGCCTGGAGGAGGCGAGCGCGCCGCACCAGATTGAATGGCATTGGGTGCCGGGACATGCGGGCGTTCCGGGTAACGAGCGCGTCGACCGGCTGGCTAACGAGGCGATCGACGCCTTGCGCGACTCCATACGGTAGACTCGCGCCCACCATGCGCCAGATCGTCCTAGACACCGAGACCACCGGTCTTGAACCCGAACTCAATCACCGCATCATCGAGATTGGTTGCGTGGAACTGGTGAACCGGCGCGCCACGGGTCGCACGTTTCACCGCTATCTAAACCCCGAGCGCGATATCGACGACGGGGCACTCGCGGTGCACGGCATCTCGCGCACCGAGCTGGATGGACAGCCGCGCTTTGCGCAAGTGGCCGAGGAGCTCCTCGCCTTTCTCAACGGCGCCGAGCTGGTCATCCACAATGCCGCCTTCGACGTCGCGTTTCTGGACGCGGAACTGGCACGTCTGCCGGGGGAACGCCGCCAGATAGCCGTGGGCTTCCGCGTCCTCGATACACTCGCGCTCGCGCGCGAGCTGCATCCCGGACAACGCAACAGCCTCGATGCGCTCTGCAAGCGTTACGAGATCGACAATTCCGGACGCGAACTTCACGGCGCGCTGCTCGACGCGCGCATTCTCGCGGACGTTTATCTGGCGATGACCGGTGGCCAGGCGGCGCTCGCGCTCACGGACATCGATGCCCCGGCACGCACGGGTGAGGGCGCCCGCCTGGCACGTCAGCCGCTGCGCATCGTGGTACCGCTGGCGATCATTGTCGCAAGCGCCGAGGAACTTGCGGCGCACGAGGCGATGCTCGCGATCATCGCCAAGGCAAGTGGGGGACGCTGTCTGTGGGCAGTGAGCGAAGTGCGCGAGGTCACCGGAGCGCAGCGCGCCGGGGAGCCGCAGCGCTCGAGTGCCTGAAAACCGTATGATTCCTGAGATAAGAAAGTGCCGCATCGGCATCGTGGGTCTGGGTTACGTTGGCTTGCCGCTCGCGGTTGAGTTCGGTAAGCACTACGAAACGATCGGCTTTGACGTCAAGGCCGAGCGCATTGCGCAGCTGCGCCGCGGGCGGGATGTGACGCTCGAGGCGTCCCGGGCGGAGCTCAAGGAGGCCAAGCGCCTCACGTTCACAACCGACCTGAACAAGCTCAAGAGCTGTCAGGTCTTCATCGTGACCGTGCCGACGCCGATCGATGAGTACAAGCGCCCCGACCTCACGGCGCTGCGACGCGCCAGTGAGAGCGTCGGCGCGGTGATGCGCCGCGGCGCTGTGGTGGTCTACGAGTCGACGGTCTACCCCGGCTGCACCGAGGAGGTGTGCGTGCCGATCCTCGAGCGCGTCTCGGGGCTTAAGTTCAACCGCGACTTCTTCGCCGGCTACAGCCCGGAACGGATCAACCCGGGCGACAAGTCCCATCGCCTCACCACCATTCGCAAGGTGACCTCAGGGTCGACACCGCAGGTCTCGGAGTTTGTTGACCGTCTGTACGGCTCGATCGTGACAGCGGGCACCCACAAGGCCTCGAGCATCCGCGTCGCTGAGGCCGCCAAAGTCATCGAGAACACGCAGCGCGACGTCAACATCGCCCTTATCAACGAGCTCGCGCTCATCTTCAATCGCCTCGGCATCGATACCGAGGAGGTGCTGAACGCGGCGGGCAGCAAGTGGAACTTCCTCCCCTTCCGGCCGGGGCTGGTCGGTGGTCACTGCATCGGTGTAGATCCGTACTATCTGACGCACAAGGCGCAGGAGATCGGCTACCACGCCGAGATGATCCTGGCGGGCCGCCGCCTCAACGACAACATGGCGCTCTACGTGACCGGGCAGATCACGCGCCTCATGGCGACTAAGCGCATTCACGTGAAGGGCGCGCGGGTGCTCATGCTCGGCATGACCTTCAAGGAAAATTGCCCTGACATCCGCAATTCCAAGGTCGTCGACGTGGTGCGCGAGCTCACGAGCCACGGCGCCAAGGTCGACATTTACGATCCCTGGGCCAACGCCGGCGAGTGCCGGCACGAGTACGGGCTGAAAACGGTGCGCGACCTGAAGCCCGGGCGCTATGACGTCGCGGTCGTGGCCGTGGCGCACCGCCAGTTTCGCGAGCTTGGCGCGCGCGGCGTGCGCCGCCTGTGCAAGAAGAACCATGTGCTCTATGACATCAAGCACGTGTTCCCGGCCGCTGCCGTCGATGGGCGCTTATGAAGATTCTGGTGACCGGGGCGGCCGGTTTCATCGGCTCGCATACCGCGCATAAGCTGCTGGCGCGCGGCTACGAGGTGGTAGGCCTCGACAATCTCAACGAGTACTACGATGTCACGCTCAAGGAAGCGCGGCTCGCACGCCTGGCGTCGCAGCCGGGGTTTCGCTTCGAAAAACTGGACCTCGCCGATGATGCGGGCATGCGCGCCTTTTTTGCACGCGAGAAATTCCCGCGAGTCATACATCTTGCCGCGCAGGCGGGCGTGCGTTACTCCCTCGAGGATCCGCACGCTTACGTGCGCAGTAACGTCACCGGCACGCTCAACGTGCTCGAGGGCTGTCGCCATCACGGCGTGGAGCACCTGGTGTACGCCTCCACGAGCTCGGTCTACGGCGCCAACACTAATATGCCGTTCTCGGTACACAACCCGGCCGATCATCCGCTGTCCTTGTACGCCTCGACCAAGCGCGCGAATGAGCTCATGGCGCACAACTATTCGGCGCTCTTTAAGCTGCCCACCACGGGTCTGCGGTTCTTCACAGTCTACGGCCCGTGGGGACGCCCGGACATGGCGCTGTTCCTGTTCACGCGCAACATACTCGAGGGCAAGCCGATCGATGTATTCAACCACGGTCACCACCGGCGCGATTTCACCTACGTGGACGATATCTCCGAGGGCGTGATTCGGGTATCGGAGCGCGTGGCGCGGCCGGATCCGGACTGGCGCAGCGATGCACCCGATCCGGGCTCGAGTTCTGCACCGTTTCGTCTTTACAACATTGGCAACAACCAGCCGGTGCAGCTCATGCGCTACATCGAGGTGATCGAGGAGTGTCTCGGGCGCAAGGCACAGAAGAACTACTTGCCCATGCAGCTCGGCGACGTCCCGGAGACCTTCGCCGACATCGAGGATCTGGTGCGGGATGTGGGTTACCGACCGGCAACGCCGATCGAAGTGGGCGTGCGCAGGTTCGTCGACTGGTTCTGCGACTACTACGGCTACGCGCGTCAGTCCCATGACCCGGTGTGTCCGAGTCAGCGTTGCCCGAGCTGCGCTGGTTTCGTTTCCATCCTGGTCAAAAAAACCTCAACGACTCGGCAAAATCGTCTGCGGAACGCGGCGTTAGTTCCCGAGCGCGTTCTTCCAGAGCGTTACGGCATTCTGCTGGTACTCGGCGTTAGAAACGATGTCCAGGTATCCCGAACTGTCGAAGTCCACGAGCTGCACGCCGACGACGCTGTTCTGGGTCGTATATACCTGGCTAACCTGCCAGGTGGAGGCAACCACGTGTGCAATGTACAGCCCGCCAGTATGGGAGGACGTCACCCCGCTGGAGAGCGAGCCGACAGAAAATACCACGTCGAGAGAGCCATCGTGATGGACGTCCCCGGCCGCGACCTCGGTGACGACATTCGCCCAGTTTGGGTCGGTGAATTCGACTATCGAGTGAATCTGCCAGGAGGCTCCTTTGTTCATGTTTTGCACCCAGGCCACACCCTGCGCAACCGGCAGCAATATATCGAGCTGCCCATCGCCATCCATGTCCAATAGGCGCCCAAAATGTGCATTCACCGTATTGACCCCTGGGATCACATGCCGTACCCAGTTGTCCGGCGACGGCTGCGAATACCAGGCAAGGGTGCCAGTCACCGCGTCAGACACCACGACATCCATCGAGCCATCCTGGTCGATGTCACCTGCCTGAACCGTGCGCGGGTCTCCGAAATTGCCCTGCGTCGTATCGATGGTGTGATAGACCCACTCACCCGTCGGGTTACCGGGACCGGGATTTTCCAGCCATGCGATCCCCACCGGCGACCCGGGCGGACTGTGTCCGGTTGATAGCGCATCGCTACGATCACATCGGGCTTGCCGTCGCCGTTCACGTCAGCCACCGTCAGGTTGACCGCACCCGGACACTTGGTGCTTAGGACCCTGCGAACCCAAGGCTGGTTGTGTGCTCCTGGGTTTATATAGGCGACGACCGCGCCGGCTGAATTCGACACGCCCACGATGTCCATCAGTCCATCGCCGTTGACGTCCATGGGCACGTGACGCTCGAACAGATACTCATCCGGGTTAGTCTCCATGTTCGGGAAATCGAACGTCTCGTTATTGACGATCACGTCATTTTCGCCGTTGTTCCACATAATGTGGCCGATGGCTCCCACGGTTGGCCGCTAGGCGCAGGCGATCGGGCCGACGAATACGAATCGAAGTAGCTGATGTCCGGCTTGCTCGCCGTCATAGTCGAAAATGCTAAACCCGTATGAGTAACTCATTCCGGCAGCGATGTCGTATCGCAGAAATTGCAGGTCGGTCGCCGGAGCACCAACAGCGTGGTCGTGGTACCAGCGGTCGTGTCAATCTTGGCAGAGTTCACGGGTGTCGTGGGGCTCGCGCTCGAGTCTCCGCCGCAGCAGGCGAGAGCGACGGTGAGACCTGCAACGACCGTCGCGTTGTAGCAGAAAATCGCCCGAAAATTAAAGGGACGTGTCGAACGCGCGTTCGCAGAATTGCTCACAATATCTCCCCAATGGACTATGGCTTACGTGATTCCGTCGCTGGTGCGCAGCATGCCTGATAAGTGCCAAAAAGTGTGTTACCAACTGTCAGCCAACTTTTGAACCGTGCAACTTCGCCCTCGTGTTGATCGGAGGTAAGGTCCTGACCCTAAGCCCGGCGGCTCAGCCGCGCGGTGAGGGTTCGAGCTGACGAGCCCGAGCGGTTTTTCCGATAAGTTCAGTGCGGGCGCCACAACCTTGTGCCGCCCGGGCCTGTCCCGCGCGGAGGGCTGCAAAACGACTTTGGGGCGGGTTGTTATAAACTACCAGATCTGAGGCCGGCTCTTGGGCAGGGTGGTACGAGTCGCTCATCAGGATTGCGCTGTAGGATACGCGTTTCACTAGCTCGATGGGAGTCGTCACGGTAGGCAGAGTCCCGGGCATACGCCCGCCATGCAGGTGCCGCTGCTGGACCTGAAACCGCAGTACCGCCGCTGGCGTGAAATCCAGGCGGCCATCGAGAAGGTCTGCGCCAGCCAGGCTTCATCCTGGGTCCGCGGGTCACGAAGCTGGAGGCGGGCGTCGCGGCTTACAGCCGTGCAAGTACGGCATCGGGGTATCCTCGGGCACCGATGCGCTGCTGCTGGCACTGATGGCGCTGGAAATCGGGCCGGGCGATGGGGTCATCACCAGGTCCCTACACCTTCTTTGCCACGGCCGGAACGATCGCGCGCACGGGTGCGCGGCCGTGTTCTGCGACATCGATCCGGTCACGTTTCAACCTCGGGCCCGAAGCCGTCGGGACCTTCCTGACCAGCACTGCGAGCGTGCGGGGAGGCTGCTCAATCGGAGCACCGGCGGCAACGTGCAGGCGCCTGATGCCCGTGCATCTTTACGGTCAGGTCGCGGACATGCTGAGCCGCTCATGGACCGGCGCGCACCATGGCCTCAAGGTCATCGAAGAGCGGCCCAGGCGATCGGTGCCGAGGATGCGCAGCGCAAGCGCGCCTGCAGCTTCGGCGACGTCGGTTGCCTGTCGTTCTTCCCGACGCAAGAATCTCGGCGCCTTCGGCGATGCCGGATGTGCGTCACCAACGACGCCGCGCTCGCCGAGCGCATGGCAGATCCTGCGGGTGCACGGGGGCAAGCCGAAGTACTACCACGCGCTCATCGGCGGGAATTTCCGCATCGACGAGATGCAGGCGGCGGTGCTGAACGTCAAGCTGCCGCACCTCGACAGCTGGACCGACGGCCGCCAGCGCAACGCGGCTTTCTACGACGGCGCTTTCGCGCGAGCGAAGCCGGGCGAAGCGGTGCAAACTCCCGCAGGCGATCGCCGGGCGGCCGGCACATCTACAACCAGTACGTGATTCGGGTGCGCGAGCGCGACCGCTTGCGGGCCACTTGCGGAACGCCGGGTGGGATCCGAGATCTACTATCCGGTGCCGCTGCATCTGCAGCAGTGCTTCGCGTATCTCGGCTACAAAGCCGGCGATTTTCCGCACTCGGAAGCGGCGGCCGCGGAAACCGCTCGCGCTGCCGATCTATCCGGAACTGACCGAAACGCAACTACAATACGTGGTTGATACGATCGCCACTTCTAGCGCGGTTTAGCGTCTTAGGTAGCTGTCGAGAGCTGCGACGACCCTGAGCCGTTCGCGCAAGGAGAACACGCATGACAGTCAATGCATCCCGGACCCCTGCACGCCGATCTGGACAGAGTCGGCCCCCATGCCACGCGCTTGAGCGGTTCCCGACGCGCGAGCTGTTCGCGCGCGACCCGGGGCGCTTCGAGCGCTTCTCGCGCGAGCAGGCCGGGTCTGCTCGATGGATATCTCACGCCAGCGTTTCGACGAGATCGGCGCTGAAGAAGCTGTGCGCAGCTCGCCGATGCGTACGGCCTGCGCGACCGCATCGACGCCATGTGGCGCGGGGAACACATCAACACGACCGAGGACCGGGCGGTGCTGCATGTCGCCCTGCGCCAGCCCCCCGGCGCCGAGCTCGGCGGCAAGGACATCGAGCAGAGCCGTCATGACCGAGCGCGACCGCATGCTCGGATTCGCGGCCGTACGCGAGGCCGCATCAGGGGCAGCGCCGGCAAACCCTTCGAGCTGGTGATTAACATCGGCATCGGCGGATCGGACCTCGGTCCGGCGATGGCGGTGCTGGCACTGAAGCAGTACACCGGGGGGCGCCGCAGCTGGGAGTTCGTCTCCAACGTCGATGGCTGTCATTTCGCCGAAGTCCTCAAGACCGCGGACCCGGAGACCACGCTGTTCATCGTCTCCTCCAAGACCTTCACGACGCTCGAAACGCAGACGAATGCTCACACGGCGCGCGCCTGGCTCGAAGCAAGCTCGGTGAAAGCGAGTGCCGCAGCACTTCGCGGCGGTATCCACCAACAGCGCGCCATGGATGAGTTCGGGGTGCATCCCGATACGTTTCGACATGTGGGATTGGGTCGGCGGCCGTTACTCGCTGTGGTCCTCGATCGGCGTGTCGATCGCCATTGCCGTCGGTCGGAGAACTTCTGACTTCCTCGCTGGTGGACACGAAATGGACGAGCATTTCCGCGTGCGCCGTGGTAAGGAGAACCTGCCGGTATTGATGGGGTTCGCTGGGGTCTGGAACATCAATTCATGAAGTTGCCGACGCTGGCGGTGCTGCCGTACGATGATCGGCTGAAGCGCTTTCCGGCCTACCTCCAGCAGCTCGAGATGGAGAGTAACGGCAAGTCCGTCATGCAGGATGGAAAGCCGGTTGAAAGCCAGACGGCCGCGGTG